>CBDCYS010000079.1:0-30730 GCA_965224215.1 Bryobacterales bacterium | reverse complement strand
AGGTGGCCTCGAAAGCCCTCTTTCCACGGGTGAAGGCAGCATGGGCTGGCGCAGACTGACTGCAGCGCCCGGTCACTCCGGCGGGGTGGTAGGGACAGCACGGTGACCAGGGCATGCTAAGCAACTGGAGAAGCCCTTCTCGTCCCGTCGAGAAATCGGCGGAGCAAGCAAGCCGTATAACTGGCGGAAACCAGGAAGTCGGTGGAAGGCGAGAGGGTGGCGGCCAGGTCCGTAGTAGCGACGAAGCGGGGTACGCCCGTGGAGCGAACGGGCCTTGCTGCACATGAAGTCTTGGTCAACACAGTGAGGCAGGGACGAAATGATAAAAGCGTCTGGCAGTCTGCAGGATCTGAGATCAGGACTATACGGCAAGGGGAAGGCTGAACGGGCTTGGCGTTAAGCCAAGGCCTCGGTCGGAAGCGGTGGAGTAGTCAATGGCGAGAGCAGACACCTGGATTCGGGTGACGGCTTACGAGCTGTCGACGAAAGTAACTCCGATCGGATAGGTCTCATAAACCTTGTCGTGAAGTGTGCAGGAGTGCGTAGTGAAGGAAATCTTCATGCTGCGTGCGAGGTGGCGGGAGCTGGAAACGGAGCCACGGACACGGTTAAACGGGCACGAAGGGGAAACCCCGGATACAGCCAAGCCAGGTCCTGACGGGCCACCGCGCCAGTTCCCGACCCTACGGCCTTGTAATCACCATCTATCTGAAGCGCGGTACAATCGTACCGACCGTCGTGGCCAGCAAAACCATCTCGCACTACCGCATCACCGAAAAACTTTGAAGGGCCTGTCGCGTTCCGGTAGTTCGGGGATTGAAGAATCGTCTGCAACAGTTTCATTGATATGAGAAACCTATGCCCAGGCTCGTCGACGAGGAACTTGCGCCTGTCAAAGGCCCTCTCGCTCGCGGCGTCTCATGCCGCCACGCATCAGCCTCAAGCGCGTCGCCAAGATAACCAACAGGCCGGTGGTCGACATACTTGCCCGCATTCATGAGATCGCCGGCCAGCCACTGAGCGAAGAGGACCGGAAGGAGATTGCCGCCCAAGCCGGACTCACCGCGCCTGACGACGAAGCGCCGATTCGGGAGCCGCCGGAGTGGACGAGCCAGGAGCCTAAAGAAGTCGTCGACCTGCTTGCCTCCGACGAGCGTTTGGACTCCGACCCTATGGTCCCGATCCAGCAGGCACTCAGGCGGTGTGGTCCGGGGGAGTTCATTTTAATCAAGCACAAGTGGGAGCCCCAGCCTCTCTACGACATCCGGCATAAAGCAGGGAATCCAACACTTCGCCGCTCAGCAGACGAGCGACCTGTGGTGGATCTTCGTGCGCAAGCCGGCATCAGGCGCGCCGGTGTAGGAGATCGAGCGTTCCAAGAGTCTGTTTGAAGCGTTTGCAGGTGGTCTTTCGAGAGTTGACGGTGGATTTGACGATCCACATAAGCATAGAAGAGGTGGTTCTGTGTCGTTGCCCTGCGAAACCCAAGACCGACGTAGTCGTTGACGTGGGCGGGAGCCACTCAGTGTTTTAACCAGAAAGAAAAAGGAGGTCAGTCAAATGAAAGCAGCAGTCATACATGAATTCGGCGATTTCGATGTACTCAAGCACGAAGAAATCGAACGGCCAAGTCCAAAACCTCGCCATGTATCAATCAAAGTACTCGCGGCTGGGGTCGAGCGTTTGGATCATTATATCCGTGAAGGGTCCATTGTGCCAGAACTGCCATTCCCTCATACCTGAATTATGCACAGATTCGGCGTAGCCATCGTCGATGGAGTTGTGGCGATAGCGGCACTCGTGTCAACTCAGTGATTTCTCAAGTCGTCTTTTCTGCTGTTTCCCTCCCCGTTTGAGCCGCCTCCTGATCCCGGCAGGGCAAAAGCGGGCTGGCAAGCGGCGTGTTCCCAGTACGTTGCGGCGAGTGCATGAAATTTTATGCATGGAGTGCCCCTCAGCTCAGCGCACCCTCCACCACCGGCGCCAAGCTCGATCCCGGCGGCCCCATCGCCCGCAGCCGTCGCATCAGCCGTTCAAACAGGCCCTTTTCCTGATAATGATCGCTGTAGCTGACACCCGTTCTGCCGGCGTGCCGCCAGATCTTGGCCGCCACGAACAGAAAACGCAGCCGCGCCGTCGCCAGTGTGGTGTGCCGCAGCGTCTCCACGCTGGCCTGGGCTTCGCGGTTGAACAGCAGCAGCCAGCAGTTGAGATTGTAGGCCAGCATGGCCAACTGAAAGTGATTGCGGTTCATGTCAAAGCGGCGCGAGGGATGGGCCGCCAGCCCGGCGTCGTTGTTGGCCTCCTTGATCAGGTTCTCGGCTCCGGCGCGCTGATTGTAAAACCACACCACCGCCGCGATCGGCTCGGCCAGATTGGTGACAAACACGCGGTAGGTGTAAGCGCTGGTGGCGAACAACTGGTATTGCTCGGCCGCGCCGGCCTTGGGCTCGTTTTCGTAACGCAGCGCCAGGAAACGGCAGGCCCGCGCCCAGCCTTGCGGTTGGTAGAGGAATTCGCATTCCGCGTCCGCGTCGGAGCGGGGGGAGGGTTTCCATTCTGCTTGCTGCAAGCGCTCGACCAGGCGCCGCGTTTTGCGCGCCACGATGACGAACTGACAAGCCGCCTTTTCATAGGCCTCCACCGCCTCCCAGCAATAAAAGCCGGAATCGGCCCGCGCCAGGATTTTCTTCACGCCGCCCGGCAAAGTCCGGAAAGCGCTCTCGAGGTGGGCGGCGATCTGTCGGCCCGTGGGCCGGTCGCCGTTGCGCAACCCGCCCATCAGGTATTCGCGCGTCTCGGCCAGGAAGGTCAGTATCGGCTGGTAGCTGCGCTTGCCCTTGTTCTTGGGGTTGTAGCTCTTGCGCCCGCCCATCTGGCGGCCGTAGAGGGTATGCACGGTGGTGTCGGTGTCCAGCGTCACCGTCTCCAACTTCACGTGGGCCGCGGCCCAGACTCGTTCCCGCAGCTGGCGCTGAATGGAAAGGATCTGCTTCGCCACGTTGAGGTGCAGCGAGGCCAGAAAGCGCCACAGCGTGGACTGCGGCGGCAGACGCGTCACTTGCAAGATGCCGGTCAGGATGGGGTCGCGAGCGATGAAGCGGAGTTGGTTGAGCCGCGCAAAGCCGACATAGAGGCCGAGCACGAGGGCCAGCACGAACTGGTAGGGGCTCATGGCTCGGGTGATCCGTTTGGTCGTGAGGGTTTCTTCCAGCAGCGCTTGGAAGCCGAGTTTTTCGAGCAGGGTGGCGACGGGCAGCAAGCCGCCGTAGGGAGTCAGATTCTTGCCACGGAAGTGATAGGGCGTGGCAGCCCCGATTTTATTGGGCCGCGGGGCCCTCGCGCCGGGGCCTTGTTTGACGGGCCTTCGGGAGCTATGCTGTTTTCGTTTGGTAACCATTTGGGTGACCTCCTTGGGGTTGACTGGCGAAGCTGAAATCTTTGCCAGCCTACCTTTTTACCCCATGTTTTCGGGGGTCCCCAAATGGTTCCTGGCGGCTCAGCCCTCACCAGGTGCACCGGCAGTGCATAATTCAGGTACAAGAAAGTATCGTGTCCTTCGCATTGGATTCTGGATCGGTGCAGTCGGTGGTGTTAGTTCCCTACTTTTCCTACTGTTCGCATCAACATCGCGGTGAGACGTAATCTCCCTTGCTTCTGCTCAAACCGAAATCCTCTCGACGATCTTCCGCGCGTGACCCGGCGCGCCCGGCTCGTAGATTTGTGCAGTTTTCGGGTTTAAGGAAGCCAGTCAGGCGTCCTCAACGTCACTTCTGATCAATCACTTCATGCCCCGGTTCTACGGCAGTGCGGTCCCGCCTGATGCCTTCCAAGCCGGTCTCGAGTTCCAGAAACTCCCACGCCGTATTGTGGTAGACCTATTTCAGTACAAACGATTGCACCAACGAGTTAACCGTAGGTAGCCGAGCCACATGCCAGCCAACACCACCGAACTGGAAAAGCGCCTTTGGGGAGCCGCTGACGAACTCCGGGCCAACTCCAAATTGAAGTCTTCCGAGTACTCCGTTCCCGTGCTCGGGTTGATCTTCCTTCGCTACGCCGATCACAAGTTCGCCACGGCCCAAGCCAAACTTACCAGCCATGAAGTCGGTTAGGAAGGAAGCGCAGCGCTTCGTGCAATAATGGCCTGTACGCCCACAGCAGGGAACTTCTGAGAAGGGAGCCCTCTCATGGCATCGAACCGCTCCCAAAAGACCATTGCAACGATCAACTTCAAGGGTGGTGTCGGGAAAACGACCGTTACCTGGTGTCTAGGTGACGTGGTGTCGTCGTTTGCCGATACGAACGTCTTGATCTTTGACCTCGATGCACAGATGTCTCTGACTCAGGCGATCGCCCTCAATGAGGGCACTGGGACGCTCCACCCTAAGTTCCAGCAGTGGTACGACGTCGCCATCTCCCGGAACAAAACGATCTTCCATGCCCTCGACCAATTTACGAAGCCAGGGGCAAAGTTCGATTTCGGCGTGGGATGGGATTTCATCTATCAGATCACCAAAAACCTACATTTTGTCCCATCCGTCGAGGATCTCTACTGGCTTGGGCTTGAAGTCTTCGACCGTGAAGGCGTCAAAGAATTTGTTCGCCGCCTGTCGAAGCGGCGTGCCCCTGGAGCAGACACTATACCTAAATACAAGCTTGCAGGCTAGCTGGGCAGACGTTGACTCCCGGCGGGATTAGAACCAAAGGGAGAGACTTAAGACATGGCCCAGGAACAGCAACTCCTAACGGATCTCAGCAAAGCGACTGACCTGATCTCGGCGACCAATCTTGTTCGAGAGCTTGAACGCGACTTCCTCTACTCATGGCGCCCTGTTGGCGATAACGAAGCGAACTACGGCCTCATAAACATCGGCAGCGACCCCGGCCATGCCCTGATCGAGCGAGTTACCAACGCCCTCGACGGAGTAATTGAACGTGAGGCACTGAGGCAGTTGGGTACGAAGAACCAGGGAACGGTTCCCGCATCTCCAAGGGAGGCCGTGGAGCTCTGGTTTCGAGTTCCCGGCGGTCGAGTCGCGAACCTTGGTGATCCCGCGAAACGGCAACCCTTGGCGGACAACGTCGTTGTTACGTTGCTGGACGGCGCTCACAAGCGCCGACCGTCCGTGATGATCCGAGATCTCGGAGTGGGCCTGACCCCAAACCTCATCCCGACCACCATCCTAAGTTTGAGCGGAACGAACAAGATCGACAAGCCGTACCTAGCCGGAGCTTATGGTCAGGGTGGTTCAACCGTCCTCGCGTTTTCACCGGATGGCGCCCTCATTGTGTCCCGCCGTCAGCCCGACCTTCTAAATGATGGGCAAACGGACGTAGTTGCAGTCACATTTGCAAGATATGAAGAACTTGATCCGGCGAAGAACAAGAATGGCCGATACTCATACCTCGTGACCAAGAACCACGATATCCCACACGTCCCTGCGGTGCTGCTCCCCGACTTTGATCCCGGCACATGCGTCATTCATTTCAATCTCGGAATCGACCGCTACTCAGCCCGCATGACGCAGCTTACAGGCAGCCTTTGGTGGCTCTTCCAGAATGCCCTATTCGACCCCGTGCTGCCCATCTGGGTGGAAGATGCGCGCCCCAGCATTCTCGGCGGAAAAAAGCGGGAGCACCGGACGATCGCGGGCAACTTCACACGGCTTACAGACGATCGAAGAGATCGCATTGAGCATTCTGACAGTGTGGATGTGCACCTTGAGCACGCTTCGGGGTCAACGGTCGTTAAGGTCAACTATTGGGTTGTCCGAAGCAAGGATGACGGTGGCAGCGCCCAACCCATCGATGTCTACGTCGATCCCTATCAGCCGGTAGCCTACACCTACTTCGGGCAGACGCGCGGCACTGACGAACGGCGATTTACGGCGGAGCGGCTCCAGCTGCCCTACTAGGCCAAGTTCCTCATTCTCCAAGTTGAGCTTGACCATCTTCTCCCTGCCGCCCGTCGGGAACTTCTGTCGAGTACTCGCGATCGTCTAAAGCGAACGCCCTTCTTCTTTGAGATGCGGGAGAAGATCTGCGCAGCTCTTTCGGAAAATGACGAACTCATCCGGCTGAACGAGATCCGCAAGGAAGAGCTCCTCTCGCGCCACTCCGACAAGGATCGCGAACGAATGCGCCAGCGATTCGCCCAGCTGATGGAGCGATTGAAGCCGGGAGTCGACGCAACGACCGGCGGAAAAGGTGAAAGAAGGGGAGATCCACCGCCAAGGGGATCACGAACTCGGGATGCCCTCGATCCGCTTCCCACTCGGGATGAACCCACGTTTCTCCGTATCGCCAACGCCAAGCGGCCCATTCCAGTCCGCCTTGATCGTCAGGCGCTGATCCGATTGGAAAGTGACGCACCAGACGGCTACCTGACGTCCCGGATTCACGCCAAACTCACCATGGTGGGCCATCCGCCGCATCTGCTCGCGCTCGAGAGCAAGTCGGACTTTCACGGCGGACGCGCCCGCCTAACAATCCGGCCTGCCGAGGGGGTCAAAGCCGCGACTGATGGAACAGTCAGTGCCTTTCTGTTCACGCCTGATGACAAGGCATTGTCGGACGAGGTCACGTTTCGCATTGAAGCGCCGCCCGAGCATCCGACGGCTGGAGAGGAAAACACGGTTCGCGTCAAGGTGCCCGAGCCAATCGCGGTATTCAGGGATGAATGGGGGCCCTACTTCTGGAATGAGTCAAGCGTCGCAGAGGTACGTGAGGATAAGGAAGGCGGGAAGATCTTCGTCAACGCTAATAACCGTCATTTGGAGCGCCTTCTCCGGGCTGGCGGTTACCAGGAAAGGGGCATCAATAGAATGCGCAACAACTTCGTGCTCTACGTTGCCTTCTATTCTTGGGCGCGCCATTCCGAGACAAAGGGCCAAGATGGGGCTCTACAGGGAACGGACTTCGAAGACTATCAGACCGTTGAGCTAGACCGCGTCGCGCAGACCGTGATTCATTGCATTGCGGCGGGGGCACGACTCGCGGATGAGGGGTGATGCGGACCGATGGCACGTTCTGAACACCCGCTCCACAGCATGAGCTCCTATCTGGGTGGATTCCCGCCGAAGGTCCCGCGAATGCTTGTGAACCGATGGGTTGGGCCACGAACTACGGTGCTTGATCCGTTTTGCGGTTCGGGGACCACGCTGGTCGAGGCTAGGCTGCTTGGAAGACCATCCATTGATGTCGATCTCAATCCGCTTGCAGTGGCAGTTTCGCGGGCGAAGTTGCAGACCGTTCACCTGCAAGACCTCTCCGATAGATTGACATCCTTGGCTGGCGAATTCCGCGGCGAGTCCGAGATCGAGGATATCCCTGACACTCTGTTCCCTATTTTTCACCGGCGAACCCTAGCGCAGCTCTGTTATCTGCGGAAGGCTCTCAATGATCACATGGCCGAGGATGTGTTCATCCGCAGCTGCATTCTAGGGATCATGCACGGGAAACATCGCCGAGACGGGACTACAGCGTATCTCTCCGTCGATATGCCGAACACGTTCAGCATGTCGCCAGAGTATGTCCGCCGATTCGTGGAGCGAAACGGCCTCTTGCAGCCCCCGGTAGATGTCTTCTCCAAACTCCGAGAGCGCGCCGTCTGGATCCTGAGGTCTGGTGCACTGTCTGAGGCGCCGAGCAGCGTTGTCCTGCATGGAGACGCTGGCAGCCTTGATCAGCTTCTGGAGGGCGATCCGACGGTAAAGACGACCAGAGTATGGGGTGAGGAGCGGAAGGGCCGTGCGACTTCGAAGGACCGTGTGATCGTTCTGCGGCGCGTGGCTGGGCGTCGAAGAGCGACTCTTTCCCAGCGATCAAGAGACGCCCCCCAACAACGGGTTGCAGCGGACGCGCGTGTCGCCGTTCGTCTTGCCATCGAGAAGGTGGTCGACTAGCTACCTGAGAAGTACGCCGAACCCGTTCTGGAACGAAAAGTGCGATCTGGTCTACCAGCACGTGTACGACGCCTACTACGGCGACAATCGCAGCCTCTGCGGGTAAACCGCTAACACGGGTGGCCACTCAGGTAGCCAAAGCGTGACCCGCTCCGCTTCTGGATTCAGGTGGATGGGATTGTCTAAAGTAGAGAAAAGTAGATGGCGTTCGGACACAAAACAGGCGGTCGCACCCGAGGGGCACCGAACAAGCGAACCCAGGAAGCGGCTCAGATCCTAGACGAGCTTGGCTGCAACCCGATCCGTGGAATGGCAGAGATTGCCATGAGCGAGAGCCACCCAGTCGAGCTTCGAGCCCGGATGTTCATCGAGCTAGCCCACTACGTCTACCCGAAGCGCAAGACGGTGGACGTCCGCGTTGCAGAGCCGGAGCCAACAGAACAGGCGACATCCGACGACATCATTCGGTGGTTGGACGGGGAGGCCGAGCGCGTACAGGTCAAACGAGCCGAGCCTCAGGACCTCCGTTGATCAGGGCTCCTGTGGATACGTTGACCTCCGCCTGAAAGATGTCGCGAGACCCGGTGCTCTTCAGGTAGTAAAGTTCTCCAGTGGGCGTCAGCCCAACGCCTGCAAGGAGTGATGCGTCTGGGCTCACCAATCGGGGCGCCCCTGTCCTATGGCCGTTCGCCACCGGGACTGCCCAGAGCGCCTCATTCCCGGTGCGTCGGCTGCGAAACAAGAGGTGCGAGCCATCGGGCGTCCAGGCAATCGGCGTGTCATCGGCCGGATGCTCGATGGTACTCGTTTCGTGCGACCCGTCGGCCGCGAGTAGATGTACGTCATGCTGAGCCGCGAGTGGATCCGGCTTCCGACCATAGGCAATCCATGCGCCGCCCGGAGAGATGGCAACTCCCTCGGGGTAGGACCAGCGGAGCGACTTGAGAGCGGTGGCCTTTCCTTGCTCTGCGTTGCCGATGAGAAAACGCGCGGTGTCAGCTTCAGTGTGGAGGAAGAGGATATCGGAACCCGACAGCCAGCCGAAAACTTCGATGAAGCCCGTCTCATCAGACGGAGAGTCGAAGATAACCTTGCTCTCGTGCGTCTCGTTTTCGCGCGGCACTGGGCCCACGCGCAGTTGGAATTTCTTATTGTCATGGTCAACCCAGGCGTAGGCAATGTGTCCGCCATCACGTGAGAGCGCATGGGTTTCGGGGTAAGAACGGTTCTCGTCCCAGGAACCTCTCCCGGTGATGAGCCGTTTCGCCCCGGATGTCATGTCATGCAACCATAGGTCACCGGTGGACCAATCGATGTAGGAGAGCCACTTACCGTCGGCCGAGAGCCGGCTGTAGTCGTCAACGTTATCGCCCGCCCAAAACTGCTCGGCTCGCATTGATCCGTCGGCGGCTTCGGCGACCGGGTCTCGGGGGTTGAGGAAAGGGCCGTAGGTGATCACAAGCAGTGCGGCCACGCCGACGCCAAGAGCGGCCCAAGCCTCCAGCCGGCGCCAGAGGGGAACAGGTGGCGCTGATTCGGCCTGGGGTCGCCGCGCGGCGCGCCACGCCTCGATCTCGCATGGGAAGGCGTAGACGGAAGCCCTGCGGTGGTGCTCGTGTCGATGAACGGGAAGTCCCTCGTTCTTCTCCCAGCGAGCCACGGTCCTCACATCTCGCTGCAAGTAGTTGGCTATCTCTTTCCAGGACTCAAGGGGCTGATCGTTCTTGGAGTTCGCAGTTTGATTCATGATGATGCTCGACTCTCCTCGTCATAAGGCTTCGAACATGACCTTAGCCCAGTTTCGGTCTCCGAGCAAGCGACATTGTCTGACATCCAAGATATGGCTGCATTTGTCATGAGCAAAGCGTCAAGCATCCTCCTGTAAAGGATCGTCAACACAGCGTCTAAGTGTCTGCAAAGGGCTACTTACCGCCCGTCTGCGGATACATGGCGCGAAACCTCGACCGCATGAGGAATCCGCGCCAGCTCTCCGTCCTAATTTGTTCCAACGATGGGCCTTACGTCGAATCGAGTCGAGTCGAGTCGCTGGCGTACTTGGCTGCCCGGTCGGCAAGTCGGGACAAGTGCCGCTCTCTTTCTTCAACGGCCTCGAAGATTGTGAAGTGCGGCTAGATCCTGTGTAGTCGGCAAGGATTGATCCAAGGCCGAATCGGCGCTCCATCCTGCTGGATCAACAGTTGGCCGTTAGTCAGGATCTAGGGAGATCGGCGCTCCATCACCGAGTCTGGAAAATCACACCTAAGTGGCTTTGTTAGAGTGTGCTAGGAATCAAAGACTCCTGATTGTTAGTCCGAAGGAGGTTCATCGTTAGGAATCCACGAAGTAGTCCTATGTGACTCGTGTTGTAGGGCTTAGTCCCGCTCGCGCTCGCGGAACTCGGCGAACCAGTGTTGCACGATGCTGATGTATGGCCGCGGGGCTTCGCTCATCGTTTCGATCCTAACGAAGCGCCGTGGTGTCTCCCGCGATTGGACAAGAATGCGTTTCAAGGAAAACCGTGGTCCGTTTCCGTGCGTTTGCCGTCTTGATTGGCGATGCATTCCGGAGCGGAGCAGTTGACATAGGGCTTCGACCAGAACGCAGACGCCGAACAGCAACGCGATCGCGACGAAAGGCACGAGAACAAACGCGACGACTGCAAACAGAGCCTGGAGTAGATCGATGGTCATGTCCACCCCCGCTCTAACTGCAAGCAAACAGCGTGCCACAATGTTCCGGCATGCCAAGCCTCAAAGATCTCTCAAAACACAGGGCATATCGCCTGCCACCTGAATTATGCACTGCGGCGTGGACCTGAGGAGGGCTGAGCCGCAAGGGACCATTGGGGACCCCCTAAAACATGGGGGTAAAAAGGTCGGCTGGCAAAGATTCCAGCTTCGCCAGCCAACCCCAAGGAAGTCACCCACATGGTTACCAGACGAAAACAGCATAGCTCCCAAAGGCCCGTCCAACAAGGCCCAGCCGTGACGGCCTCGCGGCCCAATAAAATCGGGGCTTCGACGCCTTACCACTTCCGCGGCAGGAAGCCGACTCCCTACGGCGGCTTGCTGCCGGTGGTCGGGAGGGCGCTGATCTGAGAGCCTGGCTATGCGCTATGCATAAACTTTTATGCACTAGCCGTAACGCACTGGAAACACGTCACTTCCGAGCGAGGTTTTGACGACGCGGATTCTGGGCGGGAAGGGAAACCGGACACGGAGAAGCCAAAAGACCAGTTGCCGAGCTACCACCTCACGACGACCGCCAACCCGCTACGAACGCAGCCACACTCGCAAAGTGAATCTGTGCATAATTCAGGTGCCACAATTAGGCTTCCTGGTGACAATCGCCCAAAACCCAAGAAAATTGGGCGGTATGCCCCACCGGTCCAGTCCGATCCGCTCGTCGTAGTGACTCGGCTGAGTCCGGCGCGGGCCACGCGGTTGGACCGTACGGTGAGCAAAGGCAAGAAGTAATGGCGGACTTACCGAGTTGCTTCGGCCGTCAGGTGAGTTTCGTCGGTCCCCGGCTTCGGCCTGCGGCATCCGACGATGGCCACTCGCCCTACGCTGGGCGAGCCTCATCCGTGTTAGGGACCGGATCGGCGATGCATTCCGGAGCGGAGCAGTTGACATAGGTCTTCGACCAGAACGCAGACGCCGAACAGCAACGCGATCGCGGCCATGTCGTTGTGCTCGAGGCATGCGGCCATCCTCAAGTTGGTTAAGTCGCCCTGCCCACTCTTGAAGCAAAATCGAGTCCGGTGGGACTTCCCAAATACATCCATGTAGTAGATCGCACCTTTGGCATAAAGGCGATTCTTTCCTCGGCTGATGGCATCGAGCTGACCCTGGCCGGAGAAGGGTTCAGATGAGGTAGAAAGCACCGTAACAGGCGCGTTCGGTGCAAGTATCGCGTTACTGGTGCGGTCTCCAATAAGATTCTCCACCTTCGCCATGACAGAGTGTACCCAAACCAGCTTCACCTTTGCCGACCACGGCCGCCGCCAGGTGGTAGCCCGTTTCGACGGCGGCACGATCACCTCTAACGGCGGCGCCATGCTGTTGCGCCAGACCGAACAGCGCACGGGCATCGTGCGGCAGTTCGCTGCCTGCTTCCGCGATCACCGCCAGCCCGCGCAAGTCGAACACAGCGTGCCAGAGCTGGTCTCCCAGCGGGTCCACGGGCTGGTGCTCGGTTATGAGGACCTCAACGATCATGACCAGCTGCGCTCGGACCCGCTACTGGCCCTGCTGAGCGGCAAACAAGACCTCGAAGGCAAGCAGCGGCGGCGCCGCCGCGACTGCGGCAAAGCCGGTGCCGGCAAGAGCACTCTCAACCGCCTCGAAGGGACCCCGGCCGAGGCCGACGCCTCCAGCCGTTACAAGAAGATCGTTCTCGACACTGCCGCAGTCGACCGTCTGCTGGTCGATCTCTACATCCAATCGCAGCCGCGCCAACCCGAGCGCATCGTGCTCGATCTCGATGCCACCAACGACCCGCTGCATGGCCACCAAGAAGGGCGCTTTTTCCACGGTTACTACGGACACTATTGCTACCTGCCACTCTACATTTTCGCCGGGGACCAGCTGTTGTGTGCGCGCCTTCGGCCGGCCAATATCGACGCCTCGGCTGGGTCGCTCGAAGAGCTCCAGCGCATCGTCGAACAACTGCGGCGGGTGTGGCCCGAAATCGAGATCGTGCTGCGGGCCGACGGCGGTTTCTGCCGCGACGAGATTCTGAGCTGGTGCGAGGCGAACGCTGTCGATTACGTGATCGGACTGCCAAAAAACGACCGTTTACAGCGCCGCATCAAAAGACGAATGAAACTGGCGCGGCGGCGTTTCGCCAAGACCGGCACCGCGGCGCGCGTGTTCGCAGATTTCCGTTACCGCACGCGAACGAGCTGGTCGCGGCGGCGGCGCCTGGTGGCCCAGGCGGAGTATCTGGCCAAGGGCGCCAACCCGCGCTTCGTGGTGACCTCGCTGGGTCCCGACAAGATGGCAGCCCGGAGCCTGTAGGAGGACTTCTACTGTGCCCGCGGGGAGATGGAGAACCGCATCACGGAGCAGCAGTTGGGGCTGTTCGCCGACCGCACCTCGACCGCGCTATTGCGGTCGAAATCAGATCCGATTATATTTTTCATCGATCGGGTACTGTTTGCTGGAGACGCTGCGGCGGCTGGGGTTGGCGGGGACGAAAATGGCGCGGGCGCAAGCCGAGACGATCCGTCTACGCTTGTTGAAGATCGGGGCGCGGATCCGGATCACGGCGCGCAAGGTGTGGATTTCGCTGGCGACCGGATACGCCTGGGCGGGGGTGTTCGAGCAAGTGTATGCCAATCTCGCACGGGGGGAACCGCAGCGCTGCTGAAAACGGCGCGGCGACTTCAAGTATCACTGGAAGCAGACAGGCTTCGACAGGAGCGGCAATCGAGGTTTCGGCAAAATCGGACCGAAAATGTCTCGGCAACGGTCGCAGACGGAACACAGGAGTGTATCCGCCTCACGACGGCACTACGGAGAGGCGTTGCCGCCCCAAAACCATGAAAATCTCATCCCCCGCGCCCCGCCAACCCCGTTTCCGGGAATCGGTGAGAAATGCGGATTAGTGGGTGGCTGGACTCCTCTTGCCACCCGCTCACGCTAGAATGTTCCACGGAAGGTGTCACCGTATATGTCAGGTGATAGGCTGCAGTGTTTCGATGGCCGACCAAGCCCCGCAATCGAATTCGCACGTCTCGCGTGCGCGGCCGAACTATCGGGGTGTAGGACCGATCCGATATCAAACGATTGCAATTATCTGGCTGAATATCAGCATTGTCAGCCTGACCGTCTTAGCAGCCCTAGATCTCCTGCTTCCTGTAGAAGGGTTCATTTGGGATCAGAATCTCGGCGGCCGCCGGGTGTCGGAGACATTCGTGCCGGCGCACTACTATCTATGGAGTCCGGAAGAGACCGCCGCAACACTAGAAGACTGGAACCGCTACGTGCTGAACGGCCACTGGCGTGTGCATCCCTGGACAGGGCTGATCAGTCGCGAATTCGAGGGTCGCTTCGTCAGCGTAGATCGAAATGGCAGACGCGGCGGACGGGCTCCTGAGAAAATCAATGGGTCTTCTTCATTCAAGGTATGGATATTCGGCGGCTCGACTGTCTTCGGGTGGGGTGTTTCCGACTCTTCTACGGTCGCATCGTTCTTGCAGCTGGCCTTGCATGAACTGATCCCAGACAGCGAGATCGAGGTTGTCAACTTTGGAGTGCCGTGGTATAACTCGTCTCACGAAGTAGCGCTATTGTTGGCGAATCTCCGTGAATCCGAGGCCCAACCGGACAGAGTGATCTTCCTCAATGGCTTAAACGATCTTGTACATAGCATCTTCTATCGAAACGGGTCGCCACTACACCCGCGGCTAGAGCAGGCATGGGAGGAACATCTCAACGGAATGTTCTCTGCACCTCCATGGATCCGTTTTGAGCAGGCGTTCCCTCTGCTTCGACTGTCCGCAAAGTGGCGCAGACAAGTAGGATCACCATTAGGCGGAGTTAGGCTCAGCAGTACAGAGACCAACGAGGCGCTAATTCAACAGGCTGCCAACCGCTACGTCAGAAACCACCACGCCGCTTCCGCGCTCGCAAAGAGTTTCGACGTCGACGCGACGTTTTGCCTCCAACCTGTGCCAAACTGGCTCGCTATGGATCGAGCTACTACAGACGATCGGGACTATCGGGTTTTCAGCGAGAAGGTTCTGGAAGGCTGTGGACCGACGTTGCTCGATTTTCGATCAGCGCTTAGTGGTCTCGGAAGCGAATTCGCAATGTCCGTCGAGCAGGACGGGGTCCCACTACAGTGACGCCGTATCGCGAGTCCTGGCTAATGAACTAGCAAGATCGTTGGTTGACGCGATCACGACCGACTAGATAAGCCGGCGATCGCAGTGGTCGGCCACGACTCCGGCCCCATCTGAATTCCTAGAGAGTGAACTCCAGATACCTCGCGCGGAAGCCGGTCGAAAAGGCCGATGTGGCAGACTGACTTTTGGCCTGACCCCGAGCCGAAACATGAGCCTAGCCTTCATCTTGGTCCACTACCACACGCCACGGCTGCTGCGCAGCGCCGTGGAGGCGATCGTCTCCGATCTGCGAATAAGTTCACTCGAAGCAGATTTGGTCGTCGTCGACAACGGCGACACTGCTATTGCCGATGCTGAATTGGCTAGTCTGCCGGTGCGGTGGCTAAAAAGCGACGGTAATGTTGGCTACGCAGCCGCGCTCAATAGCGGTATTGCACGTACCGACGCAGATTTCCTAATCCTGATGAATTCTGATGTCTTCGTCCAGCCCGGCTGCACTGCTGCATTGATTCAGGTGCTAGCGGATGGGGCTGCTGTTGCCGGGCCGAAGTTCTATTGGGATCAAGAGAAGCAGTTCCTCATGCCACCCACCGAGGTGCGCACGTGGCCCTCTGAGCTACTTGCCGTTCTGTCAGAGCGCGGCGACCTTCCGGCGCGTTGGGCGCGCAATCACTGGCGCCGCCATGCTTATCGACATTGGCTTGCTACACGGCCGATCAAGTCCATCGCATTGTGCGGCGCTCTTCTGGCCACGAATCGGCGCGCATTGGAACAGGTTGGGCCATTCGACGAGGGATTCAGACTCTACTTCGAAGAGCAGGACTGGCTTGCGCGGATAGAACGTCAAGGACTCAACTCTCTATACGTTCCTGCAGCGGAAGCCGTGCATCTATTCAATCAGAGTGCGGTCCAGGAACCGGAAGCGGCCGGCTGGTTTTCCGAATCAAGGGATCGTTTCGAGAAGCGGTACTACGGTGCTTGGTTCCCGAGATTGCTGAAAAGATGCCGTGCGTACGGTGGCCGGCGTCTATCCGGGCCGCCGATGATCGAAGGGAGCCCTATCCAGATCTCCCTCCAAGCGAATGGAGGAAACAGAGAACAGTCTTTGTGGATCGAGATCTCACCGCTGGATAGAGGCTTTCCGGCCGGCGCTGCCATGATCGACGCTCCTACGCCTCAAACTTGGACATTCCCCCAAAAAATATGGACATATCTTGCCCCAGGGCGATACCATCTTACGGTCTGCACGGCGAGTGGTCACGAGTTGTGGCGGGCTTGCTTTGAACGACCCGCCGCGACTAAAAAATGATTCACGGGCGTTCGTACGATGTGCAGCGCCAAGGTGATTTGATGGCCAGGGAAAGCAGTTTCATCGGCGCGGTCGAGTATAGCGACCAGGAGCTAGTTAAGGGCTGGGCGATCGACACGACCTCACCTGAGACGCCGGTCGCGCTCCAGGTCTTTGAGTCCAATCGTCCGATAGGAGAATTCACCGCCTCCGTTTTCCGATGGGATCTCATGTCTAGATTTGGGAGCTGCGGTTCCCATGGCTTTGTTTATCTGTTGCCGGAGCACTTTGCCGCGAACGGCGGAGCTACATTTGAATTCCGCTTCCGCGAGACGGGTAACGTGCTCGAAAACTGCCCGATCGAGGTGACAGCCTGCGACGAGCGCAGTGAGATACCGTTCGAAACATCAGACCTCACCGGTGCTCGAGTCCTCGTGCTTGCTCCGCATCCCGATGATGAGTCGCTTGCCTGTGGTGGATCGCTTATCCGCCACGCCGAGAACGGCGATCCGCTGAAAGTCGTCTTCCTCACGGACGGGTCGAAAGCTGCGGCCAGGCACGGGCACTCGGTGGCAGAGTATGTCTCGCTGCGGCGGAGAGAGGCAGCGAGCGCGTGCGGTCTTCTCGGCATTTCTGATCTTGAGTTCTGGGACATCCCAGACAGGACACTCAGCAGCTCGTCCGAAGGTTTGAGCAGACTCCGCGAACTGCTGTGCAGTTACTCTCCGGGCCTGATTTACGCGCCCTCTCCACTGGAATACCATCCTGACCACCGTGCAGCCGCCAACCTGATCTGGCAGGCAGCGGAGCGTTCCCGGCTAGATGCCAGAATCGCATTTTACGAGTTCAACCACCCGATTCGTGTCAATACGTTGGTTGATATCACCACGGCTGTTAAGCGAAAGAGCGAAGCATGCGCCGTTTACGTGAGTCAACTCGAAAACCATCCGTATACAGACGCGGCCATTTCGCTGAACCGCTATCGGGCTCTGACGGTATCCCCGCAAGTCGAGTACGCCGAAGGGTATTTGGTGGTCTCGAGCCGGGAGATCGCGGGTCGCCCAATCGAGTGGTTAACCACTCATCATCGCGCGAGCTTAACGGGCTCAAGTCATGCCAAGCAGCCACTCGTTTCTGTCATCGTTCGCACAACTAACCGACCCGTCCTTCTGCGCGAAGCTCTGTCAAGCATCCTGACTCAGACCTATTGCAATCTGGAGGTCGTTGTTGTCAATGCGGGCCTCACGGATGTCTCCGAAGTTGTCGGCGAATTTGCGGGCGCATTGTTGATCCGCCAAGTCTCTCCATCGAAACCGCTGGGAAGGGCCGCGGCCGCGAATGTTGGCGTAAAGAATGCCGCCGGAAAATATCTCAATTTCCTTGACGACGATGACATCCTCTATGCCACGCATATCGAAAAGCTTGTGCGCTTTCTCGAATTGACCGGTGAGCGGATGGCTTATAGCGATTGCGAAAGAGGTCTGTACGAGCAGCAAGGGGACAAACTCACGCTCGTTGGAGATAAGGAAGTGTTCTTCGGGGTCGATTACGACCGGGATCATCTCTATCACCACAACTACATTCCGTCCATGACCGCGGTTTTTCAGCGAACTCTCGCTGTCGAGGCGGAGTATTTTGACGAGAATCTTGAGACGTTGGAGGACTGGGATTTCTGGATTAGAGCTTCCGCGCTGACCGACTTCCACCGAATCCCGGGGATTACGGCGCAGTATCGATTTCTTGCGACGCGACATTACCATCGATATGTTCCAAACATCCATAAGAAGCATATCGACGACTGGGTCATGCTGACGAAATCTTCCTGGCCGAGGATCGAACGACTCCAAAACGAGCGGACTGAATTGAATCGCGAATTGACCGTGATGCGAGATGCCATGCAGGCGGTCGCATCAGAAAAGGAAAGAGCGCGTGCCAACCAGGTTGCAACTGAGAGTGAGCTCGAAGAAACCAAGGCGGAAAGAGATGGTCTCATTGACCTCGTCGCTGCTGTCAGAACGGAGATGGCTGCGGTCGCACGGGACGACGCACAGCTCAGGAAGTTATTGGGAGAAGCGCAACAAGAACTTCAGAATGTTCGTGAGTCGCTTTCCTGGCGCGCGATCCGCTTGATTCCCGATCCGCTGCTACTGGCGATCAAGGGAGCATTCGAATGGCTGCGGGGGATCGGGAACCACGGTTCCGAATCCGCTGAAAGGCCTTCAGGTCCCAACGGCGAGCAACCTGGACTATCCGCGCACAGCATAACGGTCGAGTCCGATTCCCGCACCAAGGAGCCCGTGCGTTCAAACCCGCCGGCTGAGCCTTCGCCGAATCACGAACAAGTCCCTGTGCTCGAAACTCGTGCCGATCTCGCCGGGACCAATCAGCCTGTGCGGGCGAAATCGAAAGGTCTCGCTGAAAAGTATGTAGTTCGCTCTTTCCAAACCGGCGACGAGAATCAGATTCTGAAACTCTTCGAGACCTGCTTCGGGTTCCCGCGGGGGAGAGCGCACTGGGAATGGAAATACCTCAACAATCCTTGGGGCGCCCGCAAGATCAGCGTGGCGTTTGCCTCCAATGGAGACTTGGCCGCGCACTACTCCGGCTACCCGGCTGTCTTCTACGACACGAGTTCCGGCGAGCCCGAGGAGTTATTGGGACTACAGATCGGCGACACCATGTCCGCTCCAGAAGCGCGCCAGTTCGGCCGCCGCGGCACAAATTTGTTGCAGCGCGTCATGCGGCATCATTTTGCAAATCTCTGCGAGGACGTGGTCGACCTGAACTTCGGGTTCAACACTGGAAAGATACAGCGTTACTACCTTCGCCTGGTCGAAGGGAGCCATTTTTTTGCGGCCGCTCCCTTCAAGATTCTCGACCTCGAAGGTACATCCGCAAACTCAATTCGCAAGCGACTGATCGAGTCGAGCTATGACGTCGCTCGAGTCCAAGAGGTTGATGAGCAGTGGTCGGCGCTGTTTAGCCGTGTCGCGGCCGACTATGGCATGTTGATTCGGAGGGACGCACGTTACGTGCAGTGGAGATACCTGGAGTGTCCGGACGTGGACTACCGCCTTTACGCGATCCACAAAGCGAGCCGGCTAGTCGGTTGGAGCGTTTTCCGCCGGCAGGATGAAAGACTGATTTGGGGAGACGGGCTCTTTGATAAAGCTCATCCCCAGGCCTTCGGCGCTCTGCTGGCGCACGTTGTTGGCAGCCACGAGCATAGCGGCGCGCGCCAGGTCGAAGGATGGTTTTCCGCCAGACCTGCGTGGTGGCGGCATGTGATCAGCGATGCGGGATTCGAAGACCAGTCCGAGCCTGACAACTTAGGAATGATCTACAAGCCCTTTCGGGCGTCCGATCCGGGTGAGCGATTCAGACGCAGCCTGTACTATACGAAGAGCGACAGTGATCTCTTCTAAGTCAAATGATTGAACGCCAAAAAACAGCGCTACCGGCGAAATCCGCTGGCCCAGCGAACGGGCTGACTACTGAGCAAAGCGGCGCGGATTGCGTGGTTGAGCCTTACCTGCATTTTGAATCGGAGCAGATTTACAACCCCTTGACTGACCGGACAATTGCGGTGGTGGACGAGGGCTTCGGAGAGCTTTTTCAATTACGCGGCGGCGATCTTAAGATTGCCGATCTCGATAGTGCGTTGACTGGCAGGCTCCGCCTCCAAGGTTGGCTGGTCGGCAATTCAGGCGATTTGGCCACTCGCTTTCGGCTGAAGTACGTAGCGCTGGAGGCAAATTCATCCTGCAACCAATCTTGCTATTTTTGCCCGGTTTCAACCGATCCGCGAGATGGTCATACGATGACTCTGGATTTCTATGAATCCATAGTTCGTCAATTGGCGGAGTACCGGCAAACGATCGACGCAATATCGATGGTTCATTACAACCTGAATTATGCACAGATTCGGCGTAGCCATCGTCGATGGAGTTGTGGCGATAGCGGCACTCGTGTCAACTCAGTGATTTCGCAAGTCGTCTTTTCTGCTGTTTCCCTCCCCGTTTGAGCCGCCTCCTGATCCCGGCAGGGCAAAAGCGGGCTGGCAAGCGGCGTGTTCCCAGTACGTTGCGGCGAGTGCATGAAATTTTATGCATGGAGTGCCCCTCAGCTCAGCGCACCCTCCACCACCGGCGCCAAGCTCGATCCCGGCGGCCCCATCGCCCGCAGCCGTCGCATCAGCCGTTCAAACAGGCCCTTTTCCTGATAATGATCGCTGTAGCTGACACCCGTTCTGCCGGCGTGCCGCCAGATCTTGGCCGCCACGAACAGAAAACGCAGCCGCGCCGTCGCCAGGGTGGTGTGCCGCAGCGTCTCCACGCTGGCCTGGGCTTCGCGGTTGAACAGCAGCAGCCAGCAGTTGCGATTGTAGGCCAGCATGGCCAACTGAAAGTGATTGCGGTTCATGTCAAAGCGGCGCGAGGGATGGGCCGCCAGCCCGGCGTCGTTGTTGGCCTCCTTGATCAGGTTCTCGGCTCCGGCGCGCTGATTGTAAAACCACACCACCGCCGCGATCGGCTCGGCCAGATTGGTGACAAACACGCGGTAGGTGTAAGCGCTGGTGGCGAACAACTGGTATTGCTCGGCCGCGCCGGCCTTGGGCTCGTTTTCGTAACGCAGCGCCAGGAAACGGCAGGCCCGCGCCCAGCCTTGCGGTTGGTAGAGGAATTCGCATTCCGCGTCCGCGTCGGAGCGGGGGGAGGGTTTCCATTCTGCTTGCTGCAAGCGCTCGACCAGGCGCCGCGTTTTGCGCGCCACGATGACGAACTGACAAGCCGCCTTTTCATAGGCCTCCACCGCCTCCCAGCAATAAAAGCCGGAATCGGCCCGCGCCAGGATTTTCTTCACGCCGCCCGGCAAAGTCCGGAAAGCGCTCTCGAGGTGGGCGGCGATCTGTCGGCCCGTGGGCCGGTCGCCGTTGCGCAACCCGCCCATCAGGTATTCGCGCGTCTCGGCCAGGAAGGTCAGTATCGGCTGGTAGCTGCGCTTGCCCTTGTTCTTGGGGTTGTAGCTCTTGCGCCCGCCCATCTGGCGGCCGTAGAGGGTATGCACGGTGGTGTCGGTGTCCAGCGTCACCGTCTCCAACTTCACGTGGGCCGCGGCCCAGACTCGTTCCCGCAGCTGGCGCTGAATGGAAAGGATCTGCTTCGCCACGTTGAGGTGCAGCGAGGCCAGAAAGCGCCACAGCGTGGACTGCGGCGGCAGACGCGTCACTTGCAAGATGCCGGTCAGGATGGGGTCGCGAGCGATGAAGCGGAGTTGGTTGAGCCGCGCAAAGCCGACATAGAGGCCGAGCACGAGGGCCAGCACGAACTGGTAGGGGCTCATGGCTCGGGTGATCCGTTTGGTCGTGAGGGTTTCTTCCAGCAGCGCTTGGAAGCCGAGTTTTTCGAGCAGGGTGGCGACGGGCAGCAAGCCGCCGTAGGGAGTCAGATTCTTGCCACGGAAGTGATAGGGCGTGGCAGCCCCGATTTTATTGGGCCGCGGGGCCCTCGCGCCGGGGCCTTGTTTGACGGGCCTTCGGGCGCTATGCTGTTTTCGTTTGGTAACCATTTGGGTGACCTCCTTGGGGTTGACTGGCGAAGCTGAAATCTTTGCCAGCCTACCTTTTTACCCCATGTTTTCGGGGGTCCCCAAATGGTTCCTGGCGGCTCAGCCCTCACCAGGTGCACCGGCAGTGCATAATTCAGGTACAACGAACCTTCGATTGACCTGTATTTTGTCGAGCGATTGAAAACATTGCGGCGCTACGGCCTGCCCGCCGCAGTTATCAGCAACGGATCCGGTCTATCGCCGGCTCGGGCCGACGAGATGGCTGTAATCGGCGGTCTGAGGTTTCTCTCTATCAATCTCTCGACCCTAGACAGCGAGAGGTACGCATCGGATCGAGGCCAAGACCACTTGGGGATCGTTGTTCAAAATGTCGACTACATGGGCCACTTTAGAATCGCGCGGCAGATGGAGATCGTTGTCCTTGGTCAGGGCAATTCTCAGCACAGGGCCGATTACCAGGAGATCCGAAACCGCTATGAAAACAGCAACTTCGAAGTCAAATTCTACGAGGTCATGAATCGAGGAGGAATTGTACCGCTTGGCCTCAAGCCTTCCACACCACACAGACGATTGTGCGGCTGCGAACAAACGGGTTCGCGCCCTCTTCAATGGATGCATATCACACCTCTCGGCAAGTGCGTACTCTGCTGCCAGGACTACCACAGTCGCTATGTTGTCGGAGATCTGACCACGCAGACCGTCGATGAAATCCTTTCGGGTCCGGCTATGGCGCAACTTCGCCGCTGGGTGTATGGGGTGGAAGAAGCTCCAGAAGACTTTATCTGTCGTGGATGCATCTACGCACGGTCAGAATAAATTGCGAGAATCTGGTTATCCACTTTACTCTAGTGATGAATCAAGCTATCCTTGGACTCGCGCTGTTGGCGGCGAAGACCGAGTCTGTTGAGCGACGA
Organism: Bryobacterales bacterium; assembly: GCA_965224215.1. GTDB lineage: Bacteria > Acidobacteriota > Terriglobia > Bryobacterales > UBA6623 > CBDCYS01. The sequence goes on along the minus strand of CBDCYS010000079.1, from coordinate 8,200 downwards.
TTTTCCAAAACATCTGGTGGAGTTCACTGAACGGTTTGCCAGCGAGCAAGCTTGCTGCGAGTATCTGCTCGGTGTCCGCTGGCCAGCGGGGTTCGTTTGTCCGAACTGCTCGGCCACGAAGGGTTGGACGACCCGACGAGGCACGATGTTCTGTAGCGGGTGCCGACGCCAGACCTCTCCCACGGCGGGAACCATCCTGCACAACTCGCGGGTGCCGCTGCGGAGTTGGTTTCTGGCCATGTGGCTGGCCTGCACTCAGAAAACAGGGCTGAGCGCCAAGGGTTTGCAGCGTGAACTCGGTCTGGGCAGCTATCAGACCGCCTGGCTGATGTTGCAGAAGTAGCGGCAGGCGGATGGTTCGGCTGGGTCGGGAACGGCTGGACGGAAGTGTCGAAGTCGACGAGACTTACTTGGGCGGCAAGGAGAAGCACGTTCGCGGGCGAGAGCTGGTGGGCAAAGCCTTGGTTGTGGTTGCGGTGGAACTGCAGGGCCGCAAAATGGGGCGAATTCGTCTGCGTCATGTCCCCGACGCATCGGGACCGAGTCTGGTGGGTTTTGTGACCGACTGTGTGGCGTCAGGCAGTCTGGTCCATAGCGACGGCTGGAGGGGTTACCGGGGCTTGAAGAAAGCCGGCTATCGCTATCGGGTCACCCACACAGCGGGAGACTCGCAGATAGCCGCCGAGGAATTCGCGCATGTCCACCTGGTTGCCTCGCTGCTCAAGCGCTGGTTGGTAGCGACGCACCAAGGGAAGGTGAGTAAAGTGCATCTGCAAGGCTACCTCGATGAATTCACCTTTCGCTTCAACCGTCGAAAGTCCCGCCACGTAGGCAAGATCTTCCACCGACTCGTCGAACAGTTGGTTCTCCGTAAGGCCTTGACCTATCGAGACATTATCACCAAGCCCCAGCCCACCAACTAGAGTAAAGTGGATAATCAGATTGCGAGAATTGGGAGTTCCTGGGTGACAGTCCCTCGGGTTTACTATGTGGTTCCGGACTACGATGTACCGAGTTGGGGAGTGGGCCTCCTCTATCACCATGTCACCTGAATTATGCACAGATTCGGCGTAGCCATCGTCGATGGCGTTGTGGCGATAGCGGCACTCGTGTCAACTCAGTGATTTCGCAAGTCGTCTTTTCTGCTGTTTCCCTCCCCGTTTGAGCCGCCTCCTGATCCCGGCAGGGCAAAAGCGGGCTGGCAAGCGGCGTGTTCCCAGTACCTTGCGGCGAGTGCATGAAATTTTATGCATGGAGTGCCCCTCAGCTCAGCGCACCCTCCACCACCGGCGCCAAGCTCGATCCCGGCGGCCCCATCGCCCGCAGCCGTCGCATCAGCCGTTCAAACAGGCCCTTTTCCTGATAATGATCGCTGTAGCTGACACCCGTTCTGCCGGCGTGCCGCCAGATCTTGGCCGCCACGAACAGAAAACGCAGCCGCGCCGTCGCCAGGGTGGTGTGCCGCAGCGTCTCCACGCTGGCCTGGGCTTCGCGGTTGAACAGCAGCAGCCAGCAGTTGAGATTGTAGGCCAGCATGGCCAACTGAAAGTGATTGCGGTTCATGTCAAAGCGGCGCGAGGGATGGGCCGCCAGCCCGGCGTCGTTGTTGGCCTCCTTGATCAGGTTCTCGGCTCCGGCGCGCTGATTGTAAAACCACACCACCGCCGCGATCGGCTCGGCCAGATTGGTGACAAACACGCGGTAGGTGTAAGCGCTGGTGGCGAACAACTGGTATTGCTCGGCCGCGCCGGCCTTGGGCTCGTTTTCGTAACGCAGCGCCAGGAAACGGCAGGCCCGCGCCCAGCCTTGCGGTTGGTAGAGGAATTCGCATTCCGCGTCCGCGTCGGAGCGGGGGGAGGGTTTCCTTTCTGCTTGCTGCAAGCGCTCGACCAGGCGCCGCGTTTTGCGCGCCACGATGACGAACTGACAAGCCGCCTTTTCATAGGCCTCCACCGCCTCCCAGCAATAAAAGCCGGAATCGGCCCGCGCCAGGATTTTCTTCACGCCGCCCGGCAAAGTCCGGAAAGCGCTCTCGAGGTGGGCGGCGATCTGTCGGCCCGTGGGCCGGTCGCCGTTGCGCAACCCGCCCATCAGGTATTCGCGCGTCTCGGCCAGGAAGGTCAGTATCGGCTGGTAGCTGCGCTTGCCCTTGTTCTTGGGGTTGTAGCTCTTGCGCCCGCCCATCTGGCGGCCGTAGAGGGTATGCACGGTGGTGTCGGTGTCCAGCGTCACCGTCTCCAACTTCACGTGGGCCGCGGCCCAGACTCGTTCCCGCAGCTGGCGCTGAATGGAAAGGATCTGCTTCGCCACGTTGAGGTGCAGCGAGGCCAGAAAGCGCCACAGCGTGGACTGCGGCGGCAGACGCGTCACTTGCAAGATGCCGGTCAGGATGGGGTCGCGAGCGATGAAGCGGAGTTGGTTGAGCCGCGCAAAGCCGACATAGAGGCCGAGCACGAGGGTCAGCACGAACTGGTAGGGGCTCATGGCTCGGGTGATCCGTTTGGTCGTGAGGGTTTCTTCCAGCAGCGCTTGGAAGCCGAGTTTTTCGAGCAGGGTGGCGACGGGCAGCAAGCCGCCGTAGGGAGTCAGATTCTTGCCACGGAAGTGATAGGGCGTGGCAGCCCCGATTTTATTGGGCTGCGGGGCCCTCGCGCCGGGGCCTTGTTTGACGGGCCTTCGGGAGCTATGCTGTTTTCGTTTGGTAACCATTTGGGTGACCTCCTTGGGGTTGACTGGCGAAGCTGAAATCTTTGCCAGCCTACCTTTTTACCCCATGTTTTCGCGGGTCCCCAAATGGTTCCTGGCGGCTCAGCCCTCACCAGGTGCACCGGCAGTGCATAATTCAGGTTGAATAGACCAACCCGAGCAGTTGGTGAGCCTCAGGCAGGTCCTGCCCTTCGCCATTGGAGAGCATGAGGCGGCTCAGTGTTTCTGTCTTATCCAGCTCACCCAGGAAGAAACTCGCCTTGGCTTGGTAATACCGCACGTGAGCCAGCTGTTCGTGGAGTTCGAGCAGCTTCTCGCTAAGATCGAAAACTTGTTGCCAGCGCCTTTGCCCCATCTCCAGCAAGATCAACGGCTGGTAGGGCGGCATATAGTCGGAGTCCGCTTCGAGACTCGCTTGAAACGCCTTCTGGGCCCCGTCGACGTTGCCCATCGCGGCCCGGACTTTACCCAGGGCCGTCCATGCGGCGGCGTATTGAGGGTGTACGGCTACCGCGTCCGCCAGCGATGCTCCGGCTTTCCAGAAATCACGGCTCTTGGGATCCTTTGCCATTTCCTTCAACCCCTTTTCGAAGCGTTGCCGCGCCTTTTTCGGAGCGCTCAGCGACGTTGAACTAGTGGATCGGCCCTTGACGCCTTCGAGCCGATGCAGTGTGATCACGCCCACGTCAGGTCGCTGCCCAAACTCTCGCTGATCGAGCGGAACGGTGTCGGAGCGGTACCCAAATAGGGCTGTTCGAATGACGCAGCCCCGAAGATTTTTCTGCGCCGCGCCCGAGCCGTCGAAAACCCACGGCGTCTCTCCTCCCGCCCCCCGGGACGAGCTGACCGCGTTGCCTGGGAGGGGAGTGGCTTGCAGGCTGGTGTCGAGCGCTGCGGAGAGGACGTCACCTCCCAGTTGGAAACTGAAGCGGCCTTTGCGATCCGTGTGTGCTTCGGTTACGGTGGTCCCGCTGCAGTAGCGTTCGATTCGAATCGGCTCCGACGGTGTGGAGCCGTCATCCAATTCGACTTTTCCGGCCAATATGATCGGTTCGGAGCCACGCCCAAACACGGTTCCCGGTGGAGAGTTCGGAAATGTTTGCGGCTGAGTGGTTGGCAACGACGCAGGGGGGGAAGTGTTCTGGTTGCCGGTACCTCGGGTCCCGGGGGCAGGCGGGGTGCTTGTTTGCTGCGCCCCGAGTGACAACGTCAGCGCCAAAAAGCCTGCGAAGAGAACACTGCGCTTCGACATGGTGAACCTCCGATTTCCCTGCTGGGAAATACTTGGACAGCTCAGGAGCGCGGACTTCCGTGCGCGCCTTTGCGCGGACGTTTGCCGCGTTCCGCTAAAATTTGGACCCAGTTGCAGCCCGGACGCCCACAGTATACAGCCATTCCGCATTCCCCATTCCGACAGGAAGTAAGCGTTTTAGGGTACGGAACCTTCTGCCAGCTCCACGGCAACTCCCAAATGTCGTTCCCCGGCGAACGCTATAATGGCCGGTGTATGGACCAGTCCAGCGTATTCTGGCTTCGGGTCACTTTGCTGCTGTATTCATTGGGCTTATGGCATTCGCTCGTGACCGTCATCCGACGCCGCCAGCGCATGTTCAAGCTGGCTCTGGGCTCGATATCCGTCGGCGCTGTGCTCCACCTGGTTTCGATCGTCGACCAGGCCATGGCGATGGGACGCTTTCCGGTCGTCACCCTGCATCAATTGGCGTCGCTGATCGGGTTCCTCATTACCTGTACTTTTCTTCTCGCCTACTGGCGCTACAAGTATGAAAGCCTGGCTGTTTTCGTCTTCCCGATCGTCTTTCTGCTGACCCTGGTCGCTAGCCTGGGCACGCCGGTCGAGGCCTGGGGCGAGCAGACCCTGGGCAAGTGGTGGCTCTCGATTCACGTTTTGCTGATTATGCTCGGCTTCGCCGCGCTTTTTCTCACATTCGTCGCCGGTGTGATGTACATCATTCAGGAAAAAGAGCTGAAATCGAAGCGGCCCCGGGCGTTCTACTACCGCTTGCCGCCGCTAGGAACACTGGACGACATGGCCTATCGGACGCTGGCCGTCGGATTCGTGCTGTTCACGCTCGGGCTGATTGCCGGGAGTTTCTGGGCGTTCGTCCAATGGGGGGCCAATTGGATTGTCGACCCCACGATCGCGCTAGCTTTCATCACCTGGGCGATTTATCTAGCTCTGGTCTTCAGCCGTCTGGCCATTGGCTGGAGGGGCCGCAAAGCCGCCTACTTTTCGATCATTGGGTTCTGCTGTGCCGCGATGACCTGGATCGTCGGCAGCGGGGTTCATTCGTTCGCGTCACCCTAGCCGCCCATGAGCGTTCTCTTACTTGGACTCAGCCATAAGACCGCGCCCATTGAGGTGCGTGAACGGCTGGCCTTTCCCGAAGGCTCGGGCGGCGAACTTGCCGGCGAGCTGGCGCAAAGGAGCGGGATTTCCGAGGCCATGGTCTTGTCGACCTGCAACCGGGTCGAATTCTTGGTGCGCGGTGATTCTGGGCGCGACCCCTCCGAAGAGGTGAACTCCTTCCTTGCCGAGACTCCGCGCGTCAAGATCGAAGAGGCTTCGCCCTTTCTCTATCGCTACACTGATCATGCTGCGATTCGGCACTTGTTTCGCGTCGCTTCGAGCCTGGACTCGATGGTCGTCGGCGAACCGCAGATTCTAGGGCAAGTCAAGGAGGCTTATGCCGCCGCCAAAGCGGCCGGCGCGGTGGGTGGCCGGCTCGACCTGATCGTCAACAACGCGTTCCGGGTGGCACGGCGGGTCCGCAACGAGACCGGGATTGGGCAGTTGGCCGTTTCGATCAGCTACGTCGCGGTGGAGCTGGCACGCAAGATTTTCGGTGATTTGAAGGGTCTCTCGATCCTGCTGATCGGCGCTGGAAAAATGTCGGAGCTGGGGGCCAAACACCTGCAAAACGCCGGCGCCAGCCACATCCACGTCACGAACCGGACCCATGAGCGAGCCGTCGATATGGCGCGGCGGTTCAACGGCACGGCGGTCCCCTTCGATCGCCTGCTGGAGGTGCTCACTCAAGTTGACATCGTCATTTCCTCGACGGGCTCGCCGAGCTTCATCCTGAACAAGCAGACCGCCCAAGGCGTCATCGCTGCTCGCAAGAATAGGCCGATTTTCTTCGTCGACATCGCCGTGCCGCGGGATATCGATCCCGAGGTCAACTCGATCGACAACATGTTCGTTTACGACATCGATGACTTGTCGCAGGTAGCCGATGCGAACTTGCGGCAGCGCCAAAAAGAGGCCGATCGAGCAGAGCGCATTGTCGAAGAAGAAGTCGGCAAGATGGTGCACCGCCTCAAGACGCACGAGGTAGCGCCCACAATTGTGTCGCTGCAATCCGAGCTCGATGAGATGCGCCGGGCCCAGATCGAGCGTTTCCGGCCCAAACTGGGAAACCTCGATCCGCAGCAAGAGGCGGCTATCGAAGCCCTGACACGCAGCATCGTCAACAAGATCGCCCATCCTCCTATTACCGAAATGAAGAAGCTGGCCAGTGATCCCGACGGCCTGCATTTCGTTGAGTTCGTCAAGCGCGCGTTCAACCTGAAAAAGTGAAAACCGTCACCATAGGAACGCGGGGCTCAAAGCTCGCCCTCTGGCAAGCCCACTGGATCGAGCAGCAACTCAAAGACCGCGACGTCTCGACCCGAATCGAAATCATCACGACCACCGGCGACAAGATCACCGATGTCGCGCTGGCCAAGGTGGGCTCTGAAACCGGTTTAAAAGGAGTTTTCACCAAGGAGATTGAAGAAGCTCTGATCGCCGGTTCGATCGACTTGGCAGTTCATAGCTTGAAAGATCTCCCTACCGAGCTGGACCCGCGTTTGGCAGTGAAGGTCATCCCGAAACGCGCCGATCCTCGTGACGCTCTGGTGGGCATGACGCTGGCGGAGCTGCCGAAAGGCGCAAAGGTCGGAACTAGCTCGCTGCGCCGGGCCGCCCAGATGCGGCACTTGCGCCCGGACGTCCAGGTCGAGGACATTCGCGGTAATGTCGACACGAGGCTGCGGAAGCTGGACGAAGGCCGCTACGATGCCATTCTGCTGGCCTCGGCCGGACTGCATCGTCTGGGCTGGCAGGACCGCATCGCGGAGATCCTCGAGCCGGAAGTGATGCTCCCGGCGGTCGGCCAGGGAGCGCTCGGAATCGAGACTCGCGCTGGGGACGACGCTATCAACGAACTGCTTTCTCCATTGGACGACCCTGAGACGCATGTCGCTGTCACCGCGGAGCGCGCTTTGCTGGCTGCGCTGGGCGGGGGCTGCCAGGTCCCGCTCGGTGCGCACGCGGTTCTGGACGGCGACAAACTCAACTTGCTGGCGGTGGTCGCTGACCATGACGGCAAGAGAACGGTTCGAGTCGAGCTGACCGGTGAATCAACAGCCCCAGAAGAGCTAGGGAACGCCGTTGCTGCAAGGCTTCTCGATCAAGGTGGGGGCGAACTGCTTGAGAGCGCCGAGCACAATTGACAGGTCAAGCGTGCGTCCAGCGAGTGCCGAAATTGCAGCCTGAGGTTTGGCAGCCCGCGCCGGCCGCCCGGGATCGCCTGCTACAGCCGACAAAGAGCATCAGCCGCGGGTTAGAATTGTTGCCGAAACCAAAAGCGTACTAGTTTTAAAATGACTGCTCCGTCACCAGGGAGGTTTTCAATGCGACTGTTCACCCGGCTGAGCGTCGCTCTCGGCCTGTTCCCGCTCCTGCTCGTCCACCTGGGTGTTGCTCAGAACGGAGCGGTCCTGTTCAAGAACGTCCGCATTTTCGACGGCGTCAACGATGACCTGGTCCGGGGGAACGTGCTGGTGGAAGGCGATACGATCGCCCGGATCTCAAGCTCGGACATCGCACCTCCCGCTTCCGCGGTGGTAATCGAGGGTAACGGCCGTATCTTCACCCCCGGATTCATTGATCTGCACGCCCATCTCACCATGGCGGTCCCGAAAGATCAGATGGACGCGCACCCGTGGGTAATCGGCGCGGCGGCCGGCAACGCGGCGCGCTCCTACCTGATGAGCGGCTTTACCACCGTGCGCGACGGCGGCGGCACGCACCCCTCGTTCGCGCGGGCGGTCGAGAGCGGCCTGCTCGCCGGTCCGCGGATCTTTCCTTCCGCCGCCGTCGTCACCCAGACCAGCGGCCACGGTGATCGCCGCGCGCGGTCCGATCCGCACCCGGTGCTGAGCGCCAGCCGTCCGGATCCCTGGCTGAACCACGGATTTTCGGTGATCGCCGACGGCGTTCCCCTCACTCTGGCAGCGGTGCGCGAAAACCTGCGCCACGGCGCTACGCAGATCAAGATCATGGGTGGGGGCGGAGCAGCTTCCGACTACGATCCGATTCACACCCTGCAGCCGTCGCCGGAGGAGATCCGGGCCGCGGTTCAGGCGGCGGGTGACTGGGGGACCTACGTGCTGGCCCACGCCTATACCAGCGAGGCGGTGCAGCGCCTGG
>CBDCYS010000078.1:0-116712 GCA_965224215.1 Bryobacterales bacterium | reverse complement strand
CTCAAGGGGTTCGTGGCTCCCAAGTTGCGCAATGCGGCGGACAACGCAGCGGAAGAGAAGGAGAAATCCGAGTAGTGGAGCAAGAATGCGAAGAGTGTAAAGTCGGCGCACCGGAGTGGATGGTCACATTCGCGGACTTAATGTCGCTTTTGCTTACCTTTTTCGTTCTATTGTTGTCCTTCTCCAATACGGAGAACGTCAAGTTCCAAGCGATGATCGGGTCGGTGAAAAACGCGCTGGGGTTGAAATCCGAGCTTGCGCTTTCCGACGTCCCATCAGGAAGCAAGCTGATGTCCCACGAGAATCCCAAAGAGGGAGACGGGGGGGCGGCAGCTAAGGACATCGCTCAGCAGTTGAACGAGATATTGAAGCAGGCCGGTGTCGAGGGCGGCGGCAGCGCGAAAATAAACAAGCACGGCGTGGTCATGCAGCTCGAAGGGGATCTAATCTTCGGCTCCGGTGAAGCCCGCATCAATTCAGAGGCACTGCCGGTGCTCGATGCCTTGGCGAAGTATATTTCCTCGGTCTCACGCTCGGTGGACGTGGTTGGCCACACCGACAACGTTCCGATCTCGACATCTGCGTTCCCTAGCAACTGGGAGTTGTCGGCCGCGAGAGCTGGGCAGGCGGTGCGTTACATGGCCGAAAAGGGCGTGCCCCCCGAGCGAATGAGAGCCATCGGCCAGGCGCATTCAGTGCCCGTAGCGGACAACGGCACGGCAAACGGGCGCGCGTCCAATCGCCGAATCGAGTTCGTCTTCACGGTGGAAGAAGGGGACGTCGACAAGATGCAGTTAAACGAGTTGGGCTCAGGGAACGACAACGGACGTGAGTCAAACGGAGGCGCCCCAGGTGAGTAGAAAAGAAAGAAAGTGGACTAGCATTCTGCTCGTGACGCTCATGATGGCGCTTGCCGCCGGATGCGGGGATGAGGAAGAAGAGGAAGTCAAGGAAACGGTCGGCATCGTCGAGATGGAAACTTTCTTGACGAACATCAATGACGCTTCGGGAGAGCGCTACGCCAAACTGCAGTTGAAACTGGCCGTATCGCCGGAGGAAAAGGTGCTTGAGGTGACTGAGGACGCCCTGCTGATGGCAAAGCTACGGGATCAGGTGCTGACATTGATTTCATCGAAAACCTTCAAGGAATTGACTGATCCAGAGGGCAAGGAAGGCTTTCGTAGCGAGATTCGGGAGCGTCTCTCCCCCGTTGGTCGAAGGGGGCGAAGTCAAGGAAGTATTGTTCGCTGAGTTCGTGGTGCAGTAGTCGCCGCCCCCCTGGCCACCACAACATCAACCCGTCGAGACAGAGATGAAATGAGGAGGCTCGTCATCCGGGGAGTGAGCTAAACTCCCCAAACGGGCTTCGCCGCCTGCGGTGGCGATCCCAGGTTTTTTCCATTACGAAAAAAAGGAGGATGACGAGCCATGAAAAACAATAGCAAAACTTTCAGAGAAGTGTCGAAGCAAAAGATGATCGAACAAGGCCTAAACGTCGTAGCCGGGGTGGATCTGGGCGATAAGCACAGCCATGTCTGCTTGATCGATCTGGACGGCAACATCGTCGAGCGCAAGAAGCTGAGCACCTCGCCGGCAGCGTTCGAGCGCTACTTCGGCGGCTGGGCCGCGATGCGGGTGGTGCTCGAAGCCGGCTGCCACGCCAACTGGATCTACCGCTTGCTCGAGCGGCTGGGGCACGAGCCGCTGATGGCCGACACGCACCGCCTGGCGCTGATCACCCAATCGCTGTCGAAGGACGATCGCAGCGACGCCGAACGGCTGGCCGAGTTGGGGCTGCGGATGCCCGAGATGCTGAACGCCGTCGAGCCCCGTTCGCTGGCCAGCCAATGCGACCGCGCCGTGCTGAAAGCGCGGGAAACCCTGGTCGAGACACGCACGAAACTGATCAACAGCGTGCGCGGCACCGTGAAGAGTTTCGGGGGCCGCTTGCCGGCTTCGAGCAGCGCGGCCTTCGTAAAGAAAGCCAGTCCCCAGTTGCCCGACGAGCTGCGGGTCGCGCTCGAGCCGTTGCTCGAGGTGATCCAACACGTCAGCGCCGCAATCCTCCGCTATGACAAACATATCGAGAAGCTGGCGGAGGGAAAATATCCCGCCACGCAAGGTTTACGCTCGATCCGCGGAGTGGGACCGATCACCTCGCTGGCATTCGTGTTGAATCTGGACAACGATCCGCAGCGGCTCGGGAGCAGTCGAGACGCCGGGCCCCGGATGGGGCTGCGGCCCCAGCGCCGCGACTCGGGCGAACGCTCACCGCAGTTGAGTATTACCAAAAGCGGTGACCGATTATTGCGGCGACTGCTGGTGCAATGTTCGCAATACATTCTGGGATATCACGGGGAAGATTCGGACTTGCGGCGCTGGGGACTGGGATTGGCGGCACGCGGCGGCCCTTGCGCGAAGCGCAAAGCGATCGTGGCGGTGGCGCGCAAACTGGCTGTGCTGATGCACCTGCTGTGGCGTCAGGATGTGGACTTCGATCCGTTTTACCAGACGAACCCGCGAGTGGCAGGCTAGCGCTGAGAAATGCGAATCTTAGCAGACCGCTACGAGCAGCGAATCCCCTTTCCCTCTGCTGCCGCTGCCGAGTGATAATGTCCTAAACGTGCCAAGTAGAAATGTCCTATTGACAAGGTCAGCCTGGAGGGGTGAGCAAGCAAGGACAACTACTAATGACACAACGAGAGCGCGACCGGCTGGTGGCGCTGCGCAAAGCAGACAAAAAACTCATCACGCAAAAGCAGGCCGCCCAGCAGACGGGCCTCAGCGAACGGCATCTGAGGCGGCTGCTGGCGAAGCTTCGCAGCGAAGGCGACCAGGCCGTGGTCCATGCCGCGCGGGGCCGCGCGTCCAACCGCAAGCTCAGCGCCAAGGCGGAAAAACAAGCCGTGGCAATCCTCTCCCAACCCGTCTACGCCGGCTTTGGCCCGACTCTGGCGGCGGAGTATCTCGAGCAGCGCCACGGCGTCCAAGTCGGCCGCGAAACGCTGCGGGGCTGGATGGCCGCCGCGGGCCTGTGGAAGCCCCGCCGCCGCAAGTCAGGACGCCCGCATCCGTGGCGGCCCCGCCGCAGTTGCCGCGGCGAGCTGGTGCAATGGGACACCTCCGAGCACGACTGGCTGGAGGGACGCGGGGAGAAGCTGTACCTGATCGGCATGATCGACGACGCCAGCAGCGAGTTGCTGGCGCGCTTCGTCCGGCACGACTCGGGCGAAGAGAATCGCCGTTTGCTGAAGACGTATCTGGAACAAAACGGCCGACCCGTAGCCTTCTACACCGACCGCGCCAGCCTGTTTGTCAACACGCCCAAAAACAGCGCCGGCGAGGATCCCAAGCTCTTGCCTCCCACGCAGATCGGACGGGCGCTCCAGGAGCTGGACATCGAATCGATCACGGCCTATTCGCCGCAGGCCAAAGGCCGCGTCGAGCGCAGCTTTGGCACCGCCCAGGACCGCCTGGTGAAGGGTCTGCGGGTGGCCGGGGCCACGACGATCGAACAGGCCAACGCCTACCTGGAAAGCGAGTTTCTGCACTGGTGGAACGCCACGTTGCGGGTGCAGCCGGCTCACCCCGACGAGGCGCATCGCGAGCTAGGTCCCGAGCACGATCTGGACTCGGCGCTGAGCCACGTCGAGACGCGGCGGGTCGCCAACGACTACACGATTCGCTTCCGGGAAAGAGCTATCAAATCGACCGCAAGGCGATTGTGCCGGGTCTGCGAAACAGCCGAGTGCGGGTGGAGAGACGCCTGGACGGCGTCCTGGCCGCGCGCTGCGGCAAGCACGAACTGGCGCTGAATCGCTGCGGCGCGCAGCCCCAATCGGAGCGCCCGCAGCCCAAGAGCGCCCAGGCGGAACCCGCTGCGGCAGCGGCCGAGAAGGCTGGCGGCAAAGCTGCCGGCAAGCGAAGCAGCGACTGGATGAAGGACTTCGATCTGAAAGACAGCCCGCCTGTGTGGCAAGCGGCGCAGGCATCCGGCGCTCGGCGAGACGATACGCAGGACTAGGAGTCGCTGCCAAACCAAGACTCTATGCGGAGCGCCCATCGGGCCGATGCGCTGAGTTGGCAGTCGCTGCCAAACCAAGACGCTATGGGGAGCGCCGGGCAAACGGCGCCCGGCGATCGTCGCGTTGGCGAAGCCCAAGGCCTCCGCTCCGAAGCTTCACCAAAGCAATCTCTGTCACGAACAGAAAACCCTCTGACCGGGAGGCCAGAGGGTCGTCTGCTTCAGCCGATTGCTTGGGAGCCAGCTCCATCGCTTCGGCCTTGGGCATCAAGAGCAGGCGCGACCCTGCCCTCAACGCCAACCACTCTACCATCGCCTCTCCAGCCACCTGCCCCAAAGCGGACATTTCTACTTGGCAGCGATTAGGACATTTCTACTTGGCGTTGACACTGTCGGATACCCACCTTTCCTATTTTTCCTTTGCATTCAGTGATTGCTCCAGGAGCGGAGAGTGGGTATGCCGCTTACGCCTGAAATAATCCGCGAGTTGTGTGAGGTTGCCGTGGCAACGGCGAAGAAGTCCGTGCGCGAGGATGAGAGGGAACATCCGCTGGTCGGCGCCCTCCTCGCTGACAGTGACGGCAACATTCTCGCGACATCATTTCGCGGCGAGACGCCAAAGAGGCACGCGAAATTCTGCTTGCTGGAAAAGGTAGCCAGCCAAGGCATCGAACCCTCCAAGTGCACGCTCTTCGTCACGCTTGAACCCTGTATTAAGCGCGACCCCGAAAAAGTTCCCTGCGCGATCCGGGTTGCGGAAGCCGGAATCAAGACCGTTTACATTGGCACGTTGGATCCCGACCCCAGGATTACCGGCCGTGGTGAGATGTACCTGATCTATGAGGGGATCGCAGTCGAGCACTTTCCGGGCGACATCGCGGAAGACCTTCGAAGTTCGAACAAGCCCTTCTTTGACAGGTTCAGAGGTGCACACTTCTGGGATCCGCCGCTTCCTTCGCTGTATGGTGCGGATGGACCGCAGACCGCAGGCAAGCCTCGCGGAGCAGGCGACCGCGAGGGAATGCTTTACCAGACGCTCGATCTGATCACAGCGTCGAGCGGGCCGGTCTGGATCTCGGCAGGCGACGTGTCCTGGCTACGCGAACTACAAGTTGCATTGATCGGAGCGGCACTTGACGGACGAGAGATGCGACTCTTACAGCACTCCGCGGCGAACGTGCCTAACATTGCATCGATCGCCACGCATCTCGGGCTGTCCCTGGCGTATCGGTCGGAAGTGCCTCGCCCGCGTTTTGCGATTGTTGGTCCGAGGACAGCTGTGGCCGCCGCCATTATTGTCGAAAAGCCCCGCGCGCTCCTGTTTCGTATGCCGGATGAGGAGAGTCTCCTTGACGTGGTCACTGACTGGTTCGACAAGATCTGGACCGGACTGGATGTCATTCAGGCGAAGCCTGTGCAAGTGCGTGAGCTAAGCCCTGAAACCGTCATCTCGGCGCTCAGGACACACGTGAAACAGTACGAACGACTTCGCGTCCGTCTCGAAGAGGTCGATCTCAGCGCGCTCCGGCCCGCAACGAGCACTCTGGAGTCGTTCAAGCTTTTCCGTATCCACCAATTGGCCGCCTTGCGAGCGCGACACAATCTTCCAGATTTCGCATACGTAGACGGCTCACCCTGGCCCTTGATCAGCCCACCCATAGTCGAACGACTCCCGGATGGGTCACTTGTGATCATTGATGGAACACACCGAAGCTATTCGGCCCGAGCTAGAGGCGAAACGACAATACGTGCGCTCGTCATCGATAATCCTAACTTCGACCTCCCATCGCAGCCCGCACGAGGCTGGAGCAACATTGAGATTCTTTCCGATAAGCTGCCCCGCGAGAGACGATACGCGAAGTTCGATTCCAGCTTGTTTCGTCCAATAAGAGCCGCATATGAGTCGCTGTCGGTCGATGAAAGTGGCGAGACAGCAAGATGAATCAACTCGTCTGAACGGGTGGGAAAAGTAGGGAAAAGTAGGGGCAGAGCCCGATTAAAGGCACCCGGCAGCCGGGGTACCGTGCGACAATCGGAGCATCCACGGACACCAGCACCACTCGTGTGGTTGCGGCGGGCGCACCGCACCACATCACCAACGGGGTCCTGAGGGACAGTCACCTTAACTGGCTCTTGCTTATACGGTTGTTTCAGCAAGCCCCAAGATGTAGGGTAGGGCGTGGCCCGGCCGCCGTTTCCGAAGAGTCTGCGTCAGTTTCAGGTGGAGTTCGCGACCGAGGAGGCTTGCCAGAAGTACCTGGCTGCTTGTCGTTGGCCCGACGGGTTCCTTTGTCCTCAGTGTGGGCATCGGCAGGCCTACATTCTCGAGCAGAAACTACGGTGGCAGTGCGCGGCGTGTCGACACCAGGTCTCGTTGACGTCGGGAACGGTGCTCCACAATACGAAGACCCCGCTGACGGTTTGGTTTTGGGCTGCGTACCTGATGACAACTGATAAACGAGGTGTGTCGGCGCTGCTACTGCAGCGTCAGCTCGGCCTGTCGCGCTACGAAACCGCCTGGATGATGTTGCACAAACTGCGACGGGCCATGGTGAACGCAGCTCGCGAGCCCTTGCACGGAGAAGTAGAGGTCGATGACACCTGGATTGGCGGCCCGCAAGCAGGTTTGCGAGGCAGCCGGCAACTGAAGGGGCGCCGTGCGGCCCTTGTGATGGTCGCTGTTGAGAAACGCGGGAAGCGCTCCGGGCGCGTTCGCATGTCCGTTATTCCAGACTTCAAGAAGGTGACGATCGACAGGTTTCTTGCCCAGAACGTTGTTCCCGGCTCGACCATCTACACAGACGGTCTGAAGACCTTTACCGCCCTCGAAGAGGCCGGCTACAAACACGTCTCTCGTCCGCAACCTCACCGGACTGACTTGCGGAAAGGCGCCAAGTCGGTGGTGCCGCTGGCGGATCGTGCCATTGGCAACCTGCAGCAATGGCTGACCGGAACGTACCACGGCGTGAGCCGCGCTCAGCTTCAGGTTTACCTCGATGAGTTCGTGTTTCGACACAACCGCCGCAAGACCCCAATGGCAGCCTTCCAAACCCTCCTCGGTCTCGGAACTCAACACACTCCTACGCCTTACGCCCACATCCGCCGCGCGCGTGACCTGGACAAGACGCGATGACCTCCACCCCAACATCTTGGGGCTTGCTGAAACAACCGTATAAGCAGGAACTGGCTAGGAGTGGCTTAGGATCAGACAACAGAATAAAGCACGGCTGGATTCGCTAAACGCGGTGAATTCAATGGCACTAGACCGAAGGGGAGACCGACGAATTCTCTGTGCGTGCGGCGGGTGAGGAGGTCCCCGTCCGTGATGTGCACGCGACCATCTTGCACCTGATGGGTCTCGACCAGAACCAACTGACTTTCCTGGACGCAGGGCGTTTCAAAAAGCTCACCGACACAGGGGGGCGAGTGATCGAAGAGATTGTCGCCTAAGCTCTGGGTACGCCAAAACGCGGAGACCTGCCAGGAAATCCGGTTCACCCTCCCAATCCGCCCGGGCATCAACTTCAGCCGGGTTTCACTTGGGCTGCCACTTGAAGACGTGCAGGGTCAAAGGCCCACTGCCTGTATTCTTGATGCCGTGCGAGTGGCCTGGCGCCGCGTATAGCATCGCCCCGGCAGAGCAAGGCGACGCCTGGTCGTCCAGTACAAACTCTCCTTCGCCTTCGACCACGAGCAGAATTTCTTCTTCCGGGTGCTCGTGCGGCGGGTGAGGGCTGTAGCCCGGGTTGACTCGGACTCTCAGCGTTTCCAAGAGCCGCAACTGATCGGTTTCGCCCTTGTAGTAGATGTGCGCTTCTCCGAACGGTGCCGTGATGTGTTGCGCATCCTCTGGAGTCTTAATCCAAGGACTGGTCTTGCCTGCGGCCGGTACAGCTCCCGCCGCGAACAGAGCGGTGCTCATCATTGCGATCACATCCCTGCGGGTCTCCATAAGTATCTCCTCCCTTCCAAAGCGCCAAGCCGGACTCGGCGATCCGCGGAATGGGCTCGCCAAGTTCCGCGTCCACGGGCGCTCACCCGAATGCGAAATCGAGATTCTTTGTAATGCGGACGCCGTCTTTGCCGAATAGCGCCAGGAAGTCGCTCGCCCGTTGCCGCGCTGTTTCCTCCTGCTCGACGGTTAGGTTGACGTTGAGCAGATCCACCATCCAGGGAGCCTTCTGGACGCACCTCACATAGGCATCGACGATCACTTTCGAGACGGGAAGTGTCGTCGTCTTGGAGTCGTCATGAACGTCGACGTTGCTGGCTTGTTGCAGCTTGGCAAACTCTTCCGCCAGGAGCTTGGCGAACATCTCTTCGGTAAACGGATCGCCTTCCTTGGCGCCGGTTTCCTGGTCGTCTGCCGTCAGGGTCGCCGTCTTGTGCAGCCATTCCCAAAGAATGCTGAGCCGGATCTCGCCTGTCGCCATGTCTTCCATGAGGTAGAGAACGTCTTCGTTGCCGAAGAAATCCGCGGGTTTTAGCGCAGCCGCCTGGAATCCCTGTTCGAAGGCGTTGCCGTACTGGACAGCCACGCTGATCAGGTCCCTGGCACCCCGAATCGTTCGCGGAGCCGGCTCGAGCAGCGCCAAGCCATCGGCGTCGGAGTCGGTGTAGGTCAACGGCGGGAACGAGCGGCCCGCTTGGTTGGGCTCACCGGCTTTCTCCCAAACCGGGCGGATGATATGCACCATCTTCCAGTGGGCCACCCACTTGCCGCTGGCGCCTTCTCTTTGTTCGCGTTCGGCGCCCAGAGTCGCTTTCTTCATGCTCGCCGAGACACCCGCTTCAGAACCGACCGGGATGTTGGGTTCCATGCCACCCTGCCAGAGCGCGAATTGGCCTTTCTCGTCGGGAGTGTTGGTCGCCCGCCGCACGCGGTCCTCGTAATTCCGCATGTAGCCGTAGGTCATGGTGACGGCATCGATGTTCGGATGGATGAAATTCGGATCCCAGGCCATCGCGTCAGCAACGCTGTTGATGTAGTCCCAGCGGCCGGTGTTGAATCCCGCGAACCGAATTGCGAGCGCCGCGCGAATCTCCATCAACTGGAACGAGGCCTCAATCTGTTCGACCAAGACATAAACCTTGATCACCCCGTTCGCCAAGCCCAGGCAGGACTCCACGCCGCTGAGAATGTCATTCCATAGAGCGGCTTCCTCGGCCGTCTGGATTTTCGGAAGATAGAAAACCAGGCTGGCTCCCTGTTGCGCAAATGACTCGTGATTGGCGGCGACGTAGAGGGCGGCATCCACAATCGAGGCGGAGAAGCCGCTGCCGTCGGCGCTTCGAATGTGGCGATCCTCCAAATGAAGGCCGCGCGCCCGAAAGATCTTCGTTGTGAAGTCGAGCTGGCTGCGCCAGTCCTCGATGATCTTGCGTCCGAAGAAGCCCTCGGCCCATGAGTTCATCTGCCCTCCGACGGTTTCAGCCGCCTGCAGGAAAACCGGGTCCTTCGCGAACGCCAGACGAAGGTTTCTTTGGTTATCGAGCGACATCGTCTCGATCTGCCCCAGCGCATCCTCGCCGTCAAACATCCAGCCGTCAGCGCCGGAGAGAAGTGCGTAGGCCACGTTGCGGATGCTGTTTTCGAGCGCGGCCCGAGGTTTCGCGCCCGGACCGGTCCCTTGTATCCACTGGCACTGGAGGTCGTCTGGGATTGCGGACCCCGTAAACCGCCCTGCCCGAGCGTCGGCCACCTTAATCCCCGTGCGGCCGATGGTGGATTCAGGGTCCAGGAACTGGATCCTCTCGCTGTGATCAGCTCGCCGGCGGCGGCGTTCCAATCGGGACTGCATCAGAGTCTTGCGGTCGTTGTCGAGTTCGGCCAGATTGGCGATCACGCCGAGGGACGTGGGTGTCAACACATCGGCGTAGCGTTCTTGAACGCCCGCCCTGATTTCAAGTTTATCGGAAAGTGGCATCAGGATAAGATTACAACAATCTCTGTTAGGCGGGGCCAGCGGAGAGCCTTCGCGTTCGCGCCCAGGTGACCCAAGCGCGGGTGTGACCATGAGTCCCTCCGGAAACCTATCTAGAATAGTACCGTGGTGGGTGTGGTTCGCTGCGATTGCGGCCTCCGGTTCGGTCTGGCGCCGATCTCACCCACAAGAGATCGAATCTTCTTACAGATTCTGCTGGATCTGGAACGACTTCGATTTAAACGAACCCACTACTTTCCACGCGGCATCTGACCCGCTCGATAGGCGATACTGAGAGCGGCGGCCAATCATGCCTCGTCGCAAACCAAACCCACGCATCAGCATCCGTAACTTGAAAATCTCGAACTTCAAAGGTTTGGAGAAATTCGAGATAGAATTTCCGCGGCCAACTTTGCCTGGTGACCCTGACGTATTCGTTTTGGGGAGCAAGAATGGTCTTGGGAAGACCTCAATTCTTGAATGTTGCGCAATGCTGTTTTTAGCTGCGACGGCAAGAAATAAGGACAGGGTGTTCCGACGATTCATCGACGCCCCTTTTGACCCTTATGACCTGCTCATCCGTGCTGGGGCGACAACCGCGAAGATCAGCGGGCATTTTGAGCTTGACGGGAAGGGTGCCGACGTTCACCTGACGCTTCGGCGCCCCTCACCAGAACTTGCTGTTTCAGGGGACATAGATGTGTTTCGCAAATCCGAAGCCTCCCAACGAGACTTGTGGGACAATGCGACGGAAACATTCTCACTCATGCTCGCGGGCTTGAGTTCAGACCCGCTGGTCCTCCCAGGCTTGCTTTACTTCCACAGCTTCCGCAAGGTGCAGGAAGGCAACCCTGAATTCGGGATGATGGTTAGTGAGCAGCGACGTTTTCGGCGCCCGCGGGCCAGGCCTTATGAGATGCCTACAAGCCGGTTCAAGATCGAGATTCTTCGGTCGATGATGGGACAGGCTAACCTCTTCGAGACGCTTGACGAAGACTACTCAAACAACACACTGGATAAGTTGAATGAGCTCGTCAGTCGGTATGCGGGCGGCAAAATCCAGAAACTCCGGCCCGCCGCTGACAACACCTTGGATTTCCGTATTCATCCAACCGACGGAGGCGATTCATTCGCATTCGACGGCCTGAGTTCGGGACAGAAGGAGATTATTTCTACACTTTATCTTATTTGGCACTATACACACGAGACTCCAGCAATCGTCCTGATTGACGAACCTGAGTTCATCTCAACGTAGAGTGGCACCGTGATTTCCTTGACCAGGCAGCCGAGCTTTCGCCCGTCAATCAGTACCTTGCCGCAACGCACTCAGAGGACATATTCGCTTCTGTAGCCGTGGACCGGCGAGCGCTCTTGGTGGAAGAGGAAGATAAACATGGTCAAGGTAAGAACAGACGTCCGACCGGAAGAGGTAAGACAGAGCGCTCGACACGTGCTGTTCGTGGAAGGAAGCGGTCCGAACCCGCTCGACAGTGACATCGTAAGGGAGCTGCTCGGGAAGCGTATTCAAACCTGAATTATGCACTGCGGCGTGGACCTGAGGAGGGCTGAGCCGCAAGAGACCATTTGGGACCCCCGAAAACATGGGGTAAAAAGGTAGGCTGGCAAAGATCCCAGCTTCGCCAGCCAACCCCAAGGAGGTCACCCACATGGTTACCAGACGAAAACAGCATAGCTCCCAAAGGCCCGTCCAACAAGGCCCAGCCGTGACGGCCTCGCGGCCCAATAAAATCGGGGCTTCGACGCCTTACCACTTCCGCGGCAGGAAGCCGACTCCCTACGGCGGCTTGCTGCCGGTGGTCGGGAGGGCGCTGATCTGAGAGCCTGGCTATGCGCTATGCATAAAACTTTATGCACTAGCCGTAACGCACTGGAAACACGTCACTTCCGAGCGAGGTTTTGACGACGCGGATTCTGGGCGGGAAGGGAAATCGGACACGGAGAAGCCAAAAGGCCAGTTGCCGAGCTACCACCTCACGACGACCGCCAACCCGCTACGAACGCAGCCACACTCGCAAAGTGAATCTGTGCATAATTCAGGTCAAACGGAACCCTTAGGATCTGCGCTTGACATCCGAAGCGCAGCCAAGGCACTCCACGAGTTCCATCCCGATTACTACTTCCTCATTGATCGCGACCACCACACTGATCAGGATGTGGAATGTTCCTGGGATCGGTTCCCGGACCCCGAGCACGCGAATATCTTGATATGGAGGTACCGCGAACTGGAGAACTATTTTCTGGAGCCAGCGTTCCTGGCGCAATCGACGTACCTCAAAACCAGCATCGACCAACTGCGAGCCGTCATCATTGCAGCCGCTAAGCAACGCCTTCTCATTGATTGCGCCAACTTCGTAATAGTGTCCGTGCGGGAAGACCTGAAGAAGAATTGGATCGACGTTTTTTCGAACCCAGAAGACTTCAAGACTGAAAAAGAGGCGCTGTCCATACTCGTGTCCAGGCCGGAGTTTGCCCAGTACGGGCGAAGAGTCGGCCAAGTGAAGGCGAAACACGAACTTGAGCGGCGCTTTCGGTCCCACCTAAAACGGCTCACCGGCGACGGGCCGGAGATTCATTGGGGCCAGGGCGATTGGCTGAAGCTTTTGAAAGGGAAGAAGATTTTGCCGGGAGTAGTGAGTCGGTGCTTTAAAGCCGATGATCTCATGGGCCGAGATCTATTGCGCACGGTGTTGACTCGGCTGGTCTCTAAAACTCAGAATGAGATGCCGACTGACTTTTTGCGACTCCGAGAACTCATTTTCAATCGGACGAAACAGTGAGGAAACGTCTAGCGGTGCAATTCGACAGTGATTCGTTTAGTGTGTCCTGCGTTGAACTTGCAGGCGTGGCAATGCTTCCTCCGAAAATTGTCTAGGGTAGTACGGTTGGTAGAATGCCCGGTGGGGAACTAGCTTGGCCGCCGGGCCCAAACCGGATGTCCATCTCACTGCGGGCCGAGACGTGAAAGCCCGACTATAGGGAAGGCATCCATGGCAAAAAGCAACCTATCGAGTCGCAGAGATCTTCTCAAACACTCACTCCAGCTAGGGGCCGTTCTCGCCCCGACCATCCTTCGCGCGGCGGATAAGTCGGGAAGCAGAATGCCCGTCGTCGGCGCGGGCGAATTTACGTATGAAGTCCAACACGACTGGGGAGTGCTCCCAAACCACATCCGCTACGGCAACACGCATGGGGTGGTCGAAGACGCCCAGGGCCGCATTTACATCTGCCACACGGTCCACAAGAGCAGCCAAAGCGATCACACGGTACTTGTCTTTGACGACCAGGGGAAATTCATCAAAAGCTGGGGTGGCGAGTTTCGTGGCGGCGCGCACGGACTCCACATCCACAAAGAAGGGAATCAGGAATTCCTCTACCTCACCGACACGGGCAAGGGCCGCCCGGGCGGAGGAATCGACCCTCAATACGCGAACGTCGTGAAGATGACGCTCGATGGCGAGGAAGTGCTGCACATCGGCTATCCCGGCGAGTCAGATAAGTACGAAGTCGATGCTAGCGGGAAGCCGTCGACGAAGTATAGCCCCACGAACATCGCCATCGCCCCCAACGGTGATATCTACGTGGGAGACGGCTACGGGTCCTATCGCGTCAGCCAGTACGACAAGAAGGGCGACTTCATCCGAACATTCGGCGAGCATGGCAAAGAGCCGGGGCAGATGTGGCGTCCGCATGGCATTCGGGTCGACCTGCGAGGCGCCGAGCCGGAGCTGCTGGTTGCTGACCGCACGAACAATCGTTTGCAGTATTTCAGCATGGAGGGGAAGTATCTTCGATCTGTTCAGGGGGTGAACCGCCCGTGCCACTTTCACGAACACGCGGGGGTTTTGCTGATTCCTGACCTCGCCGCCCGGGTCACCTTGCTCGACCGCAATAACAACGTCATTGTGCATTTGGGAGAAGACTCGACCGGTGACTACGAAGAGCGCCGCAAGAAGCCGCGCCAGGACTTCATTCCCGGCAAATTCATCTGCCCCCACGGTGCATGGTTCAACCACCGGGGCGATATATTCGTGACCGAGTGGGTGGAGATCGGTCGTGTCACCAAGCTGCGAAAGGTAGCGTAGGGGCGCTTTCTACCGCTGCAAGTCGACCACAACGTACGGTGTCTCTTTATTTAGATCCGGGTGGATCTTCCCGTTCCCGGCTCGGTCCATCACTTCGATCAAGTACATAAAGTTCCATTGCGGGTCTAGATGCCCAGCGGGGACGCTTGCTTCGTATTCATGGGGACGCCCGGTCGGCAGCATCGCAATCGTATGGAAGTCTTGGTGCTGCGTGACGCTGCGATAGCGGAGGCGCACCCACT
The DNA here is from genome assembly GCA_965224215.1 of Bryobacterales bacterium. Taxonomy (GTDB): domain Bacteria; phylum Acidobacteriota; class Terriglobia; order Bryobacterales; family UBA6623; genus CBDCYS01. Next base: position 102,419 of record CBDCYS010000078.1, on the reverse strand, counting down.
TGACGCCGGAGGCGTCGCGGACTTCAGTCCGAACCGTTAAGGGTTCGCTAGGGCGGGCACGCTCGATCGGCTCGTGGCTCACCGACGGCGCTTCGCGATCATCGCTAACAATGATCGTTGCCAGACTCGTGCCGCCGCCGGGCGGGTAGGTCACACGTCTTCCTTGCTCATCGACGGCTTCGATGAAATAGCTCATCTTTCCGGGTTTCGCAACGCCCGGCATCACCGTGCGGAAGAGCAGCCTATCGAGCTTTTCCATTTCGCGGTACTGAAAACCCCGCCCGCCGTTTTCGTACCCCACCCGAACGCGGGCTAGGGGTACGTCGCTGCTGACCGTGGCTCCGAGCACAAACTCCCGCCCGCGCCTGATTCTTCGCACCGGCGAGTGGGCGATGCGTGGTCCGGCCCCAAGTACGCTGAGGCTGCTGACATGCCAACGCCCGGCGGTGGTGGCTTTGAAGGCAACGTTCAGTTTGTTGTCGGTCAGCGTGGTTAGGACGCTGCGCACCTCGCGCGTGCCGGGGGCCACGGTAAACGTATCCGTCCGGTCCACGCCATTTGCCTCGATCCACATGGGGCCATAACCCGGGCTTTCCGGCAACTCATTGCCGACGCCGAAACGCAACTCGTAGTTTCCGTTGGGCAGATCAATTGAAAAGGAGTCGCGGAGTTCGACCCGCTCATATCGTGCGTCGCGGTTGCCTTCGAAGTCGAACCTTCCGACAACAGGCCAACCGCCGGGCTCGAACACCTCGCGCAAGTTTTTCAACTCTTGCAGGCCGCGCTGGAGTTCGATCAGCTCGGTCCTCCAATGGCCGGTCAAATCGACAGACCAACCACTCTGGTCGGTTTCTCTGCCGAACATTAGATTCTCCGCATAAACGTCGCCGGCGACTTCGACGATTTCCGTCCAGGTAGCAACTGCCAAGGCTTCGTGTTGAATTGATGCGTCGAGCCCACTTAAGTCGTCGGATTTCTTAAACAGCGCCCAATGAAACGCCGCGCGGCCCCGCTCGGCGTGGTAGCGAGCTAGGTTGGCGAGGATACGCAGGTCAACCATCGTTGAGTGAAACTCCCGGTTATGCAGCCTGTTGGGCTCGGTGTCGCCCTCGGCATTTCGCTCAGTGCCATCGCCTAAAGCGGTGCGAGCTTCGACTTCGCGCGCGAGTTTCAAAACGTCGTCCGCAGCATGGGCGAACCAGTCGGCGGTTTCCAAAGGATGGATCTTTGCCGACTCCCCGCCTTCGAGATGCAGATCGGCCGCGTCTGAGATGCTCAGGAATTGCTGCGTGTCGCTGGGAGTGGCTTTGGCGTATCGCCAGACGTCTCCCCAGCGTTGCTTCTCCGCCCAGCCCCGCGTCGTGGGAAATTTGTCCGGCGGCAGGCAGGACGCAACAATCCGGGGCAGAATCTGGCTGGCGCGCTGCAGGCCGCGCTGCACGAACGGCGCGGCTTCTTTACCGAAGCGTCGCTGGAACTCCTTTTCCCAGATTTCCGCGGAAGCAGCAGGGTTGTAACCTAACCTTCCGAAAAGCTGGAAAAAATGCCAGTAACGCTCGAACTCGTATTCGTAGTATTGGTGGGCGGGCGCGAGCAAGTGGAATGGTTTTTCGTTGTGCGGACGAGAGGCCATCTTCGTCGCCAGCGGTTCGGTTACCTCGAAACCCTCGCCATCGTAGAGATGCGTGCTGGCGACGAAGCGGCGCACATAATCCGGATCTCCCCACAGCAGGATGCGCGAGGTTCCGCTGGTCCAGAGCCGCCATAGCATTTTGTAGGTCTGCGGATAGCGCAGCAGGTCGGCATAGCCGTGCCGGCGATCAAACTGATTTCTGCGTTGGGTGTGCGTGGGATGAAAAGGCATGCCCATCTGCTCGGCCCAATATTTCGTGGCGACGCGAAAGTTGAGCCTCGTCTCCAATGCATCTTCGATGAGGTCGTCGGCGTAACCCTTTGCTCGGGCATCGAAGCGGATGGTGGGCGCGTGTTCCTTCATGACGGCATAGATATCGCGCCAGTACTGCTTCATCTCGACCCGCGTCAGGCCCGATTCTCCATGCATGCGGAATTGAATCGTATCGATGTTGGGAACAAGCCGCAGAAACTTGACAAGTGCTGCTTTGGAATAGGCCGACAGATTTTCTTTGGTGACGCCGGCGACGGGGAGTTTCTTTCCGTCGACGGGCTCGACCTGCAGGTAGTCCCAGACCCCGTCGGTGTAGTGGTCGCCGCGGTAGATGTGATCCCAAAGGCCCAGTGTGAAGTTCAGGCCGCGCTCATGGGCCATTTCGATCAGACGGTTGAGCGCCTTGACGTTGCGTTGCTGCTGCTGGGGAGTCACGCCCACGGCCTTGACTCCAGGAAAGCCTTCCGTGTCGAAAAAGGAGGGAAAAGCGGGGGCGAGATAACCCGAAGATTCATACCCGAAAAGCAACGAAAAAGTATTGAAGCGGTTCTTGGCGAGCATATCCAGATAGCTTGCCCAATAGGCTTCGTTGTAGAAGAAACTCTCGAAGCGGGCTTTGTGCATGGTGTACATCGAGAGCCCGCGTTCGGCAACGTCAGGGCTTTCTTCGATGTCCCGGACTTCGCTCAGCGGCTTGGCCGGATCCTCAGCCCATCCGATGCGGTCGGCCACGTCGAGCAGCGCGTACATCAGGCCGCGGTGATCGGCGCCGCTGACCAACAGAACGTCGTTGCCCCTCCATTCGGCGTGGCGGATGAGAAGCGACTCCGGCTTTGCCGGCACGGTGATTCCCAACTCCCCAATGAGTGTCGCGGCGGCTCCCGAGCCGTTGCCGAGGCCCGCGACGATGATCGGGCCGCCGCGAGCATTTCGCAGCTTCGTGCGTTCACGATAGGAGATTCCTTTGGCCCGCAGGGCTTGCTCGAGCTTGGTTAATGCGTGGCGTACAGGTGCGGCCGGTTGAGGGTCCACGACGAGAAGAGCTCTATCCGCGGCCCCAGCGGCGATGACGTAAGAGAGCCAACTGAGGATGAAGACAGAAATCTTTCGCTTCATTTGCGCGGTCTCCGGTGGGTGGGAAGACGAACTACGCCCTTATGGTAAACCTGTCGGTCAACAACGTTACGACAAAGAAGCAATAGTCCGGTGAAGAAAACGGCGCCGGTGAAGAATACTTCGACGAGGAAAAGCTAGATCCGGTAGGGCACGCGCACGTCCGGGGCAGCTTGGGGGAAGTCCTTGGTGTTTCTAGTCACGAGCAAAGCGCCGTTGGTCTTGGCGCTGGCCCAGACAATCGCGTCAGGCGGGCGAAGCTTCTTTTCGCGCCGAATTTTGACGGCCTCCTCGCTGACCCTTTGATCGATCGGGACTAACTCGAACCAGCGCAGGAAGTTTCGCACTCTCTGCCCTTCTTCCGGGTCTTGCGTACCCACCAGAACTTCCATCCATGTGATGGAACTGATCAGCGGGGACTCGTACAGTCTGATTTCGCGGCGGGCTGCCGCGACACCGTTGAGGTAGTCGATGAGGATGTTCGTATCAAATACCGCTTTCACCGTGACCACTCAGTGCGCAGTTTTCTTTGATAGGCAACACCGTCGACTTTTCGTTTTCGCCAAATCCCGTAAGCATCGTCGGCGGCAGTGTCCGTTTGCGCGTCCACGTAAGAGGCGACAGCCCGGCGAACGGCTTCGGCCCGCGAAATCCCTTCCCGCTGGCAGAGAGAGGCGAGGGAATCCAGTTGCTGATCGGGAATGTCAACGATAGTGCGCATGATCGTATGATAACGTTATCAGTCATCATTAGTATAACAGGCGAGTGCAGCAGGCGTGTATACCGGGCGACTGAGCGCGGCCCAGCGGGCATTCTACTCGCAGGGGACAAGCGCGAAGAGCCGCGATGTCCAAAAGCCGCAGGTCTCTTCGAGCCCCACGCTACGGGGGTTTCACAGGCAACCCGGTACGGCCTTACAGACTGGCTACGGCGTCCGGCGGTTCTCGTACCAGACGACGTTCTTGCTCTCTTGACCCGCGATCAGGACGTCGAGGTCGCCGTCGGAGTCCATGTCGACGAGGCGGATGTCGTAGGCGGCTTGATCTTCGTGGATAGAGTGCGTCGTGAAGTTGCCCTTGCCGTCATTCTCGAACCAGACGGCGATGAAACTGTCTTTGGCGCAGGAGGCGGCATCGATGTCGCCGTCATTATCTATATCGCCGATGGCGAGATCGTGCGGGCCTTCCAGGTCCGCGTTGATCTCGTGGAGGGTGAACTCCGGCGCTTCGAACCACAGTACTCCTTTGCCGTGACCGCGGGTGGCGATGAAGTCCATTTGCCCGTCGCCGTTCAGCTCGGCCATGAGGATGTTCGTGGCTCCTTCCTGCGCTGTCGCCAGGACGTGCTTTTTCCACGGTACAGAGCCGTCGGCGGGCTGTTCCCACCAGGCGAACCAGTTGCCGTCTGGAGGAATCTTGGCGGCGCTGGCGGCGTCAGTCTTGCCGTCGCCATTGACGTCGCCGAGGCCCAGGTAATGGCTCAAGCCAGGCGCGTCGCGATCCGCGAAGACATGCCGCTCCCAGTGCTCGGCCTGGCGCGGATTGGCGGGGACGTTCCACCAAACGAGGGAATCGGGATAGGGCGTGTCCTTCGGCTGAGCGCTGTTTCCCGCCAGGTCGAGCCTGCCGTCGCCATCGACATCGCCAGTGATCAGCCCGTGCGTGCCGTTGACCGCGTCATCGATCAGGTGGAAGTTCCACTGATCTTGCATCGGATTATCAGGACGCTCCAGCCAGAAAATGGGGCCGGGGGAGTAGACCGCTCCGATGAAGTCGGGGTCGCCGTCGGCGTCGACATCCATCACTTCGCTGTGGATGAGGTTTCGCGGCGGGTTGGCCGCGGCGATGATGACTTCGGTCCAGTCAGGCGCGACGTAGAGGCGCGTCTTGCCGTCGCCGTTCGAGATGACATCGGCCAGCCCGTCACCTGTGAAGTCGGCGGCAATAGCCGTCTGATTCATGTAGCCTTCGGCGACTACGTGGCGAGGCCAAGAACCGTTCTCAGCGTCAGTGCGAGCAGCCGACGATGCGATTGGCACATCAGACGCGCAGGAGGAGAGGGAAACGACAAGAGCGGCGACAATCAACGCAAATCTGGATTTGTGGAGTCTCATGGGGTATTTGCCTACCGGGATAAAAGTACCATGAGAAGCCATTGCACTGCTAGGACGTTGAGCCGTTGATCGGTTGAACTGCTCGCCGCTCGGCTCACGCCCGCGCTACCCGGGGGCAAGTAGTTAGTCGGTCTGCGAGATCCCTAGCGCTTTCATCTTGCGGTAGAGGTGGCTGCGCTCCAACCCCAGCGCTTCTGCTGTGCGGGTCATGTTGCCGTCCAGTTCTTCCAGAGTATTGAGGACGTAGTCGCGTTCGTAAGCCTTGCGAGCCTCTTCAAGACTAGAGAACCGCGGCATTCGGCCCCGCTCGAAATCACCCACGCGGCGATTGTTTGACAAGCCCAACTCGCCGACACCGACGTCGCCCTGTTTCGTCATGATGACGATCCGCTCCATGAGATTGCGCAGCTCACGCACATTTCCGGGCCAAGAATAGTTCACTAGGGCAGTACCGGCCTCATCCGTCAGCCGCTTTGGTTTTCGCACATAAGCCGCGCTAAACTGCCCCAGGAAATGCTCTGCCAACACCGGGATATCCTCGCGCCGGTCCCGCAGCGGAGGCACATAGAACGGCACGACATTCAGCCGGTAGAACAAATCTTCCCGAAAATTCCCCCGTTCGATCTCTTCTTCGAGGTGTTTGTTTGTCGCCGCAATCACGCGGGTATCCACCTGGATCGTTTTCCCCGAACCGACGGGCTCGAAACGCTGTTCCTCAAGCACGCGCAGCACTTTGGCCTGCGTCTTCAGGCTCATGTCCCCGATTTCATCGAGGAAAAGCGTACCGCCGTCAGCTTTCTGAAATTTTCCGACCTTGTCTTCGTGAGCCCCAGTGAAAGAGCCCTTGATATGTCCGAACAGCTCGCTTTCAATCAGTTCTTCGGGGATCGCGGCGCAATTGACTTCCACAAACGCTCCGTCGGAGCGAAGGCTGTGGGAATGCAGTGCGCGGGCAATCAGTTCCTTTCCGCTGCCGCTCTCGCCGAAAATCAAAACCCGGCCGTTGGTGGGAGCCATGAGCGCCAACTGCTGGCGCAGGGCTTTGGTAGGCACGCTGTCACCGATGATCTCGTAGTCGGAGAGAACTTGTGACCGCAGGTTTTCGTTCTCGGCGAGGAGCCGCCGGCGCTCGACGGCGTTCTTCACGCTGAGCGTTACCTTCTCCAGCGACAGAGGCTTTTCAAGAAAATTCAGCGCACCCAGCTTGGTAGCCTTGACAGCCGTCTCAATCGTCCCATGACCCGAGATGACTACAACCACGGGGCGTCGCGAGGGGTCGATTTGCTGAATTTGCTCCAGCGTTTCAAGGCCATCCATACCGGGCAGCCAGATGTCGAGCAAGACAACATGAAACGCTTTCGCCAGAAGTTTCCGCAGACATTCCTCGCCGCTGGCAACCGCTTCCGCCTCGTAGTTTTCGTCTTCGAGGACACCGATCAACGATTCGCGGATTCCAGGCTCATCGTCAACGACGAGTACACGTCTCCTCGTCACGCGCTAACTCCTCGGGCTACCGGAGAGCGGCTGGCCACGGTGGGAACCTCAATGATGAAGCGGCTTCCCATGGGTCGCCGGTCCTCGACACGAATCGTGGCTTGGTGTTCGCTGAGGATACGATTCACGATGGCGAGGCCGAGTCCCGTGCCGCGCTTTTTGGTGGAGAAATAGGGCAGGAACAGCTTTTCCTTGTCCTCGGCCGAAATGCCGGGGCCGGAATCGGCAACGGTCAGCTCGACGGCGTCGGGAACCGCTCCCGGCGCGGTGCCGATAAAGATTTCTCGCACGTGCGAGCCCTCGACCGCTTCCGCCGCGTTGTCGATGAGGTTGACGACGACTCTCTTGAACTTGTCGGGGTCGACAAAGACCTGCGGCAAATCCCCGTCCAGGTCTTTCTCAATCCGGATACCGGCGAGCCGCCCTTGAAAGACGTCCAGCGCCGCCTCGACAACATGGTTCAGCTCGGCAGCCTGGGGATTGGCGGCGGGGAATCGTGCAAATTGCGCGAATTCGTCAACCAGGGTGCCGAGTGTCTGGACTTCTCGTCCAATCGTTTCCGTGCATTTCTCGAAGCGTTCCCCGAGTTCTCGTCGCTCGCTCGGGTCGGTTGCTGCGCTGAAGCGGTCTAGCAAACGCCTCATTCGCTCTGCCGAGAGGGCAATCGGCGTGAGAGGATTCTTGATTTCGTGCGCGACGCGGCGCGCGACCTCAGTCCAAGCTTCTGATTTCTGCGCCCGCAAAAGTTCGCTGGTGTCTTCGAGAACAATGACGAATCCCGGCAGGTCGTCCGTCTCCTTCACGGCCTGGCTTTCCAGAGCGGAGACCGTTACCGACAGATGGAAGATCCGCTGCTCGCGCTTGATGACGAACTCACGGCTGGCCAGTCCCGTACGGCGGGCGCGGTGCATCATGTAAGTGATTTCTTCGTAGTCTTCTTGCGAGAACAGGTCGCGAAGGTGGCTGGCCCCGCGGATCTCCAGCTCCGAAAAAATAAAACTGAGCCCAGAGTTTACCTTCTGGATTTCCCCCTCGGCGGAAACTGATATCACACCCGGCGTGATGCTTTCGAGAATGGCGTCGATCAGACGGCGCCTGGCGTCGATTTCCGCATTTGCTGTCGCGAGATCGTTGTTGCTCTCCTCGAGCCGGTGGCGGTGTGTCTCCAGCTGCTGGGTCATATGATTGAATGACTGCACCAGAGCCGCAAGTTCATCGATAGCGGGCGTTCGTACCCGGAAATCTAGGTGACCGCTGGAGAGCTTGTCAGTCGCTTCGACCAGAGCCTCGATTGGAACGATGATTTGTTTCGACAGAAACAGCGCTAGCCAAGTGGCAACGAACAAGACGAAGACCGAGATCAGCGCCAGAATCCCCGAGTAGAGATAGCGATATTCACGGTGGTCTTGCTGTAACGTCGCATAGTGCCGCACTTGTTTTGCCATGTCGGCGCGCCGGTCGAGGAGATCTTGCGGGATGCGCCACTCGACAACGACCCGGCCGAGCTGATCGCCTTCTTGGCGCACCGGCGCACCAGCGAAGATGTAGTCGGGCGCTATCCGAGAGATGACACCGCTTGGTTCGGACTCTTGCCCGCTCGTCACGGGAACGCGCCACTCCACCTCGCCCGCAACCAAATCACCCGACCGAAATTCCAGCAGCGGCTTCGTCTCACCAATCCGCAGGAGGCCGACATAATGCGCATTGACGCTGGACCCAAGCTCACCGAAACTCTGGGCCGATAGTGTCTGCGTCTCGGCTCCTTCGCCCCCCAATGCCGCGGCGACCTCCGGCATGGAGGCGATCCAGACGGCGTCCGTTTCAATCTTCTCGCGCATGATCTGGTTGAGGCGCGCGACCAGCTCTTCCGAATTCTTTTGAATCGCCACCGTCGGCTGCTCGAACCACTTGTTGAGCGTGCGGTTGAGGACGGTAAAAGAGAACAGGACGAGACAGACCACCGGAACGATCGACAGGGCCAGAGCTCCGAGCACCAGCTTGGTTTTGATCTTCGATCCAAGCCGGTTTTGACGCCGCTCGACATAGAGCCGGAGAAGACTGCGGAAGACGATGAATCCAAGGGTGAAAACACCGAGGACGACGATCGTCGAAATTGCGGACAGGACAATCGTTTCGCCGCGGCCTGAGGGCCGAAATTCACCGAAGTCCAAGGAAGTCTGCCAGAATGCGAGCGCCACGAGCACGACAAGCAGAACGCTCGATGCAATGAGTGAGGCGCGCTGGTTCTTGTGCTCCAAAGGGAGTCCTTTGTGGCCCGGAGGCAATGGTATCGCTGCGGCCAGGCGCCGAACGTTCCCGCCAGCCTGACCCGCGACAACGCTGGAACTGATTATAACAAAAGGACTTCCTCGCCAAAATCGAGCGGCAATTTAACCAGCCGGGCGGATTGCCAACCGAACGCGATCCATGAAGGACACCCGCCCGAAGATTCCTCCCCGTAAATATGGGAGAATGAGTGGCGTGAAGACGACCATTGAAATCCCGGATGCATTGTTCCGTCACGCTAAGTCGGCGGCGGCCGAGAGAGGTATTCCTCTGCGGGCATTGGTGTCGGAGGCGCTGGCTGACAAGCTGCGCCCTCCCGCAGGACAAGACAAACCATGGATGAAAACGTTCGGCAAATTGCGAAGTCTCCGCAAGGAGACGGCCAGGATCAATCGGATCATCGAGAAAGAGTTCGGCCAAATTGAGGCCGAGGACTGGAATTGATTCTAGACACGAACGGGCTGTCGGCGGTTGCGGACGGCGACTTGACCATCGAACCGGTCCTTCGCGAAGCAAGCGACATCGCCGTGCCGGTCATTGTGCTGGGCGAATTCAGATACGGCATCCGGCAGTCGCGCGGTCGAGCGCGGTATGAACAATGGCTGGCGGAATCGATTCCAAGCTGGCGAGTGCTGAGGGTGGACGAGGAGACGGCCGAGCGATATGCGGAGATCCGTGACGAACTCAAGCGCGCGGGGCGTCCGATTCCCGCCAATGACCTCTGGATCGCGGCACTGGCCAGGCAGCACGCCCAACCGCTTCTGAGCCGCGACCAGCACTTTGACTTCGTGGCAAGGTTGAAACGTATTGGCTGGTAGGAGCACACCGCGTGATGGTCTCCCCGTATCGCGGCTTCGAGTTCGGCACCTTAGACCGTACAGGCCAGCGATAGCTACCCGATCTCCAGAATCTCTGCTTCCTTTGCCTTACCGGCTTCATCGAGCTGGCTGATCATTCCGTCGGTTAGCTTTTGAACACTGTCATGCCCGCGATGGTGATCATCTTCCGAGATCTTTTTGTCTTTTTCGAGGTGCTTGAGCTGCTCATTAGCCTCCCGCCGAACGTTGCGGACAGCCACTCGATGCTGCTCGACCATGTTGTGCAGATGCTTCACAAGCTCTCTGCGGCGCTCCTCGGTCAGAGCCGGGATGCTGAGTCGAATCACCTTGCCATCATTCGTCGGGTTCAGCCCAAGATCCGAGCCCAAGATGGCCTTTTCGATCGCGCCGATCTGCGAAATGTCCCAGGGCTGAATCATGATCAGCGCGGGTTCGGGCACGGACAAGTTGGCGACCTGGTTCAGAGGAGTCGGCGTACCGTAGTAACTCACCCGAATGCCTTCGAGAATGGTCGGGGATGCCCGCCCCGTGCGGATTGTGGCCATCTCGCGGTGCAGATCCTCAAGCGCCTTGTGCATTCGAGTCTTCGTTTCGGCTTCGACTTCCTTGATCGATTCGCCATAGAGCGTGGACATGATAGTTCGCCTCGTTTCTTCCGTATCAGTACATCCAGTTTCAGTACATGAACGATCAATAAATCAACGTCCCGATTTCTTCTCCTGACACCATGCGCCGGATATTGCCGGGCACGTTCAGGTCGAAGACAACGACGGGCAAGTTGTTTTCTTTGCACAAGGATACCGCCGTCGCATCCATGACAGCTAATCCTTGCGAGAGCACCTGCGCGTAGGAGATCTTGTCATACCGTCGGGCATCTGGAAACCGCACAGGGTCCTTGTCGTATACTCCGTCGACCTTGGTTGCCTTGGCCACAACTTCCGCCTCAATCTCTACAGCTCGGAGCGCGGCGGCCGTGTCGGTGGAAAAATACGGACTTCCCGTCCCCGCCGAGAAGATGACGACTCCACCTTGGCCGAGTTGTTCCACTGCCGCTTGCGGGGAAAACGACTCCGCGATAGGCGGCATATCGATGGCGCTCATCACGCTGGCTTTGACTTCGTGTGCCGCAATGAAGTCTCGTAATGCGATGGCGTTCATGCCCGTTGCCAGCATTCCCATGTAGTCGACCGAGATACGGCGCAGGCCGCTGTCGGAGGCCCGGATGCCCCGAAAGAAGTTCCCTCCCCCGACGACCACTCCGACCTGGACGCCGAGACGGGCGATCTCAGCGACTTCACCGGCGATCTCGGCAACACGGATACTGTCAATCCCAAATCCCGCGTTACCGGCGAGGGCTTCGCCACTGAGCTTCAGCAGTATACGCTTGTACTTCATTTTCGATAGCCAAGGATTCGATAGCCAAGGATTCGACGGCCACGGATTCGACAGCAACGGACCCGTGGCGAAGAGCAGAGCCACCTGAGCCCGGATGGGGCAGTGAGAAAGGCCACTCGATCTATTCTACGACGCGGCGGTTTGCTGAAGACAAGGGCGATGATTGGAAGGCGTCGCGGGGATTCAGGTTCCGGCTCGAGTCATTCGGAAACCAGTCGCGCAAGCCTTGTAGACACCTGCGGCCTTTCGTCGGGCCACACGTAGCAGTCTGAAGGATATAAAGGCGGCAGGTCTCTACGAGCCCGTGCTCGGGCTTTGGCAAAAACGATCCAGCAAAATTCCGCCGTTCAAGGCGATTGAGAGCCGGGCCGACACGTTGTCCGCCGTATGCCTTTCCAGCTGAAAACTAGGATTCCGACGAGCTGGCTTCCCCGACCTTGAATCGCGCCATGCGGCTGACTGTGATATTCTCGCCTAGCTTGGCGATCTTAGCTGTAATCAGTTCACCGATCGTCATCGAGCCGTCCTTGACGAAGGGTTGCTCGAGAAGGCAAATCTCTTCGTAGAACTTACCCATCCGGCCCTCGATAATCTTTTCGATCACCTGTTCCGGCTTGCCCTCCTGCAAGGCGCGTGCGCGCTGAACTTGTTTTTCCCTCTCCAGCGCATCCTCGGTGATATCCTCTTTGCGAATGAACTGCGGATCGGCGGCCGCGATATGCATGGCGACATCGTGGAGCAACTCCTGAAAATCATCGGTTCGCGCCACAAAATCGGTCTCGCAGTTTAGCTCGACGAGCACGCCCAGTTTGCTGCCGGGGTGAATATAGGTGCCGATCGTTCCTTCGTTCGCGTCGCGGGATGATTTTTTTTGCGCGACGGCAATGCCCCGCTTGCGCAAGATGAGCTCAGCCTGAGGGACGTCACCGTCGGCTTCTTTGAGAGCCGTCTTGCAGTCCATGATGCCCGCCCCGCTGCGTTCGCGAAGTTCTTTGACCAATTGCGCGGTAATTTCCGCCATAGTTTTTTCCTGCGTTTCGTTGAAAAATGATAGTCGAAAAAGGGCTCCGGCGGTACGCCTCCCTCGGCCCGATCCACTCTCAGCAAACCTTGAAAGTCACCAAGAGTCGGCCATCAGACTGGTTGGCGGCTTAGGAAGAGGGCGCGCCGGCGCCATTTGGTTTGGTAGGCTCCAGCCCAGTGGAACCGGTCTGGAAAGTGACTGCGGCTGGGATGGGCGCCACCGCCTCTACCACCGCTTCCACCGGTGCCGCCGGTGCCGCCTCAACGGCAACTGCCTCTAACTCTTCGGCCGGAGCAGCTTCCTCGGAGGCAGGCTGCTCGGCAAATTCCTGCTCGGTTGCCAGAGCACGCCCATCGATGATGGCGTCAGCCATCTTTTCGGCAAAGAGGCGAATCGCCCTCAGAGCGTCATCGTTGCCCGGAATCACATGGTCCACGTTGGTCGGGTCGCTGTTGGTGTCAACGACGGCGACCACCGGAATGTTGAGTATCCCCGCCTCTTTGACAGCGATCTCTTCGCGGTAGGAATCGATGACGAACAACACGCCCGGAGGCCCCGGCATGTCCTTAATGCCCTTCAGATTTTGGTGCAAGTGTTTTCTTTCTCGCTCAAGGCGAGATACCTCTTTCTTGGAGCGGCCCTCGTAGCTTTCTTCCTCGGCGAGAATGTCCAGCTCTTTCAGGCGCTTGATTGAGTTTTGTACCGTTGCCCAGTTCGTCAGCAAGCCTCCCAGCCAGCGGCTGTTGATGAAGTACATCTCGCAGCGCTCGGCTTCGGAGGCAATCGCTTCCTGGGCCTGGCGTTTCGTGCCGACGAACAACACGGTTTTACCTTCCGAGGCTGCTTCGGTAACGAAGCGGGCGGCGTCCTTGAACATCTTCAGAGTTTTCTGAAGGTCAATGATATGGATACCGTTGCGTTCGCCGAAGATATACTCTCGCATCTTCGGATTCCAGCGCCTGGTCTGGTGCCCGAAATGAACGCCTGATTCGAGCAATTCTTTCATTGTGACTTGCAAAAATGTAACCTCCTGTAAGAGCGGGACCCGCCCAAGCGAGGTTGGGTTCCACCTGAATACGCGCTACGGCAGAGAGAACTTGTAGAACTCAAGCCGTCCGCGCCTCTTGCGATCCGATTAGCGCTTCGAGTACTGGAAGCGTTTGCGCGCCCCTGGGCGGCCGTACTTTTTCCGCTCATGCTTGCGGGGATCGCGTGTAAGATATCCCTGTTTTTTCATGACCTGGCGGAGTTCCATGTTGAACTTCTGCAGTGCCCGCGCGATGCCGAGGCGAATCGCGTCCGCCTGCCCGGTCATCCCTCCGCCGTGCGCCAAGATCAGCAGGTCAAATTTTCCAGCCGTCTCGGTGAGAAGGAAGGGCTGCTGAACTCTTTGCCTCTGGCCCGCCGAAGGGAAGTAGTTCTCGACAGTCCGGCCGTTGATGGAGACCTTTCCGTCACCAGGCCTCAAGAAAACCCGTGCCACAGCGGTCTTTCGGCGCCCCGTTCCAAGGTATTGAATTATTCCTGTCGCCTTCGCTTGGTTACTCATAAACGTCTTCGCGTCATCAATCCAACTCTGGCCGGCTCAACTGGCCGATATTCCAAGTATCGTTTCTGCTTTCGTCGTTTCTGCTTCTGTCGTTTCTGCTACCGTCCCGCAACTGTCTCAAATTGACATCGGCTGCGGCTCCTGGGCCGCATGAGGATGGTCGGGGCCTTTGAAAACCTTGAGACGCGTCTTCAACTGATCGCCGACTTTGTTCTTGGGCAGCATACCGCTTACAGCGCTTTCGATCAGGCGCTCTGGAAACTTCGCGCGCTGATGCCGCGCGCTGATCGCCTTGATGCCTCCCGGATAACCGGAATGCCGATAGTACATCTTCTGATCTTCCTTCTTGCCGGTCAACTGCACTTTTTCCGCGTTCACCACGATCACGTGGTCGCCTGTTTTCAGAAACGGTGTGTAGTCGGGCTTGTGTTTACCCATCAAGACCACGGCTACGCGAGTCGCCAGCCGGCCCAGCACCTGCCCTTCAGCATCAATGATGTGCCAGCTACTGGTTACTTCGGTCGCCTTTGGGACAAACGTCTTCATCTTGAGACATGCTCCTATCCACTAGACCCAAAACTAAAGGAAATCAATCCGGGCAAGGGCACCCACCAAACCCCATGGGCTTGACAGACGAGGCTTTCCGCAGAGCGGCGCCTATTAGATGTTAGTCTATCTTAGATCTTGGCCCCGTGTCTAGCTAACGGTTCGCCCGTATGGCCCGCCCTGGCATAACCCCTGCGACCAGCACACCCTCGGTCAGTACCGCAACGCCATTGACCAGTACGTGACGAATGCCAACAGGGTTCTGCGCAGGATCTTCGAACGTCCCCTTGTCAATAACGCGGTCGGGATCGAAGACCACGATATCGGCGTCGGCTCCTTCGCGAATTCTGCCCTTGTTGCTCATGGAGGGCACCCGGCGCTCAAGCCGCTGCGCCGGCCGCAGACTCATCTTGGCAAGCGCATCCATCAGAGAAAGCGCCTTTTGTTCCCGCACATAGCGGCCCAGAATGCGCGAATAGGTGCCGAACGAGCGGGGGTGGGCACGGCCTTTCTTGAGCCACATACCGTCACTGGCGATCATCGTCAGCGGACTCGAGACGGCCGCCCGAACCATCTCCTCGGAATAGGCGGGCTGAGTGATCAGGATGCCGCCCTGTTCGCGATACCGGCCGAAGTTCTCCCGTGATAGGTGCTCGCCAGTCTCGATCCAAATATGCTGGCCAAGTTTTTCATCCGAGTAGGTCTCCCAGTCATCGAACAGATGAGATTCGATGAAGGTCGAGCCGCGGTTATAGGGATAGCACTCCGTGGTTACATCGACGCCGGTTTCCTGGGCTTCGCGAATGACTTCCAAATATTGGGGAATTAGATCCTTGCCGCTGCTGTTGATGTGCACAATGTGAAGCCCGGCGCCGCTCTGCCGCGAGTAGTCGAGCACCTCTTTGACGTTGCTCGCGTCACCAGTGGTGGTCCGAATATGCACATGACAGTTGGCCTTGAATTCAGCCGCAAGCCGGAAGATCGCTAGAATTTCTTCCGACGTCGCTCCGGGCGAGTAGGCGAGCCCGAAGCCCACGGCGACGGCGCCCCGGTCGAGCCCGCGGGAGATTCGCTGCTTGAGCTTTTGCAATTGCTCGGAGCTGAGGGGTTGGGTCAGCGCGTCGCCTTCCAACCCAGGATTCTTCCCAGTCATCACGATGTTGCGGGAGTAGGGGTGGCTAATACTGGCTCCATGGTTGACCAGCGATTTGCCCTCGCGCTCCCCGTACCAGGCACTGATATCCTCTACACCGATTTCCAGCTCCAGCGCCGACGTTATGCCGTCATGAATCTGGGCGCGATAATTCTCTGGACTCTGGCCGTGTTGGTGCAGGTCGATGAATCCGGCCGTAACAACGTGACCCGAAGCGTCCAGCACCTGCTTCCCTTTCAGCGGCTGCTCCGAGATAGCGGCGATCTTTCCGTCCTGAATTCCGAGATGCCGGACCGCGTCCAGCCCCGATTCCGGATTCATGACACGACCGTTTTCGACAACGATGTCGAATGGCGCCTGGGCGGCGGCGACCAGCCGAAGGGCGACGAGAAATGCGACTGCTTTCAACATGGGGTAAGTATGGCAGCAGCGGCGCCTACGGACAACACCAGAGGCTCAGCGCGCGTGACCTTGCTTTCTTTGCGCGATACGACAGCCGACCAGGTCTAAGCGATACAACCTAAGACGGGTAGTATTTCGGTTCCACTGAAGAGAGGCACTCCGCGTAGCAAAGGGGTACGAACGAGCCGGTTAACAGCCGCCCGCATTCAGGTGATGCTTCTTGTGACTCTCCTAATTGGACCTAGATGAAGCGGGCGAGCAGCCTCGGAGATCAGAATCCAGCACAATAACAGCCGGATTCCTGAAGTGGGGTGAACTGACCTTGAAACCGCTGAACAGATCGAGTGAACACACTTTCGAGCCGGAGCACGGCGCGAAGGTAATCGAGAACGGCGTTGATGTCTTGGTCCTCGATATCCGCCGGCTGGAGTTCGCCCAGATCCGGAAGATGCTTGAAGGGCAGAACTACTCCGTGCGAGCGGCTCACGATGTGGACGACGCCATTCGGCTCGTGGTCGAAAGCCAGCCTGCGATCATGCTGATGGTGTGGCCGGAAGATCCGAACGAAGGGTTGCGGCACTATCAGCAGGTGAGCCAGTGGTTTCGGGGACCGGTGATCGGACTTTTCGCGGATGAGCAAATTCGCGCCATAGTGTCGGCGCTGAATGAGGGGTTGGAGGACTACTTGACCTATCCGGTCGAAGCACTCGAACTATCAGCTCGCTTGCAAGTTTTGCGGCGGCGCTTTTCTCGGCGCAAGATGAATCGTGGCGTGGTCAACATAGGGGACCTGCAGATTGATATGTCCCGACGGCGGGTGCGGCTGAATTCCGATGAGATTAGGCTGACTCGAACGGAATTCGAGATACTTACTTTACTTGCTCAGAACCATGACTGCGTCGTGGCATCTAAAATGATCTTGGAAAGAGTCTGGGGACCCTTCCAACACGATCAGCATCAATCCCTGCGAGTACACATTGGACACATCCGAAAGAAAATCGAACCCGCCCCCTCAACCCCCCGTTACATTATTACCGAACCCGGAATCGGGTACCGGCTGAGCATTCCTGGCAGCGTTCGTCCCAGTTGATCGAGGGCCCTTCAGCCAAGGGCGTAGCGGATCAGCCCTACCCCAGCGCTAACCCTCAGACCTCAGGAGAACCGGCCCCTGAGGGCTCGTATCCGATTCAACGAACGCCTGCAGGCATTCGATTTGAACGCCGTGATGTTCGCGCAGCCAAGTTGCGGCGGTCAACGTTTCGTTGTCGTAATGGCCCGCCACGAACAGAATGCATTGCTCGCGGTTGACCTCGTGGACTTCGCATTCCAGAAAAGCCCCAAGGTCCTCTGCGCCTTCCTCGGAGAGAAGCTCGAACAGCTCCTCGTGCTTCCATTGGGCGATGATGCCCGCAGCCACAACGGCCCTTCCGATTATCTCGCGGCCTGAGGCGTACTCCATTGTTTCGTCAACCATCACGACGACGGAGCGGCCGCGCTGGTCGAAAGCAAAAATGTCAATCTGAAAAGGGCTCTGCCTGGAGGGGCTGATCGCTGTGTCGACAACGAACAGCTTCTGCTCTGACTGCCTGAAGATTCTTGTCGCGTCGGCGAGCACGAGGCTGCGAATTCCTTCCATACTTCTCACCACGCCCAAGGCAGGCGCGTCGGACAAACTAAATGCTCTCTCGTCTACCCCACCCACTTGAGGGCGGCACCGCAAAGCCAGAAACGAAGCAGTGGAACCTGCCTCACATTGGTATAGCCCGTTAACCCGTTCGGCGTCTATAGCCCTTTGGGGCATTCGAGTCGTAGTACCAGACGCGGGAAAGGTTCGCGATTTCCGCCAGACTGAACCGCACCCTTTCGGGCGCGGCTCTGTTATTAGCATGCGGTCATATACTGCCGCGTGCAAGCGTCACTCCACGCGACCATCCACAACAACCTCGATCAAGTTCGGCCCGTTGTTCGCGAAGGCGCGGACCAAGGCGGGCTCGATCTGAGCGGACTCGGTCACCTTCTCCGCCGTCGCGCCCAGAGAGCGCGCGAGGCCGACGAAATCGATCGGGGGGTTTTCGAGATCCATTGCACCTGAATTATGCACTGCGGCGTGGACCTGAGGAGGGCTGAGCCGCAAGAGACCATTTGGGACCCCCGAAAACATGGGGTAAAAAGGTAGGCTGGCAAAGATCCCAGCTTCGCCAGCCAACCCCAAGGAGGTCACCCACATGGTTACCAGACGAAAACAGCATAGCTCCCAAAGGCCCGTCCAACAAGGCCCAGCCGTGACGGCCTCGCGGCCCAATAAAATCGGGGCTTCGACGCCTTACCACTTCCGCGGCAGGAAGCCGACTCCCTACGGCGGCTTGCTGCCGGTGGTCGGGAGGGCGCTGATCTGAGAGCCTGGCTATGCGCTATGAATAAACTTTGATGGGTATCCGGTTGACTCAGGTAGCCCCAATATCTTGTGGTTTGGGGATTTTCTTGGGTTCTGTAACCGGGTGAACAATCATCTTGTAAGTCGCGGGATCCACGGCTACCGCCTGCTGGACGAGCCGATAGAAGAGTTTGCCGCGGCTTTTGGAGTTGCGGCGGTTGAAACGGAAGGTGAACTCGTCCAGGTAGTAGTCCAGATGTTTGTGGCTCACGGCGCCCTGATGGGTGCCCAGCAGCCAGCGCTTGAGCAGTGACATCACGCGGTGGACGCGGGGCATCAATTCCGACTTGGACTGCTCCTGCCTGCTGACAACTGTGACCTGATGGACGTAGCCTTCCTTTTTCAACCCGGAGTAACCGGGCCAGCCGTCGGTATGCACCACGCTGCCCGGCTCGATGCACTCCTCCACGAAAGGCAACAGGCTCTCGCCCGAGGCATCCTCGATTCTCTTCATGCGAATCCGGCCGATACCCCGCCCATCCTCTTGAGCGGCTACTGCGATCAATGCTTTGTTTTGCAGGTTTCGGCCCCGCAGGCCCTCTTCGAGCCCGCCCCAGTAGCTTTCATCGACTTCCACCGTCCCGGCCAGCAAATCCCGTCCCGGCCGCACCATCGCGCGCCGCATTTTGTGCAGCCAGGTCCAAGCCGTTTCGTACCTGTTGAGCCCCAACACTCTTTGCAGTCCCAAAGCGTTGGGTCCGGTTTTTTGGGTGGTGACCCACCACATCGCACGAAACCACAACGGCAAAGGGCTGCGCGTGTCCTGAAAGATGGTCCCGGCGGTCACCGAGGTTTGGCGCCCACACGCAGCGCACTGCAGCAGCACTTTTCGCAAAGGCCACGACTTTCCACAACCGCAACCCGGACAGCGGAAACCGTCCGGCCAGCGCAGCCGGAACAGATACTCCCGGCAGGCCTCCTCACTGCTAAAACGGGCCTCGAACTCTGTCAGGTTCTGAGGGTAATCTTCCATCTGCCGGCATACTACATCTTGGGGCTACCTGAGTCAACCGGATACCCACCTAAACTTTTATGCACTAGCCGTAACGCACTGGAAACACGTCACTTCCGAGCGAGGTTTTGACGACGCGGATTCTGGGCGGGAAGGGAAACCGGACACGGAGAAGCCAAAAGGCCAGTTGCCGAGCTACCACCTCACGACGACCGCCAACCCGCTACGAACGCAGCCACACTCGCAAAGTGAATCTGTGCATAATTCAGGTTGCAACAAAGCGGTCGTCGCCGTGGAAAGCCAGCAGCCGCTGCTTGAGGATGCGGTAGCCGCCGTTGTTGGGGATCACGTAGGTGAGCGGAAGCTTCAGGTGAGCCGCCGTCCACAGGGCCTGAATCGAATACATCCCGCTGCCGTCGCCAATCATGGCACAAACCGGCCGCTCAGGATGCGCGAGTTGGACTCCTACCGCCGCCGCGATGCCCCAGCCGATGCCGCCGCTGGCCAGCCCGTGATAACCGTAGCGGTCACGATAGGGCACTAGTGCCGGGAGCCGCACGCCGGCCGTGAGTCCTTCGTTGACAACGATGGCGTTGCTCGGGAGCGCCTCGGCCACTCGCAGCATCAGAAAGTCCGGATCGATGGGCTCGCTATCGCTCTTTTCGCGGTCCAAGGCATCGGCTAACCGCGCCCGCTTCGCCGACCAATTCGCGGTCTTGATCTGCTCGATCGCTGCTCCGGCCCGTGCGGCGAGGGGTTCCCCACCCTTCTGTTGCAAAACCGGGATCAACGCCCGCAGCGTTTCTCTCAGGTCGGCCCGCACCGCAGTCTCAACTGGAAAGTTCTTACCCATCTCCCAATCAAGATGACCGATGTGAATGACCGGCATGCCGGCGGGCAGAGGGTCCACCTCCGACCACACGGACATGCGCAAGCCATCGCCGCCAAGCATGAGCAGTAAATCATGTTTCGCCAAAATATCGCGCACCTGTTTCTGGTCGCGGGACAAACCTCTGAGATAGCAAGGATGCTCGGAAAGGAAATGGGCGCCATAGGGCACGCTTTGCTGGTAGGCCGGGGCGCCCAGGGTTTCGGCCAGCTCGGCTGCTTCCGATACGGCGTCCGACTTGACAAGCTCGTCACAGCAGACGAGCACCGGCGAGCGGGTAGCGAGCAGGCGGTCGGCCAGAGCTTCGAGAGCATCGTCGGAGGGCCGACTGCGGGCGTCGACTCGCGTGCTTGCGCCGAGATCAATCGAAGCCTCGGCGTTCAGGATATCGCCGGGGAGCGAGAGGAAGACCGGTCCCGTGGGAGGGGTCGTCGCGATCTTGGCGGCGTGGCGAACGATGCGCGGCAGATCTTCCAAACGCGAAACCTCCACGGCCCATTTAACCAGCGGTTCGGCGATCGGAATCAGCGGGTTGTAGAGCATCGGCTCGGTGAGACCATGACCCTGCTCGTGCTGCCCTGCGGTCAGGATCATCGGCGTGCCCGTGAAGTGCGCGTTGAAGAGCGACCCCATAGCGTTGCCGAGCCTGGGGGCTACGTGCACGTTGCAGGCGACGAGCTGGCCGCTAGCGCCGTGAAAACCCATCGGCCATGGCGACCACGATAGATTCCTGCAGACCGAGCACATAGGTCAGCTCCGGGTGGTCCGGCAGTGCGTGCATGATCGGCAGCTCGGTCGTGCCCGGATTGCCGAAAAGGTGCGTGATGCCCTCGTCGATGAGCAGTTGCAGGAAGGCCGACCGGCCGGTGGTCGGCTGTGAGTTGTGGTTCATGAGATCCCTGCGTGCAAGCCGAGTCGGCTAGTCACCGGTCGCTTCGCTGTAAGTTTGCACTTCATTGTCCACGGGAGGTACGCTCCGCAGGTGGGCGTGAATGGCGCGCAAATCCTGACCGCTCATGCCAGCATAGGCGGCCCACGGCATGACCGATAAATCGTTGTTCGAAACACCCTCCGGAAGCCGCCCGTTGGCATAGGCGCCAAATAGCCGGATGAACGCCTCGGCATCGGCGGGCACGAGATCGGAACTTGGTGTCAGGTTGGAACTCCTGACCGCGCCCTTCGGCGTGATGAACTCCATGCCACCCGATAGATCCGGGCCGTGACAGGACTTGCACCCGGAAATGCTGGTCAGATATTCGCCATACTTGACCGGATCAGAGTGCGGCACCGCGGCCACCGAAGCTGTCAGTGGCTGCGGACTCATCTCGATGAAGAAGCTCACCGGAAAGTTGATGTGCGTGGGTTCCACTCGCTTTTTCACGGGCTCCAGCGTTCGGATGTAAGCCACTATCGCGTGTGCGTCCTCGTCCGCCAGGTGCCGATACTCCTCGTAAGGCATTATTGGGAACAACGCGCGGCCATCGCGGCTTACGCCTTCGCGCATTGCGCGCAGAATTTCGTCGTCCGCCCATGCGGCAACGCCTGTTTCGCGGTCGGAGGTGATATTCTGCGGGCAAATTCGCCCAGGGAGTCCGGCTTCCTCCGTGAAGCAATCACCGCCCGCACCGGCTGGCCCGCTCGCCGGTAGCAAGCGCTGTGTGACGTCCCGCTCGGTATGGCAATGAACGCAGCCGACAACGTGATGAACGAGATACTCGCCGCACTCCAGGCGCTCCGGCGTGCGCTCAATAACTAGATCAGTGACGGGCCTCCGCGCCGGCTCGTGTACGGCTACAAAGATCCCAGCGGCGGCCACAACAAGGAGGAGAATTGGCAGCGTGATTTTGATCAGTCTTTTCAACGTGATGGCTTGGCAGCGCGGCCGCGCTCACGCCCCGGTCAAGATTCTTATCCTGGATTCTTGTTGCGCATGTCCAGCAGCCGGCATGATGACCAAGCGGGTGCCCGGATGCAGTGCTTAGCCGTCGTAGACGATGACTGTAACATGTCCGTCTGCCAACTCGCGGTAGACTGGCGATCCTGAAAGAGCTGGAATCGTTGGGTGATCCGCTGACCCGAGCAGACTCGATGCCGCCCCCGCGATGGACCTTGCAAGGGACCCGGCAACTGGCAGCAGCGCTGAGCGAGCAAGGCTTCCCGGTCAGCAAAATCGGGTGCTCGCGGATGGTCCGCGGATGGTCGCAAGTAATATTACGGCAACTCGGTGACAGCCTGCAGGCCAATGCAAAGACCTGCGCTACCGATTCGATCGCGCCCCCTTGCTCGCTCTGCGGTATCCTGATCGCTATGCGGAAGTTCCTCGGATTGGTAACTCTGTCGTTGACAGCCTTGATCCTGCCGGCACAGGTGACCTACGACAGGATTCTGAATGCAGACAAGGAGCCGCGGAACTGGCTGACCTACAACGGGACCTACGCCAGTCACCATCACAGCGCCCTCGACACGATTACCCCTGAAAATGTGGGGAAACTGGAGATGACCTGGGTCTTCCAGGTCCGCTCCCTGGAGAAGTTTCAGACCACGCCGCTGGTCGTCGACGGGGTTATGTACCTCACCGAGGCGCCTAATAACGTCATCGCGGTGGACGCCAAGACGGGACGAATCTTTTGGATGTACGAGCATGATCTCGCGAGTCCTGTTTCGCCCTGCTGTGGCCGGGTGAACCACGGCGTGGCCATCCTGGCGACAAACTCTTCCTTGCGACGCTCGACGCGCGCTTAATCGCGCTCGACGCCAAGACCGGTTCGAAATTATGGGACACCCGCGTTGCCAACTACCGTAGCGGGTACACGCTTGCTCTTTCGCCACTAGTCGTCAAGGACAAAGTAATCATCGGGACGGCCGGAGGCGAGTTCGGGATTAAGGGCTTGCTGGCGGCCTATGACGCGGAGACAGGCAAGCAAGTATGGAAGTTCAATACCATCCCCGGTCCAGGCGAGCCCGGCCACGAGACCTGGGAAAACGATGCCTGGAAGACCGGGGGAGGATCTATTTGGCTAACCGGCTCCTACGACCCCGAGCTGAACCTCACCTATTGGGGAGTGGGGAATCCAAGCCCCGATTGGAACCCAGACGTTCGTCCCGGGGACAATCTCTATACCGATTCGGTCGTGGCGCTGGACCCCGACACAGGGGAGCTAAAGTGGCATTTCCAGTTCACCCCGCACGACGAATGGGATTGAGACTCGGTGCAAGTCCCGGTGCTTCTCGACGCTGAGTGGGAAGGCGCCCAGCGCAAGCTCATGCTATGGGTCAACCGCAATGCGTTTTACTACATCCTTGACCGGGCCACTGGCGAGTTCCTCCATGGGAATGCGTTCGTTAAACAGGATTGGACGATCGGCCTGGATGAAGCCGGCCGGCCTATCAAGGCACCCGGCCGCGGGCCTAGCGAGGAAGGCACCGAAACCTTTCCCGGAGTTCAAGGGGGCACCAACTGGTTCGCCCCTGCCTATAACCCCAGCACCAACTTGTTCTATCTTTCCGTCTGGGAGAACTACGCAAGCACCTACTTCAAAGACGCGGCGGACTACTCGCCGGGGAACCGGTTTACCGGCGGCCGTATCAAGCAGGGCTTCCCCGCGATTCGTCGCTCGCGAATCCACGTCAGGGACGAGGACACCGGTTATGGCGCCATCCGCGCACTCAATCCTCTGACCGGGGAGAAGGTCTGGGAGTATGCAACCGCGGACGTCTCTGACAGTGGTCTACTGTCCACCGGCAGTGACGTTCTCTTCTCGGGCAGCCGCGAAGGGTCCTTTTACGCGCTCGACGCCAAGAGTGGCAAGCTGTTGTGGAAGCGCTACCTGGGCGGGCAGATCGTGGCCTCGCCGATCACCTATGGGATCGACGGCGTCCAATACATTTCGGTGGCTTCGGGGGAGTTCGTTGTTCTCGTTCACCCTGCATGAATGAGGGGTCGGGCGGTGTGCCTGATCGCCGTGGTTTTAGCTGGTTCAGCGGGCAAGGGGCAGGGCTTAGTCGGAGGCTAGCAAACCTTGCATGATCCGCATCAGTTTTCTGGCCGCGCGGGGCCACGAGAATTCCTTCAGAACTCGTTCTCGCAAAATGGCGGCGCGGCGGTTGGCATCCTCTTGATGTTCAAACACCCAGCGCATCTGCTTGCCCAAGTCTTCGACGTCGGGCTTGCACCAGAATAGATCCTCCCGCCAGCGCATCTGCGTGGTTGCGAGGCACTCAGCGACCGGCTTCAGCTCGGACGCCACCGGACTCACTAGCTGCTCTTCGCAGAAATCGACCGGGCCGCCATAGAGCGGCAGAATCAGCGGGAGCCCCATCGCCGCCGCGTCCAAGATCTTGATACCGAAGCCTTCACCTCGGAAGGGCGCAACGAAAGCGGAACAAGCAGCGTAGAACGAGGCCAGCTCTTTTTTCGTCGTGAACTGGCCATAGTAGAGAATTGACGGACCTTTGAACGCTTCCACCATGGACTGAATCGCGGCATGATCGGCTCCGTAGTCTCGGATAACCAGACAAACATCTTCGCTCGGCTTGAACTCGCGGCGATAGGCCTCCAGCAGGATGTCCACTCCATAACGGTTGGCGTCTCGTGAGTTTACGACCGCAAGAAACCGGAAACTCCTACGCGTAGCGAGCGGGACCGGCTTGGCTTCAACGGCGAACTCCGGCGAGTAGCCGTGAGAAATGACCGTGATCTGCTCGGGAGGAATGCCTATTTCTCGCAGCACTTGCCGGGAGAACGAGGAAGACGCGATCTTCAGGCTGTCGCGTTGTTTCAACTCTTTCAGCCATCCGCTTAGGGACCCACGCGGGCGGATCTGGAAGTTGCTCGTGAAAAGTTCGAGGCGCTTCCCTCCCTCGATTTTGATATTTCGATAAGGAGGCGTATGGTGGGTCCAACAGATCTTGTATGGAGCGCCAGGGGTGTTTCCTTCCGACAGTTTCGCGGGAGAGACCAAACGAGCAGGGAACGCTTCGGCGTTCAGGGCTTCCATTATTGATTCCGCCACAAAGCGGAAAGAGTTCTGATCGTCGGGTACGACGAAGGCTGCTTTCGGCGACAGGCCTTCGTTGTATTGAGCGGACAAGGTTTCGGTCAACGGAGTCTCGCGCTCCGATTTCGCGTAGAGCTGCAACCTACGCTTCCTGAAGACGAACGGTCTTACGAACGGGAGTGCCTCCGCAGGAGTCTCAGCTACTTCAAAGCCGCTTCGGCTGAAGAGCTGATTCCACCAATCTCGCGTCTGGAGCGTGACCCGGCTGGAGTCGACGCGGAAAAACTCCAGCCAGTCGTCTGGATAGATTGGAATACTTGCAACGACATAGTCGTCGGCGACATGCTGGAGCCGCTTGAGCAGCGTCTCGGCTTGTTCGGCGTTGAGATACTCGAGAACGTTGATCAGCGTTACCGTCCGGTAAGTCCTCTGGATCTGGTCCAAGGAAGCGGTGCTGCCAGCAGCCTCGCCCTCGTTAGGCGTGCTGGCCTCTTCCTCGCGCAAGTCCACGCCTGCCAACTTAGAAAACCCGGCTATCTGGAACTCGCCGAAAAACTCCCCGTCATCCGCGCACGCAACGAGCAGCGAGTCGTCCCAGGCCGGAAAAGTGTATCGGACTAGTTTCAGGGCGGAGCCAAGCCACGCCCGGGCTTCGCTATCCGTCAGCCGCTCGTGGTACGACGTTCTGGGAAACGGGAGCCTCGCGGAAGCATCGTGTTTCGAAATCTCGATCAAGCTGGAAAGATACTTGCCCGCCGTCATCCGATCACCGCCGAGAAATTCACGAGCAGCTCCGGCTAGGAGCATGAAGTATCGCAAGCTGCCGCTGGAATCTCCGCGAGCCAGCCCCTGGAGAGCGCGCTCGGCGAATGTTTTTGATTTTCGATCGTCTGGCACGAAGAAATCGGCCCCTTCCAGCTACAACGGCGGGGACTCATATCATCGCTGACTCCATGGTCACTCGCTTCGCGGACATGCGAAAGCTCGACGGGCGTCACCACCTACACCTACTATAACCCCGGCTGTATGATTCCGCACATGGAAATCGAACCCGCTTTTACACCAGCGATCAAGGCAGGATGGGCCAGCCCGCTTCAGGCTACTCAGCAAATTCGAAAAGCATCGGTGAGGCTTAACCAGGACTGCCGTAAAGCCTGAACAGAAGGGCCAACGTAAGACGCTTATTCGGCTGATAAACCCGGCGCGGGCGCCCCAGATCCGTTCTGAATCGCCCGCCGGTTCGAAGAATTGCGTCCCTTACGTGGCCATCCCGGCTAGCTGGGGTAGCGAATCAGCCGGTGGCGAGACGGCGGCTCGAGGCTGCTACGAGAGTGTCGTTTGACCCATCTTCCGGCCCTGCTTATACTGATACTGAACTTCGATGCCTGCTCCTTTTATTCACCTCCACTGCCACACCGACTATTCGCTTCTGGACGGCGCCTGCTCGATCTCGAAGCTGATGGACCTAGCCGAGCGCCAAGAAATGCCCGCTGTCGCCATCACCGACCATGGCAACCTGTTCGGCGCGGTCGAATTCTACGGCGCAGCCCGAGCGAAAGGCATCAAACCGATCATCGGCTGCGAAGTCTACGTCTCGCAGAAGGGACACTTGGTTCGCAACGAAACCGACCGGTATCACCACCTGGTGCTGCTGTGTAAGAACCTCCAGGGCTATCGCAACCTCATTGATTTGGTCTCGACCGCCTACCTGGAGGGTTTCTATTACAAGCCTCGCATCGATAAGGATCTTCTGGCGTCGCACAGCGAGGGCTTGATCTGCCTGTCGGCCTGTCTGCGGGGAGACGTGAACGAGGCGTTTCTCGATAAGGGCTACGAGGAAGGCCGCCGGCTGGCCTACACCTATCTAGATATGTTCGGGAAGGAGAACTTCTACCTCGAGGTTCAGGACCACGGGCTGGATCTCGACAAGAAGTTGCTGCCGCAGGTTTTCCGTCTCAGCCAGGAAAGCGGCATCCCACTCGTAGCAACCAACGACGCGCACTATCTCACCAAAGACGATGCGCGCGCCCACGAATCACTCCTGTGCATTCAGACCGGGAAGACCCTCAGCGACCCGAACCGAATGCGCTTCTCGACCGACGAGTTCTACATCAAGTCCAGGGCTGAGATGCTGGCGCTATTCGACGGCAGCGAGGCGCCGCTCAACCGCACATGGGAGATCTCGGAGCAATGCGATCTCACGCTAGAGAAGGTCGATGATCCTTTTCCAGCCTTCGACGTGCCCGAAGGCCATACCGCCGACACTTACTTTGAATGGGTCGCGCGCCAAGGTTTCGAAGAGCGTAAAATCCGGCTCGAAGCGCAGCATGCCAAGGGCATGCTCCGAAGCGAGCTGGCTGAATATTGCGACCGGCTCGACCACGAGATTCGCATCATCCAGCAAATGAAGTACTCCGGTTACTTCCTGATCGTCTGGGACTTCATGCGGTTCTCGCGCTCAGAAGACATCCCGGTCGGTCCTGGACGCGGCTCGGCGGCGGGCTCGCTGGTGGCCTACGCCATGCGGATCACCGACATCGATCCGTTGCAGTATGGTCTGCTGTTCGAGCGCTTTCTCAATCCCGAGCGCGTCAGCATGCCCGATATCGATATCGATTTTTGCATGCACCGGCGGGGCGAGGTGATCCAATACGTCACCGAAAAATACGGTCGCGAGCAGGTGGCGCAGATCATCACCTTCAATACGCTACAAGCCAAAGCAGCGATCAAAGACGTAGGCCGCGTCATGGACCTGACCTTCGCCGAAGTTGACCGCTTGACGAAACTCGTCCCCAACGTCCTGAACATCAAGCTGGCCGACGCCCTCAAGCAGGAACCCGCCCTGGCCGCGCAAGCGAAAACGGACCGGCGGGTCGGCGAGCTGATGGAGATCGCGCAACGGCTCGAAGGAGTGTCGCGCAATCCTTCGGTTCACGCCGCCGGGGTGGTTATCGCGCCGCGTCCGCTGAGAGAGCTGGTTCCGCTCTACAAAACAGCCAAGGACGAAATCGTCACCCAGTACGACATGAAGAGCCTCGACAAGCTGTCGTTGCTCAAGATGGATTTCCTTGGCTTGACCACGTTGACGGTGATCGAAGAGGCCAAGCGGCTGATAAAGCAGGATACGGGAATCGAGCTGGAACCTCATGAGCTGCCGCTTGATGACAAGGACA
Organism: Bryobacterales bacterium; assembly: GCA_965224215.1. Taxonomy (GTDB): domain Bacteria; phylum Acidobacteriota; class Terriglobia; order Bryobacterales; family UBA6623; genus CBDCYS01. The sequence continues at coordinate 74,154 of CBDCYS010000078.1, read as the reverse complement.
CCTACGCGCTTCTCGCGCGTGGCCTAACCAGTGGCGTTTTCCAGTTTGAATCGGAGGGGATGCGCGACATCTTGCGCCGCTATCAGCCCGAGCGGCTCGAAGACCTGATCGCACTCAACGCGCTCTACCGTCCGGGCCCCATCCAGGGAGGCATGGTCAGCGATTTCATCGATCGCCGGCACGGGCGCAAGCCGGTCACCTACGGCTTGCCAGTGCTCAAGGACCTGCTCGAAGAGACCTACGGCGTGATCGTCTACCAAGAGCAGGTGATGCAGATTGCCAACCTAGTGGCGGGCTACTCGCTCGGAGAAGCCGACCTGCTGCGGCGGGCCATGGGAAAGAAGAAAGCTTCCGAGATGGCCGCGCAGCGCGAACGCTTTGTCAAAGGCGCTTTGGAGCGAGGTTATCCCAAGCGCAACGTCCTCAAGCTTTTCGAGCTGATGGAGCAGTTCGCCGGTTACGGGTTCAATAAATCGCACTCAGCGGCCTACGGCTTTGTCGCCTTCGTAACGGCGTATCTGAAGGCCCACTATCCGGTCTACTTTATGGCGGCGCTGCTTTCGTCGGAAACCAATAACACCGACAAGGTCGTGAAGTACATCAACGAATGCCGGGACATGAAGATTGAGATCTTGCCCCCAGACTGTAACTCCAGCGATTGGAATTTCAGGCCGGCTGGAGAGTCCTCCATTCGCTTCGGCTTCGGCGCCATCAAGAACCTTGGGAAGAACGCCGTTAAAGCGCTGATCGAAGCCCGGGAAACGGAGGGGAAGTTCCGTTCGCTATTCCACCTCGCCGAGTCCGTCGACTGGAAATACATCAATAAGCGAATGCTCGAAAGCGCCATCAAGGCGGGGGCGCTCGACTCATTGGGCGGCCATCGCGCTCAACTGGTTTCCGGGCTCGACCGTGCGATCGAGTTGGGGCAGCGCGCCTCTCGCGACCGCGCCACCGGTCAGCACGGATTATTCGCCGCCTTGCAGGAGAAGTCCGACACCACCGACGACGAACTTCCCGAAGTTCCCGAATGGCCCGAGCGCGACAAACTGGCCGGCGAGAAGGAAATACTCGGGTTCTACGTCACCGGCCATCCCCTTAACGCGTACGAGGATAAAATTGCCGAGCTGGCTATGCAAGATAGCTCGCAGCTCGATGGTTTGGAGCAAGGGACAAATGTGGCGCTCTGTGGGCTGTTGACCGCCATCGTTCGCAAGCGCAACCGCGAGGGCCGGCCCTGGTCGGCTGCTGTGCTCGAAGATCTCAAGGGCAGCGTCGACCTGCTGGTCTTCGCCAACTCCTATGACGAGTTGTCACCGCTGCTGGTCGACGACCAGGCGGTTCTGTTGCGCGGAAGTCTTCGAGTCGACGAGAACAGTTCCCTCAAAGTAGCCGTGAGCGAAATCGTTCCGCTCGACAACGCCCGCGTTTCTTTGCCCCAGCAGATCACGATTACCGTTCGTCTCGGGGCCCAAAACGGTCAGACCGAAAACGGCCAGGCTCAGAACGGACAGGCCCAGATCGGACAGGCCCAGAACGACCAGGCCCAAGACGGCCGGACGAATGACAACGGCACGGCGAAACGTCTGCGCGAACTCTTCGTGGGCAGGCCTGGGGAAACTGATGTTCGCCTAAGACTGCTGCGAAGCAAGGAGTTCATCGTTTCCTACGACGTGCCGGACCGGGTTCGGGCTGATCGCCAGTTTCGCCGTTCGGTGGAGGAAATCTGCGGTGCCGGCTCGATCGAAATCATGCCCGGCTAACCCCGTGCCCGGTTGATCCCATGCCTGGTTGACCCCAATACCGCCGACTTTGGGCTTTCGAGCCTAGAATGAGTCGCGAAGCGGCGCAGGCGTGTGCTACCCAATCGCCCCAGGCGTGGGATTTTTGTCCCGAACCTTCGCCGGACTTGCGATAATCGTTCCTTGCCCCGGCGCGGGACACTCCACCGTGCAGTCGTCGGGCAGTGATCACCGCACCAGCGCCTCGAGTGAACCGCGCCACTACCAAATTTCATGGACACCAATTCCAGCGATAGAACTCCAAATCTGGAAGGATTGATCGCTGACTCGCAGAAGAAGAACCCTGTCCCCGAATCCGAGACTCGCCTTGAACCGAGCGAGACCGAGCTAGAAAAACTTCCCAGTGAAGGCGTCACTGACCTTGAGAATCCAACCGTCGAGCCGAAAAAGCTGGACAAGCGAACGGCTTGGGAACGCGTCCAGCTCGCGCGGCATGCGCAACGGCCTCACACGCTCGATTACATCCCGAGAATCTTTTCCGGCTTTCAAGAGATCCGCGGAGACCGGCTGTTTGCCGATGACCCTGCCATTGTTGCCGGATACGCACTGTTCCGCGGAGCGCCAGTTGTCGTCATTGGCCAGCAGAAAGGCCGTGACACAAAACAGAAACTGCATCGCAATTTCGGTATGCCCAAGCCGGAGGGCTATCGCAAAGCGTTGCGGGTCATGCAACTGGCTGCCAAGTTCAATCGGCCCATTCTGACGTTCCTAGACACGCCCGGCGCCTACCCCGGGATCCAAGCCGAAGAGCGCGGCCAAGCAGAGGCCATCGCCCGGAATCTGCGCTCAATGGCCCAAATGCCGGTGCCGATTATCGTGACCTGTATTGGCGAGGGGGGCAGTGGCGGCGCCCTGGGTCTTGGTGTCGGTAACCGTATATTGATACTTGAGAACGCCGTTTACAGCGTCATCTCGCCCGAGAGTTGCGCCGCCATCGTGTGGAAGGACTCCAGCCAGGCCGAGCTGGCGGCCGAAGCCCTCAAGCTGACCGCCGGCGATCTGCTCGGACTCAAGCTGGTCGACAGTATCGTTGACGAACCCAGCGGCGGCGCCCACGTTGACTATGACGGAGCCGCGGCCCGACTCAGTGACGCGATCGATGCCGCCCTCGGGGAACTCAAGCACATGAGTGGCGAAGAGCTGGTCGAAGATCGCTATCAAAAATTCCGCGCCATGGGAAATTTCTTCGAAGAAGTAACGTAGCCCCGATTCGGAGCCGTGATTCAGAGCCCGAACGCTAGTGAGGGGGCCGCCCCGACAAACGGAATCCGGCGACGGCGGAAGCTGGTGTGGCCTCAGCGTGTAGTGAAAGCTCCGTCTACCGATCTAGAGTTTTGCTGCCCCTACCGAGTTGAAGTCGCCGCCGCCGGCGCGAGCGGCCGGTGGGCCCGAAGATAACTTACTCGATCTTGGCTAGCTCGCCCAGAATCATTTCGTTGGTTGGCCGGATTTTGTAGTCCACCTCGGTGAACTTCCAACGGATCGTCTGGGTCTTGTCGATGACGTAGGTCGTCGGGTGCGGCATGTTGCGGCCGCGCTGAGCAGCCTTCTCGTTGAGCAGTCCGTAGCGGTCAATGACTTTATGTTCCGCATCGCTCAGCAGGGTGACCGCGAAGTCCTGATTCGTTTTCGCCTGCACCTTCGGGATTATTTTGACGATGTCTTCCGGCGAATCCGGGGAGACAGCGACAACCACGGTGTCTTTCTTGCGCTGCTCGGGCAGCAGACTTTGCAACTCGACGAGTTGCTTCGTGCAGAAGGGTCACCAGTGTCCCCGGTAGAAGACGAGAACCACGTTTTTGCCTCGCAGAGACGACAGCGTCAGCGGGTCGCCGCTGGGTTTTTGGAGGGTGAAGTCTGGTGCAGTCTGCCCCGCTTGAACGCGGTCCAGATCGGACGGTGGCAGATCTTGGCCGTCCTTGGGCCCCTGCTGAGCGCCAAGAATTGGAATCGCAAGAGCTGTGACGATGACAGCGGTCAGACGGAGGGAATGGGTTTTGTGCATGAGTTGTGCTCGTGGCAGTCTGACCTGTAAGTCGCTTCATGGACAGTATAGGTTACGCGTCAGCCCCCCTCTGACGCCCAACTCTTACCGCTAGTGACGCTGGAATCACGATGGGGACGTGCACTGGAATGTGCCGGACGCGCACCAGGCACCAGGGAGTCTAGGCGTTGGGCCGCCCTATAGGCTACCTTCTGTCGCCGCTGGCGCGGCTTCCTATTGGTAACTCTGTCTCGGGTGGCGAGGGGCTGGATCGAACTGGAGTTCACTCTGTTTGCCTTTTCTTCGCCGCCGTGACATAATGGGCTGAAAGAAATCTGGCTCAGATGTTCTGATCGCTCTAAGTCGTTCTAACGACGCTGTTTGTTTTTCAGAGTTTTTCAACTGAGCGTTCGCCGCGTATGCACAGTTTATTCACAGGCTTGGAAAGCCCATGGATAAGGCTCCGAACGCTCTCGGCCTTCGAAAATCTCCGAAAACACGAATTCCACAGGCTAAGCAGTTGGAAAGAAGGAGGTAGGCGACAACCGAAATTTCCGCGTTCCGCTTCAACTAGTTCAGTGCATACTATATTGCTCCACCATAGTCGAAGAGCTTAGCGGATGGCATCCACCAGCAGCGCCCTTGCGTTTCAAAAGGGCCTCCCCACCAACATCGAAGCGGAGCAATTCGTGCTCGGCTCCGTTCTCCTTGACGATTCACTGTTTCCCCAGGTAGCGGGTTCGCTTGATTCGGCGGACTTCAATATTGAAAAGCACCGGCGCATCTTCCAGCGCATGGCCGACCTGCAAGAACGCGGCGAGCGCATCGAATACCTGACGCTTGTCGAGGAGCTGGAAAAGCATAGCCAGCTCGAGTCCATCGACGGCATTGCCTATATCTCCTCGCTTACTGACGGCCTTCCGCGGCTTTCGAGCATTGACAGCTACATCAAAATCGTCAAGGACAAGTCGCTACTGCGGCACTTGATCTTCACGGCGCAGAACATCGTCACGCGCTGTCTCGAAGGGTCCGAGGAAGCCGAGGACCTGATCGCCGACGCCGAGTCGGCGATAATGCGTGTGGGCGACGCGCAACTACGGCCCGGCCTGTCGAATCCGCGCCAGATCGTTGAAGAGTTTGCTGGGGGCGTCGGGGCGTTTCTCGATCTCAGCAAGCGCGTCAAGGGGCTTTCGACGCCGTTTCTCGAGTTCGATGAGAAAACTACCGGTCTTCACGCCGGCGAGCTGATCGTCATCGCCGCACGGCCTTCGATGGGTAAGACCGCTCTGGCGCTCAACATCGCGCAACACGTCGCATCGAATCTACCTGACAAGCCGGGGCAGCCCGTAGCGGTGTTTTCGCTCGAGATGTCGAAAGAATCGCTGCTCACTCGCATGCTCTGCGCCATCGCGAGGGTGGACAGCCATCGCTTCCGGGGCGGATATCTCAATCAAGAAGAGCAGCGGCGTCTCAGTGCGGCGCTCAGCCAACTGGTTGACGCCAAGCTCTATATCGACGATTCGGCCGGCACGAATATGATGGACATCAGTGCCAAGTGCCGGCGCTTGAAAGCGGAACACGGCCTCGCGCTCGTGGTCGTCGACTACATGCAATTGATGTCCTCGAAAGGGCGCGTCGAGAACCGCAACCAGGAGATCTCCGCCCTTTCTCGCGGCCTCAAGCTGATGGCGAAGGACCTCCATCTGCCAGTGATTGCTCTGTCGCAGTTGAGCCGCGCGCCCGAGACGCGTCCCGGCGACCATCGCCCGCAGCTCAGCGACCTGCGCGAGAGCGGCTCGATCGAGCAAGACGCCGACTTGGTTGGCTTCATCTTCCGCGAAGAAGTCTATAAACCGGATCGGGAAGACCTTCACGGCATCGCCGAACTGATCATCTCCAAGCAGCGCAACGGCCCAACTGGGCGGATCAAACTCGCCTTTCTCCACAAGTACGTCAAGTTCGAAAACCTGGCCGAGGATCCGGGCCAGCACGAGGACCCGGGCCAATACGGAGAGCCCGACGAGGCGCCTTTCTAAGCAGGAAGAGGCTGCCATACCTTACCTGCCGTTGCTGAGCGACGGCTTGAAGCTTCTCTGCTTGACTGATCTCGGCTATTGGCGCAAAGTGTTCCGTTTTCGGCGGGTTTCTTGCCTATTTGCGACTACTTTATACGCTAACTGTCTACTCTTCGCGCCTTGTTGGAGGCTTCGAAGAAATGCGTAAGTTCTTTTAGATGGGTATCCGGTTGACTCAGGTAGCCCCAATATCTTGTGGTTTGGGGATTTTCTTGGGTTCTGTAACCGGGTGAACAATCATCTTGTAAGTCGCCGGATCCACGGCTACCGCCTGCTGGACGAACCGATAGAAGAGTTTGCCGCGGCTTTTGGATTTGCGGCGGTTGAAACGGAAGGTGAACTCGTCCAGGTAGTAGTCCAGATGTTTGTGGCGCACGGCGCCCTGATGGGTGCCCAGCAGCCAGCGCTTGATGTCACCTGAATTATGCACAGATTCGGCGTAGCCATCGTCGATGGAGTTGTGGCGATAGCGGCACTCGTGTCAACTCAGTGATTTCTCAAGTCGTCTTTTCTGCTGTTTCCCTCCCCGTTTGAGCCGCCTCCTGATCCCGGCAGGGCAAAAGCGGGCTGGCAAGCGGCGTGTTCCCAGTACGTTGCGGCGAGTGCATGAAATTTTATGCATGGAGTGCCCCTCAGCTCAGCGCACCCTCCACCACCGGCGCCAAGCTCGATCCCGGCGGCCCCATCGCCCGCAGCCGTCGCATCAGCCGTTCAAACAGGCCCTTTTCCTGATAATGATCGCTGTAGCTGACACCCGTTCTGCCGGCGTGCCGCCAGATCTTGGCCGCCACGAACAGAAAACGCAGCCGCGCCGTCGCCAGGGTGGTGTGCCGCAGCGTCTCCACGCTGGCCTGGGCTTCGCGGTTGAACAGCAGCAGCCAGCAGTTGAGATTGTAGGCCAGCATGGCCAACTGAAAGTGATTGCGGTTCATGTCAAAGCGGCGCGAGGGATAGGCCGCCAGCCCGGCGTCGTTGTTGGCCTCCTTGATCAGGTTCTCGGCTCCGGCGCGCTGATTGTAAAACCACACCACCGCCGCGATCGGCTCGGCCAGATTGGTGACAAACACGCGGTAGGTGTAAGCGCTGGTGGCGAACAACTGGTATTGCTCGGCCGCGCCGGCCTTGGGCTCGTTTTCGTAACGCAGCGCCAGGAAACGGCAGGCCCGCGCCCAGCCTTGCGGTTGGTAGAGGAATTCGCATTCCGCGTCCGCGTCGGAGCGGGGGGAGGGTTTCCATTCTGCTTGCGGCAAGCGCTCGACCAGGCGCCGTGTTTTGCGCGCCACGATGACGAACTGACAAGCCGCCTTTTCATAGGCCTCCACCGCCTCCCAGCAATAAAAGCCGGAATCGGCCCGCGCCAGGATTTTCTTCACGCCGCCCGGCAAAGTCCGGAAAGCGCTCTCGAGGTGGGCGGCGATCTGTCGGCCCGTGGGCCGGTCGCCGTTGCGCAACCCGCCCATCAGGTATTCGCGCGTCTCGGCCAGGAAGGTCAGTATCGGCTGGTAGCTGCGCTTGCCCTTGTTCTTGGGGTTGTAGCTCTTGCGCCCGCCCATCTGGCGGCCGTAGAGGGTATGCACGGTGGTGTCGGTGTCCAGCGTCACCGTCTCCAACTTCACGTGGGCCGCGGCCCAGACTCGTTCCCGCAGCTGGCGCTGAATGGAAAGGATCTGCTTCGCCACGTTGAGGTGCAGCGAGGCCAGGAAAGCGCCACAGCGTGGACTGCGGCGGCAGACGCGTCACTTGCAAGATGCCGGTCAGGATGGGGTCGCGAGCGATGAAGCGGAGTTGGTTGAGCCGCGCAAAGCCGACATAGAGGCCGAGCACGAGGGCCAGCACGAACTGGTAGGGGCTCATGGCTCGGGTGATCCGTTTGGTCGTGAGGGTTTCTTCCAGCAGCGCTTGGAAGCCGAGTTTTTCGAGCAGGGTGGCGACGGGCAGTAAGCCGCCGTAGGGAGTCAGATTCTTGCCACGGAAGTGATAGGGCGTGGCAGCCCCGATTTTATTGGGCCGCGGGGCCCTCGCGCCGGGGCCTTGTTTGACGGGCCTTCGGGAGCTATGCTGTTTTCGTTTGGTAACCATTTGGGTGACCTCCTTGGGGTTGACTGGCGAAGCTGAAATCTTTGCCAGCCTACCTTTTTACCCCATGTTTTCGGGGGTCCCCAAATGGTTCCTGGCGGCTCAGCCCTCACCAGGTGCACCGGCAGTGCATAATTCAGGTGTCACTGCTCAAGCGCTGGCTGCTGGGCACCCATCAGGGCGCCGTGAGCCACAAACATCTGGACTACTACCTGGACGAGTTCACCTTCCGTTTCAACCGCCGCAAATCCAGAAGCCGAGGCAAACTCTTCTATCGGCTCGTCCAGCAGGCGGTAGCCGTGGATCCGGCGACTTACAAGATGATTGTTCACCCGGTTACAGAACCCAAGAAAATCCCCAAACCACAAGATATTGGGGCTACCTGAGTCAACCGGATACCCATCTTGTTTTTAATTTCCGTGACTGACCCATGGCCTTTGGTCATATCGCGATGTGGATGGCAGGCTTGACGTTTGGTGGAGGCCGGGGAGGGGGGTGAAACGAGCTGGGGTTTGCGTCCGGCTGCAAGACCGCTGGACTAGCCCAGCCCCCACCATTTTCTGCGAGCAAAATCCTTAGAATCGGGAGGTCCATCCCGCGAGAAAGGGACGAAGTGCTACATGCCGGCCCAGGGCTGCGCCCCGGGCAAGCGTGGACTTCCGTCCACGCCTTCCATGAGGAGGCTCGGCATTGTCAAGGGAGGAGTGAAGAATTTTCAGCTGATGGGATGTTGGACCGGGCTTCCATCCGCACTCGTTGGTCGTCGCTGAGGACGCGGTGCTCTATGAAGTTCGATCTAGCGGCGCTGCTCTCTCTGTCTCGGCCTCTGCGGACCGGGCGTGGACTCGCAGTCGCCGCGAACTCGGTCTGTCCCTTTGCGCTGTTACGATTCCTCAACCTCCTTCAATCCGACGTTCTGACTTCCCTGCTTCAATCCGACGTTTCTACTTGCCTGCCTCGATCCGACGTTCTTCCTGCCGTCCCGGGCCTGATTCCATTTGGCATTCGATGCCGCCTTCCTTTTTCGCTCGGGAGGGAATTCGCGGCTGACAGCCGACACACGAGCGGTCGGCAGGCGGCTCGTTCCGGTGATCCCCTTTCCCTCATATAAGTCCTGCTCTCCGATCGGCCCGGAGCAGTCCAGGGCGCGCCGAGCGCGGCGAAGCGAACCCTGGACGGCGAGGACCGATCTGGAATCCTGCCAGCAGAGGGAAAGGGATTCGCTGCTCGCAGCGGTCTGCTAAGATTCGCATTTCTCAGCGCTAGCCTGCCGCTCGCGGGTTCGTCTGGTAAAACGGATCGAAGTCCACATCCTGACGCCACAGCAGGTGCATCAGCACAGCCAGTTTGCGCGCCACCGCCACGATCGCTTTGCGCTTCGCGCAGGGGCCGCCGCGGGCCGCCAATCCCAGTCCCCAGCGCCGTAAGTCTGAATCTTCCCCGTGATATCCCAGAATGTATTGCGAACATTGCACCAGCAATCGCCGCAATAATCGGTCACCGCTTTTGGTAATACTCAACTGCGGTGAGCACTCGCCCGAGTCGCGGCGCTTGGGCCGCAGCCCCATGCGGGGTCCGGCGTCTCGACTGCTCCCGAGCCGCTGCGGATCGTTGTCCAGATTCAACACGAATGCCAGCGAGGTGATCGGTCCCACTCCGCGGATCGAGCGTAAACCTTGCGTGGCGGGATATTTTTCCTCCGCCAGCTTCTCGATATGTTTGTCATAGCGGAGGATTGCGGCGCTGACGTGTTGGATCACCTCGAGCAACGGCTCGAGCGCGACCCGCAGCTCGTCGGGCAGCTGGGGGCTGGCTTTCTTTACGAAGGCCTCGCTGCGCGAAGCCGGCAAGCGGCCCCCGAAACTCTTCACGGTGCCGCGCACGCTGTTGATCAGTTTCGTGCGTGTCTCGACCAGGGTTTCCCGCGCTTTCAGCACGGCGCGGTCGCATTGGCTGGCCAGCGAACGGGGCTCGACGGCGTTCAGCATCTCGGGCATCCGCAGCCCCAACTCGGCCAGCCGTTCGGCGTCGCTGCGATCGTCCTTCGACAGCGATTGGGTGATCAGCGCCAGGCGGTGCGTGTCGGCCATCAGCGGCTCGTGCCCCAGCCGCTCGAGCAAGCGGTAGATCCAGTTGGCGTGGCAGCCGGCTTCGAGCACCACCCGCATCGCGGCCCAGCCGCCGAAGTAGCGCTCGAACGCTGCCGGCGAGGTGCTCAGCTTCTTGCGCTCGACGATGTTGCCGTCCAGATCGATCAAGCAGACATGGCTGTGCTTATCGCCCAGATCCACCCCGGCCACGACGTTCAGGCCTTGTTCGATCATCTTCCGTTTCGACACTTCTCTGAAAGTTTTGCTATTGTTTTTCATGGCTCGTCATCCTCCTTTTTTTCGTAATGGAAAAAACCTGGGATCGCCGCCGCAGGCGGCGAAGCCCGTTTGGGGAGTTTAGCTCACTCCCCGGATGACGAACCTCCTCATTTCATCTCTGTCCGACCGTCTGCTAGCTCAGCGCTCCGGGCCGACGTAGAACGCTGAGAGATTGCTCCACGTCAGAAAGGCCAAACTCAAGTCCCGGGGCTGACGCCATGGGCTAACATTAAGTCAGGGAAACCCCAGGGAATCAGGGATACCCAGGCGTCACCAAGAGCGTAGTTCGCTGACAGACGAGATCCAGGAGTGGCATCCCGGCAACATTCACACCGCTTCATTGGAAACAACACCGTGGAAACAACACCGCGGAAACAACACTGCCTCGGTCGAAACGCCTGCTGATCGAAATTTCAAATGTCTTTGGCTAGACCTATGCGACTACCATCCGTACTGTGTTTGCTGGTTCTCGCCGCCTGCTTCGGCTGCTCGCGTGAGGAGCCGGAAGCGACTCCCGTTGCGACCGAGCAACCCGCTTCCGCTCCCGAAAAAGTCCTCTATGAACTCAACCTGGGCGAGAACATCGAGGCCTCGCGTCTGTTGCGGGGCCTGTACGACTCCGAAGGTGCTTGGCGCTGGACCGCGCGAGCCTTCGCTGTTTCGCTCGATAGGCCACAAGCCGAATCGCCCGTCTATGTGGAACTCGAATTCTCACTGGCAAAGACCCTCATGGACCAGCTCGGGCCAGTGACGCTGACCGCCCGCGCGAATGGTTTTGACGTCGGCGGCGGGACTTACAAGAAAGAAGGGAGCTACCTTTTCACAAAACCACTGCCGGCGGAAGCGATAGAGGGCGATCGCATCGAGATCGAATTTGAGTTGGACAAAGCCAAGGAATCGAAGGGGCCGGGGGATCGCGAGCTGGGCTTGATTGCTACTTCTATCGTCTTGAAGGGATTCGATTCGACGAAGAGCTACGGCAACGACCAGCTCACCCTAGCGCTCGAAGGCTACCGCGAGATCATTCGCAAACGAGATGTCAGACTGAGCCTCGAAAAACAGAACGAGCTGATGAAGCTGTTCCATGAACTCGACGTTTGGGACAACATGTGGTTCCAGGGGATCAAGATCATCAAGAACCCTTGCGACCTGTGGATGATGCAGCAAATCATGCACGAGATCAAGCCGGATTTCGTCGTCGAAACCGGTACGATGCGAGGCGGCTCGGCACTCTATTGGGCACACACGCTGAGCGGGCTCGGATTGGAAAACGCAAAGGTACTGACCGTCGACGTGGCCGATGAAACTCAGGAAGCTGCCGAGCGCCCGCTCTGGAAAAAGCACGTTCAGTTTTTCCATGGGAGTTCCACCGACCCGGCGATCGTCACGCAGATCGCCCAGCTCGTTCAGGGCAAGACGGTTCTCGTTGTCCTCGATTCCGACCACACCATGAAGCACGTTCGTGAAGAGCTGCGGCTCTACTCAGGGCTGGTCAGCGCGGGCAGCTACATCGTTGTCGAGGATACGCATTACGATTCGGTTCCGACACATCCCGAAAGAGGCCCGGGCCCGATGGCTGCGGTCAACGCTTTCTTGCAGGAGGGAGGCAGCGAACTCTTCGAGCAGGACATTACCCGAGAGGCCATGGTCATGACGTTCAACCCCGGCGGCTGGCTCAAACGAAAAGTCGAGTAGCGGTGTTCGCCTCGCCGGTAGGCCTGGTTTCCAAAGGCTGGTAGCCGTTCCCCACTAGTGTAGTGCGCCAGAAATAGCGCAACCTACAGACATCGGTCGGGGAGAGCGAAAGCCCGTGAAACGGGCTGAAGGACCCTCAGCGGTTGCGTGCACCAGCCGTAAACGGCTGACCTAGCCGCGTGAACGCGGCTCAAAACAACAGCATCACGCCGCGTATGCGGATCGGACTGTTAATCTTGCTCGGCAAGCAGGCAAACAAGCGACTCACGATAAGTTATGGTCTGATTGGCGCACTACACTAGTTGCCCGATTTGTCGATCTTCTCGTCCTTCTCCACGCGACCGTCGCGGAGTTGGATGACTCGGTGGGCGTGCATAGCGATGTCAGGCTCGTGAGTGACCAAAATAATGGTGTTCCCTTGCTGATGGAGCACATCGAACAGAGCCATGATTTCGTTTCCCGTGGCGGTATCAAGATTACCAGTAGGCTCGTCGGCCAGCAAGATCGACGGCGAATTCACCAAGGCTCTTGCAATCGCGACGCGCTGGCGCTGACCGCCGGAAAGCTCGTTCGGCTTATGGTACATCCGCTCGGTGAGGTCAACGTGGGCGATCGCTTTACGGGAAAGTTCGAGCCGGTCGGCCGGCTGAATCCCACTGTAAACCAGCGGAAGCTCGACGTTTTGAAGCGCGCTCAGGCGCGGGAGCAAGTTGAATGTCTGGAAGACAAATCCGATTTCCTTGTTCCGTATGTGCGCTAGCTCGTCGTCATTCAGGTCGCTGACCAAGCGGCCCGCAATGTAGTACTGACCGCGGCTGGGGGTGTCCAGGCAGCCGATCAAATTCATCAACGTTGATTTACCGGACCCCGACGGTCCCATGATGGCAACGTATTCGCCTTTGCGTATCTCGACGTTGACGCTTTCTACGGCGTGAATCTCCTGGTCGCCCATGACATAGGTCTTCCACAGGTCAAACGTGCGGATGACGATGCCGTCTTTGAGAAGCTGTTCACCAACTAGGTGCGGGTCGATTGCGGTTGCTGTCGCCATTCAATTCCTTTGAGCCGAGCGCATTGGCAAGCGGTTAGCGCCGCGCCATATATCGCCACCATCTTCGCCAAGCGCGTCAGCAAGTGGTAGCGCGCCTATACAAATCGACAGCTCGATACCGATGGTAACCGCCTCCCAACGCAGGCGGCTCGGTGACGCCGATTTAGTGCGTAACGCTGACCGCTTGCTGACGCGCGCGGCTCAAGGGTCTACGGCCAGCTCGAGGACTCACCTTCCTTCTTTTCCACCTTGATCCGCGCACCGGAGCGGATCGTTCGAAGAACCGTATAACTGCCGATCACGATCTCTTCGTCCTCATCGATCCCGGAGGTAACCGAAATGTGCGTCGACCCAGTAATCCCTGTCTCCACCGGACGAAATTCGACCTCATTTCCTTTCACGACAAAGACCCCCTCTACTTCCTTCTTTGGATCCGCTGACGCGCTGGCCGCCCGCTCGGTATTGGGGTCTTTCGCCACTTCGAGATCCTCTTCCAGCCGCACCGAGAGCGCTTGAATAGGCAGGGTGAGAACCCCTTTGCGAGTCGCCGTGGTGATTCGAGAAGTACAGGACATACCCGGCCGAATGGCTACTGTCGGGTCCTCGAGTGCAATGACAACTTTGAAGTCCTTGGCCTCTTGGCTAGCAACATTGCTTTGTGAAGCAGCCAAACCTGTCGTCCGCAAAATCGCCGTGTTGCCAATCTCGATGACATCCCCTTTGAACGTCTTGTCGGGAATGGCATCGACCGTGACTTGCGCTTGCTGGCCGAGCTCGACATGCACGATGTCGGTTTCGTCAACCTTCACTTCGGCTGTGATCAGGGACATATCGGCGATCGTCATGACCAGGCTTGCGGAAGAGTTTTGAATGCCGGGAACAACAGTTTCCCCCACGCGCACCGGGAGGTTGGTGACAACCCCGTCCAGCGGTGACACCGAATAATGTCTCCTGAGAACATCGCTCACCCGCAGTAGGTGCGCATCGGCCTGTTCGACGCGGCGCTGCGCGGAGTCGCGCTGGGCAATGAACTGCTCCCTTTGCGCTCCCAGCTCCGCCAAGCGAGCCTGTGCCTCTTCGACTGTCGCAACCGCCGCGTCAAAGTCGGCGCGCCGTTGATCGTAGTCCTGGCGGGCAATGAGCGTTTCCTCTAGTAGCTGGCCAGCCCGTTTGAAATTGATCTGGGCTCGCTGGAGTTCCGCCTTGGCCCGCTTCAGCGACGCCTGCAGGGTGAGCTCGTTCGCACGAGAGGCCTCGATGGCCGCTTCGCGCGCGGCAAGTTCCGCTTTGAATAGCTCTAGGGAAGCTTTCTGCGCTGCTACCTCCGCTGCAGGCTGAACGGTTTCGAGTTTGGCAAGGCGCTGACCCTTCTCGACGACATCACCTTCGAGGACGTAGATGTCGGTGATGCGCCCCATGCTGTTGGCGCCAATGTTGATGTAGTTGCGAGGCTTGATTTCGCCCGAAGCAGTCACAACGGACACCAGGTCTTGGCGGACGACCTGCCCGGTCTGAACGCCGACGACTCCGCGTTGACTGTAGCTGTATGCACCGCCGGCAACCCCAGCGATCACGACAACAACGACCGTCGCCAGGAGGATTTTTTTCGTAGTGCTCACCGTGGTTGCCTGTTCACCCCCACCGGCCGGAAGAAACTCGCTGACCCATACAGGCCTTTCGCAATCAGAACCTTCGCGGTATCAGCAGTCGTCGACTAGGGGTATCTTTCTGGAAACGACCTCATATCGTTTAGACAACTGAACCGGGGGCAGTGGACCGGGGACAATTTCACCGGCTTCGTCTTCAAGAAAGCCGTGAAATTCAGTCTATCAGAGGCTTGGCGTAGTAAGTCTGAAGACAATTGCCGGCGTAGCCCGCGGCGCGGTCCGCACCGATTCAGCAAGTTTTTGAGAACTGGCAGCCAACGGCAAGTTGAAAGCACGCATCTGGGTCTGGTACTCGGCCAGACACGCTGTTCCGCAAGGAAACGCCCGCTCGCCTGGCTCGTTCACTTGGCCCCTTTTCCCTTAGTTGGACGCGAGTTGTACTTGAAGCAGAAATAAAAGGGGCCATCAAGAATGGATTATCACATAGGTTTATCCACTCTTAGCCCTGCTATTCTCACCTGTACGACGACGGCCCTCGATCCAACCGCGCGTGAGCCTCACACTACGAAAGGAGCAAACGAAATGGCACAATTCTTCGACCCAACCCCTGATGCAATAGCTGAACTCGAACAGTTGGCTGACAAGATTCCCGAGATCCAACAAGTCCTCGTTGAGAACCACGACAAATTGAAAAAGAACGACCGGGGAGCGCACCAACAACAGATCGCCGGCGGAAAAGTCATCCTGACCGTCGCGAACGAACTTCCCTCTGAGCTCGACGGGCTGGGTCTGTTCGAACCAGGAGCGGCTCGTGTGGGGATCGGCAGGATCTCCACAGGCCTAGGGTGTCCCCACGTCGAAACCGATCTGGATTTCCTCGGTATCATGCTTGCCTTCCGTACGCCCGAAGGACAGCGGGTCGATTTCCTAGGCATCAACGATCCGACTTCCCCGACCGATACGGTCGAAGAATTCGTAGCGCTGCTTCAGGCCACGGCCGATGCGGCGGGAACACAAATACCCTTAGGCTCCAGTGGCGAACTCAATCTGGGGGATTTTCTGGCGTCGCAAGCCGGACTAGTAAAAAGTCTTCGTAAACGCTTGGGCCGCTGGCAGGGTTACGGAGTCGCCGCTCACGTTGCCGGCCAAACGCTTCGAACAGGGAGATCGAGCACGGCCTACCAGCAATACTGTACCGGCGTGGTCCGCGCGACGGACACCCTCGGCAAGTTTGCTTTCGTACCAACGGAGGAGGTGAACAAGCACCGCAGGCTGCGTCCGGGCGAGAAATATTTAACGAACGACTGGAGACAGCGCCAAAGCGATGGCGACCTGCGGTTCCGGCTCTACTGGATGCCGTTTCAGAACGAGAAGGACACACCGCTTGAAGAGCTGACCGAGGAGTGGGACGAGAATCACATGTTTCAAGTGGGAGAAGTCGTCTTTCCTCAAACCGATCCGGGGACGAAGGAGGCGAAGCTCACGGCCTTGCTCGCAGCCGAGATGGGAGCCAATCCTGGGAATTGGGTTCGGGACAAGTCGGGTGGCGACTCGGCTCAGTGCCCGGCAACGAGATTCACTGCCGGCCGCCTACTGGTTTACAAGAAGAGTCAAGTGGGGCGCGACGCCTTGCCGGAAGAGGCTTACAGTTCCTACTTCTCAGGTAGCGGGGCAATCGATGATGAGCTTGCCGCGGAACTGATCCGGCGGTATAACGAGAAGCGCGAGATGGGTCACGATTTCTTTGATGTTGGGGAGATTGAGTAGACGTTCCCAGGAACGGCTGAACCCTCGTTCAGCTGGGTGTCGCGGGGAATGGCGACAACGCACGCCAGGATGAGTGCGCCACGTCGCGGCGCCCGGGGTACGAGTCAAAAAGTGCTGCTACCAAGCGACTAGGGCTCGCAAGTCGCGAATGTTGTTGCCGGTAGGCCCGGTCATCAGCAGATCGTCTAGCTTTTGGAAATAGTGATAGGAGTCGGAACGCTGCCCGAAGTCTGTGGCGTCCATTCCAAGATCCCTTGCGCGTTGGATGGTTTCTCCGTCGGCTACAGCTCCGGCAGCGGGAGAATTCCCATCAATTCCATCGGTGCCCGCGCTGACAACGGCCATGTTTTGACCCGCGATTCGTTTCGTGCAAGAGAGCACGAACGCCTGGTTGCGTCCGCCCATGCCGTCTCCGGTAACAGGGCAACTCAGTTCTCCGCCGGTGAGCATCGCGACCGCCTTCCCTGGGTTCTCCCGCTGCAGGGTCGTTAGACGGGCGAGGAGATGGTCCACTGCTTGCTCCAGTGGGCAATCGTCCACGGTGAGATCCGTGTCAACCACCCACCCTTGCATCAGTGACGCCGAAACGAGTGTGTCGAGACCGTCTTGGTTGCCCAGCAGGCAGTGCCAGGAGCTGTCGGCAAATTTTCCTGAACCGGGCTTCGGCGTTTCCGGAATGGTTCGCTTGTCGAACATCGCGCGAAGCGACTGTGGGAGCCTGTCTCGAATTTTCAGCCGCTCGACAATCTCGTAGCAGTCGTCGACCGTGGACTCATCCGGCATCGTTGGCCCCGAGGCAACGGTCGAAGGCTGGTCGGCCGGAACGTCCGACACGTAGAGCGTCAACTGCTTTGCCGGGTGGGCGATCTCGGCGAGCCGGCCTCCTTTGACTGCCGAAAAATGTTTGCGCAGAACGTTCATTTCGACGATGTTGGCGCCGCAGGTGACCAGCAGACGGAAGAACTCACGGCTGTCGTCGAGCGATATCTCATCGGAGATGGGTTTTTCGAAGATGGCCGAGCCGCCTCCCGAGAGCAAATAGATCACGAGGTAATCGGGCTTCAAGTCGCTCAAGAGCTGTTGCGCCACATTGGCCGACCACACACTTTGTTCATTGGGATAGGGGTGGCCGCCCTCGTACGTCATGAAGTTGGTGAGCCGGCCGTCCGGTAGCGCGGAGGTGACAATCATGCCGGAGACGGTGTGTGGCTTCAGAATATCGGCCGTTTGTTCGGCCATTTGGTAGGCGGCCTTTCCGATGGCAACGACGATGATCTTTCGGTAGGCGGCTAGGTCGATTCGCTCTTCCCCGATCTGGAGAAACCCTCCGCTCGCGCCAAGTTTTCTTGGCATGACCTTGTTCAGGGAAAGCTGCTCCAAGGTTGAGGCGAAGAGTTGGCTCAGGGTGGCTTTCATCGGAGTTTGTGCGTGTACTGCTGAATCGTTGGCAAGCATCTAGGAATTCTCGGGCAGAAACTCAGAGCCCCCAGGTATCAGCCTGGGGAGGGCAATCCTGTTCACTTAACGATTTTGGGCCTGGTTGATTGCCCAATTTCATTGCATTTTTTTCGGCTAAAGCCGGCCCCGTCATCAGAGTCATGCGGGCTGTTCTCCTACCGCCTCTTCAGGGCTCCCGCCACCAGGGAGGGTACCCAGGGTTCCGCTTCGTTTCACCCTTATAGTTGTTTGCGGGGTGTTTTCCGGCACTGGCTTGCTGAGGAAAAGTTTTCCACAGGCTCGTCGGCGCGGTGGATTTGTGGAAATCTCCGCTCTCCCTCTGCCATGCTGATACCCCGCCGGCATCCCGCTGCTACGAATGTTCACCCTTGCCACAGGATGGCTGAGTCCAGCTTTTCGAGCAGCGGGAGCCGCTTGGTTTCTCAAACGAATTCTCAGATGGTGTCCGAGATCCGCTCTTAGGACTCTACTATAAGGCTCTCGCGGAAACCAAGTCTGCCGGCTCGCTATTTTCGATTCCACCCTTCCCCTTCAAGGAGATTGATTCCATGGCAGACAACGTTCCCGAGCCCGTCTTTCGCGCTTTCCTCGCACTGGACTGGGCCGACAAAAAACATGCGTTCGCTCTCGAGGACGCCGTGACCGGCCAGCGCCAAAGCGGTTTTCTCGATCACACCCCGGAGGCGGTCCAGGCCTGGGCCTGCGAGCTGACCGCCCGCTTCTCCGCGGCGCCGATCGCGGTTTGTCTCGAACAAAGCCGCGGCCCGCTGCTGTCGATGCTGCTCGAGTTTGAGAATTTCCTGGTGTATCCGGTTCCCCCGCAGGCGGTCGCCAAGCTGCGCGCGGCCTTCTACAGCTCGGGTTCGAAAGACGACCCGCAGGACGCCGAACTGGTGCTGGAAATCTTGCAACATCATCGGCGCCATCTGCGGCCGCTGCGGCCCGACACCGTCGAGATCCGCCAGCTGCGGCTGCTGGTGGCCGACCGCCGGGATCTGGTCGACGAGAAGACGCGTCACAAGAATCGCCTGACCGACCGCCTCAAGCAATACTACCCGCGGGTGCTGAATTGGTTTGACAATTTGGACACGCCCGTGGCACTGGATTTTCTGGAGCGCTGGCCGACGCTGGACCAAGCCCAGCAGGCGCGTCCTTCGGCGCTGCGGAAGTTCTTCGAGCGGCACGGCTGCCACAACCTGCAGCGCAACGAGCGGCGCATCGCCAGTATCCGGCAAGCCGTGCCGCTGACCAGCGATGCCGCCGTCTGCGAGCCGGGGCGGGCGCGGGTGCTCACCGAGGTGGCGCTGCTGCGGCAACTGCTGCGGGGCATCGCCGTGTTGGAGGACCAGATCGCGCAGCTGACTCAAGCGCACCAGGACTATGCTCTTTTCGAGGGGCTGCCGGGCGCGGGGGCGGCTCTGGCGCCGCGATTGCTGGCGGCTTTTGGCAGCCGCCGCGAGCGTTTCCAGAGCGCCGAGGAGGTGCAGAAAACGAGCGGCATCGCGCCGGTCAGGGAGCGCAGCGGCAACAAGGACTGGGTCCATGTGCGCTGGGCGTGTTCGAAGTTTTTGCGGTAGACCTTTCACGAATTTGCGGCTTTTTCGGTGCGGCAGTCGGTGTGGGCGGGAGCTTATTACGAACAAAAACGGGCGCAAGGCCAGGACCATCATGCCGCCGTGCGCGCGCTGGCGTTCAAATGGATTCGGATCTTGTATCGCTGCTGGCAAGACGGCATGCTGTATGATGAGTCGCGGTATCTGGAGGCGCTTGAGCGAAGAGCTTCTCCGCTGGCGCAGTGCCTGCCTGCTGTGGAACGCCTGTGAATTGCCTGTGAATCGCGGACAGAAAAACATGCTCTGCCCTCTTGACAGACCAACTCAGATAGCTGGGCTACTTTCCTGCGCCGCTTCGCGGCTTAACAGCTGGGCTACGATCCTGCGCCGCTTCGTGGCTTGACGGCTCTCTCGGTGACAACCTTGGGGCCGGGGGCGGCGGAACGCTCCGGAGCAGTAACCGCTCCCTTACGGTCGCGGCTCATGGGCTATCGGCTTGGAGGCTCTAAGTGAACAATATTAGTGGTGAGAAATGCAGGCTAGGAGTCTGTCCCACAGAAATCCGGCACGAAGGTAATACGGGGGCGAGATTGGATTTTTGAGGTCGGCAACGCGAGTGTCCGGCTGCGATCCGGATGCGATCCTTCGTTGCGGCAACAGCATCGCCTCTGTGACTCGATAGCGGCTTCCGTGGGCGGCTTTTTTCACGCTTCGCTCCGCTTAGGCCGCCGTCGGGAGCGCCTCCATCCTCGCCATCCGCCGCAGGTTCAACGCCATCGTTACCAAGCTCCATTCTCCTTGTACTTTCTTGAGACCCCGCAGCGAAAATCGCCGGAATCCTAACACCTCTTTCACCCATCCGAACGCTGGCTCCACCATCCCTTTGCGGCGCGCGTATTGTTGCTTGCCGCGCTGCTGCTCGAGGCGCTTCGCCATGCGCTCGCTCGCCGCTTCGGTGGCCTTGTTGTTTTGCTTCTTTTCTTCCTGGGCCGCCTTGCTTTCCCGCCGCAGCGCCACGATGCCCTCGATCTCGCGTTCCTCCATTGCCAGAAAGTTCTTCTCGCTCCGATACCCCGCGTCCGCCAGCAAACACTCCGGTTTGCTCCCCGTGTTTTGCTCCACTTGATCCACCATTTCGATGAGCGACCCGTTGTCGGCCGCGTTCTGTCCCACCTGCCGCGCCACGATCAACTGACGGCCTTCTTCCACCACCGCCTGCGCGTTGTAGCACTGTTGGAAACTCTGCTTCGACTTCATGATGCGGCTCTCGGGATCGCTGAAATTGCGTTGCGCTTGCGGCTTTGGCTCACCGAACTCCCGCTTGAATTTCGAACAGCCGCCTTGCGGTCTCGTCTCCGAAGCCACTTTGCCGTCGCCGGGATGGCGCCCTTGCTGCTTGTCTTTTTCGGCCTGTTCGTCTTCCAGCGCCTGCTTGGCTTCCCTGATCTTTTCGAGCCGCTGCTCGCGTTTGTGCAGCTCGGGCGGCAGCTCGTCGCCGCTTTTGCCGGGGCCGTAGAGTTCGTCTTCGGCGGCGTCGGTTTGGTGCGCTTTCTCGAGCAACTGTTGAATTTCTTTTTCGAGCTGTTGCTCTTCTTCCTTCATGCGCTGGTAGCTCATCGCCTTGTGTTTGGAGGCGTTGGCTTTGATTTTCGTGCCGTCCAGCGCCACCGTCCCCAGTTTCACCAAACCCATCTTTTGGGCCAGCTGCACGAGCGCGA
This sequence comes from Bryobacterales bacterium, assembly GCA_965224215.1. GTDB lineage: Bacteria > Acidobacteriota > Terriglobia > Bryobacterales > UBA6623 > CBDCYS01. The sequence continues at coordinate 53,002 of CBDCYS010000078.1, read as the reverse complement.
CGAACAGCTTGCCAAACGTTTCCAAGTGTTGCTGACGGAAGCGATTGATGGTGCGAAAGTCGGGCTGATTGCCCGCCGCAAGCAGGCGTAGTGCAACGTCGTCGATCAGCTTGCTGGCGATTCTGCGCGACGAAAACACGCCCGTCGCGTAGGCGTAGACGAGCACCTTGACGAGCATCGTCGGGTGATAGGGCTGATTGCGCCGGCCGTCGCCCTCGTAGGGCTGGTGCAAGGCGCTCAGATCGAGTTGATCGAGTGTATCGGAGATGAAATAGGCCAGGTGGTCCCGCGGCAGCCAGTCCCGCGGCGACGGCGGAAATAAAAACGGCTGATCAGGCTCATAAGGCCGGTAGTTGGTCCCCATGCCTCTAGTTTCGCCCTTCCATGCAAAACATTCCACTCCTTGCTGGCTTTTTCTGTGGGACAGACTCCTAGTGCTCCTTGCGAGCTAGTTCACACCTGACAGCGGCTCGACTTGCTCGGCGATGCCGTCACGGAACGTCACATTCAATGGCGGCACTCCGGCTTCCTTGCCCAGGGAGTATTCAACGACCCGGGTCTTGCCTCCCGGTGAGGACCGCACGATTTGGCCTGCTCCGGCGGCAAAGGTGACTTGAGTTTCGGTCATGCCCACTTCCACCTTGTGCGCCTCAATCTTTTGCCAGTCCTCGTCGGTCCAATGGTTGTAAAGCTCGCGCGGGTCCTTCGAGAAAAAGACTTCATCAACATAAAAATGATCGCCGACACTGATCGGAACGGTGCAGCTCTCGCCCTCCCTCTCAAACTCGAGCACAACGTTCGCTCCAATTGCACGCACGCCGCTCGGAACGATTTTCTCGATCGGTCCCAGCGTCTTGTCTCCTGGCTGGTAATTCCAGCGGTAGCCTTCCCGGACCCAAAGCGGCTTGCCGACTAGCTTGCGCGCCGATTCCAGGCCGCTCACGTACGACTTCGGAAGGTAGACATAGAGGTCCGGGTGAATCGTTACCTTGGCGGGTTGATTGGGTTGGACCGGAGCACTCGACCAGCGTTCGAGATAGGTATAGCCAAGATAAACGAGCACGAGCGCGATGCCGATCTTCCCGGCGCCTAGTAGCCAGTCCTTCCAATCCGAGTCTTTCCAATTCCAGTCTTTCCAAACATGCTTCATTCGTTTATGCCTTGGAATTCATCACTCGCCGGCTCGTTTTCTATCCCCTGGCAGTTCGTTAACAGGGTCACTTATAAGCCAAGTGTAGAAAGGATATTCCGGCCGTGAGAGGGACCGCCTCTACGCGCTGGAAGCCGCATGACTTCATCTCCGCGACCAGCTCCTCCGGTCTGAGAAACCGCTCGACCGACTTCTGCAAATAGGAGTAGGCGTCGCCAGATCCCGAGAGAGTGTTTCCGATGAGAGGGAGGACCCGCCGGAAATAGAATTCAAACAGCGGCCCCAAAACGCGATTCTTCGGGCGCGAGAATTCGAGGATCGCCAGGCAGCCTCCGGGAGCCAGCAGCCGGTACATTTCCTCGACCCCTTTGCGGTAGTTCGCCAGATTCCGAAAGCCGTAGGCAATCGTGATCAAATCCGCCGACGCGCCACCCATCGGGAACTGCAACGCATCTGCTTCGAGCAGCGGCGCCGCCACGTTGCGGCGACCGAGCTTGGCCTTGGCCGACGTCAGCATGGGATAGCAAAAGTCCGCCCCAATGACTGGGCGACCATGGGCGCTGCCGAGGCGGCGGCGTTCGGCTTCAAGCGCCAGCAGCAGATCGCCCGTCCCGCAGCAAAGGTCCAACACTCTCGCCTCGGGACGCTCAAGGTAAGACCCGACACGGCGAACCACCGCCCGGCGCCAGTATTGATCGATGCGGAGAGAAAGCAGTCGATTGAGCAAGTCGTAGCGAGGAGCCACACGCCCGAACATGCGGCGAATGTGCCGGGCCGCCTCGGCCTCGTTGCCTGCTTCCACTCCGGCAGGGGATGCACCTGAGGTCATCTTCGATTCACCGGACGCTACCGATCGGACGCTACCGATTCGCGTACCGCCGGCACTGGAGTATTGGGCTCACGGCTGAAGACCCGCAGAGCACTCTCGGCCGCTTCCACGATCAGCCTGCTGTCTATGTCGCTGAGGACCCGGACCTTGCCGATCCTCTCGGGAAGGACAAAATGGACGTGGCCGCCGATCGTCTTCTTGTCGCCATGAATCCGCGCCGCTAAATTCGACGCCTCGACTCCATCAAGCGCGGGGATCGGTCCGTAGGACAGCACGACATCTTGCAGTGACTGTGCCTCGTCGCGGGGCAGCATTTCAAGGGACTCGGCTAGGCGCGCAGCGGCGATCATCCCGTAGGCCACGGCCTCGCCATGCAACACTCGCGCGTAGGCCGTCTCAGCCTCTAGCGCGTGGCCGAGCGTGTGACCGTAGTTGAGAATGCGCCTCACGTTGCCTTCGCGCTCATCTTTGGAGACGACTTCGGCTTTGATCGCGACCGACTCCGCGATGATGGCTTCCAGCGTTCCAGGATCGCGGGCCAGCACGGCGTCTTGCTGATCCCGCATTAGTTCAAACAGGCTGGGGCTCCTGATGATGCCGTGCTTGATGACTTCAAATAGACCAGCGCGGTACTCGCGTTCCGGTAGCGTTCGCACCGTCGTTGGGTCGATCAAGACCAACCGCGGCTGGTGGAAAGCGCCGAAGAGGTTTTTGCCCTCCGCAAGATTGACCCCCGTCTTGCCGCCGACGGCCGCGTCAACTTGAGCCAGCAATGTGGTCGGGACCTGGACAACATCCACGCTGCGCATATAGCCGGCGGCCACGAATCCGCCGACATCGCCGGCAATGCCACCGCCAAAGGCAATGACGCAGGCACTGCGGTCGGCACCGGCCGCATACATTTGTTCCGCCAGGGATTCGACCAGCTTGAGACGCTTGTTCTCCTCGCCGCCGGCCATCTGGATAACGGTCGTATCCAGCCCCTGGAGCCCCTTTTTCAAGCGCGAGCCCTGATGCTGCCAAGCCCCCTGGTCGGCGATCAAGAACACACGGCGATCCCCGATAAGCGGCCGAAGATACTGCTCAACGCACTCCAGGGAGCCGCTTTCGACGACGACGTCATACGAATTGTTCGCCATCCGCACGGGTATGCGATGCATGCTCCCTTTGTACCACGTTCCAAAACAGAGCCCAGAGCGCAAGCGAAGGGTCAAGCAAGTGACAGCATACGTTGTGCAGTGGGCCCTTGCCTTCCATCAGGCGGACGCCACGCCGGCAAGACATGTCTCCACGAATGGCGACGCGGCACGTCTCGAGATAGTGCCACGTCATGCGGCGGTGGACCTAGCGTTTGCCGTGGGATGCAGCCCACTCATCGCCAGGTAGTCCGGCTTCGCCGCGCCTTCAACACCATGTTCAGGCCGATCGCCACCAGAGCCAGCGGCCACAAGCGCCACAAGGGATAGTCGATCAGCCCGAACTTCTCCGCCTGGAACCAGGCGCCCAGGAACAGTAGCACCAGCCCCCCGGTCAGACCACCCTTTTGCCGCGACCGCCAGATCGTGTAGATGCCCACCACGATTAGAATCAGCGGCCAATATTGCTCGAGATGCCCGAGATTCAGGGCATCCAGCCCAGATTGCGCAACTGGAAAACGATGCCGACTACCAGCAGCACCACGCCGGAGGCGCGACGATGCGCCGGCTTCTCTAATATTCGGTGCAGCCCGAAAGCAATCAGAATGACCGGCCAGAAGCGCCACAGCCGCTCGATCTCAAGCAAGCCCAGGTTAGCCAGCATGAGCAAGATGCCTAGCAAAACGAGGACAAGGCCCGGGATCAGGCGCGAATCAGCCTTCCAGCCGCGCCTTGGCGTGATGATTCGTCCGTCGCTCCCGATTTCCATCATGTGTCCGGTTTGATTCGCTCTCCCGCTATGCCGCGGCATTCTCGACGTCAAGCATGACTCGTAGTGAATTCCCACCCAGAATCTTCTCAATATCGGAATCGGTAAAACCTCTCTCACCCAAGCCGGCGACAAGATTCGGGATCTTCGAGATGTCTTCCATGCCCTCGGGCAGCTGGTCGCGCACGCCATCGAAATCCGAACCCATCCCAACGTGATTGACGCCCGCTACTTTCACGGCATGCTCGAAATGATCCAGCAAACGGCTGAAGGGGACCCGGCCAATCCGCTCGATCTGTTCCACGTTGACTTGGCGCAGGCCGATGGCGGTTTGCTTGGAATCTCCCGCGAACTTCTTTCTCACGGCGGCGCGCTTTTGTTCGAGATCCTTGAGGCCGTTTTCCCGCTTGTTGTTCTCCGCATCGAGGAAGGCGTTGTAGTAGTTGATGTGGACAACTCCACCTTTCGCCGCCAATGCCTGCAGCATCTCGTCGGTCATATTGCGAGGGTGGCTAGCCAGCGCCCTGCAAGAGGAGTGCGAAGCGATCATGGGCGCCGCCGCCGTCTCGAGAGCATCAAAGAAAGCTTCGTCGGAGACATGGGAAATGTCGACCATCATGCCCAGCCGGTTCATCTCGCGAACAACCTGTTTGCCGAAATCGGTCAAACCTTTCGGCCCCTCGGAGCTGCCGGAGGAGCCGGCCCACGGCGTCGGAGCACTATGGGTTAGCGTCATGTATCTGGCTCCCAGCCGATACAGGCTCCGCAGTACTGGGAGGCTCGAGTCGATCATGTGTCCGCCCTCGACTCCCATCAGAATGGCGATTCTCTTCTCGTGCTTGGCGCGAATGATCTCGTCGGCCTTCGTCGCCAAGACCAAATCGTCTGGGTGACGATTGACTTCCGCGACAACCGCATCGATGATCTTCAGCGCCTTCTCGACTGCCGCGAGTTCCGTGCCTGCCGTGGCACTGGTATAGATCGAGAAGAACACCCCGGTGACTCCGCCGTCGCGCATGCGCGGGATGTCGAGCTGCCCCTCGGTGTCGCGTTGGCTGAGATCGATCCGCTCGTTAACAATCCGTTCCGGGGTGTCGCAGTGAAGGTCGAGGACTATCGAGCGCTCGAGGACGCCGCCGTCTGACTGTCGCGCCATGTTCGCGCGTCCAGGAACCGGTTGACCATCAGCGGTAGTGCCCTCGTTGCTGTCAGAGCAACCGCTCAGCGCCGCACCGCCGGCCGCCGCAGTTACGGCCTTTCCCCATTCCCGTCTCGTGAGAGTCATCGACCTGATTTTACTGAAACCCTGAGACTCGGCCGCTTTTCTCGGCAGAACAAACCTGAGGCCCTCGCCTTCACCTGACACGGCCGCACGGACCCTTGCAGTGATCGGGCGGTGCGGGCGGGCGTTGGAGTGGAATGGCTAAGCAACTGCCCTAGGCGTTTCAGGCTTAGGGATCTTGGGTCGGCAGGAGCCGACGCGACCGCCAATTTGGGCGGTAAAGCGCCGACCCGGTAAGTCGAGCGGAGCGTTAGTAACCGTGATAATTGGTCGGGCCGCCGAGATTTGAACTCGGGACCTCTTCCACCCCAAGGAAGCGCGCTAGCCAGGCTGCGCTACGGCCCGATCACTTTCAAGTGTAGTGCAAAACTGGTTTTCGCGCCAACAGCGTGCTCTTTTGAGGCCCATGACCATTGGATCATGCTCCAATCGGAAATCCCTTGAGTTGCGGGGGCCAGCTTCCATGGATTTCTGGCGGCGGCGGCGAAACGTCCAAGCCCATTGCCTCTCTGCTATCCGCAACCCCGGTGGACAACTATCCGCGCGTCTGTTACTAAAGAGGGGCGATGACCTATACCAATCTCCTCTACGATGTCGAAGACTCGATTGCCCTCATCACCGTCAATCGTCCCGAGAAACTCAATCCCCTGAACATCGAAACCGTTGATGCTCTCGACGCCTGCTTCGCTGACATCGCGGCCGACTCGGGTGTGAAAGCTGTCATCTTGACCGGAGCCGGAGAGAAGGCTTTCGTTGCCGGAGCGGATATCAACCAACTCGCCGAGCTCTCGGCGCTGGGTGGCCAGAAGTGGGGCTTGCGCGGCCAGCAAGTCTTCTCCAGGATCGAAGACTTGACGAAACCCGTCATTGCGGCGGTCAACGGATATGCGCTGGGCGGCGGACTGGAGCTGGCAATGTCGTGCCATATCCGTATCGCCTCGGCGAACGCCAAGCTTGGCCAGCCCGAAGTGAAGCTCGGCATCGTCCCCGGCTACGGCGGCACGCAGCGGCTGCCACGGCTGGTGGGCAAAGGCCGTGCGCTGGAGATGATCCTGACGGGCGATCCCGTCACTGCCGAGGAGGCGAGCCGCATCGGGCTTGTGAATCACGTCGTACCCCTGCAGGAACTGATTCCTACCGCCCGCCGGATTGCCACTAGAATATTAGAGAACGGTTCGGTTGCCGTCGCCCTGTGTCTGCAAGCGATCAACCAGGGAATGGAAATGTCGCTGGCGGCCGCTTTGACTTTTGAAGCCTCTCAGTTCGGACTGAGTTGCGCTACAGAGGACATTCGAGAAGGCACGCGCGCGTTTCTCGAAAAACGCAAGGCTGAGTTCAAAGGCCGCTGAAATCATGAAAAAGCAAGAAGAAAGATTTCAGTCGGTTGAAGGCGCATTGAGCGGCCAGGGACTCCGGTTCGCCGTGGTGGTGAGCCGCTTCAACAGCTTCATCACCGACCGCTTGCTGGGCGGTGCGCTCGATGCCTTGGAGCGCGTAGGCGGTGGTGCCGAGGCGGTCGATGTCGTGCGGGTTCCTGGTTCGCTGGAGATTGCCGTATCAGCGCTCGAATTGGGTCAGAGCGGGAGCTATGACGCTGTGATTTGTCTTGGGGCCGTCATTCGGGGCGACACGCCGCACTTCGACTACGTTGCCGCCGAGACGTCCAAAGGAATCGCTCAAGCGGGGCTGAAAACGGGCGTTCCGACGATCTTCGGAGTTCTCACTTGCAACACGCTGGAGCAGGCGATCGACCGCGCCGGTGCTAAGGGCGGCAACAAGGGTTTCGATGCGGCGATGACTGCAATTGAAATGGCTAATCTCATGAAAGAACTTCGTACCAGCGACGGAAGCGGAAACTAACGTGGCTTCTCGACACCGCTCCCGCGAGCGGGCCCTGCAGATGATCTATCAGTGGGAGCTCAACCGCGAGCCTGCTGGTGATGGGCGCGAGGCTTATTGGAAAACCCTCGCCGCTGAGACTTCAAAAAAAAGTCCCGGCGACGATGCGTTCGCCGAACGGCTCTTCGAGCGGGTGACTTCCCGGGTTGCCCGAATAGATGACCTCATCCGCGAGCATGCCGCCAATTGGAGGCTGGAGCGGATGGCAGCAGTCGACCGCAACATCCTGCGAATGGCCGTTTCAGAGCTGCTGGATGAAAAAGAAGCTCCGGCGGTAATTATCAACGAAGCAGTAGAAGTCGGCCGCCGCTTTTCCACCGACGAGTCCGGGCCCTTCCTGAACGGCATTCTCGACGCGGTTCGCAAGAGTCTTGAAGGCGCGGCCTCAAAGACCCCGTAACCTAGGAAGTAGCGAGACCTGCGTTTTAAATCCCGCGTTCACCAGTCGAGTTCGGCCCAACAGAAGACCACAGGTTGGTTCGGGCCCCATGGGCCACGGGAGTTCCGAAAGCCCTTTTTCAGGCAACCTGGGCGCCTCCCCTCTGCATTCCCCGTCGCCTCAAGTGCGAAGCACGCGATGAGAAACGGGTGGAACGGGAGCGTTTCCCGGCGTGATCTCCGACGGCCCCTATACTTGTCTTGATGCACAAAGTGGAAACACGGCTTAGGGTTCGCTATGCGGAAACCGACCGGATGGGGATTGTCTACTACGCGAACTATTTCGTGTGGATGGAGGTGGGGCGTGTCGCCTACTGTCGTGAAACCGGATTCGAATACCGGGACATGGAACTTGAGGGTGGCGTCATGCTGACAGTAACCGAGGCGAAGTGCCGCTATCGTGCGCCGGCGCGGTTTGACGACCAGGTCCGGGTCCAAACGTGGCTGACGGAAGCCCGTTCACGGACGGTCCGCTTTGCTTACGAAATGCACCGGGTTTCCGACGACCAGGACGATCAGTTGCTGGTGACCGGCGAGACCCTTCATGTGGTCTGTGACCTAGAGGGCAAACCGGTGCGACTGCCTGAGCTGTATCGCAAGTTTTTCCCGTTAGGTCTTTCAGGCTAAGAATCGGGCATCTCAAAGATCTAGGCTTGTAGCGACCTGGCGGCCAATTCTTGCGACGGAACTATGGGCCTGGGAACTCGTATTTCCAGATAGAGGGTTGATCAAGCGAAGTGCCAGGCGTGCTCTGATCACCGGTTAAGATAGGGACGAAGGTCCCCGCTACACGGGCCGATCGTGCCGGTCGGTCGCCCTCTGCGCGTTAGCGAAACCTAAGGGCGAACAGGAACTACATCCGTGCCGTTTTGTACCAGTTGCGGGAAGGACGTTCGAGACGCCGACCAGTTCTGCGGTCTCTGCGGCTATCGGCAGCCGGTTTCCGGGCCGAGCCGAGGGCCAGCACGGAGCGGACCGGCGCTGAGTCCGAGGACCGCCTCGATCCTTTGTTACGTGCCTTGGTTCGGCTGGATCGCCGGCCTTTATGTCCTAGCGTCAGATACGTTTCGCCAGGAACAAGACTCTCGTTTTCACGCCTATCAGGGACTTTATCTATTCGTTGCGTGGCTGCTGGCCGACTGGACTCTGGGACTCTGGGTTCAGATGATGCCAGGCCCCGACGTCCCGCTCGATACGGTGGTCCAACTGCTGATTCTGGGACTGTGGATCTTCATGCTTGTCAAGACGACCAAGGGAGAGAAGCACTCGCTTCCTGTTTTCGGGGAGCTAGCGGAAAGATCCCTCTAAGTCCCGATCTAGACGTTGACCAACCGCTGCTCCCACTACCCCCGTCCGGGCGGCTTACACTTGTCGTTTTCGCACCCACGGTTTCGGCTCGCTGCATTATGGGCGACGATCCTACAGCGCTTCCCGGCTGAACGGCTGGTCTGGAGGCTCTAAGCCTACTGGGGCTCGGCGGTACCGCTGCCTTCGGTTCCGGCCTCGGGCTCGGTTCCCGCAGCGGGCTGAGACCCCGATTGAGGGGGTGGAGGAATGTCGAGCGGTATGGTGGTCGTCCCCGGCTCCAGAGTTTGGGCTCCCGGGGTGGCGGGCTCGCCGGCTGTCCCTGTGCGCTCGATGACGGACTCGCCTACTCCACGGTCCCGTGACTTCACGATCCCCAAAGTGATCGACAGGAGCATGAACAGTACGGCGGCGAGAGTTGTCGCCTTTGATAACAGAGTGGCGGACCCGCGAGGACCAAATGCGGTTTGCGAACCCATGCCGCCGAAAGCGCCGGCGAGATCGGCCGCCTTGCCGCTTTGCAGCAGCACGACGATGATCAAGAAAAGCGAGACGATGACATAGATGCTGGTCAGTAGGATTTCCATGTTTTCCTGGCGGCGTTTTCCTGGCGGCGTTTTGCTGGCGGCGATGAGCGGGCCCGGCCGTGGGTTTCCAAACTATCTCGGATAGTTTACAAGCGCGGCCATTGATTCGGGCTCCAAGCTAGCCCCGCCAACCAAAGCCCCGTCAATCTGCGGTCGTGCCATCAAACCCTCTACGTTGGCGGGCTTGACGCTGCCGCCGTAAAGGATGCGCAGGCCCTCGGCTGCCTCCGGTCCAAACTGTTCAGCCGCCCTGTCCCTGAGAAGATGGTGAGCCCCGGCGGCCATGTCAGGCGTTGCGGTACGGCCTGTTCCTATGGCCCAAACCGGTTCGTACGCTACGATTATACGGGAGAACTGATCGGCGGTCAATGAAGCCATCGCCCCGTCAAACTGCCTCGTGAGAACTTTTTCGGTCTGATCAGACTCTCGTTGCTCAAGTGTTTCCCCGAAGCAAACGATCGGAGTGAGCCCGGCCGAGAGGGCGGCGAGGAGTCGCCGGTTCACCGTTTCATCGGTTTCCCCGAAATACTGCCTCCGCTCACTATGCCCAAGGATGACGTGGGAACAGCCGGCGGCGACAATCATGGGGCCGCTAACCTCGCCGGTAAATGCACCCTTTTCTTCCCAGTGCATATTCTGAGCGCCGATCTGGATATTGCTGCCTTGGGCCGCCTCCGCTGCCGCCGCTAGCCCAGGATAAGGTGGTGCGATCACGATCTCGCAGTGTGGCGCCTCCGCCACGAAAGACTTGAGCTTCTCAATGAAATCGCGGGTCTCGGCCACCGTCTTGAACATTTTCCAGTTGCCGGCCATAACGGGCTTGCGTGAAGGATGCTGGTTGTTTGACAAAGGGAACCTTTCTCCTGGATTGGACGCGAAGTCGTGTCCATCTTTCAATGTAGCACCTCATTGTTGAGTCGCCTGAGCTCCATGTTGAGTCGCCTGAGCTCCAACTCCGAAAAGCCGCAGGTCTCTTACGAGCCCTGCGCTACGGGTATTCAAAACGTTTTCGGAGGCAACCAAAGTCCTTACGGACGGATCTGGGTCCGGCGGGTGTGGCGCACCCGGGTACGTAATATGTGGTGCAGGCAGCGATCTTCATTGTCGGTGCTCATCGTTGTCCGTTCTGATTGGAAAGGCATCAGCTCAACTGACGAGAATAATATGGCCGAGTTCTCGTTCTTGACCTAGGAAGCGCACGCTCGCAGCGACACTTTCGCCGAGTCAGCGGATTTGAGCGGATTTGAGCAGATTTGAGCGGATCTCACAAAATGTATTCGCCTTTTGTTGCCCTATCTCGCCGCCTCTGTGGGCAAGACGATTCGGAGAATTGACACATCGCAGGCAATTTGTTGTGAGCTCCCCTCAATCTCTATCCCTCGGCCATCGTTATCGGCTGTCGAAACGCCGATACTCGTCGACCGAGTTCAGGACCAGGCGACCGTCTTGTCTTCCGGTGGACCCCCTCACCGATCCTCTGTATTCATTGTAGGGCACGTGTCAAGCCGCCCCGGATACACCAGGGAGTCCTTCGCGGTTTCAGGCGCATCGGATCCCAACTGCCTCTGCTATCATGGCCACAAATATGAGGACCACAAATACGGTGGCCCCAAGGATCATATCGACAAATCACAGTCTTCGGAGGTGATGTCACGATGCGAACCGCACCACCCCTGCTCTTAGCCGCGTTCTTGCTTATCGGACTTTCCCGTGGCGCCGATGTGGCTGACAACTGGCCGCAGTGGCGCGGTCCTCACTTGAACGGAACCAGCGAGAAGGCGGCGGGCTTGGCTGTCCGCTGGAGTGAATCGCGAAACGTTGCCTGGCGCACGGAACTACCTAGCTGGAGCGCCGCGAGCCCGGTCGTTTGGGAAGACACGATCTTCGTCACTTCAGCGGAAGAGGGTTTCACCAATCCCAAGGGCAGGGGTTTTGTGGGCGCCGCGCTGGGCCGTATCGCATCTGCTCTGAACTTTGCCGACGAGCTGCTTCTGGTGGCGCTCAACCGCAAAGACGGCTCGATCCGCTGGCGACAGTCGATTGGCGAGGGCAACAAGATTCTGTTCAAGCAGAATATGGCTTCTCCTTCGCCGGTGACCGATGGCCAGCATGTGTGGATCATGACGGGTGTCGGCACGCTGAGCTGTTTCGATTTCAGCGGGGAACAGATCTGGAGGCGGGATCTACAGCAAGACTACGGAGAGTTCGGGCTCAACTGGGGCTACGCTTCTTCGCCGCTGCTGCACGAGGGGAGGCTTTACATTCAGGTGCTGCACGGCATGAAGACCGATGAGCCCTCCTACGTCCTGGCGGCCGATGCCTCAACGGGCAAGACGCTGTGGAAGGTGGAGAGGCCGACCGACGCCCCCAGAGAATCGCCTGACGCCTACTCGACACCGATGCTCTCGGATGTAGACGGAAAGCTGCAACTGATCATCACGGGAGGCGACTATTTGACTGGCCATGACCTGGCGAACGGCAAGGAGCTTTGGAGGGGCGGCGGACTGAATCCGAGCCGGTCCGGGAGCAACCGCACGATCGCTTCGGCACTGATTTGCGGAGATATCATCTTCGCGCCAAGCCGCCGCAAACCTTTTATCGCGTTTCGGGCGGGCGGCGAAGGAGACGTGACTCAATCGCACCGGCTCTGGTCCACTGACTACGGGCCCGACGTCCCCACGCCAACGACCGACGGTGAAAGGCTCTACATCGTTGATGACAGGGGGATCGCTTTGTGCCTGCGGGTCAAAGACGGAGAGACGATCTGGGACCGCAGCCGACTCGAACCGGGCACCTACAGCGCTTCGCCGGTGCTGGCCGACGGCAAGATCTACGCGACGAGCGAGGACGGGACCACGACGGTGTTTCGGGCAGGAGATAAGTTCGAGATTCTTGGTGTGAATAAGTTGAATAGTTATACGCTAGCCTCGCCAGCGGTTGCGGGCAATCAGATTTTCATTCGCACCGAAGAGCATTTGTATTGCATTGTCGAAAAGGGCGGGAAGGCGGATTGAGGTGACCGGAGCAAGGCTCTCCAAGCACGGGTCGTCCTACGAATGACAGCTGTTCAGGAGGCTTGACTGACTCAACTCCCTACGTTTAGCACCAAGGTGTGACTGTAAAACATTCGCCGGCACAAAAAGCCCGCTCGGCCGCGATATAATACCAAAAACTCCCTGGCTTTTCTCAACAGTCCGGATTGCGGAAAGTTCATTGGCACCTGAATTATGCACAGATTCGGCGTAGCCATCGTCGATGGAGTTGTGGCGATAGCGGCACTCGTGTCAACTCAGTGATTTCTCAAGTCGTCTTTTCTGCTGTTTCCCTCCCCGTTTGAGCCGCCTCCTGATCCCGGCAGGGCAAAAGCGGGCTGGCAAGCGGCGTGTTCCCAGTACCTTGCGGCGAGTGCATGAAATTTTATGCATGGAGTGCCCCTCAGCTCAGCGCACCCTCCACCACCGGCGCCAAGCTCGATCCCGGCGGCCCCATCGCCCGCAGCCGTCGCATCAGCCGTTCAAACAGGCCCTTTTCCTGATAATGATCGCTGTAGCTGACACCCGTTCTGCCGGCGTGCCGCCAGATCTTGGCCGCCACGAACAGAAAACGCAGCCGCGCCGTCGCCAGGGTGGTGTGCCGCAGCGTCTCCACGCTGGCCTGGGCTTCGCGGTTGAACAGCAGCAGCCAGCAGTTGAGATTGTAGGCCAGCATGGCCAACTGAAAGTGATTGCGGTTCATGTCAAAGCGGCGCGAGGGATGGGCCGCCAGCCCGGCGTCGTTGTTGGCCTCCTTGATCAGGTTCTCGGCTCCGGCGCGCTGATTGTAAAACCACACCACCGCCGCGATCGGCTCGGCCAGATTGGTGACAAACACGCGGTAGGTGTAAGCGCTGGTGGCGAACAACTGGTATTGCTCGGCCGCGCCGGCCTTGGGCTCGTTTTCGTAACGCAGCGCCAGGAAACGGCAGGCCCGCGCCCAGCCTTGCGGTTGGTAGAGGAATTGGCATTCCGCGTCCGCGTCGGAGCGGGGGGAGGGTTTCCATTCTGCTTGCTGCAAGCGCTCGACCAGGCGCCGCGTTTTGCGCGCCACGATGACGAACTGACAAGCCGCCTTTTCATAGGCCTCCACCGCCTCCCAGCAATAAAAGCCGGAATCGGCCCGCGCCAGGATTTTCTTCACGCCGCCCGGCAAAGTCCGGAAAGCGCTCTCGAGGTGGGCGGCGATCTGTCGGCCCGTGGGCCGGTCGCCGTTGCGCAACCCGCCCATCAGGTATTCGCGCGTCTCGGCCAGGAAGGTCAGTATCGGCTGGTAGCTGCGCTTGCCCTTGTTCTTGGGGTTGTAGCTCTTGCGCCCGCCCATCTGGCGGCCGTAGAGGGTATGCACGGTGGTGTCGGTGTCCAGCGTCACCGTCTCCAACTTCACGTGGGCCGCGGCCCAGACTCGTTCCCGCAGCTGGCGCTGAATGGAAAGGATCTGCTTCGCCACGTTGAGGTGCAGCGAGGCCAGAAAGCGCCACAGCGTGGACTGCGGCGGCAGACGCGTCACTTGCAAGATGCCGGTCAGGATGGGGTCGCGAGCGATGAAGCGGAGTTGGTTGAGCCGCGCAAAGCCGACATAGAGGCCGAGCACGAGGGCCAGCACGAACTGGTAGGGGCTCATGGCTCGGGTGATCCGTTTGGTCGTGAGGGTTTCTTCCAGCAGCGCTTGGAAGCCGAGTTTTTCGAGCAGGGTGGCGACGGGCAGCAAGCCGCCGTAGGGAGTCAGATTCTTGCCACGGAAGTGATAGGGCGTGGCAGCCCCGATTTTATTGGGCCGCGGGGCCCTCGCGCCGGGGCCTTGTTTGACGGGCCTTCGGGAGCTATGCTGTTTTCGTTTGGTAACCATTTGGGTGACCTCCTTGGGGTTGACTGGCGAAGCTGAAATCTTTGCCAGCCTACCTTTTTACCCCATGTTTTCGGGGGTCCCCAAATGGTTCCTGGCGGCTCAGCCCTCACCAGGTGCACCGGCAGTGCATAATTCAGGTGGCATACGAGGCTGAGTCCCCGCAGAAATGACTCTCGTGCCCACCACAATTACAGCTTTGTTGATCCTGTTGCTCGTTGGCCTCCCTGGTTTTCTGGGAGATCTGGTATTTCGTTCGTTCGTGGGTCTCGACCTGCGCGCGAAGCAATGGGAAGTTCCACTCAGGTGGCTGTCGTTCAGTGTTGTTGGCCTGGTTCTCTACGCACTGCTGTCTGAACTGTTTCACTGGCCGCTTCCGATCCATGTAATTCCGGGAAGTGTAAGGCCGCTGGATTGTTGTTTCCCTCAAAAGTGGGGACGCCTATGCCGGAATCTTGGCTCGGGGGCAGCTTTCCGTTAGTCGCGACGAGAGAGATATCGTTATCGAAGAGCCAGCGCAGTATAATGAGGACACGAACGCATACACGGCCTTGCCTTACCAGTATCTCTATCTGTCGGGAGATTCTGTCTACTCCATAGCGGCATGTTCAATGTCCGGCGACAGCCGAACGACCGAGATTTGGAGGCCGATTTTCTTGGACGAGGCGAATGATGGCGGACAATAAATCGATAGTGCAGCAGTCAAACAGAGACGTGGCTCAGCCTGAGAAACCCACTGGCCCGCCCCCTACGTTTGAGAAAGTACCCCCGCCGCCGCCCCGGCCGCACCATTCTGCGACTCGTCCGCCACAAGACTAACCCTACCTGTCCAGGTTGAACGTGTCCTGGCGGGCCGATTCCCTTGGGTGCTGTTGGCCCGATGCTTGATTCCCTCGAGTCAAGCTAGGACAATCACTTCATGCGAATGAAAGCGGCGCTTGCGCGCGAAATCGGCCAGCTGACCATCGAAGAAGTCGAGCTGGACGATCCCAAAGATACCGAAGTTCTTGTGCGTTTGCATGCCGCCGGGGTCTGTCACTCCGACTTGCACACCTATCGGGGTGAGTTGCGGGCGACGCCTCCGTTGGTCCTCGGTCATGAAGGCGCAGGCGTGGTCGAGGCTGTGGGCAGCCGCGTCACGAGGGTCAAGCCGGGCGACCGCATCATCGTGAATTGGCTTCCGGCCTGCGAGTCTTGCTCGCGATGTTTGAACGGGCGGCACAATCTCTGCGAGCGGCTGGCCGCGACCACTTTCAAAGCCGTGCTTCTCGACGGCACCACCCGCCTCAAAACTCTAGACGGTATTCCGCTCAAGCACCTGCTTAGCGCCGCCACGATGGCGGAATACTGCGTGATCGATGAAGCGAGCGCGATTCCGTTTCCCGAAGATGTTTCTTTCGAGATTGCCGCTGTGATCGGCTGTGCAGTAGCAACCGGCGTCGGCGCGGTGATCAACACCGCCCAGGCAAAAGCGGGCCTTCCCGCGGCGGTCATCGGCTGCGGCGGCATCGGCTTGAGCGCCATTCAGGGCTGCAAGCTGGCCGGTTGCAACCCCATCATCGCGGTCGATGTGATGGACTCGAAGCTCGACTTCGCCCGCCGCATGGGCGCTACCCACACGGTGAACTCGACGGAAACCGATGCTGTCGGGGCCCTGCGTGAGTTAACCGGTGGCGGGCCGGAGTACGTTTTCGACAGTGTGGGCGCAGCCGCGACGATCTCTCAAGCGCTGATGGCGGCACGGCCCGGCGGCACCGCTACGATTATTGGGTTGCACTCCGCAAAGACCGACGTGCCGATTTCGGCCGGGGCCCTTGTGCTGCAGAATAAGCGGCTGTTCGGTTCGTTTGTTGGTTCGATTCGCCCTCGGATTGATCTACCGATGTTGGTGGACCTCTATCGGTCAGGGAAGCTTCAGTTGGATGATCTGATTACGAAGCGTTATCCGCTGGAGGAGCTGCCTCAGGCATTCGATGATATGGAGTCGGGGAAGGTGGCTAGGGGAGTACTGACGTTTCAATAGTCCGATTGTTTCACTGAGTCGATAGGATTGGGCTGCTTCGCCGCTTCGCGGCGATAGACCGGCAAGGATGCCGGTCCCCACCGTTAGCGAAGGCGAGGATACGCTCTTTGGCGGGGCGAGGTTTTGCTCACCTTAGCGGGCGGGTATAGAATACAGATAGAGCAACTTTTCGGGATAGGTGCGGATGTATCGTTTACTTTTCTGCCAAGCCGTTACGTTGAGCTTGTTGTCTGTCACCGCATTCTCCGCTCCTCCCAGGAGTGCCTCCGATAAGGTCGACTTCCAGCGCCAAGTGCGGCCGATTCTCTCCGAAAATTGTTTCCTTTGTCATGGCCCCGATGGGGGCACCCGGATGGCGGGCCTGCGCCTCGACACAAACGAGGGTGCATTCTCCAAGCGGTCCAGCGGCACGACGATCGTTCCCGGCGATCCGGAAGCCAGCCTGTTCTATCAGCGCATCACCCACCAGAACGAAGTTCTGCGGATGCCGCCTGTCCATTCCAAGCGGGAATTGACGGTGGAGCAGATCGACGTTCTGCGGCGCTGGATCGAAGCAGGCGCATCGTGGGACCAGCATTGGTCGTTCGAGACGCTGCAGAGGCCAGAGCCACCACAGGTCGACAAGGCTAGCTGGATACGCAACCCACTGGACCGCTTTATCCTCAAACAGCTCGAACAAGATGGGCTGGCGCCGGCTCCGGAAGCCGACAAACGGACCCTGGCCCGGCGGGTGGCGCTTGACTTGACTGGCCTGCCGCCTGATCCGGGTGTCCTCGAGACTTTTCTTAGCGATACGTCGGCGAGCGCCTACGAGAAGTTGGTCGACAAATTGCTCAAGTCCAAACATTGGGGAGAGCACAGGGGCCGCTACTGGCTTGACGCGGCGCGGTACGGCGATACGCATGGGTTACATGTCGACAACTATCGCGAGATGTGGCCCTACCGGGACTGGGTGATTCAGGCATTCAATCGAAACCAGCCCTTCGATCAGTTCACCGTGGAGCAACTCGCCGGCGACCTTTTACCCGATCCAACTCTCGACCAGCGCGTTGCAACGGGCTTCCACCGCTCCAACGTCACCACGAATGAGGCGGGCCTCATTCCGGCCGAATACGAGGCGATTTATGCCAAGGATCGTGCTGACACGACCGGCCTAGTCTGGCTCGGCCTGACGGTCGGTTGCGCCACCTGTCACGACCACAAGTTCGACCCAATCTCGCAGAAAGACTTTTACTCGATGACGGCCTTCTTCCGGAACACCACGCAGTACGTGATGGACGGGAATGTAGCGGATTCCGCACCCATCGTGGTTGTGCCTCGGGCGGGCGACCGGGACCACTGGCGAGAGCTTGAGCAAAAGGCCGACGACGTCAAGGGGCGCCGCGAAAAAGTTTCCGCCGCCGCCGAGGGCAAGTTCGAGACCTGGCTAAAAAGCGGAGCCCACAGGTCGTTGAAGACACCTCTGGACGAGTCTTCCGAAATCTTGACACTCTCAATGGCCAGTGAGGCGCGCGCGGCCCGGCGCGATGGACTCAACGCGATCGAGTTCTCTGGAGACGTGAAGCTGGGAGAGGGACCGGAGGAAGGCCAGCCGGCACTTCATTTCGACGACCAATCCTGGGCGGAGCTACCCAATCTTGAACTCGACGCTCGGAAGCCATTCTCTATCGCACTATGGTTCCTGCAGCCGTTGAACACGGGCAACGTCGTCGTGATGAGTCAGACCGATCCAGACGATCACAAGCGCGGCTGGTCGATTGATATCGGCGCCCGGAGACCGAAATTCAAGATGTTCGGAGACAACGTGGAGGCCACCTCGGCTCAAAGCAAGCTTGAGGTCGGGGCTGGACCACTGGAGGAGTTGCAAGCCGGGACATGGAATCGCCTGGCCGTCAGCTACGACGGCAGCGGGGAGCGAGCCGGGCTCAACTACTATCTCAATGGCGAGATGGTGCCGACCCTTGGAAGCGAGTACTTTACCAGTCTCGAGGGCAATATTCTGACCGGTCAGCCGTTGCTCCTCGGCAAGCAAACCTCCCAATCCGGAGACGGCTACGAGGAAAGTTACTTCACCGGTGGCGCCATAGCGGACTTGCGGGTTTTTGATCGAGCCATCAGCCTGGACGAGGCGCGCCTGGTTTCGCTCTGGCCGGTTTTGTCGCGTGCGCGCGGGAGGACTTCCCTCGAACTCAGCAAAGAGCAACGGGAGATTCGTCGCCGCGGAGCGGCGACCCACGTCATGCAAGAGCGGGCCGAACATATGCCTTCGGCCCACATTCTCAACCGTGGTCTCTACGATCAACCTGGTGAGGAAGTCGAGGCCAGCACTCCCGGGACGTTGCCGAGGATGCCGGCCGCGTTTCCCCGTAACCGGCTGGGCCTTGCCCGATGGCTGGTGGACGACTCGAATCCGTTGACGGCACGCGTTACCGTGAACCGTTTCTGGCAGCAGGTGTTCGGCAGCGGTATCGTCACAACCAGCGACGATTTCGGCTCCCAGGGTGAACCGCCTACCCATCCCGAGTTGCTTGATTGGCTTGCAGTGGAGTTCCGGGAGTCGGGCTGGGATGTGAAGGACTTCTTCCGTATAATGGTCACTTCCTCGACTTATCGCCAGTCATCGGAGACCACCGAGGCCAAGGCCGAAAAGGATGCGGACAACCGCCTGCTTTCGCGCGGACCGCGTTTCCGAATGGACGGCGAGATGGTTCGCGACTACGCCTTGGCTGCCAGCGGATTGCTCGTGCGCAAGATCGGCGGACCGAGCGTGAAGCCCTACCAGCCCGAGGGAGTTTGGGAAAGCGTGGCGATGACGATCAGCAACACACGGCACTACAAGCAAGACGCCGGGGACAAGCTCTACCGCCGCAGCATGTATACGTTCTGGAAACGCGCGGCGCCGCCGGCTTCCATGGATATCTTCAACGCACCCACGCGGGAGCATTCGATCGTGCGACGTGAGAGGACCAACACGCCGCTGCAGGCCCTGGTGACCATGAACGATCCGCAGTTCGTCGAGGCGGCGCGTCACCTGGCGCAGAAGGCCATGCGTGAGGCCGGGGACGATTTCGACCGCCAGCTTGATTACCTGAGCACGCGATTGCTGGCACGCGATTTCGGAGAACAGGAACGGGCCGTTGCCAGGCGCACCTATGATGGTTTCGTTGGCTACTATGGCGAGCACGGTCAAGATGCAGAGAAGCTGCTTTCGACCGGCGAGTCCGCTCCAGACGAGGCCCTGCCGGCGGTTGAGTCAGCGGCATTGACGATGGTCGCTAACCAGATCATCAATTTGGACGAAGTATTGAACAAGTAGATCAGAGCCGGTTATAGAATCATGGTGTAGATCCAGATGGTGCAGTTCCATAGAATCAGATGGTGAAGTTTTACAGGATATAGGATAGGTGCCCGCATGAATCGGTTAATTTTCCGCCAAGTCGTTACGTTGAGCCTGTTGTCCGCCGCCGCGTTTGCCGCGCCGCCCAGGAGTGCTTCCGATAAGGTCGACTTCCAGCGCGAAGTGCGAGCGATCCTCTCGGACAAGTGTTTCCAGTGCCATGGCCCGGATGAGGGCACTCGGATGGCAGGCCTGCGTCTCGACACGCACGAGGGTGCGCTTTCCAAACGCGACAATGGCACGACGATCGTTCCCGGCGATCTGGAAGCCAGCCTGTTCTATCAGCGAATCACGCACAAGAGCGAAGTTCTGCGGATGCCGCCCGCCCATTCCAAGAAGGAATTGACGGTGGAGCAGATTGACATTTTGAGGCGCTGGATTGAGGAAGGCGCGTCGTGGGATCAGCACTGGTCCTTTGTGCCGCTGGAGAAGCAGGAGCCACCGCAGGTTGAGAAGGCTAGCTGGGTGGGAAACCCACTGGATCGCTTTATTCTTGAGCGGCTGGAGCAAGAGGGATTGGAGCCGGCTCCCGAAGCTGACAAGCGAACTCTGGCCCGACGCGTCGCGCTTGACTTGACTGGACTGCCGCCTGATCAGGGTGTCCTCGAGAGTTTTCTCAGCGATACGTCGGCGAACGCTTACGAGACGCTGGTCGACAAGTTGCTCGCGTCAAAACATTGGGGAGAGCACCGAGGCCGTTACTGGCTTGACGCAGCGCGTTACGCGGATACGCACGGCATCCACATAGACAACTACCGCGAGATGTGGGCCTACCGGGACTGGGTGATTCAGGCTTTCAACGAGAATAAGCCTTTCGATGAGTTTGCTGTTGAGCAAATCGCGGGCGACCTTCTGCCCAACCCGACGCTCGATCAACTGGTCGCCACGGGCTTCCAGCGATGCAACATGACTACGAATGAAGGTGGCGTGATCCCCGAGGAATATGAGGTCATCTACGCCAAGGACCGCGCCGATACCACGGGCACGGTGTTTCTGGGATTGACGGTTGGGTGTGCCACTTGCCACGACCACAAGTTCGACCCGATAGCGCAGCGAGACTTCTATTCGCTGACGGCTTTCTTCCGAAACACCACGCAGTTTGTGATGGACGGGAATGTATCCGATCCACCACCCGTGCTCGTCGTTCCCGTCGAGGACGACCGCGAGGAGTGGAACAAACTGCGCGCGGAGGCAACCGAAACCGATGCCGCATTGGATCGCCTCAGGTCGTCGGGCGACGCGGTTGACGCCGAGTTCACGGCCTGGCTCGGAAGTGGCGATTATCGGTCCGTCAAGGCGCCGCTCGAAGAATCAGCCGCGCAGTTGACGCTTTCACTCGACGGCAAGCCAGAGATCGAGATGGGAGGCCAACGCCAGGACGTCAGCTTGCACGGTGGCGCGGCCGCCGGGAAGGGGCCCGACAAGGATTTGCCAGGGCTATTGTTCGGAGAAGAGTCGTGGGCCGAGCTTCCCTCCCAGGAACTGGATAGCGATTCGGCGTTCTCCATGGCCCTGTGGATTTTTCACCCCAACGACGCGGGGAGCTTTATTGTCGCGGGCCAGAACGATCCCGACGACGGGTCCCGTGGCTGGACATTTGAAATCGCCGAAAGGCAGCTCATTTTCAAGATGACCGGCGACAAGGTTGAGGGCGACGGGGCAGAGGACGAAGGGGGGCGTTCGAGCGTCACGATCGTTCCTAACAACTTGCGGCGCTTGCCTGCCGCGGAGTGGACCCACATCACCGTC
Source organism: Bryobacterales bacterium (assembly GCA_965224215.1). Lineage (GTDB taxonomy): Bacteria > Acidobacteriota > Terriglobia > Bryobacterales > UBA6623 > CBDCYS01. The sequence goes on along the minus strand of CBDCYS010000078.1, from coordinate 31,560 downwards.
ACGCACGACGGCTCCGGTGAGTGGGCGGGCCTGCGCTTCTATACGAACGGTGAAATCATACCGGTGCAGGGCAGCGAGTATTTCACGAAAGTGCAGGGAAGCATCCGCGCCGACCGTCCTCTGATGCTCGCGAAAGGTGATAACAGGGGCAGAGGCGGCCGCGATGAGATTAAGACCCGCTATATGAGCGGAGGTGGAATAGCAGACCTGCGGATCTTCAATCGCGCGATCTCGGTCGACGAGGCCAAGCTCGTCTCGCAGTGGGCTGTGTTGAAGCGAGCGACAGAGAAGCAACCCGACCAACTGACGAGCGAAGAGCGTGACGCCTTGCGTCTCTACTTTCTTACGCGAGAGCATAAGGGCTATCGCAGCTTGATGTCCCGCAAGAGCAAAATTGAGTTGAGCTGGCGAGAGCTGCGCCGCCGGGGCGGGGTCACGCATGTAATGAAGGAGATCCAGGGCCACGAGCCCGAGGCGCATATTCTGACCCGCGGAATGTATGACCAGCGCACGGAACTAGTGAAAGCGGGCACGCCGCCGGCCTTGCACCCCATGGCCGCTTCGCTGCCTCGCAACCGGCTGGGGTTAGCCAAGTGGATCGTCGATGATGCGAACCCGCTCACGGCGCGCGTGATCGTTAACCGCTACTGGCAGCAAGTTTTCGGAAACGGAATCGTCAGGACCAGCGACGATTTCGGCTCCCAGGGTGAAACCCCATCCCATCCCGAGTTGTTGGACTGGCTCGCGGTGGAGTTCCGGGAGTCGGGCTGGGATGTGAAGGACTTCTTCCGTATGATGGTCACTTCCTCGACTTACCGCCAGTCATCGGAGACCACCGATGCCAAGGCCGATAAGGATGCGGACAACCGCCTGCTTTCTCGCGGACCGCGTTTCCGAATGGACGGCGAGATGGTCCGGGACTACGCCTTGGCGGCCAGCGGATTGCTCGTGCGCAAGATCGGCGGCCCGAGCGTGAAGCCCTACCAACCCGAAGGTGTTTGGGAAAGCGTAGCGATGCTCTCCAGCAATACGCGGCACTATACGCACGACAGTGGTGACAAACTATACCGCCGCAGCATGTATACGTTCTGGAAGCGCTCCGCGCCACCGGCTTCGATGAACATTTTCAACGCGCCCACGCGTGAGCATTCGACCGTGCGACGTGAGAGGACCAACACGCCGCTGCAGGCGCTGGTGACCATGAACGATCCGCAGTTCGTCGAGGCCGTTCGTCACCTGGCGCAGAAGGCGATTCGTGAAGCCGGGGACGATTTCGACCGCCAGCTCGATTACATGAGCGCTCGACTGCTGGCACGCGATTTCGGAGAAAAGGAACGGGCCGTTGCCAGGCGGACTTATGAAGCTTTCGTCGGCTACTACGGCGAGCACGGTCAAGATGCGGAGAAGCTGCTTGCGACCGGCGAGTCCGCTGCGGATGAAGCCCTGCCGGCCGCCGAGTCGGCGGCGTTGACGATGGTCGCGAACCAGATGATCAATTTGGACGAGGTACTAAATAAGTAATTCAGAACCGCGGGCGTCAGCCCGCGGCGGCAGAGGCTGCATCCTAGAGGAAGCAGTCCACTTGCGGAGGATTTTGAGAAATGCATCCATACAAAGAAGCAATCCTTGCGGAAACCAGACGACAGTTTTTCTCCCGTGGAGCCAAGGGCATCGGCGGCATCGCGCTGGCGAACCTAATGGCAGGAAGCGGCCTCGCAGGTCCTACAGGCGGCGGCGAATCGATCGGCGGCCTGCCGGGCCTGCCGCACTTCGCGCCGAAGGCGAAGCGCTGCATCTACCTCCACATGATGGGCGCACCGCCGCAGATGGACTTGCTTGATTACAAGCCGAAGATGAAGGAATGGTATGACAAAGACTTGCCGGAGTCGATCCGCAAGGGCCAGCGGCTGACGACGATGACCTCGGGACAAGCGCGCTTCCCGATTGCGCCTTCGGTCTTCAAGTTCAACCAGCACGGTCAAAGCGGCGCTTGGATCTCAGAGCTGCTACCGCACACGGCCAGCATGGTGGATGATCTAGCCATCATCCGGTCGATGAACACGGATGCCATCAACCACGAGCCGGCGATCACGTTCATCCAGACCGGCAATCAGGTTGCCGGCAGACCTTGCATCGGCTCGTGGCTGGCTTACGGGCTTGGCAGCATGAACGAGGACCTTCCCACGTTTGTTGTGATGAACGCGGAGAAGAGCCATCCCAAATCGGGACAACAAGCGATTTCGGCCAAGCTGTGGAGTTCGGGGTTTCTCTCGGCGAAGTATGCCGGCGTAGGATTGCGCGGTGGTGCCGAGCCTGTGCTCTACGTCAAGAATCCCGACGGTGTCTCATCCAGCGTACGCAGAGAAATGCTTGACGGGTTGAGTGAGCTCAACCAGATCCAACATGAAAAGATCGGTGACCCGGAAACGCTGGCCCGGATCGCGCAGTACGAGATGGCATTTCGGATGCAGTCGTCGGTGCCCGAAATGGGCGACATCGCGAGCGAGCCGGAAAGCACATTCAAGCGCTGGGGTGAGGAAGCGAAACAGCCCGGCAAGTTCCAGAACGCTGCTCTGATGGCGCGACGCCTTGTCGAACGCGGCGTCCGCTTTGTGCAGATCTATCACCGCGGCTGGGACGTCCACTCGTTTGCGCCGGAAGTTTTGCCGGCGCAGGCCAAGGATGTCGATCGCGCCGCCTGGGCGTTGATTCAAGACCTCAAGGAGCGAGGACTCTTCGACGAAACCCTGGTGATTTGGGGCGGTGAGTTCGGCCGCACGATCTACTCTCAAGGCAAGCTGACTCCCACCGACTACGGCCGCGACCATCATCCGCGCTGCTACAGCCTATGGATGGCCGGCGGCGGCATAAAGGGGGGCGTTGTTCACGGCGAGACGGACGATTTCTCCTACAACATCGTGAAGGATCCAGTGCACATTCGCGATTACCAAGCGACGATTCTGCAGTTGTTCGGGATCGACCACGAGCGCTTCACCTACAGGCACCAAGGACTGGACGCCAAGCTGACCGGCGTGGAGCCGGCCCAGGTGGTCAAAGAGCTGCTGGCGTAGACGGAAAATTCCAGACGGCCGGACGAAGCCGCGGACGGGAGTCCGCGGATAGCGTAGACGGACCCCCTTGCCGCGAGAGGTCACGGCGGCGTACCGTCAGATCATCGTCGGTCATGTCTCGCAGCGCATCCTCGGTAGCGGCTGGGTGACACGAGGTTGCTCCGCGATGGAACCCGGTTCCATCACCGTCTTGGCGAAATCGTGTGGGCTCTCTTGCAGACGCCTCAACGGACTTTTTCCAGCACCCCGATCACGCTCGTGTGGCCCTTATCGGTAGCGAACTTGAGGGCTGTTTCCCCGTCCACATCCTGAATCGATGTATCCGCGCCGTTTTCGACCAGAGCTTGTACCACCGTGGCATGCCCCTCGGCTGCCGCGAACATCAGCGCCGTCCAGCCTTCCCCACCGTCAGTCGCGTTCACGTCAGCCCCTTGGCCGAGTAGCAACCGCACCGTCCTCACGTTCGGACCACTGGCGGCATAGAGCAGAGCCGTCCGTCCGGCTTTGTCACGGTCGTCCACGTGAGCACCCCGGTCAAGCAGCAATTTCGCGACATCCGCGAAATCGTTGAAGGCCGCCAGCATCAGCGGCGTGCGGTTTTCTTCATCGGCCGTATTCACGTCAGCCCCTTGGTCGAGTGCACGCTGCACTTGGGCGACCTCGCCCGCGAAAGCCGCGTCACGAAGACTCTCGTCCGCGGTGCCGCTCTCCGCCGCTGGAGTCAGCGACGCGGATTCCCCGCTCTCGCTCTGGCCACAACCGGGGGCGCAAAGCAGACCGAGCATGAGCAACAGCGTCGACAAAATCGTGCGAGGCCAGCTCGGCAATCCCAGCCCCTGCAATCCGAGCCGTTCCAATCCGAGCCGTTCCAATCTTTGATCCATCCTCATGCTTTCTCCGCCAACGGGCGCGGGCCTTCAGTAAGATCTCGGCAGTCCCAGCACGTGCTCCGCGATGTAGGCCAGAATCAAGTTCGTCGACACCGGCGCAACTTGGTAGAGCCGCGTCTCGCGGAACTTACGTTCGACATCGTAGTCGGCGGCGAAGCCGAACCCGCCGTGCGTATCCATGGCAACGTTGGCCGCTTCCCAGGAGGCATCCGCGGCCAGCAGTTTGGCCATATTCGCCTGCGCCCCGCATGCTTCTCCCCTGTCGAATAACTGGGCTGCCTCAAAGCGCACCAAGTCGGCGGCTTCGACGTGCGCGTGCGCCCTCGCGATGGGGAACTGCACGCCCTGGTTCTTCCCGATCGGGCGATCAAAAACCACTCGGTCGTTGGCGTAGCGGCAGGCCCGGTCCACGAACCAGCGGCCATCGCCGATGCACTCGGCTGCAATCAGGATACGTTCTGCGTTCCAGCCGTCCAGGATACACCGGAAGCCTTTGCCCTGCTCCCCTACGAGGTTTTCAGCCGGCACTTCGAGGTCGTCGAGGAAAAGCTCGGTGGTGTGGTGGTTGATCATCATGCGCAGCGGACGCACCGTCAGCCCGTGCCCGATTGCCTGGCGAAGATCCACCAGAAAGACGGAAAGCCCGTCCGTTCGCTTCTTCACCTGCTCCATAGGCGTTGTCCGCGCCAGAAGCAGCATCAACTCCGAATGCTCGACGCGCGAGATGAAGACTTTTTGCCCGTTGATGACGTACTTGTCACCGCGGCGAACGGCCGTCGTCTTGAGACTTGTCGTATCGGAACCGGTGGTCGGCTCGGTAACGCCAAAAGCCTGCAACCGCAATTCGCCGCGCGCCAGAGCGGGCAGATAGCGCCGCTGCTGCTCATCCGATCCGTGACGAACCAGCGTGCCCATGATGTACATCTGGGCATGGCACGCCGCTGAGTTGCCGCCCGAGCGGTTGACCTGCTCGAGAATCAGACTGGCCTCCAGCAGGGAAAGTCCGCCGCCGCCGTATTCCTCGGGAATCAAAGCCGCCAGCCAGCCGCCCTCGGTCAAGGCCTTGACGAACTCCTCGGGATAGCCATCGCGAGAGTCCAATTCGCGCCAGTATTCACCAGGGAAATCACCGCACACCTGGGCCACTGTTTGGCGAATCTGTTTCTGTTCAGTAGTCAACTTGAAGGACATGAGCTGTGAATGCTGAGATGACCCTTCTTCAATCACAGCGCGTGCTGGACACTCGGTCGAGCACGGCTAGAAGGCGCAACGAAGTAATGGCGGGCTAAGCACTCACCACGCGCTTCGGCTGTCAATCGGCGAGAAATGCCGGCTATGTCTCAAGCTTTGGCGTTTCGCCGGACGATGACTCGGCAGCGGGAGCAGCCGTAGCCGGACTGTCGGGTTCATCGCCCCCAGTCCCCTTGGCCCATTTGGAGAGACCACCAAAGAGATCGATTGGAAGCGGGAATACGACCGTTGTATTCTTCTCGGTGCCGATCTCGGTCAACGTTTGCAGGTAGCGAAGAGTGATGGACGTAGGCTCGGTCGACAGCATGGCGGCGGCCTCGGCGAGCTTCGAGGAAGCCTGCAACTCGCCGGCGGCGTGAATAACCTTGGCGCGCCGCTCGCGCTCGGCTTCGGCCTGGCGGGCAATGGCCCGGATCATTTGCTCTGGCAAGTCGACGTGCTTGACCTCGACGGCTTGCACTTTGATTCCCCATTGTTCGGTGTGAGTGTCGAGCGTTTCTTGCAACCGCGCATTGAGCTTTTCGCGCTGGCTGAGCAGTTCGTCGAGATCCGCTTCGCCGAGTACCGATCGCAGCCTGGTCTGAGCGAGTTGCGAAGTGGCGTGCACGAAATGGGCAACTTCGACGATGGCCCGCCTTGGATCGAGAACTCGAAAGAAGACAACCGCGCTCACCTTCACCGTTACGTTGTCTTTGGTCACAACGTCCTGGGAGGGCACCTCCATGGTTTCGACTCGAAGCGACACGCGAACAATTTTGTCGATCGGCGCAAAGACGAGGACGAGCCCCGGTCCTTTGGGTTCTGGGAGCAGCCGCCCCAGCCGAAAAACGACACCCCGTTCGTATTCCGGCAAGATCTTGATGCAATTGACGATATAGAGGACGACGATGACGATAATCAGCCAGCTAAAGTTGAACATGATAGTTTTCCTTTTTTGTTCGTAGGTTGTTCCGTTTTCCGTTCGACCCGGCAAACCTGTTGAGCCGATCAGCGGTGCTCCGTTTTCCCTGCCGAGCGCGCTAGCTTTCAACCCCGGCAGGCTGTTCGAGCGCCGCTTGCTCGACTTTCAGATTGAGCCCATCTATCTCCACAATCCGGACCCTCTCTCCGATGGAAATCGGCTGATCCGAGTTCGCGTTCCACCATTCACCATGAACGAAAACTTTGCCTTCAGCCGCAACTTCTGTCTTCGCTACGCCGATCTCGCCGACCATGGACTCCGAACCGGTCGCCACCTTATAGCGGAAGGATTTCACGGCAAGCCGCAAAAGGAAAACGGTGATCAGCGCAAATGGAAGGGTAACAGCAATGGCCGTGCCCCAACCGATCGACAGCTCGGGAATGCCTGTGTCCACCAGCATCACAGTTCCAAGCACCATCGACACGGCCCCGCCCAAAGCCAGTATCCCGCCCGTAGGCATCATCGCTTCCAGCACGAAGCAAGTAATTCCCAGAACGATGAGCGCAGCTCCGGCCCAGTTGATGGGTAGCATCGACAGCGCCATCAATCCCACGATGACCAGGATCGCCCCAGCCACACCCGGGGCGATGAGTCCCGGGTGAGTGAACTCGACGTAGATCCCGAGCGCGCCCAGGATCAGTAGCACGAAAGCTAGCTGCGGATTGATCAGCGGCAGCAAGATACGCTGGCGGTTCGTCAACTCATAGATCTCAATGACGGCTCCGGCTAGCTCCAGGTTCTTCTCGGAACCGTCGAACCGTACGATGGAGCGACCGTCGAGCATATTCAACAGCTCCGGTATATCGTTTGCCACAACGTCGATCAAGTTGGACTCGAGCGCCTCTGTGTCGGTAAATGATTTACTTTCGGTGACCGCCTGCTCCGCCAGCTCGATATTGCGGCCGCGCTTGTCGGCAATGGCGCGAACCGAGGCGGCAGCGTCATTTTCCACCTTCTGGCTCATCACCTTGTCCATCTCGCCTCCGCCAAGCATCACGGGATGCGCGGCGCCGGTATTCGTGCCTGAGGCCATAGCGGCGACGTCACCCGCAATTAAGATCATGAACCCCGCCGATGCGGCCTTGCCGCCGCTGGGTCCGACGTAAGTGATCACCGGTACGGGAGAGGCAACGATCTGCTGGATGATCGTTTCCGTTGCGTTGAGCAGCCCCCCCGGCGTGTTGAGCCGAATCACGACCGCGGCGGCATTTTCCCGGTGAGCCTGCTCCAACCCTTGTGTAATGATTTCGACGGTGAGGGGATGAATGACGTGTTCGACGTCAATCTGCAAAACGCGAACAGCTTGTGCCTGACAGCTCACAGCCGCTACGCAGACAACGACCGCGCGCTGAACCCAGGAGCCTAAGTGGCTTAATTTCATGTGTTTCTACCCGAATTCTAGCACATAACTCGCCGGTCACCGCACTGCCCGGCAGCTTCCAGCGACGGGCAAGCAAGTGAACCGGTACGACACATTCGACTTCTACGGCGCACGGTTTTATAATGTTGAAACGAACGGGCTTGTGTTCGGGCTCCTGGGCAGGCTGACAGGAGTCCGGCGCAACAGAAAGAAGAATCCTTCTCGAACAACGAGCCCGAGGGGCGAAAGAAATGAAGATTCACCGATGGGATGACATCGAACTCGAGCCAATGAGCGAGCTTGTTGGCCGCCGCGCGGTTCACAGCGAGCGCATGACGATGGCCCGTATCTATTGCAAAAAAGGCGCCGTGGTGCCCAGGCACAGCCATGAGAACGAACAGGTCACTCATCTGCTCGAAGGGCGCATGCGATTCACCTTCGACGATCGTGAGATCGTAGTTTCCGCCGGCGATATGGTGCAAATCGAGTCTCATGAGCCGCATCGAGTCGAGGCATTAGAAGATTCAGTTGCCCTCGACCTGTTTCAGCCCGTGCGCGCGGACTGGCTCAGCGGCGATGATGCATATTTAAGAACCCCTTCGGATAACTCGTAACGTAGTAAACTCAGTAGAGTACGGGTCTTCCCCTTCTGGTAATCCCGCGGGTTGTGTATCGGTATCTTAGAGCTTCCACTTCGTAGATAGGAAATCTCCGTTCGTGGACAAGAATTTCAATGGATCTGGGTATCAAAGGTCGGGTCGCGTTCGTTGGGGCATCAAGCAAAGGACTTGGCTTGTCGGTAGCGGAGGCGCTTGCAGCCGAAGGCGTCAACCTGGCCATGTGCGCCCGGGGTGAGGAAGCTCTCGGGGTCGCGGCCCAGGGTATCCGTGACCGTTTTGGAGTGAATGTTGTCGAGCAAGCGCTGGACGTAACCGATTTTGAAGCCGTCACGAAGTTCATGAACGAAACCCGCAACAGCCTCGGGAACGTCGATATTTGTGTGACCAATGCCGGGGGACCGCCCGGAGGGACGTTTGAAGATTTTTCGCTCGAAGACTGGCGCAAGGCCTTCGAGTTGACCTTCCTGAGTACGCTGCATATGATTCGCGAAGTCTTACCGGGCATGCGCAAACAGCGTTGGGGACGCGTCGTCACCGTGACCTCTGTGTCGACGAAGCAGACGATCGATAGCCTCATCCTGTCCAACGCCATCCGGGCATCGGTCGTGGGGCTGATGAAAAGCTTGGTGCGCGAGTATGGCGGCGACAATGTGTTATTCAACAACGTCTGCCCCGGAGCCCATGCGACAGACCGCCTTCTGAACATGGCCAACTTGCGGGCCGAGAAGCAGGGTGTGTCCGCGGACGAAGTGATTGCCGGGATGTCCCGCGAGGTGCCCCTCCAACGAGTGGGTCAGCCGCGGGAGTTTGGACCTTTGGTGGCATTCCTTTGCTCCCAGAAGGCCAGCTACATCACCGGCGCCAGCGTTCCAATTGATGGCGGGCAAGTAAGAGGAGTTTGAGTTCTTGCAAATGTACCGGCTACATCACTTCCTAGCGGCGACGGTCGGGCCGCTCTTCCTTGTAGCGTTGAGTTCTCTCAGCGGCCCGCTGCAGGCACAATCGCAGTGGATCGACCGGCAGGGCGCGCGGCTGGTCATCGGCCAGCCCAGCTTTACCCGGCAGGCTCCGATTTCCAGCCGCGAGACCCTCGGCGGAGCGGCGGGTGTGGCTTATGGCGGAGACATCCTGGTGGTCGCCGATGGTAACCGAGTTGGCTCCCAGCCCGTGAACAATCGCGTGCTGATCTACCGCAACATCTCCAGCGTCATTCCGCGCCCCGACGCCGAATTGGAGCAGAACAGCCTGTGCCCTGCCTGTGTAGGGTTGCCGGACGTTGTGTTGGGCCAGCAGGATTTCGATTCCTTTGTGCCCGGCGTCATAGCGGGATTCCAGAACCCCACGGGCGTGGCCACCGACGGCATTCGGATCGCTGTAGCGGACACGAATAACAACCGCGTCTTGCTGTGGAACACGATCCCGACTATGAACGGCGCGCTGCCTGATGTTGTCCTCGGCCAAGACGGGCCCGACAGCAACTCGTCCGGAACCTCCAGTACGACCATGCGGGGACCACAGGGCGTGTGGTTTGACGGCGGACGGTTCTTCGTCGCCGACACGCAAAACTCTCGCGTACTGATCTACAACTCGATTCCGGCCAGCAGCGGCGCCGCCGCCGATGTGGTTCTCGGCCAGCCGGACTTCGACACACGGCCGGAACCCGATTTGACGCAGTCCAACGTAGACGCCTCGGCAACATCGATGCTGGACCCGGTCTCGGTTACAGTGACCCATGGCAAGATGTTCGTTACCGATTTGGGGTTCAATCGCGTTCTCATCTTCAATAGTGTTCCGACCTCAAACGCGGCGCCCGCTGATATCGTGATCGGCCAGCCTGACATGGAATCGGATTCGCTGGTCGCGAACAACCAGGCCGCGTTGTGTCCCCAACCGGAAGAGCCGCCCCCCGACGAGACGCCGGACGACCCAACGGACGACATACCTCCTCCTCTGCCTCCGATCCGCTGCGACCGAACGTTGAGCTTCCCGCGTTTCGCGCTTTCCGATGGCAAGAGTCTTTTCATCTCCGATGGCGGTAACGACCGCATCCTGATCTTTAACGACATCCCGACCGAAAACGCCCCGCACCCCGATGTAGTCGTCGGCCAAAGGGACTTTGACACACTTCTCGAGTCCGACGGCGCCGGCAGCATCCGAGCACCACAGGCTCTAGCGCACGACGGCACGAATCTCTACGTGGCCGACCCTTTTGCCCGTCGTGTACTTGTGTTCACACCCGGCGAAGACCAGATCGCACAAGACGGCATACGCAACAGCGCCAGTTTCGCGATCAACGCGTTCGGGTTCGCCAGGTTCGAACGCAACGCTACCGCGGGTCAGGTTCTCGCCGTCTCAGTCGACGTCAAGGGATACTCTTACACGGCCGAAGAAGGCGATGCGGCCAGCGTCATCCGGGACGACATCATGGCGCAAATAGCCAACGATCCCGATTCGAGGGTGACTGTTCGGCCATCGATCGGCGAGGGTGACCATGCTGAGGGCAGGGTCAAGTTTGGCGGACAGAACCGCGCGGGCGAGGTGGTTACGTTACGCGTCGGAGCCCGCGAATACAAGGCCACGGTCAGGGAGGGCGACGCTGTCACTTTTCTTGTCGACCAGTTCAACTTCTTCATTAAAGAAGGATCGGGCGGACCTGACCCCCTGATTGTCTCGGAGAGAGATCCCAATGATGTCGACACAATCTTGATGACGGCTCTTGAAGTGGGTGAAGAGGGAAATTCGATTCCTTACTCGGTTGAGTTGGAGCCTGGCTCCGAGCTCACGGCGGAAGCGGAAGGACCGACCTTGGCCGAGGGTTCTCGCGAACAATTCATCCTGCTGTTTGCCAAAGAAGAGGGCGTTGAGGGTAACGGTATTCTACTGAACGTGTCGAAGTCCAACACCGGTGGGATCGATATCGGCACCTCGGGCGGGCGCCTGACCGGAGGCAGCGATGCGCGAGAGCTTCCACAAGGGACGCTGACCTCGATCTTTGGTAAGGACTTCTCCGAGGGTGATCACTTCGCACAACTCGACGGCGGAGAACTTCCGACTGAGCTGGGCGGCGTGCGGGTCTACGTCAACGGCGTGCGAGCCCCGCTGACTCTCGTCTCACCTTCACAGATCAACTTTCAGCTTCTCTGGGAGACTGAAGGCACGAGCTGTAGCATCTACATTTGGCGCCGCTTGCCGGACGGTACGGTTAAGACATCCGTGCCGCGAGCCGCCGACATAACCAGGGCGGCTCCAGGGATATTTGCCTATCCCGGCCCCGAGCCGCGTCAGGCCGTCGCATTGCATGGGCAGGGCAAGGCAACGGCAACGGTAGCTGTCACCGCGAACGCTTCTGATTCGAATCAGCCGGTTCCCGCGGGAGTCGAGCTCACAATCATCGTGAACGGCCGTGAATACAAAACCACCACGACAGCGAGTCAAGGACCCGAATCGATCCGGGATAGCCTTGTCGAGGCGGTCAACAGCGGCGATGGGGATCCCGACGTGGTCGCTGCCGCGGGTGTGGTGGGTTTCTTCTCTTCTCGCGCATCGATTACTCTCAAAGGCGAACCTCGCGAGGGAGACGTCTTGACGGTCTTCATTCGGGACCGCAGCTACTCGGTGACTGTCCTTGAGACAGACAGCTTGAGGAGCATCCGTAACAAGATGGTCTTCGAAATCAATTCCGGCCGGGGTGATCCTGAAGTCACCTTGAGGCGGGTGGATCAGCCGGGTGATCTGGAGTTCCAGGTGATCGCACGCGCGCTAGGGGCCATCGGTAACGACATTCCGTTTTCCGTCTCGATCAGCCCTGACGCAAGCACCATGACGGTTGAGAAGAGCACCGAGGGAGACTTTCTCGAAGATGGCCGCACTCCGCCCGTAGTTTTTCTCACAGCTCGTGAAGTGGGCCAGCAGGGAAATGAGATCGGCTATTCGACCGATTCCTCCGACACCGTGGCGGTGCGGCTGACAGCGAGCGCAACCAACCTCTGCTGCGGAAACGAAGAGTTTGCGCTGGTGACCGAAGACAACCCAGCGATTCCCGGAGAAACCCTCATTTTCTACGGCACCGGCTTGGGGCTGACCTCGCCGCTGGCCGTCAGCGAGGGTCTCGGCTCCGGCCAAACCACTCCGAACTCTCCGTTGTTTACGGTTCCCTTCGTTGCCGACGATTTTGTCTCATCGCTGGCAGGCGCCAAAACCGCGCAGGTGAGTTTTGTCGGTTTGGCTCCAAGCCTAATTGGGGTTTACCAGATCAATCTGAAGCTGATCGAGGACTTGCCCGATGATCCAGCAACACGGCTGACCATTGCACAGCGCCTCTTCATCAGCAACGTCGTGACCGTTCCCGTCAAGAATATTCGGCCAAGGCCGCGCCGTGGACGCTAATTCAACGGCCCGAATGTTAACCAAAGACATTTGAGATTTCCCCAATTCTGACGAAGAGCGTTCGAGGCCAAAGCCGTATTGCCGCCGTCAGGCGGTTAGAAACACTGTCTAGAGCCTGCCCGCTAGTTCAGCCATCAGGCCCGTTGGCCGCAGAGGTTTGTTCGATAGAGAATCGGACTCTTCAAGCGCCATCGAGGCGACAGCTTGCCGGATGAGGGCGAAGCCATCGCAGACGGCCACGCCGGCGGTGGCGCTGAATTGTCCCGCCGATGTGAACTCGTCCGCCCGCCAACACAGCTTTACTTCGCTCACTCGCTGTCCGTCCGCCAGGCGCGCGTGGAGTCCGGCTGAGCGTTCCATTGGCGCAACCACATAGCACTCATCATTGCTCAAGGACCCTCGGCTCAAGGACTCGCTCTTCGCTGCTGCGATTTGCAAATACGTCAGGGGCGGATGGCCTGCCACTCTAAGGCCCGTAATTTCCCCATCTTTCAGCTTTCCGGACGATGAGCTTGGAGCCAACCGGCCCCACGCCGCAAGCTCCAACCTCTCCCCGGCGCACTCGAAGCGAAGCACCGAACCATCGGCCTCCCTTGTCACTGCGGCCGTACAGGGAGCTTCGAATTCCCGCAGTTCACACGAGCCTGCTGAGATCAGTCGCCCGTCGATGGCGCGGATATCGTCACGAGTGAAAAACGATCCGAACCCAGCGATGAGTTGGTCGTAGAACTGGGAACCAGCGTCTTCGATACTCCAAACTTCCAGCGGCTCGCGTGGAGTCCGCGGCTCCAGCGCGTCGTCGTCGTAGGACTCATCGACCAGCTCAGCGAATTCGGCAGTCCCAGCCGTCCTGAAGACTTCCGAATTACGGGCACGTTGGCTTGTTCGCCGCGCAGTCTCCAACGGGTCGCGATTGGGAATGTCGGGATTCGGAATCCACAATCCTTGGGGCCACTGTCGCTCCCACGATGCCGAGAGCGCCTGGGAGAACCGGCCCTTTGCCGCCGCGTGTGGGCCTTGCGCGTGCTGAAACCCGCTGAGCCGGTATTGCAATGCCGCCACCAGCGCATCAGCGCGGCACTGCGGTGATTCATCGCATCCCTGCCGCCATATGAGCTGGTATGCAGAGAAGCGATTGGCGCGGTCGGTGGCGTCGTCAATAAGCTGAGGAACATCGACGTCCTGATCAAACTTGACCCCGAAGAATTCGGTTCCGTGCTCGGCGAGGCGGGACCGGACGCCCTTGTTTGCATTTGTCTCGTCCCACAACGGCCGCGGAAAGATCGGTGCGTGGCCTTGGTGGCAAGCGATGCACACTTCCCGCGGCGCCTGGGCGACTTGCGGCTGCCTACCTTCGGCGTAGTCGCTGACTATCTGGAACTCGAAGCGCCCGGCTTCTTCGTTGTAGCTGATCACCTCGATCAGCGCCGACTGCACCTGGTAGCCGAGGAAAAGACGGTCTTTTACGCGCAGTTGTAACTCGCCGGTCCTAACCCCTGGCTCGGTGTCCGCCGCGACGACAACGCGCGGGGACCCAAAATAGTCCGGCTTATTGGCAAAACGCTGCAGGGAGCGGCCAATCGGAATCAGGACCTTCCGCAGCACTGGCTTCTCCGCCGCCTCGTGGAAGCTGGACTCGATGCGCGCCGTCAGCTTTTCAAACGGAAAAGGAATGTCATACCTGAATTATGCACAGATTCACTTTGCGAGTGTGGCTGCGTTCGTAGCGGGTTGGCGGTCGTCGTGAGGTGGTAGCTCGGCAACTGGCCTTTTGGCTTCTCCGTGTCCGGTTTCCCTTCCCACCCAGAATCCGTGTCGTCAAAACCTCGCTCGGAAGTGACGTGTTTCCAGTGCGTTACGGCTAGTGCATAAAATTTTAGATGGGTATCCGGTTGACTCAGGTAGCCCCAATATCTTGTGGTTTGGGGATTTTCTTGGGTTCTGTAACCGGGTGAACAATCATCTTGTAAGTCGTCGGATCCACCGCTACCGCCTGCTTGGACGAGCCGATAGAAGAGTTTGCCTCGGCTTCTGGATTTGCGGCGGTTGAAACGGAAGGTGAACTCCGTCCAGGTAGTAGTCCAGATGTTTGTGGCTCACGGCGCCCTGATGGGTGCCCAGCAGCCAGCGCTTGAGCAGTGACATCACGCGGTGGACGCGGGGCATCAATTCCGACGCGGACTGCTCCTGCCTGCTGACAACTGTGACCTGATGGACGTAGCCTTCCTTTTTCAACCCGGAGTAACCGGGCCAGCCGTCGGTATGCACCACGCTGCCCGGCTCGATGCACTCCTCCACGAAAGGCAACAGGCTCTCGCCCGAGGCATCCTCGATTCTCTTCATGCGAATCCGGCCGATACCCCGCCCATCCTCTTGAGCGGCTACTGCGATCAATGCTTTGTTTTTCAGGTTTCGGCCCCGCAGGCCCTCTTCGAGCCCGCCCCAGTAGCTTTCATCGACTTCCACCGTCCCGGCGAGCAAATCCCGTCCCGGCCGCACCATCGCGCGCCGCATTTTGTGCAGCCAGGTCCAAGCCGTTTCGTACCTGTTGAAGCCCCAACACTCTTTGAAGTCCCAAAGCGCTGGCTCCGGTTTTTTGGGTGGTGACCCACCACATCGCACGAAACCACAACGGCAAAGGGCTGCGCGTGTCCTGAAAGATGGTCCCGGCGGTCACCGAGGTTTGGCGCCCACACGCAGCGCACTGCAGCAGCACTTTTCGCAAAGGCCACGACTTTCCACAACCGCAACCCGGACAGCGGAAACCGTCCGGCCCGCGCAGCCGGAACAGATACTCCCGGCAGGCCTCCTCACTTGCTAAAACGGGACTCGAATTCTGTCAGGTTCTGAGGGTAATCTTCCATCTGCCGGCATACTACATCTTGGGGCTACCTGAGTCAACCGGATACCCACCAAATTTTATGCATAGCGCATAGCCAGGCTCTCAGATCAGCGCCCTCCCGACCACCGGCAGCAAGCCGCCGTAGGGAGTCGGCTTCCTGCCGCGGAAGTGGTAAGGCGTCGAAGCCCCGATTTTATTGGGCCGCGAGGCCGTCACGGCTGGGTCTTGTTGGACGGGCCTTTGGGAGCTATGCTGTTTTCGTCTGGTAACCATGTGGGTGACCTCCTTGGGGTTGGCTGGCGAAGCTGGGATCTTTGCCAGCCTACCTTTTTACCCCATGTTTTCGGGGGTCCCAAATGGTCTCTTGCGGCTCAGCCCTCCTCAGGTCCACGCCGCAGTGCATAATTCAGGTCATAGACTACCTCCCCGTCGATAGTCTTGCCAAGGAGCGAATCGAATAGCGAGCGGCCCGTCGGCGGCGGGTCAGGGCCGGGAACGCCCGGGTCCGCCGTCCATACCGGCACGGCACCGCCGGATTGCGTCCTGTCCGCTAGGTTCGTTTCCCCACCGCTACAGAACAGAAGACCGCAGCATACAAGCGCAATGAGGATTCGCCGGACCATATGTCGACGGGTCGCTGGGGTGCGCCTCGAAAGCATTCGCGAGGAGACTTTTCGCGGCCTGGTCTTCGGAACGTCGTTGCTCAAGCGAATAGCTGGCCCGCCTTTCTCACCGCCTGACGGTCGAAGCACGCGAGAGGCCCGCCATTGCTTCGTTGCGCTTGCTCGCCGTGCTCAAAGTACTGTCCGAGTACGCCTCGTACTGACGGGCCTCTCACGCACTTCGTCTCGCCACGCGGTGAGAAAAGCGGGCTAGGAGTCTGTCCCACAGAAAAAGCCAGCAAGGAGTGGAATGTTTTGCATGGAAGGGCGAAACTAGAGGCATGGGGACCAACTACCGGCCTTATGAGCCTGATCAGCCGTTTTTATTTCCGCCGTCGCCGCGGGACTGGCTGCCGCGGGACCACCTGGCCTATTTCATCTCCGATACACTCGATCAACTCGATCTGAGCGCCTTGCACCAGCCCTACGAGGGCGACGGCCGGCGCAATCAGCCCTATCACCCGACGATGCTCGTCAAGGTGCTCGTCTACGCCTACGCGACGGGCGTGTTTTCGTCGCGCAGAATCGCCAGCAAGCTGATCGACGACGTTGCACTACGCCTGCTTGCGGCGGGCAATCAGCCCGACTTTCGCACCATCAATCGCTTCCGTCAGCAACACTTGGAAACGTTTGGCAAGCTGTTCGTCGCGCTCGTGCAGCTGGCCCAAAAGATGGGTTTGGTGAAACTGGGGACGGTGGCGCTGGACGGCACGAAAATCAAAGCCAACGCCTCCAAACACAAGGCGATGAGCTACCAGCGCATGAAGGAAGAAGAGCAACAGCTCGAAAAAGAAATTCAACAGTTGCTCGAGAAAGCGCACCAAACCGACGCCGCCGAAGACGAACTCTACGGCCCCGGCAAAAGCGGCGACGAGCTGCCGCCCGAGCTGCACAAACGCGAGCAGCGGCTCGAAAAGATCAGGGAAGCCAAGCAGGCGCTGGAAGACGAACAGGCCGAAAAAGACAAGCAGCAAGGGCGCCATCCCGGCGACGGCAAAGTGGCTTCGGAGACGAGACCGCAAGGCGGCTGTTCGAAATTCAAGCGGGAGTTCGGTGAGCCAAAGCCGCAAGCGCAACGCAATTTCAGCGATCCCGAGAGCCGCATCATGAAGTCGAAGCAGAGTTTCCAACAGTGCTACAACGCGCAGGCGGTGGTGGAAGAAGGCCGTCAGTTGATCGTGGCGCGGCAGGTGGGACAGAACGCGGCCGACAACGGGTCGCTCATCGAAATGGTGGATCAAGTGGAGCAAAACACGGGGAGCAAACCGGAGTGTTTGCTGGCGGACGCGGGGTATCGGAGCGAGAAGAACTTTCTGGCAATGGAGGAACGCGAGATCGAGGGCATCGTGGCGCTGCGGCGGGAAAGCAAGGCGGCCCAGGAAGAAAAGAAGCAAAACAACAAGGCCACCGAAGCGGCGAGCGAGCGCATGGCGAAGCGCCTCGAGCAGCAGCGCGGCAAGCAACAATACGCGCGCCGCAAAGGGATGGTGGAGCCAGCGTTCGGATGGGTGAAAGAGGTGTTAGGATTCCGGCGATTTTCGCTGCGGGGTCTCAAGAAAGTACAAGGAGAATGGAGCTTGGTAACGATGGCGTTGAACCTGCGGCGGATGGCGAGGATGGAGGCGCTCCCGACGGCGGCCTAAGCGGAGCGAAGCGTGAAAAAAGCCGCCCACGGAAGCCGCTATCGAGTCACAGAGGCGATGCTGTTGCCGCAACGAAGGATCGCATCCGGATCGCAGCCGCACACTCGCGTTGCCGACCTCAAAAATCCAATCTCGCCCCCGTATTACCTTCGTGCCGGATTTCTGTGGGACAGACTCCTAGGGTCGATAGACAAATTCATTGCGGTTCAGCAGCGCCAACGCAAAGTCGGAAAGCCGCCCTCCGGGGGCAGCTAGAAAACTCCCCGCCATGCTTTTCTCAGCGCCAGTCGGTCGTCGAGCCAGCGTGCGTGCATAGGCTTGCTCGACGAGGCAATCTCGCTCGCCGGCAGCGCAATCCCTTTGTAGCCGATCGGCCAATGCCTCTGACTCGACCTGCATGAACTCGCTGTTGAGCATTGTGAGCGCTTGCAAGGCGTGTGTTGAGCTCGATCGGATGGCACATGAAGTCATCGTGTCGGGCTGGTCGAAGTTGGTCAGGAAAGGCAACCGCACGGTCCGCATGTTGAGTAAATAAAGACTGCGCCGGCGGTGTTGTGATTCATCGGGCGTCACAGGCCAGAGATTAGCTGGTTCGGATTCGGTAAAAATCACATCGTAGATCTCTGGCTCGATAGGAATCCTCACAGGTTTCCCGCCCAACGAGCGGTTCAATCGGCCCGAGGCGGCAAGGATGCTGTCGCGAATGGTTTCACCTTCCAGCCGCTTTCGGTTGGCCCTCCAGTAGAGTTTGTTGTCTGGATCGGTGAGCGCGTTCCGCTCATCAGCCTCGGCCGACTGCCGGTAGACATTCGATAACACAATCATGCGGTCGATCGCCTTGACGCTCCACCCGAACTCCGCAAACCGAAGCGCAAGATAATCGAGCAGTTCGGGGTGGCTCGGCGTACCGCCCAGTATTCCGAAATTGTTGGGGTCGGCGACCAAGCCTCTGCCCATGCGAAACTCCCAGATTCGGTTGACCATGACCCGTGCCGTCAGCGGATTGCCGCTGTCAGTCAGCCAACGAGCGAGGGCGGCCCAGCGGTCCGAAGAACTCTTGGGAACTTCAATGCCGAATGATTCCAGGACACTCGGAAACCCCGGCTCCACCGCATCTTGCTTGTGGCGATAGTCGCCGATCTTCAGAATGTGCGTCGCCGGAGCTTCATCCTGATTCGCCACCGCGAAGGCCGCCGCCGCTGGGTCGGGCTGCTCCAAATTGATGACGTGCATTTGCCGGCGCAGCTCGCGCCTGCGCGCCTTGATGTCGTCGGGGATCAACGCCACGACGTCGTACCACATCGGCTTGATTTGACCCTCAGCTTCATTTGCAAGCCGCTCTTGGGATTCGTTTCGACGCTCCTTGGGCGTTTCAAGAGCCTTGCGAAAATGAGGATCGAGTTCCGCCTTCTTCAGCCCGAGTGCTTTCTCGCGGAACGGCTTTTCGATCTTCTCGAGTTCGTTCTCGATCGGTTCAAGCCGTGCTTTGTGCGCATCCGCCGCTTTTTCCTGAGCAAGCCATTCTTCGAGCGGCGCGGTGTCGAGGTCCTTGAGCTCAACGCCCGCGAAAAATGCTTGTAGGCGATAGTAGTCCGCCTGAGCAATGGGGTCGAACTTGTGGTCGTGACAGCGTGCGCATTGCACCGTCAAAGCAAGGAAGACTTGCCCGACTCCGAGGGTTATCTCCGTGAGGACTTCTTGGCGCGCTTCCTCTTTGTCTTGATTCCCGCTCACCACGTGCCGGGGCCCAGCGCCGTGGAAACCAGTTGCGATCAGCGCCTCGGTATTCCCGGGGAACAGCTCATCGCCGGCGATCTGTTCTTGCACAAAACGGTCAAAAGGCTTGTCGGTATTGAACGACCGAACGACGTAGTCCCGGTATCGCCAAGCGTGCTCGCGATACCCGTCCTTCTCAAATCCATTGGTGTCGGCGTAGCGCACAACATCAAGCCACTTGAGTGCCCAGCGCTCTCCATAGTGCGATGAAGAAAGCAACCGCTCGACCAAATCTTCATACGCTCTTGGCTTTGTGTCGTTGAGAAACGCCGAGGCCGCATCGGGCGTCGGCGGCAATCCAATCAGATCCAGATAAACACGCCGCAGGAGCCGCTCTTTGTCGAGTTGCGGTGACGGCTGCAGGCCCGCAGCCGAGAGCCTTCGAAGAATGAAGGCATCGACATCGGTGCGGACCCAGACCGAGGTCGTCTCCGGCGGGGAAACCTTCTCGGGCAGCTGAAAAGCCCAGTAGTTGCGTCCTGATTCGATCCGTTTTTCCCAGGCCGAGACCTCGCCGGAAGGGGCTGCCGAAACTCCCAAAAGAACAAGGCCGCCAGGGCTGACGCTTGGCGAATCGTCACGGTCACATCATATCAGTCCGTTCACTGCAGTTCAGTCCGCTCACTTCAGTTCAGTCCGCTCACGTCAGTCGGCTCACTCGGCGCTGGCCGTTCGAGTCCGTTCCGTCGCCCAGCGAAGCGCCTCTTCGCTGAACCGCAGCCACGCGGCAGGGAAGAATACATGAGACGGCCGCCGTGATTAATATTTGACTCAGCTAGATTCTTGCTTGTCAGCTAGCTGTCACTCATGCCAGGGCTGCCGGGGCCGGGTATCGGCAACCCGCCGCAACTCGCGTGGCTCCTTGGCCGTCCATCTGTTTCAGGTTATACTGAAAAAGTCAAAACTTGCCTTCCGGTGGAAGGTTCAAGGAGTTCGTGTGAGAGCAATGCAACGTAGATTGCCGCGGCTATTTGGTTGCTGGCTTCTGGTGACACTTTTTGCCATGGCGATGAGCCTCGGCGCGGCGCCCCAGCAGGCTGACGATGCGTCCGTCGCTCCTGATCGGGCCACCGCTTACTACCACTACGCGCTGGCTCGTCTTTACGAGCAACTCGCAGTCGAACATATGAATCGCGAGTATTTGCAGCGCTCAGTTGACGAGTATCAGGAAGCCATTGAGGCTGACCCCGGCGCTAATATCCTCTATGAAGGGCTTATCCAGCTTTATGCTCGCTCGAACCGCTTGGACGATGCCGTGGCGGAAGCAGATAAGGTGCTCGGGCGTGATCCGGCCAACGTCGAAGTCCTGAGTCTGATGGGGCAGATCTACAGCCGCTATGCCTTCGGGCGTCGGGGTGAAATCAATAAGGAACTCCTGAACAGCGCCATTGAGAAGTTCGAGAAAGTTCACGAGCTCGATAGTAGCCATAAGGAATCGCTACTCCAGCTCTCGAATCTATACAGGGCAGCGGAAGAGAAGGAGAAAGCCGAACAGGCGCTCAAGGATCTTTTGGCGCTCGAACCGGATTCGGCGGAAGCGCTGGCGAGCTTGGCTTTCCTCTACCTTGATTCAGGGGACACGCAGGGCGCGATTGAGGCTCTCGAAAAGGTGAAAGCCGCCGGCGACGCCAATCCAAATCAGCTGACGGCGCTAGCCACCGCTTATGAGCAAGCGGGTGAGTTCCGCAAAGCCGCGGAGATCTTTGAGGAATTGATCGGAGAGGGGGACAATGCGCTACCGGCCCGCCGCGGGCTGGCTCATAATTTAGTCCTTACCGGGCAATACGATAAGGCGCTCGAGCAGTACAAACTTCTCGTTGTCGCCGAGCCGAAGAATCCCGAAAACCACTTGCGGATTTCTCAAATCTACCGCGAGAAGAGGTCGTACTCTGACGCTCGGGCCAGCCTGCTCCGGGCCCAAGAGCTTGCCCCCGATTCACTGGAAATCAAGTACAACCTGGTGCAACTTCTCGAAGCTGAGGGGAATATTGCTGAGGCCACCGAGGCCATGCTGGTCCTGCTGGATGCCACCGAGAAAGAAGACTATTCTCCCCAGGAAAAACAAAACCGCGCGATGTTTCTCGAGCAGTTAGGCATTCTCTACCGCGCAGGAGAAGACTACGCGAAGGCCGATGATGCTTTCAAGGAAATGGGCGATATCGATTCTCGCGCCAAGCCCCGTGCACTTGTCCACAGGATCGACGGCCACCGTTACGCTAAAGATCATGAAAAGGCACGCGAGCTATCGAAAGAGGCTCGTAAAGAATTTCCTGACGATCGCGCGCTGGCCATGCTTCACTCGACGGTTTTGGCCGAATCAGGGGAGATAGACAAGGCTTCCAAAATCCTGAAATTCCTTCTCGACGGTAGCCAGCGAGATCATCAGGTTTATCTCTCCTTGGTTCGGATTTATGAGAAAGGAAAGCGCTATGACGAGGCTGTCAAGGTTGCCGACAAAGCGCTTGAGGACTCCAAGTCGGAGCGGCAGAAGCTAACGGCCTTGTTTAGTTACGCGGCGGTGCTCGAGCGCGCACAGCGGCACGAGGAATCAGAGGCGAAATTCAATGAGCTGCTCGCTCTGGACCCAAGCAATGCTTCAGCGCTGAACTACCTTGGGTACATGCTCGCGGACCGCAACGAGCGGCTCGACGACGCTCACGATTACGTCCAGAAAGCGCTGGACCTCGATCCTAATAACGGCGCCTACCTGGACAGTCTGGGTTGGGTTTACTATCGCCAAAATAAGCTTGAGCTGGCGGAACGATACTTGCGCCGATCGCTGGAGCTGTATAAGCACGACCCAACAGTGCTTTCCCATCTCGGGGACGTTTATTTCAAACTCGGCAAATCTAGCGAGGCCGAGGTTCATTGGGAACGCTCACTGCAGGAGTGGCAAAAAGGCCCACAATCGGATCGAGATCCCCGCGAGATCGCGAAAGTTCGCAAGAAGCTCTCGGACCTCCAAATGGAGTTGTCGTCCAACGGCAACGGCAAAAAGAAGAAGCAATAGCCCCTGCCGACTGATTACCCACTTTTCGCGGCGGTGGCGTTTTCGACCGTACCAGCTGATCTATCTCCCTGTCTTCCCTCCCGGTAGCTGACTCCACTTGAACGCTTAGGGCGGGTGCGAGCGCGGCTTGCTATGATTGTTCCTCTTTGCTCCCGCTCCAGCCAGTCCTATCGGTCCCGATAAAAAGACCATGTCATCTGAAGCCGAAGGAAGCGAACCTCGACTGCTCGACTCTTCAGAAGATGCCGCGTTTCGGCAACGCTTGCGGAGCTGGCTTGAGGCCAACAAAGTAGCGGCGAAGCGAAGTGACACGGACGCCCGCCGCCTTTGGCAGCGAAAGCTTTTCGACGGGGGCTGGATCGGCTTGAGTTAGCCGTCCGAGTATGGCGGACAAGGCGCCGCACTCCGCCAGGAATTCATCTACAACGAAGAGGTTGCCCGAGCCAATGTACCCGAACCGCTGAACTCCATCGGTCTGCTGATCGCGGGGCCGGCGATCATTGCCTGTGGCAGCGATGAGCAGAAAAAACGCTATTTGCCGAAGATCCTATCAGGGGAAGAGATTTGGTGCCAGGGTTTTTCCGAGCCCAATGCCGGGTCCGACCTGGCGTCTTTGCAAACTCGTGCCGTCAGCGAAGGGGATGCGTACGTCGTCACCGGTCAGAAGATCTGGACGAGCTCCTCGCGCCTTGCCGACTTCTGTTTGCTGCTGGTCCGCAGCGATCCGGAGCGGCCCCGGCACAAAGGCATCAGCGCGCTTGCCGTTGACATGAGATCCCCGGGCGTGAGCGTCAAGCCTTTGCCACAGATCACGGGCGAGGCGGAGTTCGGCGAGATGTTCTTCGATGGCGTGCGCGTGCCGAAGCGAAACTGCATCGGGCCCGAGAACGAAGGCTGGATGGTCGCCATGAAGACCTTCACCCGCGAGCGCGCGAACATTTCGTTCCGGTCCAGCCTGCAGTTGCAGAAGTCATTCGACTCTCTGGTTGATTCAGCGCGAAAGGAGGGCGTTCTTGATTCCGCTGCTCGCCAGAAGCTGGCCGAAGTCTACGTTGACGTGCAGGCCCTGCAACTCAACTGCGAACGGTTCGGAGAGCAACTGTACGGTTTCCATAGCTCCATGATTAAGGTCGCTTGGGCTGAAGCGAATCAGCAGCTCCAAGAGTTGGGCCTCGACCGACTCGGAGCTAAGGCCGCTCTAATGCCGGAGCAAGAGGGGAGCTGGCAATTCGGCTATTTGCGGTCACGCGGCAATTCCATCGAGGGCGGGACGGCGGAGATATTACGCACCGTCATCGCCGAGCGGGTTCTCGGATTGCCCAGGAAATAGGTGATGAACTTTTCGCTGACCGAAGACCAGGAGCTGCTACGGCGTTCCGCCCGCGAGTTGCTTTCCAGCGAATGGCCCGGCTCGGGCATGCGTCGGATGCTCGACAATTCCGAATCCACGTCTGACGAGATTTGGCGCAAGATTAGCGAAGTCGGCTGGCCGGCTTTGATGATTCCAGAAGAGCACGACGGGCTCGGTTCAGACACGTTCGATTTAGCTCTGCTGATGGAGGAGATGGGGCGGCGGCTGGTGCCGGGTACCTTCTTTTCTTCAGCGGTGCTGGCCGCAGTCGCCTTGCAGCGAATTGGAAGCGATGAGGCGTGCCGCAAATACTTGCCGGGTATTGCTGACGGTCGGCTCAAGGCGACGCTGGCGGTCTACGAGCCTGATTCGGGTTGGGATCTAGCCTCGCTGAAAACCTTTAGCGGCCATGAGGAAACCATCACGAAGAGCTTCGTCCCTGAGGCTGCGCAGGCTGACCTAATCATCTGCGTTTTGAAAGACGGAGATGCCCGAGTGCGGCTCGTCCTGCCGCGTGACCCGAACGTCACCACACTGGATACGCTAGACCCAACGCGAACGCTCGCTGACCTTCGACGCGGCGCGGGCGGAGACCATTGGCGCGGGGTCGATCGATGTACTCCAGCAAACGATTGACGTTGCCACTGTTGCGCTGGCGGCGGAGATGGTGGGAGGGGCGGCTGAATTGCTTGAGGTGACCGTGGCGTATGTAAAGGCGCGGCGGCAGTTTGGCCGACCGGTGGGCAGCTTCCAAGCGGTCCAGCATCGCGCGGCCGACATGCTCATCAGTTTGGAGAAAGCACGCTCAGCGGTCTACTATGCGGCCATCGTGGCCGATGAGCAACCGGAACGATTGGCGCTCGCCTCCTCTATGGCGAAGGTCGCGGCGAATAAAGCGTACCGGTTCGCCAGCCAGCAGGCGATCCAGCTTCACGGCGGAATCGGGTTCACCTGGGAGCAAGATCTGCACTTCTATTTGAAGCGGGCCAAGGCAAGCGAGTTTTCGCTAGGGAGCACGGCTTGGCACGCGGAACGGATCGCTGAAGAATTGGGTTTCTAGGGCCGGCCCTGGGCCGACGGCGCTTGCGGACCTGCTCGCTGTTCGCGGTGCCGTTGCTCCGCGCCGGACCCACTCACTGGCGTTCGGGGCTCTGACAAAGTCGGTGCTTGTTGCCGCCGACTACAGGCTCTTGATGTACTCGACAAGCGCCCACTTTTCGCCGTCGGTCAGCGTGGTCCCATAGGTGTGGCCCGAGTTGGAATTCCCTTCAATCGATGTATCGAGGGTTGACGGACCAGCATCCGTGACCTGTCCGACATTGATGGGGTCGAATTCGCGGCTGCCGACCTTAAACTCTTTGACTCGTTTTTCCGGTTCCTCCAGAAGCTGCCGCAAATTCGCACCGAGCCGTTATGGAGATAGGGCGCGGTCGCCCATATTCCGTTGAGCGGGCGGGCCTTGTAGGCTCGGGGTTCGAAGCATTCTTCGCCCTCTTCGCCGCGAGCCTCGAGGTAGCCGTTGACATGGTCCGGAGACGTGGCAGCTTCCAGTTCAGCGGAAAGCGTCTTGAGTCCGGTATCAGCGCTCGGGTCGAGCCGGGTCGAGAGCAGCGAACTCAACGGCTTGTGAAGAATAACTCCGATAACGGAATTCGTGACGATGTCCGAGCCGCAAGCCTCCGCGCCGAATTTCTTGAGAAATGTCTTTGGCGTCCCTTCAAGAATGCCTGTTTTGCCAACGCGCTGGATGAAGTTATCCGCCATCAGCGGGTCTGTTTTGACCTCCGAGATCAGTGTCATTACCGCTGTGTATTTGGCGTCGGGGTCGGTGACGAGCGAGTGACAGCCGGCGCAGTGTTCTTGGTAGAGAATCTGCCCGTTCGCGGCTTTTTCCGGTTCGATCGGCGGCAGAATGTTCTCCGGCCATTTTGGAGCGCGCAGTATTTTGACCCACTCTTCGAGCTTGAGCAAGTTTCGCTTGCTGACCGACGACTTGTAGTTCGGCGGAAGTTTCTTCCTGGGCTTAATTTCGAGCGCGCCAAAGACGCCGAGCCCTTCTCCAATATTTCTCGCGAGCGCCCCAATGGGAAAGCCACCGATCACTATGTTCGGCGCCGAACCGTTCCATTGCACAACGTTTGACTGGTCCGTCCCCCACAAGAATGGATAGGAAACAGGGGCGTTCGGGGGCTTGATATTGGCGTCCTCGTCTAGCCCAACCACCATCACCTGGTTTAAGATCTGGCCGAACGCATCCAGGCGCGCATGTCCGTATGGGTTGGGAGCCTCGTTGACTTTGATACGGTTCAGCAAGACCAGGGTGTTCTTGAGCAGGGCTTCCCGCAAGTCCTCTGCTTTGACTGAAGAATATCCGGCACCGAGAACTTTCTTGGCGAAACGGTCAAATTTCGCGTCGTCCTGGACGGTAGCGCTCATGGCCGCCGTCAAATCCCCCAGGAAGGCCGTGAAATCCGCCAAAGTGGGCGCCCCGCCGACGAACATGCTGGTTCCCTTGAAGTCGATTTGGCTGGTGTGGCAGGTAGCGCAGGTGAATCCCATCCATGGTTGCCCGTCCGCCGAATCGAGGTCCCGCACAAATCCCACCGGCAGACCATCGGGGTTCCATTGGCTCGGTTGCGTCGGAATATAGCCATATTGGCTTCGGATCGAAATAGATCTTCACTCGTCTCCTGCTCCAGGACCAGGAACCAGTCATACGGAATAATTTGCGAGCCCTGGCTCGTGAACCAGAACAATTGCTGAACCTCATCGCTCCAGCCCTGATCGAGGAAGGTGACTCCGGTGAGCCCGTTAGGGGGAAGGTTCGGGTCGTCTGGGGGATCGTCGGACCTAGTGCAACTTGAAAAAACCAGCAGAGTAATCGCAACAATCGACAAAACCCGTGGCCACATCGGTGTCTCCTTCAATCGATATTCGTGAAAAGTTCCCAAAAGTCGGACATTAGTGTATCAGGTGTGGTGGTGGTCATTCGTGCAGCGGAAAATCGAGGGAACCAAGCAAGCTGGTCGTCTGAAACGGCTGGACAGCGAAGGACTTTGGCGCCGACCATCGCGATTGCTCCGTGTCCGTCCCTGATGCTCGTCATCAACGCCGCGATCATGTTCCGATGGCGGCATGCTGAATCGGCTCAGTGGCTGGGTAGGGCCCGCGCTGGCTGATTTGAGGTTTTCCTGAAGCCTTCGTATCATGGAGCTGTACGCATCTACCATGGAGCTGAAGGTATCTACCATGCTGGCTTGGGTCCTCGTTTTTCTACTGCTCGCTCCTGTCGCTCTGCCGCAACGGCCGAAGGATACTCGTTTGCCGAGCGGGAAATCACGCAATATGGCCGTCCTCAAGGAAGACTTCGAGCGCTCGAAGAAGGACCTTACACAGATCCTGCAATTAGCGAAGGAACTTCAAGAAGAGGTTGAGAAGAACGAGGAGTTCGTCGTCGACCTGCGAAGCATAAGGAAAGCCGAGCGCCTCGAGAGACTGGCCAGGAATGTCAAGAGCCGCATGAAGCGCCTGCAGTGAGTTCGACCGAGTCGGACTTGAATGCTTCCTGCTCCAGCTCCTCATGCCCAGCCCCTCCTCCTTTTCAATCTAAGCCGCTGTTATTCTACAATAGCTTCCGTTACCAGGCCACGAGTTGGTCGAAGCCGAGGCGGGTTGTGGATAAGGCGGAGCACCACGCAGGTGAGGCATTCCCACGCGCCGGATTCATCTTCACGACAGCGTAAGCAGTCCGAAGATCGTTGCATCGCAGCCTTGGCCCGGCTACACTACAGACACCGGGATGGCAAATGGAAATGCCGGCTTAGAACTGAGCTTCATGTCACCTGAATTATGCACTGCGGCGTGGACCTGAGGAGGGCTGAGCCGCAAGGGACCATTGGGGACCCCCGAAAACATGGGGTAAAAAGGTAGGCTGGCAAAGATCCCAGCTTCGCCAGCCAACCCCAAGGAGGTCACCCACATGGTTACCAGACGAAAACAGCATAGCTCCCAAAGGCCCGTCCAACAAGGCCCAGCCGTGACGGCCTCGCGGCCCAATAAAATCGGGGCTTCGACGCCTTACCACTTCCGCGGCAGGAAGCCGACTCCCTACGGCGGCTTGCTGCCGGTGGTCGGGAGGGCGCTGATCTGAGAGCCTGGCTATGCGCTATGCATAAAATTTTATGCACTAGCCGTAACGCACTGGAAACACGTCACTTCCGAGCGAGGTTTTGACGACGCGGATTCTGGGCGGGAAGGGAAACCGGACACGGAGAAGCCAAAAGGCCAGTTGCCGAGCTACCACCTCACGACGACCGCCAACCCGCTACGAACGCAGCCACACTCGCAAAGTGAATCTGTGCATAATTCAGGTGTCATCGTCACAACGAGCGGAGGCAGCGGATGATAATTGACAGAGCCAAGATACTTTGATCGTTCTCGAAATTCGACACGTCCGAACTTCACGCCATTTGGGAACGAAATGATCGGACCGAGTATTCGGACGATGCCTTCGGAGTGATTGAAGAGATTTTGAAGGATCGTGGGGAAGAATTTAGGTGTCAGCAGGACCCCGTACTGCCTGAAAGCCATTCCAGCCTCACCGTAAGCCCCACAAGACTCGTTTGAATTCTGGCAGTACTGCTATTTTTTGCTTTCAGGTGGGGCGTGAAGTTAGAGGATCTTGCCCCAATATTTGTCGCATTGTTTGGTAATGATATACAAACAATTATAGGATCCTTAGTGATAAGTTCTTTGCCAATCGGAATACTAGTTGATTCAACCTGAATTATGCACTGCCGGTGCACCTGGTGAGGGCTGAGCCGCCAGGAACCATTTGGGGGCCCCTGAAAACATGGGGCAAAAAGGTAGGCTGGCAAAGATTTCAGCTTCGCCAGTCAACCCCAAGGAGGTCACCCAAATGGTTACCAAACGAAAACAGCATAGCTCCCGAAGGCCCGTCAAACAAGGCCCCGGCGCGAGGGCCCCGCGGCCCAATAAAATCGGGGCTGCCACGCCCTATCACTTCCGTGGCAAGAATCTGACTCCCTACGGCGGCTTGCTGCCCGTCGCCACCCTGCTCGAAAAACTCGGCTTCCAAGCGCTGCTGGAAGAAACCCTCACGACCAAACGGATCACCCGAGCCATGAGCCCCTACCAGTTCGTGCTGGCCCTCGTGCTCGGCCTCTATGTCGGCTTTGCGCGGCTCAACCAACTCCGCTTCATCGCTCGCGACCCCATCCTGACCGGCATCTTGCAAGTGACGCGTCTGCCGCCGCAGTCCACGCTGTGGCGCTTTCTGGCCTCGCTGCACCTCAACGTGGCGAAGCAGATCCTTTCCATTCAGCGCCAGCTGCGGGAACGAGTCTGGGCCGCGGCCCACGTGAAGTTGGAGACGGTGACGCTGGAC
This sequence comes from Bryobacterales bacterium, assembly GCA_965224215.1. Lineage (GTDB taxonomy): Bacteria > Acidobacteriota > Terriglobia > Bryobacterales > UBA6623 > CBDCYS01. Next base: position 2,330 of record CBDCYS010000078.1, on the reverse strand, counting down.
ACCGACACCACCGTGCATACCCTCTACGGCCGCCAGATGGGCGGGCGCAAGAGCTACAACCCCAAGAACAAGGGCAAGCGCAGCTACCAGCCGATACTGACCTTCCTGGCCGAGACGCGCGAATACCTGATGGGCGGGTTGCGCAACGGCGACCGGCCCACGGGCCGACAGATCGCCGCCCACCTCGAGAGCGCTTTCCGGACTTTGCCGGGCGGCGTGAAGAAAATCCTGGCGCGGGCCGATTCCGGCTTTTATTGCTGGGAGGCGGTGGAGGCCTATGAAAAGGCGGCTTGTCAGTTCGTCATCGTGGCGCGCAAAACGCGGCGCCTGGTCGAGCGCTTGCAGCAAGCAGAATGGAAACCCTCTCCCCGCTCCGACGCGGACGCGGAATGCGAATTCCTCTACCAACCGCAAGGCTGGGCGCGGGCCTGCCGTTTCCTGGCGCTGCGTTACGAAAACGAGCCCAAGGCCGGCGCGGCCGAGCAATACCAGTTGTTCGCCACCAGCGCTTACACCTACCGCGTGTTTGTCACCAATCTGGCCGAGCCGATCGCGGCGGTGGTGTGGTTTTACAATCAGCGCGCCGGAGCCGAGAACCTGATCAAGGAGGCCAACAACGACGCCGGGCTGGCGGCCCATCCCTCGCGCCGCTTTGACATGAACCGCAATCACTTTCAGTTGGCCATGCTGGCCTACAATCGCAACTGCTGGCTGCTGCTGTTCAACCGCGAAGCCCAGGCCAGCGTGGAGACGCTGCGGCACACCACCCTGGCGACGGCGCGGCTGCGTTTTCTGTTCGTGGCGGCCAAGATCTGGCGGCACGCCGGCAGAACGGGTGTCAGCTACAGCGATCATTATCAGGAAAAGGGCCTGTTTGAACGGCTGATGCGACGGCTGCGGGCGATGGGGCCGCCGGGATCGAGCTTGGCGCCGGTGGTGGAGGGTGCGCTGAGCTGAGGGGCACTCCATGCATAAAATTTCATGCACTCGCCGCAACGTACTGGGAACACGCCGCTTGCCAGCCCGCTTTTGCCCTGCCGGGATCAGGAGGTGGCTCAAACGGGGAGGGAAACAGCAGAAAAGACGACTTGCGAAATCACTGAGTTGACACGAGTGCCGCTATCGCCACAACTCCATCGACGATGGCTACGCCGAATCTGTGCATAATTCAGGTTCAAAGAAGCGCCTTGGCAAGCTGAGCTGGACATGGGCTATCATTATGTTCTTGCTTTGCTCTACTTTCATTGCTGCTTGGATTGACTTTATTCACCCTTGGCTTGTTGAAGACCTTAAGCCAGAAGATGCATTTTATGGCGGTATGTTTAAGTACATTATCATGCTTGGTTGCTACTCAGTTTTCATGGACTTCTATAAGAGATCAACCATGACCAATGCTGAAGAGGCGCTTATGGCCGAGGGGACAGAGCATGGAAAAGAAAGTGATTAGCCTCCGAGACAGTTTCAAAGTTCTAGAGGGTTTGGGTGCAGCTGTCGCGTTAGTCGGTATAGTTTCGTCTATTTATCGGGCTGATTCAGATGGGTTCGTTGCAGGCTATATCACCTGAATTATGCACTGCGGCGTGGACCTGAGGAGGGCTGAGCCGCAAGGGACCATTGGGGACCCCCTAAAACATGGGGTAAAAAGGTCGGCTGGCAAAGATCCCAGCTTCGCCAGCCAATCCCAAGGAGGTCACCCACATGGTTACCAGATGAAAACAGCATAGCTCCCAAAGGCCCGTCCAACAAGGCCCAGCCGTGACGACCTCGCGGCCCAATAAAATCGGGGCTTCGACGCCTTACAACTTCCGCGGCAGGAAGCCGACTCCCTACGGCGGCTTGCCGCCGGTGGTCGGGAGGGCGCTGATCTGAGAGCCTGGCTATGTGCTATGCATAAAATTTTATGCACTAGCCGTAACGCACTGGAAACACGTCACTTCGGAGCGAGGTTTTGACGACGCGGATTCTGGGCGGGGAAGGGAAACCGGACACGGAGAAGCCAAAAGGCCAGTTGCCGAGCTACCACCTCACGACGACCGCCAACCCGCTACGAACGCAGCCACACTCGCAAAGTGAATCTGTGCATAATTCAGGTATCATGATTGCAGGCGTAGCTATCTTCGCCGTCGGAATTATTGGCCAGAAACGATCGAAACAAACATAGCTGGTCTAACCTGGTGCCACATCCTCCGGGTAAGTGAGCTTGTGGGAACTGGGAACGGGGAACTGCGTCTAGAAGACTTAACCAACACTTAAATACGATCATCCCCAAAGAGAAGTAGTAATCGTTCCTAACGGGACGGAGCAGATCGATCAAGTATCCACGGAACAAT
>CBDCYS010000077.1:0-175721 GCA_965224215.1 Bryobacterales bacterium | reverse complement strand
TCGCGGCCCTCGACCGAGGCCAGCTCGCGGGAGCGGGATTCGACGTGTTTCTCCGTGAGCCTCCGGAAACCGGCGATCCGCTGCTCTCGCACCCGAAGATCTTTGTGAGCCCCCACGTGGCCTGGGGAACCGAGGATGCGGTCCAGCGCTTGCTTGACCTCAGCATCGCGAACGTTGAGGCATTCGTAGCGGGGGGCCCGGTGAACGTGGTTTCTTGATGGCGGGCGCTCCGCGGTTCCCAGCGATCGAACACCGCCGCCCTGCTTGGCGCCATCAATTCGAGGTGACCACAAAGCGGCCCGGCTCCAGCCGGATTTCGCGAAGATTGTGTGGCAGGGGCATCGGTTTGCCGGGTTCAAACCCAGGAACATTCGGGACCACATAGCTTGAGATCAGCAAGTCAAGGATCGAACCGCTGATACGCGTGCCGTCGATTTCTACCGACTCCACAACGATGGTGCCTTCACCTTGCGCGGATTCGTAGTGGCAGAAAGCACGCACGTTTCTCTCCCCGCTCAGGAGCATTTGAATGAGGAATCCGGCGCTCCCGCCTGCTGGCGACTGCATCTTTGACATGTCGACGCGCGCTCGAACCTCGCCCCGATCCTTATCCAGGCTGACTTCCAGGTCATCGACCCCTTCCGGAATATCAAGTTCCGAATCGTATCGCAGGAAAGAATTGATCTCTTCCGCGGTCAAGGTGACCGACTCGCCCTTTTCTAGTTTTTCGGAGCTGATGCGATCCAGCTTGGCCCGAGCCGTGCGTCCGTTCTCCGGAGACGTTGCGGCGGCCAGCAGCCCGGCGCCGGTTAGCAAGGAAACAAATGCCGCGAGTTTGAGGATTCTTATCATTAGGACTCGGATGACGGATTGCTTTTGGTCCGGCGCCGCCACAACGGCCAAGCGGAATTGCCGGGTGGATGCCACACAATATCTTACGAAGCCGGTGAAGCTCCGGTTTCGTTCGTCTGATCGCCGGCGTTTCCGGCGGAATCGCCATCGTTAGGCCGCAACAGGCGCTCCAACGCCAACTGAGCGGCTTTCTGCTCGGCCGATTTCTTCGACTCACCCTCGCCACGCGTCGCTATCCCGTGAACTCGAACCTCCATGGTGAAGGTCTTTCGATGCGAAGGGCCGGCCTCCTCGACGACCTCATATGTCGGTGGCGGCATGGCGCGGGCTTGGAGGTACTCCTGCAGCTCGGACTTGTAGTTGTCGATCGTTGAGTTGTCTCTTGCCGCTTCGAGCGCCGTCGCGCTCAAGACCGTCCGGTTCAGGAAACTGCTTGCTGCTTCCAAGCCGCCGTCCAGATAGATCGCGGCGATCAGGGCCTCCAGCGCGTCCTCCAGCAGGCCCTTCTTGTTGCGCCCGCCGCTGATTTCCTCGCCGCGCCCAATCCGCAGACACGCGCCGATCTTCAGCCGGCGCGCCATATCCACCAAATGATCGGCGCAAACCAAAGACGCTTTCAATCTGGTGAGTTGGCCTTCCGGCAGTTCCGGAAAGCGCTCTATCAGGCGCTGGCTCGCCACCAGGCCTAAAACGGAGTCGCCCAAGAACTCCAGCCGCTCGTTATTCGTGTCGACCTCGCGGGGCGTTTGAGTGTGAGAGCGATGGGTCAGCGATTGCTCCAGCAACTCGCGGTTGCGAAACCGGTAGCCAATACGTTGCTCCAGAGAATCGAACTTAGCATTCATCGAAGGACAGTCCGTCCGAGCAGGGAAGCGCACTGCTCATCGAACGAACAGCGGAATTGCGCCGGGAGGCCGCCTTCCGAGTAGGTATCGAGTATTCGCCGGCCGCGTGGCACCGTTTCGTCCGTGGATCGCCTGCGGACTGAACGCGGGTGGGCCCAGCCGGGCGAAATCAAGGCTGTTTGACGGCCTCGGCTTCGGGGGCAGTCGCCTCGGCAGCAGGGGTCGGCGCTTCGGCTGCAGGGGCCGGCGCCTCGGCTGCAGGGGCTGGCGCCGCCGGTTTCGACTTCTTCATCATCGCGGCCGCTTTTGCTTTGATGATTTGAGCTTTCAAGACTTTCGCCAAGTCTTGATCACCACCGGTCATCACTCCCCCGGCTGCAGTCGACTTGTCGGCCATCTCCAGAGCTTCGTCCAACCGGCCTTGCTCTTTCAGCGTGGTCCCCAAGTGATAGAACGTTGACGCGCCCTGTTCTGCGGCGACCTCCAGCGACTTGCGGAGTGAGGTTTCCGCGGCCGAAAAATCTTTTCTCCTCATCGCCACGAGTCCCAGCGAGTCATGTGCTTGTGACATGTAGTTCTTTTTCGCAACCAGCCATGCTTCGGGGGTGACATCCGCGTTTGTGTTTTCCAGGGTGGGGATCGCGATCAGCGCGCGCTTGGCGAAATCTTCCGCTTTGGCAAGCTTCTCTTCTTTGTCGAGATCGAATTCACCGGTGCGCGCTGGAATGGCGTATCCCAACGAAAGCAGCGTGTCGATATTGTTAGGATTGATTTCGAGAGTCTTTTGGCCATAGAGCAGCATCATCTCAAAGTCATTCTTCTGCTGATAGGAAAGCATCATCATGAAGCTGGCGAACTCCTGGAACTCGGTGTTCTTGAACGTCGTCAGCAAATTATGAATGGCCTCGATCCGCACGTCGGGGTCTTTGGCGTCTTGAATCGCCATCAAAACGTCGACTTCTGCCTGTGATTTGGGCTTGGAGTTGGCCTGCTGGGCGAAGAGCGGCGTGCACAACGCCAAAACCATAGCAACCCTTAAGATCGTTTTCGTCATTACGTTCTCCAGCGTAATTTCTCGAGCGTGTATTGGATACCTCTACAAAATACCATTTTCGGATCGTCCGTTCGCAAGTCAGGTGGCCGTCGAGCCTCCCGCAATCCGTCCGCAAGGCAACCAGAGGCCTTACCGACCGATCTGGGGCACGCCTTGAACGACGCAACAAGGGATTCTAAGGTTTCGCTTGAACTCCGTCGGGCACGTCGTTTTCGTCTTCATCATCATCTTCATCTTCTTTGAGGTCTTCGTTATGATCTTCGAGGTCCCCGGTTTCGGCTTCCGGCTCCTCTAGCTGTTGTTGCTGACGGGGGCTTGCGAAAGCCTCATCCAGCCCTTTCTGAGCTAGATCCCGGGCGCGATCCGGCATGCCTTGCACGGCCAGCGCGAGCTGATAGTGCTCAATCGCCTGGTCTCGTAGTCCCATGACATCCGAGATTCTCGCAACGTAGACGTGAGACATCGCGCGAACATACGGATCGGGCTCCGACTCCAATGCTTGATTGAATAGGACTCGGCCCAGATCGGCGTCCCCTTGCGAGATCACCACGCGGGCCAGTCCGTAACTGGCGTCAGCATTGCGTCCGCCACCCTTGGCCAGGGCTTCTTCGAACTTCTTCCGCGCCTCGTCAACTTTCTCGGAACGGAAGAGCATCTCTGCTTCCCGCAGCAACAACTCGGCCTCGCTAACCTGAGGGACCACTAGTTGCACGGGCGCGGCAGGCTGAGCCGGCGCCTCGGCGAACTTCACGTCTTGCAGACGGGCGGCTTCGGCCTTGAGATCGATGCCCTTGATCAGCTCGGGGTAGTAGCGCCGCAAATCCTGCCCTTGCTTTTCGTAAGCGGCCAAACTTTCGTAGAAGTAAGGAGTCAAGATTAGCCCTTCGCGCAGGTCCTGCTCAACCTGGGCCTCGCGTTTGGCGAGAGGCGCGTGGCTCAGCCGTGCTTCTACCGCTCGAACCAAACATTTGGAGACGAGCAACTGGAAGTTCGTCTTGTAAACCTCGTGAAGCGCGGGCGCAAACATCGCGAAGCGAGACAGCACATCTTTCTTGGCGATATCCTCCGCGTAGCGCACCGCCAGCGGGTCCAGTACGTGGATCAGAAAAGCGCTGCGTATTTCCTCCACTCGCGGTTCTTTGGAGGGGTGAACCACGACGTAGACCTTCCCCTCGTAGCCGCGCGTGTTGATGTTGTTGGCCGCCCCAAGTAAATCGAAAAGCACCTGGAAGCTCTGCACCTGGCGGCTGCTGGGCGAGACCCTCAAATAACCCCCTGCTTCGTAAAGCGCCTGGATCAGAGATTCCTGATATCGCCCGATCTCCGCTTCGAAGGCACTCTGGTATTTGCTCCAAAGTTTTTCGATCGGTGCTTGTTGATAAAACTCACCCAGAATCGAGCTGAACGCGCGCAGACGCCGCACGTCGGGAGGTAAATCAGTCGGCAATTCGGCTTTGAGCTCGAATGTCGGAGGCCCCTCGCTGATCAGCGCGAAAGAAACGTACTGGGAGAGATTCTGCCCCGCGTCGCTACTCTTGTTTTGCGCGTAGAAATTCTTAAGTAACAGCAGGCTGGACCCTTGAAAATCTTTCAGGTCATCACGGACAGTCTGACGAACAGGGCTGTCGGAGGGGGAACCCAGTCCATCGTCATAACCTGCCAGATTGATGGCTGTCAGGACCGTGAATAAACGTATGTCGCTGTCGAGCTGATTGGTCTGGGCCGCGAGAGAGAAGCAATTCCCACCGACGGCTAGCAACCAGCCCAGCAGCGCAGCCCGGGTTCGCTCAAGTCTCATTCCACCTCTCGAAGCGGGGCGTCCACGCTGCCCGCGCATTGGTTTAGTCTACTTGGGGCCGCCGGAAAGCGTCCACGCAATAGCGGTTCTCTCTGTTTCTTTCTATACAATGATTGTAGGCTCTGGCCTCGGTCCTTGGGGTCATCCCTCGGGGTGATTCAACCGGACAATCCAAAGATAAGGTTCTACTCGCTGTTTTGAGCCAACCTCTCCGCGTGACAGATTGCCTCTAGGGTAACGTGCAGTGAATGAACGATTGTGAACTTGTGGATGCCGTGTTGAGAACTCACAACAATTCAGCCGCGTCCGAGGCTTTGCGTTGGGCTGGTCCTTGGGCTGGTCCTCGCGAAGCGGCAGCTCCGTCAGGCGGATCCGGGTTAGCAATGAAACGGTTCGCGGCCGTGCTGGCGCTTGCAGCTTCGCCGGGTCTCCTACTTGCGCAGGGCCCTCCTGGCGGCGCTCGCCCCGCTCCTCCCGTCGAATTCACCGAAGCGCAGTCTTACTCACTCGGAGCCAGTCTGGAGCTTCCCGGTAGTGTCGAGGCGTTGCGGCGAGCCGACGTGGCAACCCAGGTGGAGGGGCTCGTTGTGAAACTGCTCGTCCGCGAGGGAGATCGAGTCAAGTGAGACCAAAAGCTGGCCGAGCTGGATACCGCCTCGCTGGATACGCGCAAGAAAACTCTCGAGGCCGACGTCATCGAGGCGGAAACGCGCCTGCGCTCGGCGGAATCGCGGCACCGCCGCGCCCAGGCCCTTTTTCAGGGCGAGTTAATCAGCGACGAACAACTCGATAACGCCCGCTTCGAACAGGAGGCCCTCGAGGCGCGCCGCGTCTCCTTGCAGGCGTCCATCGACGAGCTGGAACTGCAGTTGCGCCAGAGCGTCATCCTCGCCCCGTTCGACGGCGCGGTCACCGCAAAGTTGACCGAGATCGGTCAATGGGTCCAGGAAGGTGCGGCCGTGGTCACGTTGCTTTCTTTGGAGGAGCTCGAAGTGGCCATCGAGGTTCCGGAAGTTCACATCGGCAGAGTGCGACTAGGCCAATCAGCCAGTGTCAAACTCGACGCCTATCCCACGCAGCCGTTGGCGGGCAAAGTTTCGGTGATCGTGCCGGAAGCCGATCCCGCCGCCCGCACCTTTCCCGTGAAAATCAGGGTGCCTTCCGGCGGTGGCCGCGTTCGCACGGGCATGACGGCGACGGTGACCCTGGCGCCGGCAAGTCCCCGCCAGGCGACGATCGTTCCCAAGGATGCACTCGTGAGTGAAGGGAATGGCTGGATTATTTTCGCCCTGCAGCCCGACGATACGGTCAAGCAGGTTGCCGTTGTGATCGGCGAGGGTGTCGGTCAATGGGTCGAAGCCCAGGGTGAGTTGCAGCCCGGCGAGCGTGTTATCACTCGCGGCAATGAACGCGTGCGGCCCGGGCAAACGGTGCGGCCCGCGGCACGGGAGTACCCCGCGCCATGAAGATCATTCAGGACTCGATTCAGTATCCAGTCACCACCGCCGTGGGGGTCATCCTGCTGGCGTTGTTCGGCGGTCTTGCGATTTACCGCATCCCGATCCAATTGACACCGACTGTCGACAAGCCGCAGATTAACGTCACGACTCAATGGCCGGGCGCGCTGCCCCTCGAAGTCGAACGCCAAATCGTCCAGGAACAGGAGGACCAGCTCAAGGCGCTCGAGGGTCTCGAAAGCATCGAGAGCACCAGCTCGGCGGGCCAGGGGCAAATCTTGATGACCTTCAAGATCGGGACGGATACCGACACCGCCCTGCTTGACGTCTCGAACCGTCTGGAGCAAGTGCCCCGCTACCCCGACGACGCCCTGAAGCCAGCGGTTCGTGCAACCGGCGCAGACACGGAATTTATCGCCTTTTTCTTGATGATGCACATCGATCGCGATGCTGCGCAGGGACCGGTTTCCTACGAGCGCGACTTCGTCGACGACGTTGTCGCCCCGGAGTTCGAACGCGTGCCTGGCGTCGCGGCGGTCAATGCTTTCAGCGGCCAGCGGCATGAGATGCAGTTCTTGGCCGACCCGGTCAAGCTGGCGGCGCGCAAGATTACAATCAGCCAGCTCGCCAACGCCTTGGATCGTGAAAACGCAAACGTCAGCGGTGGGGATTTTGACGAGGGCAAAGGCAACTACACCGTTCGGACTTCGGCCGAATACACCACCGCCGGAGATGTGGAAAGTGTCGTCGTCGCTTACCAAAACGACGTGCCGATCTTTGCGCGCGATCTCGGCCATGCCCGCCTGGGATTCGAGAAGAAGCGCGTCCAGGGCTACTTCAACGGACAAGAAATTTTCTTCTTCAGCATCGTCAAGGCGCCTAACGAGAACCTCATGCAGGTCATGGTGGGGGTCAAGGAAGCCGCCGCCCGCTTGAACCGTCAGGTGCTGGAGCCGCGGAACCTCCGGATCGTTCAGATGTTCGACGCCACCGAATACATCGAGAGCGCGATCAGCCTCCTGCAGCAGAGCGTTTACATCGGAGCGGGGCTGGCCGTGGTGGTGCTTTTGCTGTTCCTGCGAAGCTTCACCAGCACCCTGATCATCGCCCTCGCCATGCCCATCAGCGTGATCGGGACATTTCTCGTCATGAGCCTTACCGGCCGAACTTTGAATGTGATCAGCCTGGCCGGGCTGGCGTTCGCCATCGGCATGGTCGTCGACAATTCGATCGTGGCTCTGGAGAACATCTACCGCCACCGCCAGATGGGCAAGTCGAGGGCGAAAGCGGCTTTCGACGGTGCGCGCGAGGTTTGGGGCGCAATCCTGGCCAGTACTCTGACGACGGTGGCTGTCTTCCTGCCGGTGATCTTCATTGAGGAGGCCGGCCAGCTCTTCCGCGATATCGCGATCGCCATCAGCGGAGCGGTAATTCTCAGCATGATCGTGGCGATTACCGTGATCCCGGCGATGTCGGCCAAGATGCTGGGCGGGGGCAGGTCCACAAGCGCCGAAGCGCCGGCGCGAGGGAAGAAAGCGTTCGGCTTCTTCGGTTCGTTCAGCGGTCGAGTTGCTGATCTTGTGTATTGGATTTGCGGCGGAACGATCCGCCGGCTGGCCGTGGCCGCTGTCTTCACGGTGGCGGCGATCCTGGGGGCCGTTCGTTTGATTCCCGCCGTGGAATACTTGCCCGCCGGCAATGTCAACTTTGTCTTCGGCCAGGTGATCCTGCCGTCGAACTACAGCCTGGCCGAGGCGGCGAGCCTGCGGCACGGCTACTTTGAAACCCTTCAACCGGCTTACGACTGCGATGAGTCGGACGAGAACTGTCCCGGTGGCGGCATTTCTCGGGCTTTCATGGTTGCTTTTGGGAACTTTATGTTCGCTGGCGGAGGGGCAAAGGACCCCCTCCGCGTCGCTGAGCTGGTACCGGTTTTCCGCTCGGCCATCAGCAAGATTCCGGCCGCTCTGGGTGCTTTCCGCCCATTCAACTTGTTTCAAAGCGGCCGGGACGCCGGCTTCATCAACCTCGATATCGTCGGACCGGACTTCGATCGGCTGCAGGAGATCGGCGGAGTCACGCTTGCCCGATTGCAACAGGAGTTGCCGGAGGCTCAGGCGCAACCCCTCGGCGGGATTGACCGCGGCAAACCGGAACTGCGCATCGTTCCGAACCGCCTGCGCAGCGCCGAGTTAGGGGTGAGCGGGCGCGACCTGGGTCTGGCCGTTAATGCGCTCGTCGATGGAGCCAAGGTTTCCGACTACCAATGGCAAGGCAAGAGAATTGATCTGAAGCTCATCGTCGAAGGGGATCGCCGTCATCGTACGCATGACTTGGCCCAACTGCCGGTCGCCGTCCCGGGCGGCCGCCTGGTCACGCTGGACGCGCTGGCGAAAGTGGAGCTGACGACTTCGCCGGTTCAGATCGGGCATCGCGAGCGCCAGCACGATCCGGTTGACTCCGCCCCAGGGCGTCCCGCTGCAAACAACGATGGAGCAAATCGAGGCCAAGATCATCCGGCCGCTTTCGGAAGAAGGCGTTCTCAGCGGCATATACCGCATCATCCCGCGCGGTGAAGCCGACAAGCTGACCCAGACCTGGGACGCCTTGCAGTGGAATCTCCTGCTCGCGCTGGTGATCACCTACCTGCTCATGGCAGCGCTATTCCAGAGCTTTGCCTACCCTCTCGTGATCCTTTTCAGCGTACCGCTGGCTGGATTCGGTGGCCTGCTCGGACTCAGCGTCATGAACCGGTTTACCTACCAGCCACTCGACATACTGACGATGCTGGGGTTTTTCATTTTGGTGGGAACCGTCGTCAACAATGCCATCCTGCTGGTCCACCAGTCTCTCAACCATATTCGGAATGAAAACATGGATCCGCGCGAAGCCATCCGCGAATCCACTCGAAATCGCATCCGGCCGATTTTCATGAGCGTGCTGACCAGCGTTTTCGGGATGCTGCCTTTGGTGATCTTTCCGGGTGCCGGCGCGGAGCTTTACCGCGGAATCGGAAGCGTCGTCATTGGCGGACTTCTTATCTCGACCGTGTTTACTCTGGTGCTTGTACCGGCCCTGTTCAGTCTGGTTCTTGATTTGAAGGCTTGGATGGTGCGAATGCTTCGCCGCATTTTCGGTCACGGCGAGGTTCAGCCGGTCGAAGGCGACTGAGTCGACGCCGAGGGTCGACAGATGAATTCCCACGCCAAATTCACGATCGGGCAGACGGTCCAGCATCGACTGTTCGACTACCGTGGTGTCATCTACGATGTGGACCCGGTCTTCCTCGGAACCGAGGAATGGTACGAGCAAGTGGCGCGCTCTCGCCCGCCCAAAGACGAACCTTGGTATCGCGTCCTGGTCCACGGCAGTGATCACGAAACCTACGTAGCGCAGCAAAATCTCGAAGCCGACCCGTCCGGTGAAGTGGTCCTCCACCCGTTGACAGCCCATTTTTTCTCGAAGTTTCAGGAGGGCGCCTACGTTCCCAAGCGGCAGGTGAGTTAGTGCTGTGCCGTGTCAGTGCCCTGAACGCCAGTGACGGGCCCGAGCGCCGCGATCCTTTGCAAGATCCGCGCAATCCTTCGCGAGAAGCGCGGCCCAGTTGCACGTCGGCACCGATTACCAGCCGAATGCCGCGAGCTTTTCGTGATGCAGAGCGCGACGGCTGACCCGTCACTTGCGTTCCGGGCTTCCATGAGAAGGTAGGTCGCTGTCAAGGGCAATGCTGTCGGTGAGGCGTTAGCCTGGTTGCCGGACTCTGTCTCGATCGCCGCTGGGTTGCGCCAGCGTTGACCGGGCTTCCATCCGCACTGTTTGTTACGTCCATTCCCGGACGTTGTGCTGGTTGAGGTCCTGTCTTTTCGGCGCTGCTTTCTCTGTGCCGGCCTGGGCAGGAAAGCTCTCGCCTCCCCACGCGGCCTGCCCGGAACGCGCAGTCACCGTGACGCGGTCTCGACTCTCTGGCTGCTGCCTCTCCGTAGTTGCCCAATCTTGCCCTTTCCTTCCTTCAACAGAAATCCTTTGGCTACGCGATGCCCGTCAGGGCCAGCGTGCCAGAAGAACAACCCTGCTACCTACCGCCCTGCTGCCGCGGTGGCCGCAGTGGCTACAGTTGTCTCGGCCGGTTCACCGTTGGGGAAGGGCTGCCAAGCTTTGTTCTTCGCCCACATCGCATGCAGCACGACCGCCAGCTTGCGCGCCACCGCCACCACCGCTCGCCGCTTGGCCCGCTTCTTGCCCCGCGCCGCCAACCCCAATCCCCAGCTCCGCAAGTCCGATTCCAGACCAAAAGGTCCTATTATCCTTTGGGACGACTGCACCAGCAGCAGCCGTAGCATCGGGTTCCCCGCCTTCGTGATGCTCAACTCCGGCGACGACTCCCCCGAGTCCCGCTGCTTAGGACGGCAGCCGACCACCGCTCCCATCTGCCGCGACCGCTTCACCCGCCCGACGTCGTTGTTCAACTCCAGTACGTAAGCCAGGCTCGTCAGCGGCCCCACCCCGTCGACGCTGCGCAGCAACTGCGTGGCCGGATATTGTTCCTTCCCAGTTTTTCAATGCGCCGGTCCAGCTCGTTGATCTCTCTGCTTAGCTCCACAATGATCCGCGCCATGGGCTCGAGAATCGTCCGCAACACGTCCGGACATTCCCGCACCCTGGCGACCCACTGCATCATGCCGCACTGCCCGAAACGGATGCCGTGCGTTTTGGCGATGCCCCGCACGCTGTTGACGAGTTTGGTGCGGGCTTCGACCATCGTTTCGCGTCCCCGCAGCCAACTGCGATGCTGCTCGACGTGCTCGTCGCGCGCGGCGACCGGTGCTAGCAAGTCCGGGTTGCTGCGGCCCAACTCGGCCAACCAGTAGGCGTCGTTGCGGTCGTTTTTGGCGTCGGACTGGCTGATCAGCCGCAACTGCCGGGCGTCGGCCACCAGCACTTCGTGGCCCAACCCAGCGATCAGGCGGCGCATCCAGTTGGTGTGCCCGCCGGTCTCGAGCACCACTCGCAGCCGTGGCCAGGAGCGGAAATATTTCTCGATGGCGGCGGGACGGGTCGGGATCTGGACCTCCTCGATCAACTCGCCGTCGAGGCCAACCAAGCGTACGTAGCTGCGCTTGTCTCCGATGTCGACTCCCGCCACGGCGCTGATTTCGTTGCTTTGTTGCATGCGCTGGCGCTCAGCTTCCAACTGCTGGGCGAATTGTATTTGCTCTTTGCAGGCTTGCGGCTGGGGTTTGGCCTGCTGCGTACTGTGCTGTTTGCTCTGCTGGGAGTTACTCTGCTGTGATTTGCTATTCTTCTTCATGGCTGGTCGCCTCCTTTGTTTGAGAATCAAAGTTCCGCAGCACGTTCTTGTTTGAAGCGCGTGCTGCTGCCGAAAGCTTAGCGCTCTCGGTTCTCGGCGACCAGCCTTCTCATCTTATCTCTGACTCGGAAAGCTCGACCGCCGCACTCACCTGAAAAACGAACCCGAGCGTAGGAGAATCGAAGCGAAACATGGTCTCGAGAACACACCTGTCATTTCTGTCCGCCGCCCTGTGTGCGGCGTTGCTGCTTCTGAACCCTGTATCAGCGCCAGCTCAGCAGAGCCCCCCAGCCGAGGTCGAGAGCGAATCGGCCGACCCAGCGGATGCGGATCAGCCGGAAGAAAATACCGAGGCCTCCGCCGACGCCGATCGCACGAGTCTCAACCTGCTCGGTGAAGTTGATTCCGAGAAAGGCGAGAGCCGTAGAAACGAGAATGTGCAGATCACGCTGATTGACAACAACGTGCTTCGCGAGTTGACGACGCGCATGGGGACAACTGCCACCGTTACCCCCGACCTCCAGATCGATCAGAGCTATTTCTCCACCGAGTTCGGGCAGTCCTCCAAGCGCCCCAGTCACCAGCCCGCATCCGGTGCTGACCGAGTCCACGGAAACTTCTATTGGGCTTACCAAAACAGTGTATTCAGCGCCCGCTCGTTCTTTCAGGTCGGCAGCGTCAAGCCGTCCCGTGACAATGCCTACGGGTTTACGGTCGGGATGCCGCTCTGGACAGGAGCCGCGCTCACGCTCAACGGCAGCCAAGGCCGCTCACGCGGGAGCGTCAACGGAAACGTCCTTGTGCCAGCCGCCGATGAACGCACGCCTCTGACGAACGACCCGGAAACGCGTTCGTTCGTTCAGCGTCTGCTGGACGCCTATCCCGCCGAGCTGCCGAACCGCACTGACATTGCCCCCCGGGCGCTCAACACCAACGACATTCAAAGCATCAACAACAACCGCGGTAGCATCACACTGGACCAAGTGCTAGGAGAACGGGACCGACTCACGCTGCGATACAGTTTCACGGGACAAGATGTCGATGCGTTCCAACTCGTCGGCGGCCAGAATCCAGATACGACGACGACGAACCACGATGCCAAGATTACTTGGAACCGCTCGTGGACTCCCGCGACGACAACCGACGTCACAGCAGGGTACGAACGCGTTGGTTCTTTGATCGTTCCAGAGGAGTCGTCGGTTGGGCCCTTGATCCTGACGGGCTTTGTTGTGGAGTTCTTGGGGCCTGGTTCGAACATCCCGATCGACCGGGTGCAGAACCGGTTTCGCTACGCAGCTCGCGTGCGGCATACCCGAGGCCGGCACCTGCTGACCGCGGGGACCGAGCTGGTACGGCGGCAAGTGAACGGCTTGGAGGCCGAAAGCCACCGAGGTCTTTTCTTCTTTAGCAACGACTTCGGTAACGATGCCATCACCAATATTCGAATGGGGCTGCCCAGCGTCTATCGCGTAGCGATCGGCGACACTCATCGCGGCTTTAGAAATTGGGACATGCAGTTTTATGCCGCTGACAAATGGCAGGTCACGTCCGATCTGACGTTCGACTTTGGCCTGCGGTATGAGCCCGTAACGAACCCGGCGGAGGTCAACGGATTGACCGAAATTCCCTACGACTGCGATTGCAACAACTTGGCGCCGCGCTTTGGTTTCGCCTACCGGCTGGGTGAGCGGTTGGGGGTGATTCGCGGAGCTTACGGGATTCACTATGGCGAGATCTTCAACGTCACCTACGGGCAGGCGCGTTTCAGCCCGCCAAGGAATCTCAACATCACGGTGCAGGTTCCTGATCTTGCGAATCCGCTCGGAAGCCTGGGCCCGGAGGATTTTGACCCAAATGCCCGCTCGACTGTCTTCACGCTTGACCCGGAACTGGCGACGCCCTATTCGCATCAGTACAGTTTTGACTGGCAGCTCCCGCTGGGCGGCGACTGGAGCCTGAACTTGGGCTACGTCGGCAGCCGGACTCATAAGCTGTTGACCATGTGGTATGTCAACCGGGCACGGGTCGTCGAGGGAATAGCGCAGACAACGGCAACCGTGAACCAGCGCCGGCCTGACCCGCGCTTCTTCGACAACCGCTTCATCTTGAATGGATCGCGCGGCTATTTCGATGCGGCCAAGGTGGTGCTGAGAACGTCCGGTTGGAAGGCGCTTTCTCTCGACGCTTCCTATTGGTTCAGTAAGGCGATCGATTTGGGAAACAATTTCTCGAATACCGCCTCAGGGCGCGACGCGCGGCTGGGGCGCAGCCAGACCGAGTTCAACTCCCAAGCAGAAATGAAGTCCGTCAGTTGGTTTGATCAGCCGCACGCATTGCTGCTGCGCACCAACTGGGCAATGCCGGCGATTCAGCCTCGCTGGGCGAGTTGGATCGGTGGCTGGCAGCTCAGCACGGTTTTTCTCGCGAAGGCCGGCACGCCGTTTGACGTCAGTGCCGGTTCGGACGGAGAGGGCTTCGGGAATGTCGATGGCTCGCCGGGAGATCGCCCGAATCTGCTGGACCCCTCGATCCTCGGCATTTCGGTGGACGATCCGGACACGTCGCGGCGAATTTTCAACGCCGATTCGTTCGCCTTCATTCAACCCACAGACCTAGCCGGCAATCTCGGTCACAACGTCTTTCGCAAAGACGGCATCTTCAACGTCAACGCGGCTTTGTCCAAGCGCTGGCCGCTGGGCGGCGATGCGTCGATGACCCTGCGCGCCGAATCGCTGAACGTTTTCAACCACCCGCAATTCGCCGAACCCGGCAAAGATCTGACGTCGCCCAGCTTCGGCCAGATCACGAATACCCTCAACGATGGCAGGGCCTTCAAGTTCACCCTGCAGCTGGACTTCTGATCCCGGCGCGAGCGGCCAGGAAAGCTACCCCGAAACGAGGGTTAGGGTCACCGAGAGAACGATCACGATCGCGACTGTGGCGTAGGCCAGAAGATTGTAGATCGGCGAGTTCACCCAATTACCCATCAGCTCGCGGCGGTTCACCAGTATCAGAATCAGGATCAGAATGACCGGCAGCAAGAAGCCGTTGAGTACCTGGGAAAGCAAGATCATCCGAACGATCGGGAAATCCGGCCACAGAACCAGCCCCGCCCCTACCGCGATCAGCAAAGTGTAGAGCCAATAAAAGACCTTTGCCTCAGAAAATCGGTGGTTGACCCCGGATTCAAACCCAAGTCCTTCGCAAACTGAATAGGCGGTCGAGAGAGGCAAGATACTGGCCGCCAGCAACGACGCATTGAACAGACCGGCGCTAAACAGGATGTAGGCGTAATCGCCCAGCGGACGTAGCGCTTCGGCGGCCTCGGAGACATCATGGATCTCGCGTGGGCCATTCGACCAGATCGCGCCCGCGCAGGCGACAATCACGAAGAACTTGATGAACGCCATCACGATGCAGCCAACGATGACTTCGGTTCTCGACTCGGGGTACTGCTTGATGTCGACACCTTTTTCCACGATCGACGCCTGTAGGTAGAACTGCATCCAGGGCGCGACGGAGGTACCTACGAGACCGATTAGGAGGGTCAAGTAGGGGCCCTCTAGCGACACAACCGGCGTAATGCTGGCACTGAATGCCGCAGACCAATCCGGCCGGACGAGGAAAGCTGAGATCGCGTAAGCGACGTAGAAGAAGCTTGCCACGAGAAAGATTTTTCCCACGGTGCGGTAGGTACCGCGAACCACTAAAGTCCAAACCAACAGAGCCCCTAGCGGAACGGAAATGTATTTGCTGACGTTGAACAACTCAAGCGAGCCCGCGATTCCAGCGAAGTTGGCCGTGACGTTGGTGAGGTTCACGAGGAGCAACGCCGCCATGATGAAGAACGTCGTACGGAGTCCAAACTCTTCGCGGATCAGATCGGAAAGCCCTTTGCCTGTGACCGCCGCCATCCGCGAGCACATCACTTGAGTGATGATGAGAATCACGGTGACCGGAATCATCGTCCACAGCAGGGTGTAGCCAAAGCGGGCGCCTGCCTCGGAATACATGAAGATGCCGCCGGCGTCGTTGTCGACAACCGCGGTAATCACACCGGGTCCCAGCACCGCCAGGTACACGCGTATTCGTTGGCGCAGGTTCTTGAGCATGGGTCGGTACTGGATTCCGCGAAAGGTTTCTAGCGATCCGGTGTCAGAACGCTGATGACGTCGTCTGCGGTAATCACCCCGCACAATTCGTCGTCATCATCAACCACCGGCAGGGCGAACAGGTTGTACTTATCGAACAGCTCGATGACAGTTTCCTCATTGGCGTCAAGATCCACGCTAATGGGGTCGAGGATGGCCAGGTCCCGTAGAGGCATGCGCGGTTCGGCGATGAAGAGCTTCGCCACCGGAACCGTCCCCACCAGGTGCTCGTCCCGATCCACGAGAAACAGGTGAGTGAGGGTGGGCAGCAGATTGTCGTTTCCGCACAAGGCCTCGGTTGCGTCTTCGACCAATGCATGTTCGTGAAGCGCGATGTACTGCGTGTTCATCAAGCCGCCGGCGGTGTCTTCTTCGTGCTCGAGCAGCTCCTCGAGTTCGGCGGCCGGCTCCTGTTCCATGTCCTTGAGGATGCCTTGGCTGGTCTCGTCTTGAAGTTCGCTCAGCACATCGGCGGCGGAATCAGGCGCCATCTCCTCGATGATGTCGGCGGCTCTTTCCTTGTCAAGTGATTCGACGATACTGACTTGGATCTTGGGTCTGATTTCGATCAGCGCTTCGGCCGCGACATGCTCGTCGAGGGTTTCAAACAAAGCCTCTCGCTCTGCCGGCGCGAGATCTTCGACGATATCGGCCAAGTCGGCGGGATGGATGCTGCCGATGCGGTCATGCGAGATATGCAGCTTCAATCGCCGCTGCGGATCCGGCTCGATGATATTGCAGTAGTCCCATGGAATGGAATTGGGCTTGATGCGCCCCTGAACTTCCCGAATCCAGGCGGAAGGCATCAGACCCTCGGTCAAGCGCCGGAAGGCGCCCTGGAGCCCGACGCCGACTTCCTGAATCCAGAGTTCGTCTCGGTCGGATGTAGACTCGATGTGAAGCGCGATGTCGTTGACACGAACTACCTTGCGTCCGTTGACGTCGACGATTTGTTGGTCGAGGAGGTCCTTGCAGAGCAGCAGCAGGCCTTCGTCAGGATAGTAGGGAACGAAGTGGTCGTCGGCTAGCTGGATGCCATCCATGGAGATGGACTTGACCTGATCCCAGCGCACCATGAAGGGAGTTTTGCCCGACCCGATCAGAAACCGGGAGACACGGCGAGGGTGATCGCTGGGGGCGATCGCCACCTCGCGAACCCGGCCAATGCGGCGGCCATTCGGCCCGTCGACCCGCATGCCGGTCAGCTCGGTCAGGTAGACGATTCGCCCGGCGTCTACTATAGTCGTCGCCATCGTTCATTACGCCTAACAACCAATAATCAGGTTTCATCAATTTGACTGGGCCGCCGCGGATTTGACGATGGCGAACCCCAATTCACTATGCATCATACATAGCGCTGACCGCAAGGTATGACGCTGACCGCAAAGGAAGGCCTGCGACAAATCGGACGGGAGCCCCTTTTGCCAAGGGATTGCCGCGGGCCTGCAAGCTCAGCGAACAATCCGCAGTAACAGCTCGAGGGTTTTCTGTGCCGCGAGAGACCGGATTAGCTCGCGTTCGCCGCCGAAATGGCGCTCCTCGACGCTGACGCCGCTCTCGGTAGCGATACCAATGAACACGGTCCCGACAGGCGTTTTCTCGCTGCCGCCGCCGGGACCGGCAACACCTGTGATCGCGGCTCCGACCGAGGCCCTTGCCTTGTCCCACACCGCCCGCGCCATCGCTTCGGCGGTTTCACTGCTAACGGCTCCGTGGTCTTCGATTGCGCTTTGATCCACGCCCAGCCAATTAATTTTGGCGTCCTCGGTGTAGCTGACGAAGCCCCCGGCGAAGTAGCGGGATGCTCCAGGAATCGCGGTGATTCGCTCGGCCAGCAAACCGCCGGTGCAGCTCTCCGCAACGGCCAGGGTCATGCCCTGTTCATGGAACAGGCGGCCGACAACTTCTTCAAGCGGCTCGTCCTTGCGCGTATAGATTTGCTGCCCCAACTCCTCCTCGATCTGGACCGCAAGCTCTTCCGCAATGGCGCGGGCTTCCTCTTGCCGCGCCGCCCTGGCCCGCAGGTGGATTTGGATATCGCCCGGAGCGGAAAGGATCGTCGTCGCCACTCGTTGTTCGACCGAATAAATCGGGCCAATGCGCTGATCGAGATCGGACTCGGAAACTCCGGTGACCCGCATCGAGACCGTGTAGTACTGATAGGGCGACTCGATCTTGTCGAAACGGGGCATGCACTGCTCCGCGAACATCGGCTCCAGCTCGCGTGGTGGACCGGGCAGCAGCATCAAGATGCCCGTATTGTCCTCGAACCATTGGCCGGGGGCTGTTCCCCGAGCATTCGGAATAATCTCCGCGCCTTCGAGGATGTAGGCCTGGCGGCGGTTGACATCCGCCATCTTTCTCCCGCGGCGCTGGAATCGCTCTTCGATCCAGTCGACGATCTGCTGGTGGAATACCAACTCTCGCCCGAGTGCGTCCGCTGCTGCGTCGCGGCTCAGATCGTCGAGAGTGGGACCCAGTCCGCCCGTCATGATCACGACTTCGGAGGACTCGCGGGCACGCCAAATCTCAAGAGCCAGCCGCTGACGGTCGTCGCCGATGATGGTCTTGCGGACGACCTCTATCCCGCGTTCGTTGAGTTTTCGGGTCAGGAAAAGCGAGTTTGTATCGACCCGCTGCGGGGTCAGCAGTTCGGAACCCACAGCAATGATTTCGGCCGTCACTTCTAGTTAGTTGTTCAATACCTGGGAAGTGTCGACCCGGAACAATGCGTTCGTAGTGGCGACGACCATTTCATTGGATGGAAGGAAATTGAGCCCCACGATCCCAGGACCGGAGACCACCTGCTCCGGATCAACGCCGGGCCGCAGACGGAATATTCCCTTGCAGCCGGCATGGGAAGCAGCGAGATAGAGATCCCCAAGGGCGTCAACGACCATCCCTTGCGGGCGTCCGAAACCGCGATAAGCGAGGTCGACCTCACCCTTTGGATTGACACCGTACACAGAGTCGAAGCTGGAAGTCGTTGGCCCGGTGACGTACAGCGTTTGATCCGGGCCCATCGCCAGATGATAAGCGGAAATGGAGGGTTCCAGCGTCGCGAAAACAAAGATTTGCCGACTCGGGCTGATTTTGAAGATCGTGCCAGTGCGGTCTCCAACGTAAAGATTCTCTTCCTCGTCAAACGCCAGCCCGGTAGCCACGCCCATTCCCTCGGCATAGACTTCGACTTCACCCCGAGGGCTGACCGAATAGATCGATCCGTTGTTGCGGCCCGAGATCAGCAGGTCTCCGTTCCTGTTGAAGATCAATCCGGTGGGGTTGACGATATCGGAAACAAAGGGTTTCACATTGAAGTTCAGGTCGACTTTGAATACGGAAACCGGGAGCTTTTCACCGCGGGACCCGCTTCTGGTCGTAAAGATATTTCCATGCACATCGACGGCAGGGTTGGCCACCGGGTGCATATTCTCCGCAATCGCAATGCCGATGGCGCAGGGGTATGGCTGGCTTTCGGCGGAATCTTTGACCAGCGTCAACGGGCCTTCGGTAGCACCTTCGGGCACGCGGACAACGAGAAGACGGCTCCCGCCCACGACCAGCCGCGCATCCACCGACCCGAACCGGGCGCGAGTGTGGCTCGTTCCGTTGTCGGAAAAGCCAGAACCACGAACTTCCATCTCTCCGCCATGAATGGCGGCCCGAGGAGTGACGCTTTCGATCAAGGGAAGGGCCGTAGAACGGACTTTTTTTGAACTCATCCTGCTTCCGAATATCGCGCTGAAGGAGTGCTAAGTGGCAATCTTGCTCCGTTTAGAACTCAAAAACCCACCTCAGAACCACAAGGATGATCATACCGCACAAACCCGCTCCAACGTCGTCGGCAACGACTCCAATGCCATTGGGGAGCCGCTCCAGTTTTCGGATCGGATAAGGCTTAAAGATGTCGAGAAGACGGAACAAAACGAAGGCAGCCAACCAGTGGAGCCAGCTGCCCGGGGCCACCGCGGAAAGCACGATCCATTGACCGACGACTTCGTCCACGACAACTTGCGAAGGGTCTCTGCGAGAGAAGTGATCGATTGCGACGTCAGCCGCCCAGCAAGCCGGCCACAAAAAGACCACAGCGAGGGCTCCTAACCACACAGGGGAAAGACCGGCCGCATGTACCAGGCCGTAGCCGATGAGCAGAGCCGCGGCCGACCCAGCCGTCCCGGGCGCCACGGGTGAATAGCCGCATCCGCCCCAGGTGGCCAGCACGAGGCCGAGCCGGCTAGTGGCCATTAAGCGATTCCGGCGGATATTCGCTATCGAGATTCTCGTCCGCTTCGGTCACAGGAGAATGCGTCGCATATATTTCAGAAACCCAGTTGCCCAAGTCGACCGTCTTGCAGCGCTCGCTGCAAAAGGGGTAGTCGTCCCCCGACGGATCTATGGGCTTGTGACAGATAGGGCATTCTTTGATGTGCTTGGTCATGTCGGTTTATTGGCGAGAAGGCTGAAACTTGGGAGACGGTTTCCCGCAACCGTCCAGTCCGTATAGCGACATTTGCGTTGTGTCGTTGCTGCCGAACCCCGTAGCGCAGGGCTCGCAAGAGACCTGCGACCTTCGTTAGGCCATCCCGGTGGGTGATCAGCATCAAAAGGTCGCAGGTCTCTTACGAGCCCTGCGCTACGGATTCTCATGACGTTCTCGAAGGCAACCAGAATCACTACGCTGGGTTGCGGATTCCACGTCATTCTCAACGCGTCTATTGCAGTATAGGAAGCGACGCGGTGGGGCTGCCAGCCGATACGAATCCCTGAACCGGGTTCCGAGAGCGGACGGATTCCAAGCAACCGAAAAGATCGTAATCACCCGCACGAGTAATACGAATCTCTCCAAAATCTCCCGGTTGGGGCGTTGATTCGGCGAAGTCGATGATATGCGTTTTCCCGTCGATATCCTCCGCTTGAGTCGCTAGCCGCCCTTCCCAGAGCAGCTCCGTTTCCTCGGAAGGCCCCACGATCAATATTGGGAAGCGCTGGCCGACGAGGGCTTGATTTCGCTTCCGGGAAATCTTACGTTGCATTGCCATCAGCCGCCGTTTGCGATTGTAGATCGTACGCCGATCCACTTTGCCGTCGAGATGGTAGCTTTCGCTTGTCTCGTCGTCGGAGTAGCCGAATACGCCGACGCGGTCAAACTGAGCGGCCTGGACGAATTGGCACAGCTCGTCGAAGTCCTTGTCGGTCTCTCCAGGAAAACCAACGATGAAACTCGTACGAATGGCGACTCCCGGGACCGTTCTTCGAATCCTGTCGATTAACTCCAGGAAAATACCGCCTGACGCTCCGCGTTTCATGCGCTTAAGAACGCGCGCGCTGGCGTGCTGCAAAGGGATGTCGATGTAGTTGCACAACGGCTGGTGGGCGGCCATCGTGTCGAGAAGTTTCTGAGTGACCCGATTCGGATAGACGTAAAGAAAACGGATCCAGCCGGCGCCCTCGATTCGTGCAAGCCCGTCGAGCAGCGTCGCCAAGCCGTCGTCGATGCCGAGATCGTCGCCGTAAGCGGTCGTGTCCTGGCCGATCAGGTTGATCTCTCCCACACCCTGTCCGAACAGTTGAGTGGCCTCGCGAATCACGCTTTCGAATCGCCGGCTGCGAAACCGGCCCCGGAATTTGGGGATGATGCAGAAGGTGCAGGGGTGGTCGCAGCCTTCATTGATCTTCATGTAGGCCATGTGCCGAGGCGTCGCAAGTCGCCTGGGCGTGAGATCGTGGTAGAGATAGGGCTCGACGGCCGGCAGCGGCGTATCGTAGACACCCTCGCAGTGGGCGACGATGTGGTCCAACTCGTTCGTTCCGAGAACGGCGTCGACTTCGGGGATTTGCTCCCCGATCTCGTTCCGGAAGCGCTCTACCAGGCACCCGGCGACGACCAGCCGGCGCGCGGAGCCGAACTTCTTATACTCCGCCATTTCGATGATGGTATCGATGGACTCTTTCTTCGCTGGATCGATAAAGCTGCAAGTGTTGACGACCAGGGCTTCGGCGTCGCCGGGACGATTGGTCAGCTCGTGCCCGCGGGCTTCGAGCAGGCCCATCATGACCTCGCTGTCCACGAGATTCTTGGGACAGCCCAAACTGATAAAACCGATTTTCATGAGGATCCAGCGGCTGGAAGTCTCATTCTAGCGTGCGATGTGCAGGCTAGCGGCTGCGGTCGAGAGCTTGCACCAGTTGGGGCAGCCGCTTCTCCGCCACGCGATCATGTCCGAAGCGAGCGCGGTTGTAAACTGTCGTCACTTGCTGGACGAGTCCGCGCAACTGCCGCTCCTGAACCGATTCCGCAAACTCATCTGCGGTTTGGGTGGGGCTCCGAACGAAACCGCGGCGTTCGAGAATCCGCAACGCTTGCTCGTAGAAATACGTTGAATCGGAAATGCGGCCATGGCCGGTTTCGACTCGCCGGCGACGGTAGACTTTAGCCAGCCACGGCATCAGCCGAGGCAGGCCAAAAGCCAGGCCCACGACCGCGGCGATGAGCAGGAGCAGCAGCAGCCACCCGGTCTGCTGTTTGGCTCCGGGCTGCTCGAAGGCATTCGCCGCGGCGGCCCACATTCGCGCCGCCCACTGACGGCCAGCCTGTATCGAGGAAAGAATTGTCACCGCAGCCACTTGCGATCGCCCGCGCACGTCGTGGGCGAGAGACAGCTGGCGGTTCCAGTCATAGTCGAGCACCCAGGCTCCCCAAGAAGACTCGAGGGCGTCCCAATACATCCAAAACTGCATCGCCCAAAACCCCATGGCGGAATAGGGGCTCGGCGGCGTCGGATCGAAGCTCAGCCAGCCGTGTCCCGGTATGTAGGCCTCCACCCAGCTATGGGCGTCGCTAGAGCGGATCACCTGTTCGTCCGACACCGGATTATAGATACCTCCCAGGAATCCATTCACGAGTCGTGCCGGGATTCCTTGCGTGCGCAGCATGACGGTCATCGCGGAAGCGAAGTACTCACAATGACCCTCGCGGCGCTCAAACAAGAAATGCGCAAGGGGGTCGTCGACTTTGGTATCGGGCAGATTCAAGGTGTATCCAAACTGATTGCGTAAATGCTGCTCGATCAGGCCGGCTTGGCGAAGCGGCGCTTGCGTGTTGCCGGTGATTTGCCGCGTTAGCGTTGTTATTCTCGAGTCAAGCTTTGGCAACTGCAGATACTTGCCGCGGTACTGCTTTGTAAAAACTTCGACGACATTGGCGGCGCGCTGGGGTAGTTTGTCGGGAACCCAACTGTCGGCCTGATACCGCAACGCCTGGTGGCGCGCGCGCGGCACCCGATAGGAATCCGTATCGGTTACGCGCAGACTCCGAAAAGAACCGCTGATCTGCTCCGGCTGGCCCGCGAGAAACAACGCGGAAGTCGGCATGGGTTCGAGCGCCACTTCATAGCGGATGCGGCGTCCGCGTTCGTTCTGGCGAGAGGGTTCGCGCACGAGGTACTGACCCTCGTCCGCTACGACTAAACGGCCTTGCGGAGAGGGGTTCGACCAGCGTATTCCGCTGAAGTGTCGAAGAGCCAACCCGCGCCACTTGAGCTTCTCCAAGGTAGCGCCGGAAGATTCCTTGATGCGCATGACGGGCGTGTGGTCCAGCTGAACAGACCCTATGTTGCCTAGGTTCACTTGGTCGGAGAATCCCACCGTGTAGTTGCCACGGAGGGGCGACATTGAACCGGACGCCAGCGTTCTTGGAATCACCAGGAATAGAGCGAAACTCAGCACCAGAATCCCGCCGGAGAGGGCGATGCTGAGGGTTGCCAGCCGCACCCAAACCATCTTTCCGCGGGCTTGGTTGGTGTCCTCGACGATCAGGGCCGCCGACAGGCAACCACGCCGAATCTCAAACGCCGTATACGTCAGGATCGAGAAAATCAAGAACAGCAGCAGCACCGCGAGATAGCTGACACCGCCGACGAACATGGACGCCGCCATCAGGTGCAAGAAAGCCAGTACACCGAGATAAAAGTAGTCGCGGCTGGTCTGGGCGGTCACCAGCCGCAGGGCGGTAAAGAAGAACAGCATCCTCACAGTCGAGATGATGAAATCGGACCGGAAAACGAAGGCGTCGGCGAAATAGAAAGCAAGGTAAAGGAGGCTTAGCGTTGTGATGAGCGGTTTGGGCAGGTCCGAGCGTCCCCAGCCAAGAATCGCCAACCCCCGAACGGCCAGGCCAATCGCCATGACCGCGACCGAGAGGGAATCGAGTTCTCCGCCCAAAAGGATGGCAAGGTAGCCGTTCGCGACCAGCAGCAACATCGCAATCTGAAACACCAGATCAATGCGCCGCGCCGTCGTGGAATCGCCGGCAGCCATGAGTTGATTGTAGCGAGACGCCGGCCCCTGGGAAACACTTGATCGTTATTCGCTGAACTGCTCGTTGGAGAACTTCGTAGTTACAAACGAAGCACGCATGAGCGATGCTCGATCGAACCCGGCGCCCCCAGCGGCAACCGGAAAACGGAGGAAACATTCTTATGACTCGAAGAGTATTAGCCGTAGTGACATTCGCAGCGATATCGACCTTGGCAGTCCGTACGGTGGAAGCGCAACAACCTCGTCCCTGGATCCACGTACAAGTGACCGAGCCCGGCGAGGACGGCAAGAACGCCCGCGTCAACTTGCCGCTGGCTTTGGCCGAGGTGGCTCTCAACGTCGTCTCCGACGAGATCCTCAGTAAAGGTCAGATCAAGCTCGACAAGCATGACGTGTCTGTCGAGGATATCCGCCTGATGTGGAATGAGCTCAAAGCGTCCGGTGACGCGGAATTTTTGACAATGTAGGAGAGCGACAAGCAAGTACGGATCGCGCGCGAAGGTGATCGCATTCGGATTCATGTGGATAAGGCCGACGACGGTTCCGAGGATGCGGGTGACAAGCAGGTTCGGATCGAAGTCCCGGTAACTCTCGTGGACGCGTTGCTTAGCGGTCGAGGCGACCGCCTTGACTTGCAAGCGGCCCTGTCTGAACTCACCGAGGAAAGAGGTGATATCGTCACGGTACGCGATGGCGAGAAGCAAGTTCGCGTTTGGATCGACGAGAGCAAGAGCTAGAACGAGAGCGAAGAAATGAAAACCGTTCTGACCGTCATTGGTTGCCTGGTTTTGCTTGCCGGCGTCACGCTAGCGGCCCTGCCCTGGGTTGTGGTGGACGTCCGGCAGGTGGAACCCGAAGCGTTTCACATCACAGTGCCGCTGCCCCTGCCTTTGGCGCGGGCGGCGTTGCTTTTTGTGGACGAGGACGAAGTCCGGGTCGAGCTGCCCGAGCTGGCCCGCTTCTTGGCGGGAGCGGAAGAGATGGTTCGATTGCTCGCCGAGGCGCCGGACGCCGAGTTGCTGCACGTGACCAGCCGCGACGAGGAAGTGCTGATCTCCAAAGTGGGCGACGACTTAGAGATCGACGTGGAAACTATGGACGAAGAGGTACACGTTCGAGTGCCCTTGTCCCGGCTCGAAGAACTGCTGAGCTACTACGACGGCGAAGCGTTCGAGATTTCCGATTTGCTCGATGTTGTCGAGGGAATCTCACCCGGCGAGCTGGTTCACGTTCGCAACCAGGATCACGAGGTGACGGTGGCGATTCGATAGAGCCCGTGCGGGCAAACCGTAGGGGCCGGCAAACCTGCCGGTCCGTCGCCGCGCCGCGGCAAAGAACAGGCCATTTCGATACACACCAGTCTCAGAATCTCGATCCGGGCTGATGCGAAGATCCAAGAGCCCGGGATCCTCTCTGATCCGGATCACTCAACACGCATTGCTTCTTTTTGGGCAATCAAGGTAATCTCAGCGGTCTTGAAGGCGTGGTCTTGCGTCATTGCGTTTTCGGTGCGATTGAGGCAGTCGAGAACGAGTTGCCCGAAGAACGGATAGCCCACTTTCCCGTGTACCGGGATGTGCTGCTCGCCTTTCCCGTTGACCAAGTAGACGTGGTCCAGCTCGGGATCGCGGGCAACGTCAATATACTTGCGCAACTCGATGTAGCCGTCGGTCCCCAGGATGAAGGCGCGGCCGTCTCCCCAGGCGCCCAGGCCGTCGGGTGTGAACCAGTCAACCCGAAAGTAGTTCGTCGCGCCGTTGTCAGCTACCAGCGAGACATCACCAAAGTCCTCTAGCTCCGGATACTCCTTGTTGTTGTAGTTGGCTACCTTACTCGACACAACCTTGGCGTCCTTCGCGCCTGTGTAGTGCAGGAACTGCTCGACCTGATGACAGCCGAGGTCACAGATAATTCCCCCGTAGAGGGCGTATTGGAAGAACCAATCCGGCCTGGCCGGGGCGTTGAGCCGATGCGGTCCCATGCCGATGACCTGGAGAACGCGGCCGATGGCTCCGTCGTCAATCAAGTTGCCGGCGTAGATCGAGCACTCCGTGTGCAGCCGCTCACTGTAGTAGACGGCGTATTTCTTGCCGGTCGCCGCCGTTTTTGCACGGGCTTGCGCGAGCTGCCCGAGTGTCGTCAGTGGGGCCTTGTCGACGAAATAGTCCTTGCCGTGGTCAAGCACTTCGAGACCGAGCGCGCAGCGATGAGCGGGAATCGACGCGCCGGCCACGAGTTTGATTTCTTCGTCGTCCAGGATTTCCTGTTTTGACGTTGCGGGTTTCACGCCGGGATAGGTCTTGCAGAAGGCCTCCACTTTGGCGGTGTCAGGATCATAGACCGACCGCAGTTCCGCGCCCGCTTCCATCAGGCCGTTGCACATGCCGTAGATGTGGCCGTGGTCGAGTCCGATCGCCCCAATGGGGAAGTCACCCTTGCCGCAGACTGCTTCGCCCTTGCCAACCGGGGCGTAGTTCATGCCGTCACTTTTTTGCATCGTTACCCCTTGTCTATCTGAGCCCCGGCGACGCTGTCGCCGCGAGGCGGAAGCCCCTTCCCGGCACTTTTTCAGGAGCCGGAACTTCCGGGCCGCGCCATTGTCACGGCCGTTTGGCTTCCAGGGGTATTCTAGCAACGGTGTCGCTTACGGCACTAAGAGTAAGAGTGAAAGGAGAGCGGTCCCCAGCGAGCCCGGTCCGCCCCTCGTCGCTCCGGTCGAGTTTCCGGCTGAGCGATGCTGTCTGCGTCCTATAATGCGATTAGATGCGGAACGGATTGCGTTCGGCGTCACCCGGGCCGCTGCGGGACCTAGCGGCTAGCTTCAATCATGGCAACCACTTCAATCAGCCCATTGGCAACGGTTGAGGAATACCTCCGTACCAGCTACCGGCCCGACCGCGAGTACGTGGACGGAGTGATCCTGGAGCGCAACGTGGGAGAAAACGATCACGCATATTGGCAAAGAGCGATTCTTCTCTACCTTTGTGCGCGGGAGAGACAGCTCGGCATCTATGTGATACAGGAACAGCGCATCCAGGTTTCGCCCACGCGCTTTCGCGTGCCCGATATTTGCATCCTGCTCGGCGGGCGACCATCAGAACCCGTTTTCACTTCTCCACCGTTTGTCTGTGTTGAAATTCTGTCCCCCGAGGACCGCATTAGCCGCATGCAGGAAAGGGTCGATGACTACCTCGCATTTGGCGTTAGTTACGTCTGGGTGATTGACCCCAAGACCCGCCGCGCCTGGGTCCATACGCCCGCCGGAATTTCGGAGGCGAAGGACAGAGTGCTTCGCACGCCCAAGAACGCGGACGTACCCGAAATCATCGTTCCTCTCGACGAACTGTTCGACTAACATCCACGGTATAGACTAGATTTTCGCGGCGGATCGCCGTCTTGCGGGCAGGCAGCCGTACAGTCCGTCCAAGCAGTCCGCCCAACCGAGCCTAATCGACTGCTTGCCTGCTTTACCTTGATTTGCGACACTAAGGTGGCTGGGATTTGCGACACTAAGGTGGCTGGCTTTGAACAAGACGGCTGATGAGCCGCATCCGACCGTCCCAAAAGGAGCCGGTCGAAAAAGACTAGGAGGGTAATGGCGAAAGAAGAAGGAATTGAAGTAACGGGTACCGTGATTGAAAAGCATCCGGGTGGTATTTTCTCGATCGAACTGGAGAACAAACACAAAGTCCTCGCACAGATTGCGGGTAAACTCCGCAAACATCGCATTCGAATCCTGACCGGTGACAGGGTGCAGTTGGAACTCTCGCCCTACGACTTAACCCGCGGACGGATCGTCTACCGCTTCCGCTAGAAGTCCTTTCGTACTGCTCGCGGTCCAACAATCACCGACCGGGGTCATTGAGAA
The DNA here is from genome assembly GCA_965224215.1 of Bryobacterales bacterium. Lineage (GTDB taxonomy): Bacteria > Acidobacteriota > Terriglobia > Bryobacterales > UBA6623 > CBDCYS01. Next base: position 148,072 of record CBDCYS010000077.1, on the reverse strand, counting down.
ATCCAGGACAACGTATCCTTGCTTCGAAGCGGGGCATGTTCCCTCTTTTGCACCGCGTCTCTTTTCGATCGTTTCGACCGAATGCTGCAACGGGGATAGGGCTTGGGTGTTCCCTCGCGGGTGCTGTTTTTCGCTGAGTTGCTCAATGCCCTCCCATATCGATCGGCGCCGCTTTCTGCGATTCAGTACGAGTGCATTGCTTGCCGCGCCGCTGCTGAGGACTTCACCAGCGGAGGGGGCCGAGCCGGCGAATACACCAAACAAATCGAACATGCCCGCGAAACTTGACTCCGTCAAAGCGCTCACTTTCGACGTCTTCGGAACAGTAGTCGACTGGCGAACTTCCATCATTCGCGAGGGCAGGGAACTAGGGAAGCTAAGGGGCCTTGATGTCGACTGGGCGAAGTTCGCCGACGCCTGGAGAGCTGGATACGGGCCTTCGATGAATCGCGTTCGCAGCGGAGATTTGCCTTGGATGAAGATCGACGACTTGCACCGGCTCATCCTCGACGACCTGCTGGAACAGTTCAGCATTACCGGGCTGAGCGAAGCCGAGAAAGACCATTTCAATCGCGCCTGGCACCGGCTCACCCCGTGGCCTGATGCCGTGCCCGGCCTGACGCGCCTCAAGAAGAAGTTCATCATTACCACGCTCTCAAACGGCAACGTTGCCTTACTCACTAACATGGCAAAGAACGCGGGCCTCCCTTGGGACGCCATCCTTTCCGCCGAGCTCGCCGAGCGCTACAAGCCTGACAAGGAAGTCTACCTCAAGGCTGCGAATTTGCTGGGGTTGCGGCCAGAGGAAGTGATGATGGTGGCCGCGCACCAAGGCGACCTGCGAGCCGCGAAGTCGGTGGGATTTCAGGCCGGGTTCGTACCGAGGCCGCTCGAGTGGGGTCCCAACGTTAAACGCGATCTCACGCCCGATCCCTCCTTCGAAGTGGTCGCGAAAGATTTCGCTGACTTGGCCGAGAAGCTGGGTGCCTAAGCAGCATTTCTCTCTCAAGGCCCCCCTCACCCTGGGCGCGGCAGATTGATCTTCTCTGCCCGCTCAGGCAAACGCTTGGCCTGCTCTGTTTCCGAGTGGAATAATGGTTCCTGGGGTTAGTTTGAAAGCGAGGTTTTCCATGGTGTGTCGGCATCGTACGAAAGTGAATCCTGGATCACCCGCGTTGGCGTGTGCTCTCATGCTCTATCTCGCTGTCGCGCTAGCAGTGCTGGTCGCCCCCATTACCCCGGCCCAAGCGCAACAAACTACGAAGACCACGAATGACTACCCCACCGGCTACACTGACACGCCGTTCCTGCCCGGAGGCAAGTGGCGCGTGCATGACATCAACCGTCCGCGCCCCGGCGTCGTTACGCCGGGAACCGCCAGTACCCAGGACGACCCGGGCCGCCCGCCGTCCGATGCCATCGTGCTCTTCAATGGCAAGGACCTTTCCAACTGGCAGGCGGCCGGCCGAGGCGAGGACCAGGGCAAAAGCGTGGCACCCGAATGGAAGGTGGCGAACGGCTACATCGAGACAGTCCCGAAGACCGGCAGTATCTTCACCAAGGAAAAACTCGGCGATATGCAGCTCCATATCGAGTGGGCGACTCCGCAAAACATTCGAGCTGCCAGCCAGGGCCGGGGCAACAGCGGAGTGCTGATCATGGGGATCTACGAGATTCAGGTGCTTGACTCCTATGACAATGTCTCCTACGCGGACGGACAGGCGGCGGCAATATACGGCCAATACCCGCCCCTCGTCAACGCTTCGCGCAAACCCGGCGAGTGGCAAAGCTACGACATCATCTTTGAAGCACCCCGATTCAAAGCCGGACAGCTCGTGAAGCCCGCCTTTGCGACGGTATTTCACAACGGAGTACTGGTGCATCATCGCCAGGAGCTGATGGGTCCGATGCGCCACAAGCTTGTCACGAAGTATGAGCCTCATGAGGCCGAGGGTCCGCTGATGTTGCAGTCGCATGGCAATCCGGTGCGCTATCGCAATATCTGGACCCGTCGGTTCGACAAGGTATCGCAGTAGCCCAGCCGCGACTTGCGCGGTACGCCTGGCCGTTTCGCGCCTACCGCACAGCAGTATGGCTCCGCGATGAGCTAAGATAGGCCGATCGACGTCAGCCCGCGTTACCATGCTTAGAGCGCTAACGTTGCTAGGTTCGAATCCAGGAGGTGTTGCTTGAGAGGATGGATCATATTTGTTTTTGCGGTTGGACTCGTGGTGCCTGTTTGTGCTCAGACCGGGCACGGAGTCGTTGCCAACAGCTTCACCTCACCTGAGGACGTTGCGGCCGGGAGCCGCATCTTTCGCTCGCATTGCGCCAGCTGTCACGGCATCGACGGCTCGGGCGGCAAGGGGCCGGATCTCACTCCGGGCATCTACCGCCACGGCAGCGAAGATCTGGACCTCTACAACACGATTTCCGTTGGTATTCCGGGATCGGAGATGGCAGGGACCTTCTTCCAGGGCAAGCAGTTATGGCAGGTCGTGGCGTTTGTTCGCTCGGTCGCCACCCGCTCCGATGGTGAGCAGGTGACGGGGGATGCGAAGCGGGGCGCTACCCTTACCGCTGGTAAGGGCGGATGTCTGCAGTGCCATATGGCTGGGGGCGAGGGAGGCCGCATGGGTCCTAGCCTCGACGACATAGGGGCGGCGAGGTCGCCTAACCACTTGAAGACTGCCATTCTCGATCCGAGCGGCGAGGTGCTGCCCATTCACTGGACGGTCCGCGCGAAGACGAAGAAAGGGGAGGCGATATCCGGGCGGCGGCTCAACGAGGACACCTTCTCGGTTCAGTTGCTCGATTCCAAGGACCGGCTTGTTTCGTTCGCCAAGAGCGACCTGGAAAGCTATGAGATTGTTAAGAAATCCTCGATGCCTTCTTACAAAGGAATGTTGACTGACAGCGAAGTGGATGACATTGTGGCGTATCTGATGAGTCTCAGGCGCAGGGGGGCGGTCCAATGAAGTCATTTCATCTAGTTGTCGCACTTCTGGCGATGGCCGCCGCGGCCTCGGCACAAGTTTCCTCCGAACGCCTTCTCAAAGCCGAGGATGATCCGGAAAACTGGCTGACCTATTCGGGATCCTACAACAGCCAGCGTCACAGCAAGCTTGACCAAATCAACCGCGAGAATGTCAAGGACCTGCAATTAAAGTGGGTCTTCCACGCCGAGTCGCTCGAAAAGTTTCAGTCGACGCCGCTGGTTGTCGACGGCGTGATGTATGTCACCCAGCCGCCCAATGACATCTTTGCGCTCGATGCCAAGACCGGCCGGAAGTTTTGGTCCTACGAACATATCTTTCCCAACAAGGTCAACGTCTGCTGTGGCCGTGTCAATCGCGGTCTCGCGATCCTGGACGACACGTTGTTCATGGGCACCATCGATGGGCGTCTGCTAGCTCTCGATGCCAAGACCGGAGCCGTCAAGTGGGATGTCACGGTCGTCGACTACACCGGCGGCTATTCGCTCACCATGGCGCCGCTGATCATCAAGGACAAAGTGATCGTCGGCACGGCCGGGGGCGAGTATGGCATTCGAGGTTTCATCGAGACCTATGACGCCAAGTCTGGAAAGAAACTGTGGCGCTTCAACACGATTCCTGGGCCCGGTGAGCCCGGAAACGAAACCTGGGAAGGGGATTCCTGGAAACGAGGTGGGGGCTCGGCCTGGCTGACGGGTTCTTACGATCCCGAGCTCGACTTGGTCTATTGGGGCATCGGTAATCCCTCGCCGGACTGGAACGGGGACGTCCGAAAGGGGGACAACCTCTACAGCGATTCGGTGATTGCGCTCGACCCCGACGACGGCAAATTGAAGTGGCACTTCCAGTTCACCCCGCACGATTTATGGGACTGGGACTCGGTCCAAGTGCCCGTGCTGGTGGACCGTGAGTTCAAGGGCAAACAGCGCAAGTTGATGCTGTGGGGTAACCGCAACGGCTTCTTTTACGTGCTGGATCGCTCTACCGGCGAGTTCCTGCTGGGCAAGGCTTTCGCCCACCAAAACTGGGCCAAGGGTTTGGATGAGAACGGCCGTCCGATAAGGATCCCCGGCATGGGACCGAGCCGCGAGGGAAAGAAGATCTATCCAAGCGTTCAGGGTGCGACGAACTGGTATTCGCCAACCTATAGCGGGCGGACCGGCCTGTTCTATCTAACCGTTTGGGAAAGCTTTCCGAGCATCTACAGAAAGGGTGACCCAACCTATTCGCGGGGAAATCGTTACGTGGGCAGCCTGCCACAGGGCGTCTATCCGGATGTGGTCAAGGATGAAGAACCTGGATACGGCGCGGTTCGAGCCCTTGATCCGGAAACCGGCGAGATGGAGTGGGAATTCAAGATGGCCGAGGTTTCCGAAAGCGGCTTGATGTCAACCGACGGGGATGTCTTGTTCTCGGGCAGCATAGAAGGCCAATTTGTGGCGCTCGACGTTTTCACGGGAAAATTGCGCTGGAGGGTTAATCTGGGCGGCCGTATGACGAACTCACCGATCACCTACATGGTGGATGGCAAGCAGCAGGTAGCGGTAGGATCGGGCCACTCGCTGTTTGTGTTCGGTTTGCGTGACTAACGCAGGTCGCGATACTCGTTGGGGAAGCCTCCGGCCGACGCTGCCTTGTGCCGCCAATTAGGTAGTAGCCGTCCTCAGGGAGCCGCACTAGTTCGTTTATTCAAACAGTTGAGTCGAGTACCCTTTATAGGAATGGCTGAGTTGAGCCCCCGTCGCTTGGTAGGATAGAGGTGTACTATTTCATCAGATAGAGGCATTCATGACGCTTGAAATGATTCTGTGGATTGTGGGCATCGCTTTCGGGCTGGCTCAGATTTCCACCTACTGCACTACGATCTATTTGCATCGCAGCTTGACTCACCAAGCTGTGATCCTCCACCCCGTTGTTCGTTTCGTGATGCATCTGGAGCTTGTGTTGGCCACCGGCATCGTCCCGCAAGAATGGGCGGCGGTGCATCGCAAGCATCACCGTTTTTCCGATCAAGAAGGGGACCCGCACAGCCCCTACATTGAGGGGCTGTGGAATGTTCTGTTCCTCAACGTAGTGATGTATAAGAAAGAAATCAAGAAGAAGGGAACACTGGAAACCTTTACTCCCAACTGGAACAAAGACGTCATCGATCGTATCCCCCGCATCGGGAAGTTCGGACCCTATGTGGGTATGCTGCTATTGGCGCTGATATTCCCCTGGCTGACCGGCGCGAGCTATTGGCTGGGTGCGTTGCTTGGAGTAGCGACTTGGTGGCTGAACGCGAGTTTCTACGTCTTTCTGAACGCCATGATCAACAGCGTCTGCCACAAGGTGGGCTACCGGAATTTCGACAATCTGGCGACGAACCTGCAGTGGGTCGCCTGCATTACCGGCGGCGAGGGCCTGCACAACAACCACCACCAGTTCCCGATGTCGGCTCGAATGAAGGCCAAGCCGATCGAGTTCGATCCCGCCTGGCTGATCATCTGGACTCTCAAGAAACTTCACTTGGCGGAGTATCGCGATTCAGCGCTGGCACGGGTTTAATTTCCCGCCTCAGGCAAGCCGGCCTCCCATGGTGGGTTAGGCACGCTGCGGCTTTTCAGCCGATTGTTTATTTGCAAAACCTTTGTTGGTAAAACTATGAAGATCACTGTTCTCAATCACGGACCCCTTCGCTTGGAAGGTGAGTTTGCAATCGAAGACCCCTCCGCCAAGACCTTCGGGTTGGCGGGACGCACCGTCATCAGCCTTTGCCGCTGCGGCCATTCCGAAAATAAGCCGTTCTGCGATGGGTCGCACAACCGGGCGGGATTCCAGTCCGCGGTTGAGGCATGTGAACTACCTGCCCCGAAACCGAAACCCTAAATCGACCCGCAGTAGGTGGTATCCACGATCCGGTTACTACCCGTTTGAGACAAGACCGACAGGACTGTGATCTTTGGCTGAAGATGAACGGATTTGACCTCCGGGCCGACGTAGGGGCGTAGCGTGCTACGCCCGAGCGTCGACTTCCGTCGAAGCCTCGATCAGGTTCCCAATCTCGAAGCCGCTGCGTCAGCATCTTCTGCGAAACCTCGGGGCTCAACGCTCGGAGTCCGCTAACCCGAAAGGTCCCCCAAGAAAAGCGCTATCGGCTCACCGCAATAAACGGCCCGGAAGGTGTTGCGACAACCATCGACCGAGAGAACAACAGGCAGGTTTCCATTGGCGGCATTATTGGCGATCGGCGGTCTTTATCGAGATGTCGGTCTGGCTGGAGGCTCGCTGTCGTAGCAATGCTGCGCCCGTAACAGAATATTCGGATAGCCTCGAAAGCCTCGACGAGCTAGCGGATCGACACGGTCACTGTGTTGAGCGGCTGGCCATCAATCGTCACGTCCACCGCTACTTCGCCGCGGCCTATGAGGCTCCGTGGAATGATCACGTTGGCTTGGTCGAGACCTGCGAATTCCGGCTGAACAGCGACACCTAAAACTTGGGCGGCCACGCCGCCGATGGTGGCTGCCACCGACTGAAAACCTCGTAGCCCGGTTCCGAACAGGAGCAAAACAACGGGGTCGTTTCCAGGACCAAGATCGATCGGCGTAGCCACGCGGGGAACCTGATTCGCATCGAATACCTGGACCGGCGTCTGGATGCCTTGCCCATCCACGCGTACCGCTGCCGCGGCAGCAACGCCCGAGCCGGTCGCATTTGCGGAAAAGAGGCCAGGTGCGACGGACGCGACTTGCCTCATGACATCTGCGCTAGCCCGCCCGTTGCTGCGTATAACAAGGGTGGCGGGGCCAGCAACCGTACCCGCGGGAATCAAGCAATTGACCTGCAACCCCGAAACGAAAAACAGGGGTGCGGCACGCGTAGTTCCCTGGCTGTCGGTGACCTCGACTGTGGTCCCGGCCAGCGTAGTCGGAAGTGGGACGCTCCGTGCTATCTCCAGTTGGCTAGCAAGATCGGTGCCAAAGATGGAAACAATCATCTCCGCCGCGATCGAGTTACCGGTGAAACTCCCCGCATTGACGATTCCGGCGGAACTGAAAACGGGCGTCGGACCAACTGGTGCGTCCGAGCCCTCGATCGCAATGCCGCCCGTAAATGGCGCGGCGACTCCATCCTTAACAATCACCAGGCTCCCGACATCACGACCTTGCCGCGCGGCGACATCGAGAGTTGCCCGCATCACCGGCATGCCATTGACGGTGGCAATGCTGTCGACAATGAGCGATCGCAAAGTCAAACCTGGCGCTAGTAGTCGAATATTGTCGGTCGTCAGCGTGCCGTCGATGCGCGGCCCGCCAAACACCAGGTCAACCGGTTCTCCGGCGGCAAGCGAGACGGCTGCCAGGCCAACCCCGCCACGAAAGTTGCCTTGGGTTTCGGCGGCGCCCGTGCCAAGGAAGTCGATTCGCAGCGTCGGGTCCCCCTGCTCCACGGTCAGGTCGGCCGTGAGGTCGGAGCCCGCTAGGACTTGCAAAGGTTGTGGGCTGGAGTTGCCACCCGAAAACATGGTTAGAACATCGGTGTTGAATTTCGCGACATTGGGCGCAAAGCGGTCGAAATCAGTGGGATCGACGAGCCCCCTGGCGGCTTCCACGGAAAGCAGGTAGCTTCCCGGCGGCAGCGGCCCGACTGTGTAGGTCCCATCGTCGAGGTCCGACAAAGTTCCAATCGTCACACCGGCACCAGGATCGGTTGCCGTCACCAGAACTCCGGTGGCCGCTCCTCCAGCGGAAAGCGAGACCGTACCCCTGATCTGTCCTCTGGCGTCCAACGCGCCCAGGGCCGGATAGACCGCGGTCAGAAAAGCCGTGTCGTCGTCGGACAATTGCGACTGCAAGTTGAACTCAGGCGGTATCCTGGGGAACATGGACGCGGCGAGTACCACCGTGTGATTCGCTCCGAGCGAATGGCCGACCTCGTGCGTCGCCACTCCTTCAATGTCGAAAGTATCGATGGCGAGGGTCGTCGAAAACGCTTCGTCTGGATTAAAAACAATGTCGGTATCCGTGAACTCGCCGTTTCCTGTAAAACGTTGGCGTGTCACGGCAAGTGCTGTTCCCACGGCCGCACGGATCTCGGGTGTGTCAATGAAAACGTAGACGTGGTTGAGGTCTTCGAGCTCGTGACCAATTGCTGTCGACGTCAGGGGCGCGAAGGAGACGGCTGCCGTAGACACGTCGTCCCAGTGCTTGACGGATGCCCGCAGAGCAGCGATCGGGTCACTGTCGGCAGTGATCCAGGTGGCGCCTACGGAGTTGGTCAAGCCGGGGGCAACCTGGTTGTTGATCAGGAATTGGATATTGTTGCTATCGGTCCTTCGGAGCGGGGTCTTTGTCCCGCGGACCGTCGACCGCACGTAGCCCGACAAGTTGACCGGGGAAACCAGCAACACGGACAAGATTACAAACGACAAGATCACGGTGGAGAGAATCACAAAGCGTTTCATGCTACCTGAATTATGCACAGATTCGGCGTAGCCATCGTCGATGGAGTTGTGGCGATAGCGGCACTCGTGTCAACTCAGTGATTTCTCAAGTCGTCTTTTCTGCTGTTTCCCTCCCCGTTTGAGCCGCCTCCTGATCCCGGCAGGGCAAAAGCGGGCTGGCAAGCGGCGTGTTCCCAGTACGTTGCGGCGAGTGCATGAAATTTTATGCATGGAGTGCCCCTCAGCTCAGCGCACCCTCCACCACCGGCGCCAAGCTCGATCCCGGCGGCCCCATCGCCCGCAGCCGTCGCATCAGCCGTTCAAACAGGCCCTTTTCCTGATAATGATCGCTGTAGCTGACACCCGTTCTGCCGGCGTGCCGCCAGATCTTGGCCGCCACGAACAGAAAACGCAGCCGCGCCGTCGCCAGGGTGGTGTGCCGCAGCGTCTCCACGCTGGCCTGGGCTTCGCGGTTGAACAGCAGCAGCCAGCAGTTGAGATTGTAGGCCAGCATGGCCAACTGAAAGTGATTGCGGTTCATGTCAAAGCGGCGCGAGGGATGGGCCGCCAGCCCGGCGTCGTTGTTGGCCTCCTTGATCAGGTTCTCGGCTCCGGCGCGCTGATTGTAAAACCACACCACCGCCGCGATCGGCTCGGCCAGATTGGTGACAAACACGCGGTAGGTGTAAGCGCTGGTGGCGAACAACTGGTATTGCTCGGCCGCGCCGGCCTTGGGCTCGTTTTCGTAACGCAGCGCCAGGAAACGGCAGGCCCGCGTCCAGCCTTGCGGTTGGTAGAGGAATTCGCATTCCGCGTCCGCGTCGGAGCGGGGGGAGGGTTTCCATTCTGCTTGCGGCAAGCGCTCGACCAGGCGCCGCGTTTTGCGCGCCACGATGACGAACTGACAAACCGCCTTTTCATAGGCCTCCACCGCCTCCCAGCAATAAAAGCCGGAATCGGTCCGCGTCAGGATTTTCTTCACGCCGCCCGGCAAAGTCCGGAAAGCGCTCTCGAGGTGGGCGGCGATCTGTCGGCCCGTGGGCCGGTCGCCGTTGCGCAACCCGCCCATCAGGTATTCGCGCGTCTCGGCCAGGAAGGTCAGTATCGGCTGGTAGCTGCGCTTGCCCTTGTTCTTGGGGTTGTAGCTCTTGCGCCCGCCCATCTGGCGGCCGTAGAGGGTATGCACGGTGGTGTCGGTGTCCAGCGTCACCGTCTCCAACTTCACGTGGGCCGCGGCCCAGACTCGTTCCCGCAGCTGGCGCTGAATGGAAAGGATCTGCTTCGCCACGTTGAGGTGCAGCGAGGCCAGAAAGCGCCACAGCGTGGACTGCGGCGGCAGACGCGTCACTTGCAAGATGCCGGTCAGGATGGGGTCGCGAGCGATGAAGCGGAGTTGGTTGAGCCGCGCAAAGCCGACATAGAGGCCGAGCACGAGGGCCAGCACGAACTGGTAGGGGCTCATGGCTCGGGTGATCCGTTTGGTCGTGAGGGTTTCTTCCAGCAGCGCTTGGAAACCGAGTTTTTCGAGCAGGGTGGCGACGGGCAGCAAGCCGCCGTAGGGAGTCAGATTCTTGCCACGGAAGTGATAGAGCGTGGCAGCCCCGATTTTATTGGGCCGCGGGGCCCTCGCGCCGGGGCCTTGTTTGACGGGCCTTCGGGAGCTATGCTGTTTTCGTTTGGTAACCATTTGGGTGACCTCCTTGGGGTTGACTGGCGAAGCTGAAATCTTTGCCAGCCTACCTTTTTACCCCATGTTTTCGGGGGTCCCCAAATGGTTCCTGGCGGCTCAGCCCTCACCAGGTGCACCGGCAGTGCATAATTCAGGTATAAACGGTGAGCGGTTTCAAACAATTCAATTCCGATGAATGAAAGGAGACAACGCTATGGCAACTCGAAAGAAAGCTACGAAAAAGGCGAGCTACAAAGCCAACAGCGCCGCGGTATCTCGGGGTGAGCGAGGGTTCTGTTCGACGCCGCAGGTTCCTGAGAGGGTATTTTCCGCCGGCGTGGATCCCAACCGCGCTGCTCTTATTGTGAACAGCCAGAAAAAGTGGACGAACGGCACTCAGATGCACTACTACTTCTTCGACAAGAGCTCCGACGGCGAGTCCGTCTTACAACAGAACGGCTCAAGAGTCTTTCGAACTTGGACAGCCGGCAACGCCCAAAAAGACGTCGTCCGCGCGGCGTTCGAGACTTGGAAGAAAGTGGGCTGGGGCCTGGAGTTCACGGAAGTGACGTCTCGAGACGATGCTGAAATCCGCATTAACTTTATGCGAAGAGACGGCGCCTGGTCCTATGTCGGAAGGGACATCCTCCGGCCGGGCCGCAACGAAAGGACCATGAATCTCGGTTGGGATATCCGCGGCGACGTCGACACTCCCATTCACGAAATCGGCCACACACTAGGATTTCCCCACGAGCACCAGAACCCTAACGCCGGCATCGAGTGGAACGAAGAAGCCGTCTATGCCGATCTCGGGGGATCGCCGAACTTTTGGTCGCGGGACAAGACCTTCCACAACATTATTCGCAAGCTCTCGCCCGCCGAGGTTGCGGGCTCGCAATGGGATCCCGATTCGATCATGCACTATCCTTTTGGGCCCGGTATGATTGCAAAACCTGAGAAGTACCGTAGCGGCCTCAACCCCGCTCCGGGGCTGTCGGCGCGGGACAAGGCATGGGTCGCCAAGTGGTACCCGGCGCTCAGCCCTCAGGTTCCCGAGCTGAAAGTAATGCAATCCCATGCGCTGAAGTTGGGAGCCGGCGAACAGAAAAATTTCATCGTGCAGCCGACAGCGACCCGCCAGTACAACTTCAGCACATTTGGCACGTCCGACAGCGTGATGGTTTTGTTCGAAAAGGACGGCGATGAACTGAAGTACCTCACCGGAGACGATGACAGCGGCGAGGACTACAATGCGCGCTTCCGCATCAAACTCCACAAGGGAAGAACGTACGTGCTGCGGCTACGGCTGTATTGGAGCGAAAGCTCTGGTGAGACGGCCGTGATGATGTGGTAAGCTTCCGCCCTGTGATGTGGTAAGGTTCCGCCCTGCTGTGCGGGCCGCCGGTGGCATGTCGGGCGGCGGCCCGCACAGTATCCACGCAGCGGGGTTCTATCAGGAACGCTGGCCGGAAGCATAGGCTAGCGGGACAGTGACCTGGAAGGATCCGGCTGATATCATGCGAATCATGATTCTCCTCCGACTACTGAAGACCTGTTTCCTGATGGCCGCGCTGGCAATCGGGGTGCGTGCGCAATCACAAGCGCAGCCGCCCGCCGACGTCAATTGGCATTCGGACGTGGAGTATTCAGCCGTTGGCGAACCGGTCCACATGGATATCGCCGTGCCGAAGCAAGGACAGGGACCATTCCCAGCTATCGTCTGCGTTCATGGTGGGGGGTTCCGGGCGGGCTCGCGCGACGGTTATCGCGAGCTGACTTGGCGGCTGGCCCAGCGCGGCTATGTGGCGGCAACCGTCGACTATCGCCTCAGCCCCAAGTACCGCTTCCCGGCTCATGTTCACGACGTGAAAGCTGCGCTGCGGTTCTTGCGGGCACATGCCGCCAAATACAAACTGGATCCATCACGGATCGGCGCGACGGGCGGCTCGGCGGGCGGCTCGCTCGTGTTGTTTCTGGGACTCACGGCAGGCGTCGGCGAACTCGAAGGGGAGGGGCCTCATCTCGACCAGTCGAGCGCCGTGCAAACGGTCGTGAACTACTACTACGCGACCGACTTCACGAAGTCTTACGGCAAGAGCGTCGATGCCGCCGACGTGCTGCCCCTGTTTCTCGGCGGCAATCTGGAGCAGGCCCACGACGAGCACGTCAGGGCTTCTCCATTAACCTGGGTGACGAGCAAGGCGGCCTCGACCCTAACGATTCACGGCACCAAAGACCGCTACGTGGCATATGAACAAGGGGTTTGGATTAACGACGCGCTGAAGAAAGCAGGCGTCGAAGCCGAGCTTCTGACACTCGACGGAGCCGATCACGGTTTCAAGGGTGCGTTCGCCGAACAAGCTGAACGAGCCATGATCGAGTGGTTCGATAAGCACCTCAAGCGCTGAGCCCGCCGCGAAGTCCGAGCGTTATCTCCCACGCCCACGCGGGCTGGGGACTCAAGCTTCAACCTCTGCTGGGCTTCGCTTCTCGACAAACCGAGCCAGGAGTTGAAACCGGTTTAGTCGCGGCCACCAGACAATAGAAGGTTGATCGCCGCCACGAAAATATTGAATAGTCCCGCAAACAACATCAAGGCGCCCGGTATAGGGCTGTCGGCCTCCCGATTGTGCAAAATCTCGCTTGTTGCGTAGATCAGAATAAACACGCCGAAGATTCCGAGGCCGGCGGCTATCAGCAGCCCGAATAGGCCGATTTGCAAGAAGCCGTTGAGTACGACTGCGCCGATGAGGCTAAAGATCACGCCCGTCATGAGCCCACGTGGGGCGGAAAACGTTTTGCGGGTGGTCATCACATACATCGTGACCCCGGCGAACGCTATTCCGGTAATCGTCAGCGCACCTTCGATCGCTCCGGGCGCATAGATGGTGGCGATACTCAAGACAGGCGCAAGAACAAGTCCGCAAACGAAGCCGTCGCCGACCAGCGCTGTGACGCCGAGTACCGGGTTGTGGCGAGCCGCGAGCGCGATGCGGGGAGCTACGTTGATCACGACCATAGCCAGGATCCAGCCCATCCAGCCGCTGAAGAGCTCGACCACGGCCGGAGTTGTCGCGCCAACCCATCCTCCGGCGACGGCGAAACTGACGCTAAGGCCCAGCAGCAGATAGGTCTGCTTGATGACTTCGGTCCGGCTGCCTTCGAGAGAAGTCGTTCCCCAAAGCTTGTCCCCTGCGGCCAGATGGACTGGCGTGTGAGTTCGACTCGTGGACCGGTCATATTTGTCGCTGAGCATGCAAGCCTCCTGGATTGTGACTCACCATCAGTATAGCTCTCACAGCTGTTAACCTCTGTCACTCCGGAAACTCAGAGCCCCTGAGCGAGCGGGTAGCCACTTCGGGGAGCTCATCGTCGCCAAATCACGTGCTTGCGAGACGCTGAACGCGCCCCTTTGATGGCATACTGGAGGCTTTCCCGCTCGGCCGGAATTCTGGTCGGCCCGTTTCCTTTGCGTATTGATTCGGAATGGGGAATTCGGCGGCCAGATAGGCGCAAGACAGGCGCGAAACTCCCAATGCTACCCGGCATCTACGTAACCGGCAACATCGTCACAGACATCGTCACAGACTGTCTGGTTCAGCCGGTCGACAGTTTGCCGACCTGGGGAACAACCACCTTCGTCGACTCGATCGATCTCCATCTTGGCGGCAATGGAGCGGCGGCGGCCTACGCGGCGGGGCTGATGGGCGTCCCGGTTCGGCTCGCCGGGGCCGTGGGAGGCGATTCATTCGGCCAATTCGCGCTCAAGAGACTGCAAAGTGCGTCGGTTGACACGTCGCGTGTCGCCGTCCATCCAGGGGTGGCTACCGCAACGACCGTCGGGCTCGTCAACAGCAAAGCGGAAAGGCTGTTCTTGCATGACCCCGGAGCGAGTCAGCATTTTGAGCTGAGCAATATTGCATTCGGTCAGGACGCGATTGGCAACTGCTCCTACTTCCATTTCGGCAGCATCTTCTGTTTGCCGAAGCTGCGCGACGATGGCGCCGAACTGCTAGCGAGAGCGCGTGGGCGCGGGACTGATCACTTCGCTAGACACCGACTGGGATAGTGATGGCCGCTGGATGGAGTGTTTCCGGCCGCTTTGCCCGCTGATCGACTATCTCTTCGCGAATCTCCAGGAAGCCAAAATGCTGACTGGATCGGCGGACCCCGGCGAGAATGGGCGCTTGTTTCGCGAGCTGGGAGCGAGGGTTGTTGTCATCAAACTTGGCGCCGAGGGTTGCGCGGTTTTTTCAAATCACGGGGATTTTTCACTGCCCGCCTATCGAGTGGCCGCACTCGACACAACGGGAGCAGGCGACTGCTTCTGCGGGGCGTTCCTGGCCGGGCTGAGCCGCGGTTTTGACCTGCGAGAAGCAGCGCAACTTGCCACGGCCGTCAGTGCTCAGTGTGTCCAGCACATTGGCGGAACGGATTGGGAAGCAAGTTACGAGTCAACCCGCTTGTGGATGAAGAGCAGGGAAAATCGGTGAACGCCCGAGTTTGCAACAATCTTAGGCTCAAGCGCTTTGGCTCAAGCGCCACGCAACACGAATCCTAAACATGAAGGATCGCGACTACATCATAGGCATCGACCTCGGAGGCACGAAGATCGCTGGGGCGGCTTTTGATCGTGATCACCAGCGGCTCGGCAACGTGCAATCGATTCCGACCATGGCACGGCAGCCGGCAGCTCTGACGCTGATGAACTTGAAGCGCGTCGTGGGGCAGGCTCGTCGCGCTGCTGAGCTGGAGAGTGCGCCGCTGGCGGTGGGCATGGGCAGCCCGGGGCCGCTGGATACGACACAAGGCCGGCTGCTGCAAATCGATACGCTCCCGAATCTATCCAACTTCAACATGGCGGGCTTTGTCGAAGCGGAGCTAGGAGCGCCGCTTTTCCTGGAGAATGACGCCAACTGCTTCGCGCTAGGCGAGGCTCTGGCCGGCGCGGGGCGTGAACATTCGACCGTTGTCGGCCTTACGTTGGGCACCGGATTTGGCTGCGGAATTATCGTGGACGGGCAAATTCAAACGGGCGCGCGCGGCAACGCAGGCGAGGTCTCCCACTGCCGCGTCGCGGGCGGAACGTTCGACGAAATGCTCTCCGGCTCCGGCGTGCAGCGTTTCTATCAGCAGATCACAGGGAAAGAGCCGCCCGTCCCGAAGGAGCTGGGCAAGATGGCTGAGGAGGGGGATACGGATGCCATCGCCACGTGGGAGGCATATGGGGCAGCATTGGGCGAGGGGATCGGCATGATTTGCGCTGTTGTCGATCCGTCGATCTGTGTACTCGGAGGCTCGGTGGCGCGGCGGTTCTCGCTGTTCCAGGTGTCTCTTGAGCGGGTGATGCGCCCATGGCTCTGTTCGCCTTCGGCCGAGGAGATCAAGGTCGGTCCCGCACAGCTCGACAATACCGCCGGGGTGACCGGAGCGGCTGAGTACGCGTTTCTTCACTTGGGGAGCGGAGCGCTATGATTCGGGCTCTACTGTTCGACTTGGGTGATGTGATGATCGCTTTGGACTTCCCGCGTGCCTATCGGGCGGCGGCGCGGCTCACGGGACGTCCAGTAGAAGACATCCCCGGATTGATCGGCCAGACAGGACTCCAAAGCATTTACGAACACGGCCGCATCACGAGCCGCGAATTCCACGAGCAGTTCAGCGCAGCCATCGGCTTGAATGTCTCGTTTGACGAGTTTCGCGTGCTCTGGGGCAACATGTTTGCAACCGGGACTCTTCTGCCGGAGTCGCTTCTCGAGCAGCTTCACAAGAATTACCGGATGCTAATCCTTTCCAACACGAACGAGCTTCATTTCGACTGGATTCGCGAGCGCTACTCAATCGCTCAGCATTTTGATGACTACGTTCTTTCCCACCAAGTAAGGTCGATGAAACCAGATGCCGCGATCTATCGGGAAGCGATTCGGAGAGCGGGTTGCCGTCCGGAGGAATGCTTCTTCACCGACGACAAGGCGGAGAACATCGCCGCCGCGATCGAGCTGGGAATCGACGCAGTTCAGTTCACCGCGGCGACTGCGCTGGAGGATCAGTTGAGAAAGCGCGGCGTCGTCTGGTAGGCGGCAGTGTTTTCGGGAAGGGGCTGGGGCGGGTTGGCTACCGCCCCCGTTTTCTTGGTTGTCGCGAAAAGACGAACGGCCTACTCCAAAACGCCCAGAACCTCGTCTTCCCTGAGGATGAGCAAGTCGTCGCCGCCGACGTTGATTTCGGTCCCGGCGTACTTACCGATCAACACTCGGTCTCCCGTCTTGACGTCGAGCGGTACGATCGTGCCGTCTTCGAGACGCTTGCCAGTGCCGACGGCAAGGATCTCGGCTTCTTGGGGTTTTTCTTTCGCGGAGTCGGGGATGATGATGCCGCCTTGAATTTTCTCCCCTTCCTCAATTCGTTTCGCCAGCAGGCGATCATATAAAGGCTTTACAGTCACGTTTCTCTCCTACGTCTATTTGATTCTCAGGATGCGGTTGTGGTGTGGCCGCTCAGGTGAGAGCGAAACAAGCGCAGAATCGGCAGGCTAGCAAGGGGTAGCGGATGCTGTCAAGCTTTCCCAGCGCCGACGGCACTTGCCGAGCCGTTCAGCCGGCCTGCGCAGCGCTTACACTATTCTTACAATCTCCTTGCAAGCCGCTGACCAACGCGAGCAGCTACAAGCGTAACTTGGAATCAGAAGCAGTTGGGCGATCCAATCCCAATGACCTGCTGACAAGGAGAAACGATGAGAATGAAGACCACTTTTCAAGGATGCATCCGGGCTGCGGTGCTGCTCGGACTGGCGCTCCAGGTGATGCCGGCGGCTCCCTCGCGCACCGTGGAGCTGGACGTGCAAATGTCAACCCCGGCGCTGCTGAGCGGAGGGCGACAAAAGGCTTACGTGAGAATCGCGTTGACCGGCCTGGAAGGCCAGCGGATGCGCGCACCGGTAAACGCTGCGATCGTGCTCGACCAGTCGGGCTCGATGTCTGGCAGCAAGATCGAAGAGGCGAAACGCGCCGCCATCATGGCCATCGACCAACTTCGGGACGATGACATTGTCTCGGTGGTGACCTATCAAAGCACGGTGGACGTGCTGGTCCCGGCAACGAAGCTTTACGACCGCGAGACCATTCGCAGAGCCATCCGGGGCATCCGGGCGGGCGGGAAAACAGCTCTTTTCGCCGGCGTGAGCAAGGGCGCACGCGAGCTCGAAAAGTTCCTGGACCGCAATCGGGTGAATACGCTGCTGCTACTCTCCGACGGGCTCGCCAACGTGGGTCCGAGTTCGCCGGGCGAGCTGGCTCAGTTTGGCAAATCGCTCGGCCGTCAGGGTATTTCGGTGACGACGATCGGGCTCGGTCTGCAATACAACGAAGACTTGATGACGCGGCTGGCGATGGCCAGTGACGGCAACCACTTCTTTGTCGAGGACGAAGGCGATCTGGAGGCGGCCTTCGCCACCGAGTTCGGCGACGTGCTGTCGACTGTTGCTCAGGGCGTCACAATCCACATCCACTGCCCCGAAGGTGTGCGGCCGCTTCGGATGGTAGGGCGCGAAGCACGCATCTCCGGCCAAGACGTTCATGCGTCATTGAATCAGCTCTTTCGAGATCAAACCCGCTACCTCTTGCTCGAAGTTGAAGTGCCGGCGGCTTCGGCGGGGAAGGTGCAGCGCGTTGCCGACGTCACGGTCGGCTACCGTGACCTGGCGGCGGGATCGCAGGCAACGCTCCGAGGCGGCGCGTCGGTGACTTACACCAGCTCCGCGACGACTGTCGAGCAGAGGCGAAACCGTGAAGTGATGGTCGCGCTAGCTAGTCAGATCGGCGTTGAGCGAAACGAGAGGGCCACGGCCCTGCGGGATGACGGTAAGATCGAGGAATCTCGGGAGGCATTCCGAGCTAATTCCGCCTATCTCGAGAAAGAAGCCAATAAGCTGAACCATGCCGGACTGAAAAAGGACGCCGCGGCTAACTATGAGGCCAGCGAGAACCTGGACGAGAAGGGATGGGTCCGGGAACGCAAGCAGCAGCAAGAGCTGCAATACAAGACCAAGAACCAGCGGTCGAGTATCAAGAAGCCGAACAAAAATTGAAACCTAAGCTCACCATCGTCCTGGTGCTGATCGTGATCACGCCCCTGGCTATCGTTGGATGGTTGGGGGCGAGGATCGTCCAGGACGAGCAAGTTGTTCTGGAGCACCAGCTTCGCGAGTTGATGCTGGGTCAACTGCGGGCAGTGGATACGGTGCTGGCGCGGTCGCTTGAGCATTACGAGCAGGCGGTGCTTGACGAGATGCGTCCCTTTTCTCTCGACATGGAAGAGCTGCGCAGACGCAGCAGGCAGTCTCCCTACGTTGCTCAATACTACCTGCTCGATGACGAGGGGCGACTGCTGTTTCCCCCTGTTGGGACGACGGACGGCGTCACCGCTTCAGAGCGCGAGTCGTTGCGGCGTACAGGTCAGATCTGGGATGGGGGTGTGCTGGCTGGGACAGGTAGCGCTGCCGAGGGTTCAGGGGACGCTGCCCAGCCTCAACAGCAGCCCGGGCTATCTGGCTCATTCCAATCCCCGCAGCAGGGATCGGCCTCGTACTCTGCGGAAGCTGGTCAGCCGCAAGCGAGTGACCTACGGTCGAGGGATGCGACGACGGGTTGGCATGTCTGGTACTGGGGCGACGGAATTCAGATGATGCTGTGGGCACGCGACGGAGAGCAAACTCATGCCGCGGAGATCAACCGCGCACGCCTTCTCGCGGACCTGATCGCCGAACTACCGGAAACGGATGTGCTCGCCCCTGATCTGGCCGAGGGCCGAATCCGGCTTGCTGATTCCGCCGGCCGGTTGCTCTATCAATGGGGTTCCTTCGAAGCCGGAGACGACGCTCAACCGGTTGCCACACTGGCCGTGGGCGCGCCGCTTGGAGCCTGGAGCCTTTCCTATCATGCCCCCGCCTCGGTCTTTGGATCGGCCGTCACGGGCGGGTTTCTGCTGAACTTGGCGGCCGCGCTCGGCGTGCTGGGTGCGGCGGTTGTCGGCCTGAGCTACTACTTCTATCGCGAGCAGTCGCGCGAGATGAATGAGGCGGCTCAGCGGGTCAGCTTCGTCAACCAGGTATCGCATGAGTTGAAGACGCCGCTGACGAACATCCGCATGTACGCAGAATTGCTCGAGAAGGACCTGGATGAGCCCGACGAGCGCTTGCAGCGGCATCTGGGCGTGATCGTCTCCGAGAGCCAGCGGCTCAGCCGCCTGATCGGCAACGTGCTGACGTTCAGCCGCGAGCAGCGCGAGACCCTCGAGCTTCGCCGCAAGCCCGGAGTTGTCGACGACGTCCTGCGAAGCGTTCTCGATCATTTCGGTCCGGCGCTTGGGCCAAACAGATCGAAGTGCAGTTCGAGCCCGGCGCGGGCGATTCCGTCTCGCTGGACGCCGACGCCCTGGAGCAAATTGTCGGCAACCTCATCAGCAACGTCGAAAAATACGGTGCTGAAGGCAAGCGCATGGAGATTGCCAGCCATCGCCACGGGGACACGGTTGAAATCACCGTGGCCGATCGCGGACCCGGTCTGCCCCCGCGCGAGCGGCAACGGATTTTCGAGCCCTTCTACCGCGTCAGCAACACGCTGACCGAAGGAGTCAGCGGTACGGGGATGGGTCTTGCAATCTCGCGCGATCTCGCTCGCCTCCATGGCGGCGAGTTGGAACTGGTTGCATCGGAGCAAGGCGCGCGTTTTCGAGTCACGCTGGAGTGTCCGCCCGCGGAGCGGTTGCTATGAAAATACTCGTGGACGGGACGCAATGAAAGTGCTCATCGCCGAAGACGACCGCAACATCCGCGCCGGGCTCGAAGAGATCCTCTCCGACGAAGGCTATGAGACCGTGGTCGCCCAGGATGGGACACAAGCACTCGAGCTTTACCGCCGCGAGTCGCCCGACTTCGTTTGCCTCGACATCATGATGCCTGGAGTGAACGGCTATGAGGTTTGCCGCGAGATCCGGCGTGCCGACCCCGGCGTACCGATTATTTTCATCAGCGCCAAGTCCGAGGAAGTCGACAAAGTGCTGGGCCTGGAGCTGGGCGCCGATGACTTCATCCTCAAGCCGTTCGGTGTACACGAAGTGCTGGCACGCATTCGCGCGGTGACCCGGCGCTGCATCGCTCGGGACCGCCCGCAAGCACACCAGCAGTCCCTTCCGCGCGAGCCTTTTCGGATGGACGACCTTGAGATCCTCCCAGCCGAGTTGCGCGCCCGCCGCGAAGATCAAATCATCGACCTGAGCCTGCGCGACGTGAAGATCCTGAAACTGCTCCACCGCGCGAGCGGCCAAGTCGTCGGCCGCGACACGATGTTCGACGAATGCTGGGGGCTATCGCACGTCGCCAACAGCCGCACCCTGGACCAGCATATCTCGCAACTCCGCAAACGCATCGAGCTCGACCCAAAACAACCGCGCATCATCAAGACAGTCCACGGCGCCGGCTACCGCTACGAAACCCCGTAGGCCCCCCCGAGCGCGATGCCCCTTGGTTCTCCCAAAGGCCGCGGATTTCCCGCCGATTTGCCCAAAGGCCCCAAAGGGTACGAGCGGTCCAAAGGGTAGGCGTTAACGGGTAAGCTTGGCCTAGAGATGCCTGATGCCGACTCCAAGCCCGCAGCTAGATTCCCAGGTCCTTCAGCACTACCGCCGAATCGGCGACCCAATCGCCGACCCCCTTGTTGAGAGTCTTTACCGAAATGGTGAGCGAGAGAAAGTCAATCAGCTTCTCGGCAAGCTCATGGGAAATTCCCAGATCCCCTCCTCGGAGCTGCCTTCGGAAATCAGCGCTTACATCCACGAAACCGGCCGTCTGCCGGATTGGGCCGAGCCGGCAAGAATTGATCGGGCGCAAACTTACTTCATGGAGCACGGGCCGCGTTGTTTGGCCGCGCTTGCTTGCGCCTCGCTGCCCTACTGTTACGTGCACCGCGTGGAGGCGAAAATCCTAGGCGCGACTCGGCGTCTGTCATCCTCGTTTGCCACCCGCCGAATATATGAAACCGCGCAATTCCTGATCGATGTGATGGCTCCGGGCGGCCTCTCGCCCGACGACCCCGAGAGCCGCGGCATTCGCACCACCCAAAAGGTACGGCTGATGCACGCCTCGATGCGTTTTCTGTTGCGCGAACCCACGGACTCAGCGCAGTCCGACAGTTTCGCCGACGAGCTGCGCCGCACCCCCTGGAATGAACAGGAGCTCGGCGCGCCGATCTGCCAGACGGATATGGCGTATACCCTGCAGACATTTTCGTACGCTGTGCTGTCCGGGCTCCAGGATCTCGGCGATGTCCCCAACGCGCAAGAGAAAGAAGATTTCATTCACTGCTGGAACGTCGTCGGGCATATTCTCGGCATCCACCAGGACCTGCTCCCGGATAGTTTTCGCGAGGCAGAAGTCTTGTTTCACACGATCCTCGGCGAGTTTCAAGAGTCAACCGAGGATGGCACCGCGCTGACCAAGGCCGTGCTCGATTTCGTGAGCGAAGCCGTCGACAAGAATTCGTTCAACTCCCTCTCGTTCGGTATCGAAAGCCGGCTCCCCCGGCTAGTCGTGCGGGCCTTGGTGCCCGACGGCGTAGCCGACGACCTCGGCCTGACGGAGCTGACGCGCGTCGATCGCTTGCTTTCGTACTTCATGCTCCGCGTCCTCCGAAAGTTTTCGCAAAAAATCGACAAGCTGCAAAACCGCAAGGAAGCACTGGGGTTCATCCGCCTTAGTTTTGGCGAGAGTCTCACTCGCCACTTCGCCGAGTACCGCAACGACGAAAAGCGCGCCTCGTTTCACATTCCCGCATCACTGCGCGCGCAGTGGAACGTGTAGGGCGGTCCGGCACTCTCGCATCACCCGGGTAGAACGGGTGGCTGCATCCGGGGCCCGGAGCGCGATCGATCCCAAGCCGCCTCGGCCAGCGGAGCTGACCCAAAGTAGGTGCACTGTAGAAGTGATGCCTGTAGCGATCATAGTGGCCAGTCAGGGCTTGTCACCGAAGTCCCCGGCGGGCGAGCCATAAGGAGAGGGTCGAATAGTAATACCTGAATTATGCACAGATTCACTTTGCGAGTGTGGCTGCGTTCGTAGCGGGTTGGCGGTCGTCGTGAGGTGGTAGCTCGGCAACTGGTCTTTTGGCTTCTCCGTGTCCGGTTTCCCTTCCCGCCCAGAATCCGCGTCGTCAAAACCTCGCTCGGAAGTGACGTGTTTCCAGTGCGTTACGGCTAGTGCATAAAATTTTAGCTCTTCCGGCATTTTAGTGGCTAGGGAGCGAGGTTCAGCCCACCGCAGTGGAAGTAGATGGCATTGACGAAGTTCTGTTTGTTTCGGAAACCCCGGGCGGTGTACTTCACCCACTGAATTTTGGCGTTCAAGGATTCGCTGGTCGCGTTGGTGACGCGGTGGCGCAGGTAGGTCACGATGTTTGCAAAGCGCCGCTTGAGCATCCGGCCCACTTCAATCATCGGTTGCAGGCGGCTCCTCACCGCCCAGTTGTGCCACCAGCGAAAGTGTTTTCGGGCTGGCCGCTCGTAGCGGTAGTCGAAGAACGCCATCATCGTTTCCTTCAAAGCCCAGGCCCGCGCCGTTTTCAAGCCGCTGTCCCGCAGGGCCGCAAACGCTCGCCGGTCTTTGGGCTCCATCCGTGCCGGGTGCCTTAGCCAGTCATAGCGCGTTCCCACCAGCGTGTCGTCTCCGGCCGCGCGCAGGATCTTGTTCTCCTTCCGGCGCACTTTGTCCACCGCGCCTCCCAGATGCTGGGCGATGTGAAACTTGTCGAAGACGATCTTGCCGTCGGCTTCCGGCAGGTGCTCCCGCACCGAGGCGATGTAGGGATTCCACATGTCCATGGCCACCGCCTCGACCGCGCCGATTTGCTCCGGCGTCAGGGTCGCCCAGAATCCGTCCAGGCTACTCTGTTTGCGGTCTTGAGCCACGTACAGCACCCGCCCCCGTGCCAGATCGTTCACCAAGGTTAGATAGTGATGGCCCTTGCGAAAGGCCTTCTCATCGACACCGAGTTGCGTGACCGGCTCGGCTTGTCGGCGCTCCAATCCCCGCTTCACCGCTCGCTCCATGATGCCGTGAATCTCGTCCCAACTTAGCTTCAACAACCCGGCCACTGCCTTCTGGCTGGCCGCCTTGAGCCATTCAATCGCCAGCGCTTCAAACAGCGTCGTGAAGCGGCTGGAGGGCTCGGCCCAGGGTAGTTTCACCACGCGCACTCCGTGCTCGGGGCATTCACTGCGGGGCGGGGTGGCGTGCAGGATCGTACGATATTGGCACGTATCCAAGTGTCGCCACTGCCGCTCGGGCTGATGGTCGTGGAGTTGGCAGGAGGCGCCGCATTCCGGACACGGCCAATCCATCCCGTCCGGATGAGCCAGATGAACATGGATCTCTCCCGCCTCCAGCTCTAAGTCCACCGAGTCCACCTGCCAGGGAGCCTCGATTCCGAGGATGCGCCGATACAACTCGTGATCTTGCATCCCGGAATTGTCGCATGCCGGCCTGGGCAGGCCGCCATCCACCCACTACAAACCCGGAATTCCCAAAATTTTATGCATAGTGCATAGCCAGGCTCTCAGATCAGCGCCCTCCCGACCACCGGCAGCAAGCCGCCGTAGGGAGTCGGCTTCCTGCCGCGGAAGTGGTAAGGCGTCGAAGCCCCGATTTTATTGGGCCGCGAGGCCGTCACGGCTGGGCCTTGTTGGACGGGCCTTTGGGAGCTATGCTGTTTTCGTCTGGTAACCATGTGGGTGACTTCCTTGGGGTTGGCTGGCGAAGCTGGAATCTTTGCCAGCCGACCTTTTTACCCCATGTTTTAGGGGGTCCCCAATGGTCCCTTGCGGCTCAGCCCTCCTCAGGTCCACGCCGCAGTGCATAATTCAGGTAGATGGGTATCCGGTTGACTCAGGTAGCCCCAAGATGTAGTATGCCGGCAGATGGAAGATTACCCTCAGAACCTGACAGAATTCGAGTCCCGTTTTAGCAGTGAGGAGGCCTGCCGGGAGTATCTGTTCCGGCTGCGCTGGCCGGACGGTTTCCGCTGTCCGGGTTGCGGTTGTGGAAAGTCGTGGCCTTTGCGAAAAGTGCTGCTGCAGTGCGCTGCGTGTGGGCGCCAAACCTCGGTGACCGCTGGGACCATCTTTCAGGACACGCGCAACCCTTTGCCGTTGTGGTTTCGTGCGATGTGGTGGGTCACCACCCAAAAAACCGGAGCCAGCGCTTTGGGACTTCAAAGAGTGTTGGGGCTCAACAGGTACGAAACGGCTTGGACCTGGCTGCACAAAATGCGGCGCGCGATGGTGCGGCCGGGACGGGATTTGCTGGCCGGGACGGTGGAAGTCGATGAAAGCTACTGGGGCGGGCTCGAAGAGGGCCTGCGGGGCCGAAACCTGCAAAACAAAGCATTGATCGCAGTGGCCGCTCAAGAGGATGGGCGGGGTATCGGCCGGATTCGCATGAAGAGAATCGAGGATGCCTCGGGCGAGAGCCTGTTGCCTTTCGTGGAGGAGTGCATCGAGCCGGGCAGCGTGGTGCATACCGACGGCTGGCCCGGTTACTCCGGGTTGAAAAAGGAAGGCTACGTCCATCAGGTCACAGTTGTCAGCAGGCAGGAGCAGTCCGCGTCGGAATTGATGCCCCGCGTCCACCGCGTGATGTCACTGCTCAAGCGCTGGCTGCTGGGCACCCATCAGGGCGCCGTGAGCCACAAACATCTGGACTACTACCTGGACGAGTTCACCTTCCGTCTCAACCGCCGCAAATCCAAAAGCCGCGGCAAACTCTTCTATCGGCTCGTCCAGCAGGCGGTAGCCGTGGATCCGGCGACTTACAAGATGATTGTTCACCCGGTTACAGAACCCAAGAAAATCCCCAAACCACAAGATATTGGGGCTACCTGAGTCAACCGGATACCCATCTTCAGGTAATACCCACCGAAGCATCCCAAGCCCCCAGAGTATGCTGCTAGCGAGGTGTAGAGCGACGGCCCGTCAGCAATTCCCGCGCGGGCCACTCCTGCCGCCAGCAGCGTGCCGCTCAAGGCCCCAATTGTCCCAGTGGCTATGGCAGCGGTTCGCGAACCGTACTTTCGAGACGAGAAGCGCGCGACAAAGGCCAGTAACGCCGCGAATGGTGCTACCAACCAGCCGGACGCCAGAAACCCGAAAAACCCATAGGCGAGCGATGCAAGGATGATGCCTCCTAGGTTCGGGTCACTCTCAGCGAGTTGTGCTCTCTCCCAGAAAACACCGACCAAGAGTGGGACGGTGTAAACGTAAGCGGCCGCGATTCCAACACATGCTCCTAGAAAAACGGTTACGACCACTTCCTTCGTAACACCCGACCTATTTATCGACGGTCCCACGGCCTTCGATCGCCTATTGACGAGCTCACGGGATTATTGAGAGTGGCACCCCAGGCAGGCTGCGGCAACACCGAGCACCAGCAACGCGATCGTCAGACAACGAGCGGCTTGGCGCATAAGAGTCCTGGTTGGCAATCCAGAAGTGATTTACGCTATGTTCTCTTGCCTAGAGCGGGGGGCCCATTATGTCAACGCCCACTGATTGATGGTCTACGACAATTATACCCGGCGGCGGAGTGCCATCATCTGAGCAAGAAGGTCCTGTAGCTGCCAGGTGACAATGTCCTAAATGAGCCAAGTAGAAATGTCCGATTGACAAGGTCATCCTGGAGGGGTGAGAAGCCGAGGACAACCATTGATGACACAACGAGAGCGCGACCGGCTGGTGGCGCTCTACGAAAACTGGTATGAGCGGGTGACGCTATCCCCATCTGACGACTGATCGAGTCCGAGTCCCGGCTGTTACAAGGCCGATAGTTCCGCTTCGATTCGCTGCACCATCTGTTGCGCTCCGGGATCGCCGGGTGCCAGCGAAACCAGCTCCCGCGCGAAACGCAGAGCCTCATGCAAGCGGCGCTCCTGGAGATAGTAGATAACAAGAGCGTTGACCGTGTCAGGAACCGTGGGGCCTATTTCGTAGGCGCGAAGCAGTTGCTGTTCTCCCTCAGCGCGGCGGTCGAGCCGCTGCAGCGCGAGCGAGTGGTTGTAGAAGACGCGTGCCCGCCGGGGCAATCGCTGGGCGGCCTGGCGCAAGTAAACCTCAGCCTCTTCCAGTCGCTGCTCTTCCGCCAGTAAAAGCCCCAGTGAATAATAAATCTCACCTTCCTCGGGAGAGCCCTTCAGGGCTTCCCGAAGTACCTGCTCTGCCTCGGCGTTCTTTCCGTTCTCGTTGTGAAGCCGGGCCAGCTCAAGCGGTGCGGCCGCGAAACGGGAGTCCATTTCCCAAGCAGTTTGGTAGTGCTCAACCGCGAGATCCATCTCGCCCATATCGGCTCGTAGCCGGCCCAAATTCATATGAGCCGAGGGCATGTCGGCCGCGCTCATTTGCGCATCTTCGTATTCCTTGAGCGCCGCCTCGAAGTCGCCACGCTGCGGTGCTTTGAAATTCTCTGCCGGGACAGACGCCAGCACGCGCGCTGCTTCGATGCGAACCGAGCGAATAGGATCGGAAAGCAGCGGCGCAACCGAGTCGAGGCGCGGCCCTGGGGGCAAGCGGTTCAGGCCGCTAACGGCGAGCGTGCGCACCAGTGCATCCGAGTCTTTCGTTGCCAGCATCATGGCCGCTCCGCCGTCGACGCCGAAACCCTGCAGCAACCCCAGTGCGGTCGCCCGCGCAATGGCGGGTTGCTCGGCGTCCATGGCGAGACGAATGAGCTTGCTTTCCGCGCCGGCCTCGCCCCGGCGGCCGGCCGTGATCGCCTCCGCAAAATGCGCTTCTTGCCTGCGCTCGGGGCCATACCACTTTGTGACCGTGGCGACGGCCCATTCGGGCGTCTGATCTTCATGGCAGTCATTGCAGGCGTTGGGCGTACCCAATTTCACCGACAAATCCGGACGGGGCACGCGGAAGCTGTGATCGCGGCGCGGATCGACGCCCATATACGTGCGGGTGGGAGCGTGGCAGTTGACACATTCAGCGCCTTCACTGCCGGGGACATGGAAGTGGTGTTCACGCGTCTCGTATTCCTTCGCCTTCAAGCTGGAGAACTCCTCGGGCGGGCTCATCTGATGGCAGCGGGCGCAAACGCCGTTTCCCGGGCTTTGGAGCCTGGCGCTGTGCGGGTTGTGGCAGTCCGTGCAGCGAACGCCTTTCTGGTGCATCTTGCTTTGGATGAAAGACCCATAGACGTAGACTTCGTCCAGAATCTGCCCATCCGCGTGATAGAGACCCTCTCGGAGAGTCTCCACCATAAAACCGTCGAGGAAAGGTTCGCCAGGATTTGCCGCGGCGCGCAACTGATGCCGTCTGGAATGGCATGGAGCACAGGTCTGAATCTCGATCTCTGGCTTGTCTCCCAGAAACACTGGGGCGAGCTTGTAGTCCACCTCTTCAGTGGCCGCTCCTTCCGGCAAACTTCGCGCCCATTCGACATGAGCTTCGCCCGGACCGTGGCACGCCTGGCAACTGACATTGATCTCGGCCCAGGTCGTTGCATAGCTGTCGGTGTCGGGATCGTAGTTCTTTCGCAGGTCCGTGCTGTGGCAGATGGCGCACGTGTGATTCCACACTTGGTAGCGCCCAGTCCAGTGAAGCGCATCATCAGGCGCAATCTTCTCGTCGGGGTAAAGGTGAAACCAGCGCTTTCCCTGGGTGTCCCAAGCCGTCGTTAGACTCTGCAGACGCCCGCCGGGAAATTCAATCAAGTATTGCTGCAGCGGTTTCACCCCGAACGTGTACTGGATCTGGAAATCAGCCGCTTTGCCGTCCGGTCCTTCGGTGTTGACCAAGAACTGACCGTCCTTTCGGAAGAAGCGGGTGGTTTGATCAAAGTGGCTGAAGGTGGCGTCGTTGAAGTCGCCCAGTACGGACTCCTCGCTGGCGTGCTGCATGGCGAGGTCGTGGTCGGAGCCGCTCCAATCGTCGAACTGCTGCCGGTGACATTCGGCGCAAGCTTGATTGGGGACGAAGGCCGAGCCGTGTGAAGATGCCGAGCCGCGCGAAGAAACCGAGCTGCGTGATGATACAGTTCGATCCTGCCGTGGGGGGCTGCCCTGGCCTCCGAACTTAGGTGCCAGCAGGAACGCGATGCCGAGTAGGGCGCCAAGCCCCAGCAGTGCGATCGGGACACGGAGCGGCCGCCGCTGCCTCGCCGGTTCCGTCGCCAGGCTGGGGGCCGCCTGGCTAGAGCCCTCCCGCCGCTCGCCCGGCCCTCGCTTTTGCTGAAACCGCTTTTTCACTGCGAGATCTAGTGTAATCAATCGCTCCGAAGGAACCGGCCGGGGCGGAAGAGCGATGAAGAGTGACCCGCTGGTGTCAGGGGGCGGAGCACGGCGTGGAACAACAGAGCCGTGCGCGAGGATTTCCGGGGATTTCCGAAAAAAACCTGCGGCAGACTGCCCCACGGGAGACGCAACCAATATCGATACCCGTGGCCCCGTGTACCAGAAAACTCCGCCTACCTATAGAAGGACGGGAGTAAACCGAAAATATCTTTGACCGCTGGTTTTTTCGCGTACTATACTAGGCGGTCACCGTTCTCTGTTTCACCCTGAGTTGCGGTATGATTGCGAAACGATCACATTTCGCGTCCAGCAGCGTGCTTCCGGAATTCCCCTTGCTCGCAATACCGGCGTTTTCGGTGAAATACGACGATGACTCTGGGTTTTACGCTACTCCTTGCGATTTAGCCGCCCGTGGGCCCGCACTATGAACTCAAACGCTAGTCACCCACTGCCGCGAGCCAATACCGGCTCCTCGGTGAAAAACTGGGTCTCCAATACTCTCGTCTTCCTTGTGCAGATGGAGCGGCGCATCGATCACTGGATCCGTCCGCCGTTCGATTTTCTCTTTCGCGACCTGACGGCGCGCGTCGTCAGGGCTCTGATCAACTCGAAGCGCAAAGACGAAGGCTTGAAGATCGCCGAGGAAAAGCCGCTTCCCGACGAGGAACAGTTTGTCAACTCGGTCATTTCGAGTTTTGAGAAGCAGATGGCCGACCTCTGGAAACCCGGCGGATACGAGCGCGGCGGGAACACCAAGACAAAGGGGTCCTGCGCGGCGAGTTTACTGTTCACGAAAATCTGCCCCCGCAGTTCCGGAAGGGCATCTTTGCCCAGCCGCGGACATTCCCTGCATGGGTGCGATTCTCGGGCCCCGGTCCCTATGTGACGCCTGACATCGACGACCCCGGCTTCATGAGCATCAGTGTCAAGCTGATGGGCGTGCCCGGGCCGAAGCTGATGGAGCAGGAGAAACACACCCAGGATTTGGTTGCCGTTTCGCCGCCGACTTTCGTGACGCCGGATATCAAGGCGAATGCGCAGTTGCAGATCGAGAGTGGCAAGAACGCACAGATCTTCTACTTCCTGAACTTCGGCCGGTCGCACCTGCTGGATCTGATCATGCAGGGGCTCTGGATGAAAACGCAGAGCAGCCCGTTCGAGGCGCCCTACTTCAGTTGCGTGCCCTATCTGCTTGGGGAAGGCCAGGCGATGCAATACTCGGTCTGGCCGAAATCGAAGAAGCGAACGCGGATTCCGAGCCTTCCCTTCCGCCCGCCTGCCGACTATCTGCGCAATGCCATGGTGGCCGCTCTCGACCAGGACGATGTCGAATTCGATATCCGCCTGCAACTCCAAACCGATCCGTTCCTGATGCCGCTCGAAAACAATGCGGTGCTCTGGCCCACAAGGCTTTCGCCGTGAGTATCGGTCGCGACGCTGCGCCTCCCTAAGCAAAAGTTCAACTCCCCGGCGCAGATAAAGTTCGCCAGAATACTCTCCTACAACCCTTGGCACAGTGTCCCCGAACATCGGCCGCTCGGGAATCAGAGCCGGGCGCGCGGCCGGATGTATTTCGAGCTTTCGAAGCTGAGGCAACGAATGAACAAAGTAGAGCATTACGAACCAACAGGTGACAAAACCTTCGAGTAAGAGCACGTGACACCGCAATCGAATTTTATGATGTTGGCGCCAATCGTTCCGGCGCGCGCGGCGGAACTCCGCGAACTACTCGAATCGATGAACCATGCGCCGGGGCGCGTAAACGCGGACAACTCTCTAGTCCCGTTCGGCCGATTCACGACGCTCCATTTCGCGCGCTTTGTTATCCTTGACGACCTGACGACCTCAGACATAACCGTCTACGATTTGCCGACTCGAGAGTATCCGCTCTACCTCGTGTTCCTCGGCGATGTCGATGGCAGCGAAACTGCTTTTCTCAAGTGGCTAGTAGGATGCGCGTCGGACGGTTTGCGCAAACTTTTTTCCTGTTGCGAGGATTTCGGGCCCAATACCGATCTGCTGAATTGGATGAAGCAGCACCGCAGCCCGCCCAACGCGAACTACATAAACACTCACGGCCGCACGGTGTCCCAGGTTCACGAAGAGGCAGGACTGCTAGACGCACTGGAAGCCTACATTGCAGCCAATTCAGCTACGCTCCAGGGCCTTTCGCCTCGGGCGATCCACGCCGAATTGCGGAGGTTCGTCTTTGACAAAACCTCCCCAAAACGCTTTACGCTATCTGCCGCGGCTCCCACGCCCGTCATGTGGTGGATCAGAAATAAGTTGCATCTGATCGGCCTGCCCTTGTTGCTTCTGCTGGCCCTGCCTTTTCTCATCCCGATTCTGCCTTTCTACTTAATCATCCTCCGCTACAAAGAGAAAACAGACCCTGTCTTCGCGCCCACCGTGGACCAGGAGTACTCCGACGGGCTGGCGCTAACGGAGGATCATGACGTCACGAATCAGTTCAGCGCCTTGGGCAGCCTGAAGCCTGGTGTATTCCGATTTTTGACTCTCTTCGGAGTCCTCATCGCGGTGAACTACGCCGCCCGTCATATTGTGCGGCCTGGCCGCCTGGGCCGCATAAGGACGATTCACTTCGCGCGCTGGGTGTTTGCCGCCGGCCGCGAGCGAATGGTGTTTTTCAGTAACTATGACGGCAGCGTCGACAGCTATATGGACGACTTCATCAATAAGACCGCCTTCGGCCTGAACTCCTCCTTCAGCAACGGCATCGGCTACCCCACGACCAATTGGCTTATCAAAGATGGATGTTGGGACGAGCGAAATTATAAGGAATACCTGCGGCGCCACACCATTCCCACGCAAGTGTGGTACAAGGCCTATCCCGGTTTGACGGCGGTTGATTTGGAAAGGAATACGCGCATTCGTCAGGGCTTGGAGTCCCCGAAGCTGAGCGAGCAAACGGCACGCGAATGGGTAGCGCTCCTATGACAACGAAAGCACTCAGCGAAGTCGATTTTGAAGATGTTCAGGCGCTGGTGCGCTTCGGCTACAAGAGGTTGACGGAGGCCCGCTACCAGCTTCTGCGCGTAAAAGACCCCGCTGCGGCTCGATCCTGGCTCTCCTCTGCGGTGGTCAACAACGCGAAATTTACGAAGGAGCGGCCGGAAACAGCCTTGCACATCGCTTTCACAGCGCCTGGCCTGAGAGCGCTAGGTGTTTCCGAGTCCGTGATCGAGGCCTTCTCCCACGAGTTTCGCACGGGTATGGCGACCCCATATCGCGCCCGGCAATTGGGCGATTTGGGCGGCAATGCTCACGACCGCTGGTGTTGGGGCCGTCCCGGCAGTGAGCCGCACTTGCTGGTGATGTTCTTTGCCAAGTCTGGGCAGCTCGAAGCCCATATGCAACACTCAACCGGTGACGTTTGGAAAGAAGCTTTTGAGGTCCAGCATTCTCTCACTGCGGACCTGAAAGCAAAGGAACCGTTCGGTTTCCTTGATGGCATTAGCCAGCCGGCGATTGACTGGGAACAGAAGCGCGAAACACCAACGACTCAGTTGGACTACACCAGCGAAACCGCGCTTGGCGAAATCCTTCTCGGGTATCGCAACGAGTACGGGAAAATCACCGGCCGGCCGTTGCTCGAACCCGACGCCGGCAACGCCGAATTGCTGGCTGCGCAAGATGCGCCGGAAAAGAAAGACTTGGGCCGGAATGGGACCTATCTCGTGTTGCGCCAGTTGGAACAGGATGTCGAGGGGTTCCTGCGATTTGTTGGCGAGCAGGCCGGCGGCGATTCCGCCAAAGCAGAGAAGCTGGAGGAGGCAATGGTTGGCCGGAAGCGAAACGGCGAACCCCTCGTGCCCATCCGCGAACAGCCTATTCCGGGCGTCAATCCGGAGCAGGCTCAACTGAATCAATTCACGTTCGACGACGATCCGTCGGGTGCGCTGTGCCCGTTCAGTTCGCATGTTCGAAGAGCGAATCCGCGAAACACCGACTTTCCCGGGCGCCCCGGCCTGCTAAAGAGGCTGATCATCGCACTGGGTTTCGGGTCGAAGGACTTCCGATACGATCTAATGTCCTCGGTTCGCTTTCACCGCGTCCTGCGCCGCGGGCGCAGATACGGTCCCCCGTCTGAGCCCGAAGACAAGCCCGCATCGGACACGCAGGAAGGCACTCCACCCCAAGACACCGGGAAAAGAGCCGAACCTAAACAGGGACTACATTTCATCTGCCTGAACGCGAATATCTCGCGTCAGTTCGAGTTCGTGCAGAACGCGTGGATGGCGAGCACCAAGTTCTCCGGCATGACTGGTGAGAGCGATCCGTTGCTCGGCAATCGCGAGCCGATACCCGGCTGTCCAGTGACCAGCGACTTCAACATGCCGCAAGAAAACGGCCTGCGGCAGCGGGTTTCGGGACTTCCGCAGTTCATCACCGTGGTCGGGGGAGCGTACTTCTTTCTCCCGAGTCTGCGGGCCCTACGCTACTTTGCGGGCGACGAGAAGGTCTGAACGACTCAACGCGTTGAAGTCTGCGCGTTCACCGATAAATTGTTTTTTTAGTCTCTTTGTTATCAACGCCGGTACACAAAGAACCCCCCGAAGCGCTTGACACCGCCTGGTACACTGCGAATAGAAACCGGAAAGGACATAAGATCGCCGGACCAACACGACCGTTTCCAGGCCTGGACAGTATCGAGTTGCTCTTCGAATTGTGGTCATCCACCGCGGATGGCTTCTAGCTCAGCACGGACCGGCAGTTTAGCCGGTCCCAGACGTGGCGCAAGCTTTCAGCGTGCCGTGTCGCCATCCGTGGCGACATTGCCTTGAGGTGGGCCAAGCATCCGTGCCTGCCATCCGCCCTGGGCAAATGTGGACATCATTTCGATGCGCCAGCCCGTCAAAAAAAACTGCCGAGCCAGAAGACCATCCGCAAACAGCCGCTTTTTTCGTCTCCTTTTGGAGGCGGCTGCAAGGTTCAATCGATGGGAGCAAGAGGCGCCTCTATAAACATCAGAGCCCAGAACGCAAGTGACGGGCCAAGCGAGTCGAGCAACAAACGGAAGTCAAGCAACAAACGGAAGTCGAGCAACAGCCGCGAAGCGGCGCAGGATCGTAGCCTAGGGTTCCGCTACGCTCCACCCTAAGTACAGCAAGCCTTCAGGGGTAGAGCCCCGCAAGGGGCGCAGGAGCAAACCAACCAACGCCGTCTCCCGGCGGGTCAACCGCGCAAACTTCGACGTAAGCCCAAGAACCGAATCAAGGGCCTTTGGCCGAAAGAACGCTAAGAACCTGCAATTATCTGCAAAAACCTGCAATTCGCACCCTCAGAGCGGAAATCGGTGCCTCCGCGGCCCACGGGCCAACTAGCCCGCTTTTCTCACCGCGTGGCGAGGCGAAGTGCGTGAGAGGCGCGTCAGTACGAGGCGCGCGCTGGTTGACGAGCGGAGGCGTACTTGACAGTACGTCGAGCACGGCGAGCAAGCGTAACGAAGTAATGGCGCGCCTATCGCGTGCTTCGGCCGTCAGGCGGTGAGAAATGGGGGCTAAAATGGTATGTCCCGGCAAGCGGGCACGAACCCGGGCCACCAACCCACCAGCCAGAACGAACATCACCGAGGCGCTATGGAACTTGAAACCGTGGAAATGACCATCCCGGAAGGGGCCAACTTGATCCTGGGGCAGTCCCACTTCATCAAAACGGTCGAGGACCTCTACGAGATCATCGTCGGCACCGTTGCCGGGATGAAGTTCGGCATCGCCTTCAATGAAGCTTCTGGTGCTTGTCTGACGCGAGTGGAAGGCAACGACGATGAGCTCAAGACAGTTGCTACGGACAATGCAACCGCGCTAGGCGCTGGCCATTGCTTCGTGATCGTTCTGAAGGAAGGCTATCCAATCAACATCTTGGATCGCATCAAGGATTGCCAGGAAGTGGTCCGGCTCTTCTGCGCGACCGCTAACCCCGTGCAGGTGATCGTGGCCGAAACCGAACAGGGGCGCGGAGTGCTTGGGGTGATTGACGGGTCATCGCCCAAAGGCGTCGAGGGTGAATCCGACGTGGCATGGCGCCACGATCTGCTGCGAAAGATTGGGTATAAACGCTGATCGCAGCTTACTCGAAAAGACCTTTTCGCAACGGCCGCAGGCTGCCAACTAACCGGGCTTATTCGCCAAGTTCTCGAAGCGGTCTTCGGGATCGCTCTCCGTGGATGTCGGCAGCCCCCTGGGCGCCCAGCCCGGATAGCTCATCTGCCCCATCATGTCCGCCTCACCGCCGTAGCCACCCCTCATGTCGACAACGTCGGTGAAGCCAGCGTTGAGCAGAATCTCGGCGGCCTTTAACGATCTGCCACCCATCTGACAGCCCGTGATGCACTTGACGTCCTTGCCGAAGTTTGCCTCGACCACTTCGACGAAGCGGCCGTTGAGCTGCATCTGCCCATAGGCGTTGCGGTCCAGGACGGGTACATTCTTAGCGCCCGTGGGGTGGCCGGCGTCAAACTCCGGAACCGTTCGAACGTCAAGGTAGACGTAGCCCTCATCGGAATCGAGAAGCTCCTTGGCTTCGTCGGGGGAGACTCGTTTGATTTCCATAATTGCTCCATTTCGGCCGCGCGCGGGTACGAGATACGGGCCGCAAAAAAACTTACCGCCGGAAGGGAATCATATCACGCCGAATCGCCGAAACCGAAACGCCTTGGCCGGTTTGGCTGGCCTGCGGCCGCCGGTTCCTGTGGCAATGACGGAAGCGCTACTTCTCGATTGATTCGGTGCTGCGAGCTTCGGGCGGCGCTTCGCCACACCGCCAGTCATTGGCCAACCGGACGTATTTGACGGATAGTTCTTTCGAGCCCGCGTGTACTGCGCCGAGTTCCAAAGAATGCCCCGGTGCCAACGAGTCCTCCCCGCTGAAGGTCCCGGAGTAGGTGCGGGTCGCAGACCCATCCCGAGATTTAGAATGGCTCGTGAGGACGTAGGCAACAATCGGTTCGCCCGAAATGTTCTTGATCACCAGTTGGCTGTTCCTCTCCTTGATCTGAACGGCGGAATCACATTCTGCCGCTGACAGGGCGAACGGCAATGCACCAAACGACACGGCGAAAGACAAGCAGACTAGTGTAGCGATTCGCATAATTGGCCTCCTCTGTTCTGCCGACATTCTCTCTCTTTGTATTGCTACAGTCAATGCTACAGTCAATAAGGATCAGGGTCCGGCACGTCGTTGATTTAGGCTGAGAACGTGCTTGGGCGCCGAGCTCGAAAAATGCAAAAGAACCTGCGGACCCCATCGCCCCCTGCGGTACGCCGCGTGCTGTGCGCCGTCCTGCTCACCCTGCTTACCGCCTGTGGCGGCGGAAGTTCCCAGGACGCCGTCCTCGAGCTAAAGCTGGGGCACGTCGCGGCGCCCGACTCCCTCGTCGCGGCCTGCGCGGAAGAGTTCGTCCGAGTCGCCAACGAGAAACTAGCGGGCCGGGCCAAGATCGTTGTCTTTGGATCCAGCCAGCTAGGCAACGATGAGATTTTGCTCCAAAAGCTCAAGCTCGGCACGGTCGATTTCGCCCTGCCGTCAACCATCATGTCCTCGATCGTTGACGCCTTCGGGCTCTTCGAGATGCCCTACCTAATTAAGGACCGCGAGCAAATGAAGCTCGTCGAAGAGCAAATCTTCTGGCCGCACCTGGCGCCTCTCGCCGAAGAGAAGGCCCTCCAGATTCTGGCGGTCTGGGAAAACGGCTTCCGCCACATCACGAACAGCCTCCGCCCCATCGTCGTCCCCGGGGACCTGAGCGGGATCAAGTTGCGCACACCGCGCGGCCGCTGGAGAATCAAACTGTTCCAGTCATTCGGGGCCAATCCCACGCCCATGGCGCTCTCCGAGGTTTTCGTCGCTCTGCAAACCGGAGTGATGGACGGCCAGGAAAATCCGCTCGCGCAAATCTACAGCTCAAAATTCCAGGAAGTCCAAACCTATCTTTCTCTGACGAGCCACGTTTACACACCGACCTACGTCGTGGTGGGCAAGAACCATTTTCAGAAGCTACCCGCGGACGTCCGCGAAGCACTCGAGACGACCGCTCGGGAAACACAGGGGTTCGTCCATGCAACCGGAGAGCGAATGGACGTCGAGCTGCTCGAGAAGCTCGCTGCCGCTGGCGTGAAGGTAAACGAGGCCGATCGCGACGCCTTTCAACAGGCGAGCACCGCGATTTATGAAGAATTCGGATCATCCGTTCCCGGTGGCAAGGAATGGATCGAGACCGCCCTGGCGCTGGCTGGTTCCTAGCCCTCGTGACCTCACAGAACCAGCCTTGAGCCGATTTCACGGACCGTGCTAACGTCCGCCTGATAAAATCGCAGCAGCAAGATGAACCCGTTCTTCGGGGTGTGTCATGAAAGCGGTCTCCAAACCCATCGAGACTTCACCGGTCGTCCTCCGGATCAACCCGGTGCTCGAGATGACGGACGACCAGTTTTTCGACTTTTGCCAGCTCAACGATGACCTACCCATGGAGCGAACCGCTGAGGGGGACATCCTGATCCTGTCGCCAATTGGAGCAGAGGGAAGCAGCGGAAACGCCGATCTCACCATGCAGCTAGGGGCCTGGGCGAAGAAGGACCGCAAAGGCGTTGCGTTCGATTCGAGCTGTGGATTTCGTCTTCCGAACAACGCAACGCGCTCCCCTGATGCGGCGTGGGGTTCGCGGCCACAACTAGCCCGATTTAGCGCAGAGGAGAAGAAGAAATTCCTGCCGCTGTGCCCGGAGTTTGTTGTTGAACTCCGTTCTCCATCGGACCGGCTAGCTGACCTGAAAACAAAGATGGAAGAATATCGGGAGAACGGGGCGCTACTGGGCTGGCTCATCGACCCGATCGAGTACCAGGTTCATGTCTACCGGCCCGGCCGATCAGCAGAGCAACTCAACAAGCCAGGCAGCATTTCGGCTGATCCTGAGCTGCCCGGGTTTGTCCTTGATCTTGCAGAAATCTGGGAGCCCGCTTTGTAGCTGTAGCTAGGATAGACGGCCGCCTTGCCTTGCGCCAGCCAGGGTTCCCCGCCGCCTGGGCCGCGGGATGGCTGCCCCCCGACGTTAATGCATCGGGCTTGCCTTTACTGCATCTCGATAGACTCGACGCGGATCACGCTACCCGTCAGCTCACCCCTAACCTTCACCCGCAGGTTCGCTTCCCGATTGTCCGCTTTGAGGGCCGTCAACGCCTTGGCATTTCCGCCTTCGTTGAACTTGAGATACTTGCCATCTTTGGTGACGAGACCGTAGCCGCTTTTGGCGCAGTCTTTCATGCATTGCGCGGTATGGCTCGATGCCTGATCGAGCCTTTTTGCGGCGCACATCGTATCCATCAAATGTCCGCTGAACTCGGCGCCGCTGGCAAGCAGAGTCGAGGTGAGAATCAGGATGCTGATCGTTAGGGCTTTGCGCATGGGTGGCGTCCTCTGTGGTGATTCGAGTCTACTTGTAGCTTACTGCGGCGCGACTGCGATTGTCACTGCGTTCGACGGCACCAACCCGCTGCTGAGCACAAGCTCCACGGCATCGCCCACTGGAGTGCCCGCGGCGATCTCGGCGTTGACCTGATACAGGCCCACGAACCCTGGTGCCAGGCCGGAGAACGTCAGGCCGGCTTCGACCCCGCCGATCGTGACTATCGGGTTGGTCTTGGTTCGCGCCAGGGGGCCGGCAGGGGACACGTCCCCGGTAGTCGGCCGATTGTCCACTGCTCCCAGTCCGGTCGCAAAGATAGAAATGAACTCGCCGATTTTCACGGGGCGCATTGCCGCGCCGGGAATACTGCCCTCGGGGGCTGCGACCGAGGCTGTGCCGGCTATGAGAACCGCCGCCTGACCCGAGCCCGTCTGGGTGGTTGTGAAAATTCCAGGATTGAAAGATGAAATGAAAACCTTGGCGGGGAGCGATTCGTCCCCGTTTTTGCGGACGACTACTTCAGCTTTCGTGTCGGCCTGCAACTCCCAAGGGGTTTGGAAATTGATCTGGTTCGGCGAGACGAAGATCAGCGGCGCAGGAATACCGTTCAACTCCACGCGCACGCCGCCCAGTTCGAGCGGCAGCGGCACCGTGGTCGCCACGATGGTTTCGTCCGCAAGCCCCTCGCCGAATAACGAAGGGTCGGAACCAGGACTGATAACCAGCGGCCGGTGAAATCCGGAGCTGCTGACGATTCCTCCCGGAGCAATCCGCACGTTCTCAACCGAATCGTCGAGTACCGCGGCGGCGCGGTCAAGATCGTTTGTCGGGTCGGGGTCGGGTGTGGCAGCCGTCACGACCCCACGAAAGCGCGCGATTTCTGGTTCGTCCTCGGCGCAGACGAGGAATCGCAACTGTTTCGACGAAAAGGCGGCAACGTCGCCGACGTTGCAATTCAGGCGGGTTCCGGAAACACTGCAAAGTGGGTCAATCGTCCTGAGGTTCGCCGAGCTGATCTGATCGATTTCCAATTGAACCCCGGTCGCATCATCGAACCCCTGGTTGAAGACTGTCGCGTCCAGGCCCTTGCACATAGCCGGTACATCTTGGCGAACTTCTCGAAGATTCCCCGGTAAGGAGCCCGGAGTCCAGAAATAAAAGGAGTGACGCATGTCGGTGGACGGTGTACCCTCGACCTCGTTGGTCGGCGAGTCGAAGTCGGAAGATCCTGCTTGGTCGCTCTCTGAGGTCACCCGATTGTAGATTTCGGCCCGGAGGTCTTTGGGGAAGCCACGAACACGGATGACCCACGTCTCACCCGCCGGCAGGACGCCGAGAGTGCAGTCCAACCTGTTTAGTGCCGTGGGGACGCTCGGGCTGGGTGCGCTGTGATCGCACTTTCCTCTGGAGATTTCGAACTCTACTCCTAACAGTTCCGAGTGCAAGATGTCGTCCACCTTCACATTCGGCGCCTCTTTGTCCGCGCTCTGGTTTTTTACTTCGATTCGGTATTCGATCCGGTTGGCGCCGAATTCGACAACGGTCTTTGATAGTTTCAACGGAACGAACGGACGAACCTTGAGCTCGGCGGTGGCGATTCTTGTGGGGCCGATCAGGTTGTCAGCCTTTGCGAGGGCGGTATTGATGTAGTCACCCACGTCGCCCGGCGAATCGCCCTGGATAGTTATCGTTCTCCCCGTTTTGGGAGGCATGGTGCCCAAATCACACGTGATCTCCCCTCCAGTCTGCGTGCAGGGGCCGCCGAACGATTCGATGGATTTCACCGTGAACCCGGCCGGCAGCGAGTCGGTGACCCGAACGTTGATGGCCGAGTCCGGCCCCTTGCTGAAAACGTGAATGCTGAACGTCCGAGTGTCCCGAGGAGACGATATCTCAGTCAAAGTGAAGCTCTTCGTCCTCGTGGGTGACAATCTCTTGCTGAGTTCCAGGTTGGCCCCGCCGCCGGTCGCGGACTGACCCCCGGTATCGATCTGAATCACGGTACCGTCAGAATCGTTCCCGGTAAACACGAACCCGCTCCCGGCCAAATCGTTTGGAATGAAGAATGGGTCCTCGGCAAGGTCCAGGATGTCCCCGTCGGGCAAGCAGTTCTCGCCCGGGGTGGTCCCGGGCACATTAATGAACTTGCCCGTGGTCGGATCGAAAACGTTAATGCTGCCGGTAATTCCGATGCGAGGCTCATCCCCGCAACCAGCGACCGGCGCCTCATCATCGCTGAAGTTGGACTCGGTAGTGATGGCAAACGCCTGCCCGAGGTTGTTGACAAACTCAACATCCAGCACGGAGTTTCGGTTGGCGTCACCGGTGTAAGTTACCAACGGTGCGCCGTTGAGCAGGCCAAAGCCGCCTGGAGGAACGCTCTGAATGCGGTCCGTGACCGCGATCCGCACTAGGAAGCCATCAGTCGGTCCGCCAAGGTAATCCGGATTTGGCGCGTTGGGGGTGGTCGGCAGCCCGTCAGTGGTGCTGCCGCCAATCCACACCCCCCCCGAAAGCGTCGAGGGCGACGCTCCCGGGACTGTCGTCGCCGGGGCCGCCGAGGTAAGTACCGAACTCGTGCTCACCAAGGTCTCCCGAGAACTCGGCCCCGAAAACGTCGATTCCTCTTCCGGGTTGCAGCTGAAAGGCGTTGTTCGTTAACAGCACGTTGGTTGAGGTGGTTTCCCCGGTGATGTAGGGATTGCCATCGGCGTCCACGGCAATGTCGCTGGGGATGTCGAGGTCGCTGCCGCCGAAATGAGTCGAAGCCGTTAACCTCGTGGCCAGGTCATCGAATTTGACGACAAAGCCGTCGGCCTCTCCCATGAAATCTGTTTGGAAGGCTCCTGGCGTAACCGGGAAGCCGTCTGCGAAAGTGGCGCCGGTAGCGAAGAAGCCGTTTCCTTGGGTGTCGAGGGCAATGCCGCGTGCCAATTCCAGGCCGGGGCCTCCCAAATACGTGGATCCGACGATATCAGAACCGTCGGGAGAAAACATCGTCACAAAGGCGTCGCCGGGGCCGCCGCCGAAGTTCGGCTGAAACGCCCCGTCGGTTGTCGGGAAGTTCGGGGAATTGGTTGTGCCCAAGACGCTCACTACACCGTTGGCGTCGACGACGATGTCATTGGCAACGTCTCGGCCGCTTCCACCCAGGAAGGTCGCGTCGATGAGTGTGCCGTCAGGCCTCAATGTGGCGATGTAGGCGTCCGACGGACCACCCTGGAAGTCGCCGCTCCAGCTGTTTTTCGTTGGGATGTCGGTCGACTCGGTTACGCCGGCGACATGAATCGTGCCGTCAGGACCGAATGCGACGGCAGTGAATTGGTCGTCGCCGCCGCCACCAATCGTCTCTTGCCCGTCAATCAGTGGGTCGATGACAAGTTCAACGCTGGAATCGTAGTCTGACAAACGAAAGCTGACGGTTCCGTCTTTTTCAAGGTTGTACCGGCCATCGACTTCGGCTCGCTGCCCCCACACGGTTTGGTAAACGACCGGCTTACGATGCCGCAACACGTGCTCGCCCT
Organism: Bryobacterales bacterium; assembly: GCA_965224215.1. Taxonomy (GTDB): domain Bacteria; phylum Acidobacteriota; class Terriglobia; order Bryobacterales; family UBA6623; genus CBDCYS01. The sequence goes on along the minus strand of CBDCYS010000077.1, from coordinate 106,702 downwards.
TTTGAAGAATGAGGTCCCCCCCGTCGTCGATTTCGACCGTCGCGGCTCCGTCGAAGTCCATTCGAATACGGCTGGGATCGGCGCCGGGCCGTACGAGGAAATCAAACTCCAAGGAGCCGGAGTTCCCGTAATATTCGATATCGATCCCAGGGTAGACGTCCTCGTAGCGAACCCGGCCGTAGTGAGGAACGTCGGTTTGCCACTCGCTCGGATCCTTGCCCCGCAAGTAGTGGCTGCGGGTATCGAGCGGCTCCAGTTCTTCCGCCGCGGCGTCGGCGTTGGCGCCGACAAGATACATGGAAATCACCCAAGGCGTACTCGGTGGCTTGGCAAACCGCTCCAAAGGTGAAAGCGCCCATCTCGGGAGTCTGCCGGCACCGCCAGTTCGCAACGCCATCGAGTAAGAGTGTTGTAGCCCAATCAAAATGTCCCCTTGCGCGCCCAATAGAAATGTCCCCTCTGGATCAGGTTCGTGGTCGGCCCCTTCGCCTAGCAGGCTGATGATGGCGACGCCGAGGGATCCGTCAAGGGTCCGCAAAGCCAAGCCCTACGGGCCCGCCCTTGACTGCTCCCTCGCGGCCGCGAAAACATCACTCGGCTCAACAAGGCGAATGGGCTTAAGAGCTTAGCGCGCAAGGGGACATTTCTATTGGGCTACGACACGCCATCGAGAAAGAGCCGGCATGAAGCGTGGAGGCGTATCTTCTTCCCCGTGCGATGAAGTCGATCGACTCGTGCGCTTGGCCGCGGTTTTTCTCGAAGCTAAGTTCAGGGCTAGGAAAGGGTCCCGCGTCAAGCGCGAGGGGCAGGGTCAGTAAGGTCATTAGAGCAGCGGCCGTGACGGCCATTGGTTTTGTCATTCTCAGCTCCGTCGATATTGGCGCGCACTACGCAGATGGGATTCATCCGCGTTTTGCGGAAATTCATGTTGTAACTTCGTTATTGGAACACAAACGAGCTTCCGCTTGAGTGCTTTTCGTGGAGTGTGGTACCGTACGCGCATAGAACTGTGAAGTGAGATAACCGCGCCCGACTAAACATCCACCGCCTGAAAGGCGGTGGGTTACGTTTCGACTGAAAGTCGGGGTTGCGGCTCAAGCCGCCTGAAGCTGTCCGGCTCACAGCCGGCTCAAGGCTTGGTGGGCGCTGTAATCTTGAATCCTTCCCCGTCCTCATCCCATTTCTGGCTCTCAATGTATCTCTTGATCGTTTCTTCATCTACCGCGCCCACCGTCGCACAAAAGTAGCCGCGTGCCCACAGATGTTGGCCCCAATACCGTTTCCGCAACTCTCCAAACTCGTCCTGTAATCGCCGCGACGACCGCCCCTTCAGGTACTGCACCAGCTTCGACGGCGCTAGTTGCGGCGGAGCCGTCACCAACATGTGCACATGATCCGGCGACACCGCGCCCCGGATCACCGCCACTCCCCTCGCTTCACAGCTCTGCCGGATCAGATCCCGCACCCGCTCTGCCACCCTGCCCCGTAACACCTTGTAGCGGTACTTCGTGATCCATATGAGGTGATATTTGATGTCGTAGACCGAATGCGCTTCTCGCCGATATTCTTCTATCCCCCCATTCTCATCCAGAACTGCTTGCAGCTGACCGCCTGAAAGGCGGTGGGTTTAGACCTGGTGATTGAACTAAAAGTCCTATGAAACTCGTTATTCACCCGCCAGTTGATCCAGCCCGCCTCGAGAAAATCCGCTCTGCCTCCGGACGCATGACCGTCGTCAATGCCGCCGACGAAGCAGAAGCCCTCGCGGAAATTGCTGATGCGGATGCGTTCGTGGGCAAGATGACGCCCAGCTTGCTGGCCGCCGCGAATCAGCTTCGCTGGGTACAGTCGATGACAGCCAGCCTCCAGCACTACGTGTTCCCGGAACTGATCGGGCATCCCTGCCAGTTGACCAATATGCGGGGACTTTTCTCCGACATCATTGCCGACCATGTATTCGGGTACATCCTGTGCTTCGCGCGAAATCTTCATCACTACATTCGCAACCAGGCCGAGCGCCGCTGGGAGCCGGTCGGCGGAGAATCCGAGCGCCATGTTTTCGCTAGCGGCCCGGGCACTGTAAACAACATCGACCGCGCGCACATCCATCTATCGGACCAAACGCTGGGCGTGATCGGCATGGGAAATATCGGGGCTGAAGTTGCGAAGCGTGGCGTTCGGCATGCGAGTGCTTGCCGTTGATCCAGTCGAAAAACAGCCGCCGGAAGGCGTCGAGGCTGTGTGGCACCCGGCGCGCCTCCCCGATCTTCTATTCACGAGCGACTTCGTCGTTGTTGCCGCGCCGCACACACCGGAAACCTTCAAGCTTTTCCGTAAACCGCAGTTCGAGGAAATGAAAAAGACAGGGTACTTGATCAACATCGGCCGCGGTGTCATCGTTGATCTCGCTGACCTAACGGCTGCACTGCAAGACGGCGAGATCGCCGGAGCCGGGCTCGATGTTTTCGAGGAGGAACCGCTGCCCGACGATCATCCTCTATGGGGCATGGAAAACGTCATCATTACGCCGCACGTAGCCGGACATTCTCCGCGGATCGCCGAACGCCACTTAGGAGTGTTGCTGGATAACGTTCAGCGCTTTTCCTGGGGCGAGTCGCTGCGCAACGTGGTAAACAAGGCGCGCTGGTTTTAGGCCGGGACGAGTATGTTCTTCTCGTTCTAGCACTTCAACGGAATTCCAGTGCTAGCACTGCGCCGCCTCGCTTTACTCGCCGCCCTCCAGTAAGTGATACATCCGCCTGACCTCAAGCTTGCGCACTTCCGGCCGTCCAAACTGAAACGCCGCGAACGCTTCATAACCCGACATATCCAGCTTCGCGATGGCCTCTTCCAGCGATAGCCCTTCGTCGTGAGAAGCTTTCACCTGCGACCAATACTTTCGCAAGTACTCCTGGTTGAAGTCGATTTGCGCACGGTCGCGGACGAGCGGCCCGTGACCAGGCACCGCGACGTCGAAGTCGAGTTGCTTCAACTTCTCGAGAGTCTCAGGGAACTCGTTGGCGTACCCGTCACCCAAGTAGGGCGCTCCCGCGTAGAGAAGATCGCCCGTAAACACTACCTTTTCCTCGGGAAGCAACACCACCACATCCCCGCCGGTGTGGCCGCGCCCGAGGTGGTGGATTTGAATCTCGCGTGAGCTGCGATAGAGCGTCATCTTGCGCACCAGTGTGGTATTGGGAGGGGTGGGCTCGACTTCCTTGAGTCCCGTGATGTGGCGCTTGAGCGTTGTGATCTGCGCTTCCAGCGATTGGCGCGTTGCGGCATCGGCGCCATCAAGCTGTTCCTGCAGTGACGCGACCACGGATTCCTGGTATTCCGGGCCCCCGATCACGCCGTATGTCGGCTCATTCAGGACGTCGCCCAGCAAACGTTGGCGGGTATATTCGTGCCCGATGATCTCGACGCCTTCGGGAAATTCCTGATTGCCGTGAGCGTGGTCGAAGTGAAAGTGGCTGTTGACCAAGTAGCGAATCGGCTTGTCGGTGAGGGTTGCCACCGAGGCGATCAGCTCGCGAGCAGCGTCGGCGGTGATGTGCGAGTCGACCAACAGCACGTCGTGCTCATTCACCACGACCATGGCGTTGCTGCCAACGTTGACCGGGCCGGCGCCAGTGGCGAAGTAAACGCCAGAGGCGATCTCCTCGAACACGTGGGTGTCGGATTTCAGTCCGCCACCCGGCGCCCCTTCTGCTCCGGCGTCAGAGCCGTAAGGTGTTGGCCCGCCGCCGCAGCTCAACAAAAGTAAAGTCCCCGCCAGAGCCAGTTGTGTCCATTTCCGCATCGTTGCGTCTCCTTTCGAGAATTGGGGAAAGAGTAGCACAGACTTGGCGTCCCAAGCTCAGGCAAACCTGACGCTTCGGGATGCGCTGCCATTGGTTGCTGCCGAGATTCGGCCGGCCGTTCCCTTGCGCTCCTATTCAATTCAACGCGGATCACTCGCCAGCGAGGCACACACGATCTCCTCGTCGTTGCGAGCAAAGACACTGCGTCCCGCGTAGGCCGGGTGGGACCAATTCACGGCTCCAAGCTCGCGCCGAGCGCCAGGCTTCGAGGTAGGCTGGATCAGCTTGGTTCGGTCGATCTCTTCGTAGCCGCTCGGGCCCAGGCGTGCAATGATCAGTTCTCCCCGGTCGTTGTTGATGAAGTAGCGGTCTCCATTCCGAACAATGAACGCCGACGCGTTTCGTGCTTTTTCCACCGTGACGGCTTGCGTCTCCCACACTCTCTCGCCTGTAGCCAGACGCAAACATCGGAACTGGCCATAGCTGCACACCCCGTAAATGTAATCACCGTCAATCAAGGGCGTCGCCATCAGGGCGTGAAGCCCGTCGGAGCTAATTTCGCTGTCGCTCGCTCCCTTCCAGACAAGCCGCGAGCCCGTGGCGGCAGTCCTAAAGAGGCGGGACCCATGGAAGAATGCAGAGACGAGCAGGTAAGGCTCATGCCAAACAGGTGTAGAAACGGAACTTTCGAACTGTATCTTGAACGGCTGCTCCCAGAGCGTTTCGCCGTCGTTAAGATCGAGGGCCGACACCGCGCCGGCATGGCAGACAATTAGCGTTGGACGGCCGTTGGGGCGTATGATCATCGGCTGCGAATATCCCGGCCCTGAATGTTCGGAAGAAAGCGCTCGCCAAACTTCCTTGCCCGTGAGCTTGTCGAACGCGACAACCTTGGCGCTGGGTCGCCCGGCCGCGACGACGATCACGAGATTCTCGAAAACGATCGGTGCGGCGGCCATCCGCCAAGTAGGCAGCTCGGTTCCGAATTCGCTCGGGAAGTCTTTCCTCCAAACCTCGGCACCGCTCTCGACGCGCAGGCAAGATAAGCGGCCGGCAGCGCCGAGCATATACACGCGCTCACCGTCGACGGTCGGCGTCGCCCTGGGACCCGTGGCGTACTCGATCCCGGCGTAGTCGACGGGCCATTCGCGGGTCCACAGCACTTTGCCGGTTTGCTGGTTCAGGGCGAGAATGCGCTCAGTTCCTTTAGTTCCTTCTGCGCGCCGGAAGTCCGCAACAAACACCCGCCCTTTGGCGACGCTCGGTCCCGCGTAGCCGGAGTGGATCGGTGTCCGCCAGCGGAATTTCAGCCCCTTTTCGGGAAAACTTTCCAGCAGGCCGGTTTCGTTCCAGACACCGCCTCGGCCCGCCCCCCGCCACTCCGGCCAATCATCGGCCTGGACCGGCAGTGCGGCGAGAATGCAAGCAGCCAGAATCGCGCGAAACCGCATGAGACGATTCTATGTGATCCTTCGACGCTGTTGGGATCTCCTCCTTGCTCATCCTTGGCACGAGATACCGAATTCCATGTACACTACGGCAGCGTAAGCAGAACGCGGGGAAAGGAAAACTTGGTCTATGGCTGAATCGAATCGTGCGGAGCAAGTCTCGCGCACGCCCGAATCACCGGGCCCGGTCGCGCGCGTGCTGGCCTGGGTCGAGCACGTCGGAAACAAACTGCCCGATCCGGCGGCGATGTTCGTCATCGCCTTGCTTCTGGTTTGGGTAGCGTCGTGGCTGCTGGCCGGACACGAGTTCACCGTCCCGGCCAAGAACGGTCCACGAACTTTGGCCGTCGCCAATCAGCTATCGGGCACAAGCCTGACGGCGTTTCTCTCCAACATGGTGACGACCTTTACCGGGTTCGCACCGCTTGGAGTGGTTCTCGTAGCGTTGCTTGGTGTAGGCGTTGCGGAACACTCCGGGTTCATCAATGCCGGCTTGAAGGGTCTCATCTCGTTCACCCCGAAAAGCCTGTTGTCTCCGATGCTTCTTCTGGTGGCGATTGTCAGCCACACTGCGGCCGACGCGGGATATGTGCTGGTGATTCCGCTGGGAGGCGTGATCTTCTACGCCGCTGGACGTCATCCGTTGGCGGGAATTGCCTGCGCTTTCGCGGGCGTCTCGGGCGGATTTAGCGCCAACTTCATACCGTCGGGGATCGATCCTTTGCTGCAAGGTTTCACGCAATCGGCCGCGCAGATTCTCGACGCGGAGCGGGTCGTCAATCCGCTCTGCAACTGGCTGTTCACCAGCCTGTCGAGCGTGCTCGTGATTGTCGTCGGCTGGATCATCACCGACAAGGTGATCGAGCCGCGGCTGCAAGGTACGGAAATCGACGGCGAAGGCGCCGCGGCAACCGAAACCCACGAACTCTCCGGCGCCCAGCAGCGCGGCTTGTGGGCCGGCCTTGGAGCGATGGCCGTGGGCGTTCTGCTGCTGGTGCTGGCGGTGTGGCCCATCGATTCGCCTTTGCGCTCAGCGGACGGACAGATCAGCTCCTTCAACGCGCCGCTGATGCACTCCATCATCCCGCTGATTTTTCTCTTCTTCATCATTCCCGGCACGGTCTACGGCTACGTCGCGGGGACCGTCAAGAGCCACCGTGACTTGATCAAGGGGATGAGCAACGCGATGTCCACGATGGGCTACTACTTGACGATGATCTTCTTCTGCGCGCAGTTCACCGCGGCTTTCGGCAAGTCCAACCTGGGCGCGCTGCTGGCGGTCGAAGGCGCGGACTTCCTGAAGGCGCTGGGGCTGCCCGGCATGGCGACGATCGTGGGAATCATTCTGCTCAGCGCCGTGGTGAATCTGTTGGTCGGCTCGGCTTCGGGGAAGTGGGCGCTGCTGGCCCCGATTTTCGTCCCGATCTTGATGCAGGTGGGCCTGTCGCCGGAACTGACGCAGGCGGCCTATCGCGTGGGCGACTCGACGACCAACATTGTCACGCCCTTGATGCCGTATTTTCCCCTAGTCGTTGTCTTCTGCCAGCGCTGGGTCCGAAGCACCGGAATCGGTACCGTGACCTCGCTGATGCTGCCTTACTCGCTCAGCTTGCTGGCAACCTGGAGCGTCTTTCTCATGATCTATTGGATGCTAGACATCCCGCTCGGCTTGCAGTCCAGCTATACGTATCCGTAAGCAGGACTCGTTTCGGCGCGGCCTCGCACCGCGATTCTATTTCGGGACCCCGTGGCGGCGATGCTGGTATGTTGGGCATCGCCGGAAGACGCCGGAACGCTCTTTCCCGCTCCACACAGCGCGGAAGATCAGCGATGACAAGAACGCCGTACGGGCCTGCCAACTAGGCGGTCACGACCGCTGGCTGCGCCGCCACCTGACCGTTTCCCTTCTCAATAGTCAAAGCCAGTTCCCGAAGCAACGCGGCGCCGTCGCCACGATAGGCGCTGCCGTGCTGGCAGGCCAGCATCGACGGATTCAGACCCGCCAAGCTCTCCAGAATGGCTGACGTGCTCGTCGCATGGGCGTAGTAGTCCATCATCCCGCGCATTCCCTCGCTTGCTGTGAGAACCTCCGATTCAGTCACCGACGGCATGTTCGCGCCCGGTTGCGTGAATAGGTCTCCGCAGAGTAACGTCTCGGTGGATTGATCGAATAGAATGCCGCAATCCCAGCCATGCGGAACGTGCGGCGTATAGAGCCACTTCATCTTACGGCTGCCGATGGAAAACTGTTCGCCATCCCCGAATCCCCTGGGCGGCCGGTCGGCAAAGTCATTGAGCGACGTCAGCACACCGATTTCGGCTCCAAACGCCGTCGCTCCCGGTGCAACTGCCAGCAGGTCGTTCAGCGCTCCGAACTCATCGCCTTCAAAGTGCGACCCGCCAATCCAGCGCAGCTTCTCGACTGGCATCACTCTTCGTATCGCTTCCACTGTGACGGGGAATATCTTCCGCCATCCAGTGTGGAAGAGCAGCGGCTCATCGTCATCAATCAGGTATGAATTGAACGTGAATCCCCCGGGAATCACGTCCAACGGCGTCGAGATTCGATAGATCCCCGCCGCGACTTCGTCAACACTGGTATTTGTCTCTTTACTTGCGATCACTTTGCCTTCTCCTTTATATGGGCGGCCTGCCGAGTAGACAACCCGCGTTTAACACCTGGGACGTGTAACGAACTGCCTCCCCGTTACACATAAACTTATAGGAGGATGCATGTTGAACTGAGCGATGCCGAGCTAGTGCGCCAGATCGGCTCCGGGAGCAACCACGATGCCGAGGCTGAGTTGTACCGCCGAATGGCCCCGCGCGTTCGGCTCTATGGCTTGCGGCACTTGAGAGATGAACATGCTTCCCAGGACCTCGCGCAGCAAGTTCTTATCACCACTCTGGAAGCTCTCAGGAAGGGTCGCCTGCGTGAACCCGAGAAGCTCGTATCTTTCGTGCTCGGAACATGCCGTATGACGGTACTTAACTTGAAGCGCAACGCTCATAGAAAAGAACGCCTGCTCGCACAGTTCGGGGCGGGTCTGGCGACACAGGCCCCTCCACCGGAGCCACGGCTCGACCATGAAAAGCCGGCCCGCTGCGTGCAGAACCTGAAGGAGCGAGAACGCACGGTAGTCGTAATGACTTTCTATGACGAACAGACAGGCGCGGACGTCGCCAGTTTCCTCGGCGTCTCCCAAGCCAACGTACGGGTGATTCGTCATCGGGCGATTCACCAGCTTCGCGCCTGCATGGGGGTTGCGGCATGAGGAGTGAAAACCCGAAGGTCAGCGAATGACTTGCTCAAATCCCATCGACGCGGCCGTCCTGGCCGACTACTGGCTCGCCGCGCTGCCACGTTCGGAGGAAGAAAGCGTCGAGGAGCATCTGCTCGCCTGCGACCAGTACGGGGCGCGGCTGCGCGAGGTGATTGCGCTTGCTGAAGGAGTCCGCAAACTTGCGCGCGAGGGATCTCTGCGGATGATTGTCAGCGATGCCTTTCTTCAGCGGGCCGAAGAGGCAGGCTTGCGCGTCCGCCGATACGCTCCTCCTGTTGAGGGTGGCGTGAATTGCACCGTAACAGCGGAAGATGACATTCTCGTCGCGCGCCTAGCCGCGAACTTAAGCGGCGCCAAACGCGTCGATCTTTGCTTCTGTGATGAGCAAGGGATCGAACGGCACCGCATGCCGGACATCCCTGTTCACTCTGGCAGAGATAAAGTTGTCTACCAAGAATCGATGACACCTGAATTATGCACTGCGGCGTGGACCTGAGGAGGGCTGAACCGCAAGGGACCATTGGGGACCCCCTAAAACATGGGGTAAAAAGGTCGGCTGGCAAAGATTCCAGCTTCGCCAGCCAACCCCAAGGAAGTCACCCACATGGTTACCAGACGAAAACAGCATAGCTCCCAAAGGCCCGTCCAACAAGGCCCAGCCGTGACGGCCTCGCGGCCCAATAAAATCGGGGCTTCGACGCCTTACCACTTCCGCGGCAGGAAGCCGACTCCCTACGGCGGCTTGCTGCCGGTGGTCGGGAGGGCGCTGATCTGAGAGCCTGGCTATGCGCTATGCATAAACTTTTATGCACTAGCCGTAACGCACTGGAAACACGTCACTTCCGAGCGAGGTTTTGACGACGCGGATTCTGGGCGGGAAGGGAAACCGGACACGGAGAAGCCAAAAGGCCAGTTGCCGAGCTACCACCTCACGACGACCGCCAACCCGCTACGAACGCAGCCACACTCGCAAAGTGAATCTGTGCATAATTCAGGTTTAACCACACCCGCTCTTTGCCGGGCCCGGGTGCTTCCTAGCCGCTGCATTTGTCCCAGCCCGCATTGTTCGCCGCGCGGTGAAAAATCAGGCTAGCCATTCCGCTCGGTTTGCCGGCTAGCTATACGTATCCGCAACGCCCGAGCGTTTTTCCACGACCAGGACCGGCAGTTCTATTCCAGGATCTTGCACCCGCCATGTGGGGGCATTGGAAATTATCGTCACCGGGGAATTCACATACCTATCTTGGTAGACACTGGTAGCATAGGGGACATGGATTCGACCCTCCGCGACAGCATTGACCGGAGCCCTTCGGAGATTACGAATCAGAGCCAACGTTCCAAAAGCAAAGTGGATGCGTATTTTTCTGCGGACGTTGAAACGGATGGGCCAATCCCTGGACCATTTTCTATGCTCTCTTTCGCCTTTGTCTACGCAGGTTCGTTTGACGGTCGACACTACCAACGCCCCGACAATTATGAGAAGACCCTTTATAAGGAGCTGAGACCAATTTCTGAGGACTTCGAACCCGAGGCACTCCGTATCAACGGCCTTGATCGAAGGCGTCTTTGCCTCGAAGGAGAGTCTCCAGAGAAGGCGATGACAGAGGCTTTCCTCTGGGTCAAAGAGATCGCTGGCGTCGCCCAACCCGTACTGGTCGCATATCCCCTCAGCTTTGATTGGAGTTGGCTGTATTGGTACTTCATCCGCTTCTCGAATGAGGGGTCGCCGTTCGACCACTCCCGGTGCTTCGATATCAAGACGGCACTTGCTGTCAAGGCGGCTACTCCTATCTCAGAAGCGGGTCGTTCGCGGATTTATCCTTCGCTGCGCTCCCGGCACCCGCACACGCACCACGCCGTCGATGACGCGATCGCACAAGCCGAAATATTCGCGAATGTGTTCGAGTGGGAGGGCGTTAGTGGACGAACTCGCTAATCGCCGCTCTGAGACGGCTGCACGAATCACCAAACTCCGCGACCTGCTGAAAGGCGCCGAACCACTCACCGAAGGTAAAGCATGCGTCTACGCAACTGGATCTTTCGGACGATGCGAAGCAAGCCTCTACAGCGATCTAGATCTTTTCATCGTAGGGAAGGGAGATGGGAAGCCAGTACGCGATGGCAAGGAAGGAAGCCTTCTAAGGCGTCTTGACGAAATCTGCATCAAGGCAGACCTCATCGAGGCAACTCGCAAGCTGCGCCTCCCGGAGTTCTCCGGCGACGGCCGCTATCTCACGCACTACTCCGTTCACGAATTCACGAAGACTCTCGGCACGCCAGAGGATGACGTTACAAACACATTCACGGCACGCCTCCTTCTCCTACTCGAAAGCCACCCGCTGCTGGAATCGGCGGTGTACCGGGAGGTTACCGAAGAGGTCGTAGCCGCCTACTGGAGAGATTACGAGGATCACAAGACCGACTTCATACCGGCATTTCTTGCAAACGATATCCTCCGCTTGTGGAGAACGTTTTGCGTCAACTACGAAGCGAGGACTGAAAGAGTGCCCGAGGAAGAGAAGGCAAAGGGCAAGCTGAAAAACTATAAGTTGAAGCACAGCCGGCTCCTGACATGCTACTCGGCGCTTCTCTACCTCCTAGCTGTTTATACCACCTGAATTATGCACTGCCGGTGCACCTGGTGAGGGCTGAGCCGCCAGGAACCATTTGGGGACCCCCGAAAACATGGGGTAAAAAGGTAGGCTGGCAAAGATTTCAGCTTCGCCAGTCAACCCCAAGGAGGTCACCCAAATGGTTACCAAACGAAAACAGCATAGCTCCCGAAGGCCCGTCAAACAAGGCCCCGGCGCGAGGGCCCCGCGGCCCAATAAAATCGGGGCTGCCACGCCCTATCACTTCCGTGGCAAGAATCTGACTCCCTACGGCGGCTTGCTGCCCGTCGCCACCCTGCTCGAAAAACTCGGCTTCCAAGCGCTGCTGGAAGAAACCCTCACGACCAAACGGATCACCCGAGCCATGAGCCCCTACCAGTTCGTGCTGGCCCTCGTGCTCGGCCTCTATGTCGGCTTTGCGCGGCTCAACCAACTCCGCTTCATCGCTCGCGACCCCATCCTGACCGGCATCTTGCAAGTGACGCGTCTGCCGCCGCAGTCCACGCTGTGGCGCTTTCTGGCCTCGCTGCACCTCAACGTGGCGAAGCAGATCCTTTCCATTCAGCGCTAGCTGCGGGAACGAGTCTGGGCCGCGGCCCACGTGAAGTTGGAGACGGTGACGCTGGACACCGACACCACCGTGCATACCCTCTACGGCCGCCAGATGGGCGGGCGCAAGAGCTACAACCCCAAGAACAAGGGCAAGCGCAGCTACCAGCCGATACTGACCTTCCTGGCCGAGACGCGCGAATACCTGATGGGCGGGTTGCGCAACGGCGACCGGCCCACGGGCCGACAGATCGCCGCCCACCTCGAGAGCGCTTTCCGGACTTTGCCGGGCGGCGTGAAGCAAATCCTGGCGCGGGCCGATTCCGGCTTTTATTGCTGGGAGGCGGTGGAGGCCTATGAAAAGGCGGCTTGTCAGTTCGTCATCGTGGCGCGCAAAACGCGGCGCCTGGTCGAGCGCTTGCAGCAAGCAGAATGGAAACCCTCCCCCCGCTCCGACGCGGACGCGGAATGCGAATTCCTCTACCAACCGCAAGGCTGGGCGCGGGCCTGCCGTTTCCTGGCACTGCGTTACGAAAACGAGCCCAAGGCCGGCGCGGCCGAGCAATACCAGTTGTTCGCCACCAGCGCTTACACCTACCGCGTGTTTGTCACCAATCTGGCCGAGCCGATCGCGGCGGTGGTGTGGTTTTACAATCAGCGCGCCGGAGCCGAGAACCTGATCAAGGAGGCCAACAACGACGCCGGGCTGGCGGCCCATCCCTCGCGCCGCTTTGACATGAACCGCAATCACTTTCAGTTGGCCATGCTGGCCTACAATCTCAACTGCTGGCTGCTGCTGTTCAACCGCGAAGCCCAGGCCAGCGTGGAGACGCTGCGGCACACCACCCTGGCGACGGCGCGGCTGCGTTTTCTGTTCGTGGCGGCCAAGATCTGGCGGCACGCCGGCAGAACGGGTGTCAGCTACAGCGATCATTATCAGGAAAAGGGCCTGTTTGAACGGCTGATGCGACGGCTGCGGGCGATGGGGCCGCCGGGATCGAGCTTGGCGCCGGTGGTGGAGGGTGCGCTGAGCTGAGGGGCACTCCATGCATAAAATTTCATGCACTCGCCGCAACGTACTGGGAACACGCCGCTTGCCAGCCCGCTTTTGCCCTGCCGGGATCAGGAGGCGGCCCAAACGGGGAGGGAAACAGCAGAAAAGACGACTTGCGAAATCACTGAGTTGACACGAGTGCCGCTATCGCCACAACTCCATCGACGATGGCTACGCCGAATCTGTGCATAATTCAGGTACCAGCCAACAGACGGTTAGTCCGTCGGATGCCATGGCCCTGATTGATCTGACGCCGACCGGGCGCCTGGAATGGCTCTTACACCGCCCGGACCTAGCTCATGCGCATAGCGCCATCCGCAAGCTTCTGGATCAATACGAGCGCTTTCTGGAGACGACGAACACCGAAGGAGAGAAACTCGTTCGCAGCTTCATGGACAAGAAGGCCAGCCAGTCCTACATGAGAGCTGCCAATACGTTCGGGGATCTGGTTTTCGAGGTGTTGACCAGCATTGGCAAAGGGAACCTATTCCACCGGCTCTTGGTTGTCTAGTGCCCCAAGCCTCATCCGGCAGGTCCGCTGCTGCCTGACTGGCGATGCGGATCGTTTTCGAGGCCTGCAGAGCACCCGCAGCCTCCGCTAAGAGCCTAGAACGCTGTGGCCGTCCTACTTACCCCGCCTCGGCCGGGTCATGCGTTCGACATAGAGCTGATTGAAGCGCTCGGCATCGACGTCATACTCGACGTTCATCTTCCGCGCTCCCTCCATGCCTGGCCCGATCTTTTCGGCGCCCACCGAAGCGCCATAGTTGTCGCCCCGATTTGTGTCCACATCGACGTAGAGCTCTTTGATCTTGAACAGCGTCGGATCGATCAGCGTCGCCGTGGCAAGCTGGTCCCACATCATGCGGGGAAAGCTCATGGGCTCGTCGTTGCCGGCGAGCCGCTGTTTGATGAGACTCGTCACCGCTGTGTCGGCGCTCAACAGCTTCTTGTGCCACTCGAGGGTAAAGCGAGCCTGGGCCGCGACATTCAACGGCGAAAGAGTGATCGGGATCCCCGCACCCAGTACGATCTTGGCGGCTTCCGGGTCCACCCAGAAGTTAAACTCGGCCTTCTCAGTCTGATTGCCCGCGCCGTCTGGAAGACTCGCAATTGCGCCTCCCATGATCACCATCCGCTTCACCGCGGCTGCGAAACGCGGCTCCCGGCGGATGGCAAGAGCAATATTTGTCAGCGGCCCCACCGCCAAGATAGTGATTTCACGCGGGTTCTCCATCACGGTCTTGACGATGAAGTCCACCCCAGCGGTGTCGGCTAGCTTTTTCCTGGTGGCAAAACCACCGGTGGGTTCCTCGGCAGAATCGGTCGACCACCATTTGCCCCATCCTCCGACCGTGTAGTCGCTCTTGCTGTGCTGGAGAGGCTGGGCGGCTCCGGCGTAGACCGCTATCTCTTCGCGCCCGATGATTTCGAGCAGTCGAAGCGCGTGCGCGACCTCTGTTGCCAGGTTGTGGTTGCCCGCGACGATTGTGATGCCAACGACTTCGATCTCGTCGGGCGAATTCAGCGCCAGCACCAGTGCGCTTCCGTCGTCCTGCGGAGGCATCAGGAAGTCCGTGTCGAAGATCACCTTGTGAGTTGCCGCCCCGGCCGCTGGCAAAACAGCGGCTATCACGGCGATCCAAACCAACACCGCCAGAGATCGAATCGTATTTCGGCGTCTTATCTCAAGTCGCCTGACTAGTTTCACAGCGTCGCCAAAGCTCATCGGACGTCATTGTAACGATTCGCAAGCGATGAATGGGTCCCTCTCGCAGTACTTTTTCGCCGTGCTTGTTCTCTGTCAACGCCAAGTAGGAATGTCCTAATCGCTGCCAAGTAGAAATGTCCGCTTTGGGGCAGGTGGCTGGAGAGGCGATGGTAGAGTGGTTGGCGTTGAGGGCAGGGTCGCGCCTGCTCTTGATGCCCAAGGCCGAAGCGATGGAGCTGGCTCCCAAGCAATCGGCTTCGTGACAGAGATTGCTTTGGTGAAGCTTCGGAGCGGAGGCCTTGGGCTTCGCCAACGCGACGATCGCCGGGCGCCGTTTGCCCGGCGCTCCCCATAGCGTCTTGGTTTGGCAGCGACTGCCAACTCAGCGCATCGGCCCGATGGGCGCTCCGCATAGAGTCTTGGTTTGGCAGCGACTCCTAGTCCTGCGTATCGCCTCGCCGAGCGCCGGATGCCTGCGCCGCTTGCCACACAGGCGGGCTGTCTTTCAGATCGAAGTCCTTCATCCAGTCGCTGCTTCGCTTGCCGGCAGCTTTGCCGCCAGCCTTCTCGGCCGCTGCCGCAGCGGGTTCCGCCTGGGCGCTCTTGGGCTGCGGGCGCTCCGATTGGGGCTGCGCGCCGCAGCGCTTCAGCGCCAGTTCGTGCTTGCCGCAGCGCGCGGCCAGGACGCCGTCCAGGCGTCTCTCCACCCGCACTCGGCTGTTTCGCAGACCCGGCACAATCGCCTTGCGGTCGATTTGATAGCTCTTTCCCCGGAAGCGAATCGTGTAGTCGTTGGCGACCCGCCGCGTCTCGACGTGGCTCAGCGCCGAGTCCAGATCGTGCTCGGGACCTAGCTCGCGATGCGCCTCGTCGGGGTGAGCCGGCTGCACCCGCAACGTGGCGTTCCACCAGGGCAGAAACTCGCTTTCCAGGTAGGCGTTGGCCTGTTTGATCGTCGTGGCCCCGGCCACCCGCAGACCCTTCACCAGGCGGTCCTGGGCGGTGCCAAAGCTGCGCTCGACGCGGCCTTTGGCCTGCGGCGAATAGGCCGTGATCGATTCGATGTCCAGCTCCTGGAGCGCCCGCCCGATCTGCGTGGGAGGCAAGAGCTTGGGATCCTCGCCGGCGCTGTTTTTGGGCGTGTTGACAAACAGGCTGGCGCGGTCGGTGTAGAAGGCTACGGGTCGGCCGTTTTGTTCCAGATACGTCTTCAGCAAACGGCGATTCTCTTCGCCCGAGTCGTGCCGGACGAAGCGCGCCAGCAACTCGCTGCTGGCGTCGTCGATCATGCCGATCAGGTACAGCTTCTCCCCGCGTCCCTCCAGCCAGTCGTGCTCGGAGGTGTCCCATTGCACCAGCTCGCCGCGGCAACTGCGGCGGGGCCGCCACGGATGCGGGCGTCCTGACTTGCGGCGGCGGGGCTTCCACAGGCCCGCGGCGGCCATCCAGCCCCGCAGCGTTTCGCGGCCGACTTGGACGCCGTGGCGCTGCTCGAGATACTCCGCCGCCAGAGTCGGGCCAAAGCCGGCGTAGACGGGTTGGGAGAGGATTGCCATGGCTTGTTTTTCCGCCGTGGCGCTGAGCTTGCGGTTGGACACGCGGCCCCGCGCGGCATGGACCACGGCCTGGTCGCCTTCGCTGCGAAGCTTCGCCAGCAGCCGCCTCAGATGCCGTTCGCTGAGGCCCGTCTGCTGGGCGGCCTGCTTTTGCGTGATGAGTTTTTTGTCTGCTTTGCGCAGCGCCACCAGCCGGTCGCGCTCTCGTTGTGTCATTAGTAGTTGTCCTTGCTTGCTCACCCCTCCAGGCTGACCTTGTCAATAGGACATTTCTACTTGGCACGTTTAGGACATTATCACTCGGCAGCGACATGGCTTTGGAGTACTAATAGATCCAGAAATTAGTACCAAAGCTAAACAGTAGCGATGACATACACCCACGTCGTATGACAACGCCCCGGGACCTCGAAGCAAGCGCGCTCGCATCAGGTCGGATGCCCCTACAACCTCGCTCGTTATACCCGGCGCTGGAGGAACAATCCAACGACCAGAAACGGTACGTGTCCGTATTTGCGCTGCTCTTCTGCGTCCTACGGGTGGGCCCCCACATTCGGGCGCAAGACCAACAACGTTCCCGACCAGCAGTGAGCCCGAAGCAACGCTACTCCCGGAACAACAATGGTTCATCCCTTTGGTAGACGCTATTGGCCGCATTGGTGACCGACCTCGATGCTCAAACCCGCGACGCCATCCATCATCATCCGTGATAATAAACGAACTCGATCACGTGCCCATCGGGGTCGCGGCAAAAAATCTGATCCATCCCGAGACTGCTATTACCGCCGACCTGGTAGTCGATGCCGTTGTCGGTCAAGGTCGTTTTCACGGCCTCGACATCGCGAACCTCGAGCGCCATGTGGTCGGCCCGAGTCAGCCGTTCCGGTCCATCGCTGGTGTTGGCCGGTTCTTGAATCAGATGCAGTTGGCGGTCACCCAGCGCGTACCAGGCGCCGGGGAAACCGAACCCCGGCCGTTCAAGCTCGGAGAGCCCCAATACTCCGCCGAAAAAACTCTTCGAAGCGTCCAGATCCTTGATAGCAAAAGAAACGTGATGCAGTTTGACCAGGTCGACCATTTCAACTCCTTCGGGCGGGTTTCGGGCGGGCAATGCTATGCCGTTTCCACAGCATACTCAGTCCCTGCCCGTCCCGTAAACCGCGGGGACTCGTTTGCGACATTTTCGAGCCGGATTCAAAGCTCTGAGCCGTGACGTAGCGTGAACCTAACAGGTTTGCCGCGCTTCGATTCGTAGAGGCGTTGACCGCCTGGGGTTCACTGGGTTGCCTGTGCCCCACGAAGCTCCTGAGGCCGGACAAACCGACGAATCGGTTTGCGGCAAGCGTGGACGCTCACGCCACGTCTGCTGCTCTGTTTTGGCTGCGGCTAGTCCTCGTCATGAGCACTGGCCCCGATCTAACGAAGCGCGATCCCAGGAGCGGCCACCCGAACTTCCAGCGTATTGCTGCGGAACCCGTCAACCAGCAAAGAGACAGCAAACGCCCCTGCCGTCTGACGTGGTGTTTGAAAACGAACGAAGAAGAGTCCCGGTTCGTTTGCGATTTGCTGTATAGAGGCCGGCTTGACTCTTGCCTGGCCCACGATCAAATACGCCGCGGGAATCGCGGTCACGCTGCCGTTGGGAGTTCGATCCGAGATGGTTTTATCCGAGAAGAACCCGCTGCCCAAGCCAGTGGCAACGAGCGTCAGCTCTTCCCCGGGCCGGGCTGGATTCGCGCGATCGACCGCTGTCTCGTCCTGATGCACGACGCGGAACAATCCTGGTGACGCTCGGCTGATTCGCACCAGGACCGGCTCGCTCTCAGCAACGCCGTTGTTGACCACGAGTACTGCTTGGCCGGGTTCGAGGGCGAGGGGAATCTGAAGCCGAATACGGTCGCGCTGGACATCAAACAGTGTGGCCCGCTGGCCGTTCAGCGTCACACTTATTTGGGATCCGGCCAAGTCGCCCGAGCCTGAACCGCCGACAAGGTTCTCTCCGATCAAGGTTGCGCGCACTCCTGGCGACAGCTCGGGTTTCAGTGTGGCGCTATTGACCAACCCTCCGAATCGAACCAGCGGTTTTTGATCGCTCGCCGGCTTGTTATCAAGTACCTGAAACGCCCCCGGTACAGTCACAACTTGAAGCCCGCTCGTAACGCTGAGCAGATAGCTTCCCGGCATCGCTTCCTCGCGAACAGTGACCGCCGCAAGCAGCCGGGTTGGGCTCAGCACCTTGACATCGCGAGTGACGATATCGGCGGTTCCCAATCCGACGACGGTTTCGCCTGGAATAAAAGTCACGTTCTGGCCCCGAATGTCAATCAAAACGTCGTTGTCAGGTGCTGCTGAAGGGGGAGTCAAACTGACCGCCGGAGAATCCCGCGGCGCATAAGAGAAAGTGATGTTCCCGTCCGGCAGCGTCAGGGCAGAGCTTTGCCCATCGGGGTTGTAGACCGTAACGACTGCCCGGTGGCCCGGCGGCCCCGGCGGGGGCTCGAAAAGTATCTCTCCTTGGTCCGTGTTCGTTTCGAGAATGCGGGCCGCCAGACCGTCAAAGTAAACCGCCGAGCGCGAATCGAAGTCGGTCCCGTTGAGACTCCAGACGTTTTCGCCTGCGTCGAACCGCGGAGTCAACCAGTGGACCAACGGGGCCGAGGCCGAAGTCAATCGCACGGCATTGGGCAAAACATAGGCGTCATCAGCAAGCCGGAATAACAGATGCACGGACCGGGCGCTGTCGAACGGTGAGAGTTGGAAATCCAGCCGCGCGAATCGGACGTCTCCGGAATACAACCTCGGCCCAAACACTTGCGAACTGCCGCCGATCGGCTCGACCCGAAATCGCGACAAATTCTCGGCAAGTCCCTGTCCCGTCGCGAGCACGAACCCGGTTTCCTCTGCTGAGTTCAGGAACGCCGGGTGAACTCCCGGGGCGCCGTTTCCGGGAAAGCTATAGGTCGTGACACTGTGAAGCGGAACGTCCTGGCGAGAGCGTACGCGGAAGTCGATCCCCATTGTTGTTTCGCCCGACCTTACATCGATCGGCGCCGAACCTTCGGGCCCGCTGCCTCCTCCATAAAACACTGTGCGGAAGGGGCTGTTTGGGGGGATCGGCTGCCCTTCGGCGCTCGTTGGCAGCAGGATGTTGGCCGGCCCCAAGCCTTCTTGCGTCGCCGGCGGCAGGGGGTGCGTGTAAAGTTGATAGGAACCGGGCAGCAGGCCGTCGATTTGGTAGGTTCCGTCGGGCGCCGTCAGCCCGCTGATTGCCGAACCGCTGCGGCTGAGAGCGACGACAGATGCCAGGTGAACGGGAATTCCGCGGTCCGCGATGACCCGTCCGCTGATGCTTCCGAAGCGCTCGTGAAATCCCTCTGCGGGGTAGGCGGCTGACAAACCGGCAACATCGTCGGGAGCCAGGGGAAGCGACCTCGTCGTGGACCGGGTGAGGTCGGTGCTCATTGCCGAGCTGGCCAGCGAGTGCTGCAATCCCAGCGCGTGGCCGATTTCGTGCACCAAGCTGTTGAAGAACAGCTCGGAAAAACTCGTGCGCGGACGGAGGGTGGTTGTCAGCGTATTCGAAAGAATGACTTGGGAGCGGACGATCGGAATGACACCGTCCGCTGCCTGGCCTTGCGTGACCGGGCCGCCCAGTCCAATCACGCCGGGAGGTAGCTCGGCGAACAGAATCTCCCCTGCCGGGCTTTGGGCGCGCAGCTCTCCGTCGCTGATACCGCCGTATTGAACCCGCAGCGCCGAGCTGGGAACGTTATTCCAGACGGAAAGGGCCTGGCGCACCTGACTGACGAGAGCCTCGTAGCTGTCGTTGGCCGCAAGCGCGGGCCTTCGATTCGAAACATAGAAGTAGACGGTATCGTCGAGCAGGGCGGACCGGTCGAATTTCTCAATGACTGCTTCGGCGACCGTCGCATTGGGTCCGTAATGAACGAAGTGGTAATAGCCGTTGACGCGCTGCGACGCCAGCCCTGCCAAGACGAGGCAGGCGAGGACGCACGACAGTAGAGGGCGCATTCTCACTGGGTCCTTCTACCTCTCCTCCCCGCCCCCGAGCGTGCGGCGCCCGAGCGCCTGACGAATGACAGGATGCGTACACGCAACTGATCGAGCGGCATGGCCAACGCTGCGGCTTGAACCGGCTGCCCGCTTACCGGAGACAGCATCAAGGCGCTTGATGGATTGCGGCTGATCAAGAGCTGTCCGTCTCTTTCGGCCCGCACTTTGAACAAGCCCTGGCTCAAGCCGATGATATGAAGGCGCCCGCTCGGGCCTTGCCACAGGATGGCGACGTAGGTGCTTCCCGGCTGCAGCCGCGGAACGCCTCCAAACTGCTGACTGAGTTGGCCGATCTGCCCTCCAGGTGCGGAGACTTCCAGATGCCGGGCCGCCTTCCCTTTCCACTGCTCGAGAACCTCCAACTCAGTGACGGTGTAGAGCAGTGGCCCACTACGCACCGTGCGACTCGCACCAGCGCGGGCCTGGACAATGGCCGTGGACTGTTGCACCATCTCCTCGAGCGTCATCAGCTCGAGCGTGGCCCCTTGAGCGGGCAGAACTACTAGTACCAACAAGAAGAGGGCAAGACGAGACAGCATCATGAAGTGGGAGGCAACTGGTCAACCAAATCTAAGTTATTGTAACATAGAAGCTTACGGGCTAAAGACGCTGTCCGGCGAGCCAGTTTGACACGGGTCTGTCGCGTTCCGCCACACTTTGGGGTACGCTAGGGGAAATTCGTTTGAAGCGGTACGCGGCTCTGTTTGGCAATCCTGAATCTGAACATGCAGACAGCTTTCACCGTATGTCTTGAGGGGAGAACAGCATAAATGGCTTTTTGCAGGTACTGTGGTGCTTCTGAGGCTGATGCGAAGTTTTGTGCCAGTTGCGGGATGGCAACTGAGGTAACGGGTAGCGGACTTTCATCCAGCGCCGCCAGCGACCAGACTACCGAGCATCTCGTCTCCGGTGACAATACCGTAGGAGCCATGGCGTATTTTGTGCTCCCGGCTATCTAATTTCTTTTCTTCGCGGACGCCTATAAGCAGAATCGATTCGTCCGCTTCCATTCGTTTCAGGCGTTGTTCTATTGCGGCGGTGTGTTTGCCCTGATCTGGATTGTTTGGAATGTATTAGGATTCGTTCCTGGGGTACCTTGTCGATGTGATCGCCTGGCTGATGACCATGGCGTCTTTCGTGTTCTGGGCCAAGCTCATCATCCGGGCCTACCAAGGCCTACGGTACAAAATTCCATTGATCGGCGACCTCGCCGAGAAACAGGTCTAGTGGTGTTTGTCGGCCTATTCCGCGGGGACGATGGCGCGCGGGCAGCGGGGCGCCACACTCGGGTTTGCCACTAGCCTGCATTTCTCACCACGTGGCGAGAAGAAGTGCGTGAGAGGTCCGTCAGTACGAGACGCGCGCCGCTTGACGAGCGGAGGCGTACTCGGACAGTACGTTGAGCACGGCGAGCAAGCGCAACGAAGTACTGGCGGGCCTATTGCGTGCTTCGGCCGCCAGGTGGTGAGAAATGCCGGCTAGTCGGGCGGCTCTAGGATGTCCAGCGCGTCGAAGATTTCTTTGCGTTTGGTGAACTTTACGCGAGGCCGCCCCCTCGGCATGCCCATCGCTGTTTCCAGACGGTCGATGTCTTTCCATTCCTCGTAAGAGACGTAGCGCACTCCGCGATCTTTGAGCAGCCATTCAATTGCCGCCCGCCCCGAATCGCGCGGTTGTCCGGCGTGGCCTCCGCTGAGATCGGCCAGCATCGAGGCCACGGTTTCCTTGGCATCGCCTTTGTTGGTGCCAATTAATCCAGTAGGACCTCGTTTGATCCAGCCACTAACATAGATACCTGTCGTGTCTTGCAGACCCTCCGGATCAACGACCCGCCCGTTTTCGTTGGGCACAACTCCACGATCGTCGAGGAATGGCAGACCCGCAAGCGGAACGCCCTTGTATCCAACCGAACGAAGCACGAGCCCGCATTCAATCGTTTCAAACTGCTCGGTGGCCTTGGGCCGCAGGGCGCCCTTTTCATCGCGGTAAAGCTTGTTCTTGACAAGCTTCACGGCCCGCACTCGTCCGCTCTCGTCGCCGAGAATCTCAACCGGTGAGACGAGAAAGCGGATTGTCAACTGCCGGGACTTTTCAGACCGTTCCTGGCCCACGTAGCTTTGCAGGATCTCGATCTTCCTGGCGATGATGGGATCCGCCGCGGCTTCCGCCTTGCTGTCTTCGTCCAGCACCAACTCTTCCTGTAACGTGCGGGCCTCGGCATCAGCCAGCTTGCCTACCTCGGAGATTTCGGGATTCGAGAAAGCTGCTTGAGCCGCTCCGCGCCGCCCCAGCAGATGGACGTGCTTCACGCCGCTCAGTCCCAAGGCTTCGAGCGCGTGATCGGCAATATCGGTTGTGCTCAGCTTTTTCGAGGTGCGGCAAAGCATCCGCGCAACGTCGATCGCAACGTTCCCTGCTCCAATCACAACCGCGCTGGGGTGGGTGAGATCGAACTTGAAACTAGCGTGGTCGGGGTGGCCATTGTACCAGGCTACGAACTTCGTGGCCGGATAGCTTCCTTCCAGGTCTTCCCCAGGGATGTTGAGGCGCCGATCCGACTGAGCACCCGTTGTGAAAACGATCTGGTGATAGTGCGCCTGCAGATCGTCGATGGAAAGATCGGTGCCGTATTCTACGCTGCCGAAGAAGCGGAAGCGCGGGTCAGCCGCCAATTTGTTGTAGACCCCGACGACAGCCTTGATCTTTTGATGATCGGGGGCGACACCCATCCGAACCAGCCCGAAAGGAGTCGGAAGCCGATCGTACATGTCGACCTCGACAGCGAGATCGTTGGTCTCGAAGAGGTGTTGAACCGTGTAGAAACCCGCCGGACCCGAGCCGATCACAGCCACGCGAAGGGGGCTTTCTGATGTTCCCAACAGACTCATAGGCGGCTTACAACAGTAGCAAATGGGGCAGGGTTTTGGCTAATTGAGGTGCGCGACACCGGCCGCGTCCCCAACCACCGAAAACTCAGGGAGTCGGGCGGCGACGGGGCTGAGCCCACAACCGAATCCGCCCGTCCGCGCCTTGAGTCGCGCGCGTGAGCAAGCGGTTTGCTCGAATCGCTTGATCCGCTCGCAACAACCACTCCCCCGCGGCCGTGGTTCGGGGACCAATCACCGAATCAACCGTATCCCCGCACCCGAATCCGCCACTCGGAGCCGCGCCGGCGGCCCTCCTATCTCCCCAAGTCCCAACGAGTCAACTTCGGGTCACGGATCCATAAGAAAAAGAATCCCATTGTTATCAACAAATGCGCCCGCTCGAGACTTGACAAACGCGAATGTGCCGCTATGCTGAGAGCGGTGAAATATTCGACCGGCAAGCGATCACTCACAGAGCTGTTCACAAATGCCCGTTCACAAAAGGCCAGTTCACAAAAGGACGACAAGGTGAGTTGGCTCCGGAAGGGCAAAAACGCGAAATCATGACAGAATCTGCCAAACTCTGCAATCGAGGTTGCCGGTTCGCTGAAATAAAAGAACTTGCGAGTTTCTTCGAAGCCTCCACCGAGGCGCGAAGGGTCAACAGTTAACGCATATAGTTGTCGCAAAAGACACGAAACTCGCCAAAAAAGACACGGAACATGCCAAGCAAGACGGAGGGTCGACCGCCCCCGCCGAGCAGCAACCAACGAAGGCAGCAGACCTGGCGTGAGCGTCCACGCTTGCCGCAAACCGACTCGTCGGTTTGTTGGGCCATGAGGGCTCTCTATCCTGGACATGAATCCTCGCTGGCGTAGAATTGCGGCTGGCGAAAAGAGTATACTTCCTGCGAACAGATGGATCGATCCGCGTGACTCATCAAAGAGTTCTCCGCGCTGAACCACCACCCGGGAACCCGGAAAACCATGCCCGCCACGAACGAAAAGCTACCGTGGATTGCCGTCTGGGTGCTGTGCGCCGGGATGGTCATCGGCTACATTCATCGAGTCGACTTGTCGCTGGCGCTGCCGCTGATGTCGGACGAGTTCGGTTGGAGTGCCACGCAGGTCGGGCAAGCCAGCGCGGCTTTCTTTTGGATCTACTTCATGCTCCAGATTCCGGCCGGCCTGGCTGCGGACCGCTGGGGAGTGCGCTCGGTCTACTGGATCGGTTTCTTGATCTGGAGCGTGGCGACGGCGGCTAGTGCCTTGACCGCGACGTTCAGCATGCTGATCGGGCTTCGGCTGCTGCTTGGTGTTGGTCAGGCCATCCTGACTCCGGCGGGCATGCGTTACATCCGGCTGCGTTTTGATGAGGAGCAGCGTGGCTCGGCGGTGGGGATCTTCATGTCCGGCACAAAGATTGGGCCGGCGCTGGGGTTCGTGATTTCGGCGTATCTGCTAGACGCTTTCGGCTGGCGCGGCATGTTCGCCGTGTTGGGACTTGTGGCTCTCGTTTGGCTTGTCCCGTTCTTCCTGCGGATCAAGAAGGACGACCCGGGGGGCCAGCCGGCTCAGGCTGACGACACCCGTGCGGGCGGGTCCTTGTCGACGCGCGATCTTCTGCGCAGCCCGGTGCTCTGGGGCACGGTGATCGGGACCTTCTGCTACATGTATTTCGTCTATTACTGCATGACCTGGATGCCGTCCTATTTCAAGCAACAATACGGCATGTCGATCAAGGAACAGGGCTGGTACAGCGCCGTGGCATTCGGCGGCATGGCGGTTGTGATCATACTGGCCGGGCGGGCGGCGGATGCGCTGATCCAGAGAGGGTACGATGCCGTAAACGTTCGCAAGGGATTCGCGATCGCCGGTTTCCTCTGCGCCGCCACGCAGACCATCGCGGCGTTCACCGACTCGATACCGGTGATGCTCTTTTTCGCGGTTTTCTCGCTGTGCGGGCTGGGACTGATGACCGCCAACTACTGGGCGCTGACGCAGACGCTGATTCCCGGCGGACGCATCGCCCTCGTGGTAGGTATTCAGAACATGGCGTCGAACTTTGCCGGCGCGGTTTCTCCCTGGCTCACGGGCTGGCTCGTGGATCGTACGGGCAGCTTCGATGCGCCGATTCAGACGGTCGGTGTGTGGCTGGCGATCGGATTGGCCAGCTACATCTTCCTCGTGCGCAGAAAGTACGCACCCAAGGTGCAAGAGTTCGCGACGTAGAGTTCGAAGTAGGCCACTTTAGCCATAAACTTTAGCTTTAAAATGATGCTCCAGCCGCCGGCATGAACCGGCCCTTGCTTTCCGAACCAGAAGGCTCACAATAGAAGCTCGCGATGAAACTTCCATTTCTAATCACCTTACTTGTGCTCTCCGCACTGAGTCTATTCGCCGCTGACGGAGACGATTCGTTCCAGACCCGTTGCGCCGTGTGTCATGGCGGCGATGGTGCCGGCACCGATCGGGCTCGGTCGATCTTGCCAACGATCCACTCGACAGAGCCCGGCCAGCTCGCGACGATTATTACCAACGGAGTCTCTTCAAAAGGAATGCCGGCGTTTGAGATGCCCGCCGAGGAACTCAGCCTTCTCATCGTGCACCTCAAGAAGCTAGCGGAAAATGTCTCGCCGGCGGCCCGCGACCCTCGGGCTCCTCAGACACGAAAGGGAACTTTACCGATGGTCGGCGGCGGCTCAATCAGCGGGGTCATTCTCAACGAAAGCGGGTTCGACGCGCAGGTCCGTACAGCGGACGGAAAGATTCACCTGCTGCGGCGCGTCCTCGGCAGCGAAGGGGACGCATATCGAGAGCCGCCCTTTGAGCCCTACGCCGATTGGTCGTCCTACAACGGCAGCGACACCTCGAATCGCCATAGCTCACTCCATCAAATCGACCGCGACAATGTCGGCAAACTGGCCGCCGCATGGTTCTATCCGATTCGAGATATGAGCATGATCGAGGGCACGCCCGTTGTGATCGCCGGCGTCATGTACGTCACGGCCGTGAATCAGGTTTATGCCCTCGACGCAGCGACCGGCCGTGAAATCTGGCGCTACTCACAGCCTCGCACGCCAGGCGTGATAGGAGATCCCGGAATCGGGTTGAACCGCGGAGTAGCGGTTCGCGGAGACCTTCTCTTCACCGTTACTGACCACGCCCACGTCATCGCCCTCAATCGCTTTTCCGGGGAACCGGTGTGGGACACCGAGATGGCCGATTCCTACGATCACTACGGCGCCATCGCCGCGCCGTTGGTCGTCGGCGATCTCGTAATCGCCGGGGTCAGTGGCGGGGACACTGGGCTGCGTGGATTCTTGGACGCCTATGACGCTGCCACGGGAAAGTTTGCCTGGCGCTTCTGGACAATTCCCGAACCCGGTGAGCCCGGGTCGGAGACATGGGGCGACCCTGAAATTCTCCGGGTCGGCTGCGGAGCGACTTGGCTGACGGGCAGCTACGATCCCGAGTTGGATCTTCTCTACTGGGCGACCGGAAACCCCTGTCCGGACCTGAATGCCGAGCTGCGCCCGGGCGACAACCTTTATACGAACTCTGTTTTGGCCCTGAAGCCCAAGACGGGGGAACTTGAGTGGTACTTCCAATTCACGCCGCACGACACCCATGATTGGGACGCGCAAGAACCGCTTCTCCTAGTCGACGAAGAGTTTCGGGGCCGCCCGCGCAAGTTGCTGATCCAAGGCAATCGCAACGGCTTTTTCTACGTGCTGGACCGCACCAATGGCGAGTTTCTTCTCGGCGAGCCGTTCGTGCCCCAGAATTGGGCCAAAGGCATGGACGAAAAGGGGCGACCCATCGTGATTCCTGGCAGCGATCCGACCGAAGCCGGGTCGGACGTTTGCCCCGCTATTCGCGGCGCGACCAACTGGTGGGCGACGAGCTACCATCCGGGGACGAAGCTGTTCTACCTGCTGGCCCATGAATCCTGCATGACCTATACCAAGGACGACAGCACTTGGCAGCGCGGCCGGAGTTGGCTCGGCGGGACTATCCGGCTAGCCGACGGATCGCCCAACCAGAAGTTCATTCGGGCTTTGGACATTCAAACCGGGCGCACGGTATGGGACTACGCGCAGACCGGATTGGCGCATACGATTTCGGGCGTGCTCTCGACGGATGGCGACCTCGTCTTTTTCGGCGAGGACAGCGGCGCCTTTGCCGCGCTTGACGCACGCAACGGCAAACCGCTCTGGCATTTCCAAGCGAATCAAGATTGGAAGGCATCGCCGATGACCTACATGGTCGGCGGCAGGCAGTACGTTGCGATCGCGTCGGGCATGGGGTTCTGGTCCTTCGCGCTCCGTGAAGCAGATATCGCGCCTAGCGAATAGCGGGGAAGAAGCGCCTGGCCGCTAACAACCCGTTGGGCTACTAGGATCCATTGACGCCTACTCTCTGACAAGAAACTGCCGCAGGTAGGTGGCACTTTGGCGCAGTGATGCCTTGCGGGCGGCTAAATCGCCTTCGAAGGCCCGGTCTTCTACTTCGACGCACACGGGGCCGCGATAACCCGAGTCACCCAGCACCGAGAAAAAGTGTCCCCAATTAACGTCGCCCATGCCGGGCAACTTCGGCGTGTGGAACTCGAGTGGATGCGCCATGATGCCGACTTGGTCCAGGCGTTCTCGGTCCAAACGAACATCCTTCGCATGCACATGAAAGATGCGGTCGGCGAAGTCGCGCAGAGGACGAATCTCGTCCATATGCTGCCAGATCATGTGGGAGGGGTCGTAGTTGAGTCCGAAGTTTGAGTTGGGGATATCCTCGAACATGCGGCGCCAAATTGCCGGGGTCGAGGCCAGGTTCTTGCCCCCGGGCCATTCATCGGCGGTGAAGGCCATCGGGCAGTTCTCTATAGCGATGCGCACGCCCTGATCTTCGGCGAACTGTAGGAGTGGTCTCCAAACTTTGAGAAAGCGCGGCCAGTTCGCCTCGACGGACCGCGTCCAGTCGCGCCCGATGAACGAATTGACAAGGCCGATTTCCAACTTTGACGCCGCGCGGATCACTTTCTTGATGTGCTGGATCGAGGCTCGTGCTTCGCCGGTGTCCGGCGTCAGGGGGTTCGGATAATAGCCGAGCCCGCTGATCGCGATCCCTGCCATGGTCGTGGCCTCGCGGATGACTTCGCATTCGGGTTTGCCCAACCGCGTGACGTCGATATGCGTGACGCCGGCGTAGCGCCGCTCCGCCTTGCCCGTTGGCCAGCACATCAGTTCGACGCACTCGTAATCGGATGCGCGGGCAAAAGAAACGACTTCTTCTAGTGAAAGGTCGGGAAGGATCGCACTAACAAACCCGAGTTGCATAGTGTTGACGCCTAGAGATTCGAATGCTGGACGAGTAGATCATGGCGAGTCGGTCAAGGACCGAGATCGTTGGCCGAAGACCATCGTTGGCCGAAGACCAATGACTAGTAGATCGATCTCATGGTAGGCGATTCGACGCCCTTCACAGTGGCTTGATCTTGATCCCGCGGAAGCGAACTTCCATCGGATCGCCCATGTGCAACTGAAAGCCGATCACCCCGGATGAGGTTTTCTCATCGTGCGTGTCGATCGTCACCACTCCATTGAGTGTCAGCCGAATGTGACTCCCCTTGAAGTAAATCTCGTATTGGTTCCAGTCTTTGGCCCTGACAATGTTTTTGGCTTTTTCCCAGCCCGCGCCTGGAGCCGGCATCACACCCCGCCCCCGGCCTTTTTCTTCGTAGAAGTTACCCCACGCTGAGCGCTCACCGGCGAATGAAAAGTCGGCCTGGTATCCGTGTATAACCCAGTCCGGCAGGAGCTTGCCGCGGAATTGAATGCCACTGTTGCCGTTCCGCAGCTTGACTTCCGCTTTGAGGACGAAGTCGGCGTAAGGCTCCTTGTAGACGAGAAAAGTATTGTGCTCGGGACTGTGCTTGTCGCTCGATCCAATGATCGCCCCGTCCTCCACCCACCACATTCGAGTGTCCCCATCGCAGCCGTCGAGAGTCTTGCCGTCGAACAACAAAACGAAGCCCTGCTGCCTTTCGTCGGCAGTGAGCGCGTTGGGGTCAGCCTCAACTGCCAGAGCTGAGGTCCCCGAAGCGACCATCACCGCCCCGACAGCGACCAAAACAAGACTGATCATCCCGCGCATTTGCCAGCCTCCGATTCCGACTTAGTGTACTAGAAGCTATCTGATCGATGTAGCGGCAGCTAGAAGAGGAAGAGCAAGCCCTAGTCCGTCCGTAAAGGATTGGAGGAGGCCGAAAACAGATGCTGCGGTGAGGGCGGCGTTAGCTCGCCGGCAGTGGCAACCCTTGAAGCGCCCATATCCAAGTCGGCGCAGGTAAGATGAGCAGGGAGATGAACAGAGAGGGAAGATGACGATCTTAGTTTTTATCGCGCTTTTGGTGGCGGTGCCGGCATTCGCCGAAGTCGTCAACTTCGACAACGAAACGCCGGAGGCGGTACCCTCGGATTGGTCCGTGGCACCTGAATTATGCACAGATTCACTTTGCGAGTGTGGCTGCGTTCGTAGCGGGTTGGCGGTCGTCGTGAGGTGGTAGCTCGGCAACTGGTCTTTTGGCTTCTCCGTGTCCGGTTTCCCTTCCCGCCCAGAATCCGCGTCGTCAAAACCTCGCTCGGAAGTGACGTGTTTCCAGTGCGTTACGGCTAGTGCATAAAATTTTATGCATAGCGCATAGCCAGGCTCTCAGATCAGCGCCCTCCCGACCACCGGCAGCAAGCCGCCGTAGGGAGTCGGCTTCCTGCCGCGGAAGTGGTAAGGCGTCGAAGCCCCGATTTTATTGGGCCGCGAGGCCGTCACGGCTGGGCCTTGTTGGACGGGCCTTTGGGAGCTATGCTGTTTTCGTCTGGTAACCATGTGGGTGACTTCCTTGGGGTTGGCTGGCGAAGCTGGAATCTTTGCCAGCCGACCTTTTTACCCCATGTTTTAGGGGGTCCCCAATGGTCCCTTGCGGCTCAGCCCTCCTCAGGTCCACGCCGCAGTGCATAATTCAGGTGGCAATGACCCACGGTGGCGGCGAGCCTAAGTGGGAGATACGAACTGACGAGTCAGCGCCCAGCCGGCCAAACGTGTTGGCCCAGGTGTCCGATGAGCTGACATCGGCCCGGTACCCGATGGCGATTTATCGGAAATCCGATGTGCGGGATGGGGAGCTGAGCGTCAGACTCAAGCCGATGTCGGGGAGGGTGGACGCCTCCGGCGGGCTTGTCTGGCGGTATCTCGACCAAAACAACTACTATGTCGTCCGCAGCAACGCGCTAGAGAACAACACCGTTCTTTATAAGGTCCAAAACGGCAAGCGCTCGCCGCTGGCTCCGAAGGGAATGCCGGCCGACACCTACGGGGTGAAACATACGGTGCCTTTCCAAGGCTGGGCCGCCCTCGGCGTGAAGTTTGAAGGCAACGTTTTTACCGTTTTCTTCAACGGCAAAAAGTTGTTTCAGGTAGAAGACAACACATTCACAGCCGCCGGAAAAGTTGGTTTGTGGACGAAGGCGGACGCAGTGACTTATTTCGACGATTTCCAAATTACAAGATGACCCGGACGAAACTGATTTAGGGCTTGAGCCTCGATGCGAGGCCACGCGTTTTTCGAATAAGAAGGCAGTGATTCCATGAAGACTTCCACACTTGCGGGACATTCTTTGCTGCCCATCGCTGTATTGCTGACCTTGGCCGCGTGCACCAACGATCGCCAAGACGCCGCGAACACCGTTGTGGTGTACGTCAGCGAGGATCAAGTCTTCTCCGAGCCCATCCTTCGAGACTTTGAACACGAAACGGGAATCCGAGTCCTAACGGTCTTCGACACTGAGGAAACCAAGAGTACCGGCGTGATGAACCGCTTACTGGCCGAGAAAGACAATCCACAGGCGGACGTGTTTTGGGCGAACGAGCCGATTCGCGCCGAGTATCTGAAACAGCAAGGAATCGCTGCCCCTTACGTATCTCCCAATAGCGCGGGCATTCCAGATCACTTCAAGGATCCCGAAGGCCATTGGACCGGCTTCTCGGCCCGTTTGAGGCCCTTTGTCGTCGACAGCAAGCTCACGGGGGAAAAGCCCAAGTCCATCTGGGACTATACAGACCCGCGCTTCAAGGGAAAAGGCGTCATTGCCAACCCCTTGTTCGGGACGACGACCGTGTATAGCGCAGCCCTCTTCACTCTCTGGGGAGACGACAAAACGAAATCGTTTTTCGAGAGTCTGAAATCTAATGACGTAAAGATATCGACCAGCAACGGCGAAAGCGCTGACCTCGTCGGGTCTGGGGAGTTCGGGTTTTCCCTAGTTGACAGTGACGATGCTTACAGCCGTATCAAGCAAGGTACACAGATTGAAATCGTTTATCCCGATCAGGGACCCGATGAAATCGGTTGTTTGATTCTTCCCAACGCCGTGGTTCTGATCGTGGGAGGGCCGCATCCGGAAGTCGACAAGAAGCTAGTTGACTATTTGCTATCCGCGGAAACCGAACGCAAGCTGGCGTTTTCCGACGCCGCCCAAATTCCCCTGCATGCCGGAGTCGAAACCCCACCGGATGTGCGGCGGATCGAAGACCTGAAAGCAATGCAAGTTTCCTACGCGGAAGTCGCTCGCAAGATGGACGAGATCCAACCTTTCTTGAAAAGCTGGGCGGGCTACTGAACTTGGCCAAGCGTGCCATCTTAATTGCAGCGGTAGTGCTTTTGATGGCAGCGGGCTTGCTGCCCCTGCTGACAATGCTTGTCAAGAGCCTGACGGTCGATGGCCACTGGAGCTTTGGTTACTACAAAGAACTTTTCAGCTCCAGCCGACCCTTGGTGCTTTTGCAAAACAGCTTCCTGCTGGCCGCAATGACCGCGCTGCTGACAACTGCGGCCGGAGTTCCGCTTGCTGTCCTATTTGCCCGGACTGATCTGCCTCTGCGGGGGTTGTTTACCATCTTATTCACGATTCCACTAGTGCTGCCGCCCTACGTCACGGCCGTTTCCTGGTTTGATCTGCTTGGCCGACAAGGCTTGCTTTCGCAAGTGTGGGGGGAAGCGGCCGGGGAATGGACCTCTTCCCAATTGTTCGGGCTACCGGGTTGCCTGCTCGTGCTCGTGCCGACCTTTTTGCCGATCCAGATCCTGCTTACGATGGCCTACCTCCACGGTGTTGACCGGCGCCTGGAAGAAGCTGGGATTCTTGTGGCGCGTTGGGGCTCGGTGCTGCGAACGATCACCCTGCCGCTTATCCTGCCAGGGATCACCCTTGGCGCGACACTCGTCTTTTTGCTGACTTTGGGAGAACTGGGTGTGCTGACCTTTCTCCGTTATGAGGTGTTTGCCGTGGAAAGCCTGACACAGTTCGCGGCGTTCCACAACTTTGGCGCGGCGACGGCGGCGGCGGTTCCACTCGCTCTGGTCACTCTATTGGTCTTGTTGGCGGAGTGGCGCTTCTTCGGCTCTCGGGCTCTCCCTCTTCGGATCATGGCCTCCGGTGATCCGTCGGAGCCTATTCGTCTGCGAAAGCTCCGCCCCGGGCTGTTACTCGCGGTAGGCACTGCTTGCGTTTTCTTGGTGCTCGTCCCGCTGGCGGGATTGGCGGTTCAGTCAGCCTCACAAAGTGCTTACATGGACGCTTTCGCAAGAGCAGGAGATAGCGTGCTTCGCAGCATCGGTTACGCCGCTGCCGGTTCGTCGTTCTTAACGGCCCTTGGTTTTCTCCTCGGCTACGTCGTTCATAGTAAGGCTCTTGGTTTAGCCCGCTTCACGGATGGACTGACCCTTTTCTTGTTCGCGTCCCGGGGAGTGTGACCGGCATCGGCCTTGTTAGTTTGTGGAACACCCCCGCCACCGGTTTCATTTACGCAAGCCCGTGGATCGTCCTCTTAGGGTATGTATCGCAGTATGCTGCATTGACCACTCGGGCGACAGTAGCAACCTTGAACCAGATTCCTCCTTCCATGGAAGAGTCCGCCCAAGTTGCCGGAGCGTCTTGGGTCCGTAGGATTGTGCGGATTGTGGTTCCGCTCTCGGGTCGCGGCCTGCTGGCGGCCTGGCTGCTGGGATACATATTCTGCTTGCGCGACCTGGGCATTACGATGCTCGTTTACCCGCCGGGCGGTGACACGCTGCCCGTCCGGACTTTCACGCTGATGGCCAATGGACCACCCGATTTGATTGCCGCCCTTTGTATCCTGATGGTCGCCGTCACCCTGCTTCCCCTATTCGTTTTCGGCATCATCGTTCGGCGCGGGAGATTGACTCGTGTCGTTTATTGAGTTTCAATCGGTGACGAAAACGTACCAGCGGCGCCCCGCCCTGTCCAATTTCACAATTGAAATTGAACAGGGAGAGAGGCTCGTGATCCTGGGTCCCTCCGGGTGCGGCAAGACCACCGTGCTGCGCCTGCTTGCGGGCTTGGCCGTTCCAGATGAGGGAACCATCACTGTAGCTGACAGCATCGTGGCGGCCAATGGACAGGTCCTAGTGGAACCGGAAAACCGAATTATCGGTATGGTTTTCCAGGATCTTGCCCTGTGGTCGCATTTGACCGTCGAGGGTAACCTGCAATTCGGGTTGAGCGCACGGCGTGTTGCCAAAGATCTCGCCGATGAACGAATCGACACCGTGCTCCGGCTCACCGGCTTGGCCGACCGCCGCCAAGCGCACCCTGCTGAGCTCTCAGGTGGTGAGCAACAGCGCGTAGCTCTCGCTCGGGCGTTGGTGCTGGAGCCGCGCGTGCTTCTCATGGACGAGCCGCTCTCGAGCCTCAATATCGAACTGAGCCTGAACTTGCGTGCTGAAATCCTGCGCCTTCACGAAAGGCTGGGCTTCACTCTTCTCTACGTGACGCATAGCCGCGAAGAAGCTTTCGAAATAGGCCAGCGAGTAGTGTTGATGGAGAACGGCCGCGTTGATCGAATAGGCCTGCCGGCCGACGTCTCCCACTATCTGCGCCACCGGGCGAGGTTGCCTGGCGGAGCGTTGGGTGGAGACAAGCAGTGAATAAATGCGGTGCGCGACTGCAGCTCTCCGCTTGTATCTAGGCACTCTACGACTAGCTGGCGACTCGGGTCCGCTGGCCGAGTGGGCTTTACCTTCGAGACGATCTTCATCCCATTTGACTCCGGTGATGCGAATCCATTCACCGCAGCGACGGCACAAGATCTGGGCACTACTTCGATCCGAAACAACTCTCCCGAGGTGGAGATCGAGCTAAACCTGGAGTGGCTTCGCCCCGAAGACACCAACGGCTGGGTCGGCAGTCATTTTGACCTTGTGGACAAAATCAGTCCAGCTAAACGGCCCCGGGATACGAGTGTCTACACTCACAAGTTGAACTTTGAACTCGACACCGCCGCTCACATCTTCAACTGGCTACCCGAGGGGAACTGGCTGCGGAACATCGAACTGGAGGGCTCGCTTGATTACGTGGCCACGGGGCTGCCTCGGGCAGGCGATCGGATCGGAAACGAACTGTTTCTCGACAATGCCAGCGGCTGGTCTTTCTCCCTCGTCTTCGTAATCCCGGTCCTTCCCATGTCGCCGTGACAAGGAGCCCTTGGAGAAACTTTCGTTCACCTCTAGCCTCAGGCTCGACTTGACGGGACCCCCGATAGATCCGCATGCCGCCATTCTAGTACCATAAACATTTCAGGTAGTAAATGTTTTGGCAACGGGAAGCTCACCACTGAGGACCTCTTGGCTAGGGCGCTTGGAGCGCTTTGGCGTTGCCGAGCTATGGCGCAGCGCTGCGGCGGTGCGGCTCAAGCGCCGGCATCTCGCCGAGTTCTCGCAGGATTCGATCCCCGAGGGCGATGAAGAGGTCGATCAGCGTGAGATGCTCGCCGCGATGATGAGCGTTCTTTCTGAGCGCGATCAGGCTGAGGAGGCCTTGCGCGAGAGTCAGCAGCGTTATGAGTTAGCCGCTCGCACAACCAACGACGGCCTCTGGGATTGGAACCTCGAGAGCAACCAGATCGATCTGTCGCCTCGCTGGATCGCGATGCTGGGTCTTAACCCGGTCGCGGTCGGGAGTCGGCCCGAAGAATGGCTGGACCGCATCCACGAAGATGATCGTGCAACGGTCCGCAAGCTGATCTCCACTCATCTCGAGAGCCAATCAGCGGAGTTTGAAAGCGAGCATCGTCTGCTCCATGGCGACGGCCGTTACCGCTGGGTCCGGAGCCGTGGCATCGCGGTTCGCAACTCCGAAGGACAGCCAGTTCGGCTCGTTGGATCGCAGACCGATATCACCGCTGATAAGCAAGCGCAGACGCGGCTTGCCGACGCGGCGATTCACGACTCGCTGACCGGCCTTTCCAATCGCACCCATTTCATGAAGCGCCTGCAGCAGGCCTGCAGCCACTCGACGACAAGATCCAGCGAAGTCTTTGCCGTTCTCGTTTTGAATCTCGATCGTTTCAACCTAGTCAACGAAACTCTCGGGCACGACTCTGGAGATGAGTTGCTCGCGACGATTGCAAAGCGCCTCGAAACCTGCCTCCGCCCGAGCGACATTATCGGGCGCTTTGGCAGCGACGAGTTCGCGATCTTGTTGGATGGTCTCACAGAAGCGACAGAGGCGACACGAGTCGCAGAACGAATTCAAAGCAAGGTCGCCGCGCCATTTCGCGCCGGTTCCGAAGAAGTGTTCACTACGGTGAGTATCGGCGTCGCCGTGGGCAGCGGCAAGGCCGCCAAGGCGGATTTGCTGCTGCGAGGCGCCGAGTCGGCCCTACGACGCGCCAAGTCTCTCGGGGCGGCTCGTCACGAACTATTTGATCCTGCCACCAGCACTGCCAACGGACAGTCGCTGCACGTTGAGGCCGGCTTGCGAAAGGCGGCGGATGAAGAGTTCGTGTTGCATTATCAACCCATCGCCTCGGCGGCGGACGGCGCGATCACCGGTTGCGAAGCGCTGCTGCGGTGGGAGCATCCCGAGAAGGGGTTTCTCTTGCCAAGCCAGTTTCTTCCTGTTGCCGAGGAGACCGGCCTGATCACTTCGATCACCGAGTGGCTGTTGTCAACCGTTTGCTCCCAGGCCAAAGCCTGGCAAAAGGAAACCGGACGAGCGACCCGCGTCGGCGTCAATATCTCGGCACGCCAGTTCAACGACGACAACCTCTACGAGTTGGTCCAGCATGCCCTGGCTCAAAGCAAGCTTGACCCTCAGTTGCTGCAATTGGAGCTAACCGAGAGTTCTCTGATTGAGAACGCCGTCGCCGCCGCCGAACCGCTGATGAAGATTGCCGCTCTGGGCGTTCGCATATCCCTTGACGACTTCGGGACCGGATACTCGTCGTTGATGCATATCCGCCGTTTCCCGATCAGCACTCTCAAGATCGACCAGTGTTTTGTTCGGGGGATTGCGACCGACCCAGAGGATGCCGCGATTGCATCGGGCCTGATTTCTCTGGCTCATGGCTTGGATCTGAAGGTGGTCGCCGAAGGGGTGGAGACCGCGGAACAGTTTCGATACCTGCGGGCAAAGCGATGTGACGAAATCCAAGGACACATCATCAGTAAACCGGTTGAACCCGCGGCGTTTCTCGACTTGCTAACTCGGCCCCAAGCACTTTCCGGCCTGCTGAAAAGTGTGCGTGGGCGTGCATCAGACACGCGAAAGGCTCGAAAGACATGATGGAACTAACGCCACTACTCGGTCTCCTCGTCTTGGTCGCCGCGCTGCTTGTCTGCTTGGTCTACTCGCAATCGCGGCAGAGAATCAGCGAAACGGCTCTGGCAAAGCTGGATACACGAATGGACGAGCAAGGCAAGCGAGGTGACGCTCTGGCACTGCAACTTGCCGAGACCAGCCTCACGACGCAAGACGTCGTTCGCAGGCTCGACCAGGACTTGCGAGAGCAGCAAGCCGGCGCCCAGCAAATCCTGATTCGGCAGTTGGGAGAGTCTAGACAAGACCATCAGAAAGCGATCCACGATCTGCAAGAAGCCCAGCTTCTCCGTTTCAGCGAGTTGCAACAGCAGCTCGAACAGCGCCACTCCGACACCTACAAGACCCTGCAAACAACATTGCAATCCTCGGTCGATCGCAGCGAGCGTCAGTTCGCCCAAGCCCTGGACCGCAACGCCAAAGACCTGGGGAAAAGGATGGACGCGCTGACCGAGTCGACCGACAAACGGCTCTACGAGATCAGCGGCCAGGTCGATAAGCGTCTCTCGGAGGGGTTCGAGAAAACCGTAGCGACGTTCGCTGATGTTCAGAAGCGGCTTGAACTCATCGACGATGCTCAGAAGCGCATCACCGAACTTTCCACCAACGTGGTCAGCTTGCAGGAAGTTCTGGCCGACCGAACAGCACGGGGGACTTTCGGGGAAGTGCAACTGCTCGGGCTGATCAGCAATGTATTGCCCCAGTCCGGCTACCACATGCAGCACACCCTTTCCAACGGCAGGTGCGTCGATTGCATGCTGTTTCTGCCCGAGCCCACCGGCCAAGTGCCGATCGACTCCAAGTTCCCTCTCGAAAACTACCGCCTCAAGGCGGACCCCAACCTGGCCCAGACCGACCGCGACGCCGCCGAAAAGATGTTTGCCCGCAACGTCGCGACGCACATCAAAGACATCGCCGACAAGTACATTCTGCCGGGGGAGACAGCCGACTTCGCAATCATGTTCGTTCCGGCCGAAGCGATCTTCTCTGATATTCACAACCAGCATCCGCAACTGGTTGAACAAGCCAACCGCTCCAGGGTGTTTATCACCTCGCCAACCACTCTCTGGGCGATTCTGACGACGGCTGGAGCGGTTCTCAAAGACGCGGCGACCAGGGAGCAGGTCGGCATTATTCAGGAGCACCTGCGCATGCTCGGTGGAGACTTCACGCGCTTCCAGGACCGCATGGATCACCTCGCCCAGCACATCGATCAAGCTCACCGTGACGTTGAGCAGGTCAACAGATCGGCGCGCAAGATCAGCAGCCGGTTTACTAAAATCGAACGGCTGGAGCTGGGCGAGTCCGAGCCACCGGCCCTGGCGAAGGCGGCCGTTGCCGGTCCGGGCCCGCATCTTCCTCATCGTGGCTCCGGCAGTGGCAACGGTTCCGAGAGCCCGTTCGTCTCGTAAAACGCGTTGGACTCTAGACCAAGTGCCTCGCACTGGGGCCGAGCAAGCCGACGAATCGGTTTGGGTCAAGCTTGGGGACGCTCACGCCACATCTGCGGCCCTGTTTGGTTGCAGCTTGGCGGCGGCCGGGGATCGTTCTGCTTGATACAATGCAGGTGACACGGAGTTGCTGAATTGCTCCACAAACTCTTGTTCCGCTGGCGTTTCGGCCTTGTACTTGCAGGCTTGCTTGGGCTGATTTGCCTTGCCCGTCCCACTGCGGCGCAAACCCCTGACGGAGTTGAATTCTTCGAGATGCGGGTCAGGCCCGTGCTGGCAGCTAACTGCTTCGCGTGCCATGCCGCCTCGAAAATGGGCGGCCTTCAAGTGGACTCCCGCGAGTCTCTGCTTACTGGCGGGGGCCGCGGGGCTGCGCTGGTTCCCGGAGAGCCCGATCGCAGTCTTTTGATCCAAGCGGTTCGGCACTCGCATGCCGAGCTAAAAATGCCGCCACAGGGAAAGCTGAAGCCGGAAGAGATCGACGATCTCGCTCGTTGGATCAAGGCAGGCGCCGTCTGGCCCGAGACGATTGTTTCGTCCTTGACGGCGGCATCCTCGTCGACGGGCTCGGTGACATCCTCGGCGACAAAGTCCGGGGCCAAGATCATCACGGCTGAACAGAGAAACTTCTGGGCGTTTCGGCCGATCCACAAACCCGAGTTGCCCGTTGTCGGGAACGAAGCCTGGGTGCGGACCTCGGTCGATCGCTTCATCCTGGCGCGGCTCGATGCCAAGGGCCTGGATCCAGCCCAGCCAGCCGCCAAGCGCACTTTGATCCGGCGGGCCTACTTCGATTTGATCGGGTTACCGCCAACACCCGAGCAAGTCGACGCATTCCTGGGGGATACATCACCCAACGCTTTTCTTGCGGTGGTCGAAGAGCTGCTTGCCTCTCCGCACTACGGAGAGCGTTGGGGCCGTCACTGGCTCGACGTGGCTCGCTACTCCGACGACCGGCTGCAGTCGACGCAGATGGACCCCTATCCGAATTCGTTCCGCTATCGCGATTGGGTCATCGAAGCTTTCAACGACGACATGCCTTATGACTTGTTCGTGAAGGCCCAGATTGCCGGGGACTTGATCGGTGACAAGGCCGGTGGCGATTCGGAAAAGGAGCGCCTGGTCGGTGGCCTCGGCTTCTACAGGCTCAGCTCTCTTCTGCAAGGTCAAGACGACCGAGTGGATGCGACAGCACGGGGTTTTCTGGCGCTGACCGTCGGATGCGCGCGTTGTCACGATCACAAGTTCGATCCGATTCCGACCGAAGACTATTACGCCCTACTGGGAATCTTCAAGAACACCGAGCTGGATGAATATCCACTCGCCCCGGCCGTTGTCGTCGAAGACTACGAGCGGCAAGAGGAAAAGGTAGAGAAGGAAGAGAAAGCTTTCGAAGAGTTCCTCCGCATTCAAAGCGCTCAGCTTGTCGATGTGCTGGCGGCGCAAACTTCGGCGTACGCCATGGCGGCCTGGCAGGTGGTCGGGCCTCTGGAACGCGAGGTGGAAAAGGTCGCGCGGTCCGAGTCACTCGATCAGGAAACTCTCGAACGCTGGGTGAAGTATTTGGGCGCCACACCGCGTCAGCATCCGCTTTTCGATGAGTGGGACACAATGCTCGCCCGCGAGCACACGCCGAAGCAGGTCACCGCTTTCGCGCGTTCGATGCAGAAGCTGGTGCTGGAAGTCATTGCCGAAAAGAAGGAACTCGACGAAAAGAACAAGGTCCGGCTGGGGGAAGACGAGCTGGAGCGCAAGCTAAACGAAATCGAGTTGCTATCGCTTGAGCGCGACCGCTATTTCCTTTGGCGGGACATCGCTTCAAACCAAAGCTTCAGGATGCCCGGGGAGTTCGAGAGCGGCATCCTTCACTACGGTGACCGCAAGATCGACCGATTTCTTGATGGCGTCTGGCGAGACCACGTTCGAGCGAAGCGCGCGCGGTTAGAAGCATTGCGCGAGATGATGCCCGAAAAGTACCCCTTCTTTCACGTGGTCTCGGATGTGGCCAAGCCGGAGAACGAGCATGTTCATATTCGCGGCAACAAGGGCAACTTGGGAGACGAAGTGCCACGCCGCTTCTTGTCGGTTCTGTCGGAGGGAGAACCCAAGGCTTTTACGAAGGGCAGCGGACGGCTGGAGCTAGCCGAGGCGATCGCGAATCCCAAAAACCCGCTGACGGCTCGCGTCATGGTGAACCGAATTTGGCTGAATCATTTTGGGCAGGCGCTGGTGAGGACGCCTAGCAACTTCGGGCAGATGGGCGAGCGGCCAAGTCATCCCGAGCTGCTCGACTATCTGGCGGCGCGTTTTGTTGAGCTGAACTGGTCAATCAAGGCGCTGCACCGCGAGATCATGTTGTCGTCGACGTACGCGCTGGCGCCGGCGGCCCCTGCAAAGAACAAGGCAAAGAACGAAGAGGCCGACCCAGAGAACCGGTTGCTGTGGCGCGCCAACAGGCGGCGGCTCGATGTGGAAGCGATGCGCGACTCCCTTCTGTTTGTTGCGGGACGACTCGATCCAAGTGTAGGTGGCAAAGCGGCCAATCTGGTGGACGACACGAACGACCGGCGGACGGTCTACGGCTATGTCAGCCGGCGCCGATTGGACACGATGCTAGGATTGTTCGACTTCCCGAATCCTACGTGACGAGTCCGCGGCGGATCCTGACGAGTACGCCCCTGCAGGGGTTGTTCTTCCTCAATAGCGACTTAGTGATGGAAGCGGCGGATGCGCTGGCCGGGCGTTTGCGGAAAGAGGCTGGTGATGATGACCGGGCCCGAATCCTGCAAGCTTACCGTGTGGTCTTCGGCCGAGAGCCGACGGGCGAAGAGATGCGGCTGGGACGTGAGTTCGTTGAGGGAGAGCCGGACTCGTGGGCGCAGTATGCCCAGACGCTTTTGAGTTCGGCGGAATTCCTGCACGTAAACTGAGAGAGAAACCGATGGCTCAACATCTGCTACCGATCAGCCGCCGCAACCTGCTGCGCACGATGGGCACCGGCCTTGGCATGGTGGGGCTTTTCCCGCTGCTGGCAGGCACTCAGCCGCATCCCAGTCCACTCGCTCCCCGGGAGCCTCATTTCCCGGCGAAGGCCAAGCATATTATCCACCTGTTCTTGAATGGCGGGGGCTCCCAGGTCGATAGCTTCGACTACAAACCGGAATTGGCCAAGTATCACGGCAAACCCTATCCCGGCGGAAACCTCAAGACCGAACGTAAGACCGGCACCTTGATGCAGTCGCCTTTCGAGTTCAAGAAGTTCGGCGAAAGCGGCGTCGAAATCAGCGAGATTTTTTCGCAGCTCGGCGAGCGCGTCGATGACATCTGCGTCATCAACTCGATGTACACCGACCTGCCGTTTCATGAGCCGTCGCTGCTGATGCTTAATTGCGGACAGCGTATACCGGGGACACCTTCGATGGGGTCGTGGGTGACTTACGGGCTGGGCACGGAGAATCAAAACCTTCCCGGATACGTGGTGTTGTGCCCTGGAGTGCCGGTGATCGGGTCACAGCTCTGGTCGTCGCCTTTTTGCCGGGCGCTTACCAGGGGACCTATACCAAGAACGATCAGCGCAAGCCGGAAGACCTGGTTCGCTACGTTCGCAATCCTCACCTGAAAGAGTCCGAGCAGCGGCGGCAGTTTTCACTGCTGGAGAAGCTGAATCGCCTTCACCTTGATCGCGAGGGATCGCCGCCCGAGCTGGAATCATCGATCCACTCCATGGAAGTTGCCTACCGCATGCAGCTCGAAGTCCTCGACGCCTTCGACGTCAGCAAGGAGACTGCCTCGACGCGAGAGAGGTATGGTGATGGGGATTTCGGGTTGGGTTGTCTGCTGGCTCGGGGACTCGTCGAGCGTGGTGTGCGAGTCGTGCAGGTTTACTACGGCAACAGCCAGCCGTGGGATACGCACGAGGACATCCTCCGTATGCGCGAGCTGGCCGGCGATTCTGATGCTCCCATGGCCGCTCTTCTCGAAGACCTCAAGGTGAGCGGGCTTCTCGACGAAACCATCGTTATCATCGGCGGCGAGTTTGGACGCACCCCGACCGTCGAGGTCAGCGGACGTATCGCGGTTCAGAACGGCCGCGACCACAACAGCCACGGCTTTTCGACTCTGCTGGCCGGCGGTGGTTTCAAGGGCGGCATGCGTTACGGGGCGAGCGATGAGTTTGGCTTCAAGGCGGCGGAAAAACGAGTCCACCCCCATGACTTACAGGCGACAATCCTGCAGCAGTTGGGCTTCGATCACACCAAGCTGACCTATCGCCACCGCGGCCGCGATTTTCGGCTGACGGATATTGCGGGCAATGTGGTGGAGGATATCATCGCGTAGCTTCAAGGGACAGCTGACTCGTCCTGCAGCAGCTCAGGTCGGAAGGGGTTAGTCCTCGTCGGCTAGGTAGGAACTCACTGGGTCTAGCGGTACGCGGTAATTGCCTTGGAATATTTCGCCGAATAATTCAAGCATTTGCTCATGGACCTTGCCGTTGGTTGCCGCCAGGGTAGGCCCGGCGATTTCATAAGGGCCCCCGTGCATATCGGAGTAGGTGCCACCGGCTTCGGCGACCAGGATGATTCCGCCGGCAGCGTCCCATGACTTGAGGCCGAACTCCCAAAAGCCGTCCAGTCTGCCGCAGGCGACCGAGCAGAGGTCGAGCGCCGCTGAGTCGACGCGCCGTGAGCCGTGCGTCAGCATCGAGATTTGATGAAAAAAGTGGACATTGACGTTAGTGTGTCGGCGCGGGCTCGGAAATCCGGTGCCGTAAATGCCTTTCTCCATGACCTCGGTGTCGGTAACGTGGATTCGGCGATTGTTCAGGTAGGCCCCTGACCCCTTTTCAGCGGCGAAGCATTCTTTGCGAATTGGGTCATAGACGACGCCGGCGATGGGTTCGCCATTCTGGAGCAGGCCAAGACTCACCGCGAAAACCGGGTAACCATGGGCGAAATTCGTTGTGCCGTCAAGCGGATCGACATACCAAACGTACTCCGAGTTGTTGTCGATTCCGCCGCCTTCTTCGCCGATGATACTGTGGGACGGAAACCGCGCCCTGAACCGTTCGACAACTAGCTTTTCTGAGGCGCGGTCCGCGGCGGTGACGAGATCGTACTCTTGCTTGTATTCGATCGCGGGACGCTTCTCGAAATACTGCTCGAGCAAGGCGCCCGCCTCGAGGGCGATTTCGGTGGCAACAGTGACGTAATCAAGATTGTTCATATGGATTTGACGACTGGCTCT
Organism: Bryobacterales bacterium; assembly: GCA_965224215.1. Lineage (GTDB taxonomy): Bacteria > Acidobacteriota > Terriglobia > Bryobacterales > UBA6623 > CBDCYS01. Next base: position 63,383 of record CBDCYS010000077.1, on the reverse strand, counting down.
GACGGCTGGGTTTGACGGCAACGCTTGAGCAGGCGGGAGCGCCGTGCTGGCGAGCCTTGCGGGTCCATGGAAATACAGCTCTAAAGAGGCCGCAATCGGCAACGCTCGGCGCGGGTACTCTATCTAATTCTATCGGGCTTGCGGTCGAGTTGCCGGACGTAGGGGTCTTCGGAAAAACTTCGCCCGGTCGGGGCCCACAATGCAGTTGATCAAGGACACGGCAAAGAATCCGTTCGGACGCTTTGAGGACGGTCGCCCTCAGGTACCTGACGAATACCTGAATGCCGTGAAGTCGGCGCCTTCCGAAATGCTTTTTGGGACCGCTGCGAAGCGCCGGACCAGGGGCAATAGCCAAGTCAGGAGACTTGAGCTCTTAGATCGTGGGAATCCGGCTCAGGGACTCTTATACTGGCCCATGAAGGTGAAGGTCGACTTGGGCTTGTTGGTCAGCGTGATGGTACTGAACACCTTGAACAATTGAAAGCCAGTGATGCTCACGCTGACCGTGATCGGGATGCCGGTGCCGTCTTGATTACTGCTGTCGACGATGACGTGGCTTGTGGTCAAGCCGGCCACCACGGGCGGGTCCGAATCCGGATCGGGAATTCCGTAGACGACAACATTTTTGATGTCGGCCGCGAAGTCAGTGCCGTCGGGTGCGTCGAGGTCGGCGATCGAGGCGTAGCGGGCACCGCCGCGGATAGCTCCCTGCAGCACGTTATAGGTCATGAACCCGTACCCGAATTGGAACAGTGTTCCCATCATCATGATGATGGCTGGAAACGCCAAAGCGAACTCGATCATCGCGTTTCCACCCTGGGATCTTTCTTTTGCCAGGCGCCGGCTGTTACTTGGGGCAACTTTCGCGTTTAGAGCCATTGCGATCGGGCCAGAGTGTAAGGAGATCGAGTGTCTTCTAGTTTTGGGTGTAGTCATGTCAAGGCCTCGTTCACTGAAACAGCACGATGCGATAGCTACCCGTGGCTGACCCAGCGCCGCCACTACCGCCGCCGCCAATGCCCGTGACTGACCCGCTGAACTCTCCGCAGCAGGGGTTATAGGTTTTGGGGCCGAGCGTAACATCGGCGCATGGGCTCGGCGGCAATAAGAAACCCGCAAATCCAATGACCAGCCCCGCCGCGCTGGGGTTATTGACCGGGGCAACGACCATGCGGCGGCCGTTCGCGTTTGGAGGGCGGGGCGGGTCGACGGTGTTGTAAGCAGTCCGATACAGCGTCCGCATATCTTCGATGGAAGGAGTATTTGGAGCTGTCTGCGGAGTTGTGTAGTAAGTCGGAGTGGTGGGATCCGTATCCTCCGCAACCCGGTCAGCCATGGCGGTTAATTCCGTCTGTTTCTGCCCCGGCTCTGGGTTGATGTAGTAGGAGTAGGGCACGATCGGAAGCTCAAACGAAGTTCTCGTTAGGATTGCGTCGCGGATCAGAGCCGCACCACCACCACTGTCGAGGGGGACCCGGTCGCCCAGGTCGATATAGCCGCGCTGACTGCCCTGAGCTTCACCGGGTTGAAATGCACCATTGGACATATCGGCTTCGCAGCCGACCAACTTCGCGTTGTCGCTGCTGAGCTTGTAGAACTGTGTCTGACTCGGGTTGCCGGTGTATGTGTCCCATTTGAGCGTGTAGTACTTCCCGAGCAGAAATCCAAAGTTCGGGTCAGCTGGGTCGTGGGCGTCCGGCGAATAGGGGAAGGTGGGTATCCGGTTGACTCAGGTAGCCCCAAGATGTAGTATGCCGGCAGATGGAAGATTACCCTCAGAACCTGACAGAGTTCGAGGCCCGTTTTAGCAGTGAGGAGGCCTGCCGGGAGTATCTGTTCCGGCGGCGCTGGCCGGACGGTTTCCGCTGTCCGGGTTGCGGTTGTGGAAAGTCGTGGCCTTTGCGAAAAGTGCTGCTGCAGTGCGCTGCGTGTGGGCGCCAAACCTCGGTGACCGCCGGGACCATCTTTCAGGACACGCGCAGCCCTTTGCCGTTGTGGTTTCGTGCGATGTGGTGGGTCACCACCCAAAAGACCGGAGCCAGCGCTTTGGGACTGCAAAGAGTGTTGGGGCTCAACAGGTACGAAACGGCTTGGACCTGGCTGCACAAAATGCGGCGCGCGATGGTGCGGCCGGGACGGGATTTGCTCGCCGGGACGGTGGAAGTCGATGAAAGCTACTGGGGCGGGCTCGAAGAGGGCCTGCGGGGCCGAAACCTGAAAAACAAAGCATTGATCGCAGTAGCCGCTCAAGAGGATGGGCGGGGTATCGGCCGGATTCGCATGAAGAGAATCGAGGATGCCTCGGGCGAGAGCCTGTTGCCTTTCGTGGAGGAGTGCATCGAGCCGGGCAGCGTGGTGCATACCGACGGCTGGCCCGGTTACTCCGGGTTGAAAAAGGAAGGCTACGTCCATCAGGTCACAGTTGTCAGCAGGCAGGAGCAGTCCACGTCGGAATTGATGCCCCGCGTCCACCGCGTGATGTCACTGCTCAAGCGCTGGCTGCTGGGCACCCATCAGGGCGCCGTGAGCCACAAACATCTGGACTACTACCTGGACGAGTTCACCTTCCGTTTCAACCGCCGCAAATCCAAAAGCCGCGGCAAACTCTTCTATCGGCTCGTCCAGCAGGCGGTAGCCGTGGATCCCGCGACTTACAAGATGATTGTTCACCCGGTTACAGAACCCAAGAAAATCCCCAAACCACAAGATATTGGGGCTACCTGAGTCAACCGGATACCCATCTAGGGGAAAATGCCGTCCTTCATTTCAGCCTCAAACTTCTGGCCCGCTATAGAGGATGCAGCTACCGAACGCTGCCAGCCAACACCGGGGAAAAGCGGCATGAAGTACAAGGGAACGTTTTGTTCCGCTTCAACTTGGACAAAACGATAGTCGAGCGCGGGCGCCGGACTGGCCACATACGCGGACGCCAGGCCCTGGGCATACTTCACGGTGACGCTGCCGACGCTTTCGGTGCCAAAACCCCATTGGTTGACATCATTCGTCGCGCTGGTGGTTGCGCGCGTCACCCCGGCCGAGGTTCCGTCTAGTTTCAATGCCGCACCGATAGCCGCCGCGTCGGTATAGTTCTGTAGTTCGCTCTTGGCGACGAACGTACGTCCCAGGTCAAAGGCGAGCCCTAGAACTCCCACCATGGCGAAAGCGCCAACTGCGGCGAGAATGAGGACTACGCCGCGCTTGTTTCGTTGCGGCGGCTGCCCGCCGGCCGCCGGCTGTGTCGGCGACCCAGATGATTCGTCTTGCCGGTGAATGGTTTTCGTACTTACGGAAATATTCTCGAATCGCATGGTTGCCTCACTCCCCTTCGAGGGGTTTCCAGTTGGCGGTATTTGCGTGGCTCGCCGACGTTACGAAACGAGGGCTCTCTTAACGTTTCGTCACAGATTCGGTAAACCTTATGAGATTCGCGGATTTATTTTCAGGCGACGGCGGCTTGTCGCGACCAGGGAGAGTCGCCGACGGTGGTGCTGAGTTCGTGCTTACGGTGGGGATGATCGGTTAGGCGCTGACCCGTCAATGACCGGTCAATTGCGCTCCGGGATCTGAAACGTCCGATTGGTGAAGAGCAGTTTTCCTCCGCTTTCTAGCAGGGGGAACAACTTCTGTTTGCCCGCCAATTTTTCGAATCGCGCCCGTTGGTCCACGAACGTCGCTAAGTAGTGCCTCTTTTCGCTCTGCCAGCGGGCGGCGAATTCCGCGTCATCGATGAACACGGCTGGAGCTCCGGGCTCGTTCGAGCCGTACTCGAGGTTGTTTTTGCGGCCATTGAGCAGCAGCCCGTCACGATTCGCGTAGAAAAAGATCGAAGAGAACGAATAGTATTCGTCATCAGCAATGAACGTGCCTGGTGGCGCGCGAAGCAGGGTTTCCGCTAATTGCCTGGAAGAAAAGTAGGGGTCGAACGCTACAAGGGCGACGCGTGCGGCCTGGAAGAACAACACCATCATCAGCACCATCGAGCCGAAACGATAGAGTTCGCGCCGCTGCCAACATCCGATTGCGCCTACCAGAAGGGCCACACCTGCGAGAACCAGCGGCATACGCAGGTAAGCGAATGAGGACAAGGTCAAGTCCTGCATGTGTCCCAGCGAGAGGGTGTAGGAATCCGGGTTCTGTGTCAGTGCGGTCGAGATGTCACCGGGAGTTTCAACGTTTCGCACGCCGAAGAGCAGCGCCACGACAGCAAGGAATGCGGTTCCGGCCATGAGGGAGACGGCTCGCGCTCCTCGCCGCACCCAGCTTCCTCCTTCCGCGACAGCCGATCCGATCAGCAGCGCAAACGCCGGATAGCAGGGCATCGTATAGTATTCCTGACTGGTCGAAAAAGAAAAGAATACGAGGACGAACGCCGCCCAGCACAGCGCAAGCAAGCGTATTCTCCCGGGCCTGTCGGTGGGTTTGTAGCTCAACCGGGCCGCAGCTGGAAAGAACGCGCTCCACGGGAACATCCATAGGAACTGGGACAACCAAAACTGCCCGAGCGGAACCGTGTTGTAGTCGCGGGGAAAACGTGCACCCAGATATCGCAGCAGATGCTCGTTGATGAAGTACCGCCAAAAAAAGCCGCGATACTGCCCCGGACCGCTAACCATGGTGAAATCGCAGTACGGAGGATTCCGCAGAACAGCCAACAGGTGCCAGGGCGCGGCGATCAACAAGAAAGCGCCCGATGCCCAGAGCCAGTGCAACCGCTTCCACGCACGGCGCGAGAAAAGTTGCCGCGTTACCAGCAGGTAGAGCATACCCGCCCCGGCCGGAATCGCCAACGCGATCATCCCCTTGAGGAGCACGCCGAGCCCCAGGGAGCCCCCCAATACGAGTGCCCATCGACGCCGCTGAGGCTCGTCCTCTTCGAGAGCCCGCACGAGTCCCCAAAGCGCGGCAGTCACGGCCAGGGTCAGCGCAACGTCCGGGATGCGGACGCGGGTGAACAGGAACAACCCAACGCAGCTTGCCAAACTCAGGCCAGCGTAGAGCCCGGCGCGTGCGGAAAACGCCCAGCGTCCGAACCGTGCCGTGACCCAGCACAGGGCGATCGCCGCCAGCGCCAACGGAATCCTCGAAGCCCAATCGGATACTCCGAAAACCGCGTAGGAGGCGGCCATGAGCCAGTAGTTGAGCGGCGCCTTATCTACGTAGAGAACCCCATTGAGGCGTCCGGTGACCCAGTCGCCCGACGTCAACATATTGCGCGCAATGGTGGCGTTCACCGAGTCGACATCATCCATCAGCCCCGGTGGACTCACGGCGCAACCCAAGAAGATAACGGCCGCCACAGCGATGACGAGGATTTCGCTTCTATCCGGGGCGGAACTCAGCTTCTTTGACCGAGAGACGTAGGCGAGGGCTTGCGGCATATTCCTAGCAGTGAAGCAGACCTGTCAAGACCGATCATCCAACGCGGGGGCCGCGAGCTGGTGGGCGGGCCGAAGTTCTTCCCAGAGCTGGCGCAGTTCTTCGATCTCCAACTGCTGCGCTCTGCGCCGGGTTACTTCGAGCGCCCCCAAAGCCTCGCGGTCAAAGGCGCTAGACAAGTTGTTCCGAAGCATCTTTCGCGGCTGGCGAAAACACAACTGGAGAAAATGAAGAAAGTCGGCGTCGGGCGGGAGACCGGTTCGCATCTTGAGTTGAACAAGCGCCGAAGTAACCTTAGGCGGCGGCTGAAAAGCCTCTGGCGGAACGTTGAACAACACCTTCGGGTCGGAGTAAAGCTGGCATAGCACGCTCAAATAGGCGTAGTCCCGTGTTCCATTGACGGCTACGATGCGAGCGGCTACTTCTTTTTGGACAAGCAGCAGCGCGGCCGACACCTGTTCGTGAACGTCAAAGATTCGGCGGACGATGGGTGAGGTGATGTAGTAAGGAAGATTACCGGTTACTTCAACTGCTTGGCCCGATCTTGACGCGATCAGCTCTCCAAGATCGACGTCGAGAATGTCTCCCTGAATCACGTCGATCGCGTTAGACTCACGGAACTTATGCTTGAGATGATCGACGAGCTGATCGTCGATTTCCACCGCCAATACGCGGGCGCCCCTTGACAGTAGCCGTTCGGTCAAGTCGCCTCGGCCCGGGCCGATCTCGACGACCCATTCGCCCGGTTGAACCGCTAGACTTGACGCGATGCGGTCGAGCACCCCGCGATCTCGCAAGAAGTGCTGGCCCCAACGGGGCCGCTCAGATCTGGCCGACACGACTCTCCAGTGTACCGGCCTGACGGGAACTGCATTCACCCGCAAGAAGAGACTTTGACAGCGCACCGGTAAATCGAAAATAATGAATCGGGAGAGGCGGCCGACCCGAGTGTGTCAGCCTGACTCGCGATCAAATGGAGGCACGATGAGCTACACCTACCAGGAACTAAAACACACGAAAATGGGGGATCTGCGCAAGATCGCCGAGGGGCTCGATCACGAAGCTGTAAGAGGCTACACGCAGCTCAATAAGAATCAACTTCTACTGGCGCTTTGCGGGGCTCTCGGCATCGACACTCACGAACACCACCAAGTCGTTGGAATCGACAAGAGAGCGATCAAGACCCAGATCCGCGAGCTAAAGGTCAAACGGGACGCGGCGGCAAACGGGGTCGCACCAAAGGAACTGAAACAAATCCGCCGAGAGATTCATAAACTCAAGCGGGCGCTGCACAAAGCGACTGTTTGACCGTTCTCTTGGCGCGATCTGGTAACCTACGATTCCCCTAGAAGTCGCTCCTCCGAGGAAGTCGCTGCTCCGGGAAGTCACACATTGACGATCAGCCCGATCTGAAGACGCCGAATGATGGCCTGGACCACATCGAATTCAGACGCAAGTATTTTCGGGCTCCCAGCCGTGCCGGCATGGTTGGCTTTGTTCATGGCGTTGGGTTTGTTTGCGGCATCGGCTCCCGGCGCGGACTGGCCGCAATTCTTGGGACCGAATCGCGATGGGGTCTACCTTGGTGATGATCTAGGGGAGGAGTGGCCGGCCTCCGGTCCGCCGACAGTCTGGGAACGGCCGGTTGGGCAGGGGTACAGCAACCCCGTCGTCGCCAACGGCCGCTTAATCCTTTTCCACCGTGAGGGCGACAAGGAAGTTGTTGAAGCACTCGACGCGCAGACGGGCAAACCGCTCTGGTCGTTCGACTATTCCACGACTTACAGGAGCGATTTCGGCTTTGGCGAGGGGCCTCGGGCAAGCCCGGTAGTGGTGAGCGGGCAAGTTTACACCTTCGGCGCACAAGGCGTCTTGCACTGTCTGCAAGTCGTTTCGGGCAGGAAGGTGTGGAGCCTCGACACCCACAAGAAATTCGGCGTCCAGAAGGGATACTTTGGGGCGGCCGGCACGCCGCTGGTGCTGGGCACGCAGCTTTTCCTCAACGTGGGCGGCGCCGGCGGGGCGGGTGTTGTGGCGATTGACAAGGACACCGGCCGCACGCTGTGGACGGCTAGCGAAGACCCAGCCAGTCACGCTTCCGCCGTGTCCGCAACGTTCGGAGAACAGGCCCACGTTCTTTTCTACACGCGAACAGGGTTGTTAGGGGCCGATCCTAAAACAGGCGAGATTTTCTTCCAGCAGCGCTGGCGGGCCCGTAGCAACGCCTCGGCGAACGCGGCGACTCCGCTAGTGATGGGCGACCGGATCTTCCTTTCCGCCAGTTATGGAACGGGCGCGACCGTGCTGAATGTCAAGGGACGGGAACTGGAAACGGTCTGGTCATCGGATGATTCCCTGACGAACCACTACTCCACAAGCGTCCACCACGACGGCTATCTCTACGGCTTCCATGGGCGGCAGGAGCATGGCCCGAGTTTGCGCTGCGTTGCGCTGAATACGGGCAAGGTTCAATGGAGTGAAGAAAGATTTGGGGCCGGATCGATAACAAGGGCGGGCGATCGTCTGCTCGTGCTTCGTGAGAATGGCGAGCTGGTACTGGCGAAGGCTTCGCCCGTGAGCTTCCAAGTCGTTTCGAGGGCGCAGATTCTGCAAGGACCCGTGCGCGCCTATCCTGCCATTGCGGATGGACTTTTTTACGCGCGCAACGGCGACACTCTGGTTTGCGTCCGGCTGAAGAAGTGAGATTGCCGGCTCTAACTAGTCGGAGGCCTTCACGTCGTAGCACCAGAGCGTGCCCAGATCGCGGATATAGAAGCGGCCATTCGCCACGACAGGGTAGGTCCAGGCCATCTCCCTGGGGCCGAGCTTATGTTCGGGTGGATTGGGCGGCGTGAAGCTGCCTTTGTCGCGGAATGCCTCCGGCGTTGCTTCGGCCAAGGACACGCCGCCGCTTTCCCAGTGAACGTAGAGCAGGCCATCGGCATAGAGCACTGAGCCGGGACCGCCTTCCGCCTGCCAGCTGACTTTACCGCTAGCGAACTCGGCCGCAACCAGCCCCTCCTTGTTGGTGCCGTAAAGGTATCCGTCGAGAAGGATTTGGCCGCCAAGCGAGTTGGGGGCGGCCCTCTCGAAGTAGACCTCTTCCGCCGAGACTCCATCACCAGTGGCCGTTAGCTTGACCAGTGCGCCTCCGAATCGCCGGGCATTCGTGCTGTAGACATGGCCGTCGTGCGCAACGGGACTGGCAATGTTGGCAGGGCCGCTGCTGGTCCGGGCGTAGCGCCAGAGGAACTCGCCGGTTCTTGCGTCGACGCCAACGACTCCCGCGTCAAGGAACTGAACGTACTGCTTGCGGCCGGCGGCCTCGGTCACAATTGCCGAAGCATAGGCAGCCGCGTCGCCTCCCGGGACGGTGGATTTCCACTTCACGGCGCCTGTCTTCTTCTCCAGTGCCACAAGAGTCGCGTCACTTCCGCCGGGCGTGGCAATGAGCACGTCACCGTCGATCAGCGGTGATTCGGAATAGGCCCACCTGCCGGGCAAGCCGCCAAAATCGCTTCGCAGGCTCTTGCGCCAGAGGACCTCGCCCGTTGCTAGCTGGATGCAAACCAGGTCGCCATCAGAGCCCAGAGCATACAGCACGTCGCCCTCGATGGTCGGTGTGGAACGGGACATGGGGTAAGGAGGCTGCTGATCGGCGTTCCCGACCTTGCCGATGCGGGTCGTCCAAACCGGCTTCCCGTCCTCAACTGAAAGTGCTTGCACGAACTCTTTGTCCATGCCGCGATTCCCCAGGATGTAGATCCGCGAACCCACCACCGAAGGTGTCGAGTAGCCGTCGCCGATGTCGTTGACTTGCCAGAGCAGCTTCGGCCCTGCGGCGGGCCACTGCTTGAGCAGGCCGGTCTCTTCCGAGATGCCGTTGCGTTTGGGGCCGCGCCACTGGGGCCAATCGGCGGCGGTGGCGATCAGGGAGCAGACGCCCAAAGCGACAATGATCGTGAGTGAGTGTATTTTCATGCCTGGAGTTCTCCTCAAATATTTCTGGTTGGGCAGCGGAATAGACTTTCGTCGCGTCACCCCAACTCAAACAGCGGCGTTGCGTTAGCTGGCGACCGGGAAATAGCTTGGTGCACCGCCGGGTTTCCATTTGATGTTGCAGCCGATGCTGGGTTTCTGGTCCGCGCTTTGGGGCTGGCCGGCCAGCAAGGAATCGATGACTCTTCGCAAATCCGCGCCTGTTACCGGTTTGCCATTTTCCGGTCGGCTGTCGTCTAGCTGCCCGCGGTAGACGAGTTCTCTTTCTCCGTCGAAAAGGAAAAAGTCGGGCGTGCAGGCCGCCGTGTATGCTTTGGCCGCTTCCTGCTCCCCGTCGTAGCAATAGGCGAAGGTGAATCCCAGCTGCTGGGCAAACTCCTTCATTTTGTCCGGCGAATCATCGGGGTGTGTCGTGATGTCATTGGAGCAGATGGCTGCAATGCCGAGTGATTGGCCGGCATAGTCCCGGCCGATCATCGCTAGCTCATCCTGGACATGCTTGACGAATGGACAGTGATTGCAGATGAACATAACCAGCAGTCCGTCTTTGCCAGCGAAAGTGTCCAGACTGACGGAATCGCCGGAAACAGTGTCTGGGAGTTGGAAGCCCGGGGCGCTTGTCCCGAGCGAAAGCATCGTGGATTCTGTTCTTGACATGAATAGTTGCCTCTTACTTGGCGTTTAGCGGAAGACCAAGCGGTCTCTTGAAGCACCGCTTAAGTTTGGCATCGGGGCCGGTGCCTCGATGGGCCAGTTTCCGAAATGCCGAACAACTCTGATCCCAGCATATCAGGCCGCGCCGCACGACCCTAATCTGTCAGTGAGGTTTGCCTCCAGCTCAAAACACCAGGAGGACCCTCACCCCCGCAGCATCCACATCGCCTCTCGAATCGTGTCGTCATGATCCTGCCGGCCGCCTTCCGCTCCTGGAATCGAGTCGCCTTCGCCCGGAGCCAGAAACAAATTCGATTCGAGGCCGTGCTGTTTCGTGTAGAGGTCGAAGTAGCGCCCTCTAGCCTCGTAGAGAGTTTCGTGCGTGCCCCGCTCGGCGACACGCCCGTCTTCGATCACGAGAATCTGATCGGCCTTTCGAATCGTTGACAGACGGTGCGCAATCACGAAGGTCGTGCGGCCCTGCATCAGATAGGCGAGCCCCTGCTGAATCAACTGTTCGGACTCGGAATCAAGACTCGACGTCGCTTCATCGAGTATCAAGATCCGCGGATCGGCCAGAATCGCGCGAGCGATCGACACCCGCTGGCGCTGTCCGCCGGAAAGCTTGACTCCGCGCTCGCCGACAATCGTGTCGTACTTTTCCTCGAAACGCTCCGCAAACTCATCGACACGGGCAATGCGGCAGGCGGCGGCAACTTCGTCCTTCGATGCACCGGGGCGCCCGAAACCAACGTTTTCTTCAATCGACCCATCGAATAGAAAGCTCTCCTGCAGTACGACCCCAAGCTGCGTGCGGTAGTCGGCCAGGCGAACCGTGGACAAGTCAACTCCATCGACCAAAACCCTTCCCGAACCCGGCGAGTGGAAGGCCGCGATCAGGCCGATGATGGTTGATTTACCCGAGCCCGAGGGCCCGACCAATGCAGTGACTGTCCCTGGCTGGACGTCGAAAGAAACGTCGTCGAGAACCGCCTTGCCCGCCTCGTAGGCGAAGTCGACGTTCTCAAAACGGATCTCTCCGCGGATCGCTCCGAGCGAGGCTTGACGGAGGGGGTCTTCGTCCTCCGGACGTTCATTGAGCAACTCGCGGGTTCGTTCCAGTCCCGCCAGCGCTTCGGTAACCTGCGTCCCGATATTCACCATTTGGAAAATAGGGCCCACCAGGAACGCGATGAACGCAGTGAACATCAGCAGGTCGCCGACCGTCATGGCGCCGGCGGCAATCTGGTTCGTGCCTAAGTACATGACGACGGCGCCGACCATACCGAGCAGCATCGTGGCCGACAAGCTCAGCAGCGCCGTGCCTGTCAGCGTCTTCAAGACGTTGTCGAGCAGACGCTCGACTCCCTTTGAGAAGACCCCCGCTTCCCGCTCCTCGGCGTGGTAACCCTTGATGACACGAACACCAGAGAGCGACTCGTTGAGCCGGCCGGTGACCTCTGCCCGAATCTTGCCGCGCTCGCGAAAGATGGGCCGCAAAGTCGTGAAGGCATAGTAGAGCACCACAACAAACACGAGCACAACCGCGACGGCGGCTCCAGTCAACGTTGCGCTGATGGTCAACAAAACTACCAGAGCCGCGACGGCGCTCAGTATTCCGCCAATGACTTGTACCAGCCCTGTGCCAACAAGATTCCGCACACCCTCGACGTCGCTCATGATGCGCGAAACCAAGGCTCCTGTCTTGTTGGCGTCGTAATAGTTGACAGGCAATCGCCCGACGTGCTGCTGAACCTTGCGCCGCAGTTCGGCAATGAGGCGCTGCGCGGACTTTGACAGCAGGTGAGTTAGCCCGAAGTCCGTTATGCCCTGTACGCCGGTCGCGGCCAGGATGGCCAGCACAAGCGGTCCAATCAGATCGAACCGCTCAGCGCTGATAACGTCGTCGATAAAGTACTTGGTCGAGGCTGGAAGAACCAAGCCCGCCGCGCGATTGATTGCGATCAGGACGACGCCGACGGACAGCATCCGCCACCGTGGTTTGAGCAGCGCCCAGACATCGGGCCAGATTTGCTTGAGGCTCAGCGCCGGGCGGAATTTCTTTTCGTCGGCCATAAGGGTCACTCTCATAGTATTCGACCGAGGCGGTATTCAGATTCGGAGCCGAATGAAACTCACATGTTATGATTCGGTTTCTCCAGCTCTAGTTCGTTCTTCTCACCGAGTGCTCTTGGCAGTCAGGCGGTGAAAAATGTAGGCTGAGCTGGCCGAAGGAGGAACCTCGTTGCCCGCACGTGTTCTTAGTGGAACCAGAATTCGAGACCAGATCCTTGCCGAGCTGCAAGAAGGAGTCGGCGAGCTCACCGCGAGAGGCGTGCGCCCTGGCCTGGCCGCGGTGTTGGCCGGCGAGAACCCCGCCTCGAAAATCTACGTTCGCAATAAGATCCAAGCTTGCGACCAACTGGGCATCTACAGCGAAACGATCACGCCCCCGCAGGAGGTAACGACCGAAGAACTCGTTGAAATCGTCAACGATCTGAACTCGCGCGACGACATTGACGGCATTCTCGTACAGTTACCCCTCCCGCCACAAGTCGACAGCGGCAAGGTGTTGCAGGCGGTTTCGCCGCGGAAAGACGTCGACGGCTTCCATCCCGTGAACGTTGGAGCCCTCGTCACGCAGCAGCCTGGACTCGTGCCGTGCACCCCAACGGGTTTGATAGAAATCCTGAAACGCAGTGATATCCCGATCGCCCGCCGGCGGGCGGTCGTGATCGGCCGCAGCAATATCGTCGGCAAACCCGCGGCGCTGTTGCTCCTCCACGAACACGCCACTGTCACCGTTTGTCACTCCAGAACCGCGGACTTGCCAGCCGTGGCGAGAGAAGCGGACATCCTCATCGCTGCCATTGGCCGGCCCGCCATGGTCACCCGCGACTTCATCAAACCTGGCGCGACGGTTCTGGACGTGGGCACAAACCGCATCACCGATGCAGCCGAAGCCGGACGCATCCTGGCCGGGTTGCCGAAAAGATTAGAAAAATTTCGAGAGAACCGGTCCGCGCTAGTCGGCGACGTTCACCCGGCCGACGTCGCCGAAGTTGCTGGAGCCTACACTCCGGTGCCAGGCGGAGTGGGTCCCCTAACGATCGCCATGTTGATGGTCAACACGGTGAAAGCCGCCAGACAGCGCCGCGCTGAGATGCGGTGACAGTGCTCTCGCAAGGGGCGATCCGGGGTGCTTCTACTGTTCTTGGAAAACGAACCGCGAGAGGGAGAAGATCAGTCCGCCAGGGCAAGCGTGGCTCGCTGTGGACTGGCACGGCGAAGGTACTTGTAAGGGTTCACCGGGGTGCCGCGATAGCGAACTTCATAGTGAACGTGAGGAGATGTCGTTCTGCCGGTTCGACCGACGCGGCCGATCACCTCGCCGCGGCGAACGACTTGTCCCTGAGTCGCGTAAAACTCCGAAAGGTGCGCATAGGCACTCGAGAGCCCGTTGTGACCGTGGCGGATAATAACCCGCTTGCCGTAGCTGCCTGACCAGCCGCTCTCGGAAACAACGCCATCAGCGGCAGCTACCACCGCGGTGCCATGCCGGGCAGTCAAATCCACGCCCGCGTGAAACGCGCCCTTGCCGAGAAACGGGTCCAGCCTCTTGCCAAACGAACTGCTCAAGCGGCCTTGCACCGGCCAAATCGAAGGAGTGGTGTTCTCAAGCCAATTCCAGGGTGAGCCGCCCGCGGCGGATGACACGTGAACTTGCTGCAGGAAATCGAACTGCTGGAACGAATCACTGTAGCCTGCTGCTGCCCCGGCTCCCGCGCCAGATACTTCATCGGAGTCTTCGTCTTGCCGCTTGATCCCAAATGCGATCGAGACTTCCGTTGCCAAGTCGCCTAGTGACGCCAGCTGAACATCACGCTGCTCCGCCAATTCGACCAATTGGTCGTATCTTAGTTCGAGAGCTTCTTTCTCGGCACGCAACTGATTCAGCTCAGAGACTTTCAAGAACATCCTGCCGTAGCTTGAAAACAGGCCGATGCCCGCAATCGTTGCGAACAAAGCTAGACTCAAGACAACATGGATCGCGTAATGAGGGATATGAAGCCGCTTGATCCGCCCATGAGCAGAGTGGGCCAGCACTACGATGAAGTAATTTTTCCTCATTCAAACCTAACCCGAGCGCGAGCGCGAACCCATCCTCCAACTTGGGCGCCTAACAGACTTCGTAAGCCCAAAACCCTATCAAGGTCGCGGAGCCGCTGTCAAGCACCCTAGTACCGGTACAAGCAGCACCCTCGTACCAGATGCCAGGATATGAGATCAATCGAAGACACCATCATTATAGAGGAAATCCTCGCGGCCGGGGGAAAGTCAAGTACTGCCTCGCTTCGCCTGGGAATTGGGGATGACACCGCGATCTTCAATCCGCCGGCTGGCAGGGACCTCCTGTTGACCACCGACCAGGTGATCGAGGGCACACATTTCTTACCGAATCAGCACCCGGCCCAGGCGTTGGGTCACAAATGTCTGGCGCGCGGCTTGAGTGACATCGCCGCCATGGGTGGAGAGCCGCGCTGCTTTCTCTTGTCGCTGTGTCTACCCGCTTGGGTGACACCGGGTTGGCGAGAGCGATTCTTCAAGGGTCTGTTTCTGCTGAGCAGGAAACTGGACATTCCGCTTGCTGGAGGCGACGTTGCCCGGGGCGAGCATTTCGGTGCGGACGTCACGGTAGTCGGCTCGGTTCGGCGGGGCAAAACCTTGCTCCGGAGCCGCGCCAAGGCCGGAGATACGTTGTATGTATCCGGGCGGCTTGGCGGCTCGGCTCTTGGTCTCGAGCGTCTGCGAGCTGGCGCCAAGGCCAGTGGAGCGGCCGTCCGGCGGCACCTCTATCCAGAGCCACGTATCGCCCTGGGGCGCTGTCTGGCCGGCGAGCTCGGAGTACGTGCCGCGATGGATCTCAGCGACGGCCTGTCGACGGACCTCAGCCGCTTTCTGATGGCGAGCAACGTGGGAGCATCGATCCGCACGGTGCAGGTTCCGCGGTTCCGCGGCGCCTCGGTTGACCAGGCTCTCCATGGAGGCGAAGACTACGAATTGCTCTTCTCGGTTCCGCCGAATCGCGAAGTTCCCGAAGCGCTCGATGGGCTCGAGCTGACCGCGATCGGCAAAGTCCGCAAAGGGAGCGGCATCGTCGTTGAAACCAGGGCCGGCGAGATCCCGATTCACCCCAAAGGCTTTCAGCACTTCGATTCTGCGAGCTAGCCGCAGCGTCGCCCTCGTCGCATTCGGCTCCGAGCAGATCGAGTAACATCAAGGGAATGTCGGCATTTCTTCAGAGCATAGTGGCGCGTGCCCGCTCGTTAAGGAAACGGGTTGTCTTCCCAGAAGGCGACGACGAAAGGGTTCGCGTAGCGGCCGAACGTCTTGCTCGGGACAAAGTTGTCGAGCCCGTTTTGATCAGCAGTAACAATGGCATCCCCGGTGTGAGCTTTGTCGATCCAGCAGCCTCCCACAAGCGGGAGACCTACGCGAGTATCTATTACGCCCGCCGGCGAGCGAAAGGGCTGACCGAGCAAGAAGCGCATCGGATCGCGTCGAAACCGCTATACCTTGCGAGTTTGATGCTGGCCAATGGCGACGCCGATGGGCTGGTCGGCGGTGCTCTCAACACGACGGCCGAGACGGTCAGGGCCGTGATCCAGTGTATTGGGGTTCACTCGGATTTTCGGCTGGTTTCGAGCTTCATGGTGCTCGTTCATCGCGACACCCAATGGGGCGATCGGGGCGTGATGATCTTTGCCGATCCCGCGGTCGTGCCCGACCCAACGGCCCATCAACTCGCCGATATCGCGATCGCCACCGCTAAGAACGCCGCCCGCATTCTTAGTGACACACCGAGAGTCGCGCTGTTGTCGTTTTCGACCAAGGGGAGTGCGGCACATCCGATGGCCGAGAAAGTGATCGAGGCTCACCGCATCGTGCAAGTCCGCGCCCCCGACATCTCCGTTGACGGCGAATTGCAGGCGGACGCCGCGCTCGTCGAAGCAGTCGGCCGCTCGAAATCTCCTGGGTCTCCGGTGGCGGGACGCGCCAACGTTTTGATCTTTCCGGCGCTCGACGCCGCCAATATCGGCTACAAGCTCGCGGAGCGGCTGGGGGGATGCATCTCGTTGGGGCCGTTCCTGCAGGGTCTCAACAAGCCGGCCAATGACCTCTCGCGAGGGTCGTCCGTGGACGACATCTACTACACCACCGCCATCACCGCCCTGCAAGCTGAAGGCGTGATCTAGCCCAGGGCTAGTCCTCGCCGGCGAGTTTCCGAAGCCGAAAAAGTGGCTGTTTTTTGCGATAATTGAGGTCTTGAGCGCGGACTTCCGTCCGCGCCTCTGTTGTTTCGGTGAGCAGATTTGAGCAGATCTAGGAAAAGTTGTGCGCCTTTTGTTCGCCGTTTGTGGGGTGGATAGGACGGCGGCGTCTGACCGCTTGCTTACGCGCGCGGCTCCGGTGGGTCTGATGGAAACGTTTAGGCCTGCTAGGTCGGGCATGGGGCCGGCGCCGCGATGCCAGTAGATGTCGGGTCCGGCGATCATGTGGGGGCCTTCGTCGTCTCTCCAGACTAGATAGCCGCCGCGTTTTTTCTTTTTGACGGCGTTCGCCTCCAGCTTCTCGAGATAGCGGACTACGTTTGCGTAATAACACCAATGTTTCATTAATTTCATGCTCCCGGATTTCATGCTCCCGGCTTTGTTGCTCCCGACGCGTTCTGGCCGGGGGATTTCCCGCTCGTGGACTTCACTTCGCCGATGCTCCCTTTGATGGCCCCTTTATTGTTTCGATGTCCACGAAAGGTTGTCGCCGGCGGGCTGCGTGCTCAGTTTTTGGCCGCCTCGATTTGGTCTGCTTCGAGGGTCTTCATTCGTTCAAGGACGTCGCTGTAGACATTGGAGCGGTAGGCGTATTCGAGGGCGGTGCGGACCAGGGATGCCCGTCCGGGTTCGATTCCCTTTTTGCTGTCGATGAGCTCGTAGAGTTTTCCGACGGCCTTGCTGACGCCGTGCTGGAGTTGCAGGGCGCCGTGTGAAAGGGCCTCCTCGCGGAGGCCGCGGAGTTTGCGTTGGAAGTTTTTGTCCTCGCGGAGCCAGCGGCGGAGAGTGCTTTCGCCAACATCGGCGTCGCGCGCGGCGGCGGCGACCGAGCGCGCCGTGAGCAGGGTTTCTATGGCGCGTTCTTGCGATGGAGTCAGCCCGTCGTTACGGACATTCTCGTTGCGGACATTCGACGAATTGATTGCGGTTAAGGTCGTGGGTGATGAGTTTTTCATGATGCGATGGATTCCTCATATTCACGCTACCAGGCTGATAGGGGTTATTTTCTGACACTAATCGCTAAGTGATTGCAATTAATGGAACTAAAAATACAACTTATCGGTGACCGCATGCGGTAAATTTGGAAAAAGTGCGTTTTTTGTCGATGGACGGCGGGAGCGGGGACGGGCTTCCGGCGAGGGAAGCACCGAGCCAGAAACGAAGAGGGACTCGAGGAGTTCCTTGACGCCCCCCCGAGTCGAACTCATACCGATCCTCGATAGCACCGCCGTCCGCTATGCCGAGATCCCAACCTACTTACGGGGCGCCGGCAATCCGATTCCCACCAACGCCGTTTGGATCGCCGCCAGCGCCATGGAGCATGGCCTGCGGGTTATTACAACCAACAAGCACTTCCAAGAAGTTCCGCAAATCCTGGTGGACTGCTGGGAGCCGTGGTCCTAGAGGCCTTGTCTGTCTCAAGCCCGGCGACGCCCGACCTGGAGGCAGCCTATTCCAAGCAAAGGTTCATTGGTCTTCCTGCTCGGTGATTTTTTCTTAATTCCTCTGCGTCCCCACTTCAGTTTCGTATTGCCGTGTGTGGCTTCGATGCCTTCTGCTGCCGCAATGGCATTTAGTAGTGCTGATTCTGTTGAGTGCCTAGCTGGAGAACGTGTAGTCGGGGGAGTGAACAGACCGTGAGTTAAACGCTCCAGCAGCAAGTCAGGCGCCGGCCCCTCCTTTTTTTCGTTCCACTCGAGCATTAGCTCAGTCACCCACGCCGCACGTTGGACGTCGAGCCGAAGATGTTTGAGACGCAACGTTTCGTCAGTATTGGCCCTTGACCACGCGTCGATCCACCGTACAATGTACACCCCGACCCCGATCACGACAGCAACAGACAAGCCTAGCCTCAAACTCGGAACCCAATCCGTTGAGTTGACTAGAGGCGCATTCTGCGCGGATAGGTATAGGCCCGTGAAGGCGGCGACGAACATAACACTCAGTACGCCAAGGGAAAGCGCCGCAGGTAAAACAGCCAGGCGCGGATTAGCGAGCAGCTCTTCGATTTCCTCTTGCTGCGCCCCGACGTTCTGCCGTCGAACATGGGTTGGTTCGCGGTCATCGATTTGATTCAATCGACTCTCCAGTTCCTGTCGTCGAGCATCGATCGCTTGGTTTTTTTAGAACACTCCTCCTCGTGTTTTCGTTTGAGAGCCTCGAATTCCTTTTGTCTCTCCTCCTCGTGCTCTTTAGCCTCGCGATCGAGTCCTGCCCGATGTTCCAGCAGTTTTTCGTTGATCGTGGCATTAGCCCTCTCAAGACGGACAAGATTCTCCTCAAGTAGATCAATGACCTCGGCCTTGGCTTCGCCCCCAATTCGCTCCTGCTCAGATCGGCTAATTCGAGCTGGGAACAAGGCCTGAGCCCAGGCTGTGAGTTTAGCGAGAAGTCTCAACTTTGACGGTTCGTCAAGGTCGGTTGGAATCGTGAAACCTACGTGGGTCTCTGCTAGGTCCGCGTTTCCCGGAGTTGGACGAAAAATGCTCAAACGTAGGTTCCGTCGGCCCTGGATCGGGACAGTCAGCATCGCGATCTTAATCAGATCCCCTTGCGATTGACGAAGTGAATCCAGAACTTGGTCCGAGGCGCCGACGTCCACCTTCAGAGCCCATTGCGGACCGTTGAATTCGAGAGTTGCGTTGGCGGGGTCCCGGGGCAAAGGGCATTTCAGGTCGCCCCACTTGGCAACGACCTCATTGGCCAGCTTCTCGATGCCGTCGACGACTTCAGAATCAGGCAACGGAAATATCGAATGATGGGTATCCGGTTGACTCAGGTAGCCCCAATATCTTGTGGTTTGGGGATTTTCTTGGGTTCTGTAACCGGGTGAACAATCATCTTGTAAGTCGCCGGATCCACGGCTACCGCCTGCTGGACGAGCCGATAGAAGAGTTTGCCGCGGCTTTTGGATTTGCGGCGGTTGAAACGGAAGGTGAACTCGTCCAGGTAGTAGTCCAGATGTTTGTGGCTCACGGCGCCCTGATGGGTGCCCAGCAGCCAGCGCTTGAGCAGTGACATCACGCGGTGGACGCAGGGCATCAATTCCGACGCGGACTGCTCCTGCCTGCTGACAACTGTGACCTGATGGACGTAGCCTTCCTTTTTCAACCCGGAGTAACCGGGCCAGCCGTCGGTATGTACCACGCTGCCCGGCTCGATGCACTCCTCCACGAAAGGCAACAGGCTCTCGCCCGAGGCATCCTCGATTCTCTTCATGCGAATCCGGCCGATACCCCGCCCATCCTCTTGAGCGGCCACTGCGATCAATGCTTTGTTTTTCAGGTTTCGGCCCCGCAGGCCCTCTTCGAGCCCGCCCCAGTAGCTTTCATCGACTTCCACCGTCCCGGCGAGCAAATCCCGTCCCGGCCGCACCATCGCGCGCCGCATTTTGTGCAGCCAGGTCCAAGCCGTTTCGTACCTGTTGAGCCCCAACACTCTTTGAAGTCCCAAAGCGCTGGCTCCGGTTTTTTGGGTGGTGACCCACCACATCGCACGAAACCACAACGGCAAAGGGCTGCGCGTGTCCTGAAAGATGGTCCCGGCGGTCACCGAGGTTTGGCGCCCACACGCAGCGCACTGCAGCAGCACTTTTCGCAAAGGCCACGACTTTCCACAACCGCAACCCGGACAGCGGAAACCGTCCGGCCAGCGCCGCCGGAACAGATACTCCCGGCAGGCCTCCTCACTGCTAAAACGGGCCTCGAATTCTGTCAGGTTCTGAGGGTAATCTTCCATCTGCCGGCATACTACATCTTGGGGCTACCTGAGTCAACCGGATACCCATCTATCGAATAACTTGGATAGTTGCGCGCCATTCTGAAAACCCAAAAAAGGACCGCCTTTCTGGAAACCTCCTGGAGTGCAGTTTACGACTATTCTAGGTTCCATAGCAACGTTCAGTCTCACTGTTCTGAGGCGGCCCGGCAATACGACCAGGCGGCTGCTGGGAACCACACCGCCACAAACGACAGTTTTCGGATAGGTCGCGCACGATTTCTCAGAGTCGGCCTAGAATAGGTTCACGAGGAACACGGCATGCCCGAGCGAACTGGCAAGAAGAGTCCAAAGAAGAATGCGGCCTCTAAGAAAGCACCGGCGAAGAAAAAGCCTGCTAGCAGGAGATCGAAGAGCAAGGCGGCCCCAAAAGAGCCCTCCAATACCTGCTTCGTTCTTATGCCTTTCGCGAGAGAGTTCGACGAGTTGTTCTCTGCAGCGATTAAGCCTGCGATCCGCAAAGCGGGAATCGAAGCACTCAGGGCGGACAGCATTCGTGGTCCCGGCCCGCTCACCGAACAGATTTACCGCGCGCTAGGCCGAGCACACGTCGTCATTGCTGTCCTATCCAAATCGAACGCTAACGTCTTCTATGAGCTCGGGATCGCGCATACGCTAGGAAAGCCGGTCATTCTGCTGAGCGAAGATGTCAACCGCGTACCCTTCGATCTCAGATCCTTCCGAATAATCGAGTACAGGCCGACGCCGCAGGGCGCTTCCCAGCTGCGGAAAATGCTCGTGGAAGCACTTGGCGCCGTCCTGGCTGATTCGGGTGCTTTCAGGTCACCAGTCTCTGCCGCTTTAGGCGAGCACGACCTCGTCCCACGATCCGAGCTGGAGTCCACTGCGCTCCAACTTGCAACTGCGAAAGAAGAGCTTGGGGAAGCCGAGCAACGGATCGAGACACTTAGCAAGAACCGTGGAGATGGCGTCGCCTTGGAACACGAGGAGCAACTGAAGACGTTTTTTCTCGACACGATCAAGAGGCATGTGGTGACGACTGAGCGCTCTTACGCTCTCGCAACCGCGCAACTGGCGCAGCTCCGCCTGCAGCGAGCACGAGACCAGGAAGCATTGAACGAACTTCGCGAGCTCAGGCGCAAGATTGTTGTGCGTCCGCACTGGAGTGGCCAAAGTTTTGATGTTGAGCCTGATCTTTGCTTTCTTCTCATGCCGTTCAGCGAACCGTGGTCAGACGCGGTGTGGCGACTCATTGGCCGAATTGTGACTCAGGCTGGATTCCGGTGTGAGAGAGCCGATGAGAAGGACGGCAGAGTCATAATGGACGACATCTGGCAGGGTGTCAACAAGGCGCGACTCGTCGTGGCCGATCTTACGGGGAAGAATCCGAACGTGACATATGAGGTTGGACTCGCCGACGTACTCGGGAAGGACGTGGTATTGCTCTCGCAGACTCCTGACGACGTGCCGTTCGATTTCCTAGGCATCCGTCTCATCACATACGAAAACGACATAGCCGGTGTGGAGAGCCTCACCGATGCATTGACCAATCGACTGCGCCGATTGAAGACCGATGCAAAAGTCGCATAACCAGGGCGTGAAACAGACGGGCTCCACCCGCCGACCACCTGCCAAGAGCGCGGGCGCGGGCCGCTCCAAAAGCCGTCCCCCAAGAATCCCGGTGGTGGGCCAGCGAACGCACTCTCGATACGCCCAGCGATACAACCGTCTCCACGGCCGCAGTGGCCACCTGTGGCAGAACCGTTTCTTTTCGTGCGCGCTGGGACGGGATCATCTGGTGACGGCGCTGGCCTACGTCGACCTCAACCCGGTTCGGGCCGGCTTGGTAGGATGCGCCGAACAGTATCCGTGGTCGACCGCCGGCGCCCACGTGAGCCGCCGGGACGAGGCGGGGTTAGTGGACTTCGCCAGTTGGCGGCAGGTGCGGGGCCACGGCCAATGGGGAGATGTGTTGCGGGGCCCCGCGCCCAAGAACGAATCCCTGCGCCTTCGCCAGGCAACCCTCTCGGGACGTCCGCTGGGCGATGAAGAATTCGTGCAAGATCTCGAAAAGGAGGCGGGCCGCTGTTTGACATCTAGGAGAGTGGGCCGCCCGCCGCGCAAACGAGCCGCCGGTGCATAGCGCTAATATTGGGCTCTGTCCCTATTTTTCCTATGATGGGTATCCGGTTGACTCAGGTAGCCCCAATATCTTGTGGTTTGGGGATTTTCTTGGGTTCTGTAACCGGGTGAACAATCATCTTGTAAGTCGCGGGATCCACGGCTACCGCCTGCTGGACGAGCCGATAGAAGAGTTTGCCGCGGCTTTTGGAGTTGCGGCGGTTGAAACGGAAGGTGAACTCGTCCAGGTAGTAGTCCAGATGTTTGTGGCTCACGGCGCCCTGATGGGTGCCCAGCAGCCAGCGCTTGAGCAGTGACATCACGCGGTGGACGCGGGGCATCAATTCCGACTTGGACTGCTCCTGCCTGCTGACAACTGTGACCTGATGGACGTAGCCTTCCTTTTTCAACCCGGAGTAACCGGGCCAGCCGTCGGTATGCACCACGCTGCCCGGCTCGATGCACTCCTCCACGAAAGGCAACAGGCTCTCGCCCGAGGCATCCTCGATTCTCTTCATGCGAATCCGGCCGATACCCCGCCCATCCTCTTGAGCGGCTACTGCGATCAATGCTTTGTTTTTCAGGTTTCGGCCCCGCAGGCCCTCTTCGAGCCCGCCCCAGTAGCTTTCATCGACTTCCACCGTCCCGGCCAGCAAATCCCGTCCCGGCCGCACCATCGCGCGCCGCATTTTGTGCAGCCAGGTCCAAGCCGTTTCGTACCTGTTGAGCCCCAACACTCTTTGAAGTCCCAAAGCGTTGGGTCCGGTTTTTTGGGTGGTGACCCACCACATCGCACGAAACCACAACGGCAAAGGGCTGCGCGTGTCCTGAAAGATGGTCCCGGCGGTCACCGAGGTTTGGCGCCCACACGCAGCGCACTGCAGCAGCACTTTTCGCAAAGGCCACGACTTTCCACAACCGCGACCCGGACAGCGGAAACCGTCCGGCCAGCGCAGCCGGAACAGATACTCCCGGCAGGCCTCCTCACTGCTAAAACGGGCCTCGAACTCTGTCAGGTTCTGAGGGTAATCTTCCATCTGCCGGCATACTACATCTTGGGGCTACCTGAGTCAACCGGATACACCCCTTTCCCTCTGCTGGCAGGATTCCAGATCGGTCCTCGCCGTCCAGGGTTCGCTTCGCCGCGCTCGGCGCGCCCTGGACTGCTCCGGGCCGATCGGAGAGCAGGACTTATATGAGGGAAAGGGAATAACCGGAACGAGCCGCCTGCCGACCACTCGTGTGGCGGCTGTCAGCCGCGAAATCCCCGAGCGCAAAAAGGAACGTCGGATCGAAGCAGGCACGTAGGAACGTCGGATTGAAGGAGGGAAGGAAGAACGTCGGATTGAAGGAGGTTGAGGAATCGTAACAGCGCAAAGGGACAGACCGAGTTCGCGGCGACTGCGAGTCCACGCCCGGTCCGAAGAGGCCGAGACAGAGAGAGCAGCGCCGCTAGATCGAACTTCATAGAGCACCGCGTCCTCAGCGACGACCAACGAGTGCGGATGGAAGCCCGGTCAAACATCCCATCAGCTGAAAGTTCCTCACTCCTCCCTTGACAATGACGAGCCTCCTCATGGAAGGCGTGGACGGCAGTCCACGCTCCAGGAGCAGACGGCAGTCCGCGATTGGCGCAGCCGGCCGTCCGGCCACAAACTCCGGGGACTCGAGGTCCCGGCCCTACTGGTCAACCTTTGGCACATCAGAAGATGAGCGCGAAGGGCAGACAGACGACTGCCAGGCCGAGGGCAAACACCACCGCAAGAGCCCACGCGACCATATGCAGTATGCCGCCGGCCACAAATCCAAGCGCTTTGACTGCCAGGCAAGGAATATGAATGGAGCGGCAACCAGCATCAGCAGTGCTAGTGTAGTGTCCACGAAATAGACGGACAGTCATTTCTTCCGTTTTCTGGTCCGTGGGCTGCTGCAGCCGGGCTGAATCTTCTCCAAAGTGCGGCGGCAGCGGGAGAGTTTCTCCGTGATCGATTTGACCGTCGCGGTCCAAAGGAAGGGTTCCTGCTTCCAGGCCCCCAGGAATTCTTCAATGCAAGCCTTCAACTCCTCCACGCTGCCGAACGCCCCGCGCCGGATCGCCTTCTGGCTCAGTTCCCCGAACCAACGCTCGACCAGGTTCAGCCAACTGGAGCTGGTCGGCACAAAGTGAAGCTCGAAGCGCGGGTGGCGCTGCAACCAGCCCCGCACTTTCTCGTGCTTATGCGTCCCATAGTTGTCCAGAATTAAATGCAGCGGGATGTCGCCGGGGAACTCCTTGTCGAGAGTGCGCAAGAACTTCAGAAACTCCTGATGCCGATGTCGCGCATAGCATTGGCCGATGACCTTGCCTTGCAAGGTTTCCAGGGCGGCGAACAGCGTCGTCGTGCCGTTGCGCTTGGAGTCATGGGTCATCGTCCCGCAACGCCCCTTCTTGAGCGGCAAGCCCGGTTGCGTGCGGTCCAGAGCCTGAATCTGACTCTTCTCGTCCACGCACAGCACGATCGCCTGCTGGGGCGGATTCAAGTACAGCCCGACCACGTCGGTCAGTTTTTCCAGAAACTTCGGATCGCGCGACAGCTTAAAGGTCTTCACACGATGAGGCTTGAGATGGTGGGCTTGCCAGACGTTGTGGATGGTGGACTTGCTGACTCCCTGGCTTTTGGCCATGGTGCGGCAACTCCAATGCGTCATAGCTTGGGGCTTGGTTTGCAGGGTGGCATCGACAATGGCGGCGATCTTGTCGCTGTCATAGCGGGGCTTGCGTCCGCGTCCGGGGGCGATCTCCCAGAGTCCGTCTAGGCGCTGTTGGGCAAAGCGTTGTCGCCACAGAGTGACCGTTTTGCGGTTGACAGACAACTGCTTGGCAATGGCAACATCGGAGAGACCCTGGCTCGAAGCCAGCACGATTCGGCAGCGCAAGGCAACCTGCTGCGGGGTGCCATGGGCGGAGATCCATTGCTGCATCTGTTGCTGCTCGGAGCGAGAAAGTTCGCAAGGAGAGGCCATACCCCAGCATAAGACAGACTACACGGTTTGTCCAGTTATTTATTGGACACTACACTAGAGGCCAAGCCATAACGAATAGAACTCCGAGCGCAAACAGCACAAAAAGAAGTTTCAGCATCTTTGTTGACTCACAACTTCACAGTTGACTGAGAACCTCACGCTTTAAGATACCAAAATTAAGATCCGGAAATGGAGATACGAAAACGGAGTGCGGAAGTTCCCTAAAAACGTAGTCGCATACATCTATAGCTGAAGCCACCACTGAGCCAAAGCCAGGGCAGAAAAACTCGGGCGGACGTGCGGACGGTAGTCCACGCTTGGCGCAGCCCCCCGTCCGCAGCGCGGCGGCTCTTCCAGCAGCCTAGTAGAATGACGGGTAGACGGGCTGTATCCTCAACGGCGCCACACAATGAATCTCAACGATGAAATTCAACAAATTCTCGCCAGCTATGCTTTACCGCACGATATAGTCGAGACCACTACTGTCCGGTTGAAAGTCGAATAGAATCAGCTGGTTAGGGTCATCGAGTAAGTTTTCGTGGGAGTCGGACGGCTGCAAGGCCTGTAAAATGGGCGTTTTCTCGAAAAGGGTAACGCTGAGAATCTGTAGAATTTGGTAGAGACTCGCCTCCAGGCCCAACCTCTTGCGCGCGATCGCGACCAGTACGTAAACCGAGACCGCGATCCAGATTTGCGTCTTCACGGCGTTCTCGCTGGTACCGTAAAACTGCTTGATCCGCAGGTGCTGCTTGATCCACTTGAAGAACAACTCGATCTGCCAACGCGACTTGTAGATGCGGGCGATGGTCAGCGCCGGGAGCGCGAAGTTGTTGGTCAGGAACTTCAGCCGCTTGTTCGTCGCGGCGTCAAAGTAGCTGATCCGCCGCAACGGGTCCGGATACGCCAGGGCGACTCGATGGCAGTCAGTAGGACGGTCTGATCCGAGCGCACCCCCGTGGACTTGTCGACGGGATGCGAGTAGCGCCGTTGGAGCAAGATGTTCTTCTTGGTTCGCACGACGAAGAACGACGAGCGGAGGGTGAACACGAAGAGACGTTCGAAATCGACGTAGGCCCGATCCATGACGTAGAAGGCGCCGGGCTCGGGGAGGAACTCGTCGAGGATGTTGACGTCGTGCGTTTTGCCAGCGGTAATGCGGATAAACGTGGGGATGTTACCCCGCAGGTCCAACAGCGTGTGCATCTTCAGGGCGGCCTTGTGCCGGCGGAACTTGGCCCAGGGGAACAGCGAGAGGCACAGATCGATGGTGGTCGAGTCCAGAGCGTAGAGACTTTGATCGAGATCCACGCCGATCGGATCGCGGGCGTACAAAGGCCGCGCGATGCGAATCAAGACCTGGGCAAAATCGGCATAGATCCGCCAGTCGCGCGACTCGTTGGCGTCGGCCAGTGTGGAGCGCGCCACCTGGGAGCGGAATCCCCTGTGGTAGAGCTTGGCGCCGAGCGAACGCAGGCACGCTTCGATGTCGCGCAGGCTTTCGCGGTAGGTCAGCTGGGCGAACGCCATGCAGAGGAACTGATCCCAGCAGGAAAAGCCGCGCCATCTGCGATCCCCGTCGTAGCGGCTTACGCAGCGGCGGAATTCGCGATCCGGAAGGAAGCTGATCAACTGGGAGAATACGGTGCGGCCGAGGTTCATGAACCATTGTCGGCCGCCTCCGAAGTCGTTCCAGCCGTCCTTCGCCGTTCAAATCGCGGCAAGGGGAAAACAGCCCTAAGCTATGCTGGAACAATCAGTTGCCGCTCGCCAGTGAGTCGTTAACCGGACAGTATTGAGTCGAGACGTTTGCCGCGGCAATGGCGCTCCTCGATGAGAATAAGGTGGCGCCGGGTCTCGCGGCAGGCGAGCGCGCGCCGGATTTCGAACTGCCCGACCCCCATGGCAAGCCAGTTCGTCTCAGTGACCGTTTGGCGAAAGGACCGGTTGTGCTGAGCTTTTTCCGGGGAGACTGGTGTCCCATCTGCAACCTGCAGTTGAGAGCACTGGAGCGAGCGTTGCCAGAGATTCGGGAAGCGTCGGCGTCGCTGGTTGCGGTGACTCCTCAATCTCTGGAGCACATGCTTTCTTTGCAAGAAAAGGCCGCGCTAACCTTTGACGTGCTGAGCGACGTAGAGCAAAGAGTCATTCGCGACTATCGCGTACAATTCACCATGCCGCCCGAACTCAAGTACCTCTACCTGGGCTTCTACAGCTTGGACCTGGGCGAACAAAACGGAGACGGGAGCTGGAACCTGCCGGTTCCGGGGACCTTCATCATCGACGCCGACCACATCATCCGCCAGACGCATGTGACCGCCGACTTCACTCGCCGGATGGAACCGGACGATGTGATTGAGGCATTGCGGCCGCTGGCAGCGGCGGCAGCTTCTTAGGCGAAGACCGCTCACCCTCCCAGGCGTCCGTGGGGTACGTCAGCCTGGAGGCGCGCGCCCGGTGAGCTACCGGATTCCCGGGACGGGCAATTGCTGGCAGAGTGCTTCCACTTCTTCTCGAACGGACTGAAGCACTGCCGCGTCCTCGTGGCTCTTCAAGGCCTTAACGATCCACTGGCCGAGCTGCCTCATCTCCGGCTCTTTCATTCCCCGTGTCGTTGCGGCAGGGGTCCCAAGCCGAATGCCGCTCGGCCGCAAGGGCGGGTTGGGGTCGTCCGGGATGATTTGTTTGTTGGTTGTGATGGAGACCGCATCGAGCGTCTCTTCGGAGACCCGGCCGTTGATGCCGAAGCTGGCAACCGTGTCAACTACCATCATGTGATTCTCGGTGCCCCCCGTGATGAGATGTGCGCCGCTCTCCATCAGGGTTCGCGCCAGCACCTGGGCGTTCGTCAGCACCTGCGCGCAGTATTGCTTGAACTCGGGCTGCAGGGCTTTTCCAAGAGTAATCGCCACACCGGCGACCGCATTCATGTGCGGTCCGCCCTGCATTCCGGGAAAAACGGACTTGTCGATCGCCTTCTTGTGCTCGGCTTTGCACAGGATCATCCCCCCGCGCGGTCCTCTCATGGACTTGTGCGTCGTGGTCGTCACGAAATCGAAGCCCGCGTCGACGGGATTGCGCATGACGCCGCTGGCGATCAGACCACCGATATGTGAGACATCCGCCATCGTCAGCGCGCCAACTTCGTCCGCGATCTTCTTGAACTCGGCGTAGTCGTAATCCCGTGGATAAGATGAATAGCCGCACAGGACCATCTTCGGCTTGCATTCGAGAGCCGTCTTGCGCAGTTCGTCGAAGTCGATTCGTCCTTGCTCTTCAGGAAGAGTCTTGTAGCGGATGAAGTTGTAGATCTTGCCCATGTGCGAAACCGGGGCACCGTGGGTCAGGTGGCCGCCATGGGAGAGATCCATGCCGAGCACGGTGTCGCCGGGCTGGAGGAAAGCCATGTAAACTGCCTGGTTCATCGGTGAACCCGACAGCGGCTGCACGTTGGCGTGCTCGCAACGGAACAGCTGCTTCGCGCGATCGCGTGCGACGTTCTCAATGACGTCGGTAAACTCTTGCCCGCCGTAATAGCGGCGCCCGGGGTAGCCTTCCGAGTATTTGTTGGTGAAGATCGAGCCTAGCGCTTCGAGAACTTCTGGATAGGTGTAGTTTTCCGAGGGGATGAGTTCGATGCCAGCCTGCTGGCGTTTTTCTTCGCCGATCAGGGCTTCGTAAATGGCGGGGTCGTTCTGCCTGAGTAGTTCTCGATTCGCTGACATGTTCAATTTGCTCCTTGCTTGGCCGAGCGGCACGGGTGGGCTAAGGTCCAGCGCTTCCTCGTGGTTGATTCCACTAACTCGCCAGTTGCGCGGACCGGCTCGACGATAGATCTCTTGTTATACCTGAATTATGCACAGATTCACTTTGCGAGTGTGGCTGCGTTCGTAGCGGGTTGGCGGTCGTCGTGAGGTGGTAGCTCGGCAACTGGCCTTTTGGCTTCTCCGTGTCCGGTTTCCCTTCCCGCCCAGAATCCGCGTCGTCAAAACCTCGCTCGGAAGTGACGTGTTTCCAGTGCGTTACGGCTAGTGCATAAAATTTTATGCATAGCGCATAGCCAGGCTCTCAGATCAGCGCCCTCCCGACCACCGGCAGCAAGCCGCCGTAGGGAGTCGGCTTCCTGCCGCGGAAGTGGTAAGGCGTCGAAGCCCCGATTTTATTGGGCCGCGAGGCCGTCACGGCTGGGCCTTGTTGGACGGGCCTTTGGGAGCTATGCTGTTTTCGTCTGGTAACCATGTGGGTGACTTCCTTGGGGTTGGCTGGCGAAGCTGGAATCTTTGCCAGCCGACCTTTTTACCCCATGTTTTAGGGGGTCCCCAATGGTCCCTTGCGGCTCAGCCCTCCTCAGGTCCACGCCGCAGTGCATAATTCAGGTTATACATGTCGTCTCTGTTCGGTGCAAGTCGAAGGGAACTCACCAAGGCCGGAAAAAGCTAACCGGCGAAAGCTCGACGATCTTCCATCGGTTTTTCGACCGGGCCATTCGGAAACGGATCGTCTCCCGGCGGATACGGACTTCGCCCGGGGCACTGATCAAGGTCAGCTGGAGGATCCAATCGACCGTGCCCGAGTACTCCTCGCCCTCTGGTTCCCAGCCGCTAACGGCTATCGAAGAAGCGATGTCGGCTTGCTTGGCCAGAGCCACGACACTGGCCTCGATCTCGGAGTACGCGGAAAAGCGCTTTCGGTCGAAATACCCCAGGAACCGTGCGGCGTTTCTGGCCTGTAGGGCACGGCTGGCATCTTGTACGGTGCGAGTGATTGCGGGTCCGTCAGGCTGCACCGTTTGGGCGGGCGTCCGTCGAGCAGCGAATGGAAGCAGCAGCAGGAATGCGCCTAGCCACATCCAAAAACGCGAACCAGGCCGGGCGGCAGCAAGTGGCCCAAGGCTGCAGCCGGGCGGTACTGAAGCCGCCACCGAACACCACGCAATCCCGACTCCGCCACGCTGCCTGGGTTCCCCATCACGACCCCAAGTCATGCTCAAGTCCGGTAGTCCGCGTTGATCTCGATATATTCTTTCGTCAAGTCACAGGTCCAAAAACGAGCCTTGCCCTTCCCTGCCCCGCGGATGCGGAATTTCAAGGATGATTCGTCCAGGTCCATAGTGGGCTGCACGTCGGCTTCGGAAAAATCCGCGCGCACGCCGCGCCGGCAAATCTGGTGTCCGTTGAGATGAATATCTACTTTCGACGGATCGAACTTGACTCCGGCCGCCCCCGCGGCCGAAAGAACGCGGCCCCAATTTGGATCGGCCCCCGCGAGTGCCGTCTTGACCAGCGGTGAATTCGCAATCGCTCTCGCCAGCCGAACCGCCGCGGCGTTGCTGCTTGCACCCTCGATATCGATGGTCAGCACCTTCTTCGAGCCCTCTCCGTCGCCGACGATTCCAACGGCTAGTTCCTCGGCAACGCGGTTGAGCCCTTCTTGGACCAGCGAGCGGTCCGCACCTTTCGGCTCGATGCCGGACGCACCGTTCGCCAGTAAGAGGACGGTGTCGTTGGTCGAGGTGTCACCGTCCACCGAGATGCGGTTAAAACTGTGCTCGGCCGCGGTTCGCAGCATGCGGGTCAACGTTCGGGCTTCAAATGCCGCATCGGTAAAGATAAAGCTCAACATGGTCGCCATGTTGGGTTGAATCATCCCGGCGCCCTTCGCCATGCCCACTACCCGAACGCTGCCGTTGCGGGTATTCACCTCCACAGCGGCTGTTTTCGGGTACGTGTCGGTCGTCATGATGGCTGCGGCGCAGGCCTGGAATCCCTCGGACGCGAGGTTCTGGTGGAGTTCGGGAAGCGCCTTCAAAATGAGGTCTTCATCGAGTGGCTCTCCGATCACCCCGGTCGATGCGAGAAGGATCTGCTGACGCGGAACCTTCATCAACTGTGCGGCTCCGCGCGCCGTTGCCCGAGCGACTTTGTTCATCGTCGGTGTGGCACAGTTGGCATTGCCGGCGTTCACGACGATCGCGCGGCAGACGTTGCCGCTCTTCTCGAGATGCTCGATCGAAACGCACACGGGCGCGGCGCAAACCATGTTTTGTGTAAAAAGCCCAGCTGCGGTCGCGGGAACGTCGGAAACCATCAAAGCCAGGTCGTCATCGGGTTTCTTCCGTATCCCGGCGTAGCCTGCGGCGAAACGATAACCAAGTGGCGTCACTCTAGCGGTTCTCCTAGTTTCTCTCCGTCTGCAAGGTGGTAACCGCGACGGAACTCATTGCTTGAGATTCGATTCTTCCCATCGAGTTGGACTTCTTCGACGGCGAGGGCCGAATCGCCTCCACAGCCGACCAGGAAGCCTTCCGGGGCTGCCAGGATCGTCCCCGGGAGCGCCGCCTCTGCCGTTTGCAGCGCCCCGGCTGTAGCTTGCAGTGTAGCGGGCTGCACCTTGCGAATATGCAGCCTCTTGCCTCGAAAGCTGGTGTAGGTCCCCGGCCACGGCTCGAAGCCGCGGATGCGGTCGCAGATTTGCCGCGCCGATAGGGTCCAGTCAACCCAGCCGTCCTCGCGTTTGAGGATCGGCGCGAACGTCGCCTGCTCGTGGTCCTGTGGTTGCGCGACGATGGTTCGGCTCGCCAGCCCGTCCAGCGTCTCGAGCAGCAGCTCGGCGCCGATCGGGGCCAGCCGCGCGGCAAGTGCCGGCGCAGTCTCGCCGGGGCCGATGTCGACTTCGCGTTTCAACAGCATGTCGCCCGCATCGAGCCGTTTGGCAATCCGCATGGTCGTCACGCCGGTCACGGTTTCTCCATTTACGACGGCCCAATTGATCGGGGCGGCCCCCCGATATCTTGGCAGCAGCGACCCGTGGACATTGATGCATCCGATCTTGGCGAAGTTGAATATCGTCGGAGGAATGATCTGGCCATAGCCGACCACGACAATGGCTTCAGGAGCGATCGCCTGGATGCGCTCGAGAGACTCAGGGTCCTTGACCCGTTGGGGCTGAAACACCGGCAGACCGAGTTCCAGCGCTCTCGCCTTCACCGGAGGAGGCGTCAGCTTTCGGCCTCGCCCGACTGGCCGATCCGGCTGCGTGAAAACGAGCGAAACCTCGTCCCCTCTGCGGTGAAGCGCGTCCAGCGTTGCCACGGCGAATGGCGGTGTACCCATGAAGACGACCCGCATCGGTCAGTCCCATTCACCATTGCGTTTGAGCTTACGAATCTTTCGCAGAATGATTTCGCGTTTGAGGCGGCTGATGTGTTTGAAGAAAAGAATCCCGTTGAGATGATCGTTCTCGTGCAGAATCGCACGGGAGAGCAGTTCCTCGCTTGTCAGATCAAACCACTCGCCCTTCTCATCCTGAGCACGAAGCTTGACGGTGAAGGCGCGTTTTACGTTCTCGCGAAAACCCGGAATGCTGAGGCAACCCTCTTCGCCGACCTGCTCTCCCTCGGTTGAGACGATTTCGGGATTGATGAAGACAAACTGGTGACCGTCTTCCTCTCCGCCGGTGGGGTCAATGACTGTGAGGCGCTTCGGGAGTCCGATCTGGGGCGCCGCCAGACCGACGCCCTTGGCGTCGTACATGGTCTCGAACATGTCATCGATGAGCTGTTCGAGCTCAGGCGTACCGAATTCCGTAACCGGATCACAAACCGTCTCCAGGACAGGATCACCGTATTTAACGATCTTTCGGAGCATGGGTGGGGAACTTGCCGGCGGTCAGGGCCTCCCGTGGCCGTCGCCCGTGGTCAGGGCCGATCGCGGGCAAACATCCAATGTTCATTTTAACGAAGGCGCCGGCGCGGTACATCCTGTCCAAGGTCAGGCGTGAGGCGCTGACTCGGCTGACCAAAAAGTTGAAGTCAGGCGAATCGACGCTTCTCAGGACCGCCGCGCAAACGCACCCAGAACCCATAGGGGCGCAGCGTGCCGCGCCCGCACTGTCCAACGCAGCTTCTCGGGTGCGGCACGTTACGCCCCCGCAAGACTCGGCCGGGGTCGGCGTGCAACCGCCCTTGCACAGCACATAGGCCTCTGAAGTTCTGCCTGTCGGAACATACAGTTTTCCGGCGTCAACGCCAACCCCGCGCCAACGTGCTACATTCTTGAGAGTACGAACGCCTATGTGCCTGAGAGCATGATCAACTATGTGGGAACAAAACTATCTACCTGTCGCGAATAACCTCGGCTACTCCACCGTGGTGGCCGCCATACCTCTCCTCATCCTGTTCTTCATGCTGGGCGTCAAACGCAAGCCCAGTTGGATAGCCGGCCTCAGCGCCCTCGGCGTCGCTCTGGTATTGGCCGTCGGCGTTTTCGGGATGCCCGTGCCCCAAGCCGGGGCCTCGGTGGTTTACGGCGCCGCTTTTGGCCTGTTCCCGATCGGCTGGATCGTCATCGCCTCGCTCATCCTCTATCGAGTCACGCTCGAGACGGGCAAGTTCGAGATCATCAAAGACTCCATCGGCTCCCTCAGCGAGGATCGCCGCCTGCAAGCCGTCCTGATCGGCTTCGCCTTCGGAGCCTTCATTGAAGGCGCGGCCGGGTTTGGCACGCCCGTCGCCGTGGCCGCCGCCATGCTCACCGGCCTCGGCTTCTCGCCGTTCTACGCCGCCTTCATTTGTCTCGTCGCAAACACCGCGCCTGTCGCCTTCGGGTCTCTCGGCATTCCAGTCGTCACGCTCGCCGCCACCACCGGCCTGCCGATGGACGCCCTCAGCTCGATGACTGGGCGCCTTTGCGCCCTGATCGCCATCATTATCCCGGCCTACATGGTCGTCATCATGTCCGGTGTCCGGGGCGCCCTCGAAGTGCTGCCCCCGATCCTGGCCTGCGCCGTCACTTTCGCTGGCGTGCTCTTCGGTGTGACGAACTATATCGGACCCGAGGTCGCCGTCATCCTTGCTTCGATCGCCGCCATGCTGGCGATGGTCATCGTGATGAAGGTCTGGAAGCCCGCTACAATCTTTCGCCTCGAAGGCGACACCGAAGCGACCACCGAAGCGCACAAGCACACCCCAGGCGAACTCATCACCGCCTGGAGCCCCTACATCCTGCTCGTGGTCTTCGTGCTGGCGTGGCGTTTCCCGCCGATCCAAGCCTTCCTCGGTTCGTTCAGTGTGTCGCTCCCCGTTCCGGGCCTTCACGAAATGATCACCCGCGTACCGCCGCTGACTCCCGAGCCGTCGCTGTACCCGGCGGTCTACAACTTCCAATGGCTGTCTGCCGCGGGAACGTCCTGCTTCCTCTCCGCCTTTGCCGCGTCGTTGCTGCTCGGCCTCTCGCCTGCCAAGTTCGCCGGCGTTTGCGGATCCGTTCTCAAGCAATTGTCGATGCCCCTGCTGACCATTGCGTCGGTCTTGGCGCTGGCTTTCTTGATGAACTACGCCGGCATGACGACGACCTTGGGACTGGCCTTCGCCAACACAGGCTCGCTCTTCCCGGCCTTCAGCGCGATGCTCGGCTGGACGGGCGTCTTCCTCACCGGCAGCGACACGGCGTCCAACGCCCTCTTCGGCAACCTGCAGGTCGTGACGGCAAACGCCCTCGGACTGAACCCGATCCTGACCGCTTCCACCAACGCCGCTACTGGCGTGATGGGCAAGATGATCTCGCTCCAGAGCATCGCCGTCGCCGTCGCCGCAACCGGCATGGCCTCGTCCGAAGAAGGCCGCCTGTTCCGCGTCACCCTGAAGCACAGCATCATCCTAGCCCTCTTCCTGGCCGCCGTGACAATGATCTTCGCCTACGTCCTGCCGCAATTCGTCCCACAAGTAACGCCGTAGGGGCGGCCGGACTGAAGCAGCGATGAACACCTGCGGCGGGAGCGGCGGACATAGGAACGTGAAAGGTCCCGTTTAGAACGCGGGCGTGTTCGATCTTGATTAGGTTTACTCGTATGCCGTTCGTGTCGCGCGCCTACTCGCGAGTATCAATCTGCGGTTGCCCAATCATAGCCGGGCTGAGGCGGCGGCGCAAGAAATAGCTCGGCTCTTGATGAACCGCGAGAGTGCCGCGGGCGATGGGTGGACGGAGGAACAGTCGCAGCCAGACGGAGCGGCCCTCCGGATTTCCTAACGATGCTCGTGCGCGAAACCACTGCACCGCCGAGCCCTCGCATTGTAGTCTACAAAGAGGAGTTGAATCGTGCCCAATAGCGAACGCAGCCTAGGCATCGCCGCCATTCTTTCGACCACAGCGGTCCTTTCGATCATTGCGATCGTTCTATCAGGGGGAGCCTATTCGGCTTCGTCCGATGAGATCGTCTTCAGCGACGTCAAGGAGCAAACCCACCAGTTCATGGAATGGGAGAAGACGATCCAACTGACTCCCCAACAGGAAGCCCGCAAGAAAGAGGCTCTCACCGCGATTCCAGCTCCTTGTTGCAGCGACAACAGTGCCTACACTTGCTGCTGCGCCTGCAACGTGTCCCGCACGATTTGGGGCCTGACGAACTACCTGATCACCGAGCAGGACGCTAGCCCCGAAAAGATCCGCGCCAAGGTCACCGAGTGGGTCGGATTCGTCAACCCGGGAGGCTACAAAACTGGCGACACGTGCTACCGGGGCGGCGGCTGCCGGCGGGCCTTCAAACATGACGGCTGTGGCGGCATGAGTGCCAGTCACGTCGAGTTCTGAGGTTCTTGAGCGAAAGCCTTGCGGGTCCCCTGAGCCCCGTGCTACGGCAGGTTCGAGTTCGTTTCGCAGGCAATCTCGGACGCCCTACGGGCGGATTACCCCCCTAGTACTCGAACTGGACCATCAATTGAATCTGCCGCGCGTTCAGCGTTTCGAGTGCTTCGGCGTAGGAGCCAAGTTGCCCCGCTCCCGATGAAAAGAACGGGCTCACGCGCAGAGCGTTCGAGTGATTGAGCAGGTTGAACGCCTCCACTCCAACCTGCAGGATGGCGCGACCCTCCTTGACCCAATACCCCTTCATAATGCGGAGGTCGAAGTTGGCGACCTTCGGGCCCAAAAACGGGTTCCTGCCCAATCCCGCTGGCCTTGCCGAAATAGGAAACGCGCCGGTTCGCAGCGTGTCCGTTGTGCTGAGCGCGTTCAGGGGACGGCCGCTGCCGAGGGTAAGAATCGGCGAGACGATGACGTCCTCCAGGCTCTCGCGCAGCCAATCCGGGCCTGCCTCCCAGTCCTCCACTGGCAGCTCAAAGAGCGCGCTGGCAGCCAGCCGCTGGGATTGGTGTTGCCGCGAAAGCGCCCAGTCCTTCCGGAAATCGAAGGGGTCGAGCGGATGCTCGTCAAAGTCGGAGCCGTCATCGTGCGTGCGCCCGTGCGTGTAAGCTACCAAAAACGCCAGCTCGCGAATCAGCCGCCGCTGAACCGAGACGGATACCCCCTGGTAGGTTGACCGCGCCGTCTGCTCAAGCTGATAAAGCGCAGGGAGCAAGCCGCGAATATTGCGCACGCGCGGCAAATGAAACCCGCGCACCGCGGCATATTCCACGGTGAGCTTGGTCTCGCGCCCGAGGCCGTATTCGATCCCCCCCGTAATCTTGCGGCTGTGAGTCGACGGGAAGTCAGGATCGGCCCGGTAGCTGGAGGTGGGAAGGTCGTCGATGGGAGCGGCAAGCGGCGCTCCACGGCCGAAGGCCAGCGCGCGCACGGCGTCCTCGCCCACGAGATATTGCTCGAATCCCGATACGCCGTTTTTCTGAATGCCATCGTTGAGGAATGCCAGCGGATAGCGGTCGTAGAACAATCCCGCGCCCACCCGCAAGACGAGCGATCGCTTCTTGAAAGGCGTCCAAGCGATTCCGGCTCGCGGCGCTACGTTTCCCGTAGTATCGGCGAATGAATCGGGGAGGTTCTGGCGATCCCAGCGGATGCCGCCTTCGAGCGTCACGCGGGGATGCGGTTGCCAGCGGTCCTGAAACCACAGTGCCGTGGGATGGGTCGACAGAGCGGTCTCCGGGCGGCCGCGAAATCACCCAATGTCGGGAAAACGAAAATCCCTCCAAAGCGGTTGGCGAGCCGAGCGTCAAAACCAATGCGGTGAATGCTTCCTCCCAGACTCAATTGGTGCCGCCCCGCGACGGCACTCAACGCTTCGACCACCTCCCAGTGATCCTCCGCTCGCTCGGAATCCAGCGTATAGGCTTGGCCGAGCGTGACAACTCCCGGGATGTGGAGCATCGCGCCGAGGCTGTTGGGCGTCAGTTCCACATCGCGCCGCGATACCTGGAACCGCAGATCGTTCACGACGGTTGGGCTCGGAACGCTGGTCACTGATCCGACGAACGAGTGGTCCCGGGTCAGGCTGCTGCCGCGGGCCGATTGGTCCGCGAAATTCTCCAGCGCATGAACCTCATTCGAGATGCGGCCCCGCGAAAAGGCGTAGCGGGCCGACAAGGCATGGGCTTGGGAGGCGTGGTGATTCAGTTTGAACGACAACTCGGTTTCCGCGGCGCTCGCCGGAAACAGACCTTGCTTCGCCTCACGGATAGACGCCGCTTCAAACTGCGGCAGCGACAACGCTTTGTTGATGGCCGAGATGGCGTCGCTGGGAGTGTCGGACCACTCCTGGCCCGACTCCCATTGCTGTTCCACCGCTGTAGCGAAGAACGTGCGGTCACGCTTTATCGGTCCGAGCAACGAAACACCCGGCTGGTAGCGGCGGAAGCGCGACTTGGGGCCCGTGGTGACCTCTGAGTCGCGGGCGTTGAGATCTTCGTTCTGAAGAAACCACGTCACATCACCGTGCCATGCGTTGTTGCCCGAGCGGGTCACGACGTTCACCGATCCGCCCGCCGCGCCGCCCGATTCGGCGCCGACTACCGCTCCCGCGACGCGAAACTCCTGCACCATTTCGAGGCCAATCGCGACGCGGTTTCCGCCCGTCGTCTCGTCGCGATTATCGACCCCATCGATCGAGAGGCTGTTGTTGCGTCCCCGCATGCCGCCGAAGGTGAAGCCACTGTCGGGCGTGGCACTGCGGATTCCCGCCAGCGAGCGCTGGGCATTGGACCCGCTCGAGAGTGCGACACCGGGCGCGGCCAGGACGAAGTTCAGGTAGTTGCGATTTGACGACGGGCCTTCTTCGATGCGTTCGGAGCCCAGAGCCGCGCTGGCGCTTGTCGCGGCCGTGTCGACCGCGTCGGCTCGTTCGGTGACTTCGATCGACTCGGTGACGGTGGCGGGTTTCAGTTCGATGCGTTGCGATAGCGTCCGCCCAAGCGAGATTGTTAGTTCCTCGATGACCGCGGTGGCGAAACCGTCCTTTTCGATGCGGAGGGTGTACTCGTCGCTCGGCAACCCCTGGATGAGAAAGCGCCCGGAGGAGTCAGTCACGGCGCTTCTCCGCAAACCTTTTTCCGGCTGCTCGATCATGACTTGAGCCTCGGGAACGACGGCGCCGCTTTCGTCCACGACGGTGCCTTGGACTTCCCCGGCGACGCGACTGGTTTGGGCCAGGAGCGGGCCGTGTGTGATTGTCACGGCAAGCCCCGTCAGTAATAGCACCTGCGGAAACCCTGGAAACCAGGAAATTCCCGCCAGATTGCGGATCGTCGGCAAGGGGCGCAAGTATCTAGATTATCGCCATTGTGAGCCCGCCCTCGAAGAAGCCCCTACGAGCCAGTGCGCGCCCGATTTGCGCGACCCCGGCGGCGGACCAACGATTGGCCCCGTGGGTCGGGGTCGATCAGTCGTACTTCCTGTCGAGGGGAACTTCTAGTAACAGAAACGAGGCGGCTCTTACCTTAAGCCGGATGAGTGCTCGCCAACGCCGGCGACCGGGCCGCCCGCTTGAGGGACTCGCGGCAGAACTCCTTTCCGCACTCCGACCACGAAGTCGACATCACAATCTAAAACTTGGAGAAGCGACAACAGGCGGTCTACCGACTTACGGCTGTTCGTCTGGTCCACGAGCCGGTAGAACTGAGCGGCTGAGGTGCCGAGCCGCCGGATAATCTCCCTCTTCGAGAGGGGACTTGCCGCGACACGTTCTTGCGCCTCCAGGGTCAGCTTGTAGAGCAGCAGGTCTCGCAAGTAGCCGGGGTCGCGGTTGTAGTCCAACACCTGCTCGATGTGAACCGTTCCTTCGTTGCCTGACCGCAAGACGTAGGTAAATCCTTCTCCTCCCAGTTGCTTGTCAACGAAAACGTCAGCTAGCGGGTCTTCCGGGCTGGGCGGCGGATCTGCCTTGGCGTACGGAAAAGCAAAACCTCCGCTGGGAATCGTCACTTCGAACGACTTCCTGCGATTGTTGGAGCTGACAGATCGAATCTTCACAGCCGACCCTCTGGGTGTCGGCCGGCGGAGAGTCGGATCTGCACTAAGAGCTTATGCACGGGCTGTGGAGAACAGTTCTGCGCCACCTTTGCTAACCACCTCAGATGGCCGCTACGAGCTATGAATTCACCTCTTCACCACTTGCCCGGTGACGAAACGCTTTTCGAGGTTCACGAGTTCACCGTTCTTTCGCTGCAACGCCCTACGGTAATCAATCAACTCTCTGAAGATATCGACGGGGCC
Organism: Bryobacterales bacterium; assembly: GCA_965224215.1. Taxonomy (GTDB): domain Bacteria; phylum Acidobacteriota; class Terriglobia; order Bryobacterales; family UBA6623; genus CBDCYS01. The sequence continues at coordinate 23,725 of CBDCYS010000077.1, read as the reverse complement.
GTCCCACGTCTGTTCATTCTTAAGGACAGCCGATAGACCTACTACGGACCTGTCATTCGGATAGGCGGACTTGAACTGAGCAATAGCACCCAAGATCACCGCGTCCCACGCCTCCAGAGCGGGACCGGTCATTTTTCTCAAGATGGGTATCCGGTTGACTCAGGTAGCCCCAATATCTTGTGGTTTGGGGATTTTCTTGGGTTCTGTAACCGGGTGAACAATCATCTTGTAAGTCGCGGGATCCACGGCTACCGCCTGCTGGACGAGCCGATAGAAGAGTTTGCCGCGGCTTTTGGATTTGCGGCGGTTGAAACGGAAGGTGAACTCGTCCAGGTAGTAGTCCAGATGTTTGTGGCTCACGGCGCCCTGATGGGTGCCCAGCAGCCAGCGCTTGAGCAGTGACATCACGCGGTGGACGCGGGGCATCAATTCCGACTTGGACTGCTCCTGCCTGCTGACAACTGTGACCTGATGGACGTAGCCTTCCTTTTTCAACCCGGAGTAACCGGGCCAGCCGTCGGTATGCACCACGCTGCCCGGCTCGATGCACTCCTCCACGAAAGGCAACAGGCTCTCGCCCGAGGCATCCTCGATTCTCTTCATGCGAATCCGGCCGATACCCCGCCCATCCTCTTGAGCGGCTACTGCGATCAATGCTTTGTTTTGCAGGTTTCGGCCCCGCAGGCCCTCTTCGAGCCCGCCCCAGTAGCTTTCATCGACTTCCACCGTCCCGGCCAGCAAATCCCGTCCCGGCCGCACCATCGCGCGCCGCATTTTGTGCAGCCAGGTCCAAGCCGTTTCGTACCTGTTGAGCCCCAACACTCTTTGCAGTCCCAAAGCGCTGGCTCCGGTTTTTTGGGTGGTGACCCACCACATCGCACGAAACCACAACGGCAAAGGGCTGCGCGTGTCCTGAAAGATGGTCCCGGCGGTCACCGAGGTTTGGCGCCCACACGCAGCGCACTGCAGCAGCACTTTTCGCAAAGGCCACGACTTTCCACAACCGCAACCCGGACAGCGGAAACCGTCCGGCCAGCGCAGCCGGAACAGATACTCCCGGCAGGCCTCCTCACTGCTAAAACGGGCCTCGAATTCTGTCAGGTTCTGAGGGTAATCTTCCATCTGCCGGCATACTACATCTTGGGGCTACCTGAGTCAACCGGATACCCACCTTTCTCAAAAGCTTATGCACGTCGCCTAGTGCAGCTACGTACTGCCGAACCAACGGTTTGAGATCCACCTTCCCGCCTCGGTTCTCAAGCTCTTCTAGTACCTCGTTCTTAAACCCGCCATCCTCGCGAAGGTACCTTGTCTCGCTGTAAACAGAAAGCCCGTACATCAATTGGCTGCCATCACCCTCACCAAGCCACCTCCCCTGATTCGTGACGCCGTGGATGGGGAGTCCCCGGTGTTGAACAAAGTTGCGGAGCGCCTCCATGACTCTATAACCCAGGCAGTTGTCATAGTGGCTGGAGAACTCCAATTCGATCCGCTCCTTTGCATCATTCTCGGCAGGCAACATAGCGTGAATTTGTTGCTTACTGTAGTCGATGTAGGACCGACAGGCGCTGAGCAGATTAGCCAAGCGGCGATTGAAGAGATTAAGTTGTGCCCGAGACCCCGGATAGTCCTGATTGCAGAGCACCATGTGCCGTGCTGTGGAGTCAAGAAAGCACGTTTCGAGCTCCAGGTAGTTTTCCACGACCAAGTCAAATTTCTCTTCCACATTGAGCGTTCCGACCAAACCCGCTTTGGCTGCGGAAATCTCCACGTAGTCTTCGGCCGAGATCGGCACAAAGGCTGATGAGCCAAGAACACGTCGCACTAGTCCGCATTCTCGGTTAGGTGGCAACATCCCCTTCACACGAAACTGCCGTTCTCCAATTCGCATGACTTCGAACTTCGGAGGAGCACCAGCCGGCCAGGGCGCATGCCCGCGGTCGAGCAGCCAGAGTCCGATGTCCTTGCTTATGAGTTCCCGGCACTGGCCTCCCCAAAATGACTTCTTCGCGACATTCACCTCTGCGATCAGGGAGCCTCCCGGCCTGGGCAGTTCAATCAAAACTGTTTGCCAGACGCGGCTGAAATATTGGTCGCGGTCCGCGGCATTGACTTTCAAGCCATAGCCCGCCCCTGTCAAGTGATGCTTGCCGTTGTTCCATCCGACCCAAATCATCCGTTACTCCGCCTCCGTGTTGCTGGAGTTCAAACCTGCCGACCTCCCGCACGTCGGCACCCCGCTCATTCCATCTGTGTGCGGTAGTCCATCATCTCTCGCCAATCGACCGTACAGCCGCGTTTTGGGGAGTTCGTAACCCGGATGTCGGCGGTAGCCGCCGGCGGCGAATCTTCCCGCATACGAACGTTACCCTGCGAGGTAACACTTGTCAATGTCAGCAGTCTGCAAAGCGGCTGCTGTTCTGGGGCTTTAGCGGGTGAAGTGCCTGATGATCACCGCTGGCGTTGCTTTTTAGCCACCTGAGGCCCCTTATTATCATGAACTGCAATAAGGGTCTGTTTCGAGCACTTTATTACAGCTAAACGCCCTTTTGCTTTAATATGGAGAAGCGCCGACAGTCTTATCTCAGCTCACGATAATAGGGCAACAAGACACCGCGATGCCAAAAACTGACCAGCAGCCGGCTGGCTACCGCGGTTTTATACCGAGGAGGCTTCCCCCAGACCCTGCCCTGAATCTTTCGGTCCCTGTTTAGACGCGCCACAGCACCCCCCCCAGCCGCCCGATAGGACTATCCTAGTCCGATGGGGACTCGCGAACTTTCACGAAGTCTCGGGGCGTGGGACGCTGGAGCGATCGTCGTCGGCACGATCATCGGCTCGGGCATTTTCATCGTTCCCGGGTCGATTGCGCGCACGCTGCCCTCCGCCGACTGGATGCTCGGCATCTGGATCGCGGCCGGGGCACTGTCGCTTTGCGGCGCGCTGGCATTCGCGGAGCTGGGCGCGATGTTCCCTCACACGGGCGGGCAGTACGTTTACCTTCGCGAGGCATACTCACCGCTATGGGCGTTTCTGTTCAGTTGGGTGTTGCTGCTTGTGGTGCGCTCCGGCGGCACAGCGACGTTAGCCGTCGGCTTTTCGATCTACCTGGGCTATTTCATTCCGCTTTCGCCCCTAGCCGGACTACTCGTCAGCGCAGGCGTCATCCTTGCCTTGACCTGGTTGAACTATCGCTCCGTTGCCGGCGGAGCGGCCGTTCAGAGGACGACGACAATCCTCAAGGTTGCCGGACTCTTGCTTGTCACGGGCGGAGCGCTGGTCTACCAGACTCGGCCGGCCATCGAAACCGTCGCGCCTCTGCCGGATTGGGGAATGAGTGAAATCGGCGTTGCTATGATTGCCTGCCTATGGGCCTACAACGGCTGGTATCAGGTAGGCTTCGTGGCGGGTGAGATCAAGAACCCGCAGCGCAACTTGCCCGTCAGCCTGGGTCTGGGAGTCGGGGCGGTCATGATCCTTTACATGCTGGCAAACGTTGCTTACCTGAACGTACTGTCTCCGGACGAAATTGCCGCCACGGATCGCGTGGCAGCCGTGGTTGCCGAACGCTCTTTCGGATCGGCGGGCGGGACGATTGTCTCGCTCACCATACTGATCTCGATTCTCGGCGCGCTCAATGCCGGCATTCTGGCCGGTCCGCGAGTCTACTTCGCACAGGCTCGGGACGGGCTGTTTTTCCGGAAGTTCGGCGAGGTCCACGAGCGGTTCGGGACCCCAGGAATGGCGATTCTTCTGCAGGGCGGCTGGGCGGCGATCCTGTCGTTGAGCGGCAGCTACGTCGGGTTGTTTTCGTTTGCCATGTTCGCCGGCTGGATTTTTTACGGGCTGGCGGTGTTCGGGGTCATCATTCTTCGCGTGAAGCGGCCCGAATTGGCACGGCCTTATCGTATGTGGGGATATCCCTTGACACCGGCTTTTTTCGCTCTCGCGTCAGCCTGGCTTGTCGCCAATACTTTGGTGGCTACGCCGTTACCTTCGCTGGCGGGATTGTTGCTGATTGCTTGCGGGATTCCTGTTTATTTTGGGTGGCGGCGCTTGGGGGCTTGCAAGCGGAGCGAGCGTGAGTCCGCGGTAGAAGTCGCGGCGCCGTCGACAGCAAGCTTGCGTCGCTGTACCAGCCGCAAGAAGAAAACCCCACGCTCACGCGTGGGGCTCCTGAGTTTTGATTTGTCGTTCCGGCGTCCAATTCGGGTTCGGCAAGGCGGGAGTCTCGATTCGTGGTTCCGCCGCCTGTTGGCCGCCTCGCCCCAGTCGTTACGGCGCGTCGGTGTTGGGCGGGATCTCGCCCGTTAGCGCATTCATGAACGCTTCGAGATCGTCGCGGTCCTGACGCGTGAGATGGTCAAGCTCCTTGAGATCCTTGTCGCGCCATTCGTTGGAGTTTCCGGCGCCAATGTAGAAGTCGACCACGTCCTTCAAGGTCGCCAGGCTGCCGTCATGCATGTAGGGCGCTGAAAGAGCAACGTTGCGCACCGTCGGGGTCTTAAACGCTCCTTCATCCCCCTCCTTCTTGGTGACATCGTGGCGCCCCATGTCGGGCAGACCGCCCTCGTCGTCCACACCGACGCCGAGATTGTGGAACTTGTTGTCAGTAAACAGCGCGTGGCCTTCCTGCATGGAATGGCAAACTTCGCAGTTGCCCTTGGCGGGATCGCGAAAGATTTCGAAACCACGTTGCGCCGACTCATCCATGGCGTCTTCTTCTTTTCCATAGAACCAGCGGTCGAACGGTGAGTTGCCGGCGATGACCGTTCTCTCAAACGAGGCGATCGACTTGCCGGCTTTCTCGTAGGTGATTGGACCGGGGCCCCAAGCTTTTTCAAATTGTTCTACGTAGCTGGCGTCTTTGGAGAGATACTCTTCCACGGCCTGCAACGTATTGGCCATCTCGATCGGGTTTTGGACCGGCCCGGCTGCTTGGTCTTCGAGACTCGGCGAGCGTCCGTCCCAGAACTGCACACCGAAATAGGCAGCATTGAGAACGACCGGGGCTTGACGGCCGCCACGCTGCCCACCGACTCCTGCCGAGAATTGATCGGGATCGCCGAAACCAGCTTCGGGACGATGGCACGACGCGCAAGCAATCGTTCCGTCCGAGGAGAGGTTCTTGTCGTAATAAAGCCGCCGCCCTAGCGCGACGCTGTCGGCGGTAACAGGGTTATCAGCGGGAACCGGAACCGGGGGGAGCCCCAGAGGCGCCTTGATCTCAAGTGCCTGCCCGACTGGCATCGCTGGACCGGGAGCCGCTTCCGGCGGTGCTTCGCCGCAAGAAAACCAGAGCGCCGCGCTCGAAAGCGCCGTAAGGACGATACCCGTAGATGTACTTCGTGTCATTTTCAACTCCAAGGCCTGTTCAACTCCAAGGCCTGCCGCGTTACTCAAATAAGATTACATGATGGTGGAGCAAGAAAAGATTGTCAACCGACCGGTAGCAAAGCCCCAGCAAAGTCTCGGCAAAATCACCGGTAACACAGGGGTCACTTGCGGCGAATCGCCATCGCTTCCAAGCCATAACTACGGTGACCCGACCGCGCTCATCGGGCGCCGGCCACTGACGATACCGCTGAGATCCACCAAATGAGGGTGCCGAAATAGAGCAGCCGCAGCGCTACGCCGGTGCGCAGCAGCCGGTTGTGGGGGCGGTCGCGGATGGCGGGGAAGTGCAGGGTGCGTTCCAGGCTTTGGGCGCGGCGGAGCAGGTGATCGTACTGTCTTTCGGCACGCTCCTCGAGAAGCCAGCGCGGTGGCCGCGTAGTTCCCGGGCCCGCTGGAGAGTTGCTTCGCTCCGAACAGAAGCGCCGCCAAGCCCCCCATCACGACGAAGAAGATAGCAATTTGAAACACGCGAAGATTGGAAAAATGCCGAATCGAGGCGCTCACTTCGATGTACTCAAACCTTCGGTTCAAAGCGATAGCCGGGCTCGGATTCCGGCTCGGTCACGATCGGATCGTTGCCCTCTGGAAGGAGTTGATTCACGCCGTCACTATCCGATTTTCAGTTACGATCAGCCGACAAGGTACTTGCACACTAGGGCGTGTTAACACTAACGTGGGGTCTCGAAACGAAGAGCCTCGACGATGAGGACGAAGTGGAGGAAGGCGAGGAACATCACGTCGAGCTTGTCGAAGCGGGAGAAGATTCGGCGGAATCCCTTGAGCCGGCGGAAGAGTCTCTCGACCTCGTTGCGGCGGCGATAGAGTACTCGATCGAACTCCCACGGCTCCAAGCGGGTACGCTTGGGCGGCACGACGGGAATCCATCCGAAATCCAGAGCCAGTTGGCGTGTCTGATCGTCCTCATAGGCGCCGTCCATGAGCAGCGGCAGCGGCTCGGGCAGTGGCCCCAGACCGCCCAGCAGCTCGCGGCCATGCTGGGCGTCGTGAGCTTGGCCGGGCGAGAGAGCGAACGTTATCGCCGTTCGAGCATCTGCGGCAACCATATGAATCTTGGTGGTCCATCCGCCGGGGGATTTGCCGATCGCCTGCGGACCGGTTTTTTAACGCACCGGTGCCGTCGGGATGAACCTTCCCGATGGTCGAGTCCATCGACACGGCTTCGATTTTGATGCGGACCAGTTGCTCGCGCTGCAGTTTCTCGAAGACGGCGTCGAGCACGCCGTTCTTCGACCAGCGGTTCATGCGGGTGTAAATGGTGTGCCAGTTGCCGAATCGCTGGGGCAAGCCGCGCCATTTGCAGCCCTGCTCGGCGACATATAAAATCGCGTTTAAAACCGCCAGGTTCGACAGGCTCACGTTGCCCCGCTGGCGCGGCAAAACCGGCTCGATGCGGAGGTATTGCTGCTCGATGATTTCCATACATCACCAGTATAGCAGCTTTTCCAACTTAGTGTTAACAGACCCTAGCACAGACCGCCCTGGAGTCGATTGCTTCCGCCGGGTTTCTGTCACGCGTCGCTGACCCCTCACTTGCGTTCGGGGCAAAAGTGAAAGCTGCGCGTCGGTCGCTACGCCGCTACAGCACGTGGGCAGGGCAGACCAGACAACTACGTCGTCGGGTCTGCTTCCAACCCTCTGACAAGCGGGGCTGTGTCAGCCGCTGCCGTGGACGTGCCGCTCCATCCCTTCCCAAAGAGGGCCGCGCAATGCGCGCTTGAGGATTTTTCCCGTTGCCCCCTTCGGCAGCTCGTCGCGAAACTCCACTGATTTGGAACCTTGAAACCGGCCAAGTGGGAGCGTACATGCTCACGCAATTCATCCTCAGCGGGCGCTGCCCCCGGCTTGAGGACCACGAAGGCCGCCGGAACTTCGCCCCACTTTTCGTGGGGCACTCCCACGACCTCGTAGACGGCTGGATGGCCGGCCAGCACCTTTTCGATCTCTATAGACGAAATCACTACTGTCCGGTTAAAAGTCGAATAGAATCAGCTGGTTAGGGTCATCGAGTAAGTTTTCGTGGGAGTCGGACGGCTGCAAGGCCTGTAAAATGGGCGTTTTCTCGAAAAGGGTAACGCTGAGAATCTGTAGAATTTGGTAGCGACTCGCCTCCAGGCCCAACCTCTTGCGCGCGATCGCGACCAGTACGTAAACCGAGACCGCGATCCAGATTTGCGTCTTCACGGCGTTCTCGCTGGTACCGTAAAACTGCTTGATCCGCAGGTGCTGCTTGATCCACTTGAAGAACAACTCGATCTGCCAACGCGACTTGTAGATGCGGGCGATGGTCAGCGCCGGGAGCGCGAAGTTGTTGGTCAGGAACTTCAGCCGCTTGTTCGTCGCGGCGTCAAAGTAGCTGATCCGCCGCAACGGGTCCGGATACGCCAGGGCCGACTCGATGGCAGTCAGTAGGACGGTCTGATCCGAGCGCACCCCCGTGGACTTGTCGACGGGATGCGAGTAGCGCCGTTGGCGCAAGATGTTCTTCTTGGTTCGCACGACGAAGAACGACGAGCAGAGGGTGAACACGAAGAGACGTTCGAAATCGACGTAGGCCCGATCCATGACGTAGAAGGCGCCGGGCTCGGGGAGGAACTCGTCGAGGATGTTGACGTCGTGCGTTTTGCCAGCGGTAATGCGGATAAACGTGGGGATGTTACCCCGCAGGTCCAACAGCGTGTGCATCTTCAGGGCGGCCTTGTGCCGGCGGAACTTGGCCCAGGGGAACAGCGAGAGGCACAGATCGATGGTGGTCGAGTCCAGAGCGTAGAGACTTTGATCGAGATCCACGCCGATCGGATCGCGGGCGTACAAAGGCCGCGCGATGCGAATCAAGACCTGGGCGAAATCGGCATAGATCCGCCAGTCGCGCGACTCGTTGGCGTCGGCCAGTGTGGAGCGCGCCACCTGGGAGCGGAATCCCCTGTGGTAGAGCTTGGCGCCGAGCGAACGCAGGCACGCTTCGATGTCGCGCAGGCTTTCGCGGTAGGTCAGCTGGGCGAACGCCATGCAGAGGAACTGATCCCAGCAGGAAAAGCCGCGCCATCTGCGATCTCCGTCGTAGCGGCTTACGCAGCGGCGGAATTCGCGATCCGGAAGGAAGCTGATCAACTGAGAGAATACGGTGCAGCCGAGGTTCATGAACCATTGTCGGCCGCCTCCGAAGTCGTTCCAGCCGTCCTTCGCCGTTCAAATCGCGGCAAGGGGAAAACAGCCCTAAGCTATGCTGGAACACTCAGTTGCCGCTCGCCAGTGAGTCGTTAACCGGACAGTAGTGAGACAAAATATTCTCGCCGCCGCTGATAATGATGTCCTTCTTACGGTCGACAATCAACAAATAGTTGTCCGAGTCCCAGACGGCCATGTCGCCCGAATGCAGCCAGTTGTTCTCAATGGCTTCGGCTGTTGCTTCGGGTTCCCGCCAATAGCCGTCCATGACGACGTCACTGCGGAAAAGGATCTCACCGACGGTCTCCCCATCCTTTGGAACATCTTTGCCGTCGGGCGCCGCAACCCGGATCTCCACACCGCTCACGGCGATCCCGGTCATTGCCTGCCGGCGAATGCGCTCGGTGCGGGTAATCTGCCCAAGCGTGTCCTTCACATGCGCGATCGCGGCCACAGGCGACGTCTCGGTCATGCCGTATCCCGCGAACGCGGAGCACCCAAGCTTCTCTTCGATTTCTCCGATCAGGGCCGCCGACGGCGCGGCGCCTCCGACGAACACTTCTTGCAGACTGCTGAGATCGTAGTCGCCGAGACCCCGAAAGTTGACCATCGCCGTTGCCATCGTGGGCACCATCGAAAACGCGGTGACCCCCTCCCGTGCAATCAGCTCGCAGACTTCAGCCAGGTCGAATCGCTTCACGATGACGTGGCGTCCGCCGACAAAAGTGATCGTGTGCGGCCGTCCCCAACCATTGGCGTGGAAGAGAGGGATGGTGTGCATTTCGCACATCTGATTCGCCGCGACGTTGCCTGAGCGGCGGCGGGCGCCGAGGACGGCATAGAGCGCATGGAGATAGAGAGTGCGGTGGCTGAGCATGACGCCTTTGGGACGTCCGCTGCTGCCGCTGGTGTAGAAGAGCTCGGCTAGAGCGTTCTCATCGTAGGTCGTGAAGTCGACGGGCTCAGGTTCCGCCGCCGCAAGCAGTTCTTCGTAAGTTTGCGAATGGACCCAATCGGGCCGCCCATCGTAGGCATCAAGAGGCACCCATTGAATCGAAGGCAGGTTCTTGCGCAAGACATCGACGAGCGGTTGGAACTCAGGATCAAACAGTGCGATCTTCGAACCCGAGTGTTCCAGAATGTATGCCTGCTCCTCCGGCGACAACCTCACGTTCAAGGACAGCAGGACCGCCCGTGCGATCGGCACGCCGTAGTAGGCTTCGAGCAATTGGTGGCAATTGAAGCTCAGCGTCGCCACGCGATCGCCGTCCTCTATGCCTAGATTCCGCAGGGCCGCCGCCAGCCGCAGTGAGCGGTCAAGCATCTCGGCGTAAGTCAACCGTTTTTCGCCGTCGACGATGCCGACCTTGCCGCCGTAGTTCCCGGCGGCTTCCAGCAAGAAACGGATCGGGGTCAGAGGAAGAATCATCGCTACGACTACTTGTGTGCCAGAGTCAACTCATTAGTTTGGCGATGGACGCAGTGGTCGTCAAGGGGTGCTGGGTGTGTGTTGGTTGGTGACGCTGGCCGGTACGGATAGCTGCCAGCCAGCCGCTGGTCGTAGAACCCACGGGAGTCGATGAAGGCTTGCGAGGTTTGACCCCAGCCTTACGCTTGGGCGATCGTGGACTTCTGTCCACGCCGCCTTGGCAGGCAAGGATGCCTGCCCCAGTGGGCCCAGCATGGGCTGATTCTTGCAGGATGAAACGATCCTGCCGGGACCGATGGAGGTAACCGTAGGGAACCGCAGAGCGGAAGTCGCGGGGCGCTCGTCGCGCGGCCAAGTGAAGGAAGCGGGGAACAAACCTTCGACTGTAGGAACACAAACCGGCAGAGAGGCCGCGTACGGGCGGTCAGCGTGCTGGGCACCGCGAAGCCCAAAATCCATACGAAGACATGCGAGGTAGAGCCGGACGGCACGAAGGAACAGAATCAGCACCTGGCGTCATCTCGAGTCGGGGCTTCGCCCGGGGGAGAGCTCCTTGGTGAGAGCGAAGGGGAAGTCAGCAGAAGCCATAGTAGCGAAGAAGGCGGGTAACGCCGCCGGAGCGAAGGGCTGAAGGACCACCGAGCAAAGCTAGAGGAGCGACTGGCACAACGTGCAAGAGGTTTCCCGGAGTCCTGGACCGAGAGGTCCTTCCCCGCTGGGGGAACGAGACGGGGAGCAGGCGGAGGCAGAAGCGGTGGAACCGTGGCGGGCCGATGCCGGTGGGAACCGAGCGCGAGCCGCGAAACTCTCGACAGAAAGTAATGCACGACGATGTGATGGAACAAGTGGCGGCCGAAGAGAACTTGCGGCGTGCGCTGGCGGCGGTCAAACGCAACCACGGCGCGGCGGGCATCGACGGCATGACCACCGACCAACTCGAATCCCACTTGGCACGCCACGGCGAAAAGATCCGGGCGAAACTGCTGGCGGGGCGCTGGACACCGAGTCCCGTGCGGCGGGTCGAAATACCCAAGCCGCACGGAGGCCAACGGCTGTTGGGCATCCCGACGGTGATGGACCGGCTGCTGCAGCAAGCTTTGCTGCAAGTTTTGCAGCCGATCTTTGAGCCTGGTTTTGGGAGCCGTTGTTCAGCGAGTCGAGCTACGGGTTTCGGCTGCGGCGGAGCGCGCACGATGCGGTACGAGCGGCGCAGGGATACGTCCGCGAGGGCAAGGACTGGGTGGTGGATATTGACATTGCCAAGTTCTTCGACCATGTGAATCACGACATCCTGATGCGAAGGATCGCGCAAGTGATTTCCGACAAAAGGATATTAAGATTGATAGGTCGGTATTTGAGGGCCGGGGTGCTGCTGAACGGGGTGCTGGTCAAGAGCGAGGAGGGCACGCCGCAAGGCGGGCCGCTGTCTCCTCTGCTGGCGAACATCTACCTGGATGCACTGGATCGGGAACTGGAGAAGCGGGGGTTGAGCTTCTGCCGATATGCCGATGACTGCAACATTTATGTGAGCAGCGAGGCGGCGGCGAAGCGGGTGCTGGTGGGGATCTGGATCTGGATCGAGAAGCATCCGCGCCTGCTTTCTGGGGTTTCGCATCAACCGCCGGGGGCAGCGGGAAGTGGCGCCGCAAAGTGTCGAACGATGCAAGCAGAAGGTGCGAGAGATCTGGCGCGGTTGCCGCAGTGTGACGAGTCGGCAGTTACGCGACGAGTGGCGGCGGTATATCGTCGGCTGGTGGGGATACTACCGGCTGGCCGAGGAGCGGCGCGCGATTTTTCGACTGGAGGGCTGGATTCGGCGGCACATACGGAAGTGCTTCTGGCTGCGCTGGCACAGTGTGCGGGGTCGATGCCGCGCCTTGCGGTGCTTGGGCGTGCCCGAGTGGATGCTGCGTTATGTGCCGACGTGTCGTGGCGCGTGGTTTGTCGCGGCGCGGGCGATGATGCAGACGGCCTTGTCAAAAAGCAATTTGCAGCGCTATGGATTCGTGATGCCATCGGATCTTGCGGCAAGCAGCTAAGCCTCCGGGTCCAACCGCCGGATAGGGAAAACCGTACGTCCGGTGGTGTGGGAGGGTGCCGGGGCGCAATCCCCGGCACCCGACCCGATCGTGGCACGGTGTAGAAACTTCAGCCCCAGGCTACGCCTGGGGCGAGCGTGGACTTCCGTCCACGCCTCTGTCCGATCGTCTGCTGCCTCAGCGCTCTGTCGCTACATCTCGAGTTTTTTGCTTCGGTTGGGCTTAGCCGGGCTGATTGCTTTGAGATTGACTTTCGAGGGTGTAGAGACGCTGAACGATGTCATCAAGGAACAACCCTCGGTACATCATGTCGAGAGAAAGACGGGCGGCGCTGACTCGGCTCGTTGGAGAGGCTTTCGCGTCATTCAGGACGCCCTGCAGCCTGCCCACGGCGCTTGCGCTCATTTGCTGCAGACGGGTTGACGTGTAAGCGAGGGCGTTCCGCCGAACTTGCATGAGCGCAGTCTGGAAATGCTCCTGATTCAACCAGCGATAGATGGATCTTTCACTGACTTTTGCCCTTTCGGCGGCCAGAACTATGGTATTTGTGAGCATAAGAGCTTCGATTGCCCTCTGCTGTCCGATTGTAAGTTCTTTGTTCATAACATCCCCCATTTCTAATTGCAGTTGTTGGCAGATAATGTCAGGTTTTTAGGTTTTTCATGCGCTGACACGACTAGTCGTCGGGTTTGTTTTTTCCGCCATTGGCAAATCATTGATCTCCCGTTTCATCGTTTTTATCATAGCGGACCGATCCCGGCTGGCCGCGTCCTCACCACCAAAACCCGTTAAAACAAAGGAAGTATTTTTTTAAAGGTGGGTATCCGGTTGACTCAGGTAGCCCCAAGATGTAGTATGCCGGCAGATGGAAGATTACCCTCAGAACCTGACAGAGTTCGAGGCCCGTTTTAGCAGTGAGGAGGCCTGCCGGGAGTATCTGTTCCGGCTGCGCTGGCCGGACGGTTTCCGCTGTCCGGGTTGCGGTTGTGGAAAGTCGTGGCCTTTGCGAAAAGTGCTGCTGCAGTGCGCTGCGTGTGGGCGCCAAACCTCGGTGACCGCCGGGACCATCTTTCAGGACACGCGCAGCCCTTTGCCGTTGTGGTTTCGTGCGATGTGGTGGGTCACCACCCAAAAGACCGGAGCCAGCGCTTTGGGACTGCAAAGAGTGTTGGGGCTCAACAGGTACGAAACGGCTTGGACCTGGCTGCACAAAATGCGGCGCGCGATGGTGCGGCCGGGACGGGATTTGCTCGCCGGGACGGTGGAAGTCGATGAAAGCTACTGGGGCGGGCTCGAAGAGGGCCTGCGGGGCCGAAACCTGAAAAACAAAGCATTGATCGCAGTAGCCGCTCAAGAGGATGGGCGGGGTATCGGCCGGATTCGCATGAAGAGAATCGAGGATGCCTCGGGCGAGAGCCTGTTGCCTTTCGTGGAGGAGTGCATCGAGCCGGGCAGCGTGGTGCATACCGACGGCTGGCCCGGTTACTCCGGGTTGAAAAAGGAAGGCTACGTCCATCAGGTCACAGTTGTCAGCAGGCAGGAGCAGTCCAAGTCGGAATTGATGCCCCGCGTCCACCGCGTGATGTCACTGCTCAAGCGCTGGCTGCTGGGCACCCATCAGGGCGCCGTGAGCCACAAACATCTGGACTACTACCTGGACGAGTTCACCTTCCGTTTCAACCGCCGCAAATCCAAAAGCCGCGGCAAACTCTTCTATCGGCTCGTCCAGCAGGCGGTAGCCGTGGATCCCGCGACTTACAAGATGATTGTTCACCCGGTTACAGAACCCAAGAAAATCCCCAAACCACAAGATATTGGGGCTACCTGAGTCAACCGGATACCCATCTTTTTAAATTATCCGTGACTGAATTAGGGTCATTCGCGATTTCGGCGTTTCAGGGCGATGATATGGATTTCCGCTGAGAACACGAAAGGCCGTTGGAACGGGAGGGCCGACCTTGGGTGGCCACGTGTACCGGCTGTCAGACAGACGACCGGCCTAGGTTCACCAAGCCGCGTGGGCGGCTCGGGCGCAGCACGGTGCGCCCCTACGCGTCAGTCATAGCGCACCATAACCGTTTGGCAAGGAGGCAACTCACGAGAAGTTGCGGTCTGAATGGCGCGCTACGTTAGGTCGTGCTTGTCCCTTTCGCTTCACTCTTCGTGACATCTGCTATGGTCAGCAGGATCAATTTCCGGCCATTCGTGTCGGCCTCGATTTGCCGAGCACTGAGCAACATGTTCTTGGGCCCAAGGCCGGGGAAATTGTGCGCAACTTCAAAGTCTTGAAACTCGTTGTGCGCGGGGATGACCTCCTCCAGCAGTTCTCTTAGCCGGGGAATATTCCATTGGTGGTTGCCCAGATCGTAGATACGGGAGCCCACCGTCTCATCCCGCCGGACGTGGAACGTGCGATAGAAAGAAACGTTGGACGATATCACCCGGAGATTCTCATCGAGCACGATGAGCGGCTCCCGTAGGGTATTGACAATATTCTCCGCATAGATCTGTGCCGTCTCTAGTGCCTCTTGTGATTATTTTATCTGGTGAATATCGAGAAAAGCCACCACGGCTCCGGCAATTCTATTGTCTTCCGTCTTGTAGGGGCGTATTCTCATCGAATACCATCGTCCATCTGAGTCTTGCAATTCGTGTTGCAGCTCCACGAGGCTATCAACGGATTGGGCGATGAATTCGTCCAATCTGGTTATCCACTTTACTCTAGTGATGAATCAAGCTATCCTTGGACTCGCGCTGTTGGCGGCGAAGACCGAGTCTGTTGAGCGACGATTTTCCAAAACATCTGGTGGAGTTCACTGAACGGTTTGCCAGCGAGCAAGCTTGCTGCGAGTATCTGCTCGGTGTCCGCTGGCCAGCGGGGTTCGTTTGTCCGAACTGCTCGGCCACAAAGGGTTGGACGACCCGACGAGGCACGATGTTCTGTAGCGGGTGCCGACGCCAGACCTCTCCCACGGCGGGAACCATCCTGCACAACTCGCGGGTGCCGCTGCGGAGTTGGTTTCTGGCCATGTGGCTGGCCTGCACTCAGAAAACAGGGCTGAGCGCCAAGGGTTTGCAGCGTGAACTCGGTCTGGGCAGCTATCAGACCGCCTGGCTGATGTTGCAGAAGTTGCGGCAGGCGGATGGTTCGGCTGGGTCGGGAACGGCTGGACGGAAGTGTCGAAGTCGACGAGACTTACTTGGGCGGCAAGGAGAAGCACGTTCGCGGGCGAGAGCTGGTGGGCAAAGTCTTGGTTGTGGTTGCGGTGGAACTGCAGGGCCGCAAAATGGGGCGAATTCGTCTGCGTCATGTCCCCGACGCATCGGGACCGAGTCTGGTGGGTTTTGTGACCGACTGTGTGGCGTCAGGCAGTCTGGTCCATAGCGACGGCTGGAGGGGTTACCGGGGCTTGAAGAAAGCCGGCTATCGCTATCGGGTCACCCACACAGCGGGAGACTCGCAGATAGCCGCCGAGGAATTCGCGCATGTCCACCTGGTTGCCTCGCTGCTCAAGCGCTGGTTGGTAGCGACGCACCAAGGGAAGGTGAGTAAAGTGCATCTGCAAGGCTACCTCGATGAATTCACCTTTCGCTTCAACCGTCGAAAGTCCCGCCACGTAGGCAAGATCTTCCACCGACTCGTCGAACAGTTGGTTCTCCGTAAGGCCTTGACCTATCGAGACATTATCACCAAGCCCCAGCCCACCAACTAGAGTAAAGTGGATAACCAGATTCGTCCAAATCGCCGACGTTGAGATTGGGCTTGATGTTCCCGATGGGGCGCCCAATATCGCCGGCAATGAGATTCAGCACTTTTGCCGCCGCGGGAGTGAAGTGCCGAATGGTCAGATCGCTTTCCAGCATCACGATACCCACGTCGATGGAAGCCGTCAGATTCCTGAGATCGTCGATGGCATGGGTCAGCTCGGCGTTGCGGTTTTGCATCTCTTCGTTGACCGTAGTCAACTCTTCGTTCGTCGCTTGCAGCTCTTCTTTGGCGGTCTGCAGCTCTTCATTGGTACTTTGTAATTCCGCATTGCTCGAAAGGATCTCTTCGTTTGCCGCTTGCAGCTCTTCGTTGGTAGCTTCCTGCTCCTGGATGATCGCGTGCAGATCGCGGTTCGTCTCCGCGAGTTCCCTTGTGATCGCCGCATGATACCGCTCCGCGGCCGCCTCTCTTTTCTTGGGCTGTCCGGCAACCAGCCCGCCGGTGTTCTCTGCCTGAACCGGAGGCGTTTTCGGTGGGGTAACGTCCTCAAAGAGAACCAGGCAGTGGTTCTTCCTGCTGAAAAGGGGGAGCGCGATTAAATCGATTGTTCGGATCCCAGTGCCCAACTTCAACTCCTGCCTCCTGACCGGAGTCGCCGTCTGCCTTGCCTGTTGAATGACGGACCGCAGATCGAGCAGCAGCTCCGGGTGTGCCATTTTGAGGATGTTGAAGGTGGGCTTCCCGGGCGCCGGCTCTAGAAAGGGGTTGGTTTGGCCGCGAAACAACACGGCATCCATCGATTCATTGACAACCACGCCGGGGGGGGGCAAATTGGTTCAACACGATCGAACTAGCTTCCTTCTCTACGTCGATTTCCCGCTGCGTCTCGGCACCCCGCTGGGCGGCCACGGTGGCGTTCAGCCGCGGCGAACCGGCAAAGTCGAACGACAGCCGGCTCGTCGTGTGTCGTCGTGAGTAAAACCTCCTCTTCTTGTCTTCCTCGTGATATAGATTCGCGGCCGCGGCTACCGTTTCCGAGGCCCCCAAGAAGAGAATTCCGGACGACTTCAAGGCGTAATGCATTGTGTTGAGCGCCCTCTCCTGCAAAGCTGTTCCCAAGTAGATCAGCACATTGCGGCAACTGATTAAGTCCATCCTCGAAAAGAGCGGGTCTTTCACCACGTTTTGCACGGCGAATACACAGATGTCGCGAATGGTCTTGCTGATCTGATAGCCGCCATTGGTCTTGACGAAAAACCGCCGTAACCTCTCCGGCGAGACGTCCGCGGCTATGTTTGCGCTGTAGAGACCTTCCCGCGCTTTCGCAATGGCCGACTCGCTAATGTCAGTCGCGAAAATCTGAAGCGCCCCATCTAGCCCTCGCTGGTCCAGCATTCCAGCACGCAAATGGCAATCGAGTAGGCTTCCTCCCCGGTTGCGCAACCCGGTATCCAGGCGCGAAACGGAGTCTCACTGGATGAGTTCTCGAGAAGCCTTGGCAGAAACTTCTCCCGTAAGACGTCAAATGCTTCGTGGTCTCGAAAAAAACTAGTTACGTTGATCAGGAGGTTTTGCTGCAAGGCCAATACTTCGCCTTTGTCCTGGCTCAGGAGCGCGACATAGTCCTCCAGCGTCTCAATTTTGTGCAGCAGCATGCGCCGAGAGATACGCCGCCTGATGGTCGTCGGCTTGTAGCAGCAGAAGTCCACGCCCGTCTCTTCGCGGATGACGAGGAAGACCGGGTCGAGTCGATCCGCCGGTTGCAGGGCCAGCTCGATGGCCGCCGGCTCGCTGGCGAAGTAGGTCAAGTAGGGGTGCCGCGCGACGCGGGCCAGCTCCTGGGCGATCTGCTCCGGTGGCAGCGTGAAATCCGCAACCCCCGGGCCAGCACCGGCATTATGCGGCATGGCGGGGTACTTTGCCGATGCTTCATCCTGAGCGAAGGTAATGCCGCCTGCCACCTTAATCGCCGCCAAGCCCTGCGTACCGTCGAATCCCGTCCCGGAGAGAATCACCCCAATAGCCCGGCGCCCGCAGTCTTCCGCTAGCGACCGCATGAAGAAGTCGATCGGCATGTGAGGGGAACGCGTCGTTGGCCGAGGTTTGACCTTAATCACTTCCTTGGAAAAGGACAAGTCGACGTTAGGCGGTATGACATAAACATGGTTCCGTAGCGCCGCAGCGTTGCGGGTCACTGCCGTCACTGGCATCGTTGTCGCCTTGCCTAGAATTTCGGGCAGCATGCTCTTGGCGTCCTGACTGAGGTGCTGCAGGAACACAAAACCCATGCCGGTATCGGCGGGCAACGCACGCAACAGTTCCATGAATGCTTCCAAGCCACCGGCGGAGGCTCCGACGGCGACGATGGGGAACAATTCGGCCGCGGTCTTCCGCGCTGCCTTTTCCTTGGGGCCGGGGGGAGCTGGTTTCGCGCGCGAAGCCTTCTTCGCTGGTGAGCTTGTCCGTATTGTCCTGGTACGCTTGGTCCTGGCGGCCGCCGGGGTGCGAGAGTTGATTTTCTTGGTCATGATCTCTCCGTGAGTTTATTGAAACTTTATGCGTATTAGGTGGGGAGATTTCGTATTCTATTAAATACCAACATGAAATTGACCGAAACGAAGCCGGTGGAGCGAAGCTTAGCCAGTCCCGATGCTAAGGAAACGGCCACCGTCGTAGTAGATAACGCTCTGAACATCCTGGAGTTCGTAGGGCACACCGGACTCTATCTCCAACTGCCCCCCGGCAAAGTCAGCTTCAACTTGCGGACGATGACTCGGCCGGGGCTGCAACACTCTATCTTCTCCGCAATCAACGAGTGCCGGCAAGGGCACGGCCCCATTCAACGGCGCGGTGTACGCCTCAGGGTGACGGAAGGGGCCAAGAAAGTCAACGTTGAGGTAAAACGACTCAAGGATCAACCTTTCGAGTGTCCGATATTCGAAATCTCGTTCGAAGACGTCACCTCGCTGCCGCAAGAGCAAAGGGATCAGCCAGGAGATGAGACGTCCGGGCGCCCCGCCGCCGAGGCGGCAATCGCGAAGACGGCAGGCAAAGCTCGACGGCATGCAAAGATTGGCTTGCTGCAACAGCAGCTCCTCAACACCAAAGAGAATCTCAACGCGATCGTCCAGGATCGCGAGATTACCCTGAGGAAGCTAGTCGAGAGCAATTGCGCGCTGGAGACCACGGCTACCGAGCTGGAAGCAGCCAACGCGGAGTTGCAAGACTATAACGACGAACTCGGAACCACGAACGACGAGTTGCAGGCCGCCCTAGCGCAACGGGATGCGGCGGAGGCGGAAACCGTACGCAAAGAGCTCGAAAAACAGGTCCAGCATGCGGAGAAGCTGAAGAGTTTGGGCGTCCTAGCCGGCGGCATCGCCCACGACTTCAACAATTTGCTGGCGGCTGTTATTGGCTTCGCCGATCTCGCCCTGGAAAACCTCCCAGCCGATGCCCCGGCTCGCCGCCACATCGAGGAGGTGGTGACGGCCGGCGAGCGGGCGGCGGAACTAACGAGACAGATGCTGGCTTACTCCGGCAAAGGGAGATTCGAGCCGCGGGTTCTTGACCTCCATGAAGTCGTCGCGAAGTTGGACAGTTTGATGCGGGCAGCGGTCTCCAAGAAGGCGGTGCTCCGGTATGACCTGGCTGAGGATCTCCCCGCCGTCAAAGCGGATGCAAGTCAAATCCAGCAGGTGTTGATGAATTTGGTAACGAACGCTTCCGACGCCATCGGGAAGAACGACGGCGTGATCAACGTGAAAACCGCGGTCATGGCAGCCGACCGGGATTATCTGGATCAAACGTGTCTGCTTTCTCAGAGGGGTTCGAATGAAGAGCTGCCCGAGGGCGACTACGTTTACCTGGAAGTGCGCGACACGGGTTACGGAATGGACGGCGACACGATCGGGAAGATCTTCGACCCCTTTTTTACCACAAAGTTCTCAGGACGGGGCCTTGGTCTGTCGGCGGTGCTGGGTATCGTTCGCGGACACGGCGGCGCCATCAGGATCTCGAGCGAGCCCTGGTCCGGGACAACATTCAGGGTGTTGTTTCCCTGTTCGAAGAAAGCGGCGAAGAAATCTAAAAGACCGCCAACAACGTTTAGCGCCCTGCGCGGACACGGGACGATCCTTGTGGTTGACGATGAAGAGGACGTGCGAAAGATGGCCACGAGAACACTTGAGAGGCACGGGTTTTCCGTGGTAACCGCGACAGATGGACGAGATGCGGTTGAGGTCTTCCGCAGCAGCGGCGACATGATTGACGTGGTGCTGCTGGATTTGACCATGCCTCACATGGACGGGGAAGAGACCTCCCTTGAACTGCGCCGAATTCGACCCGACGTGAAGATTATCTTCTCTAGCGGGTACCACGAACAGGATGCCATTCAGCAGCTCGACGGCCAACAACGCGCCGTATTCCTTCAAAAGCCCTATCGCAGCAAGAAATTGGTCGGGTTGGTGCATGCTGTGGTTGAGCACGGGGCGCTCGGCAGAGGCCGCTTGGGCGACGAAGCAGCCCAGGATCGTAGCCAGGATGCAGCGAAACGCAACCCTGAGCAAAAACGCCTTTCGCCGAAAACAATACGTTGAACCTGGGCAGGCCACCACGCGCAGAAGTCGTTACGCGATGAGAAATGAGGCTTAGGCCCAATACTCTTCACTTAAGAACATTTTTGTGGTATTCTGTTTCAGACAGGAACAGGAGGACCACGCCATGGCGCGCAAGCTGGCAGAACTGCCCCAAGGGGCGCGAATCAGCGATTACATCAGTCTCGGCGTGATGGCCAAGACGTTTCCGGTAGGGAAGATTGAGGCGGTTCTGGCGGCCACGGGCAAAGCCAGCGTGCGGCAGCGCGAGTTGCCCGCTCACGTGGTCGTCTACTACGTCATTGCCCTGGCCCTTTACATGCAGTCGTCCTACCGGGAGGTGCTGCGCTGCTTGCTGGAAGGGTTGCAGTGGCTCAGCGAACCGGGAACGAAGGTGAAGGTGGCGGGCAACTCGGCGATCTCCCAGGCGCGCTCGCGGCTGGGGCCGGCCGTGCTGCGGCAACTCCATGATGAGCTCGTGCAGCCGATCGCGGCGGCGGCTACCCAGGGCGCCTGGTATCGGCAATAGCGCTTGGTGAGCATCGATGGCAGCACCCTCGACCTTGCCGATCAGAAGCGCAACGAAGCGGCCTACGGCCGGCCCGGAGCCAGCCGCGGCTCGAGCGCCTATCCGCAACTGCGCTTCGTTTCGCTCGTGGAAGCAGGGACCCACGTGTTGTTCGGCACCCGGATGGGCGCCTATGATGTCAGCGAAATCGCCCTCGCCAAGGAGGTGATCCCGCACTTGCGAAAGGGGATGTTGTGCCTGGCTGACCGCAATTTCTTCAGCTATCGGTTGTGGAACCAGGCGCGGGTCTGGGGCGCCGATCTGCTGTGGCGAATCAAGAAGAATCTGATTCTTCCCTGCGAGAAACGCCTGCCGGACGGCTCCTATCTTAGCCGCATTTATCCTTCCGAGCGGGACCGGCGGCGCGGCGCCAACGGCGTGCGGGTGCGGGTCATCGAATACCGTCTGGAAGGGCTGGAAGACGCCGAGTCGCTCTATCGCCTGTTGACGACGATGCTGGATCCGGAGCAGGCCCGGGCGGAGGAACTCGCCGCGCTCTACCCCAAACGCTGGGAGATCGAAACGGCGCTGGACGAGTTGAAGACGCATTTGCGGGGAGCCCGCATCGTTCTGCGCAGCAAGACCCCGGAGCTGGTCGAGCAAGAGTTCTATGGGCTGCTGCTGGCGCACTTTGCTATTCGGGGGCTGATGCACGAAGCGGCGCTGAAGGCGGATGAAGATCCCGACCGGCTATCGTTTCTGCATGCGGTGAGAGTTGTCCGCCGCAAGCTTCCGCTCTTTGTGGCTATTCCCCCCTCGGGACAGAAAAGTCTTTCATGCGGCCGTGCTGGCAGAGATACTGGAGGAGCGTGTGGCCTGCAGCCGAGGACGCCGCAATCCGCGCGGGGTCAAGCGCAAGATGAGCGGCTATCCGCTGCGGCGAAACCAGCCGATCTCGCCCCCCATTCAGAATATCGAGAAACGCATCAGGATCGTTAAGTGAAGAGTATTGGGCTTAGGCCTCGAACCCTCTCAGCTCAATCTCTTGCCGGCGAATCACGAATTTCTGGACTTTGCCGGTGACGGTCATGGGAAATCCGTCAACAAAGCGGATAAATTCGGGGATCTTGAAGTGGGCGATCTTTTCTTTGCAGAAATCTTTGAGGTCGGCTTCACTGGCCGATTCGCCGGCTTTCAATTGCACCCAGGCAAGGACACGCTCGCCCAGCCGTTCATCGGGTAGTCCCACGACGTAGACGTCGGCGATTTTGGGATGGGCGTGGAGAAATTCCTCGATCTCGCGGGGATAGATATTCTCACCCCCGCGAATGATCATTTCCTTGGCGCGTCCCGTGATGCGGATATTGCCGTCCTCGCTCATCGTCGCCAGGTCGCCGCTATGCAGCCAGCCGTCTGAGTCGACGGCGCGAGCGGTAGCGTCCGGGTCATCGTCGTATCCCTTCATGACCAGGTAGCCGCGTGTGCATAACTCTCCCTGTTCGCCGGCGGGGACGGTTTGTCCACTTTCGGGCTGGATGATCTTGACCTCGGTGCAGGGGAGCACGCGGCCGACGGTGGAGACACGGATTTCGAGAGGGTCTTCGGTGGATGTCTGGGTGACAACTGGGGAGGCTTCGGTTTGACCGTAGGCAATGGTCATCTCCGAACAATGCATTTCGCTGACGACGCGCTTCATCAGCTCGATTGGGCAGGGTGCACCGGCCATGATGCCCGTGCGCAAGGAACTCATGTCGTATTGCGCGAAGTCGGGATGGTCCAGCTCGCCAATGAACATCGTCGGGACGCCGTAGATGGTGGTGCAGCGCTCTTCGTCAATCGCCCGCAAGCTTGCCAGTGGATCGAATTGGGCCGACGGCAACACCAATGTTGCGCCGAAGACCAGGCATTGCAGCGAGCCGAGAACGCAACCGAAGCAGTGATAGAGCGGGACGGGCATGCACAGGCGGTCGTGCTCGCTAAACTTCAGTGTTTGGCCGACTAGGTGGGCGTTGTTGACGAGGTTTTTGTGGGTGAGGAGCACTCCCTTGGGCTTGCCTGTGGTTCCGGAGGTGTACTGGATATTGACGACGTCGTCGGGGCTTCCTTGATATGGGGGGGCGGCGGCGGTGGGGCTGTCGAGGCCCTCGGTCGTGTCGCTCCCTTCGAGCCCGCCGGTCAAAGCGAGCATGGCGCTCCAGCTCATGATGCCGTTGGTGGCGCCGGCGGGGGCTTTTGTGTCAAGGAGGGTTTCGCCGGGGCGTTCGAGGACGATTGAATGTTCAAGCGCGGTCTGGCGACCATGGCTTGCTTCGCGCAGGATTTCGAGGTAGTTGGCGCGGTTATCTTTTTCGTAGAGGAAGATGGCTTTCATCCCGGAGCGCTCGAGAATGTAGGCCAGGTCGTGTGCGCGGTAAGCCGGGTTGACGTTGACCAGGACGGCGCCGACGCGTCCGGTGGCGACTTGCAGGTAGATCCACTCGGCACAGCTTGAGGCCCACATGCCGACGCGGTCGCCGGGGCGGATGCCGAGGCGGTAGAGGCCGGCGGCGGGTTGTTCGACTTTTTGGTGGAGCTGGTTGTAGGTGAGGCGCAGGTTTTGGTGGCGGGAGATGATGGCGTCGCGGGTTCCGAAACGTTCGACGGTTTCGGCGAAGACTTGTGGGATGGTTTCTTCGATCAAGGGGGTTCGAGGGCCGGCGGCGTAGCTTTCCATCTCGGTGGGATTGTACAACACGGCGGGGGGTGCGGGGGATGGGATCGCGTGTCAATACACTCGCGGTCGAGAGGGTTCTTGAGGTGGTCTAAGAGACGAACGTTGTGGCCCCGAGGATTGTGCAGCCGCCTTCTGCACAGACTGCTCAT
>CBDCYS010000076.1:0-61597 GCA_965224215.1 Bryobacterales bacterium | reverse complement strand
TTCGTGTCTTGGCCATGCATTCAAGACCAGGCACATCGTTCATGGCAGGGCCCGATTCCGCTACCTCGATACCTCCATGAAAATTGACGCGCACCACCATTTTTGGAAGTACTCCCCGGAAGAATATGGCTGGATCGACGAAGAGAAGGCGGTCATCCGTCGTGACTTCTTGCCCCCACATCTGCGCGCGGAAATCGACGCCGTTGGGATTGACGGCGTCGTCTCGGTGCAGGCTCGCCAGAGTATCGAAGAGACTGAAACGCTCCTGGGCTACTCGGATCAGCATGACTTCATGCGAGGCGTCGTCGGCTGGGTGCCGCTGGTCAGCCCTTCCGTCAAAGAAGATCTGGAGCGATTCTCGTCGCACCCGAAACTGAAATCCGTTCGCCACGTACTGCAAGACGAACCGGACGATTACTACATCTCACGTGACGACTTTAATCGCGGCGTGGCCCAACTACGGACGGTTCAATCTGATCTACGACATCTTGATCTTCGAGCGGCATCTGCCGCAGACAATCAAGTTCGTCGACCGCCACCCCAATCAGGTGTTCGTCCTCAACCACATCGCCAAGCCCCGCATCAAGGACAACCTGATCACGCCGTGGCGCGAAAACATCAGCGAGCTGGCCCGGCGTCCGAACGTGTCGTGCAAGATCTCAGGCATGGTGACCGAAGCGGACTTTCAAAGTTGGACCGAAGCGCAGCTTCAGCCCTACCTGCGAAACCGTGTTGGAAGCCTTCGGTCCGAGTCGTCTGATGTTCGGTTCCGATTGGCCGGTTTGCTTGTTGGCATGCCGCTACGAGCGTTGGTTCAAGATCGTCTCGAAATTCATCGGGCGGCTTTCCGGCGACGAGCAAGAACGCATACAAGGCGGGACGGCCGTCGAGATTTATCGCCTCTAAGCCGAATGCAGCAGACCCGCCGCGTTTTGCGAAGGAAAGGTGGCGCCAATCTTCGCTACATAACCCTGAGATTCTCATCGAAGAATATAGAAACTCAGGAGCGCGGACTTCCGTCCGCGCCCGGCTGAAGCTTTCTGGTTCGGGCCGGGGACGTCGACCAGACCGGTTGTAGTAATTTTCAAACCTGAACAATACAAAAATGCAAACCTGCTTCCGACTCGCTTTCCTGTACTGTCTGATATCCCTCGCCGCGCCGTCCGCGGAGGTTCAACCGCTAAGACTCAACCAGGCCCGCGTGCGCCTAGTAGCGGGGTCTTCGGCCCGAGTCCTGTTTACTGAGCCACCCGGCCTGGGGCAGCTGAAAATCACTTCGCGCCGCCTAACAGCAAGCGCCCCCAACGCGTACCCGGTTTCGGTAGGAGTAACAGCCGACGGCACGGGACTGTTCATTGCCGTGCCCCCGTCAATGCCGGCAGGGAAATACACGGTCGAGGTCACGGCCGCCAGCGACACGGCGCTTGGCGGGGTCGCAGCAGCCGGTGCCGCGGCGCCCCTGCACGTTGCCACTTCGGAGGCATTCGTCCGGAGTGCCACGCTAGAGGTCGTTGTCGACCCGCTCGCGCCCCTTCCGCAGTCCGCCAGGCCGCCAGTGGTCTTCGTGAACGGGTTCTCATTTGGCGCCCTTTTTACAGGTGAGTGCGAGCTTTCGGAGAACACGACAGGCACCTTTGGAAGGCTGGAGGAGTTCCTCGTTGCAGACGGCAGCACGGTTGTCTTCTTCGACAACTGCCGGTTCGGGACCCCTCCAATCGAGGTCCTCGGCGATGAATTGGGCAATGTAATCGCGGCGCTGAGGCTCGATGATGGATCTCCGGTCCCCGAGGTCGACATTGTCGCCTTTAGCATGGGCGCCCTGGTTGTCCGCTCCTACCTGACGGGCAAGCAACAGGAACCGGGCAAGTTCATCCCGCCGGCTGATCCCAAAGTGAGAAAAGCCGTTCTGGTGGGCGGAGAGCACTTCGGAACACCGCTGGCCAACTCGGTCAATCAGGGCGAGCAGTTGCCTGCCCTCTCCGTCGGCAGCCAATTCACATGGGATCTGGCCACCTGGCACCAGGGCATCGACGATTTGAGGGAAGTGGATGCAATCGCGGTGGCCGGCAAAGGAACGAGCAACGGTCTCAGCGACGGGGTGGCGCCCGTGGCCGGCGTGTCGCTTGCGCCGGCCGTTTTTTTCGGCGCAACTACCGAGTGCACCCGCATCTTGCCCGTCTGTCACAACGCGCCCGCACGTCTCCTTTGCAATAAATCGGATGTCCTCATGGCGGTGGACTCCGAGACTCACCCGTCCGCGCAAATCATCCGGTCTTTCCTAAATGGGACTGATGATTGGAAGCAGATCGGCGAGACTCCGCTCGAGGATGCCAACCTCTCCGCTGGAGGCGGTCTGTATTTCGCATTCAAGGACGAGGCCGATAATTACGCGACAGACATCAACGCGGTGATTGCGAAAGACAGTAGCGAGGACAACCCGGTCCCCGACCTTCCGTTGATCCAGGGGCCGTCGAACGTGTTCTTGAGCGAGTTGATGCCCAATCGCCCGTACTTGTTCGAGGTGGAGCGGGGCGAAGATGTTCTCACATTTTCCGGCGATGTGAGAGCCGGCGGCTTCAACGTCATCGTGGCGAAACTGGGGCCGTTTATCGCTCGCGTCCAACCAGCGGCGGGCGCCGTCGATACTTTGAGCGTGGCCGCTGATTCGCTGGTCTCGATCTTTGGCACGAATCTGGCGGAGAGGTCCGAAGCGGTCGTTTCCCTGCCCCTGCCGACGCGTCTAGCGGGAACGACGGTGACCGCCGACGGCGAGCCGATCCCATTGCTTTTCGCGGGTCCAGGCCAGATCAACGCCTACCTGCCCGCTGGACTTGTCGGATTGGTACAAATCCGGGTGAGCAATCCTCTCGGTGAACACACGATCAACTTGTTGCTCGACGCGGCCGTCCCCGCTGTCTTCTCGATCGATGGCACTGGAACCGGATTGGCGGCGGCGATCGATGCCGTGAGCGGCGAGCTTCTCAGCGCAACGAACCCCGTCTCGCGCGGTGGTTTCGTTTCCCTCTTCGTGACCGGCTTGGGCGAGACCACAAGCTCGAATGGGTTTGAAGTTGCGAAGCGAACGCCGACCGTGACGGTTGGGGGCGCTGCCGCGCTTGTTCTATTCGCGGGTCGGGCGCCGGGCTTCGTGGGGTTGAATCAAGTCAACATTGAGATCCCAACCGAAGTGAATCCCGGCGAAGCTGTAGCGATCGTCCTAACCAGTGGAAAAAGGAAAGGCAACCAAGTAGCCCTGCCAATCAACTAGCCGGCATCGCTAACCCAACGGCCGCGGTTGAGACCGGGCGTGCAAGAAAACTGGGCCTGCCGAACTGTAAGCCGGTTTCTGTCCCCCAGCCGAAGCCGGGGGGGGCAGCCATTCATCTAGGTCCACCATTGCTAGCGGACTCAAGCGACCTACCCGGAACTTCGACTGCCCGGCCGAAGCCGCACAGCCGCTGGTGCGGCGGGTCACCGCTGGTTCCCTATTTGGTCTTGCTCCGCGTGGGGTTTACCCTGCCGCCTCGATTGCCCGAGGCGCGGTGCGCTCTTGCCGCACCTTTTCACCCTTACCCCGGCGGCTGCCGGGGCGGTATATTTTCTGTGGCACTTTCCGTGAACTACCCTTTGAGAGTAGCCCCCCGGCCGTTAGCCGGCACGCTGCCCTATGGAGACCGGACTTTCCTCCCCGCCCTGAGGCGCGGCGGCTGCCCGTTCGGCAGACCCAAGTTGATTCTAGCACCACGCTGCGGCAGACTAGAAACGCTAGCAGGACTGGATCCTAAGAAGAGGTAAGCACCAAAGAACCATCCCCACATATGCCCTGTAGTAGTTCCCTTCCTGTTGAGGGAGAGCACTGCGATCTCGGAACAGGTCAGTACCAAGAGCCGATTTTGCCGATAAAATGCTACTCAAAGATCGGCGCCGCCGGCAACCCCTCGGCGCGTGGTGAGAATAGCAGGCTAGATAGGTCTCGCTCCGGGCGTTGGGAGGGTGCGGCAGCTACTCAAAGATCGTTCCGACCGGTATGATCTCGACCGAGCCGACATCCAGTCGATACTTCCCGATCAGCTTGTCTTCGTCGAGAACCTCTTTCGGCTTCGGCGATACGTACTCAATCTTTGTCGGCCGCCGCGAACTCAAACCCTTCTTGAATCCCTCGGCGTCTTTCGTGATGACAACGATGTCGAGATCACTAGATCGCAGGTGTTTGCGTATGGCTTGGTTTACTTGCTCCACCGTCAGCTTTGCAAGGGCGTCCTTCAGAAATCCGTTGAAATCGGCGATGCCATAGTATTCGCTGTCGAGTGCGTAACCGAGCTGCTCGCTCTGCGTTTGCGTCACGAGGTTGACGTACTTGGAAAGGAATAGCCGCGTCGACTCGAACCCTTCCTCCGAGATCCCTTCCCTGACCAATTTGTCCAGCTCGAACAGCGCGATCCGTAGAGCGAACATGCCGTTCTGTGGCTCGACTGGACGTATCCACATGTGGAAGATCTGCTGCCGCCGCCCCAAATTCGGATCCGGCTGAAACTGAAACATGCCGCGCGGGAAATATTCGATATAGGCGTAGTCGCCATAGTTCATCCCGCGAACTTCCCGAATGCGCTGAAAAAGGCGGCCCTTGCCCGAGCGGTGCTGCCCCCAAGTAGGACTGCGCCAGTTTGAGCGCCGGCCAATCCGGTGAACTGCGGTTGACGTGGATCGGGAATCCCAGAGCGATATGTGTTCCGCGAGTGTCTTTCTCAATGATCCGGATGTTGAGCTTCTGGGGAGACTGCGGCGTGGGCAATGCCACCGGTTCCGGCTTGGCGTCCGGCAGTTTCGAGAAATCAGCCGCCACTTTTTTCGCAAACCCCTCTGGATAGCCGCCCGCTAGGCCCACCACCACATTCCCCGCGGCGTAGCGCTCTTTGTAAAAGCTCTTCAAATCGTCGATGGTCAACTTTTCGAGCGAGGCGACAGTTCCCGAGTTATGCCAGCCGTAGGGGTGATCTCGGTAAATCCGCGTATAGAGAAACTCCTTGCCCAGTTCCTCTTCGTTGTTGCTACGAAGCCCGATCCGCAAGAAATTTACCGCCTCATCTTTCAGGCGTTTGAAATCCTCTTCGCGCCAGCCCGGATCAAGCAGCATCGCGCGCAAAATTCCGTAGTAACGGTCGAGGTTTTCCACGTGAGTCGTCCCCTCGAAAACCGTCATTTCCTTATCCACCTGAGCGTTTACCGAGGAGGCCATCGGAAAGAAAGCCTCGACGATTTCGTCATAGGACATGTCTTTGCTGCCGCCCTTGCTCAGTATGGCGGCGGTCAAAGCAGCAAGTCCTTGCTTGCCGGCCGGGTCGCTAGCCGCGCCTGTATGAAACAAGATCCGAAACGTGATCAACGGACTCCCGTTCTCGACCTCAAGAACCGCTGGTTCCGCCTGCAAGACCGCCGAAGCGCCAAACAAAAGCAGCGCGAAAATCAAGAGCAGTGATACCGCAAGAGCATGCCTCATTTCGCACCTCCTGCCGCACCCGTCTCAGCGCCCGCCGCATCAAACTTCAGCTTTACAATCGTTCGTCTCGACTCGGCAAACGTCCTTGCCGCCACCGCCCGCAGGTCCTCCGCCGTCACTCCGCGATAGAGCGCATAGCGCTTGTTGATCGTATCCGGAGAATTACGCAGTCCAAGATAATGCGCCAGCGTACCCGCGATGGCGCCGCTGCTGTCCATGCCGAGAGCAAACTGATAACGCAGATGAGACTTCACTGCTTCCAGTTTGTCCGCCGGAATCAGATCCTTTCCCAGCGCCTCGCAAGTCGCCAGAATCTGCTCCCGCACATACTCCACATCTTCCTCTTCCTTGACGCGCGCTACCACCGAAAAAAGAAACGGGTCGCGATGATCGTAGTAGGCAGGGGACAAATCGTCGACCTTCTGCTCCTCGATCACCAGCCGCTTGTAGAGTTCCGAATTCTCCCCAAAAGCATGGAAGGAGATCACATCGAGCGCGGCCGAATCCACCACCTCATCGTCGTACGCAGCGGCATGGAAGGAAACCGACAGAATGGGCAGTGTCGGAGTGTGGAATGGAACGTCCAGCTCTTTCGCCTCGCTCTGGGCGGGCTCGACCGGCATCTCCGGCTTGTAGTCACCGCGCTCCCACGAACCCCAATACTTCTCCACCAGCGGAC
This sequence comes from Bryobacterales bacterium, assembly GCA_965224215.1. Lineage (GTDB taxonomy): Bacteria > Acidobacteriota > Terriglobia > Bryobacterales > UBA6623 > CBDCYS01. The sequence goes on along the minus strand of CBDCYS010000076.1, from coordinate 55,421 downwards.
GGGTCTCGGCCGGGGTCACATCGCCAACGATCGCGATGATCGTGTACTCGGGGCGATAGTAGCGGTCGAAGAACTTCAGGCCGTAGTCGTACATCTGCGGCATGTTCTCGACATCTTCCGTGAAGCCCATGGTTGTGTGCTTGTAGGTATGCGTGCTAAACGCGGCGTTGCGTGTGACTTCGTCGAGCTTACGCATGGGGCTCGCGAAGTTCTTGTTGTATTCGCCCAGCACGGCGCGCGTTTCGGTCTTGAAATCGTCTTCGGAATATTTCACGTTCTGGAAGCGGTCGGCTTCCAGTTCCAGGATCGGCTCCAAATCCTCTTTGGAGAAAAGGGCGTGGTAAACCGTCCGGTCGTCGCTGGTGTAGGCGTTTGTCGAGGCCCCGGCTCCCTGCATGATCTCGCCCCACTTCTCGGCCGGAAATTTCTCGGTGCCGCGAAACATCAGGTGTTCAAACAGGTGTGCAAAGCCAGATCGCCCGGGTTCGATTTCGTTCCGGGAGCCCACCTGAACCACCGTGTAGAGCGCCACGATATTGGGGTACCCGGTAGTGACAGTGATCAGTCGCAAACCGTTAGGAAGATCGTCGATTTGGTTCGCGTAAGGGAAGATATCGACTTCCGGAGCGGGGCTTTCGGCGCATCCGGTCAACAGCAGCAAACTCAACAGCACTAGACAAAGAGCGACCGCAAGCAGCCCATCAAACTTTTCCACAGAAGATCGTGATTTCGTCCGCATCCTTCTAGGATTCTAGCGTCTTCGGAGCCGGCAGGAGCGCGCCCTTCTGGCCTGTTGAGGTGACTGGCCAGAGATCTCTCCTTGATCGATCTCTTGATCTCTTTGTGCAAACCTTAGAGAGTGGCGTTCGAAAACAGTGGTCTTCAGCCAAGGCGATGCCATGACCCCTGCAACGCTAAGTGGCTCAGGTCGAGACGTGGTTGCTCGGACAGGGAAGAGTCCGCGAGACAGGTCCCGAAGGAGCGGCTGAGGACGCGACTGGCACGTTAGACTGTTGAAAGCGGCCAGTTTTGCCGCCTGCCCGACCTACCACTCCTGTGGAAAACTGTCGAAGCCGGCCTCGCTGAGTTCCCCCTGGAGATCGCTGATCAACTGATCGTCAGCGACTGGGCCGATTAGTGCGCGGATCCACCCATCGTTTCCGCTGCGGTCCACGATGGGCGCATACCCATTCGATTTGAGTTCGGTGATCACGCGGTCAAGTTCAGGCCGAGTCCGAGCGGCTGCCACTTGTAAGTAGGTTGACCGGACGGCAGCGACCCGCGAGGACCTCGTTTCGGCGAAGACGCTCTCCGCCTGGAACTCCCGCGGAGGGTCGGGTCCGGACTCAAGATTCGCTCCCGTGGCACTCGGAGCAATTCCTTCTCGGGCTTTCTCGATGCCCTCCAGCGTGTCAGCGTCTCCCAGTGGCTCTTGGCCAAGTTGAGCGTTGAGCGAAAAATCCCCCGAGGGCGTCGCCTGTAGGGTCCGAGAAACTTGTAGCTCCGTTTCTCGGAGTGGGCCGGAGTAACCATCCACGCGGCCGCGCACAAAACCTACGGTGTAGCTGGTCCACAAGACGAAAGCCGTCACAACGAAGAACAAGATACGCGGGATCCGAAAATGTCTTCGGTCGAAAATGATCTGGAGCCCCCTCTCGGTCATGGAGTCACCAGATCCGTCCCGCCGAAGTGAAAAACATCGGGGGCAGAGTCTCGAATGCACCGAGAGGACCAGAGGGGACGAAAGAGATAAACCGGCTGGCGACTTCGGCAGGCATCGTTCGGGGTCGTCTAAAAGAATAGTATCGGCACCTGGCGGGACGAAAAGAAGGGAGAGTTCGGGGGACCAGGCTACGACGTCCCTCGACAGCGGTCAGCCAGCCACGTTCACCTGGCGCAATTTCAAATAGACCCAGTCCTTTGAAGAAAGGTATCCCCCGCACCCGACAATCTCCTCCTGGCGAACGACGCGGCCCGTCTCGGCACGCATGGGGGCCAGCGCAGCAGGTCAAGCTGCTACCACGCGACTTCAGCCGCGCTGAAGTTCTTCACGCAGGCGCCGGGCGACGATCTTGTCGTCGCCCTCTTGCATCATCCAAACGCCCACAGTGATATCTTCTTCCGCTCCGGGACGCAACTCGATATTCGGTTCGCCCATGCTCATCCGTTCGTGAACCTGTTCGGGCGTGACGCCCAGCTTGTCATGATTCCACATCACGCGCAGGTGCGGGACCATGTTCGCGAGATCAGGGACAAACACTTCGGTCTTGACCGTCTTGACCCTTTTTACTTCCTTCGCGATCTGCTCGCAACGGCGTTCCCACTGCTTCCACTCCGCCTTGTGGTCTCGGTTGAGATAGAGTTCGAGCGCGGCGACCATGCCAACGATCTCTTCCTTGTTGACCTTGTTGCCGCGGCTCAGCGAGTCGGAGTTGGGCGAGTTGTTCATGACCGCTGCCTCGATCAGATCTTTGCGGCCGAGCAGCAGCCCCGCCGACTGCGGTCCGCGAAGCCCTTTCCCTCCTGAGAAGGCGACCAGATCGAAGCCCATTTTCGTGAAGCGGAACAGATTGTCAACCGGAGGCACATCGGCGGCGGCATCGATCAGTGTGGGAATGCTGTGCTTCTTTCCCAGCTCGACAAATTCGTCCCACGCGATTTGCCCCTGGCTGCTGGCGGAATTAAGAAAGAACATCATCGCCGTGCGGTGGTTGACCGCTCGTTCCAGCTCTTGGCGCGTTTCAACTTCGACGAGCTGAGTGCCCGCGTTGCGCACCGCGTGGTCATAGCCGTTGCGGTGACTCTTCTGGATGATGACCTCGTTCTTCATCCCGTGAGTGTCGGGGATGCGAGTGATCTTTTGGGGATCCTTGCCGGCAACAGAAGCCGCTGCTGCCAGCGAAAGAGCGGAGGCGCAGCCGGCGCTGACCAGGGCCGCTTCGCACTTGAGCAACTCAGCGATACGCTTGCCGGCAGCTGTGTGCAGTTCATCGAGCCGCACATACTTCGTCGATGCTTCGCGCATCGCCTCGACGACTTCGGCAGGCATGAGCGAAGCCGTCAGCCGCGTGTAGGTGCCGGCGGCGTTGATGATGGGGGTGACCCCAAGGTCGGCGATGACGTCCCGCGCCCGCGAGGAACCTGGCGCCGGCCCAGCGACTGCGGGCAGAATGCCGCCAATCTGGTTATCCACTTTACTCTAGTGATGAATCAAGCTATCCTTGGACTCGCGCTGTTGGCGGCGAAGACCGAGTCTGTTGAGCGACGATTTTCCAAAACATCTGGTGGAGTTCACTGAACGGTTTGCCAGCGAGCAAGCTTGCTGCGAGTATCTGCTCGGTGTCCGCTGGCCAGCGGGGTTCGTTTGTCCGAACTGCTCGGCCACGAAGGGTTGGACGACCCGACGAGGCACGATGTTCTGTAGCGGGTGCCGACGCCAGACCTCTCCCACGGCGGGAACCATCCTGCACAACTCGCGGGTGCCGCTGCGGAGTTGGTTTCTGGCCATGTGGCTGGCCTGCACTCAGAAAACAGGGCTGAGCGCCAAGGGTTTGCAGCGTGAACTCGGTCTGGGCAGCTATCAGACCGCCTGGCTGATGTTGCAGAAGTTGCGGCAGGCGGATGGTTCGGCTGGGTCGGGAACGGCTGGACGGAAGTGTCGAAGTCGACGAGACTTACTTGGGCGGCAAGGAGAAGCACGTTCGCGGGCGAGAGCTGGTGGGCAAAGCCTTGGTTGTGGTTGCGGTGGAACTGCAGGGCCGCAAAATGGGGCGAATTCGTCTGCGTCATGTCCCCGACGCATCGGGACCGAGTCTGGTGGGTTTTGTGACCGACTGTGTGGCGTCAGGCAGTCTGGTCCATAGCGACGGCTGGAGGGGTTACCGGGGCTTGAAGAAAGCCGGCTATCGCTATCGGGTCACCCACACAGCGGGAGACTCGCAGATAGCCGCCGAGGAATTCGCGCATGTCCACCTGGTTGCCTCGCTGCTCAAGCGCTGGTTGGTAGCGACGCACCAAGGGAAGGTGAGTAAAGTGCATCTGCAAGGCTACCTCGATGAATTCACCTTTCGCTTCAACCGTCGAAAGTCCCGCCACGTAGGCAAGATCTTCCACCGACTCGTCGAACAGTTGGTTCTCCGTAAGGCCTTGACCTATCGAGACATTATCACCAAGCCCCAGCCCACCAACTAGAGTAAAGTGGATAACCAGATGCCGCCAATAAGTGGGACGCTACCCAGCGCAGACACAAACGAGCGCCGATTCGATGACTTTAGCATGATGAACCTCCTTGTCATTGGTTCAATGACGGTTCAATAGCGGCCGGTTGAATCTTTCGGCAGGTCCAAGTCCCGGATAGCAATCGCCGAGTGACGCTACTCTACTTTCTTTCCGCCCAGGTAGACGGCGTGGATCGTCCGGCTATTGCGGATATTCTCCAGCGGATTCTTGTCGAGCACGACGAGGTCAGCGGCCTTGCCCTTCTCCAGTGTGCCCAATTCCTTCTCAGCCCCGAGCGCCTCGGCGGCGTTCTTCGAGAAGGACTGAATGATCTGCATCGGAGTTAGCCCGGCCAGCGTCATCAGTTCCATCTCGGCGTGTTCAAAGTAACCGATGAAGCGTCCGGGGGGCCCGGTGTCAGTGCCGAAGCCGATCCGCACGCCGGCGTCGGAGAGCTTCTTTAGGTTGGTCATGGCCATACTCAAGTCCCGCTGGAGGGTCTCGCGTTCGGGGTCTTTCTTTTGGGTCTCGCTGAGCTGCGTTCGAACAGCCTCGATAACCTCGGCGGTCGTGCCTTTCTTGAAGAACGGATCGTTGAGCCACGGCGGCTGGTCGGCGTAAATGAAGGTCGACTGTTCGCGGGTGAGCGTCGCCACGGCGGTAACGTTGTTCTCCTTGAGCAGGGCGATCAGTTCATCATCGACTGCCTGATCGCGGATACTGTGCGCCATGACGTCGAGTCCCGCTTTGACGAGCCCCTTGGCATCTTCCAGCTCGTATAAGTGTGCAAAGGCCTTGATCCCCCTCTTGTGAGCCTGGCTGATAATCGCTCCGTAGATAGCCGGCGAAAGTTTGTCGAATGCACCGTGGTGACTGTCGACCCACATCTTGACGATGTCGGCCTTGCGATCCGCTAAGCGGTTGACCCATGCTTTGGCCTGTGCGGCGCTGGCCACCTCTTGCGCGATGCCCTTCACTCCGGGCGCGTGCGTCGGGTAGCCGCCCAATGTCGTAAAACCCTGCAAGGCGGTGAAGACCCGCGCGCCACTGAGCTTTCCGCGGCGCTGCTCATCGCGGATCTCGACGATGAGATCGTCGTCAGTGCCCATGCTGGTCGTCGTGGTTACACCGTAGCTGGCGTAGAGCGTTAGCTGAGCCTCGGCGTTTTCGCGGGTGTAGTTCTTTATGTCTTGGGAAAGACCCTTGGCCAGTCCCACGTGGCCGTGCAGGTTGATGATGCCCGGCATGATGGTCTTGCCGCTAAGGTCAACGACATCGGCTGATTCGGGCGCTTTCACGCTGGAGGAGGGGCCGATGTCGCGAATTTTGCCATCGGCGATGACGATCGTCGCGTCGGCGATGGGAGCGCCGCCGGTGCCGTCAATGACCGTTGCGTGCTGGAGGACCGTGACCTGCGCCGAAAGCGCAAGCGTGGCTGACAGGAAGGCAATCAGAAAATTCCGCATAAGGTACCTCGAAGAAAGATTGTGCCGAGAATATCCAAGTTAACACAGCGGCCCCGGATGTCGAGTCGGAACGACCGGAACGAGTCGGGCCTGCCGAGCGCCGCCAGTTGACCAACCTCCTCAAATTCGGTGAAAAGCCTTGAGGATCTCTTTTATTTCATATTTCAGTGCGACCGGGCGGCCGTGCGGACAGGACATCGGGCAATCGGTCTTCGCCAGCTCGTCTAGCAAGTAGTGAATCTTCGTATTGTCCAAAGGAGTGTTTACCTTGATCGCTGCGTGGCAGGCGATGGTGGCGGCGACTCGCCGTTGAATGTCATCCAATGAAAGTGCTCGCAACTCCCGTTCGGGCGTGTCGAGAATCTCGTGAATGAGCGCTTCCACTTGCTGTGGCGATAGTGCCGCCGGCGCCGCTTTGACCGCGATTGTGCGGTTGCCAAAGGGTTCGAGGTCGAACCCATTGGCTCGGAACTCGTCCTCGATTTGAGCGAAGGTGATTTCTTGTTCAGGCCGCAGCGTGATAATGATCGGCATCAGCAGCCGTTGCGATTCGACCTGGCCTCGCGAGCGTTGCTCCAGCACTTTCTCGAAAAGAATCCGCTCGTGGACGACGTGCTGATCCAGTATCCACAGCCCGTCCGAGCCGCTGGCGACGATGAAGCTTTCCTTGATCTGCCCAAGGGGACGGAGCGAGCCCACATTTGCCATGGACTCGGCGCGCTCATCGACCAGCGGGGCGCGGCTGTGCAGTTTTTCTTCAACCACCAGTTCCTTGATCCCGGCAGGAGGCGCGGCGGACCACTCGGGGCCTCCCGAGCTGCCCCCTCGCGAATCCGAGCTTCCTAAGGCCGCGCCTTCCGCGCCTGCATATTCCTGACCGGGCTCACTCGCTGCGCGAGTAACGTCGTCGGCGGGTTGGTCCGCCATGCCGGGAACGCTGAATTCGATCGGCGGTGCGGAAAAGTCCAGACGCTTCGCCGGCCCTGTGGGCGGGTGCAAAATTTGCTCCGAAGGAGCCAATGCGTCGTCCTGGTTGAGCCGCACGCTGGTTTCTGAAAATGGCAGCGAAACAGCCCGCTGCGGAGTGGGGCGTTGGCCTGATTCCGGCAACGTAAAAGTCGTCACCGGTTTGGATTCAATGAGCTGCTCTCGAATCGAGTCTCTGACGAAATCGTGAACAAAGGACTGATGCCGAAAACGGACTTCCGTCTTCGACGGGTGGACGTTCACGTCGACCTCTTCGCAAGGCATGTCGAGGAACAGCAGGGCGAACGGAAAGTTTCCCGGCGGAATCAGATTGTGATAGGCGCCCGAGATCGCATGCAGCAATAGCCGGTCGCGAATCAGCCTGCGATTGACGAAGATGTAGATCGAGTTGCGATTGCGCTTCTGAACGTGCGGTGTGGAGACGAAGCCGCTGAGCTGGAATTGGTGCCGCTGACTTCCTGATGCGCCCAACCGCGCCGCTTGGACCGCGCGCGTGGCAGGCACCGGTGAAGGGGCAACCTCGAGTTCCCTTTCGCGCAAATCCAGCTCGACAAGCGAATCGAGCGTGTCAGCCCCAAATACCTGATAGACGCGCTCGCGCAACTCATTGACCGGGGTTGCGTTCAACAATTCGCCTTTTTCGTGCGCCAGGTAAAACGACTTGTCGATGTGCGCCAGGCTGTAGTGCGTCACGAGCGAGGCAATATGAGCCAGCTCCGTCGGCTCGGTGCGCAGAAACTTGTGCCGCGCCGGGACATTATAAAAAAGGTTCTGTACCGTGATCGTCGTGCCGCGGGGCATCGCGGTGTCGTCCACGTGGAGCATTTTGCCCCCGGCAATCTCGACACGGGTTCCGGTCGGCTCCTCGTCACAAGCCGTCTCCAGCACGAGCCGGGAGACGCTGGAAATCGAAGGAAGCGCCTCGCCCCGGAAGCCGAGTGTTGAGATCGATAGTAGGTCGCCGACTTCCCGCAGCTTACTCGTGGCATGGCGCTCGAAAGCCAACATGGCGTCGTCGCGGCCCATTCCGACGCCGTTGTCGGCTATGCGGATCAGCCGTTTGCCACCTGCTTCCACCTCGATTCGCAGGCGCGTAGCCTGGGCATCCAATGCGTTTTCCAGCAACTCTTTGGCGACCGAAGCGGGTCTCTCCACAACTTCGCCGGCGGCGATCTTGTTGGCGACGACATCGGTGAGAACTCTAATTCGGCCCATGAATGAATCCAGTAGAACGGTAAAGCCTCAGGCAGTAGCTCCTCCAAGCGATCGGTGATGGGAGAAAGGGTGCCGGGGATCGGCGATCCGCCTATTCTCATTTTCAGATGGCGCCACTTGTGGGCATCAACCACAAGTGGAGCGCAACTCACGTTGTCCCCGGCGGGGAAACGGTCGTGCCGGCTAGGTGAAGATTCTTTCCGTCAGTCGCTCTCATTGTATGTAGGGTTTGGGGTATGTCAAGTCGGATCGAAGCTGGCGGGGAGGAAGGAGATTTCGGCATATCGAAAAGACACGCAGGCGGGCCTCTCAAGTTTGGCCATTTCGAAGTGGGGCGGGCATCCTTGCCTGCCATGCCTCGGTCTCACCAGGATGTTGTAGATCGGGGGAATCTACACCTGCGAGAGTTGGCTGATGAGGCGGCGGTCCGGCTCTGTCCAGCGAGCTCAAGCTCGGGAGCTCCCTTGCGCACCGCTTCCTCCGTGGCTGCCGAACTCCTCTTTGGCCATAGCGAGGGCTCTTGCACCCTGATTTCCTACCGCGGGGTCCTCTGGGAGGAAGCAGTTCGGCCGACCCGGAGGTCTATTTCCAAACACCCAACACGCCGATCCCCCCAAAGACCAAGGGGCCAGTCACGGAACTGAAAAGAAATATCCCCATTGTTTTCAACAAATGTTCCCGCCCGAGGCTTGACATCCGCAATAGTGCCGTTATTCTAAGAGCGGTGAATCGATCGAATCACAAGCGACCATGCACAAGCCTATGCTCAAACGAATGCAAAGGCAAGCGGGGCCTCGCGAGGACCCAAAAATTCCAAAAACCTGAAAAAACCTGCAAAATCCTGCAATCGAAGTTCCTATGCCACTGAAACAAAAAAGCTTACCCGAATCCCCACCCCCCCGTACTGGCCCGGGGAGTCGAAAATTCACATGAAATACATCGAAAAGTCCAAGGAAGGCTACGAAAACGGCACACTTTGCCCTAGGAGCCCGTGGCAAAAGTAGGCGAGGGCGTGCTCGCCTAGCTTGACCCCGCGCTCACGCGGGGGGCTCTGAGCGTCTGCTCGGGCTGCCTTGCCTCGCCGAAGAGTTTGTGACACGAAGCTGCACACGTATGAAACACACTATGAAACTCATGGCCATTGTCGGTCTGGGCGTCGCCTCGATTGGCGCTCAAACAACAGTTGTCATCGATCAGCGAATGTCCCCGCCGGGCTGGGCTCTGGCGGAGCGGGAGCTGCTGAACGCTAATGCCCAAGGGGTTCGGGAATTTGCCGACAAGTTCTTCGATGACAACGGATACCTGCAATGCGTGGAGCGCTGGGGCGGCAATGACGGCCCCGACGACGCGATGGAGAATCTTTCGAATTGGACCCTGCTCTACGCGCTGGGGGCTCCGGAATCAGTGGTCGGCCTCTACAAGAAGGCCAGGGAGGGTCATATTCGGCAGTACACGGCAGCCCGTGCCGAGGGCATCGAGATGGCCGAGAACGGCATGTTCCACCGCGAGTTCATCACGTCCTTCAACTGGGAGCACACGGGCGAGGGCCTGGCGGCCTTTCATTTCTACAGTCTGGGCAAGCCGAACGACCCGCTCCACCTGACCCGGGTCAAACGATTCGCGGAATTCTACACGGGCGAAGATCCGCTTTCCGACAATTACGACCCGAAGCACAAGATTATCAAGAGCATTCACAATGGCAGCCGCGGCGCAAAGCTCACGCCTGCCAGGCCGGAAGACTGGGGCGGACTTCCGGTAGAGGGAAAACCTGACCGGCTGACCCGCTACGAGACCGCGTCGAACATCGCCGGCGATCATCCGCTCAACCTGTGCGCAACGACCCTCGCTATGAACGCCTACATGCTAAGCGGAGAGCGGAAATACCGTGACTGGCTACTGGAGTATGCCGCAGCTTGGCGGGATCGGGTTCTGCAAAACGCCGGCAACATTCCAACCAATATCGGGCGCGACGGAAAGATCGGGAGCGGATGGGGCGGGAAGTGGTATGGGGGGGTCTTCGGCTGGAACTTTTGGCCGCAAAGCAATTCGCGCAACTACTTCATACGAGGCCCCCGCGTGGCTTTCGGGTCCGTGTTCCTGCTGACACGGGATGACCAGTTCGTCGAACCGCTGCGCCAACAAGTGAACAACCTCTACGCGGTTAAGAAAGTCGAGAATGGCCGTATCTTACTGCCGGATAAGCACGGTGATGACGGCTGGTATGGCTACCGGCGAGGCCTGCATTTTGATGTGCAAAGAGACGTCTACCTCTGGTCGCTCGAGCCCGCGGACAAGGAGCGTATTCGCGATGATCCCTGGATTGCCTTCCTCGACGGCCGCGACGCGGATTACCCGCTTCGCGCGCTGCAGCAGGAATTCGCGCGGGTCCAGTCAAGGGTGAAGGGTCTGCGTGAGGACACGAGCACTCCGGATACCCGCGGCTCGGATTATTCCCAGCGGTACAATCCAGCCGCGACCACAGCTCTCGTCAATTTGACGCTGGGCGGCAATGATCCTGGGAGAGCCGGCAACATTCTGCACAGCCAGGTGCGATATTTTGACCCCGCCCGGCGCCGTGCGGGCCTGCCGGACGATGTGGCGGCACTTGTCAGCAGGATTACGCCGGAGGGAATCACGCTGACGCTCGTGAACACGAATCAGGTCGAGCCTCGCAGCGTTGTTGTGCAGGCCGGCACCTATAGCGAGCATCAGTTCACGTCGGTTGCGCGCGGGGGCGAGCCGGGCGAAATCGGCGCGACGAACTTCCAGGTGCGGATTGAAGCTGGGTCGGGTGACACGATGACGATCGGCTTAAAGCGGTACGTCAATCAGCCGACGCTGGCGTTCCCTTGGGACCGAGGCTGGATGGCACTTAGAGCCTCCCAAGCCAAGAGCCCTTGAGCCGCGACCGTGAGGGAGCGGTTACTGCTCCCGGAGCGTTCCGCCGCCCCCGGCCCCAAGGTTGTCACCGAGAGAGCCGTTAAGCCGCGAAGCGGCGCACGCGTGGGCTCCTACGCCACGTCGCTCACCTTGCGAGGCCCTGAGAAAGGACGAGGCCTGCCGGCCAGCTTGGGAAACGTTTGCGCGGCGAACCTAGCGGGCCTTGACGACGTAGTAGATCACCAGCTTCGGCACCTCTTTGAACCAGTGAGGCGTGCCTTTGGGGATAACGATGACGTCACCCTTGGAAAGAGTTCGGCTGTGGCCGCCGCTAATGCCGGTTCCGCGAATCTCGCCCGGACCCGTCGTCTTTTCGCCTTCTACGGTTCCTCCGGTCACGAACGTAGCAGAACCTTCGACGATGTAGAAAGTGTCGGTATCCGCGGCGTGAACCTCGGAACTCCCGCCTTGCTCTCGCCGGCTCATGCTGACGGTGTAGTTGCTGCCCTTGGTAAGAACCCCGGGCTTGACCATTGCGGCGCTGACTTTCTCGTTAGGTATATAGGTAACTTCGTCAGCAGCGGTCGCTAAGACTGCAGTTGCCGCGAAGCCGGCCAAAAACAGGCCAATCGTTGTCACTAGGTAACGCATGCAAATTCTCCTTGGGTGCCCACCGATCTATCATTCAAAATCCGGCGTCTGGGCCGCCTGCATTATATCGTGCTCGCTAAGCGCTTCACCCGCAAGCCTGACTCGTACCGAGCGAGGGACCTCGGCAAGGATCTCCACGCCTTCTGGATTGTCGGTTCTCTCGATCACGCGTGCATGCTCGTAAAGGAACGAGATCTTGTCACCATCTTCGTGTGAAAAATGGTATTGGACGACGGCCAAATCGTCGACTTCGAGTCGGCGATCGATCGCTTCCAGCAAGTCCGCCAGTCCACTGCCCCGGTACGCGGAAATTGATATGACATCCGAGGCCCCGGCAGCCGCCTTCTCTGTATTGGTCGTTCCCTCGGCTTCGGCGGCATCGAGAATATCGGTCTTATTCAGTACGAGGATTTGTGTTTTCTTGTCCGCGTCCAGCTCTTCGAGCACCTTGGCGACTTCGCGCATCCTCTCGGATCTTTGATCCGAAGAAATGTCGACCACATGGAGCAGCATCTCCGCCTCGGTGACTTCTTCCAGTGTGGCCCGGAACGACTGGATCAGAGTCGTCGGCAGGTTCGAGATAAAACCCACCGTGTCGGACAACAGAACCTTCCGGCGCGAAGGCAGGTCGAGCACGCGAATCGTGGGATCGAGCGTTGCGAACATTCGTTTGTCGGCGATCACGTTGGCGGAAGTCAGCGCGTTGAAAAGGGTTGACTTGCCGGCGTTCGTGTAGCCAACCAAAGCGATCGTGGCCAGCGGCACTCCGGCACGTTTCTTGCGCTGCAGCTTGCGCGTGGAGCGAACGGTCTGCAGATCCGCCTTGAGCTTTTCGATGCGGCGCGCGATTCGGCGGCGGTCGGTCTCAAGCTTCGTTTCGCCAGGACCGCGCGTGCCGATTCCAGCGCCGAGCCGGGACATCTCGACTCCCCTGCCGGTGAGGCGCGGCAGGAGATAGCTCAACTGCGCCAACTCGACTTGCAAGCGGCCCTCACGGGTGCGTGCGTGGCGAGCAAATATATCGAGGATGACCTGGGTCCGGTCGAGAACGCGCCTATCGAGACCCTTCTCCAAATTGCGCTGCTGGGTCGGGGTGAGGTTGCGATCGAAGATGACGACGTCCGCGTCAATTTCGGCCGCCCAGTTTCGGATTTCCTCGACCTTGCCACGGCCGATGGCGGTCGCGGGCTCGAGCGACTCGCGACTTTGAAGCACGGACCCGATGACTTCCGCTCGCGCCCCGGCAGCCAGTTCGGCTAGCTCTTCCAGAGATTCTTCACTGGAGTAGCCGCCCCCTTTATCCGCACCTAAAGCGCCGGCGGTGGACCGGCGACGCACCTCGACCCCGACGAGAATGCAGGTGTCTCGTTCGTCCGAGTTATCGACGATGATTGGCTTTTTCACGAAGTAACCGCTTGGAGCAATCCTCCGCCAGCTCCACGAGCTGAGGACGCTAAAACCCGACGGGTTTCAAGCTGGCGATTTGCAACGAAAGGCTCCCTACCTCTTAGTCGGAGGCCGGCACCGGTAGCGCGGGCATCGGGTGCTCTTCGGTGTCATGTCACCGAGACTCCTGCGCGGAAGCGCGGGTGGCGGACCGGCAGTCGGGGTAGCTGGAGTCAAGGGTTTGGCCGGAGTCGCGGGCTTGGCCGCAGCAGCTGGTGTTGGCGGAGCAGCTGGTGTCGCTGGAGCTGCTGGTGTCGCTGGTCGGGCCGGTGCGGCCGGAGGAGCTGCAGCCGGCGTGGACGGCGCGACCGGTTCTGGAGCACGTGAAGTCGCCGACCTTTCGGCGCCTCGGGGAACACTTTGTCCCGGCCTTGGAGCGACGATTGTCGAGATCGCATGCTTGAAAATCAACTGGGTCTGATGGTTGCTTTCAAACTCGATGCAGAACTTGTCGAAGCCCTTTACTCGTCCCGACAGTTTGACTCCGCTCGTCAGGTAGATCGTGATCGGAAACCGATCCTTGCGAGCGCTGTTCAGAAAGGTATCTTGAATGTTTTGGCTTCCCATTTGTCCCTCCCGGCTTTGCATCGCGCCCCCCCCCCGGTAACCTGTCACTTTCATAGTAACGCGATCCGTACATAGCAGGAACAGAACCCGCGCACGACGAGCAGCGCCGCAGAAAGATAGTGTTGTATGATCCGCTGAGATGCGGAAAAAGCTCCCGAACTTCTCGTCTATTCTGGCCGTCGTCGTCGTGTTGACGGGTGCTTTTGCCCTGCAGGCCGTTGCTGGGCAGAGCGTTGCCGAGCAACACCAGCGCAAGCCCAACGTCGTCGTCATCTTCACCGACGACCAAGGAACGCTCGACGCCAGTTGCTTCGGCTCGACGGATCTCTACACTCCCGCAATCGACTCACTGGCCGAAAGCGGTGTCCGCTTTACTCAAGCCTACTCGCACACCGTTTGCTGTCCCGCCCGCGCGATGCTGATGACTGGGCGGCAGCTGCAGCGCTCGAACGTCAACGATTGGATGCCGGGTCCCATGCGGGGACCGAAGGGCCGCAACATGCTGACGAGCGAGATCACGCTAGCGGAGGCTCTTCAAGGGGCCGGATACCGCACGGCACTCTACGGCAAGTGGCACCTGGGGGCGCATCCTGACCACGGTCCGAGCAAGCAGGGCTTTGACGAGTTCTTCGGCATCCGCGACGGCTTCATTGACAACTTCCTGCACTTTCAGTTGCATCGTCATGGCTACCACGATCTCTATGAGGGGACGCGCGAAGTCTTCCATCGTGGTGACTTTTTCCCGGACCTGATGACCGACCGGGCTCTGGCTTTCATCGACCGCAACCAGGACCACCCTTTCTTTCTCTATTTTCCGCTGAACATTCCGCACTACCCCGAGCAGTCGATCGAGCTCTTTCGCGCGCGTTACGAGGGAATGGTCGAGCCGCGCCGAAGCTACGCCGCTATCGTTTCGACGACCGACAATTACATTGGGCGCATCCTTACGCAACTCGACGCGGTCGGCCTGCGCGAGAACACCATCGTTGTCTACATGAGCGACAACGGACATTCCGACGAGGACTACCAGATCACGGTTGACGGCCACACCAGCGGCTACCGCTTGGGGCACAATTATGGAGCCAATGGTGGCGGCGGCAATACCGGCAAGTGGATCGGAGCGAAAGGCAGCTTCCTGGAGGGAGGCATTCGAGTGCCGGCGATTTTGAGCTACCCCGCCAAAGTGCCGAAGAACGTCGTGCGCGGCCAAGCGATCACCGCCATGGACTGGTACCCCACGATTCTTGAGCTAGCTGGAGTCAGCAGGCCGAAGGATCTGGAACTCGACGGCCCCAGCGTGATGCCGCTGATTCGCGACGCCGATGCCGAAACGCAATACGGCGTGATGCATTGGCAATGGCAGGACCACTGGATGGTACGCGACGGGGACTGGAAACTGCTGGTCAACGCGAAACCGGGCCCCGACTCTCCGCCGCTGGATGAGGTTCACCTGGGAAGTTTGGCGGATGATCTACCGGAGCTGCGCAACCACGCCGCAGAGCAGCCTCAAATCGTCCAGCGTCTGACGGAACTGCACGAAGAGTGGGTAGCGCGTGTGACTCCCGAGGGACTGGACGGGGTGAAGAGCCTGCCCTGATCCGCACCCAGAGAGGAGAAGAGAGCAGGGAGATCTCCTACTGGTCGTTTCTTGGATAGGAGCGCGGCGGTACCGGCAACCGCCCCAAGTTGAGGTCGCAATTCGTGACCTCAAGTGGCCAAACTGCTGCTGCTGCGGGTGGCCCGAGAAACGTCCGTAGCTCAGCCAGCTAGGTGCATTGGGTCCGCCTTGACGCGATTACAGGTGGCCATTGACCGGCGTCGCTTTGATCGCTAGACTTGCTATCTGGTCCCGAGCATCAGTTGGCCATAGCGGGAACCATGAAGGAGTATCCTTTGAACCGATTTGAAGGCAAAATTGTTTTGGTTACCGGTGCGTCCCGGGGGATCGGCCTCGCGACGGTTGAGCGCTTCGCGCGCGAGGGCGCTCAGGTCGTTGCGACCGACGTTGCAAAAGAAGATCTAGATGCCGCGGTGGCAACGCTCGTTGCCGACGGCTTGAAGGTTGAATCTGTCGCTCATGACGTCTCCGACAATCAACGTTGGGGTGAAGTGATCGGCGGCGTGATCGCTAACCACGGACGCCTCGACATCTTGGTAAACAACGCCGGAACCGGCGATTTCGCAAGCATTGAAGATACGACGGTCGAGCAGTGGAAGAAAGTCGTCTCCGTGAATCTGGAGGGCACTTTCCATGGAATTCAAGCCGGCATTGGGGCGATGAAGCAAAGTGGCGGCGTCATCGTCAACGTGGCCTCGATTGCCGCGAATATCGCCGAACCTCTGCTGGCGGCCTACAACGCGACCAAGGGCGGCGTGAAGATGCTGACGAAGACAGCGGCAGTCGATTGCGCTCGGAAAGGTTACAACATCCGGATCAATTCGATTCATCCCGGGTATACCAACACCAAGCTCGTCCACGACGCACTCGCGAGCCTCGGGGACGCAGCGGCGGAGTTTGCGGAAGCTGCCACGAAGGCGATCCCGCTCGGCCGGCTGGCTGAACCAGCCGAGATCGCCGGTCCCATCGCATTTCTGGCGAGCGACGACGCGTCCTACATGATCGGCAGCGAACTGGTTGTCGACGGCGGATACATCACCGCCTAGCCCGGGCCAAGGCGCCGATCTGGGTTAATTTCGACGAGACTGATTTGAGGAAGCGTCGAGAGCCCTTCGGCATCTTCGGGGGGCGGTCATCGGTTCTGCGATCCTTGCCGCAGGTTCACCTAGCAGCCCGGCTTTGGTCGGACAAGTTCTGGTTCCGGGAGGAATAGCTCAGGGGCATCCTTGCGTGGCAGTCTCATCTCAGTCGGGCGAGGGCCGTTCCTGCTGGCAACGCCAGATCGTCGGCATTCTCGACGATGAAGGTCTCTCCACGCGTAAGGCACAGGCGAAGATCGGCCACCGGTGAGTCTGAAATTCCACGAAAGAAAACGACCCGTGGCATGCATGTGCAACGCTATTGGTAATTCGGTTGCACCTGTAGTATCTTCTAGGAGGAGGGACCAGATGGCAGATTCCATGGAGCAGACCGCACGAGACTTTTTCGAGGCCTGTGAGGCCGGAAAGGGTTGGCAGGCGTGCGCGCCCTACTGCAAGCCAGACGCGTCATTCTCGGCCCAGGCCGAGCCTCTGGCTGACGTCACGACTCTTGAAGCCTACGTTGACTGGATGAAGGCGTTGTACGGGTTCATGCCCGACGCGAGCTACGAACTTAAGTCGTGGGCTGTTGACGCCGAGCGCAGCAACGTTTCGGCCTACGCGGTTTTCTCGGCGACACACACCGGCGAGGGAGGACCGTGTCCGCCCACGGGGAAGAGTGTCAAGACCGACTATGTGTATGTAATGTTCTTCGAGGGCGATAAGATCAGTCACATGACGAAGATCTGGCACGCGGGGCTTGCGATGAAGGAGCTTGGCTGGGTGTAGCGCCATCATCGGTGAACCAGCGAGCAGCGAAGGTCGCCGCCCGGCTGGAGACCGTAGAAATTCTCTGTAAGCGTTTGACGCGTGTCGCCAGGTCGATTTGCGACCCGCTAGTGCCTCATCCCAGCCATTCGATCAAGGATGCCTGTCTTGAGCCTCTGGGCCTGAGTTTAACCGGCGGCGCGAAAGTGCTCGGCGTCGCCCCTCATACGCTCTCTCGCTTGACTCGACCTTGATCTGATCCTGGGTCCCGCGCGCTTGTGCCAATTCGTATGATGCCTGCCGCGTAACCAGTGTGGGCCAGTTGTCCCGCATGGCTGTCCTTCCGGTGCAGGGGGGCGTGCTTGAAGTAACGTGCATCTGCAGCTGTCGCTGAGCGGGGCTCTGCGATCTGTCAACGCCAAGTAGAAATGTCCTAATCGCTGCCAAGTAGAAATGTCCGCTTTGGGGCAGGTGGCTGGAGAGGCGATGGTAGAGTGGTTGGCGTTGAGGGCAGGGTCGCGCCTGCTCTTGATGCCCAAGGCCGAAGCGATGGAGCTGGCTCCCAAGCAATCGGCTGAAGCAGACGACCCTCTGGCCTCCCGGTCAGAGGGTTTTCTGTTCGTGACAGAGATTGCTTTGGTGAAGCTTCGGAGCGGAGGCCTTGGGCTTCGCCAACGCGACGATCGCTGGGCGCCGTTTGCCCGGCGCTCCCCATAGCGTCTTGGTTTGGCAGCGACTGCCAACTCAGCGCATCGGCCCGATGGGCGCTCCGCATAGAGTCTTGGTTTGGCAGCGACTCCTAGTCCTGCGTATCGTCTCGCCGAACGCCGGATGCCTGCGCCGCTTGCCACACAGGCGGGCTGTCTTTCAGATCGAAGTCCTTCATCCAGTCGCTGCTTCGCTTGCCGGCAGCTTTGCCGCCAGCCTTCTCGGCCGCTGCCGCAGCGGGTTCCGCCTGGGCGCTCTTGGGCTGCGGGCGCTCCGATTGGGGCTGCGCGCCGCAGCGCTTCAGCGCCAGTTCGTGCTTGCCGAAGCGCGCGGCCAGGACGCCGTCCAGGCGTCGTAGGGTCGGGAACTGGCGCGGTGGCCCGTCAGGACCTGGCTTGGCTGTATCCGGGGTTTCCCCCTTCGTGCCCGGTTAACCGTGTCCGTGGCTCCGTTTCCAGCTCCCGCCACCTCGCACGCAGCATGAAGATTTCCTTCACTACGCGCTCCTGCACACTTCACGACAAGGTTTATGAGACCTATCCGATCGGAGTTGCTTTCGACGACAGCTCGGAAGCCGTCACCCGAATCCAGGTGTCTGCTCTCGCCATTGACTACTCCACCGCTTCCGACCGAGGCCTTGGGTTAACGCCAAGTCCGTTCAGCCTTCCCCTTGCCGTATAGTCTTCGTCTCAGATCCTGCAGACTACCGGACGCTTTTATCATTTCGCCCCTGCCTCACTGTGTTGACCAAGACTTCATGTGCAGCAAGGCTCCTTCGCTCCACGGGCGTTACCCCGCTTCCTCACTACTACGAACCTAGCCGCCATCCTCTCGCCTTCCACCGATTTCCTGGTTTTCGCCAGTTATACGGCTTCCCTGCTCCGCCAATTTCTCGGCGGGACGAGGAGGGCTTCTCCAGTTGCTTAGCATGCCCTTGTCACCGTGCTGTCCCTAGCACCCCGCCGGAGTGAACTGGCGCTGCAGTCAGTCTGCGCCAGGCCATGCTGCCTTCACCCGTGGAAAGAGGGTTCGGCCTCCGGGGTTTTAGCTTTTCGAGGCCACCTATGGGTTCACTTTTGTTACGGCCCGGTGACTTGCTCACCATCCCAAGGATGGCTTTGTCAGTTGGCTTCATCGGCTTCGTTTCCTCCACACGGATGCAACCCAAGCTACGGGGCTCTGACTTTTACCCCGGTGGGACTGTCTCCCACTGAACATGCCAGCCTTGACTAGACACACTCTCCACCCGCACTCGGCTGTTTCGCAGACCCGGCACAATCGCCTTGCGGTCGATTTGATAGCTCTTTCCCCGGAAGCGAATCGTGTAGTCGTTGGCGACCCGCCGCGTCTCGACCTGGCTCAGCGCCGAGTCCAGATCGTGCTCGGGACCTAGCTCGCGATGCGCCTCGTCGGGGTGAGCCGGCTGCACCCGCAACGTGGCGTTCCACCAGGGCAAAAACTCGCTTTCCAGGTAGGCGTTGGCCTGTTCGATCGTCGTGGCCCCGGCCACCCGCAGACCCTTCACCAGGCGGTCCTGGGCGGTGCCAAAGCTGCGCTCGACGCGGCCTTTGGCCTGCGGCGAATAGGCCGTGATCGATTCGATGTCCAGCTCCTGGAGCGCCCGCCCGATCTGCGTGGGAGGCAAGAGCTTGGGATCCTCGCCGGCGCTGTTTTTGGGCGTGTTGACAAACAGGCTGGCGCGGTCGGTGTAGAAGGCTACGGGTCGGCCGTTTTGTTCCAGATACGTCTTCAGCAAACGGCGATTCTCTTCGCCCGAATCGTGCCGGACGAAGCGCGCCAGCAACTCGCTGCTGGCGTCGTCGATCATGCCGATCAGGTACAGCTTCTCCCCGCGTCCCTCCAGCCAGTCGTGCTCGGAGGTGTCCCATTGCACCAGCTCGCCGCGGCAACTGCGGCGGGGCCGCCACGGATGCGGGCGTCCTGACTTGCGGCGGCGGGGCTTCCACAGGCCCGCAGCGGCCATCCAACGGCGCAGCGTTTCGCGGCCGACTTGGACGCCGTGGCGCTGCTCGAGATACTCCGCCGCCAGAGTCGGGCCAAAGCCGGCGTAGACGGGTTGGGAGAGGATTGCCACGGCTTGTTTTTCCGCCTTGGCGCTGAGCTTGCGGTTGGACGCGCGGCCCCGCGCGGCATGGACCACGGCCTGGTCGCCTTCGCTGCGAAGCTTCGCCAGCAGCCGCCTCAGATGCCGTTCGCTGAGGCCCGTCTGCTGGGCGGCCTGCTTTTGCGTGATGAGTTTTTTGTCTGCTTTGCGCAGCGCCACCAGCCGGTCGCGCTCTCGTTGTGTCATTAGTAGTTGTCCTTGCTTGCTCACCCCTCCAGGCTGACCTTGTCAATAGGACATTTCTACTTGGCACGTTTAGGACATTATCACTCGGCAGCGACACGGGGCTCAGCGATCTTGATTTACAAGCCGACAAAGTATATTATCGGCTACACACAAAGTCGGCTACGATCGTTCAGCGGCGCAGATTCGGGCTAAGCGGTGCGCATGCTCTCGGCTTGATCCTTCGCTAGGGCAGCTTGGGCGGCGGCTAGCTTGGCAATTGGGACGCGATAGGGCGAGGCGCTGACGTAGTCCAGGCCGGCGTGGACGCAGAATACTACTGACTTGGGATCGCCTCCGTGCTCGCCGCAGATGCCGACTTCCAGGCCTTTGCGGGTCTTGCGTCCCTTCTCCAGGGCGATCTTGATGAGCTGGCCAACGCCGTTTGCATCGAGCACCGCGAAGGGATCTTCGCTGAAGATGTTCTTCTTCTGGTAGTCGCCGATGAAACCTCCCGAGTCGTCGCGGGAGAAGCCAAAGGTCATCTGCGTTAGGTCGTTCGTCCCGAAGCTGAAGAACTCGGCTTCCTTCGCGACTTCGTCGGCGGTGAGAGCTCCGCGCGGAACTTCGATCATCGTCCCCACCATGTACTTGACCTTCTTCCCTTTTTGGGCGAAGACTTTTTCGGCCGTATCGACGACGATTTTCTTCTGGTTTTGTAGTTCCTTGACGTCCCCGACGAGGGGGATCATCACTTCGGGGATCACTTTGATGCCCTTTTTTGCGCATTGCACAGCCGCCTCGAAGATGGCCTGCGCTTGGATCTCGGTGATCTCAGGGAAGGTAATTCCCAGGCGGCAACCGCGGTGGCCCAGCATCGGGTTGAACTCGTGCAGTTCCTCAACACGAGCGAGCAGTACCTCGACTTCCTGTTGGCGCTTCTTGTTTTTCTTGAGCGCGCGGAGTTCCGCCAACTCAACCATGAGGTCCTCGCGCTTTGGCAAGAACTCGTGCAGCGGCGGGTCGAGGGTGCGGATGATGACCGGGAAGCCGTCCATCACTTTGAACAGCGCGGCGAAGTCCCGCCGCTGCATCGGCAGCAGCTTGCGGAGAGCCTTGCGGCGGGCTTTCTCATCGGTCGCCAGGATCATCGCTCGCATGTGTTCGATGCGCTCGCCTTCGAAGAACATATGCTCGGTGCGGCATAGCCCGATGCCCTCGGCGCCGAACGCGCGGGCGGTCTTCGCGTCGCGCGGGACCTCGGCGTTCGTGCGCACGCCGATGGTGCGGAACCTATCCACCCAGGACATGAACGTAGCTAGCTTGCCACTCGATGGGTCGGCATCGATCGTGGGGGCTTGGCCCGCGAAAACCTCGCCGCTCGTGCCGTCGAGAGAAATCCAAGCACCTTCCTTGAGCGTGGTCTTGCCAACGCGCATCTGCTTCTTCGCGCCATCGACGTGAATGTCCCCGGCTCCGGCAACGCAAGGCGCGCCCATGCCGCGGGCCACGACGGCGGCGTGGCTAGTCATGCCTCCGCGCGACGTCAGAATACCCTTGGCGACCTCCATGCCGTGGATGTCATCCGGCGTGGTCTCACCGCGGACCAGAACGACCGGTCCATTGACGGCGTGCTTCACGGCGTCGTCAGCAGAAAAGACCACTGTGCCGACGGCCGCTCCGGGCGAGGCGGGGAGCCCGGTGGCCAGCAGCATCAGCGACTTCTTCGCACTCGGCTCCATGACCGGATGCAAGAGCTGATCTAGTTGCTGGGGTTCGACCCGCAGAACCGCTTCCTCCCTGGTGATCAAGCGTTCTTTCACCATGTCGACGGCGATGTTGACGGCCGCCGGACCGGTGCGCTTGCCGTTGCGCGTTTGCAGCATGTAGAGCTTGGAATCCTGAATGGTGAACTCGAAGTCCTGAATGTCGCGGTAATGTTTTTCGAGACTCTTGGTGATCTTCCGCAACTCC
This sequence comes from Bryobacterales bacterium, assembly GCA_965224215.1. Classification (GTDB taxonomy): domain Bacteria; phylum Acidobacteriota; class Terriglobia; order Bryobacterales; family UBA6623; genus CBDCYS01. Next base: position 33,557 of record CBDCYS010000076.1, on the reverse strand, counting down.
TTGTAGGCGGCGGGCATGACATCGTTCAGCTCGCTGATGGGCCGCGGCGTGCGAATGCCGGCCACGACGTCTTCGCCTTGCGCATTGATAAGAAACTCGCCGTAGAACTCGTTCTCGCCGGTCGCGGGGTTACGCGTGAAACCGACGCCGGTCCCGGAGGTTTCGCCGAGATTGCCGAAGACCATCGTCTGGACGTTGACGGCCGTGCCGAGGTCAACCGAGATGTCATTCATGCGGCGGTAGTGGTAAGCGCGCGGGTTGAACCAGGAACGAAACACGGCGTCACGCGCCATGCGGAGCTGCTCCATTGGGTCCTGAGGGAAGGAGCTTTTGGTCTTTTTCTCTACCAGGTTCTTATAGGCGGCGACAACTTCCTGAAGATTCTCAGGTGTCAGGTCCGTGTCAAACTTGGCCCGTCTTTTCTTCTTAATGCCATCAAAGACGTGCTCGAAATCATCCTTCCCTACTTCGAGGACAACGCTGCCGAACATTTGCATGAAGCGCCGATAGCAGTCATAGGCGAAGCGCGGATTGTTGGACTTGCGGGCGAGTCCTTCGGTGGTCTCGTCGTTGAGACCCAGGTTGAGGACCGTATCCATCATTCCGGGCATGGAGAACTTGGCGCCGGAGCGAACGCTCAGCAGCAGCGGGTCGTTGGCGTCTCCAAGTTTCTGACCGGACTTCTTCTCGAGTTCGATCAGGGCGGTCGCCATCTCCTTTTCGACATTTGCGGGACACTGGTTGCCCGCAGCGAAATAGAGGTTGCAAACCTGGGTCGCCACGGTGAAACCGGGGGGCACTGGCACTCCGGCCTTGCTCATTTCAGCCAGGCCAGCGCCTTTGCCGCCGAGTGTGTCTTTCATCGTGCCGTCGCCGTCGGCCGTTCCTCCGCCGAAGCCGTAAACATACTTTGTCATTTTCTCTCCGTATTCCTTTTTGATTATTTGGCCTGTCGAGTCGGCCGGTGATTTTCGAATTCTTGAGGTTTGGCGATCATCTGCAAGCAATCGTTGAGATGAGTCTCAACGCGGCAAGCTGAGAGCTTGCGCGACAACGGGGAGCGAAACAGCGAGCCCAATGGCGAGCCGCCTTGGTCATGGCGACTCATGCGGGCTTCTCCGCCGATACGATTTCGCTGAAGTTGGCGATTGTCGAAAACTCCCTTAACAGATTCGCCAAAAAAGCTAGTCGGTTGCTGCGGATCTTGTCATCTTTCGACATCACTAACACTTCGTCGAAAAACAGGTCAACTGCTCCTCTTAGTGATGCAATCGTTCGCAATGCTTCCTCGTATTTTCCCTGTTCTTTGGAGGCCGTCACCTTGGGCTTCGCGTCTTGAAACAACGAATGGAGAGTAGCCTCGGCTCCATTTTCAAGCAGTGATACGTCGACCGGTTCGGAAGCAAATTTCGCTACTCCGCCGGCCTTTTTCAAGATGTTTTCGATGCGCTTGAAGCTCACCGCCAGCGGCTCGAAATTGGGAGTCGGCCGCACTTTCGAAATGGCATCGGCGCGGGCCGCGACGTCGAGCGGCTGCTCGGCCGAAGCCGAGATAACGGCGTTGACCTCGTCGTAGCGGTATCCGCGTACATCGCGCAAGTAGTAACGCAAGCGTTCGAGGAAGAACTCTTCCAGGCTCGCCGTGCCATCGCCCGCGTCGGCTATGCGGCACAACTCCGGCAGCGATAGGGGCAACTCACCCTCGATCAAAATCCGGACAATGCCGTAGGCGGCGCGGCGCAAGGCGAAGGGGTCCTTCGACCCGGTGGGGATCATGCCGAGCCCGAAGAGCCCGCCGAGCGTGCCCAATTTGTCAGCGATGGAAACGAGCCGGCCGGCTGTCGTTCGGGGAATATCACCCTCCCCACCCGCGGGCTTGTAGTGATCGTAAATCGCGGCGGAGACGTCTTCGGGCTCACCCTGATGTTTCGCATAGAGCCCGCCGACGACCCCCTGTAGTTCTGGAAACTCACCCACCAGTTCGGTCGTCAGATCACACTTCGCCAACTCCGCCGCGCGCAACGCAATATTCGTCTCGTCCTGAGACAACTCAAGCGCGCTGGCCAGGGCCGTGACCAGCTCTTGACTGCGCTGAGTTTTCTGGTGGTAAGAGCCGAGCTTCGCCTGGAATGTAACCGACTTTAAATCTTCCACACGATTGGCCAGAGACTTCTTTTGATCGGCATCCCAGAAAAATCGCGCATCGTTGAATCGCGCCCGCAGGACGCGCTCGTTCCCTTCGCGGATAATGCCGCCGGGATCGCCGTCCAAGTTTGCGACGGCGATGAAGTTCGGTTGCAGTCGCCCGTTTTCATCTTCAACGGCAAAGTACTTCTGGTGGTGATCCATCACCGTTTCAAGAACTTCCTCAGGCAAACTCAAGTATTGTTCTTCGAAGCCGCCGAGAATCGCAGTCGGGTACTCGGTGATATTGACCAGCGTTGAGAGCAGGCGGTCATTCGGGCGAACTCGCTTGCCGCCGGGAACGAGAGAAGCAATCTCGGTCTCGATCTTTTTCTTCCTCTCGGCTGCGGAAAGAATGACGAAATTGTCAGCGAGTTTCGACCGATAGTCGGCGGCGCCGGAGACTTCAATCAAACCGGATCCGAGACGGCGGTGGCCACAAGTTGTCTGCCCCGATGCCACTCCGGTAATCTCGAAGGGCACGACCGCGCCATCAAAAAGCGCCAGTAGCCATCGAATCGGCCGAATAAATCGGGGCCCCGACTTGCCGGTCCAATACATTGTTTTCGGGAAGTGGACTCCGACGATCGCCTCGGGCAAGAACTCAGCCAGAATCTCCGCCGCCGGACGCCCCTCGATACGGCGCTCAACGGTAAGCTTGCCGTCCCCCCCGACCTGAAGCTGCTCCATCGCGACGCCGGCTCGCCGCGCGAATCCTTCGGCAGCTTTGGTGGGTTTGCCTGAATCGTCGTAGGCGATTGAACGGGGCGGACCCGTCAACGTCTCTACGCGATCCGCCTGCCGCGCGGCAATTCCCTCGGCCACGAGCAGTAGCCGGCGCGGCGTCGCTTCCGCATTGACGGTGACTCCATCGCCGAGTTCGTATTTCTTCAAGCCTTCGAGGAACCTTTTCTCCAGGTCCGCGAGGGCTCCGCCGATCATCCAATCCGGGATTTCTTCGGTCCCGACTTCGAGCAGCAATCCCGCGGTCGTCATCAAGCCGTGACCTCCACGGGTTGCTTGATCGAGCGTTGGTCCATCCAAGCTTGCGCCACCCCGACCGCGTTGTTTCTCACGCGAGCAATCACGCCGACCCGTTCGGTCACGCTGATCGCCCCGCGCGCATCCAAGGTATTAAATAAGTGGGAGCACTTCAGTACTTGATCGTAAGCAGCTAGTAGGGGGAAGCGGGACTTATCCCGCTCGTGGTCGATTCCCGCGTACTCATCCAGCAATCGCCGGCATTCTCCCTCATGCAGGTCGAACTCGGCCCATACCGCCTTCACATCAGCTTTCTCGAAATTGTAGACCGAGTACTGCTGCTCGTCGGCAAACCGCACATCGCGGTAAGTCCAGTTTTCATTCCACTGAATGTCATAGACACTGTCAACGTTTTGCAGGAATGCCGACAGCCGCTCCAGTCCGTACGTCAGCTCCGCCGGCACCAGCTCCAAGTCAATACCGCCGCATTGCTGGAAATAAGTGAACTGCGTAATCTCCAGCCCATCGAGCATGACTTGCCATCCCACGCCCCAAGCACCCAGAGTCGGGGATTCCCAGTTGTCCTCCTCCAACTTGAGATCGTGCTTGCGCAGATCAATACCGATCGCCTCGAGACTCTGCAAGTAGAGCTCAATCACATCATCTGGAGCCGGCTTCAAAATCACCTGAAGCTGCATGTGCTTATAAAGGCGGTTGGGACTCTCGCCGTAGCGCCCATCGGCAGGCCGCCGACTCGGTTGCACGTAGGCGACGCGGTAGGGATCAACTCCGAGCACCCGGAGAAACGTCTCCGGACACATCGTGCCGGCGCCCACCTCGACATCGAAGGGCTCCTGGATAACGCACCCTTGCTCCGCCCAATAAGACTTCAGCTTGAAGATGGTTTCCTGATAGTTCAGCATACGTGTGGTTTCGCAGCGGTTGAAGGCTGCCTGGAACCAGACTGGCTCAAGTGAGACTTAGGTTCCCGCCGCCGCGCGAAGTAGCATCGAGTGGCGCCCCAAGATTTGTGCAAACTCAGCACCTTCTTGGGGACCCAACCGGATCGGGTGTTCACGATTCATGACGGTGATGGCCATTCCGCCGTCTTCGGTCGTCTCAATGCAAGCGACTGCTTCCAGGTTGATGAAGTAGTTTCGAAACTTGATGAATGGTCTGTCCATGATCTAACTCCTGTTTATTCAGAACCCACTGTCTCAGAGCCCCGAACGCAAGCGAGGGGTCTGCTTCGGCAATCCCTCAAAGCTCGTCCAACGCCTCAACTGTCTTGAGCCGAGCTTCGAGCTGAGCTTCCAGCCGTTGCGTCAGGAACCTTCGTAAGTCCTCCGCCGTTTGTTTCACCCACGGATTCGAGTCCATATCCCGCAACGATGTTTTCAGCATCTGGTTCGCCATGGCCCGCGATTCCGGTGACATCGCCCAACAGTCTCTTGTCTTAAAATCGGCGCTGAACAAACCGGGCTGCGAGCGCTCAAAGTAAGCCGTTTCCCGCGGACCTAGTTCCGCGCCACTTTGAATGCAAACGTTCAACGGCGGCATCCACCCTCCCAGCTTGACCGCCCATAGCGAGAAGTAGGTCACCACGAGCCAGAGCCAGCCCTGTGCTGCTTCCTGACTTCCGTTGTTGGCCGGCGATGGCGATGACCTCTCACTCTCTGCCGAATCGGTCTCTGCCGAATCGGTCTCTGCCGAAGCCGTGCCGCCATCGGCGGATCCAGCGAACCCGGCGCTGGTCAATCTCCGGCTGTCGAGCTTCGACCAAATCTGTTCCAGCACAAGAGCCACGAGACGAAAGAATTTGTCGTTCGGCTCGTGCTCGGGCAGCAAGCGATCACAAATCTCCGCGACATAATCGAGCGCCACGCTGGTCGCGTAGTCAGCTCGCAAAAAAACCGGCGGCCCCATCAGTTCGCAGCCGTCAACCCTGACCAGGTCCCGATTGTGGCGCTGGAAATAGGAGAGCTGAACGTGCGATAGCCGTTCCAGCCCCGATCCGAAACGGTTTTTGGGCCGACGCGCTCGGTTTGCAATACCCCGCAGCTTACCCTGATCGCGTGCAACAAAACTGACGATCAAGTCCGTTTCTCGGTATGGATAAGTACGGAGAACGAAAGCTTCGCATTCCCTGGCGGGCATCGAGACGCAACTACCGTGCGCAATAGTTCAGGATAACACGGGTCCTTTTGCGTCGACGCTATTAGACTGCTGGTGAGGTACATTCTTCAGGTGGGTGGGCCTTTGGCCGGCTCGAAAACAACCGCTTCTAGCACGGACTGCCAAAAGAGCACAAGTCGGTCAGGGTGGAGGATGCTGGCGGCGCCTCGGCGGCAGCCTCTGATGAACGACGGTAGGCTCTAGAAACCCCATCGGCGCCGACGCTGAACTTATCGAGTAAAAGCGACCCAAGTTGGGCAAGACCATCTCGAGATTGGCACGGTCAATCCCGAACCACAGGGCCAATTCCGCGAAGTACTCGTCCACCGAGGTCGTCGGGATCAAGCGGCCCCGCCCAGTGTCGAGAGGATTCCCCGACGCCAAGCCGGGGTACTCGCCGTAGAACCTCGCTCCTTGCACCGCGCCACCCAGCACCAGTTGGTTGCCACCCCAGCCGTGATCGGACCCGCGGCCATTCGAAGAAAGCGTTCGTCCAAAGTCGGAGGTCGTGAAGGTCGCGACGTCGTTCTCCACGCCCAACTCGACGAGCGCTTTAAAGAAGCTGTCGAGCGCTTGATCAAGCTGATCGAGCAATCTCGCCTGGTTACTGATGACCTCGTCGTGATGGTCGAAATCGGGCAACAGCACGAAAAACGTTTGGCGGTTGGTGTCCAGCAAGCGCCTCGCGGAAATCGTCCGAGCGACCATGCGCAACTGCTGCGAGAACCTTCCAGGGTCAAACGGAGTGGTCAGCGTAGGCGCATTCGCAAGGGCGGCGCTAAAGAACTGATTGCTGTCGATCGAACGCTGCAGCCGTTCGACGTAGGCGCGCTCGAAGATGTTGGCATACTCGGCGTTCAGCATCGAATTGATAGCCGCATCCCGAAGCCGAAAGAACGGATCATCCTCGCCATATCCTTCTATGCTGACTCCTCCGTCGCCTCTTTCGGAGATCGCGAATGACGAGGTCCGCCTGCCGCTCTGGAAAACATTCGTGCCACCCAACGAAATACTCATCGAGATTTGCTGGCTGCCCAATCCGGCGGAGATGACGTCGGCAAGGCGCCCACCCCAGCCCGTGGCGGCGCGAACGTCTGGCACGGCGGTCTGCCACTGCTCGATTTGATCGGAATGAGAGAACAGCCCGAGCGGAAGCTTCGCCGCCCCCGACTGCAAGCGCGGCAACGTCACAGGTTCCACCAAGGTGCCCACATTGGCAATAACGGCTGCTCTGCCTTCATGGAACAAGCGCTGGACGCGCGGCATCGAGGGGTGCAACCCGAAAGACCGCCCGGGTGTGTTGAGAGTGTTCAACGGCAGCACGGCACTCTGCGGTAACGCAAGGTCGGAGCGGATACGGCTGTATTCGGCATACTCCTCGCCCTCGGTTGGAACGACAAGGTTGAAGGAGTCATTCCCTCCCGCGAGCAGGATGCAAACCAGAGCTTTGTAGGGGTCGCCCGGCTTGATCGTTTGTGCCGACGCGGAACCGATCGCACTGAGATGAACCAGCGACGAAAAGAGCGTCGTTGTTCCCAAGCCAGCACATCCGAACCCGAACTGACGTCTGCTGATCTTTGGCTTCTTCATGGTTAGTTCGCGACGACGTAGTCGGGTGTGATCATCATCAGTCCAACCGCGATACGGACACGGAACTCTGGGTCGTTTACTGGAGTCAGAATGGGAATCAGAGCGTCACGAGTCGTCCGAGAGAGCGTGCCGTAGGTCATCAAAGTATCGAGGTGATCCAGGAGCGCGTTGACGTCGTCGGCAACAGCGATTTCCTCGCTGAAGTCGAGACGAACGATGTTAGCCCCGGCCACGTCACGGAGCCAGGCCGGAATGTGATCGCAGGTGGCCTCGCCCCTCGCACAGGCGACCAGCTCTTCCTGAAGCGGGTTGGTCATTGGCTGGCCCAGGATTGGGACACCAAACGCCAGATTCGCCATGCCAATCAGCGTCGAGTCCGTGGAGATCTGAAACTCGGGTGCAACCAACCCTGTCTCGGTGATCTCACCGTTTGGCTGATGATCAGGAAGGAAGAAGTTGAAGACACTCGGCGACGCCCCCGCGTGCTGGTTCAGGAGAAAATCCGCGAGGAAGCCGGAGTTCATATACAGGCCCGAGTGAGAGGACGCGCGAAACATCCGAGCTAGCGCCACGTAGCGGACAAAGGGTTCCTGCAATCGCCCGAAATGCGGGCTGCCGCCCCTTGATTCGGGATCGAAGAGGATCGCTCGGAGGACGGCCTTCATGTCACCCCGCACGCCCTCACCGTCGTCATCGAAAGCAGCGGCAACGCGGCCTATATGTTCTGGGGTCGGATTCGAAGTGACCAGCCGCTGAATTAGCAATCTCCCGAAGAACGGCCCGACGTTGGGATGGTTGAAAAGATTGTCGACAGCGTCCTCGACATCCTTCAGAGCGGTCTGTCCGGCCGGTAAAATCAGGCCCCCGAGCAGGAGCTTCTCGCCGGGCTCGTGCCATTTGCTGTACATGCGCATCGGTGCGGTGAAGTCGAAGAAGATCTCCTCACCGAAGCTATCCTTCGCGCCGCCTGGCCCCAGCCCTGTGTACACCTTGGCGAATTCGGTGATGTCGCCGTTGTCGTAGGTGGGAACCGGGCGCAAGTCCGAGTCGAGCTTTTGCGAACCGTCGAGGTTCAGCTCAAACAGGCCAATCGAGAATAGCTGCATGACTTCACGGGCGAAGTTCTCATCCGGGAAGCGATTCAAGGCGGGGTCGGAGCGACGGTTGTTCAAGTGGCTCAAATAGACACCCATTGCGGGATGCCGCGTGACGTCCATCAGCAGATCACGGTAATTGCCGAACGCGTTCCGCAGTAGCATGTCACCTGAATTATGCACTGCCGGTGCACCTGGTGAGGGCTGAGCCGCCAGGAACCATTTGGGGACCCCCGAAAACATGGGGTAAAAAGGTAGGCTGGCAAAGATTTCAGCTTCGCCAGTCAACCCCAAGGAGGTCACCCAAATGGTTACCAAACGAAAACAGCATAGCTCCCGAAGGCCCGTCAAACAAGGCCCCGGCGCGAGGGCCCCGCGGCCCAATAAAATCGGGGCTGCCACGCCCTATCACTTCCGTGGCAAGAATCTGACTCCCTACGGCGGCTTGCTGCCCGTCGCCACCCTGCTCGAAAAACTCGGCTTCCAAGCGCTGCTGGAAGAAACCCTCACGACCAAACGGATCACCCGAGCCATGAGCCCCTACCAGTTCGTGCTGGCCCTCGTGCTCGGCCTCTATGTCGGCTTTGCGCGGCTCAACCAACTCCGCTTCATCGCTCGCGACCCCATCCTGACCGGCATCTTGCAAGTGACGCGTCTGCCGCCGCAGTCCACGCTGTGGCGCTTTCTGGCCTCGCTGCACCTCAACGTGGCGAAGCAGATCCTTTCCATTCAGCGCCAGCTGCGGGAACGAGTCTGGGCCGCGGCCCACGTGAAGTTGGAGACGGTGACGCTGGACACCGACACCACCGTGCATACCCTCTACGGCCGCCAGATGGGCGGGCGCAAGAGCTACAACCCCAAGAACAAGGGCAAGCGCAGCTACCAGCCGATACTGACCTTCCTGGCCGAGACGCGCGAATACCTGATGGGCGGGTTGCGCAACGGCGACCGGCCCACGGGCCGACAGATCGCCGCCCACCTCGAGAGCGCTTTCCGGACTTTGCCGGGCGGCGTGAAGAAAATCCTGGCGCGGGCCGATTCCGACTTTTATTGCTGGGAGGCGGTGGAGGCCTATGAAAAGGCGGCTTGTCAGTTCGTCATCGTGGCGCGCAAAACGCGGCGCCTGGTCGAGCGCTTGCAGCAAGCAGAATGGAAACCCTCCCCCCGCTCCGACGCGGACGCGGAATGCGAATTCCTCTACCAACCGCAAGGCTGGGCGCGGGCCTGCCGTTTCCTGGCGCTGCGTTACGAAAACGAGCCCAAGGCCGGCGCGGCCGAGCAATACCAGTTGTTCGCCACCAGCGCTTACACCTACCGCGTGTTTGTCACCAATCTGGCCGAGCCGATCGCGGCGGTGGTGTGGTTTTACAATCAGCGCGCCGGAGCCGAGAACCTGATCAAGGAGGCCAACAACGACGCCGGGCTGGCGGCCCATCCCTCGCGCCGCTTTGACATGAACCGCAATCACTTTCAGTTGGCCATGCTGGCCTACAATCGCAACTGCTGGCTGCTGCTGTTCAACCGCGAAGCCCAGGCCAGCGTGGAGACGCTGCGGCACACCACCCTGGCGACGGCGCGGCTGCGTTTTCTGTTCGTGGCGGCCAAGATCTGGCGGCACGCCGGCAGAACGGGTGTCAGCTACAGCGATCATTATCAGGAAAAGGGCCTGTTTGAACGGCTGATGCGACGGCTGCGGGCGATGGGGCCGCCGGGATCGAGCTTGGCGCCGGTGGTGGAGGGTGCGCTGAGCTGAGGGGCACTCCATGCATAAAATTTCATGCACTCGCCGCAACGTACTGGGAACACGCCGCTTGCCAGCCCGCTTTTGCCCTGCCGGGATCAGGAGGCGGCTCAAACGGGGAGGGAAACAGCAGAAAAGACGACTTGCGAAATCACTGAGTTGACACGAGTGCCGCTATCGCCACAACTCCATCGACGATGGCTACGCCGAATCTGTGCATAATTCAGGTGTCATAGTAGTCGGCACGCCCGGCGGGGTTGAGGAATAGCGTATCTTGCCGCTCGCTGATCACGAAGATTTCGCTGAGGGCGAGGGCGATGCGCTGGCGTACGGGATCGGGGCCCGCCATGGCTTGCTGCCACCAGGCGAACCGCGGGTAGAGCCCCGGGCTGACGATGTCTTGTTCGAGCCCGCCAATGTTCTCGAAATAGAACTGAACAGTTGGCAGATGAAGGCCGATCGGCGAGTCGATTTGCTGGTCAAACCAAGTTTCCGGCCCGATTTAGGCCACATTCCGAATCAGGCGGATGTCAGCGCCAAGCGCGGCCTGCGAAAGGAATCTTGAGGCTTCGACGAGCTCCTGCTGCGTCTGCCCAGGCTGATTGCCGGCGCCGCGAAGATGAGCCGAAACGGAGATGAGCAGGATCGCTATGGCCCATGCAATACGCCTCGCGGACACACGAAACAATTTTCAACCTCCCGGACTACCTCTCTTAAGAGTAACGTGCGGTTTTGCGGCTAGGTTCCAGTCGCGCTCCGTGTGAGTGCTGCCGACCTATTCGGCCATCTCACGTTGGAGAGAGCAGCTCAACGAATACTCGGTGACCTCTCGGGGCCACTCCGTTGCGGCAGTTCACAGATAGCGCAGTGGCTTTTTCTTCGGGCTTCGGCTAGTCCCAGCTTCGGCTAGTCTCGAATGAAGAGTGCGCCTGACTTGATAAATAGTTGCTCTGGGGTTCTTGACCGCGGTCCCGCTTCGCAGTAAACTGTTAAGTGTGGGACGGTTTGAGGCAACAGTGAGCAAAGAGATCAAGCAGCAGGGTTGTCGTCGTGGCCAGGGGCGGTTCTACCGCCATAGCCACGAGCTGTTGTCTTCCTCTTCACATGAAACTGCCGCGATCCAGCCCGAGTTTGACCCCGCAGTAGAGCCAACCCGCCTAGCCATTCTTCGAATTAGCAACACCATTATTATTGTCGCTGTACCCAGCCCCGGCTGAGGTCCCTGAAAAGCAATTTGGGAGGCCATTTACCGGGGCGGCAGACACCGGTCAGTGGTCTTTTTGTTTTCCGGCCGCTGGGAACACGCAAAGGTCAGGTCAATGGATGCGAGCGGTAAAGACAATAAGAATGGAGTCTGGAGGAAGATAAGATGTCGTCGCTAATGTCGGGTGCGCAGATTTTGATTGAGAGTCTGGTTCGAGAGGGGACCGAGGTTGTCTTCGGGTATCCCGGGGGCGTCACGCTCCCGATCTATGACGTCCTGTATGACCATCCCCTCAGGCATGTTCTTGTGCGCCACGAGGAGAACGCCAGCTTTGCGGCCGAAGGCTACGCCCGCGCGACAGGAAAGGTCGGGGTGTGCATGGCGACTTCGGGCCCAGGCGCCACAAACCTGACGACGGGCTTGGTAGACGCACTGATGGACTCGATTCCGATTGTGGCGATTACCGGTCAGGTCCCGAGCAAGCTGATTGGACGCGATGCTTTTCAAGAAGCCGACACGTTCGGCATCACCCGCGCCGCCACGAAGCACAACTATCTCGTCAAGAACATCGATGAGCTGGCGCAGACCATTCACGAGGCGTTCTACGTGGCCTCTTCTGGCCGGCCAGGTCCGGTCCTGGTGGATACGACCAAAGATGTGCTGATCGGCCAGACCCACTATCATCCGGCGAAAGAGATCAGCGAGATGCGCGGGTATGAGATACGCCGCGAGCCGGGCACTGAAGAAGTGGAGCAGGCTGTCCAGTTCCTCTGGGAAGCCGAGCGCCCCTACATTTACGCCGGTGGCGGGGTGATTGCCTCAGCAGCTTCAGCCGAGTTGGCCGAACTCGCCGAAGTCCTCGACGCTCCGGTCGCTTCGACGGTCATGGGGCTAGGTGGGCTGCCGAGCAACCACCCGAATTTCATCAGCATGCTGGGGATGCACGGCAGCTATGCGGCCAACATGGGCGTCACCGAAACGGACGCTCTGATTGCACTCGGTGTTCGTTTCGACGATCGTGTCACCGGGCGGCTGGATGCGTTCGCACCCAATGCCAGCGTTCTCCATATGGACATCGACCCGGCCGAGCTTGGCAAGAACCGCCAGCCGGACATCGGCATCGTGGGCGACGTCAAACAAGTGTTGCGCCGGGTGATTGAGCGATTGAAGGCGACGAAGGAAACCCTGGGGTCGATCAACGCTGGCACGCGCCGTGAATGGAGGGGACGGATTCAGGGCTGGATGCAAGAGCATCCGTTTGAGTACGAACACCTCGATCACGAAATCAAGCCGCAATATCTGATGGAGAAGATTGCAGAGACCTCGGGCGGGGACGCCATCATTTCTGTTGATGTAGGTCAGCATCAAATGTGGGCGGCGCAATACATGAAGTTCAACGGGCCCAGACAATGGATTAACTCCGGCGGCTTGGGCGCGATGGGCTTCGGACTCCCGGCCGCCATGGGGGCACAATGCGGACATCTGGAGAAGACCGTATTCGCAATCGTCGGCGATGGCGGATTCATGATGAGCTTGCCCGAGCTGGCGACGATCGCGAGCAATGGGCTGCCCGTGAAGATTATCATCATGAACAACGGCTGGCTGGGAATGGTTCGCCAGTGGCAAGAGCTCTTCTACAACAAACGCTACAGTTCGGTCAAAATGGACTGCTTCCCTCAGTGCGAGCTGCTGGCGCAGGCATTTGGGATCAAAGGACGCACCGTCGAACGCCCAGCACAATTGGACGAGGCTCTAAGAGAGGCAATGGCGGAGCCCGGTCCTTACCTACTCAATGTGAAGGTGTCTCCCGAGGAAAATGTTTACCCGATGATTCCCTCCGGTGGGGCGGTCAACGAGATGATCCTTCAGCCACCGACGCCGGTTAGTGTGGGGGACTGATTCCATGAATCAACTGATATCACTTCGTGTTGAGAACAAGCCTGGCGCCCTGATGCGGGTTGCCGGTGTGCTGACCGCTCGCGGTTACAACATCGAAAGCCTGACCGTGGCTAGGACGCTGGACCCTACGCTTTCGAGCATGACGATCGTGGTCGATGTGGATCCCACCATGCGGCCGCTGCTGATCAAGCAGATCACGCGCCTAGTGAATGTGGTCGAGGCGGTGGACCTGACCGAGTCTGTCTCGGTCTGCCGCGAGATGGCGCTCATCAAGGTGAATGTCTCGCCCGAGATGCGGCCGGGACTGCTCAAAGAAGCGGATGTCTTTCGAGCGCGGGTCGTGGATGCTTCGCCGACCTCCTACACACTGGAAGTCAGTGGCGCCGGCGAGAAGCTCGATGCATTGATTGAGCTGCTCCACAACTACGGCGAGATCGAGATGATTCGATCGGGGGCGATGGCGATGGCGCGCGCACCGAGGACCAAGTCACACAAGGCGTTTCTCGAGATGAGCGGCAGGCCCGAGGAAGTTGAGGCAACAGTGGAGACTTAGACGGCGCGCTTTTTGCCGGCACGCTTCGTCAACATGGACCGGCGAGCTGTATCTCGCAGCAAGAGCTTGGACCCGATTTCAAAACTACGGAATTACAGAAAAGGAGCAACAAATGGCTGCAACAATCTATTACGAAAAAGACGGCAGTATCGATGACCTTGCCGGAAAGAAAGTAGCGATTATTGGCTACGGAAGCCAGGGTCACGCCCACGCCTTGAATCTCAAGGACAACGGAATCGACGTGATCGTCGGTCTCTACGACGGCAGCGTATCCTGGCCCAAGGCGGAGGCCGCGGGCCTAAAGGTCATGACGACCGCCGATGCGACAGCGGCATCCCAGGTCATCATGATCTTGGTTTCCGACCACATCCAGGGCGACCTCTACAAGAACGACATCGCTCCGCATCTTTCGACCGGCGATACGTTGATGTTTGCCCACGGCTTCAATATTCACTACGGCCAAATCGCGGCGCCGGAAGGAGTCGATGTTTCGATGATTGCACCGAAGGCGCCGGGACACCGCGTCCGGGAGCTATTCACCGAGGGCGTCGGCGTGCCTGGACTGCTGGCGGTTCATCGGAACGCCACGGGCCGGGCAAAGCAGCAAGCACTGGCCTATGGATTGGCGCTTGGTTGCCTCAAGGCAGGCGTGATCGAGACGACATTCAAAGAGGAGACCGAGAGCGACCTCTTCGGCGAGCAGGCGGTTCTTTGTGGAGGCTGCTCGGAGCTGATTCGCGCAGGCTTCCAGACGCTTGTCGAAGCGGGTTACCAGCCCGAGATTGCTTACTTCGAGTGCCTGCACGAGGTGAAGCTGATTGTCGACCTGATCTACGAAGGTGGTCTCAGCTACATGCGTTACTCGGTCAGCGACACAGCGGAATACGGCGACTACAGCCGCGGACCACGGGTTATCGACGAGCACGTCCGCGAGAACATGAAACAGGTTCTGGCCGAAGTGCAGTCCGGCAAGTTCGCCACCGAGTGGATTGACGAGAACAAAGCAGGGCGGCAAAAGTTTTTAGACGTGCGTAAGGCGCAGCAGGACCAGCTGGTTGAACAGGTCGGCGGTGAGTTGCGCGGCATGATGTCTTTCTTGAAGAACAAGAAAGAGGCTCCAAAGGGTTAGCCCGAGGTGACAGGAAGGTGTGAAAAAATCGGGGACTGCCACAAGCGGCCATTCCTAAGTTCTTATTTATCAGTGATGCAATGGCTGCGGCTGGCTGTCCCCACTATTTTTTCACACTTTCCAGCCCCCTTTTTTCGCCCGGCAGGGCGACGGGGAGTCATGCACTAGTTCCGGCTGGGAGGTGAGCGATGAGAGTTTTCACTTACGACACGACGCTTCGCGACGGAACCCAGGGAGAGAACGTATCTTTCTCCGTGGACGACAAGCTGGCGATCGCGCGAAAGTTGGACGAGCTGGGTATCGACTACATCGAGGGCGGCTGGCCGGGATCGAACCCGCGTGACAAAGAGTTCTTCCGAAGGACGGGCGAACTCAAACTGAAACATGCGCGGATGGCGGCTTTCGGATCGACCCGCTATGCCCGCAACAAGGTGGAGACCGATCCCAACGTGATGGCTTTGCTCGAAGCCGAAACGCCGGTCATCACCATTTTCGGCAAGAGTTGGGAGCTGCATACCCGCATCGCGCTCGGAGTGGAGGAAGACCAGAACCTGGCGATGATCTCGGAAACTGTGCGCTACCTCAAGCAACACGGCCGCGAAGTTCTCTACGATGCCGAGCATTTCTTTGACGGCTACGAAGCAAGCGCCGATTTCGCGCTCAAAACTCTCGAAGCGGCGAAGGAAGCGGGCGCCGATACTTTGGTCCTATGCGACACGAACGGCGGTACGGTGACAAACCGGCTCGGCGAGATCGTCGCTGAGGTACGAAAGCGTTTCGGTGGAGAGATTGGGATCCATTCCCACAACGACTCCGATCTGGCTGTCGCCAATGCCATAGCCGCCATCGAGCTGGGAGCCTCCCACGTACAGGGAACGATCAACGGCTACGGTGAACGATGCGGTAACGCGAACCTGTGCTCGATTCTGCCGATTCTGGAACTCAAGCTGGGCCACACCACGGTCGGACACGAACAGCTCGAGCATCTAGCCGGAGTAGCGAATTTCGTAGCGGAGGTCGCGAACCTGGCGTTGCCGAACGACCGGCCTTTCGTTGGCCGCAGCGCCTTCGCGCACAAAGGCGGCATTCATGTCAGCGCGGTCCTCAAAGAGGCTGCGACCTACGAACACGTTGAGCCCGAAAAAGTCGGCAACCGCCGCCGCGTGTTGATCAGCGACCTGTCGGGCCGCAGCAACATCTTCTACAAGCTGAAGGAAAAGGGGCTTGAGGAGCTGCTCGACGATTCGTCGCGCCGGGAGTTGCTTGACCGCATCAAGCAGCTTGAGTATGAGGGCTACGAACTCGAGTCAGCTGAGGGCAGCTTTGAGCTGCTGGTCAGAGAAGTCCTGCAGCCCGATCATTTCTTCTTCGATGTTGAGAACATTCGTTTAGTGAGCGAGAAGAAGGACGGGAAGCAGACCCAATGCAGCGTTGACATGACGGTTCGGGCAAGGGACGGGTTGCACACGGCAACGGCGAAATCATCGGGTCCCTTTGACGCGATGGCGAGCTGCTTGCGGAAATGCCTGGCGGAAACCTATCCGCAGATCGCCAACATTCGCTTGGTCGACTACAAAGTGCGGGTGCTCGAGCCCAACAAGGGGACCGCGGCGAAAGTGCGTGTGCTGGTCGAGTGGCGCGACAACAAAACAACATGGACGACGGTGGGAGTATCGGACGACGTGTTGGAAGCCAGTTGGAACGCGCTCGTAGATTCGGTTCGCTTGGAATTATTGCGGCTGGCGGAAACCGACTCAAGCCTGGAGAAAACTGTCGAGGACTACTGCTGGGGCGTATGAGTCCACTCTCTAACGGGAAACAGAAGCCAGTCCCGGCGGACAACGGATGATCTCGGATAGCAATCAGTGCCTGTTTTTGTGTCGTTCGTGCCACGAAGTCGTGCCACGAAGTCGTTGCGTCAAAGCGGCTACGGGTGTAGGATTGGGCTGGTAGGAGACTGAAATCGGTAGTTCCAGTTGGGATGACCGTTGAACGCAGGTCGCCTTGCTGGAGTAGAAAGTCTGTAAGGTCGATATTTAAACTGGGAGATCCAAATGCTTTATCGTCGAGCTATTCGAACCGCCATTCTTTTGATTCTTGGGGCGCATCTGCTCCTAGCTCAGCCTGACAAGAAACCGGCGGTCGCGGTGCAGGACTTTGACTATTCCACGGTGATGACCGGTGTTCAGGCAGTTTTCGGCACCAACTACAACGTCGGGAGAGGCATCAAGGCTCTGCTGATAAACCGCCTGACCGAAAGCGGCAAATACAGCGTGGTTGAGCGGGCGAACCTTGACGTCATCATGAAGGAGCAAGATTTCCTGCAGGGCAATCGCGCACAGCAGGGCAGCGGTGCCCAAATGGGCAAGATTAAAGGGGCCGATGTTTTTCTCATGGGCGATATCACCACCTTCGGCCGCGACGATCAAAGCAAGCAGGTCGGCGGCGTCGGTGGGGCCTTCGGGTCCGCTATCGGGGGCTTCGGTATGAAGAAGAAAAAATCGAAAGCCGTCGTCGCGATTGCGTATCGTCTCATCAACGCCACAACAGGTGAGGTGATTGTGACCGCGGAAGCCCGCGGTGAGTCTCAACGGAACAGCAATAGTTTCAAACTCGGCGGGGCCAGTGGCCGCGCTTTCGGAGCCGGTGGCGCCGGCATGGAGAGCTCGAACTTCGCTGAAACCATCATCGGCGAGGCCGTTTTGAAATGCGTGAACAAGCTGGGAATGGCACTGGACGAGCAGGCAGGTAAGGTCCAGCCCGCGAAAATAGAGATCTCGGCTTTAGTCGCAAAGGTGACCGGCGGGCAGGTGATCTTCACTGCTGGCAAACCGAACGGCGTCTACGAAGGTCAGCAGCTCGAAGTGCATAAGATCATCGACGAGGTCAAGCACCCTGTCACGGGTGAAGCGCTAGAGACGATCACCGAGAAAGTTGGCGATCTCACTGTGTCACGCGTATCTGACTCGATCTCCTTCGGACTTTCACCGGGAGTGACGTGCAGGTCGGTTACCAAGTCAAAACGCCCTAACCCGCCCGTGCAAAAACATGGCGCGGGGGAACCGGAGTGCCAAAGTCTGAAATGAAGCTGTGCCGTCTCACGGTCGTTTCGGTTGGATTCCTTGCCGCGTGGTCACTGCTCTGGGCCCAACCTCAACTCGAAGTCATTTCGCTGCTCACCGAGGCCGACGGCGATATCGATCGCTGGCACAGCCTTTCACCCGATTCAGCTAACTCCGAGAGACGGGATCTGAAACTCAGACTCGGACGTCGGCTCGATCGCTTTTCGATCCTGTTTGATAGAGGTTCCGGTTCACTCCTTACCGCCCCGGCGGGAGCCGGACACAACCGCTTAGAGGTAGACAGATCGCTGCGTACGCTGGACCGCGCCGCGCTGGTGGACCCCGACGATTACGAGCTGGCGTCGTCGGTGGCCTCCGCCTACATGTCGGTTGCTCGAGCCCAGGGCCATCCCTCGCATCCCAACCTTGGCTACACCCGTGAGTCAGCGGCTACCTACGCCAAAGCAACTCGCATCTTAGCGCGGGTCCATAGATTGGCCCCTGATTACTCGCGAGGCAGAAGCTTGATTTCCCAAGCTCGAAGCTCTGTCGGAGCCTATAGTGGCTACCCTTGGTTCCGTCCCGAAGTCTTTGTTCTGCTGGACCTTGGTGCGCAACGAGAACCCGGCACACCTCCCCGGGGAGAACCACGAGACCACGATCAACCCGCGGCTAATCGCGCCGTCGGAAGCCTAGGCGAGCTAGTCGATGAGATCCTCATCCGGGAGGCCGAACAGATTCTGGCCGCCTTCGGGGATGAGGCCGACCCGGGCACAAGCGTCGAATTGCAGGATGTCCGGATGCAGCTGCAGGCCGTCGAAAGGAAAGCCGGGCAAATATGGATGGCGGCCGAGGATCTCCACGAACGACTTTCTACCGAGGGAGGTCTCAGAAAAGAAGCAATCCTGTACCTGGCCAGGCTGCAACTCTTCACCGAGGAGGCGGCGGCAGCGCTGGATATACCCGATGTCGGCAGGGCCAAACGCAATCTCGTCCGAGCCGAGTTCGAAATCGATCGGCTCGGCAAGATTGTCGGGGTCAGGCCCTAGCCGAAAACGCCGGTCCTGGGATAATCATCACCAGAACATGAGATGCTTGGGTGCTTCTCCGCCCCTATATTTGCGTTCCTCTGCATTCCTTCTTGACTTTCCCGGCGGCGGTGTGCGATCGTTCGTCTTTCTCCGCCTAGGGCCGAGGGGTCCAGCAGCAACACTACATGACCGACCCACGACATATTCGCCTCAAGCTCGAGAGCAATTTGGATACGGTTGAGGCCACGGAATTGATCGTTCGGCAATTGGCGCAGGAGAGGCAAATTCCGGCTGATGAGATTGAGCAATTGGGCATGGCAGTGCGGGAATGCGTGGCCAATGCGATCTCGCATGGGAACGGGTATAGTAGGGAGAAATCGGTTTACTTCATGATCGCTTCCGAGCGAAGTCGGCTCAGTGTTCGCATTTTAGACGAAGGACCGGGGTTTGAACTCGACGAAGTACCGGATCCGCTCGCGGAGGGAAATCTCCTGCGAACATCAGGCCGGGGGCTATTGCTCATGCGGTCTTTCGTTGATGAAATTACGATCGGGCGGGCCATCGAAGGCGGTACTGAAGTGGTGATGGTCAAGGAGTTGCCCGACAGCTCAAGAGAAAAAGAGGAGGAACAAGTGAGTCTTATAACCAACCTTCGCGAAGTCGGAGGTGTTTCCGTAGTTGACCTTAGTGGGAGGATCACTATCGGCGAGGGGTCGGGCACATTGCGCGAAACCGTTCGTGAATTGCTAGACCGAGGCCAGAAGAATATCCTGCTGAACCTGGGCGATGTCAGCTATATCGACAGCTCGGGATTGGGTGAGATGGTTTCCAGTTACACGACCGCAGCCAACCAGGGCGCCAAGGTGAAGCTGGTTAACGTGCAGAAAAAGGTGGGCGATCTCCTTCAGATCACCAAACTGTACACCGTCTTTGAAAGTTTCGAGGACGAGGCGGTGGGTGTCGGCAGCTTTGTTGAAGGGTCTTAGCGCGTTCCGTGCCCAGAGCTGCCGCGATCCGCGACTCTGGGCACTTGCACCCCCTTCAAGGCCTTGTTTTCTCATGGACAAGAGGCGCGGTGGGCACGCGACCTGCAGTAATGTAATTTTTGCAAGGGGTCGTCCCCGCGCAATCGCGGCCATCGGGGGAGGTCAATGCCGTTTGTCCCGTTTTTCTTCGCTGAATGCAGCGGGACCAAGGTTCGAGCCCCTACCGTTCAAGCCCCAAAATGATTCGAATTTCTGTGATTCGAGTCGTCATGATTCGAAGGTTCTCTATGCGGCCAAGCACACCACTCCTCTCTGTACTAGCTTTTACTGCTGTTGCTGTTGCTGTGGAGCTTCCCAGGCCCAGCGGAGACGGCATCGTTGCATCCGATGCACGATTAGAGCTTCTTTTCACTCGTGAGGCGGATATTCAAGGGGGGCTGACCGAGGGGCCGGCGGTTGCTCCGGACGGCAGTATCTACTTCTCGGATATCGCTTACGCCACCGATAACGGGATGATTCTTCGATTTGATCCTAAGACTCGGAAGACAACGGTATTCACCAGCGACAGCGGCAAGTCAAATGGGTTGACCTTTGACCTGGACGGGCATTTGGTGGCGGCCGAGGGTTCTGACTATGGCGGACGCCGGGTCTCTCGCTGGAACGTCAAGACAGGCCAGCGAACCACCGTCGCTGACCGCTATCAGGGGAAGAAGTTTAACGCTCCAAACGACATTTCGCTCGACAGTAAGGGACGAATCTATTTCAGCGACCCGCGCTACTTAGGCCACGAGTCTCGTGAGCTGGAGCATCGTTCGGTATATCGAATCGAGCGCGACGGAAGCGTAGTCGAGATTACCCATTCTGTCCAAAAACCCAATGGGATCGCATTGAGCCCAGACGAGAAGACCCTCTACGTCGCCGAGCACGACAACGGCAGTGAGCGGATCACCGACGCAAGCATCGAGCCGACAGCACCCGCCATGAAGATTTACGGCTTCCCGCTGGATTCCGGCGGGCGCGTTACCGGCAAGCCGAGAACCCTTGTTGATTTTGGAACCGAGGCCGGTTGTGATGGTATGACTGTCGATGCGCGAGGCAATATTTATCTAAGCGTGCGCAACCTCAAGCGCCCGGGAGTGATGGTCATCGACCCCGATGGAAACGAGGTTGGATTCATTCCCACTGGCCAGCCCCATCAGAAAGCAACGGAAACGCCCGTAGGTCTTCCGAGCAACGTCGAGTTCGGTATCGGAGAGGAGGCGAACACCCTCTACGTCACCGTCGACCTAAGCCTGTATCGGATCCCGCTGAAGGTCAGCGGCTATCACGTTCCGTATCGCTGAATCCATCGGCTCGCTCTCTGGGTTGGTGTGGGAGAAAAGGCCGCCAGATACCCATGACCACAGCTTTCGATGTAAGCTAGGGGCCCGTCGCCGTGTCGGCCATCGCATGGGTTTGCGGCGACCTGACTTGGGCGTTACCCACCGAAGTTCGCGCCTTCCTCCTCACTCGGACCACATAGGTACGGCCACTACTGTCCGGTTAACGACTCACTGGCGAGCGGCAACTGATTGTTCCAGCATAGCTTAGGGCTGTTTTCCCCTTGCCGCGATTTGAACGGCGAAGGACGGCTGGAACGACTTCGGAGGCGGCCGACAATGGTTCATGAACCTCGGCCGCACCGTATTCTCCCAGTTGATCAGCTTCCTTCCGGATCGCGAATTCCGCCGCTGCGTAAGCCGCTACGACGGGGATCGCAGATGGCGCGGCTTTTCCTGCTGGGATCAGTTCCTCTGCATGGCGTTCGCCCAGCTGACCTACCGCGAAAGCCTGCGCGACATCGAAGCGTGCCTGCGTTCGCTCGGCGCCAAGCTCTACCACAGGGGATTCCGCTCCCAGGTGGCGCGCTCCACACTGGCCGACGCCAACGAGTCGCGCGACTGGCGGATCTATGCCGATTTCGCCCAGGTCTTGATTCGCATCGCGCGGCCTTTGTACGCCCGCGATCCGATCGGCGTGGATCTCGATCAAAGTCTCTACGCTCTGGACTCGACCACCATCGATCTGTGCCTCTCGCTGTTCCCCTGGGCCAAGTTCCGCCGGCACAAGGCCGCCCTGAAGATGCACACGCTGTTGGACCTGCGGGGTAACATCCCCACGTTTATCCGCATTACCGCTGGCAAAACGCACGACGTCAACATCCTCGACGAGTTCCTCCCCGAGCCCGGCGCCTTCTACGTCATGGATCGGGCCTACGTCGATTTCGAACGTCTCTTCGTGTTCACCCTCTGCTCGTCGTTCTTCGTCGTGCGAACCAAGAAGAACATCTTGCGCCAACGGCGCTACTCGCATCCCGTCGACAAGTCCACGGGGGTGCGCTTGGATCAGACCGTCCTACTGACTGCCATCGAGTCGGCCCTGGCGTATCCGGACCCGTTGCAGCGGATCAGCTACTTCGACGCCGCGACGAATAAGCGGCTGAAGTTCCTGACCAACAATTTCGCGCTCCCGGCGTTGACCATCGCCCGCATCTACAAGTCGCGTTGGCAGATCGAGTTGTTCTTCAAGTGGATCAAGCAGCACCTGCGGATCAAGCAGTTTTACGGTACCAGCGAGAACGCCGTGAAGACGCAAATCTGGATCGCGGTCTCGGTTTACGTACTGGTCGCGATCGCGCGCAAGAGGTTGGGCCTGGAGGCGAGTCTCTACCAAATTCTACAGATTCTCAGCGTTACCCTTTTCGAGAAAACGCCCATTTTACAGGCCTTGCAGCCGTCCGACTCCCACGAAAACTTACTCGATGACCCTAACCAGCTGATTCTATTCGACTTTTAACCGGACAGTAGTGAGGTACGGCATACTCCTTAATCCTGTCTTGGGCCGGCCGCGATAGAATACTGAGTGGCACGAGACGCACATCGCCCGGGTGAGGCATTGCGGCTCAACAACGAAAACGATGACGGAGCGACCTCCCAACACTGCCCTTGACAGCCCGCTCAGACGCTTGGCGCGTCGGCTGTTCGAACCGATCGACATTGCCTCCCTGGTCTACTTCCGGGTGGTCTTCGGCGCCATCATGCTTTGGGAAGTTTGGCGCTATCTCAGCAACGGTGCGATCAAGCGAAACTACATCGTTCCCGAATTCCACTTCACCTACCATGGCTTCGACTGGGTGCAGCCCTGACCTGGCGATGGCATGTACTACCACTTTTACGCTCTCGGAATCCTGGCCATCTTCATAGCGATTGGTTTTCTCTATCGTCTGAGCGCAACCCTTTTCTGCCTGGGGTTCACCTACGTGTTTCTGCTTGATCAGGCGCGGTACCTGAACCATTTCTACCTGGTCTGCCTGGTCAGCTTTCTGATGATCTTTGTTCCTGCTCACCATGCAAATTCCGTCGACGCCCATTGGCGCAAGTCCCTGCGTTCGGAAACCGTCCCCGCCTGGCCCTTGTGGCTGTTGCGAGCCCAAATGGGGATCGTCTATTTCTTTGGGGGCTTGGCCAAACTCAACTGGGACTGGCTCCAGGGCATGCCCCTGACCGAGTGGCTGGGCGATCGCACCGATTTTCCGATTATCGGTCACTTGTTCGATGAGCGTTGGATGGGCTTGCTGTTCAGCTATGGTGGGCTGCTCCTCGACCTGCTTGCTGTTCCTTTTCTTCTGTGGCGGCGCACACGGATGATTGCGTTCCTGGCACTGCTTGGGTTCCACCTGCTGAACGCCGAGTTGTTCAGCATCGGGATCTTCCCCTTGTTCGCCATAGGCATCACACTGCTCTACTTCCCGCCGGATTGGCCACGGCGGGTCTTCAACTGGCCAAGATCGTCACTCGAAAAAGCATTGCCCGTGACCCGCGGCTCCCGGCTAAAACCCGCGCAGCGTCTGACGACAGCTCTTCTGGGAGCGTATATCGCGATCCAGATCCTCGTGCCGTTGCGCCATTGGATTTATCCCGGAAACGTGAGCTGGACCGAAGAAGGACACAATTTCTCCTGGCACATGAAGTTGCGCGACAAGGAGCCTTTCATCCGTTTCCAGATCGCCGATCCGAAAACCTCAGAGACCTGGACGCCCCAGCTGCACGAGTATCTGACGTCGAGGCAGATCCGTAAAATGGGAACGCGTCCGGATATGATCCTGCTCACCGCTCACCATCTAGCTGAGCGGGCCCGCGAGGACGGCCACGAAGACGTTGAAGTGCGCGTCCAGGCAAGGGCTTCCCTCAATGGGCGCCTGCCACAGTTGATCATTGATCCAAACGTGGACTTAGCCGCTCAGACGCGGACCGCGTTCGCGCACTCTCCCTGGATCCTGCCCCTGCAAGATGACCCGGTCAAAACCGCGAGTGACGGTTCATCAGATTCGTATTCCGACCCCTGACGTTGAGCGGACCTTCCCCTTCGCCGGTCAAGCCGCTCCCCCAGGCTGCCCTTGGTCCTCTTTCAAGCTGACGTCGCCGGACCCAAGGCGGTCGAGAGTGTCGAATTCGCGCTTTCCACTGGGAAACAAAAGCCGATAGACGGGCAGGTAGAGACTTCGAAGAGCCCGGCGCAATGGTTCAGGTGTCCCGGCCTGTGAAATGTCAAGCAGCTTGTGAAGAGAGCGGCGGAGCCGGACGGAAAGCCGCCGGTTGATGCTCAGAGCCAGCTGTTGGCGCGATTCCTGCGCAGTTTCCAGTTCTTGTCGAAGGTTTGCCGATAGCTCCTGTGCTTGCGTACGCTCCTGCGTCAGTTCTTGTATACCTGAATTATGCACTGCCGGTGCACCTGGTGAGGGCTGAGCCGCCAGGAACCATTTGGGGACCCCCGAAAACATGGGGTAAAAAGGTAGGCTGGCAAAGATTTCAGCTTCGCCAGTCAACCCCAAGGAGGTCACCCAAATGGTTACCAAACGAAAACAGCATAGCTCCCGAAGGCCCGTCAAACAAGGCCCCGGCGCGAGGGCCCCGCGGCCCAATAAAATCGGGGCTGCCACGCCCTATCACTTCCGTGGCAAGAATCTGACTCCCTACGGCGGCTTGCTGCTCGTCGCCACCCTGCTCGAAAAACTCGGCTTCCAAGCGCTGCTGGAAGAAACCCTCACGACCAAACGGATCACCCGAGCCATGAGCCCCTACCAGTTCGTGCTGGCCCTCGTGCTCGGCCTCTATGTCGGCTTTGCGCGGCTCAACCAACTCCGCTTCATCGCTCGCGACCCCATCCTGACCGGCATCTTGCAAGTGACGCGTCTGCCGCCGCAGTCCACGCTGTGGCGCTTTCTGGCCTCGCTGCACCTCAACGTGGCGAAGCAGATCCTTTCCATTCAGCGCCAGCTGCGGGAACGAGTCTGGGCCGCGGCCCACGTGAAGTTGGAGACGGTGACGCTGGACACCGACACCACCGTGCATACCCTCTACGGCCGCCAGATGGGCGGGCGCAAGAGCTACAACCCCAAGAACAAGGGCAAGCGCAGCTACCAGCCGATACTGACCTTCCTGGCCGAGACGCGCGAATACCTGATGGGCGGGTTGCGCAACGGCGACCGGCCCACGGGCCGACAGATCGCCGCCCACCTCGAAAGCGCTTTCCGGACTTTGCCGGGCGGCGTGAAGAAAATCCTGGCGCGGGCCGATTCCGGCTTTTATTGCTGGGAGGCGGTGGAGGCCTATGAAAAGGCGGCTTGTCAGTTCGTCATCGTGGCGCGCAAAACGCGGCGCCTGGTCGAGCGCTTGCAGCAAGCAGAATGGAAACCCTCCCCCCGCTCCGACGCGGACGCGGAATGCGAATTCCTCTACCAACCGCAAGGCTGGGCGCGGGCCTGCCGTTTCCTGGCGCTGCGTTACGAAAACGAGCCCAAGGCCGGCGCGGCCGAGCAATACCAGTTGTTCGCCACCAGCGCTTACACCTACCGCGTGTTTGTCACCAATCTGGCCGAGCCGATCGCGGCGGTGGTGTGGTTTTACAATCAGCGCGCCGGAGCCGAGAACCTGATCAAGGAGGCCAACAACGACGCCGGGCTGGCGGCCCATCCCTCGCGCCGCTTTGACATGAACCGCAATCACTTTCAGTTGGCCATGCTGGCCTACAATCGCAACTGCTGGCTGCTGCTGTTCAACCGCGAAGCCCAGGCCAGCGTGGAGACGCTGCGGCACACCACCCTGGCGACGGCGCGGCTGCGTTTTCTGTTCGTGGCGGCCAAGATCTGGCGGCACGCCGGCAGAACGGGTGTCAGCTACAGCGATCATTATCAGGAAAAGGGCCTGTTTGAACGGCTGATGCGACGGCTGCGGGCGATGGGGCCGCCGGGATCGAGCTTGGCGCCGGTGGTGGAGGGTGCGCTGAGCTGAGGGGCACTCCATGCATAAAATTTCATGCACTCGCCGCAACGTACTGGGAACACGCCGCTTGCCAGCCCGCTTTTGCCCTGCCGGGATCAGGAGGCGGCTCAAACGGGGAGGGAAACAGCAGAAAAGACGACTTGCGAAATCACTGAGTTGACACGAGTGCCGCTATCGCCACAACTCCATCGACGATGGCTACGCCGAATCTGTGCATAATTCAGGTGTATACGTTTCTCCAGCTCCCGTTCTTTTAACGCATGCCGTTGATCATCCTCGAGCACGAAACGATCCTTGCCTCGCAATTGCTCCCGCAGTTTGGCCACTTCGCCTTCTTTCTCTGCCACACAAGAGATCAGTTCCCCCTTGTCAGCGCGCTGCTGGCGCGCATCCGTGGAAAGCTCCTCGATTCGTTCTTGCAACTGCTTTAGCTGCCCGATCATTTGCTCGTTGTCGGCGTGCTGTTTGGCTACGCAGGCCGTGAGTTCATCGACTTGTTCCCTCCTCTGCTCCAGCTGCCCGATGAGTTCTTCGTTGTCGGCGTGCTGCTTTCTGACACAAGCGGATAGTTCCTCAACTTTCTCGCCCTGCTGCTTCACCTGCTCGGTCAGCTCTTTGTTGTCGGTGTGCTGTCTAGTCACAACGGTCGAGAGTTGATCGACTTGTGCCTGCTGGGATTGCATCCGCTCCTCCATCTGCTTGGCTGCGGCTATCTGCCCTTTGATAGCCCGCGCTACGATCGGAAGTAACTCAGTCGGCAGAGATTTCGGTTTGACCGGCCTCTGGATCAGTTCGCGGGCCAGTTCGCCGTTTCGTTCAGCTTCCGAGGCCAGTTCTTCACTAGCGGCTCGCAGGGATGCCGAAATCGCTGACTTCTGTTCCACAGCTTGTGTCATCAACTCGCGGAGCCGGCCGCCCTGAAGGTTACGCAAGGGGAGATCGAACCGCGTCATCCTGAGTCTCTGCACCAGCGCCGACACCTTGGGATCGTAACTTAAAGCGACAACCGGCACGCCCGCTTGAGCCGCAAAGACAACGGAATGCAACCGCATCCCCACCACGAGACCACACGCAGCAATCAATGCCTTCAGCTCTTCAGAAGTGATGTACTTGTCCACCACAGCGACATCCGCCTGTGGGTTCAATTGCGATGCAACGCGCCGTGCCACGGCCAGATCGTTCTCCTTTTCCGATTCCAGCGTTTGAAAGGGTATGAAGATCAGCCGGCCGCCCTCACTCTGCACGAACCCGTCAAGCGCGTGCGCTAGCTGCCCCTCCCAGTGGTCCGGCCTGACATCGACACTCCATTCACGAACAACCACTCCGACCGTCGGACCGGAAGAGAACGGCTTGGGAAACAAGTCGCGGAGAATGTCCGTATTCTTTGGGCATGGCTGGGAGGCAAAGGCGCAGTCTGCTGTCAGGATGACTCTGGAACGAGGCACGCCGGCTGATTCCAGAACTTCTCGGGACAGCTCGTCCCGGACCGTAACAACGTCGGCGGCCAAACACGCTGCCTTCGTGTACTCCGTAGCCAGCTCTGAGCGGAGCGGGCCGATTCCGACCCCATAGAGCATCACTCGCTTTCCCGACAGCGAGCCGTACATCGCTGCACCGGAGTAGAGTCCGAGTCCCCAATTCTGCTTGGTGAAAAGAGAATCCGGCGAAAAGCCCGAGGTGTCATGAAACAGTCCCCCTCCGCCAACAACCACCAAATGCGCCTTATCAGTGGCCTCGGCAATCGCATGAGGCTCAAACCACGGAATTGCGCGGACCCCATACCGGGCCGCAGTTTCCGATGGATCGTGGGAGATGACAGTGAAGGAGGCGTCAGAGCAAGCTTGGCGTAGCTCACTCAGAATGGAGCTGAGAATGGCTTCGTCGCCCGTGTTCCGAAAGCCGTAGTAGCCAACAAGAAAGATTTCAGTTCTGGGAGCGGACGCACCCATCTAGCCTCTCACAACGGATACGAAGAGCTTGTGCTTGCCGGGCGCTGGACTTAGACCCTAGCGTAACATAGGCGATGATATCCCCCGATTGTGTGCAAGCGCCTGAAATCCATCCGTAAGGTTGGGCTCAGTGACGCGCGCGGCAAACCTCGACCAGTGCGTCTGAAACTCGCAGCACGTCCGCGCGGCTCAGTTGAAGGTGCAGAGGCAGAGACAGGATTCGTTCGCTCGCCCTCCGCGCTCGAGGGCACCGCCCACCTGGACCCGCATACATAGGATAAACGGTGTTGTCGCGGTAGTGGACCCCCGGATAAATGCCCCTCCCGTTCAGCTCCAAGATAACGTGGTCGCGGTCGTCAACCAGAACCTGGTAAAGGTGCCTTGAAGGAACACAGCCCGCCGCGGTTGGAACCGGTTCAACGCCAACCGCATCCGCCAGGCTCTCGTCGTACCACTGCGCCAGTTGCCGCCGATGGGCGTTGTCCGTTTCGAGATGCCGCAGCCCCACAAGCCCCAGAGCCGCCATGACCGAGTTGCCGTGGTATTTGAAGCCCACCTCGTCGACGCTATAGAGCCACTTGTAAGTTGCATCGGAGTACGTGCGGCTATAGGTGTCTTTGTCGATGCCCAGCCAGGTCCAGCGACGCGCCTCTGCGTCGAGAGCGGCGTCAGCGAAGCAGACCATTCCCGAATCGGCAGTGGGAAGGTTCTTGACAGCATAGAAAAGACCGCTGCATCGGCGCCCCGTCCGGCATGGTGAGACTCACGCTCCCATTCAATGCTCGTTCCCGCCATGTGAGCGCCATCAACGATGAGCTTCAAACCGCGCTCGCGGCACAGATCCAAGATCTCCCGGTAGCGCCCCGCGTTCCCACCCAGGCCTACAAACATGACGGCGCGAGTACGGGCGGTAATTCGTTCGGCGACGGACTCCGGGTCCAGGCAGAGGTGCTCGTCGATGTCGGCGAAGACCGGCCGCAGATTTTCGTACAGGATGGCGTGGTTGGTTGAGACGAAAGTCAGCGGCGTGGTCACTATCTCGTCGGCGTCCCCCCAGCCTTGCGATTTCTTCAGTAGCTTGACTGCCAGGTGCAGCCCGGCGGTGCAGGAGTTCAGGAAATGTGCGTGTGGCAGACCTGTATAGCGCCGCCAGGCCTCTTCGAACGCCAGGGTTTTGAAACCAAGCCCCGTCCAGCCTTTCTCGAGGCACTCACGAATCTCCTCGAGAACCTCTTCCGTCCGGAACCTAGGTACAAAAAGAAAGATGGGATCCATCACTGTTGCCGATCAGACCTCAACACGAAGACGAAGAAGCGCCTGGCTCGATAAACATACGAGTGGTCTTTTACGAATCCGAGCCTCCGGGCCTGGGCCAAAGCAGGGCGATTCTGATCCCAGATCTCCGCACGAATCCGCCGAACACCAATCAACCAGCCGTACTCGGCCAGTAGCCGGAGGGCGCGCCGAGCATAGCTCAAGCCCCAGTATTCTGGAGCGATGATGACCCGTCCCAGCTCGCACTCGCTGCAGTCGGTGCTGAATTTGACCAGCGCCAGCGTCCCGATAGCAAAGCCACGCGCTTCTGCGATAAACCAGCAATCCGTGTTTTCCGCAGAGCAATATCCGGAAATCAGTTGCTCGTGGTCCTCTTTGGAGCCCACTTCATTATTGCGAAATCCGGTGCGAATACGAGGATGCATTCGCCAACGATAAAGGTCCTCGGAATCCTGGGCCCGGATCTCCCGGATTCGCACCACCCCGTCATCCAGTTCTTTCCGAGGGTTTCGTATCACTGGGGAGCCTCAGCCAGCCGATTCAGGATCCGCTGCCAGACCCTCCGCCAAGTGTAGTCCCGCAGCACTCGCCGCCGCCCGGCAGCGCGGATCTTCTCCGCATCTTCCGGATGGTCTAGATAGTAACGGATCTTTTCCACGAGGTCTGTCGTGGAGCGGAAGCCGATGATCTCTTCCCCATAGGTCATATGGTCCGCCATTTCCGGGAAGGAATTAGTTGCGACCAGCGCCCCGGCCGCGACAAAGTCGAATACCGCTCCTTTGAGCATCGGATGTCCAGACTTACTGCCAAAGAACACAACCGCGATGCGGGCGGAGTTGAGAGCCGCCAGCGCTTCCTCGGCAAATACCAGCCCACGGCTGGGCAGTCCGTGGGCTTCCCAACCCTCCCCGTAAATGTGCGTATCGAAGTTGAGGACCAAGGAACGAACCGGCTCTACGCGATCTGAGTGGGCTTGGCCGATCACTAGAACGTCACAACGCAGATCAGGCCTCGCCGGCACAGGATGAAAGAACTCCTCGTTCGTGGCCGCGGGCAGCGCGCCCACACGAGCTCCCAACTTCTGATATTCCGGAATCAGCTCGGGCAAATTCGTCAAAAAGTAGTCGAAGTAGCTTGCGATGCGGCCCGTGGAAAGTTCGAACACATCCGGATCGCTCAGGGCGATGCCTAGCAGGCAGGTCCTTTTCCTTAGTTTCTCAGCAACCTCAGGCCGGAAACTGAGGCCACCG
Source organism: Bryobacterales bacterium (assembly GCA_965224215.1). Lineage (GTDB taxonomy): Bacteria > Acidobacteriota > Terriglobia > Bryobacterales > UBA6623 > CBDCYS01. The sequence continues at coordinate 3,134 of CBDCYS010000076.1, read as the reverse complement.
GCGTTGCACACGATCAAGTGTGGCCGAAAAGCTCCAATCGGCCCCCGAAACGCTTCCCACCTGAGCCACACCGGTCCGAAGCCCCCCCGGTCATAAGGACGCCCGTCGGTGTCGAGAGCCTCCTGGTGAACATCCGTGTTGTACTCGTAAACCTCGACGCCAGCCGCGCTCAAGCTGAGCATCATCTGTCGGACCAAATCGTTCGTGCCACGCCAATAGCCACCAATGTGGACGGCGCGCAGCGTTTCTCCAGGGGTGCTATGCAAACGCATCGCAAGTATTACTGGTCAGGACCACCAACAGGTCATCACGCTGCCGCGCCAGGCGGAGCCATCAGCCACCAATGATCAGTTTCTCCGCGTGCACGCCGGAACGGCGTTGTTTCCCGGCGAAGTACGGACACCTCTGTTACGCGCTGAAACTCTCCGCTTTTTGATTCTAGACCCCAAGCCGCCAAGCAGGAGGTGCCACCGTTGCCGGCCGCGGGTCTTCTCCAACTCGTTGTCGGTGAATCGAATCCGAGATAGCGGGCAGGAAAACGAAAGGGCGCTTACTCGCTCCCGATCGCCTCGAGCACGTCGCGGACGCACTCCTCTTGCGACCATTTCGAGCCCTCGCACGGATCGAGTCCCATTCGGACAACGACCAAGTCACGCGAAGGAACGACTGTTGAAAACTGGCCGCGCCAACCGGCGGCCGTATACGTATCGGTTGGAACGCGGCGGTCATACCCTATGAGCCAAAACTGTGCGCCGTAACCCCATTCGTCAACGGACATCGGCTTTGCCGGGGCCGGCCGGCGTGTGAATGCAACCCAACCTTCCGGCAGGATACGCTTGCCCCCCCACAGGCCGTCGTACAAATACAGGAGACCCAAACGGGCCAGATCACGCGGGGTCGTGTAGACTTGGCTGCTGAGGATGAAGTTGCCGTACGGGTCTATTTCCGGGAAGGTGTCGCGCATGCCGATCTTGTGGAGCAGAGCGCGGCCAGGAAGTGCCAGGTACTTCTCCTGGTCTCCGACCACTTCCTTGATCGAACGCATCAGCAACAACGTGTCGTAGACGGAAGTCTTCCATCGGGTGCCGGGTGCAGCTTCAAGGGGGCGGCGGGCCGCCAGTTTCCCCGTATCAGCGCCTTCCCAATACGTACGGCTCCTCTCGGCGCCCGGGCTGCTCAAGCCGCTGCTCATGTGAAGCAGGTTTTCGATCGTGATCTCGCGCCTCGGATCGTCGGCACGCTGCCACTCTGGAATCGGCGCTGGAGCGCTGACGTCCAGTTCGCCCCTGGCGGCCATGATCCCCACTAACGCGCTGGCGATGCTGTTGGCCGAAGACCAACTCCGATATTGGGTGTGCGTGCCCCAGCCCGGCGCATAGCGTTCGGCGGCGATGTGCCCTTTGTAGACGACGACCATGCCCAGCGTTTTGCTGGGGCGATACTTCGCGGCGGTGAAGGCCGCCTCCACGGCCCGGTCCAGCTTCTCTCTGTTCACCTCAGGGGCCAAACGCGTCCCGGTAACCAGATCTCCATCGGGCCAAACGATCTTCGAGGGGTCGCCTGCTGGGAACGGCATTTTCACAGAAGGCAACTTTCCAACGTCATCAAGCGTTGCCTTCCACGGCAACAGGACCGTGCCGTAGCCGTCCCGGAACACAGCGAGGCGCGTCGGCAAACCCTCGCCGGCTGAGCAAGCGACGGACCGCGTGGTGTAATCGACGACCGGATCTCCAGGCGCCACGAGCAACCGATCTTCACCGCCGAGCTCTTCGCGCAACACGTCTGTTGGACTGCGCTGCGCAACAAAGACGGCCGAGCACATTATGCCGGCTTTGTAGCCCGCGCTCAGGAGCTTGGCCGCTCGATCCTTGCCGGGTGAGTCATCGGAAGCCGACCTGCGTTCCGCAGTTCCCTCGAGGACGGCCAGCACCGTTCGGCAGTTTGGTTCGCCCGGCTTTTGCCAGGCCGGACTCTTCATCACTTCGACAGATTTCGGGTGGAAGGACTCAATGAACTTGAGGGTGACAGAGAACAAATGTCCTACGCCGTCGACGTGCTGCTCTTCGAAAGGCGCGTAAATCAGCGCCCAGTGGCGGGCTCGCCGCTGCAACTCGAGAATGAACGATCTCGGGTCTCGCAAATGTTCGATCGTGTGGCTGCAAATCACTAGATCCCAGGTTCTTGCCGGGTCGACCAAGTATAGATCCTCAACCATGTAGTTGATGTCCGGAAAAAACTCCTCGGCGTATGGCTTGAAGCTTTCCAGGATGTCTAAGGCATCGACGTTCATAGCCGGCCCGAATTGGTTGCTTCGATTCAGCAGCGCCAGCAAATGGGAGCCGGCCCCCGAAGCAGCGCCGACATCGAGGACTTCTATCGCCTCGCCCCGTGGCAGGTCCTTGATCAGACCGCGAATGCGCGGGAGACAGTCGATCATGAACTGCGCGGATTGGGGAATCGAGACGTTCTCAAACCAGTCGAAGTCGAATTCTTCGCGTGTGGGAAACGGGTTGGTATAGAAACGCTTGCGGTTTTCCTTCTGCACTCGGTCACAATCCGGAACGGGGCGACTATCGGGGAATCCCGATTGCCACGGCTCGTGCCACCAGTTTACTTCTGAATGCCTCTCGGCGCAACACCTGCCCATCTCCCGATCTTTGGGCGCCGCTAGTCGGCTCCACCCAGAGCGCCTTTCTACTATGTCATCGGGGTTATGTCGTTTGTACCGATAAGCACTACTACCGAAATACTCGTACTTCTTGACCCCAAGTTTTAGGTCTGTGGAGCTATTGACACTAAGGGTAAAATCGGCGAGAATACAGTAAGCAAATTCACAGTTGTTCTGTACAGTATGGCGGCTTTCTCTAAGGGCTGCTTGATCGAGATAGGAGGAGGGAAATCAAATGAGGCAGAAGATCAGGTTCTTGGGAGTGGCGACGACGCTCCTATTTTTGGCGCTCGCTCCGGCGGCGCTCGGCGCTACCGTGTTCGGGGTCGGCGGATCACTAGGTAGCGCCTGCGACATCTTTAGCATCGAAACGTCGACCGGTGCGTCTACGTTCCTGGTGGACACTGGGGTAACCTGTGCACTGGCCTCCGGTTTGACAGTGACCCCAAACGGACTGGCTATGACT
>CBDCYS010000075.1:0-35134 GCA_965224215.1 Bryobacterales bacterium | reverse complement strand
GCCTACTGCTGCAACGGCCGACTCCCGCCGGCTGTCTGCCGAGAAAGCCGAAAACTGAACAAATTCCGGCCAATGGGAATCGGTAAGAACCCGGCGCTCCAGCGTTCGCAGATTCAGCAGGCCCAGTCCGCCGGTGTCTGGATCCATGTATGGAGAGATGCTCCCCATCGGGGATACCTGCCCCGTCTTGTCGATTTCCGCTATTTTGCGTAGATGGGTATCCGGTTGACTCAGGTAGCCCCAAGATGTAGTATGCCGGCAGATGGAAGATTACCCTCAGAACCTGACAGAGTTCGAGGCCCGTTTTAGCAGTGAGGAGGCCTGCCGGGAGTATCTGTTCCGGCTGCGCTGGCCGGACGGTTTCCGCTGTCCGGGTTGCGGTTGTGGAAAGTCGTGGCCTTTGCGAAAAGTGCTGCTGCAGTGCGCTGCGTGTGGGCGCCAAACCTCGGTGACCGCCGGGACCATCTTTCAGGACACGCGCAGCCCTTTGCCGTTGTGGTTTCGTGCGATGTGGTGGGTCACCACCCAAAAAACCGGAGCCAGCGCTTTGGGACTTCAAAGAGTGTTGGGGCTCAACAGGTACGAAACGGCTTGGACCTGGCTGCACAAAATGCGGCGCGCGATGGTGCGGCCGGGACGGGATTTGCTCGCCGGGACGGTGGAAGTCGATGAAAGCTACTGGGGCGGGCTCGAAGAGGGCCTGCGGGGCCGAAACCTGAAAAACAAAGCATTGATCGCAGTAGCCGCTCAAGAGGATGGGCGGGGTATCGGCCGGATTCGCATGAAGAGAATCGAGGATGCCTCGGGCGAGAGCCTGTTGCCTTTCGTGGAAGAGTGCATCGAGCCGGGCAGCGTGGTGCATACCGACGGCTGGCCCGGTTACTCCGGGTTGAAAAAGGAAGGCTACGTCCATCAGGTCACAGTTGTCAGCAGGCAGGAGCAGTCCGCGTCGGAATTGATGCCCCGCGTCCACCGCGTGATGTCACTGCTCAATCGCTGGCTGCTGGGCACCCATCAGGGCGCCGTGAGCCACAAACATCTGGACTACTAACTGGACGAGTTCACCTTCCGTTTCAACCGCCGCAAATCCAAAAGCCGCGGCAAACTCTTCTATCGGCTCGTCCAGCAGGCGGTAGCCGTGGATCCCGCGACTTACAAGATGATTGTTCACCCGGTTACAGAACCCAAGAAAATCCCCAAACCACAAGATATTGGGGCTACCTGAGTCAACCGGATACCCATCTTTGCGTATATGCAACTCACCCCACACGAACTGGGGTAACAAAAGCAGTGTCAGCATCACTGCCGGAAGTGCCTAGGGCACGTCAGCACCCAACCGCTTGCGGCGAAACCGTGAACTCAATTGAGACCTCTCGTCGCCCGATTATACACATCCGTCGCCAAAGCGGCTCACCATCGCAGGTCGTCCAGAACTGGTTCCCTAAATCGAAGGCTGGGAGGAGACCTAAATCCCCCGAAACGAACTACATAGAGACTCATTCGCAGATTACTGTCGGGCACTACTGTCCGGTTAAAAGTCGAATAGAATCAGCTGGTTAGGGTCATCGAGTAAGTTTTCGTGGGAGTCGGACGGCTGCAAGGCCTGTAAAATGGGCGTTTTCTCGAAAAGGGTAACGCTGAGAATCTGTAGAATTTGGTAGCGACTCGCCTCCAGGCCCAACCTCTTGCGCGCGATCGCGACCAGTACGTAAACCGAGACCGCGATCCAGATTTGCGTCTTCACGGCGTTCTCGCTGGTACCGTAAAACTGCTTGATCCGCAGGAGCTGCTTGATCCACTTGAAGAACAACTCGATCTGCCAACGCGACTTGTAGATGCGGGCGATGGTCAGCGCCGGGAGCGCGAAGTTGTTGGTCAGGAACTTCAGCCGCTTGTTCGTCGCGGCGTCAAAGTAGCTGATCCGCCGCAACGGGTCCGGATACGCCAGGGCCGACTCGATGGCAGTCAGTAGGACGGTCTGATCCGAGCGCACCCCCGTGGACTTGTCGACGGGATGCGAGTAGCGCCGTTGGCGCAAGATGTTCTTCTTGGTTCGCACGACGAAGAACGACGAGCAGAGGGTGAACACGAAGAGACGTTCGAAATCGACGTAGGCCCGATCCATGACGTAGAAGGCGCCGGGCTCGGGGAGGAACTCGTCGAGGATGTTGACGTCGTGCGTTTTGCCAGCGGTAATGCGGATAAACGTGGGGATGTTACCCCGCAGGTCCAACAGCGTGTGCATCTTCAGGGCGGCCTTGTGCCGGCGGAACTTGGCCCAGGGGAACAGCGAGAGGCACAGATCGATGGTGGTCGAGTCCAGAGCGTAGAGACTTTGATCGAGATCCACGCCGATCGGATCGCGGGCGTACAAAGGCCGCGCGATGCGAATCAAGACCTGGGCGAAATCGGCATAGATCCGCCAGTCGCGCGACTCGTTGGCGTCGGCCAGTGTGGAGCGCGCCACCTGGGAGCGGAATCCCCTGTGGTAGAGCTTGGCGCCGAGCGAACGCAGGCACGCTTCGATGTCGCGCAGGCTTTCGCGGTAGGTCAGCTGGGCGAACGCCATGCAGAGGAACTGATCCCAGCAGGAAAAGCCGCGCCATCTGCGATCCCCGTCGTAGCGGCTTACGCAGCGGCGGAATTCGCGATCCGGAAGGAAGCTGATCAACTGGGAGAATACGGTGCAGCCGAGGTTCATGAACCATTGTCGGCCGCCTCCGAAGTCGTTCCAGCCGTCCTTCGCCGTTCAAATCGCGGCAAGGGGAAAACAGCCCTAAGCTATGCTGGAACAATCAGTTGCCGCTCGCCAGTGAGTCGTTAACCGGACAGTAGTGATTCCTTATATAGACCCGGCAACCTTGCGGACTCTGCACCGCACTTTTGCGGATTCTCTGCCTGTTCAGAGTCCGCACTCTTGCCGACTCTGGAGTCCGCAAGTCTGCCGGGTCTCTTTTTGAATAGCTTCTTTGGTTTTTCGACGCGGATGACCAAGCCGTACGGTTGTCTGGTGAGGTAGATGTATCCGGCAAGTCGGCGCCGCTCGAGATGACGGAGGACCGTGTCTTGAGAAAGCCCCATCCTAGCGCCGAGTTTGGCGGCAGCAATCGGGTCGCCGCGGTTGACTGTTCCGTCAGGGCTGGTCTGTTTGTCGAGCACTGCCAGATAGGTCCAAATAGCAGTTCCGATCGCTTTGACGTGCCTCGGGTCTAACAAGCCGGCGGAAACGGTGATCATCGGATTCACTGCGACCCTCCCTGTGCCCGCCTGAGCGCGCCAGCGATCGCCAGAACGTCGTCCCGATCGGCTGGCAGCCCTTGCTCCACTTTCTGGAAGATTCGCTTCATGATCGACAGGGCGAAGCCGATGGCGGTCTCCGGGCCGACCACCTGCATCACTTCCTGGAACACACGAATCGAGATCGCTACGGCCTCTTCGACCGTCAGCTTCTTCATGGCGCTGTGAGTCTCGTCGCTCATGTCTCGTCAGTCGCCACCGCGTGTGATCGAACTGCCGCTCTTCGCGTCGCGCGTGGTCGGCGATCAATCGCCGCAGAATGTCGGACCGAGTGGTGCCCGCTTCGTCGGCGAGTTCTTCGAGCGTTTGGAACACGCGCGGCGTCAGTCGGAGCTGGATGATTTCGGTTAGGCGTTGTCTCCGCATTACATTACGGAGTGTCTACCAGAATGGAGAACGAGTCCAGAGCTACTGCGAGGGTGTAACCCGCAAGCACCTGAACGGGAAGGAGTTGTCAGCAAAAAAAACCGTTACAACTGGTAATTACACTGTAACACCTGAATTATGCACAGATTCGGCGTAGCCATCGTCGATGGAGTTGTGGCGATAGCGGCACTCGTGTCAACTCAGTGATTTCGCAAGTCGTCTTTTCTGCTGTTTCCCTCCCCGTTTGAGCCGCCTCCTGATCCCGGCAGGGCAAAAGCGGGCTGGCAAGCGGCGTGTTCCCAGTACGTTGCGGCGAGTGCATGAAATTTTATGCATGGAGTGCCCCTCAGCTCAGCGCACCCTCCACCACCGGCGCCAAGCTCGATCCCGGCGGCCCCATCGCCCGCAGCCGTCGCATCAGCCGTTCAAACAGGCCCTTTTCCTGATAATGATCGCTGTAGCTGACACCCGTTCTGCCGGCGTGCCGCCAGATCTTGGCCGCCACGAACAGAAAACGCAGCCGCGCCGTCGCCAGGGTGGTGTGCCGCAGCGTCTCCACGCTGGCCTGGGCTTCGCGGTTGAACAGCAGCAGCCAGCAGTTGCGATTGTAGGCCAGCATGGCCAACTGAAAGTGATTGCGGTTCATGTCAAAGCGGCGCGAGGGATGGGCCGCCAGCCCGGCGTCGTTGTTGGCCTCCTTGATCAGGTTCTCGGCTCCGGTGCGCTGATTGTAAAACCACACCACCGCCGCGATCGGCTCGGCCAGATTGGTAACAAACACGCGGTAGGTGTAAGCGCTGGTGGCGAACAACTGGTATTGCTCGGCCGCGCCGGCCTTGGGCTCGTTTTCGTAACGCAGCGCCAGGAAACGGCAGGCCCGCGCCCAGCCTTGCGGTTGGTAGAGGAATTCGCATTCCGCGTCCGCGTCGGAGCGGGGGGAGGGTTTCCATTCTGCTTGCTGCAAGCGCTCGACCAGGCGCCGCGTTTTGCGCGCCACGATGACGAACTGACAAGCCGCCTTTTCATAGGCCTCCACCGCCTCCCAGCAATAAAAGCCGGAATCGGCCCGCGCCAGGATTTTCTTCACGCCGCCCGGCAAAGTCCGGAAAGCGCTCCCGAGGTGGGCGGCGATCTGTCGGCCCGTGGGCCGGTCGCCGTTGCGCAACCCGCCCATCAGGTATTCGCGCGTCTCGGCCAGGAAGGTCAGTATCGGCTGGTAGCTGCGCTTGCCCTTGTTCTTGGGGTTGTAGCTCTTGCGCCCGCCCATCTGGCGGCCGTAGAGGGTATGCACGGTGGTGTCGGTGTCCAGCGTCACCGTCTCCAACTTCACGTGGGCCGCGGCCCAGACTCGTTCCCGCAGCTGGCGCTGAATGGAAAGGATCTGCTTCGCCACGTTGAGGTGCAGCGAGGCCAGAAAGCGCCACAGCGTGGACTGCGGCGGCAGACGCGTCACTTGCAAGATGCCGGTCAGGATGGGGTCGCGAGCGATGAAGCGGAGTTGGTTGAGCCGCGCAAAGCCGACATAGAGGCCGAGCACGAGGGCCAGCACGAACTGGTAGGGGCTCATGGCTCGGGTGATCCGTTTGGTCGTGAGGGTTTCTTCCAGCAGCGCTTGGAAGCCGAGTTTTTCGAGCAGGGTGGCGACGGGCAGCAAGCCGCCGTAGGGAGTCAGATTCTTGCCACGGAAGTGATAGGGCGTGGCAGCCCCGATTTTATTGGGCCGCGGGGCCCTCGCGCCGGGGCCTTGTTTGACGGGCCTTCGGGAGCTATGCTGTTTTCGTTTGGTAACCATTTGGGTGACCTCCTTGGGGTTGACTGGCGAAGCTGAAATCTTTGCCAGCCTACCTTTTTACCCCATGTTTTCGGGGGTCCCCAAATGGTTCCTGGCGGCTCAGCCCTCACCAGGTGCACCGGCAGTGCATAATTCAGGTAACAGCCGTCTTGGAGCGGACCTCTTTTTGACGAGACAACCAGACCTTGAGGGAGGGCTTCTTATTCGGATCAGCGTAAGCCCGTCGCCAGTCGTCATCCTCGCGGCTGAACAAACATCGGTGAGGCATAGGGTATTCGGAGGGCCTTCCGTCCATCCTCGCCGTCTTATTCGCGGACGTCATGCGCCCGCAAAGATCCTGTTGGCTTACGTAGTCGTCACCAGAGTAGTACCGGCGAATGAAGCTTTTGGTCCGGGCCAGCGGGTCAGTAATTCGCAAGCGGCGACGTTTCGGTCGCTTGGCGGTCGGTTGATCCTCTCGGGCGGCAAGAGCCTTCGCGTCCGGCTCCGTGGGTGCATCCGCGCTGCCGGTCTCGCTCTTGGTTGCGCTGACCGGTGCAAGGGCCGATCGCAAGTTGACGAGCATGCTCTTCACACCACCAAGAGTTGACACGTCATCAAGGGCGGACATCGCGCGCTCCGCCAGCGGAATGAATGGGACGTTAGCCGCCAGGATCTCTCGGACTTGAAGCCTGAAATTGTCCCGCTCCGCCGACATGGCTCGGTAACCGGGGTCGGATGTTGGCGCCCAAAGCAACACATTTAATAATTCTTCGGGAGTAGACGTCTTGTTGAGCGTGGGGAGTTCTGGTTCACTCTGCCGACGTGCAGACTCTTTCTCGATCCAATCCGCTCGCGCAACAAGATCTGTAAGTTCCCGCAGCAGGGACCGAGGGGCAGACTCTTGGCGCTCCAGGTTTTCCGGGGACTCTTTGGCCAACTGGCTTCCCTCCAGTGGATTAGAACTTCCCGTGAGATAAAAGGGGCCGGAACCGGCGGGAAGTTCCGGAATTCAGGCTGCAGACCCTATCCGACCCAGGACCACTATACAAAAGGACCCAACCCCTTCTCGCCCTGACACGCTCGGCTCCCCGCGCGGGAAGAACGAGCCGCTGCCCACGGACTTTCCGCACGGTCCGAACGCAGTGTGAGCCCGGCGGTTTTTCTGAAAAAATCTGAGGGAAAATTTTGTGAGACGGTTCCTTTGGGTTATTAATCGTTGTATCTAGCGCGCGCGTTTTTTCCTGCCCGCTGGCTTGGGACTGGGGCCCCATTGAGTTTACATAATGGTTCTTATACGCCATCGGCCAATTTCCGCGTAACCTACTGACTCGCAAGGTGGTTAGGTGTAGTTTCGAAGGGTTTCCTGTGCGTCGATAATCGGCTGAAACAGGGTTGACCACAACATATAGGGGTTGCCAAAGTCGCTTACCCCCCTCCCCCTTGTCGCTGGGGTTGCTTGAGGGCGTTGCGCTTGCGCCCCACCTATCAGCCCCCTAGGTGATCGGCTGAGCAACCGAGTTCTGTGCGCCTCCAAGTGGCGGTTAGGTGTGTCTAAATTACGACACCTACCCGACTTGTAGCACTGCCGGTTTGGGCCGCGTCAAGTCGCGTCTTGGGACGATTGCATCGCTACGCAAAGTCGCCCGTGGTCGGGGCCGGGCGTTGTGGAGGGTTTTGCCGGGCTGCCGTCGATCCAGGAAAGCATACGTCAAGTCGCGTCTTTCCCGCCGTCTTTGATCTGGGCCGCTTGATCCCTCTTCGCCCATCGAGCCCGCACCGCTTTCCGGGCTGACTCGCTGCGCTGCTCCGGTGTCATCTTGGCCGCTCGAGCCTTTCCACCAGCACCGGACGAATGGCGTCCAAGCTCCGCGAAGTATTCGCTGATGACTGGCGGAACGCCCTTTTTTTTTTCACGCACTAACCCCAATAGTATCACGTGCAACAGTTGAACGCTAGTATTGTTTCGTACAACGGTTTTGCGTAGCCAATTGATTTCGTGTAACTGTTACACGTATAGTTGAGTCATGGCAACCAGCCATCGGGAGCGAATCATGAAAGACAAGCAAGTACGATGGGCCGAACTACTCGAAACAGCCCTAACTGAACCCGGAGCAATCAGCGAAGCTTATCGAGCATTCCACCGCTTTAGCTTCGGCAACCAGGTGCTCGCGATGTCGCAGTGCCGGGTACGCGGTATCACCATGGGCCCGATTAACACTTACAAAGGCTGGCAGGGACTTGGCAGGCAGGTGCGAAAGGGCGAAAAAGCGATTATGCTTTGTATGCCAGTCCACGCAAAGCGCAAGAGCGAAGATGAGCAAAAAGACGATGAGCCGCGCGAAGTGCTGCGGTTTTTCATCTATCGCGCCAATTGGTTTGTACTCTCTCAGACGGACGGAGAAACCGAACCCGTACTCGACTTGCCCGAATGGCACGCCCGGCAAGCCGCCGAAACCCTAGGCGTCAAGCTCGGAGACTTCGACCATGTGGACGGCAATGCCCAGGGATTCTTCCGGCCCAGCACCAAAACGGTAGCAATCAACCCGCTTGCGCAGCACAGCCACCGCACGATGTTCCACGAGCTTGCCCACGCAATCCTGCACCAAGAGAACGACACGGCGCGCGACGTTGAAGAACTAGAGGCCGAATGCACGGCTATGCTGGTAGCGGACGCGCTGGGACTGGAGGGGCTTGAAGAGGCGCGCGGATACGTCCAGAACTGGTACCGCGACAGCACCAGCATACCTGAGAAGTCCGCGAAGAAAATTCTACTGGCAGCAGATAAGATCCTGAAGGCTGGCGAACTTGCCGAAATGGCTCAGGCTGCGTAGTGAGTGATTCCCTAGGGCCGATTCTCGCGAGTCGGCCCACTGGGAACCATTCCCCACATGATTCAGGAGCGCCTGGGCGTCGACCTAAGGACCCAGGACCGGTCGCGAAACGCTCACCACGGATATGCACAGGCTTGACGAGTGATAGCTAAAGGAGCGCTACGGTGACGAGCCTAAAGGGTGCTTCCGGTACTCGCCCGAGGCCAACGTTGAACTGATCCAGGTTTACAAGTGCCTGCGGTGCTGGATTTATCAGGTGCTCAGAGGGCTCAATATGACGAGTCGCTGTTCTTTGCCACAATGGAAGCGGTTTCTGCGTCGCTGGCGCACTACCTTTTTGCGGCACTTCGCCGGAATATGAAGAGGCTTCGGGCTGGTGAGTGACCAGCGAGCAAAGGACTCTGAAGCGCCACCGCTCTAGGCGTCCGGAGCGTCCCGGGTGGTACCGGGGGCCGGGTACGTAACCTCGGCAGCCCCTGCCTAAGGAGCGCCGCCAATGGCCACTTGCTATCCGACTCCACGTCAGATTCTTTTTGTTATGACGCATACTGTAACTTATAAACCAATCTACATCATATACTTACGGACAATAGTTAAAGTGGCGTCGGTGACCCGTTTGAGCTGGCCGAAGAGGGTTTAGTAATCCCAGCTCTCGTGGCGGACCGGGAGTCGATTCAACTGCTGCCTGTAAAACCGCCAGTTCGACATCAGGCGATCCATCAGGTCCATGAAGCGGTTGTTATGTGTCGGCTCGATGATGTGCGCCATCTTCAGTCATTGTCTATCTCCGACACTGTGGCACTCGAATTGTAGAACTACCCCACCTTCATCCGCCCATGGAATACGTCGCGCTCCCAGGCTTCGAGGAGCTGTTTGCGCTCATGCCAGTTGGGCATCACTCTGCCTAGGGTTCGCCAGAAGGCGCGGTCGTGGTGGCGGTGGAGGAGATGGCAGATTTCGTGAGCGGCTACGCACTTCATGACCCATATGCCGCCGCCCGGGTATGCACCACCCAACGAGGTCAGCGCTCCAAGAAACTTCAGTTCCGTAGATCATCCAGGAATTCCGAGGCCGGATCAACGCTCGTCACCAGCAAGTAATCGCGTGCACGAGTGCAGGCAACGTAAAGCAGGTGGCGTTCGGTGTTGTAGACCTCTTCGAGATCCGCATCGTCCGCGACCGTTTCGATCCGTTGCTGTAGCGGAATGACCTCATCGTCACAGGCCATAACCACTACAGCTCGAAACTCCAGGCCCTTGGCAAGATGCATCGTGCTGATCGAAACGCGGCCGCTGGTCGTCTCAACGTTTTCGTCGAGCACGTTGAAGGGGAGTCCAGCATCTTCGGTTGCCGCACGCGCTCTATCGGCTTCAGCCGCGGAACGAACGAAGACGCCGATTTCGTGAGGCATCACGCCTTCTTCACTTCGTACAGCAAGCCATTCGCTTACAGCCTTGATTTCTGCCTCGGGAGTTTCCAACACCATGATTTCTGGTGGCGGTCCGTTGAACGTTGAGATTGTGCCGGTTCGCTCCTCCGTATTGCCGTCAACATCGGACAAGTCGGGGCCTAGCAGGTTGTCCGCCTGCATTCTGATCTGATGGGAAGTCCGGTAGTTGATTCGCAGCGTGGAGGAGCGTCCGCGCACATCGACGCCGAGCGCTTTCCACGAGAAGGGTTGCTGAAAAATCCGCTGGCCCAGGTCACCGGAAAAGAAAAGGCTGTTCGGCCGCCCTGCCCCAAGAGCAGCGAGAAACCTTAGCTGAGCGACGCTGATGTCCTGGGACTCATCAACGACAGTGAAGTCGAAAGGCGCATGTCTGCTTTCTGCAAGCTTGGATGCCAGCCGACTGAACAAGTCGGAATACGTGACTAGGTCCTGACTCCTCAGGCTCGACCGGACTTGCTCGAAAATCGACCAGAGCACGACTCGCCGCTTCTCCGGCAACCGCGTTTTTCGCCCCAAACGCGCAACATCGCGGTAAGCTTCCCAGGAATCCAACTGCCATGCGTCAACCACCTGCTCCCACTCCGTTATCAGGAAGTGCAGGGAAAACCTGTTTTCCTCGACCGCTCCGGCCGCTTCTTCCAGAAGCTGTCTTATCGTTTCACGGGATGCGATTTGCGGGCGGCCAACGTTCAGCTCGTAGAGCCGCCGGCCGACCGCATTCATCGCATGCACTTCCAGGCGCTCGCCAAGACGCGGTTCGTTGCTGATCAACCGTCGAAGTTTCGTTCTCAGGGCGTTCGCCAAAGTGTCGGAAAAAGTGGTGAGTAACACCCTGGTGTCCGGGTTGTTGCGAGCGAGAAAGACCGCGCGATGGAGTGCAACGATGGTTTTTCCCGTGCCCGCCGAACCCGACACTCGGGCCGGGCCGCTGCAGTCTCGCTCAACCAACTGGCGCTGCGCTGGATGCAGGAAAACGGTCCATTTCTCCCAGGGATAGTCGAGGGCGCGTTCGAGTTCTTCTCGGTCCTTCATCACCCGGAAACGGCGCTGAGCATCGGGATGCTCGAATGGATCGGCCCCGGCGGCTACGGGCTGCGGGACCTGCGGCCTGCCGCCGGTTGCCAAATCCAGCAGGGCTTCAGCGGCCTCGGGCGGCAGATGATCGGCCAGTTCCAAAACCGTGTCTTCATTGGCCTTGCGCACGTCAGCCAGCCATTCGGCCGGCACACCGTAACTCAGCAGTTCATCCTCAGGGATATCAGTGAACAAGAGCGGCTTTTGGGGTGCTGGCTGTTCCACTTCCACATATCTCGGAACGGTGATTTCCTGCACCTTCTCCCGAACTTCAACCAGTTGCGCCGCGCCGGTCCTCGGATGGGTTTCCAGCTTGCGGCGCTCCGCCCACTGGTAGGCTTCGTCGTGGTGATTGACGTAGCAGAGCAACAGACTGGCCTCGGTCCTGTGCACGATCAGCCGAATGTCGCGGCTCACGCGGACCGAGCAGAAGTTGGGATCTCTTCCTTTGCTGAGCTTGTGAAATTGCAGACCCGGATGAGCAGGGTTCAACTGCAGGTCAAAGGCCGCCGTCTTGACGGCCTTTTGTTCGTCGCCAGTGAGCTTGGCGAGGCTGTCGGTAAAGGTGTCGGCAATACGGAATTCCATCAGCCCACCCGGAAGACTTTCATTACTTCATCACCAAGATGATTGATGACCTTCACGGCAATACGTCCTGATTTCGGTTTGTCGAAGGGGCGCGAGGTGTCGCTGTGGAGGGTCTCCCACGCCTCCTCGTTGATCTCGGCCTTGAGTGTGGTCTTGAGCGACTTGTAGGGGTCGTTCGCGCCGAGAAAATAGGCGTGGCGAACGAAGAAGCTCTCCTCGTTGTAGTCAGTGTCAATGAACCAGCAGGCGATCCCCTCGGCACCGTCGCTACGGACCTCGCCCGTGTTGGGGTGGAAGACGTCGACGCCGTTAACTTTGACCTGGATCTGTCCGTCCTCGGCGTCGAGGATATCAATGTCCGGTTCACCAAATATTACGAACAGGTTGCCCTTGCCGGTATTCTTCAGGTCGTCGGCCATGTGCAGGTCAGCGTTCATGCGCGCCTTGAGCACGGGGATTCGGCCGAGCTTGCTGAACTCCGAGGCGTGGGCCTCGTAGTTGAAGGCGCAGGCGACCAGCACATCGAAGTCGGAGTCACCGGCCTCGCGGGCGGCGGCTACCAGATCGGGGCGGGACACGGTGCCGAATTCTGGGCCTGTGAAGATGGCGGCGCGTTGCTCGATACCTGCTTCTTCGTCACCCTCAACATACCGTCCCTCGGCGCAGATGAAGTGGCCCGGCCAAGGGGAGATCGACGTGAAGTTGATCTTGTCCTCCTTGTGCGCTTGCTGCACTCCGGCGGTCTTGAGGTTCTCCAGGGTCATGTGAACGAAATCAGTCGCCTCGCCGTCGGCGTTCTTCGCTTTCGTCGCACCGTCAATCAGCTCGTCGTTATCGTCCACGGGCAGCACGCGGTGCGGCGAGAGGCTTTCAACGGTAAACGGCCCGGCGACTCGAACCTTCTTGTTGTCGTCGTAGGGTTTGTCGAAAAGAGATTCGTTTTCAGCCTTGGCCGCGATCGAAGCGTCGATTTCCTTCTGTCGGGCGATCCGCTGCTTGCACCACTCGTTGTGAAGCTCGCCGGGCCTCTTCGGCCACCCCTCTTCTGCCTCGCTCGGGATCTCCCATTCCTCCCAGTTTTGGTTCAGCGTGATGTTGAGTTTCTCGCGCAGGGGTTCGAGTACTTGTTGATAGCATTCCCAAATCACGTCGATCTCGGCGTTGTTAGTAATCGATTTGAGCGTGACATGCGGCACGCGCTCGTACACGAAGCCCTGACGAATATTGCGTTGTGTCGGAGCTTCGGAAGGGACAGTTCGAGCAACCTCCGCCTCCTTGAGTTGCCCGTCGCGACTATCGGCCAAAAAGTAGTATTTGTAGCGCGTGCCCATGATCCGGGCGCGGGCAAAAGCTAGGGCAACCCGCGATGTGTCCGCAGTAATCCATCGTCGCCCCCACTGCTCGGCAACATAAGCCGTTGTACCTGCCCCGCAAGTTGGGTCAAGAATCAGATCGCCCGGATCTGTGGTCATCAGAATACACCGTTCGATAACTCGTACACCCGTTTGAACAACGTAAATTTTGTCCTGGCCCGCACCACCCCCGGTGTCCGTCCAAACGTCCCCCATAGCGACAACAGGGAAGTCTCGCGCAAAGCGACGGTACCGGATTACCCGCTTCATCGCTTTGACACGGTCTGCGTTAAGTAACCGCCTAACACCTTCTTCTGTGGCTTTCCAGTGGTTTCCCAAAAGAGGGGTATAAATACTCCCGAAGGCCTTTACCGGAAATGACCCCGTTGTCCTAATGCCCTGGGACTGGAGATCACTAGCGCTTTCCAAATCAAGATCAGGCTTATCAGTAAAGAGCTGCCTGTATTTAGTCGATTGCTGGTTGCGCGCATACCAAAGAACGTAGTTTCCTAGGCGATCGATCGTGGCGTCCTGTCTACCTGACGTCGTGACAAAATAAATCTGCGCGACAAGATTGTCATCTCCGAACACCTCATCCATCAGAGCTCGAACCCGATGCACGTTCTCGTCCCCAATCTGCACGAAGATTGACCCAGAGTTTGCCAGCAGATCTCGCGCTACCGTGAGCCGATGCGCAGATATGTAAGGTAGGAATGAATTCCGTCCCGCCAGGTATCCCGAAACGCTTTCACCTGCTCCGGCTCCCGCGTGAAGTGGTCTGGATTCCCGTCCTTCACGTCACGGCTAGTTGTGGACCACTGGAAGTTAGAGTTGAACTTGATGCCGTACGGCGGATCGATATAAATGCACTGCACTTCGCTACGGAGACCCTCCCGTTCAGCAAGAGACGCCATCACTTGCAGGCTGTCGCCGAGAATCATGCGGTTGGACCAGTTGGCATCGTGCTGGTAAAACTCGGTCGAGCGCGCCTCGTCGGGCAGGCCATTGAAGTCGGCGAACAAATCGAACTGCGGCTCGGCTGCTTTGGTATCCACTTTTGTACGGCGGAGCAAGTCATCAATCAAGACCTTCGGGTGGACCTTCTCCTGGATGTATAGGGGCGGCGCGTGCGCCACCAAGTCCGACCAGTCCTGCTCGTCCTTGCCGCGCCAGACCAGTTGCGGGTCCAGGTCGCGGTTGCGCCGCTCGTATGCCACCCGGATCGGGCTTTGCTCGTCTTTGCGCATCACCGACTGGAACTCAGCCGTTGGTATATTCATGCGCTTAGCATCCTCATGTTTGAGGGTTTCGACGGTCTTCTTTACTCTCTTTTTAGGTGCCTTTCTGGCCATGCCTTGATTCCTTAGGCCACCGGCTGTGCGATGACGGATTCGACCATTCTGTTGAATTCGCCTTCGACCTTGGCCTTGAAGTCAGCTTCGATCTGGTAGGCCTCGGTGAACTCGGCGAAAGCCCAGCGGCCATACCGGCCGTCGTTATTGACGCCGGGCACCCAGTAGGTCTCCATGGTGGCTTTCTTTTCTTTGGCGTCCTCACGCCGGTAGCCTTTGATTTCGACGATCAGGTGGAGGAGGTCGTCGTCGCCATGCTCGTCCACCAGCACGATGAAGTCAGGTCTGTACTTCCGCGGCTCTGAGCCGTAGCGGTACGGCACCTCCAAACCAAGGTTGTGGTTCTTGACGTAAGCCTTCACCCGAGGGTGGGTCTCGGCCACGCGGCAGAACTCGGCCTCCCAGTCGCTATCGAGGACTGCCCAGTTGATGTGACAGCGTCGCGCATCGGTCTCCCAGCGGCTTGTTTTTGAGGTGGTGAACTTTACGTGGAGCGTTGAGCCTGTCGGGTTATAGGGGTCGAGCACAGCCTTTACGGGCCGTTCACCAACCAGCGAGCGTGTAATACCAGCGGTAATGCGCTCGCATGCCATATCGGCCAGCTCTTGGTACATGAGTTGGGCGGGATAGGTGCCGCCCTTGCAAACCAGACAATTGTCGAGCCACTGCTTGGTGATCCGTTTGAGCTGCCCAAAAAGATGGAGTTTCGGTTCTTCGCCAGGATCGCGCCACTTCGTGTAGAGCAAACGCTTGGCAACGTGAAACAACAAGGTGGACCGACGCATGTCACCCAGGTGCTCCAGGCTGAGATCGACGTCTTCGCCGATGATGCCGGCGTTCTTGGTGATCGACGGGCCGACTAGGTCGGGAGTCAACTCCAGCACCGAATCGTCATTGAATTCCGCGATGAGCCGTCCCTGGGGCAGCTCAACCCGGTAGCCTGAAACACGCGGAAAGCGGCTTTCGAGAGCATCGCGGTCGGGGCGAACTGCCATTACCTGGACGGTGTCGCGGGGTGCCTGCGGTGGGGCAACGACCGGCTTGGCCGTGAAGTCGAAGGGAATCCCCAGCACGTCCGCGTATTCGACGTCGAACAGATTGTCTTCGTTCAGATCGTAGGACTGCCGACGTAGCGCCCGGCCAATGACCTGCTCGCACAAGAGCTGGGTGCCGAAGGCTCGCACGCCCAGCACATGGGTGACGGTGTTGGCGTCCCAACCTTCGGTTAGCATCGAAACCGAAACAACGCAGCGGATCTGTTCGCCGAGGCGGCCTTCTTTACCGACCGTGTTCATTACCTCCCGGAGGAGGTCCTGATCGGTGATCTTCTCAGCCTGCTCGCGGTTGCCAGTGCGCTCGATGATTTCGCGGCGAAAGCGGTCGATCTCATCAGCCGCCATGGCACGGAAGTTCTTATCCAACGCATCGCCCGATTCAAGCTGCTCGCTGTCGATCAGCAGAGTGCGGGGTCGGGCGAGTTGGTTGCCGTGCTCGTCGAAGTTTCGGAACAGAGGCAGGCGTCCGTTCTCCAGCGTGGTGGAGCCGTCTTCGTTCTCCCGGTGAAAGCCCGAGACATAGTCATAAACCAGTTTTGATGTAGACGTGTTGTTGCAAACGACGATAAAGCAGGGAGGGGCTCGAATTCCAGCTTTCTCCCATAACTGATAGGTCTTTTCATAGTGTCCGTAGAGGGCTTCCAGGGCAGTTTGCAGCTCGACGGGCAGGCTGAGCGGGTCGAGGGTTTTTGCCTTGCCCCTACCCTTCTTGGGCATCCGGGTGCGAATGTGTTCCCAGAGGTTTCGGAACTTCGGCATGTCTCCGCCGGGGATGTTGTCGGCCACGGGCACACGCGGCAGCTTGACGATGCCGCATTCAATGGCGTCCATCAGCGAGAAGTCGCTCATCGTCCAGGGAAAGAGTGTGCCCTCGGCATAGCCCGAACCCTGCAGGAAGAATGGCGTCGCCGACAGGTCGATGACCTGCGTAATACCGAGCTTTCGCTTGACGATTTCGAGACCAGAAATCCAGAGTCGTGCAGCCTCGTTGTTCTTCTCTGCCTCTTTTTTGTCATCCCCCTTCAGACCACTTTCATCGTCTTCTCCCGGCTTTTCGCGGTAGCAGTGATGCGCCTCGTCATTCAACGCGAGGACGTTCTTCAAGCCCATCAGTCCGGGCATTACCCGCTGAAGCATTTGCCCTTCAGTTTCCAGTGTGTCTAACGCTTCGCCCCGACCTTGGAGCAGTGAGCGGCCACCCTTGGAGAGTTCCATGCGCTCGCGAAGCTTAAAGGCATGATAGTTCGTGATCACGATCTTGGCGCGTTCGAGATCGCCAAGCATGTCATTGGGAACGAGTTCGCGGCTGGCGTAGTAGCTGTCCGGGTCATTGGGCTGAAGCACGCGAAGCCGGTCACGGATCGTCAAGCCGGGTGTACAGACCAGAAAGCCGCGGGTGAACTTTGTACTGCCGGGTCTGCGAACGGCGTTGATGGTCTGCCACGCAATGATCATCGCCATCACGGTGGTTTTGCCTGCGCCGGTAGTCAGTTTCAGGGCCAAGCGGAAGAGATCCGGGTTGGCGGCGTTGTTGGCATTGGCGAGATGCTCCAGAAAGCTGCTGCTTACCTTTCCGGATCTCGGGGCAACCTCAGTGAGCCAGATGACCGTCTCGATGGCCTCAAGCTGGCAGAAGAAAGGCCGGATGTCACTGAACCTGTGATGCCGCCAATGCTGAAGAAGACGAGCCGTCTCGGGCGTCACTCTCCAGTCTTTTGGGCTCGGGATGAGTCGCCAACGGTCCACCTGACGGCGGAGGTCATTGATGATAGGAGTCAGATCGTACCGCTGTTTTTCTGTGGAAAGGCCCTTGCCGTCGTCGAAGGGCATCTGGCGTTGTTCCGCCTTTCCTTTGCGCTTCCGGGGCTTGGGAATCGGCGTGATGAACTCCGCGGTGCGGCGGCTCTCGACGATTCGCTGTGTTGGCTGACCCTGGCCATCAAGCTCCCATTGCCGCACTGGGTAGTCATACGGAGAGTTAAGTACAGGCTTCTCGAAGAACCGATTGTCCATGCTTAGCTTTTCTCCTGACGGCCACCCGTGCGGCTTTTGGCCTGCCTCAGGTCGAGGTGCCGAAAACGTAGTCCTCGGTGGCGTTCGAGCTGAGCAAGGGCGAGCGTCTGGGGTGGTTCGAGCGGGGTGGTGGGTTGCGGGTCGGCCAAATTCCTATTCCTGTTGAGATTCTGGCACGAAAGCCCTTGTGCTTGGACGTGGATTTCGTCAGATCCCCGTCGAATTACTTTCAGACAAAGCTGGTCAGTGCGTCGGGGGGGGGGCCGCAATCCGATGCCTGTTACGGCGTTTGCCTCATCCCAGCGACCCTCCGCACACGATCTAGATAGCCAGAGTTATCGTGAGAGGGTATGCCCAAGATTCGCATAAACTTTCTCGCCTTGCAGACCTTCGACCGCGTTATCGCGACGAGTGATTTCCTCGAAGTGCTAGACAAGGCCATTCCGGACAGCGAGTGGCAGGAGCAAGAAGCGCTGCGGCGGCTGGCTGAGGATCAGCAATGGGACTTCGGTGATTACCAAGTCGAAAGGCAGGTGCTGGAGGGGAAGTATCATTGGCTCCCGAGACTCGCCGCGTATTCCGTAGTCATCCTACTCTCCTCTATTGTCGAGACTCAGCTTCTCGCCCTTGCGGAGCGAGTCGGTGAGATTCAAGGCTCAGCTTTCCGAGTAAACAATATCGGCGGTCGAGGCATAGATGAGGCAATACTCTACCTGAAGCGAGCCGTAGGATTAGAGGTCAAGAAGGATCCGGCGTGGGAAAGAGTGCACGATTTACGACAACTCAGACACATCATCGTGCACCGGGGTGGCAGGCCGAGCAATTCCCCGAAACAGCAAGAAACTGTGCAGAAATTGGCTGCTAAATACAAGGGACGACTCTTCTTGACGAGGAGTCTTCAAGCTCCGCAGGGTGAGTTGTGGATCTCAATGCATCTCTGTAAAGACTTTGCTGATGAGGTTCAAGAGTTCTTCGAACGCCTCTTCGGAGAGTGTGGCCTTTCGGCCAAGGGCGTAGAAGAGGTGCGGTAAGCTCTGGCGCGCGGGCCGCTACGAGATTAGAAGCCGGTGACCACCTAGGCTACTCCGATGAGTTTGTCCTAGGTGGCTGCTCGCGGGCCGGTCGGCGGGCTGAGGGGAACACTGGACGAGACACTGAACCGCAACGGGAAGGGCCGTCCCTACACCGATTCGCGAACCCAGATCCAATCTTCCTTTTTAGCTAAAGCAGGATCTTGTGGTGGTGGACAGGAGTCACACAGAAAGTCAAAGCCTGCCAGAACACACACAGCCGAATCCAGCGCATCCGCGTTTTCTTTAACCTGAATTATGCACAGATTCGGCGTAGCCATCGTCGATGGAGTTGTGGCGATAGCGGCACTCGTGTCAACTCAGTGATTTCGCAAGTCGTCTTTTCTGCTGTTTCCCTCCCCGTTTGAGCCGCCTCCTGATCCCGGCAGGGCAAAAGCGGGCTGGCAAGCGGCGTGTTCCCAGTACGTTGCGGCGAGTGCATGAAATTTTACGCATGGAGTGCCCCTCAGCTCAGCGCACCCTCCACCACCGGCGCCAAGCTCGATCCCGGCGGCCCCATCGCCCGCAGCCGTCGCATCAGCCGTTCAAACAGGCCCTTTTCCTGATAATGATCGCTGTAGCTGACACCCGTTCTGCCGGCGTGCCGCCAGATCTTGGCCGCCACGAACAGAAAACGCAGCCGCGCCGTCGCCAGGGTGGTGTGCCGCAGCGTCTCCACGCTGGCCTGGGCTTCGCGGTTGAACAGCAGCAGCCAGCAGTTGAGATTGTAGGCCAGCATGGCCAACTGAAAGTGATTGCGGTTCATGTCAAAGCGGCGCGAGGGATGGGCCGCCAGCCCGGCGTCGTTGTTGGCCTCCTTGATCAGGTTCTCGGCTCCGGCGCGCTGATTGTAAAACCACACCACCGCCGCGATCGGCTCGGCCAGATTGGTGACAAACACGCGGTAGGTGTAAGCGCTGGTGGCGAACAACTGGTATTGCTCGGCCGCGCCGGCCTTGGGCTCGTTTTCGTAACGCAGCGCCAGGAAACGGCAGGCCCGCGCCCAGCCTTGCGGTTGGTAGAGGAATTCGCATTCCGCGTCCGCGTCGGAGCGGGGGGAGGGTTTCCATTCTGCTTGCTGCAAGCGCTCGACCAGGCGCCGCGTTTTGCGCGCCACGATGACGAACTGACAAGCCGCCTTTTCATAGGCCTCCACCGCCTCCCAGCAATAAAAGCCGGAATCGGCCCGCGCCAGGATTTTCTTCACGCCGCCCGGCAAAGTCCGGAAAGCGCTCTCGAGGTGGGCGGCGATCTGTCGGCCCGTGGGCCGGTCGCCGTTGCGCAACCCGCCCATCAGGTATTCGCGCGTCTCGGCCAGGAAGGTCAGTATCGGCTGGTAGCTGCGCTTGCCCTTGTTCTTGGGGTTGTAGCTCTTGCGCCCGCCCATCTGGCGGCCGTAGAGGGTATGCACGGTGGTGTCGGTGTCCAGCGTCACCGTCTCCAACTTCACGTGGGCCGCGGCCCAGACTCGTTCCCGCAGCTGGCGCTGAATGGAAAGGATCTGCTTCGCCACGTTGAGGTGCAGCGAGGCCAGAAAGCGCCACAGCGTGGACTGCGGCGGCAGACGCGTCACTTGCAAGATGCCGGTCAGGATGGGGTCGCGAGCGATGAAGCGGAGTTGGTTGAGCCGCGCAAAGCCGACATAGAGGCCGAGCACGAGGGCCAGCACGAACTGGTAGGGGCTCATGGCTCGGGTGATCCGTTTGGTCGTGAGGGTTTCTTCCAGCAGCGCTTGGAAGCCGAGTTTTTCGAGCAGGGTGGCGACGGGCAGCAAGCCGCCGTAGGGAGTCAGATTCTTGCCACGGAAGTGATAGGGCGTGGCAGCCCCGATTTTATTGGGCCGCGGGGCCCTCGCGCCGGGGCCTTGTTTGACGGGCCTTCGGGAGCTATGCTGTTTTCGTTTGGTAACCATTTGGGTGACCTCCTTGGGGTTGACTGGCGAAGCTGAAATCTTTGCCAGCCTACCTTTTTACCCCATGTTTTCGGGGTCCCCAAATGGTTCCTGGCGGCTCAGCCCTCACCAGGTGCACCGGCAGTGCATAATTCAGGTTTCAGTAAGGCGGTATCACAGTCGAAGTCGACGACTCCGCCAATCTTTTCGACGATCTCCTCTCGTCGTTCGCGTTGCTCTGGTTTCTTGTATTGCCTAGACGGGAAACTGTAGACTTCGAGTGTCGCGGCCGGATAAACCTCGATCGCACCAAAGCGTTCTTTATGGGAAGGGCCCCAAACCAGGGGGATTTTCGACCCCACCTTCTCCGCTGAAGCACGAAGGAACTCAAGCGCTGCACAGGCAGTCCTTGCAATACGTTCTGCTCCTACATCGAGAGGTTGCTTGCCAGTGTGTTTCTTGACGCATCGATCCGTCTCACGCCGAAACAAACGGTTGGGTTGTATCGGAATGTGGGCACCCGCCGCGTGTTCTTGAAAAGCTGCCCCAAGCTCCCTCGGCCACCCAAGCGGAGCGTCCAGAGCAATGAGCGTTTTGTTGATTCCCCTCATCGTCTCGACGACCAGATCGACAATCTGACCGTCGGATGAGCCTAGACTGACCTTCTGAATTGAGGCTCGCCGACCTGCGAACGAGGCAATGGCTATCCCTACCTTGCGGGGATCGACCGCACAATCAATGCCAACAATAGTCGTTGGAGAGCTTCCATCAGCCATTTGCTTAACCCTCGAAGTGGGGGCGTTGAGTCAATCCTTGCCCACCATGGGCAGCGGTCCTCCCCGCGACAGAATCCTGTTCAACGGCGAATCCATGCCAAGCCGTCCCCTTGCGCGTGCGAAAGTCCTCGGTGTTGAGGCGCGCAGCCAGCCGGTCGAACCCCAAACCCCCTTTTCTAAGGGCTCTCATGCGGTCAACGACGCGCTTCTCACCAGGGTAATACCTACCCATAGGGCTTGCGCCCCTCACAGCGCCCTGTACGGGCTTTCTTTCGCTGTTCTCGCCCCTCTGAGCTTGATGCTCTTTTCATACTCCGCGATGGTACCGAAGATCTGGCGCATGAGCTTCCGTGTGGGGTCGTCTTGGCAGGAAGTTCTCCATCCAGTTGCTGCCACGCCGGCGGGGAGCTTGGCGGCGAGGCTTCCCGGGCCGGCACGGAAGCGGGCTGTGCTTTGGTGCTTTCCGACTGGGGCCGAGTGAGGCAAAGGATGGGATAATGTCGCGGGCGGTCTCGCCGCGTGGGGGGGATTCGTCTGACTAGCTGGCTTTGGGGAGCGGGCGGTTGAGGTAAGCAAAAAGACCACCATCTAGCGGCAGTCCGTCTGTGTAAGCGGTTGATTCAAGGGTACATAAAGGACGTTATGTACCCTTTAGGGTAGCAGCCTGGGGGAAGCTGTCAAGGGAGTTGTCCACAGCACAGAAAACCCGGCGCGAGATTGGGAAATCGCGGGTATAGAGGTGTCTGCTGCCTGGTTGCTTCCGCGAACCGGACTTATCGGAAGTAACTAGGGATTCAGGTCTTGCTATAGGTCTCAAGGAGCGTTGGATCGAGGTAGGCCTTCCGCGCAGGAACTCCCTCGCAGAACGATGCTTTGCACAGGGCGAGTACCGCTCATTGCAACCCCTAAGGCACCGCTACCGGAATCACCGGCCCACCCGGCGTCGACTTGCCGTAGGCGGTCAGAACGACCTGATTATTCCCTGGCTGCGCACCTTCTGGAACACGAATCGCCAGTTGGTAAAGCCCCGCTGTGCTGGGCGTTACCCCCACGTAGAAGACATCCTCGGGGGCCAAGAAAATACCGCCAAAGCTCACCATCGGGTTGGCTCCCGGAAGCAGTTGAGCCGCGCCCGTAGCCAGTTCTCCTGTACCCAATCCTGCCGTCGTCTCGCCCCAGCCGGTACCGTAGAGCACGATGATCTCCCCAGGCATCGCTGGCCGCGAGGTTCCGAACTCGTCGGTAAACATGCCGTCTGGAGCTACGGCGATTGCGTCGGCGTTGAAACCGCGCCGCGATTAGCCCGTCGTTGGCCAGCGGAGGGAATAGGAAGAAGCCAGGTGTCGCTTCTTCGATAGTGGCCATCTCCCCGTCGCTGGTAAGTGCCTGAGGCGTCGGAGACGCCGCCCTGCCCAATTCGATCGTCAACGGAGTGCTGCTGGTTCCCGCCGCCGTTCCGCAGTTGGTGACGACAGTAAAGCTGGCGGGTCCCAACGTCTTGGCCGCCGAAGCCTGGGCGTTGATCTGTCCCGGCGTGATGGCAAAGATCGGTAGCGCTGCGCCGTTCATCATCAGACAAGTGCCGCCTAGGATGGTGTCGAGTTCGCCTTGACTGTCTAGGTTGGGGAAGAGAATCGTGTCGGTGGAGAAATTCTGCCCGAATACGCTGATGATCGAGCGCGGCGAAACGGTGCTGACTGTTGGTAGCAGGGTCGCGAGTACGATGCCACCTTCGCTGATCACAGGAGGTTGCCCGGTGCTGGACTTGTCCTTTGTACTTCGCCACGAAGATGTCGAAGGGCCCCAAGAAGCGGTCGACAACACCCGTCGTGTAGACATTGCCGCGGTCGTCCACCGCCACGCCGTGGCCCCGGTCATCACCCGTCCCACCCATCTGCCGGGCCCAGACGAAGTTCCCTGCGCTGTCGAGCTTGGAGACGAAGATGTCGGGGGTAGCGGTACAGGTCCGGGAAGGTCTGCCGCAACTGGGCGCGGTCAGGTTGAAGACGCCGGTGCCTGGGTCGAAGTCGGCGGTATGGTAGAAAAGCCCTGTCGTATAGACATTGCCGCGGTCGTCCACCGCCACATCCTCGCCCACGTCAAGGCTCGTCCCACCCATGTGCCGGACCCAGACGAAGGTTCCGGCGCTGTCGAGCTTGGAGACGAAGATTTCACCATCTCCGCGGGTCAGGTCGAAGATGCCGGGTGGGTGGAAGTCAGCGGTCCAGTGGAAAACCCCCGTCGTATAGACATTGCCGCGGTCGTCCACCGCCACATCCTCGCCCTGGTCAGAACCCGTCCCACCCATGTGCCGGGCCCAGACGAAGTTCCCGGCGCTGTCGAGCTTGGAGACGAAGAGGTCGAGCGAGGGACCGGCCTCGGGCCGGGAGCTCATCAGATCGAAGACGCCGGTGCCTGGGTCGAAGTCGGCGGTACTGCGGAAATGCCCCGTCGTGTAGACATTGCCGCTGCCGTCCACCGCCACGCCGTGGCCCTGGTCATCATCCCCCCCGCCCATCTGCTTGGCCCAGACGAAGTTTCCGGCGCTGTCGAGCTTGGAGACGAAGATGTCCGAACCTCCGGCAGAGACGAGGGTGTCTCCGGCCGTCACGTTCTCTGGGTCGAAGTCGGCGGTGCCTTCGAAGAAACCCGTCGTGTAGACATTGCCGCTGCCGTCCACCGCCACGCCGTTGCCATGGGCCACGAGAAAGGTCACATTATTCCTCCCGCCCACGCTCTTGGCCCAGACGAAGTTCCCGGCGCTGTCGAGCTTGGAGACCAAGATGTCCGAACGTCCGGAGGTCAGGTTGAAGACCCCGGCGCCTGGGTCGAAGTCGGCGGTACCGCTGAAATTCCCCGTCGTGTAGACATTGCCGCTGCCGTCCACCGCCACGCCGGACGCCCACATCCCAGGAGTCCCAGGAACGTAACTTTGGGGGGGGCCCCACCCATCTGCCGGGCCCAGACTAAGTCTTGGCCCGGCACAGGTACGACCTGCAACAAGAAACTGGCGAGGACCAAGAAGCTCAATTTCGCGGCGGATCTATCCAAACAAATCATCGCGCACCTCTGGGGGATCGGTGACAGGCACGGGGCTTCTCTGGCTGATCTGCCCCAATCTCCGCAATCTCCCTACCAATGCCCAGGGACCGGAGTACCACCCACTAGGCCGAAGGGGAACACCCGGTCGGTCGGAGAGCTGGCCCAATCCTTAATCGTAGGTAAGGATACTCCTCGCTAAAGGGGGTGCGCAATAGGGGGCGTGCCACAGTCCAGTCACGTTGGGCTCCACACCCACCCTCGCCGAGCTTCTCGACGATGCGGTACTGGCTGATGGTGGAGCCAGACACCCCCCCTTGACGTCCCTTAGAGTATATTTTTGCAGCAATCTGGTCGGTACCCTCCGTGGAGAGCTACAATTGGGGCTATGCGGTTTGCTGGCCTCCTCTTTCTTTTTGCAACGGTCCTTGTTGCACAGAGTTACAACCTCGTACTTACGGGAGGTCGTGTGATCGATCCCAAGAACGGAGTTGATGCGCAACTCGACGTAGCCATCCAAGACGGCCGCGTGGCCGCGGTCGAGGCCGGCATCGATCGTTCCGAAGCGGAACAGACGATCGATGTGTCGGGGCTCTATGTGACGCCCGGTTTGGTCGACGTGCACTTCCATGCCTTCTCCGGCACAATACACGGCACCACGTCAGGCGGGAACCGCAGTATCTACCCGGACCACTTTGCGCCGCGCACTTGCACCACGACCGTGGTCGACCCTGGCTCCTCCGGCTGGCGCGGATTCGAGCAGTTTCGGCGGACCGTGATCGAGACAGCCACGACTCGCACCTTGGCAATGCTCAATATCGTCGGGACCGGCATCACGGCCTATGAGCTAGAGCAGAATCCACATGACATGGATCCCGAGAAAACCGCGGCTCTGGCCCGTCAACACCCAGAAATCGTAGTAGGCATCAAGTCCGCGCATTGGTGGGGCAAGGACTTCACTTCGGTTGAGCGGGCGGTTGAGGCCGGCAAGCTGGCTGCCATCCCCGTCATGGTTGACTTTGGCTACTTCCTGCCTGAGCGTCCCTACGAGACTATGATCTCCGACATCCTGCGCCCCGGGGACATGAGCACGCACTTTTATCGCTGGCCTGCGCCGCTGCTCGACGAGAATGGCAAGCCCCGCCAGTATTTGATGCTGGCGCGTGAGCGTGGGGTCAAGTTCGATGTCGGTCACGGAGGCGGCAGCTTTCACTTCCGAAACGCGGTGCCGATGATCAAGGCGGGTTTCTATCCCGACTCCATCTCGACCGACGTCCATGTGGGGTCCATCAACGGGGCGATGATTGACATGCCGACGGTGATGTCGAAGTTCCTGGTAATGGGCATGCCACTGGCGGAGGTGGTTCGCGCTTCTACCGCCAGTCCGGCCGAGCAGGTCAAGCGTCCGGCACTCGGCCAGATCGCCGTGGGGGCTGAGGCGGACATCGCGGTTTTTTCGCTGGAGTCGGGTCATTTCGCATATCGTGACGTCGCAGGAGGAAGCATCGATGGAGAGCAACGTCTGAACTGTGAGCTGACTCTGCGCGCCGGCGAGGTGATTTTCGACCGCAACGGCCGGACTGCCTCACCGTGGGCCGAAGCGGATCTAGACTACCCGGTGCATTGAAGGCTGCTGCGGCGCCGGTCGCACGTCTGTTCGGGCCGCGTTCTTAGTTGGAACACGATATACGGTGCACCTAATCGGCGCACGCGTTCTGCATGGTTCATTTACCTGGGTCTAGCTCCGCTCGACATGCCGACGGAAACGAATCCGAATCTTAAGAGAGGATCGAAGGATTCGGGCGTGTTTGAAGGAGGCACGTCAGTCTGGCTAATCACGATCCACGCCCAAATGCCAAAGATAGCAGTGACGCATCGAGTCGTGCTCGTCTGAATTGGAACGAAAAGTGATCACTGCTACCAGAATGTGCGAACAGCGGACTCGGCTGTCAAGTGAGCACTTCAATCTAAACGGCTACGTAGTTTTGGCGAACGACAAGAGGATGCGTCAACTCACACGGAGCACGAACAGCGCTGAAGCCGCCGCCAAGCAGCTCAAGCTCGACGGACCTTCCTGGGTGGGATCTGAAGGGGCGTTTAGGAAGTAGCGTATCTGGTCTTTACGAAGAACTATCCCGGTAGGGAACCAGACGAGGATACGATCCAGTGGGATGTTCGCGTGGACTCGGCGATCCACCTCAAGAGGTGACCAAGCAACAGTGAAGAAAGCTTTTTGAGCTACCGATCTATGCTGTTGGCAGCTGGTTCGACGTCGTGTGGTAGCCCGTAGTGTCCAAAAACTGGATCGCATCATCCCCATAGATGTTGTGATCGGGAGACCCGTGTTCGGAACTCCGATTTCGTCTTCTTGCGTTGGGGGCTGACGCGCGTCGCGGTCGCCAACATTCATAAGAGCTGGCACACAAAGCCCACAAAGACCCTCCTGATAGTCCGCTGCTGCACGAAGGGTACCGAGCAGATTGGTGCGCTGATACACGGTAAGGTCAGAAACCGGTTAAAAAGCCACGCAAAGGAGGTCCCAACCTGCTGATTTGCGGGTTTTGCGCGCTTCACAGAACGCGAAAAGCTTCTGTTTGCTGTAACACTCGGCGAGTGTCAACGCTAGACGCCATCCGCAATCTATTGTAAAAAAAGGGTTTATCTCTCAGCAATAACTGTCTGGGCTGTTAGCGTGTATGGTGCCAGTAATCTGCTTAGCACCCTAAAAAATGAGCCTAGACGCAACAGGCATTCTTGGTTACGATTGGTGAGTTGGGTTACAAAAAAGCCGCCCTACATGTTAGCGCTAGCCAACTCCTGCTTATACGGTTGTTTCAGCAAGCCCCAAGATGTTGGGGTGGAGGTCATCGCGTCTTGTCCAGGTCACGCGCGCGGCGGATGTGGGCGTAAGGCGTAGGAGCGTGTTGAGTTCCGAGACCGAGGAGGGTTTGGAAGGCTGCCATTGGGGTCTTGCGGCGGTTGTGTCGAAACACGAACTCATCGAGGTAAACCTGAAGCTGAGCGCGGCTCACGCCGTGGTACGTTCCGGTCAGCCATTGCTGCAGGTTGCCCAATGGCACGATCCGCCAGCGGCACCACCGACTTGGTGCCTTTCCGCAAGTCAGTCCGGTGAGGTTGCGGACGAGAGACGTGTTTGTAGCCGGCCTCTTCGAGGGCGGTAAAGGTCTTCAGACCGTCTGTGTAGATGGTCGAGCCGGGAACAACGTTCTGAGCAAGAAACCTGTCGATCGTCACCTTCTTGAAGTCTGGCATAACGGACATGCGAACGCGCCCGGAGCGCTTCCCGCGTTTCTCAACAGCGACCATCACAAGGGCCGCACGGCGCCCCTTCAGTTGCCGGCTGCCTCGCAAACCTGCTTGCGGGCCGCCAATCCAGGTGTCATCGACCTCTACTTCTCCGTGCAAGGGCTCGCGAGCTGCGTTCACCATGGCCCGTCGCAGTTTGTGCAACATCATCCAGGCGGTTTCGTAGCGCGACAGGCCGAGCTGACGCTGCAGTAGCAGCGCCGACACACCTCGTTTATCAGTTGTCATCAGGTACGCAGCCCAAAACCAAACCGTCAGCGGGGTCTTCGTATTGTGGAGCACCGTTCCCGACGTCAACGAGACCTGGTGTCGACACGCCGCGCACTGCCACCGTAGTTTCTGCTCGAGAATGTAGGCCTGCCGATGCCCACACTGAGGACAAAGGAACCCGTCGGGCCAACGACAAGCAGCCAGGTACTTCTGGCTAGCCTCCTCGGTCGCGAACTCCACCTGAAACTGACGCAGACTCTTCGCAAACGGCGGCCGGGCCACGCCCTACCCTACATCTTGGGGCTTGCTGAAACAACCGTATAAGC
Organism: Bryobacterales bacterium; assembly: GCA_965224215.1. GTDB lineage: Bacteria > Acidobacteriota > Terriglobia > Bryobacterales > UBA6623 > CBDCYS01. The sequence goes on along the minus strand of CBDCYS010000075.1, from coordinate 7,343 downwards.
AGGAGCTAGCTAGCTCAGCTTGCGGGCAAGTTTTCAGCGGTAATCGGCTCTTGGGCAGCGGGTCCGCGCGGGATTCAGATGGTGACCTATCCGATTCCCTGACTCGTTCGGCACGGTTATGGTCGGGCTTCTAGGCACTACTCTGCTCTGGCTATTTGACCACCGGCTTGGCGAGGTTTAAGGCTCTCGCGTCGGCTCATCGGAGGGGCTAATCTCTGCCACCTCGTCACTATACATACCCACTACTGTCCGGTTAAAAGTCGAATAGAATCAGCTGGTTAGGGTCATCGAGTAAGTTTTCGTGGGAGTCGGACGGCTGCAAGGCCTGTAAAATGGGCGTTTTCTCGAAAAGGGTAACGCTGAGAATCTGTAGAATTTGGTAGCGACTCGCCTCCAGGCCCAACCTCTTGCGCGCGATCGCGACCAGTACGTAAACCGAGACCGCGATCTAGATTTGCGTCTTCACGGCGTTCTCGCTGGTACCGTAAAACTGCTTGATCCGCAGGTGCTGCTTGATCCACTTGAAGAACAACTCGATCTGCCAACGCGACTTGTAGATGCGGGCGATGGTCAGCGCCGGGAGCGCGAAGTTGTTGGTCAGGAACTTCAGCCGCTTGTTCGTCGCGGCGTCAAAGTAGCTGATCCGCCGCAACGGGTCCGGATACGCCAGGGCCGACTCGATGGCAGTCAGTAGGACGGTCTGATCCGAGCGCACCCCCGTGGACTTGTCGACGGGATGCGAGTAGCGCCGTTGGCGCAAGATGTTCTTCTTGGTTCGCACGACGAAGAACGACGAGCAGAGGGTGAACACGAAGAGACGTTCGAAATCGACGTAGGCCCGATCCATGACGTAGAAGGCGCCGGGCTCGGGGAGGAACTCGTCGAGGATGTTGACGTCGTGCGTTTTGCCAGCGGTAATGCGGATAAACGTGGGGATGTTACCCCGCAGGTCCAACAGCGTGTGCATCTTCAGGGCGGCCTTGTGCCGGCGGAACTTGGCCCAGGGGAACAGCGAGAGGCACAGATCGATGGTGGTCGAGTCCAGAGCGTAGAGACTTTGATCGAGATCCACGCCGATCGGATCGCGGGCGTACAAAGGCCGCGCGATGCGAATCAAGACCTGGGCGAAATCGGCATAGATCCGCCAGTCGCGCGACTCGTTGGCGTCGGCCAGTGTGGAGCGCGCCACCTGGGAGCGGAATCCCATGTGGTAGAGCTTGGCGCCGAGCGAACGCAGGCACGCTTCGATGTCGCGCAGGCTTTCGCGGTAGGTCAGCTGGGCGAACGCCATGCAGAGGAACTGATCCCAGCAGGAAAAGCCGCGCCATCTGCGATCCCCGTCGTAGCGGCTTACGCAGCGGCGGAATTCGCGATCCGGAAGGAAGCTGATCAACTGGGAGAATACGGTGCAGCCGAGGTTCATGAACCATTGTCGGCCGCCTCCGAAGTCGTTCCAGCCGTCCTTCGCCGTTCAAATCGCGGCAAGGGGAAAACAGCCCTAAGCTATGCTGGAACAATCAGTTGCCGCTCGCCAGTGAGTCGTTAACCGGACAGTAGTGATACCTGAATTATGCACTGCGGCGTGGACCTGAGGAGGGCTGAGCCGCAAGAGACCATTTGGGACGCCCGAAAACATGGGGTAAAAAGGTAGGCTGGCAAAGATCCCAGCTTCGCCAGCCAACCCCAAGGAGGTCACCCACATGGTTACCAGACGAAAACAGCATAGCTCCCAAAGGCCCGTCCAACAAGGCCCAGCCGTGACGGCCTCGCGGCCCAATAAAATCGGGGCTTCGACGCCTTACCACTTCCGCGGCAGGAAGCCGACTCCCTACGGCGGCTTGCTGCCGGTGGTCGGGAGGGCGCTGATCTGAGAGCCTGGCTATGCGCTATGCATAAAATTTTATGCACTAGCCGTAACGCACTGGAAACACGTCACTTCCGAGCGAGGTTTTGACGACGCGGATTCTGGGCGGGAAGGGAAACCGGACACGGAGAAGCCAAAAGGCCAGTTGCCGAGCTACCACCTCACGACGACCGCCAACCCGCTACGAACGCAGCCACACTCGCAAAGTGAATCTGTGCATAATTCAGGTGATACATACCCTTGACCTCGACGTGGAAGTACTTGTTGAAAATCTGCGTGTCCTGGGCTCCGCCGGACGCTGTTTCCAACTGGTCGTCGGAAAGTTCGTGCGTCTCTTCCTGTTCCTGAACCTCGGGTTCTTTCTTTTTGCTCTCGTCAGACATGTCCTGTTTCCTCCTTATATACGATTTGGGTTTATCTTCGAAACTAGACGGCGACCGCTATAAGCTTTAACCCAGGATTTCCATTTTGGATCTTGGCCTCCTCGATTCTACGTTCATTCTCTCTTGAACGCAAGCCTTTCTTGACCGCAGGCACGCACCGGGCTGGACCGAAGTGCTTCCACTGGACCCTTTCGTTCTCCGAAGGGGACAATTCGTCGGTCGGAAGGCAGTTTTTCAGATTTCGCACTCGCGAGCGACCGTTCTACCCGCTCGGCAGTGGCAGCGCCCAGATCCTGTGCAGCATGTCGCCGAACAGCTTGCGGTTCAGATGTCCCTCGGCCAATAACAACCAGTAGAGGGTAGCGACCAGATTGCTGTTGAAATACAACATAAGGACCGGACCTTCCCTGTAAGCGATTTCGGAGGCAGTTGTGGTCTGCTAGTCTTCCGGCAACGTGTTAGAGCGGCTCTATGGGCCGCTTCTTTTCGCTCTTAGGCATCTGCGCCAGTCTGGATGGACCCCGTTTGCTGCGGGCCGACCCTTAGCGTACGATTTTTCCCGTTTTCTGAGCCGACCCCAACGAGCACCAGCGCCTGCAAATTTCACCGGTTAATTCAAGGGGCGATTGAGCATATACGAGGAGAAGACACGAAACGGAATTTAAAGCACGCTAGCGGCGGCGGCGTTGGCCAGTTTGGGGACTGAGCCGCTCTGACATGGTTTGTCCCTGTTGAAGAAGACTTTAAATGGACCAACACTTTACCGCCAAAAAAGCCATTTTATCGGGCCTTTTTGTGCGCATGGTTCAATGAGGTTCAATTGGGACAGTCATCCAGCGCCTGTCCCGCCTCAGCTGGAAATGGAGAACAGCGTTCCGCCGTTAAGCTAACGGAGGGAACGCATGAAAAAAGCACGAAAGCAATACACAGCCGAAGAGAAGGTCGCCATCCTGAGGCGGCATCTCGTGGACAAGGAGCCGGTCTCGAAGCTCTGCGACGAGCTGGCGCTGCAGCCGACGGTGTTCTACCGCTGGCAGAAAGAATTCTTTGAGAATGGAGCCGCTGCCTTCCAGACTAAGAACCGCCGCCATCGCCAGCCCGAACAGGAACGGATCGAGCGGCTGCAGAAGAAGATGCAGACCAAGGATGAAGTTCTGGCCGAGTTGATGGCCGAGCACATCGCGTTAAAAAAAAGCCTTGGGGAACTCTAACCAAAACCTGGACACCACCCGACGTGCGCGACCAGATCGTCGATTTCGTGCGGTGCTGGTCCGAGAAGACCGGGATCCATGCCGGGCGTTTCATCAAGTGGCTCGGCATCGCGCCCAGCAAGTTCTATTCCTGGCGCCGACGCTACGGCTGCGTCAACGAGCACAACGGTTGGGTTCTCCGGGATTTCTGGCTCCAAGAGTGGGAAAGCAGGCCATTCTCGACTTTTATCGCGAGCATCCGCTGCAGGGCTACCGGCGGTTGACGTTCATGATGCTCGACGCCGACATCGCGGCCGTCAGCCCGTCGAGCGTCTGGCGGGTGTTGAGCCGGGCGGGCTTGCTGCGCAAGTGGAACGGCAAAACGTCGCTGAAAGGAACGGGCTTCCAACAGCCTCTGGAACCGCATCAGCATTGGCATATCGATGTTTCCTACATCAACATCTCGGGTACGTTCTACTACCTCTGCAGCGTGCTCGACGGCTACAGCCGTTCGATTGTGCATTGGGACTTGCGCGAGGCCATGAGGGAAGCCGATGTCGAGATTATTCTCGAGGCCGCCAAGGAGAAATACCCGGACGCCAAACCGCGCATTATCTCCGACAACGGGCCGCAGTTTATCGCCAAGGACTTCAAGGAATTCATCCGTATTTCGGGGATGACACACGTGAGAACCTCGCCCTACTATCCGCAGTCGAACGGCAAGTTGGAGCGTTGGCACAAGTCGTTGAAGAGCGAATGTATCCGGCCGGGCGTGCCGCTGACGCCCGAGGATGCGCGGCGGCTGATCGAGCGCTATGTCGAGCATTACAACACGGTGCGGTTGCACAGCGCGATCGGATTCGTGACGCCGGCGGACATGCTGGCGGGACAGCGGGAGGAGATTCACGCCGCGCGAGACCGCAAGCTGGAGCAGGCGCGGCAGCAGCGTCAGCTACGCCGTCGGCAGGCGGCTTGAGTTTTGGAGTTACAATGGCGTTGCCGGGTGAAACGGAAGCGGGCTCTGCTGGGAAACAACCCTACCGAGGGATAGCCCGGCGGGCTCATCGAGACGATGATCACGGGCGCGGGAACGAGTTTCTTGCGCCCACGCTCAACCCCATCGGATCGAAAGACCCTGATGCCTTGAAAATCCCCGCCCGCAGGGCGGCATCTTCACCACCGCGGAGCGCTCGCTCTCCCGTTTCGGCTGAACCGGTACACGCCCTCATGCCGGTCTCGACCCTGAACAGGACTTGCGCCACCAGGAACCAGGGTCCCCTGCCTTCACTAAAGAAGCGAACTATACAATTGGGCTTGCCGAAGCGCAAGAAAATCCGTGTTTTGGCGGGGCCCGCGTAACCTACGATTCCTTAACGTGCTGTAAATTCCGTTTCGTGTCTTGGCCGGCGTGATCCTCGTCACCGTCAATCAACGATTCCGTGATCTGCTCGGCTGCAAGCTTTCCGTGCTGGTCGAGCAGGAGGTTCGCGTCCGGTTGCCCCCTAGCCCCCAAGCGGTCTTCGGATCGATCCTGCATCACTTGCGTCGTGAGTGGGTAGAAGGTCGCTACGGGCCGGAGTCGTCCGTGTCCGAGGCCGTGTCGAACTCTCTCGAGACCATGACCCAACAGGCGGACACGCAGTTGCAGCTGCGAGAAGAGACGGCTCGTCTCATGCCACTCCGGGAAGTGCTTGGATGGTGGGCCTGGGCCCGAGGTGCTCAGCGGCTCCAACAGTGGGTCTCTCGCATGCCTCCTCGTCGGCGTCGCGACCGGGCACGATCGTTGCCGAAGATCCTCGACTCACCTGAAAGGGGACCTGAACGCACCTGGAAGGATCTGCAGACAGGCCAGGAAGCCTGGATCGTGTCCCCGCGGTGGAGACTGCGAGGTCGTGCTGACCAGGTCGTCGAAGTAACGGGAGGACAGTTCGAGATCGTCGACTTCAAAAGCGGTGGACTGCACGACGACGAAGGGAGCCTGCTGCCCGAATCAACCATGCAGGTTCGTCTCTATGCTCTTGCAGCCGAGGAGTCGACTAACTCGCCCATTCGGCTCTTCCTGGAGGGAAGCGAGCGACACAAGGTCCTGTGGGGCCGACATGAGCGTCAAGAGACAGTTTCCCTACTGCAGAAAGTCCTGTCCGACTTGCCGCAGGGCGTTCGCGTGAGCGCCCCGGGACTCGCAATGCCCGGTCGCCAATGCACTCTATGCCGGGTCCGTCCCCAATGTCAACGGTACATAGACGAGGCCCCCGAGCTCTGGCAGGATCTTGAGATCGCCGGTCAGCTCCCCCTCGATACCTGGGGAAGAATCGTCTCAATCCGGCAGCGTGGAACGGTCCAAGACATCGAACTCAAAGACCCCAACGGAGACCTCGTGATTGTCAGAGGCCTCGACACTGCCAGGCGAGTCGCCTCATTGCGACTGGACGACTGGATCTATCTGTTCGGCCTCGAGCGCACTGAGGATCGTCGGTGGCACGGTTCAGTGACCCGGCCACGAAACTTCCACGAGTTTCCTCCAGACGGCGGCCAACGACTCCGGAGGGCTCGATCTCTGCTCGTTTTCGGAGGCGTCGAGGAAGCGGCGGACAGCGCGACGCAAGCCGAAGAGTCGAACTAGACGGAGTGAACCACCGTGCCCGATCCAGACTCTCCCAAGGCATCGTCCGCAGCCGCACGGTCGCGGATGCGCGCCACTCGGCAGCGAGGAACGAAGGCGGAGATGCATCTCCGATCTGCGTTGCATAGACGCGGACTCCGGTACCGCGTGCAGCGAAGCGTTCTCCCCGGTGTTCGCCGAAAGGTCGACATCGTTTTCCCCGGGGAACGTGTGGCGATCTTCGTCGACGGCTGCTTCTGGCATGGTTGCCCGGTCCATGGGACCTGGCCAAAGCAGAACGCCGCCTACTGGCGAGCAAAGATCGAGAGAAACAAGAGACGCGACAGGGACACCGATGAACGACTCCAAGAGGCGGGATGGCACGTCGCACGCTTCTGGGAGCACGAGGACCTTGAACAGGCTGCCGAAAAGATACACGCGACCATCTCGAAGCTGCGGCGTGCAGGTCGCGTGCCGACAGATCCCCAGCCATGAACTCATCGCACCTGACGCCATGTTGTTCCAGCTTGAACAGTAGTGGGCAGTTCTATAACACCTGAATTATGCACTGCGGCGTGGACCTGAGGAGGGCTGAGCCGCAAGGGACCATTGGGGACCCCCGAAAACATGGGGTAAAAAGGTCGGCTGGCAAAGATCCCAGCTTCGCCAGCCAACCCCAAGGAGGTCACCCACATGGTTACCAGATGAAAACAGCATAGCTCCCAAAGGCCCGTCCAACAAGGCCCAGCCGTGACGACCTCGCGGCCCAATAAAATCGGGGCTTCGACGCCTTACCACTTCCGCGGCAGGAAGCCGACTCCCTACGGCGGCTTGCCGCCGGTGGTCGGGAGGGCGCTGATCTGAGAGCCTGGCTATGTGCTATGCACAAAATTTTATGCACTAGCCGTAACGCACTGGAAACACGTCACTTCCGAGCGAGGTTTTGACGACGCGGATTCTGGGCGGGAAGGGAAACCGGACACGGAGAAGCCAAAGGCCAGTTGCCGAGCTACCACCTCACGACGACCGCCAACCCGCTACGAACGCAGCCACACTCGCAAAGTGAATCTGTGCATAATTCAGGTAACAACGCCGACGAAAGTGGATCCATCCCCAACGGTTACGCGACCTCTTGTCACGCAACCGGACGGTTGCATGCCGGGCATGTTGTTCTGCAACGCAGGCGTTTGTCGCGTGGGATGAAAGCGACGCTAGAGCGCGAAGCTGCGAAGGAGAACACGCCGCACACTGCGCGCATGGCGCACGACCAGCTTCCGCCCGGAGTGTTGTGGTCGTCTGACTAG
>CBDCYS010000074.1:0-47811 GCA_965224215.1 Bryobacterales bacterium | reverse complement strand
TTATCCGGCCCCTGCGTCTCCGCCAAGGGTGCGCCAACGCGACTACATGCCCGTTGTTAACCGGCTGCTGTTTTCGCAAGACCGGAATCCCGTCGTCGAGGTTGAGGTGCCGCCGCCGGCGGAAGTCGAACAGAGGCCGGATTTTCCTCTCTTGGTCGGCTTGATGGATCTTGGGAGCGGGCCCATTGCGATGATGGCGGCTAACTCCAAAGGCACTCCGCGGCCAGTGGGAATAGGCGAAAAGGTAGGAGATTTTACGTTCATGGCGGCCGCGGGCGATGTCCTTACATTGGAATGGAAAGGGCGGCAATTTGAGGCGACCGAGGCTGAGCTAACGGGCGCGGACGGAGCGGCTGCCAAGCCGCGAGTTCAAGCAAGAGCTGTCGCCGCACGCCGGCCCGCGGCAAAGTCCAGCACCCAGCTCGGCACCGATAGATCAAAGAGCGTGAGCACAAAGCACTACATCGGGCCGCCATTGAGCGGGCAAGTCGGCCGTCGCTCCGCCGACCCCAGCGACGGTGTTGCTGACGGTACCGAGTCGGACGGTTTTACACGCCGAGTCCGAGAGACGCCGTTCGGGGCACAGCATTGGTGGGAGAAGAAGCAGAAGTAATCCAAGGAGATCATTGTGAATATTCCTCATGTATCGCTTTTTTCTGTTGCGCTCATTTTTGCATTCTCCGCGGGGGCGGAGCTGAAAGACACACCTGAGAAGAAGAAAAAAGGCAAGGCTGTCCAGGAGCAAAGCCTCAAGGAAGGCGAGCGTATGGAGCAGACCCCGTTCGGCCAGATGAAGCGGGGGCCGGCGAAGAAGACGGCGGAGCCGGACGTGGGCCTCTTTGTGGAGGTCGAGGAGCAGGGTGAGACGATTATCTTCCGCCGAGCCACGCCGTTCGGAAACCAAGTGTGGAAGAGGCAAAGGGCCAAGTTGTCCGACATCGAAAAGAAGATGCTTGAACGCCATCAGAAGTCGGCACAGGCGGCGAAGCCAGACAAGGGCGCCTCCGCGAAAAATTCCGGGAAAGAGGCAGGGAAGTAGTCCACCGGCTTGATGCGGCATCGAACGGAACCGTAACAACTTGTATTAGGAGTGTAATGCGAACTATCGTCATCTTCATAACGTTTATCATCCTGGTCGCGTCACTCCAGGCACAGCAACCACCCGCCAATCCTGGTCAGCAGGTGCCATCCGCCGACGCCCCTGACCAGGCTGACGCCGAGCCCGGCGAGCCAACAGACCCACAGGCCGCACCGGCCGATCCGGCAGCGGCCCCGCAGTCCGCGCCGCCCACTCCCGCCGCAGGCGCTCCCGATCCACAAGCGGCGCCAGACCAAGCAGAGGTAGACCCATCACCCGCCGGGCAGAATCAATCCAGCCCGCAGGCGACCCCGACAACTTCGGGCGGCATCTCGTTTCGCAACTTCCGGGGCGCCAGCCTGTTTGAAGTGATCGACATTCTGGCGCGACAGCTCGAGATCAACTACATCCTGGATCCCAGTGTCTCCGACGGCTCGGTGACGATAAACACCTACGGAACCTTGCAACGCAAAGACCTGTTTCCGTTGTTTGAGACCATCCTTCGCATCAACGGCGTGGTTGCGGTCAAGGTGGGCAGTCTTTACCGTATTGTGCCGGCCGATGGTGCGGCTCGATTGCCGATAAGCCCGGAGGTCGACGCCCGGGACAATCTGCCAGATGACGAACGGCTCGTGCTGAACGCTATTCGTTTGCGCTACACCTTGGCGACGGATTTGGCCGATGTCCTCGAGCCCTTCCTTGGCGAAGGGGCCAAGTCTATGGTTGTCGCGCAAGCCAACGTTCTGATCGTCCTCGACAATAGCAGCAACATGCGCCGCACCATGGAGCTGATCGAGTTGTTCGACACCGAACAGATGGCCGAGCAGGGCATACGCTTGATTGAGGTCAAAAACGGACTTGGCGTCTTCGCTCGCCATGGAGTTAACGAGCATTTTTTCCGCCTTCTCCGTGAACCAGGAGCAGTCTCCGGTGCGCTTCGTTGCGATTCAGCGCATCAATGCGATCTTGGCCGTAAGCGCCAACGAGCGTATGTTCCCAGAGGTCGACAAGTGGGTCGAGAAGCTCGATAAGCCGATTTCGGTAGGCGGCATTCAGAACTTCATCTACCGTGTCCAGTACGGTCTGGCCGGGAACCTTGCTTCCACGCTCTTGTCCCTCTACGGATTCGGATATGGTGGCGGGTATGGCGGCGGATACGGCGGCGGATATGGCGGTGGTGGTTAAGGTGGTGGTGGTTACGGTGGCGGAGGTTACGGTGGCGGCGGGTATGGTGGCGGTGGCTACGGCGGGGGTGGATACGGCGGTGGCGGGTATGGCGGGGGCGGTCGTGGTGGCCGGGGGGGGCTGGGTGGTCGTGGGGGTCGTGGGGGTGGGGGCTATGGCGGGGGCGGCGGTATCATCCAGCTTCCCGGGCAGCCGGCGTATGGGCCAGGACCGGCCATCGTGCCGGGAGCCGATACGGATCAGACGGGCTCCTTACTTGGTGCCGAAGCCGGCGCTGGAGCAGATCAAACCGTGCGTGGGATACGTATTGTCCCCGATATGATCAACAACCTGATCGTCGTGCAGTCGACAGCGCAGGAGTGGGGAGTCATTCGTCAAACCCTGGAACAGCTTGATTTTCCGCCGAGACAGGTCTTGATCGACGCTCAGATTTACGAAGTGTCGCTTACCGGCGCCCTCAGCAACGGGGTGTCCGCTTTCCTGCGGGACAAGTCAAACGGCTCCACTGGCAGAAAACTCACCGGGGGATTTGACTCGGTGGGCCGCTTGAGCCTCTCCGTCGGCGCCCTGATTGGCGCCACCCGAGAGCTGTCGGCTTTCCTTGTCGCGAGTCAGGACAACGGCAGAACCCGCATCATCTCAGCCCCTTCGCTGATCGCAACCAACAACATCCCGGCTTCGATTACTGTAGGGGCTTCGGTTCCGACTTTGGCGAGTCAGGGACTAGCAGCCGGAGCACAATCGGATGGCAGCTCACTTTTCGCGAGCACTATTGCGAATGTGCAAACCGGTATCACGCTCTCGATCACCGCGCTCATTAACGCATCCGGAATTGTGACCATGTTCATTGATCAGGAGGTGAGCAACCCCTTGGCGCCCACCGGCGTAATTCAGTCGCCAACGATCGACCGCCGCAACGTCTCGACTCAAGTTACTGTTGAGGACGGCGCTACAGTCGCCATTGGCGGCATCATTCAGGAGTCCAACATCTTTCAACAAAGCCGTGTGCCTTTCTTGGGTAAGATCCCATTCGTCGGGGCGGCTTTCGGTTCTACGAGCGTCTCGCGGTCCAAAACGGAGCTGATCGTGATGTTCACCCCTCGGGTGATTTATGACGAACACGAAGTGATTTCGGCGAGTGAGGAACTGCGATCAAGGCTCAAGTCACTTCATAAGATGATGAGAAACTGACTCTTCGGAGGGCTAGGCTGTCGTTTCATGCTCCGTTCTGGCCGAACGCTCCGGAACGACCGCGAAGGTCAAGTCAAGCCGATGCTAGCGATTCGGATACGTCAGCCAACGGCAGCGCCCCCAACCAGCCGCACGGCCCGTCGGCTCTCGCACCTGGCCGACACGGCCGACACGGTGGTGCTATTGATTTTTGTCGCGAAGGCCTTTAACCTGGTCTTGCGTATTAGCAATTTAGCTGGGCGAAGCGCTTGACTCTGCACTTTTGATTGTGATACTTGAATTATGCACTGCGGCGTGGACCTGAGGAGGGCTGAGCCGCAAGGGACCATTGGGGACCCCCGAAAACATGGGGTAAAAAGGTAGGCTGGCAAAGATCCCAGCTTCGCCAGCCAACCCCAAGGAGGTCACCCACATGGTTACCAGACGAAAACAGCATAGCTCCCAAAGGCCCGTCCAACAAGGCCCAGCCGTGACGGCCTCGCGGCCCAATAAAATCGGGGCTTCGACGCCTTACCACTTCCGCGGCAGGAAGCCGACTCCCTACGGCGGCTTGCTGCCGGTGGTCGGGAGGGCGCTAATCTGAGAGCCTGGCTATGCGCTATGCATAAAATTTTATGCACTAGCCGTAACGCACTGGAAACACGTCACTTCCGAGCGAGGTTTTAACGACGCGGATTCTGGGCGGGAAGGGAAACCGGACACGGAGAAGCCAAAAGGCCAGTTGCCGAGCTACCACCTCACGACGACTGCCACCCCGCTACGAACGCAGCCACACTCGCAAAGTGAATCTGTGCATAATTCAGGTGATACAAATTGAAGAGTTGTACAAATCCTGTGCGGCGGTGGGTCTGATTGCCAATGCTGTTTCCAGTTCAGAACGGTAGTTGCCAGCCGGTAACGACGACGGGCTGGCGGAAGTTGTGCCCACCGATTATGGCTCCATGCGGCGAGATGTATCGCGCCGTGGGCTGCTGTCCAGGTTGAAGATGAAAACAGATAAGTAGTTGTTTCGTGTGGACAAAAACTTGTTGGAATCAATCCAACCTCTTGTGGATAAGAAGGAGAGAATAAATGGCAGCTTCTAGAAAACTTTCTGTAGTCGCTGCACTGGTCTTGATGACCCTGTTGAGTACCGGTGTAGCAAGCGCCCAAATCTCCCCTGCGGACTTGGGTGTCATTAATTGTGATTCAGTAGCGGTTCCCCCGATCGTCAGAGCGGAAGGAATCGCTGAGCTCGTGGGTGATATTATCCTCACGTGCTTCAATACCGTGACTGGAGCAGCTGGAGGTCCAGTCAGTCACTTGGTCACCAACGTAAGTGTTTCACTGAATGTGAACGTCACCAACAATCTTGACGGCGACTTCACGGACGCCGTGTTGGTTATCACCTGAATTATGCACAGATTCGGCGTAGCCATCGTCGATGGAGTTGTGGCGATAGCGGCACTCGTGTCAACTCAGTGATTTCGCAAGTCGTCTTTTCTGCTGTTTCCCTCCCCGTTTGAGCCGCCTCCTGATCCCGGCAGGGCAAAAGCGGGCTGGCAAGCGGCGTGTTCCCAGTACGTTGCGGCGAGTGCATGAAATTTTATGCATGGAGTGCCCCTCAGCTCAGCGCACCCTCCACCACCGGCGCCAAGCTCGATCCCGGCGGCCCCATCGCCCGCAGCCGTCGCATCAGCCGTTCAAACAGGCCCTTTTCCTGATAATGATCGCTGTAGCTGACACCCGTTCTGCCGGCGTGCCGCCAGATCTTGGCCGCCACGAACAGAAAACGCAGCCGCGCCGTCGCCAGGGTGGTGTGCCGCAGCGTCTCCACGCTGGCCTGGGCTTCGCGGTTGAACAGCAGCAGCCAGCAGTTGCGATTGTAGGCCAGCATGGCCAACTGAAAGTGATTGCGGTTCATGTCAAAGCGGCGCGAGGGATGGGCCGCCAGCCCGGCGTCGTTGTTGGCCTCCTTGATCAGGTTCTCGGCTCCGGCGCGCTGATTGTAAAACCACACCACCGTCGCGATCGGCTCGGCCAGATTGGTGACAAACACGCGGTAGGTGTAAGCGCTGGTGGCGCACAACTGGTATTGCTCGGCCGCGCCGGCCTTGGGCTCGTTTTCGTAACGCAGCGCCAGGAAACGGCAGGCCCGCGCCCAGTCTTGCGGTTGGTAGAGGAATTCGCATTCCGCGTCCGCGTCGGAGCGGGGGGAGGGTTTCCATTCTGCTTGCTGCAAGCGCTCGACCAGGCGCCGCGTTTTGCGCGCCACGATGACGAACTGACAAGCCGCCTTTTCATAGGCCTCCACCGCCTCCCAGCAATAAAAGCCGGAATCGGCCCGCGCCAGGATTTTCTTCACGCCGCCCGGCAAAGTCCGGAAAGCGCTCTCGAGGTGGGCGGCGATCTGTCGGCCCGTGGGCCGGTCGCCGTTGCGCAACCCGCCCATCAGGTATTCGCGCGTCTCGGCCAGGAAGGTCAGTATCGGCTGGTAGCTGCGCTTGCCCTTGTTCTTGGGGTTGTAGCTCTTGCGCCCGCCCATCTGGCGGCCGTAGAGGGTATGCACGGTGGTGTCGGTGTCCAGCGTCACCGTCTCCAACTTCACGTGGGCCGCGGCCCAGACTCGTTCCCGCAGCTGGCGCTGAATGGAAAGGATCTGCTTCGCCACGTTGAGGTGCAGCGAGGCCAGAAAGCGCCACAGCGTGGACTGCGGCGGCAGACGCGTCACTTGCAAGATGCCGGTCAGGATGGGGTCGCGAGCGATGAAGCGGAGTTGGTTGAGCCGCGCAAAGCCGACATAGAGGCCGAGCACGAGGGCCAGCACGAACTGGTAGGGGCTCATGGCTCGGGTGATCCGTTTGGTCGTGAGGGTTTCTTCCAGCAGCGCTTGGAAGCCGAGTTTTTCGAGCAGGGTGGCGACGGGCAGCAAGCCGCCGTAGGGAGTCAGATTCTTGCCACGGAAGTGATAGGGCGTGGCAGCCCCGATTTTATTGGGCCGCGGGGCCCTCGCGCCGGGGCCTTGTTTGACGGGCCTTCGGGAGCTATGCTGTTTTCGTTTGGTAACCATTTGGGTGACCTCCTTGGGGTTGACTGGCGAAGCTGAAATCTTTGCCAGCCTACCTTTTTACCCCATGTTTTCGGGGGTCCCCAAATGGTTCCTGGCGGCTCAGCCCTCACCAGGTGCACCGGCAGTGCATAATTCAGGTATCAACGAAAACAACTGCACCGCCCCCGTCACGGTGGGTGGCGCAAATATCGCCGTGAGCCCCGCCAGCCCCAGTTGCCCCGGCGGAACTCCAGCTCCTGATCAACGCTTTCAGGACCCGCAATTCGGTGAGCTGGCGTCAGCTACCCGTATTGAATGGAATGGTATTCACTTCCCCATTCCCAATGGCCCGTCCGAACCCTTCCCGGCGGCCATAGAATGTGATCCGTCGATAACATCCCTTGTCACCCGTTCGGGAGACGTTGTCTCTGAGTGCAACCCCGGGCAAACCGTGGTCCGCATCACCAGTATGCGCGGTAACGCCTCACAATTGGGCGTGCCCGCCATCGAGGGTGTTCCTTTCTCGCAGATTCAGGCGTTTGTTTCGATCACGGGTCCCAATACGATCCCGGTCTCCAACAACGTTCTGAACGTGGCGATTCCTTTGACGGGATTGCTGGTGGATATCGATCCGGATGACGCTCCGGCCGGTCTTCAGTGCGAGGACGAGAGTGGTCATCTGACCTTCACGCTCAGTGAAGGCTTTGCGACTGCCTTCAAGACTCTGGGCTTGCCAAGCTTCACGCCTGGTAACACGCAGGTCGAGGCGGGCTACTTTGCTCCAGATTCTCTGGCTGGTGGCGGCGCTTCGCAGTCGACGCGGTTCTTGCTGCGGTTCTTCAATATTCCGGAAGGCGTGAATGTTGCTGTACCGCTGTGGCTCGATTGCCGTGACGATGATGCCGATGGGTTCATAGGCGGCGACGATGACGATACCGATTTCCTCACCATTCACGCACTCGACTGCGACGAAGTCGGCGACGGCTGCGGTGAAGCCACGGATGACGACGGTAACGTCGAGGTGGATATCGACGGCGGTTTCGGTTCGATCGTTTACGAAGTGGATGACGATGATCCGATCGCCAACGAAGACTGCACCGTTCCGGTGTGGTTTGATTGGACTCCGGACACGGAGAACGATCTGCCGGCGCCGGGTACCGGTCAGTTGGCAGTGACGTTCGCTCCGCTGAGCACGGTATTCAACGCGGCTGACGGTGAGCCGGTGCCGCGCTTCATCGACACAGGCGGAGATCCGACGAACGTGATCACGATCGTCAAGTGCACTACGCAGATTCTGTTCCCGTTCGTGACGAACCGCGCTGGTTTTGATACCGGCCTGGTTGTCGCCAACACGTCGGAAGACTGGTTGGGGACACAGCCGCAGGACGGTACGTGCACGATTCACTATCACGGCACGACAGCGGGCGACGGTGCTTCACCGCCGGATGATACCTCGAAGGTAATTCTGGCGGGCGAGCAGCTGATTTGGTTGCTCTCGAGCGGCAACCCGGCCTACGAGGTTGACCCGACGCCGGAATTCCAGGGCTACGTCATTGTGGTCTGTGAATTCCAGTTTGCCCACGGCTATGCGTTCATCACCGACGGTTTTGGTTCGGTACCGACGCTGGCACAAGGCTATCTGGCGCTCATCATACCCGTCGACGCGGACGGTCGAGTGGCCTCCCCGGGTGCGGCTGGCGCGACTGGTTCCGGCGAGGGCCTGAACCAGTAAGGCAGCCTCAACTTATTGACTTTAACCCTCAAGCGAGGGGGGCGACATCGCCCCCCTCGTTTTTTTTGTTCAGCCGTAATCTTTAAACACTCGGCCAACACGCGCGACCGGGGAGGCTGAGCGCAAAGTTAACTCGTCGCCACGGCTGAAAGGCCCACTCAATTCCGCTAAGTCGCTGGCGTCCAGCGACGCCGTGACGATCCTTACAGGAGCTGGTTGCGAGTTTCTCTTGAATCGGGCCAAACCTGATATCATCGATTCTGGTTATCCACTTTACTCTAGTGATGAATCAAGCTATCCTTGGACTCGCGCTGTTGGCGGCGAAGACCGAGTCTGTTGAGCGACGATTTTCCAAAACATCTGGTGGAGTTCACTGAACGGTTTGCCAGCGAGCAAGCTTGCTGCGAGTATCTGCTCGGTGTCCGCTGGCCAGCGGGGTTCGTTTGTCCGAACTGCTCGGCCACGAAGGGTTGGACGACCCGACGAGGCACGATGTTCTGTAGCGGGTGCCGACGCCAGACCTCTCCCACGGCGGGAACCATCCTGCACAACTCGCGGGTGCCGCTGCGGAGTTGGTTTCTGGCCATGTGGCTGGCCTGCACTCAGAAAACAGGGCTGAGCGCCAAGGGTTTGCAGCGTGAACTCGGTCTGGGCAGCTATCAGACCGCCTGGCTGATGTTGCAGAAGTTGCGGCAAGCGGATGGTTCGGCTGGGTCGGGAACGGCTGGACGGAAGTGTCGAAGTCGACGAGACTTACTTGGGCGGCAAGGAGAAGCACGTTCGCGGGCGAGAGCTGGTGGGCAAAGCCTTGGTTGTGGTTGCGGTGGAACTGCAGGGCCGCAAAATGGGGCGAATTCGTCTGCGTCATGTCCCCGACGCATCGGGACCGAGTCTGGTGGGTTTTGTGACCGACTGTGTGGCGTCAGGCAGTCTGGTCCATAGCGACGGCTGGAGGGGTTACCGGGGCTTGAAGAAAGCCGGCTATCGCTATCGGGTCACCCACACAGCGGGAGACTCGCAGATAGCCGCCGAGGAATTCGCGCATGTCCACCTGGTTGCCTCGCTGCTCAAGCGCTGGTTGGTAGCGACGCACCAAGGGAAGGTGAGTAAAGTGCATCTGCAAGGCTACCTCGATGAATTCACCTTTCGCTTCAACCGTCGAAAGTCCCGCCACGTAGGCAAGATCTTCCACCGACTCGTCGAACAGTTGGTTCTCCGTAAGGCCTTGACCTATCGAGACATTATCACCAAGCCCCAGCCCACCAACTAGAGTAAAGTGGATAACCAGAATCATCGATATTACGCCCCCTTACCGCCCGTAGCCCCGTTTTTCTCACCAGATGGCGGGAAATACCGAGTAGACCCCTGCATCAACAGAGAGGGAATAACCGAATGCTTGCTTACCGCGTAGTAGTCCTGTGTCTACTCGCTCTGTTCGCTGCCACAGACGCGGGTCGCGCAGGGGGGCGTGTATTCCTGTTCCCGCCCGCCGGAACCGACGTAATAACCGTCCTGGACGCCGACACACTGGTTGCGGTGGGCTCCTTTACAGGAACGAACACCGTCACCGACGTCATTGGCAGCGGAGATGGCAAGAAATTCTACGCCATCAGCCGCACTTCAGTCGACACAGTCGTCGTTGTGGATGCCGAGACATTGACGGTTACTCAGCGACTCAGCCTCGGCTCGAGCGCTTCAGACGCCGAAGTTACTCCCGACGGAAGATACTTGCTAGTCGCCAGCGGTACCCTGCGAGTCATTAGAACGGACACGGAGGAACAGCTACCGAACATTCCTGTCGGGGGCGGGCCCACTCGAATTGTCATCGACAATACTTCCACGAAGGCCTACGTCCTTGCGAATCGGGGCAAAGTCGTCAACGTCATCGACCTCGCCACCCTGATCGTGGAGCGCACTCTTGAGGTTCCCAGCTCCTCGTCTGTCGCCCTGACACCCAACGACGGGCGACTGCTGGTCGCGACCCGAACGGGACTATTGCAGTTCCGCACGACCGACCTGGAGGAGATTGAGGAGATCAAGTCTAGTTCGCCGATCGTCAACGGCCGGATTCTAACCCTCCCCAATAGCACCGAAGTTCTCGTCCAGAACAGCAGCACCGGCGCGACCGCGAACTCGCTCTTGTTCGACTTGAACACCAGGACGGTCCGCCCGATCGGTAACGTCGGAGCAACGCATCTCGAGGAAGTTGCTGTTGTCAGCAATGAACAAGCGTTTGCCATCCTATCCGGCTCACACGACTTCGTTGAGATCGACTTCACCGCCACGCCCAATCCCACGATCGCTGTATTGAGCTTCGGCCAAGACTCCGGCGACATGGGAATATCGCCTAACAACAAGGTTATCTTCCTGTCTTCGTTTGGCGCCAGCACTGTGACCCGAGTCGATGTAGCGACCGTCCAGGCCACCAAGACCGTGGGTGTGCCCGTCAAACCGGCGGGCCACGCCGTGGTTTTTGCGCTATCTCAGCTTCCCCCGGCTCAGATTACCGTGAACGGTGGGAACAATCAATTTATCCCCCCGGGACGGGCACTCCCGGTACCCGTCTCGGTGCGGGTCCTTGATGCGGAAGGCAGCCCGATTTCGGGGCAGGCCGTATTGTTCGCAGCTGAAGGGTCTCCCGTTGAGGTCATTATCGACACTCCGGAACCCAGCGTCACGAACAGCAGGGGGATCGCCTCAGCGGTCATCACGATTCCCGAGATCCCGCCCGAGCCCGAAGAACCCGCGGCTCTTTCAGTCGCTGAGGAATTCGCCGCGCCGGGTGACCCCGCCACAGACGGGACGGGTCTGGAAGAGGCGGTAGCCAAGCAAATCGCCCTGGAACCGGCTCCCGTCGGGCAGTGTCAACGCCAAGTAGAAATATCCTAATCGCTGCCAAGTAGAAATGTCCGCTTTGGGGCAGGTGGCTGGAGAGGCGATGGTAGAGTGGTTGGCGTTGAGGGCAGGGTCGCGCCTGCTCTTGATGCCCAAGGCCGAAGCGATGGAGCTGGCTCCCAAGCAATCGGCTGAAGCAGACGACCCTCTGGCCTCCCGGTCAGAGGGTTTTCTGTTCGTGACAGAGATTGCTTTGGTGAAGCTTCGGAGCGGAGGCCTTGGGCTTCGCCAACGCGACGATCGCCGGGCGCCGTTTGCCCGGCGCTCCCCATAGCGTCTTGGTTTGGCAGCGACTGCCAACTCAGCGCATCGGCCCGATGGGCGCTCCGCATAGAGTCTTGGTTTGGCAGCGACTCCTAGTCCTGCGTATCGTCTCGCCGAGCGCCGGATGCCTGCGCCGCTTGCCACACAGGCGGGCTGTCTTTCAGATCGAAGTCCTTCATCCAGTCGCTGCTTCGCTTGCCGGCAGCTTTGCCGCCAGCCTTCTCGGCCGCTGCCGCAGCGGGTTCCGCCTGGGCGCTCTTGGGCTGCGGGCGCTCCGATTGGGGCTGCGCGCCGCAGCGCTTCAGCGCCAGTTCGTGCTTGCCGCAGCGCGCGGCCAGGACGCCGTCCAGGCGTCTCTCCACCCGCCCTCGGCTGTTTCGCAGACTCGGCACAATCGCCTTGCGGTCGATTTGATAGCTCTTTCCCCGGAAGCGAATCGTGTAGTCGTTGGCGACCCGCCGCGTCTCGACCTGGCTCAGCGCCGAGTCCAGATCGTGCTCGGGACCTAGCTCGCGATGCGCCTCGTCGGGGTGAGCCGGCTGCACCCGCAACGTGGCGTTCCACCAGGGCAGAAACTCGCTTTCCAGGTAGGCGTTGGCCTGTTCGATCGTCGTGGCCCCGGCCACCCGCAGACCCTTCACCAGGCGGTCCTGGGCGGTGCCAAAGCTGCGCTCGACGCGGCCTTTGGCCTGCGGCGAATAGGCCGTGATCGATTCGATGTCCAGCTCCTGGAGCGCCCTGGCGAGGGTGGTGATGGGTAATACGCCTGGACCGGTGGTTGTGCGGGGGGTCCTCGGCAGCCTGGTCGCGACGTTCAATCTAACCGCAACCGCACCAGAGCCTGTATCAATTTCCACGGTCTCGGGACAAAACCAAATCTTGGCGGCGGGGGATATCTCCGATCCATTGATCGTGCAATTGAACGAAGTAGGAGACCAACCCGCGTCGAGTGTGAACGTGACCTTTTCGGGTCCGCCATTTGTGGTCCTGCACCCAGTCGGATTGGGGGATCCTGGCAACCCTCTGATCCAACAAACCGACGCTAATGGCCAGGCCGGCGTGCGCGTCGAGTTGCCCCTTGTCACCGCATCGTTCATGGAAGCCGCCGGAGGCTCTGATCAGTTTGCGCAAATGATTTCGATCGTTGCAACTTCTGGAGGGGCGCTATCGACAACATTTGTATTGGGCACGATCGGTCGCCCGCCCGCTTTTGAGCCGGCCGGTCTGGTGAACGCAGCGACGTTCCAGCCCGGTATCGTACCGGGAAGTCTAGCGACACTATTTGGGGTGGGCCTCTCCGAAGGGATCTCCGGTACCGAGCTTGCCGGTGGAGCCACGTCTTTCAGCGGCACAACGATCCGGATCGGCGGAATTGCCGCTCCTTTATTGTCTATCACCGGAAGTCCTGCTGAGCAGGTCAACTTGCAGATCCCGTTTGAACTTTCATCGGGTCAAACGACGACGATCGAAGTTGAGAATAACGGCACCCGCAAGACTGTGAGCGGCGTCCCGGTGTTTTCAACCCAGCCTGGGATTTTTGAGATTCCTGCCGGGGGCGGAACCGTGGGAGCCGTCCTTCAGGCGATCTCAGGACAACTCGTCACGGAACAGAATCCGGCCCAACGCGGAGATATCCTCTCGATGTTTTTCACAGGAGGAGGCGGGCTTTCACAGGCGGTCGGCACTGGCGTTCTGGGACCAGTGCCCGCGCCTGTTATTGTCAACAGCGTTGTGGTCGGGGTGGACGACAAGGGTTCCACAGTGCTGTTCGCCGGCTACGCACCGGGTTTTCTGGGTCTCTACCAAGTGAACTTTGAAATACCACAGGATGCGGGATGCGGGGTCAAGCCTCTCAGCATTAGGGTGGGCGGCTCCTTCAGCTTGCCCAGCTCGATAGTCATACAGTGCCCCTAGCCCAGGGACCTTTTTTCGATGAAATCAGCTTCTGAACGATTGAGGGGCCCCGCTTTGACTGGTGTGAGCGGATCGGTGTCTCGCAACGTGTCTGGGAGTCGGACTGCCGATGGAGGTAGTCCAGTCTATTTCGCGACCACGGACACATCATCCCAATACAGGGTCCCTTCGCCGCCACTGAATCCGAGATGGATTCGCGCCTTACCCTCAGCATCTGCTTTGAAGTCGGCCGAAAAAGGCTGGAAGTCCGTATTGGACACCTTTCTGGGGCCATCACGGCCCTCTGGCTTACCCGCTTTCAATAGAGCCTGTCCCTCGGTCGTGGGAGAAGACGAACGGGCCCACGCTGTGACCTGGTAGAGCTTGCCGGGAAGCAGGCCCGATAGCTGCTGGGACACTTCTCCACTTGTGGTGCCGCTCAATCCGAGACTCTGAGCGCCGCTGGAGGCGACTTTGTCCGTCAGCTCAATGACCGCGCCATCATTGGCCTGCCAAGGGGAGGGCTTATCACTCTCAAAGTCGCCGTTGGGGACACTCTTCTCGGTCACCGTCACATCGTCGAAGTATACGGTTCCCGCTCCCCCGGTATATGCCAGATGCACTCGGACTAATCCACTCGACGTCGCTCTGTACTCAAGGGTGAGCGGCTCGAACTCGGACTCGGAGATCCTAACAGGACCCGTCGAACCCACTGATTCTTTCCGTCCGTCGTGGAGGTCCAGCCTGACTTCTCCCGCGGTTCCTGGCTCTGCTTTGGCCCAAGCAGTAACCTGATAGAGGTGCCCCGGCATCACTCCTGAAATATCCTGGTATCTGGTTATCCACTTTACTCTAGTGATGAATCAAGCTATCCTTGGACTCGCGCTGTTGGCGGCGAAGACCGAGTCTGTTGAGCGACGATTTTCCAAAACATCTGGTGGAGTTCACTGAACGGTTTGCCAGCGAGCAAGCTTGCTGCGAGTCTCTGCTCGGTGTCCGCTGGCCAGCGGGGTTCATTTGTCCGAACTGCTCGGCCACGAAGGGTTGGACGACCCGACGAGGCACGATGTTCTGTAGCGGGTGCCGACGCCAGACCTCTCCCACGGCGGGAACCATCCTGCACAACTCGCGGGTGCCGCTGCGGAGTTGGTTTCTGGCCATGTGGCTGGCCTGCACTCAGAAAACAGGGCTGAGCGCCAAGGGTTTGCAGCGTGAACTCGGTCTGGGCAGCTATCAGACCGCCTGGCTGATGTTGCAGAAGTTGCGGCAGGCGGATGGTTCGGCTGGGTCGGGAACGGCTGGACGGAAGTGTCGAAGTCGACGAGACTTACTTGGGCGGCAAGGAGAAGCACGTTCGCGGGCGAGAGCTGGTGGGCAAAGCCTTGGTTGTGGTTGCGGTGGAACTGCAGGGCCGCAAAATGGGGCGAATTCGTCTGCGTCATGTCCCCGACGCATCGGGACCGAGTCTGGTGGGTTTTGTGACCGACTGTGTGGCGTCAGGCAGTCTGGTCCATAGCGACGGCTGGAGGGGTTACCGGGGCTTGAAGAAAGCCGGCTATCGCTATCGGGTCACCCACACAGCGGGAGACTCGCAGATAGCCGCCGAGGAATTCGCGCATGTCCACCTGGTTGCCTCGCTGCTCAAGCGCTGGTTGGTAGCGACGCACCAAGGGAAGGTGAGTAAAGTGCATCTGCAAGGCTACCTCGATGAATTCACCTTTCGCTTCAACCGTCGAAAGTCCCGCCACGTAGGCAAGATCTTCCACCGACTCGTCGAACAGTTGGTTCTCCGTAAGGCCTTGACCTATCGAGACATTATCACCAAGCCCCAGCCCACCAACTAGAGTAAAGTGGATAACCAGAATCCTGGTATATCGCCCCGGCGTCTCCTCTAACGGCCAAACTTTGTTTGCCGCTCCTTGCGGCCTTAGCCGATACTTGGGCGTCGACGTTGGCCCAAACGTTCCACGGGGTGACAAATGGGGCTTCGAAGCCGGATTGGGTGATCTCTGGGTGCACGCGAGTCCGGTCAACTATCTTAAGTCCACTCCACTGTACTGATCCAGGCCCACCCACATATCCCAGCAGAATACGCGCCTTCGCCGCTTTCGGAGCGGTGAAGTTCACAGCGAAACGGTCGTTCGAGCCAGTGTCGATCCTTCTTGGTCCGTCGGAAGCCCCGTTTACTCCGGAGCCGTCGTGAACGCCGAGCAGCGCCTGTCCCTGACCACCTGGAAGGGCTTGTGCATCAATCTCAATGTGGTAGATCTGGCTCACTTTCAATCCTGTGACATCGAGGCTCCAGCGGCCTTCGTCTGTGACGGTCACATGCTCCACGTACACTTTTCCCGGTGTGTCCTCGAAGGAGACTTGGGATTTCTCGAAGCTCAGGCCAACCGAAAAATGTTGTGAAATTGGAGAAACGGCAAACCGCACTTTCTGATTTCGTCTGTGCAGCGCGACGGCGGGACGATACGTAAAAGTCACACGAATCTTTTCTCCAGGGTCGGCCTCCACGGGATCAATCTCGATGTCGATTCCCTTGCTCTGTTTTGTGAGCTGTTCCAACGAAAGCTTTCCTTCCGACCGATTGATCACGGTGATTTCTTGCGTGATCCGGCCCGGAGCGGATGAGGGGAACCGAAGCTCTTTGGCACTCACCCTGTACATTCTCCGAAGGGAGGCAAGATCCGGCCTTTCCTCGATGTTCGGTAAGATCTCCAACCGGTTAGGATTTTCGGAGATCTTTTTGGGTCCGAAAGGCGTTTGAACCGTACTGCCGGGCTTGTACTGCGGATAGTGGAGGTACCACGCTCCTTTGACCTTTCTCCAGTTGCTGGCTGCCGGGATCGACACCGGTCTTGTACCCATCATCGGCATGATCATCTGAAGAGCGACCAGAACGGTTGCGTCTTCTTCGTTCGGGGAAAACGGGAGACTTTTGATTTGGAAGCCCAGGTGACGAGCTTTGTTCGCCGTGTAGTATATGTCTTTGGAATCCTCGGCCACGAACTCTTCCGCTTGGCGAAATTTTCCTTGTTGGAAAAGGGTGTAAAACTGGCCAACACGGGCACGAAGCGCCGCCTCAGCTTTCGGACGAGCGTTTTGGAGAGGGGACTGCCCCATGGCCAAAACGGCCAGTACACATAGGCCGGCGAAGTAGCGAAAAGTCCTCTTCATGGCATTGGAGGGTTGCTTCGACATCCAAATCATATCAACTCCTTCGGCGATTCTCGGTTCGAAAAGCAATGCTACAAACTGTCCAGGTTAGTCATCTTTCATGATGTCGCGGTGTACCACTTTCATGGTGCACCCCGATGCGGCGAGATTACGGCCGATAGAATCGGCTATGAAAACCGAACGGTGCCTCCCGCCGGTACAGCCGAAGCTGATGGTTAGGTAACTCTTGCCTTCGCGGGTGTAGTGCGGAAGCAGATAAATCAGCAGGTCCGAAATGCGGCCGATGAACTCGCCAGTCTGTGGGAACGACCGCACATATCGCGCCACTTTCGGGTGCTTTCCCGTAAGATGCTTGCACCCTGGCACATAGTTCGGGTTGGGCAGAAACCGGACGTCGAAAACCAGATCGCTGTCTGTGGGCAATCCGTGCTTGAAACCGAAACTAAGAATTGTCGCCAGCAGCGCGGGTTCTTCGGTCGAGCCGCCAAATCGAGACGTGATCAACCGCCGCAGCTCGTGAATGTTTAGCTGTGAGGTGTCGATCGTGATGTCTGCCAACTTCTGAATGGCCGCCAGGGTTTTACGTTCAGCTGTAATGTTTCGGCGAACGGTGGTTGCAGTACCGAGCGGATGAGGTCTGCGGGTTTCACTGAATCGCCGCTGCAGAATCTCGTCACCCGTCTCGAGGAATAGCAACAATGTTTTCGTTTGCTGGCGCAGTTCTCGAAAGATGGCCGGGAAGCGTTTCAACGCCGGCCCTTCTCGGATGTCGACCACCAACGCGGCGCGGGAGATCTCTTGGGAGTGCCGGCAAAGTTCGGCGAACGTGTGAATCAAGTCAACCGGCAAATTGTCGACCGCGTAGTAACCCACATCCTCGAAAACTCGAAGCACTGAGCCTTTGCCGGACCCGCTCAACCCGGTAATGATCGCTAATTCAGGCCCCCCGGGGGCCGCCGCAATCGGGTCCATGGGTGCTTCAGTCTTCTTGTTGGGGGAGCGCCCGGGCATACGTTCGGATTAAATGGTCTTCCGCATCAACAGCGACTTAACCAGCTTCGATCAACTCCAAATTGCCGTCACGCCGTCGCATCAGGACATTGACGCGGCCGTCTTCCGCGTTTCGAAATGTCAAGTGATCGCGGCCCAACTCTTCCAGCTTCAGAACTGCGCCTTCCACCGACAGCGGTTTTGGAGCGATATCGTCACCGCGTAGAACCCTGGGCGTGTGACTCTGCAACTTCCCGCCGGATCTTTGCTTTGCGCCGACAGCGTCGGGGGCTGTAGTATCTTCGGCCACTACCCGCTGGCTGCGGCCCCGCTCCGATCGGCGAGTGTCAATCATCTTATGTTTGTTCTTGACAGCTTGCTTTTCCAGTTTGCCGACCGCCTCCACTAGCGCCGGGTAGGGTTCTTCGTCCGATCCTGTCACTACAAGTGTATGGTTTAACGCGTTCAGGGTGACTTCCGCCTCGCATAGATGCCGCTGCCGCGACAGGGTCACATGCGCTTCGAGGCTTCGCTCAGGGCCCAGAATCTTGTGGATTTTCTCAAACTTTCGGTGCACCTTTTGCTTTTGATCATCCGAGATCCCTGCGTTGCGTCCGGTGTAGTGAATCCTCATGAGGTCCTTTCAAATATGTTCGTCAGCCGCGGCGTCGCCGCCGATGAGTGGAGGGAATGTTCAGGTCCTCGCGGTATTTTGCGACCGTGCGGCGAGTGACCGAGATGCCCTGCTCTTTCAGCATCTTGCTGATATGCTCGTCTGTCAGCGGAGCGGCGGGGTTCTCACCCTCGATCATTTTCTTCACCCGGCGTTTCAACAACAAAAGGGGCACTGCGGCGCCGGCGGGCCCTTGAACGGCTTCCGAGAAAAAGAAGCGTAGCTCATAGACTCCATGAGGCGTGTGGGCGTACTTATTGGCTACCGCCCTACTCACTGTCGACGGGTGCACGCCGATCTCTTCCGCCACGTCCTTGATCATCATCGGACGCAGGTGGTCTAACCCGTTCGCCAAAAACGCCGTCTGTCTCCGGACGACTGCGTCGCAGACGCCCTCGATCGTGTGTCTGCGTTGTTGAATGTTGCGTAGCAATTGAATTGCCGCGGCGTATCGATCTTTTACATAGTCGCGAGTTTCCTTCGTTGACCGGCCTTTTCGCAAAAGTTGCCGGTACCCCCGGTTCAGCCGTAGGTCCGGCAGATCGTCCTCGTTGAGTACAACGCGAAAGCCTTCCTGTGTTTTTACGAAAAACACGTCCGGTTCGACGGCCCGAGCCTTGGAGACATTGTATTGTTGTCCGGGCCTTGGGTCCAGGTGCTTGATCAGCTGCAGGGCGATCTCAACGTGCTCTGGCGGGCGCGCGAGCCGCTTACCGAGTTCGCCGATGTCCCCACGCTCGAGCGCATCGAAGTGCCGTTCGACAATCATTCCCGCCACCCCTAGGTGGGCGCGACAACCGCGCAATTGGATCGTCAGGCATTCCTGCAGATTCCTAGCGCCGACTCCGACCGGGTCGAATTCTTGAACAACATTCAACGCTTTCCGGGATTCCTCCTCTGACGCTCCAGCCAGCGCGGCGATCTCTTCCAACGTTGCAGTGAGATAGCCGTCTTCGTCCAGGTTGCCGATGATGGCCTCCACGGTTTCAGCGACTGCGCCGGTGCCGAGCGATAGACTGAGCTGCCAAAGAAGGTGGTCGGTTAACGTACTGGGCTGCGCCAGGAATGCGTCGAAAGACGGCCGATCTAGGGCCTCAACCGCGAAGGGAGTGTGGAGGCCTGGATCGAGATAGTCATTGAAGTAAGCTTCAATGTCAATCTCAGCAAAGGCATCTGGAGTTTCACCATCCGCGGTGACCGCGTCTTCAGCCGTGGCCGTTTCGGCGTCATTGTTTCCCGCGGCTGAAGCTTCGGTACTTGTGGAAGCGTCCGGTGTTTCCCCGGTTGACGTGCCGTCGGCATCGACCGCCGCTTCGAGCACTGGGTTTTCGAGCAGCTCTTGTGCGATTTCCTCTTTTAGCTCTAGTTTATTGAGGGCCAGCAACTTGACAAGTTGCCGAAGACTTTGCGTCAGAACAGGCTTCTGCGCAAGTTTCAACCCTAGACGCTGTTGCATCAGCATGGCGGCATAGAAGGATGACTGCCATCAGTATAGCAACGCACTTGACCGCAGCCCTGAGTCAGATCAGTTCACAATCCCTAACATACAGACGCCTAACGCAGCGCGTTAGTTTACTGCCATCCAGCTTATTTCGCGAGCGGGGCGCCTTCGGGCAAAGGATGTCTGGGAGTGCGGCTGAATACGCTTCGCCTTCAGCTACGGCTTGCGAAACTAAAGGATTCTCCGAGGTAGACCCTGCGAACTTCGGGGTCGGATTCGAGTTCCTCTGGGGGGCCAGAACGGAAGACTTCGCCGTTGTGGATGATGTAGGCACGGTCGGTGACACTCAGTGTTTCGCGGACGTTGTGATCGGTCATTAGAATGCCGATTCCGGCTGCCTTGAGATCGAAGATGATCCGCTGCAGTTCGAGCACTTGTTTGGGGTCGATTCCGGAAAAGGGCTCGTCGAGGAGCAGGAAACTCGGCGAGATGACCAACGCTCGCGCGATCTCGACACGCCGCCGTTCGCCGCCAGAGAGCTGATAACCTCGGCTGCGGCGAACTGTCTCCAGGCCGAGTTTGGAAATCAGAAAGTCCAGCTTCTCTTGACGCTCTCGTCTTGGGATTCTCAGAGTCTGGAGAATCGCCAATAGGTTCTGCTCGACAGTCAGCTTGCGGAAGACCGACGCTTCTTGGGGCAGGTAGCTGATTCCCAGCCGTGCCCGTTGGTACATCGGTGTCGCCGTAATGTCTTGATCCCCAAACAAGACGCTCCCGGAATCGGGGCTGATCAGCCCTACTATCATCCGAAAAGATGTAGTCTTTCCGGCACCATTCGGACCGAGCAGACCCACCACCTCTCCAGGCTCAAGCGACAACGACACGTTCCGCACGACTTGGCGGCCACAATAGCTCTTACAGAGGTTTTCGGTACTAAGAGCGGCCATGAGAACTTTGACCTAGGGACTGTTGGGCAGACGGTCCGGCTTGTAGCTATAGGCACGCCCGGCATCGTCTCCCAACACCACCAGGCGATCGTCACCGACATGGTAGGTCAACCTCGCACCGCGCGTTTCGCTGCCATTTTCTGATTTCACTATTGCTGGAGCCCCTACTAGCACGAGCCTCTCGATCCGCGGATCGAATTCCGCTTCGTCGCCGAACCCTTTCCTTTGGGTTCCCGTCGAATCGAGCTTCTCGAGGGTGCGTACTTTCCCGCGAGCGAATGCCGTCTTGATCGTCCCCTGGCCGCTGTCTAGACCACCGCTAGGCTGGATCAGAGCTTCGATCTCGTCGGAGTGAACCGTCAGGCCCCCACGAAGAAGCGTAACGCGCCCTGTATAGAGAGCAGTCTGCGACTCCTCATCGTAGCGCATCGAATCGGCGCTCACCGCGATGGGCGGTGCAGCGGAGGCTTGTTTGGAAGGTTCTTGTTTTGCCAAACCCCGTCGCGCGGAACCCGGACCCGGGGAGACCTGATCGGGAGCACTATCCCCGTTAGCCCGAAACAGGCTCTGAACGTTTTCTGTGGCTGAAAGCTTCTTGGTGTGCCTCTCAATGACGATGCGCCCGGCTTCAACACGGTTCGTGCCTTGCCACAGCCGTGCCCGTCCGCAGTAGTCAATTACACCTGTCCGTTGATCAGAAGTCATCTGCTCCGCCGTTGCGAAAACGGGCTGGTTTGAGGAGAACAGTCTACCGCCGGTCTGTTCGTTCTCCCTCGTCTCAAAATTGCCGGAGTTGTGCTGATTTCCCGCGTTTGAGCCACTGTGAGTAGACGACACATTACCTTTCGCTTCCAGGGTGCCCGCGGCATCATCCAAGGAAATGGTCTGACCCCGCACCGTTCCGTCTGGCTCGGTCACTTGAGCCTTGCCTGTTAGTTCGACCCGATTTGTAGCCAAGTCAAACGTGGCCTCGCCTCCACTTCCCTTGCGGTCTCCTTGGCGGAAACGGAAATTTTCCCACTGCTTAATGCGGGTCGCCTCGCCGTGGGTGTCGAACTCGGCCTCGAAGTTCGCGCTCCACGTGAACAGAGGTGCGGCCGAACCCGAACTATCCCCGAGGCCTTTCGGGTCAGGCGGAGGAATATTTTCCCCTTCGACGTCGCCCAGAGCTTGCAGCTTCTCCATCCGGTTGCTGGGCCCGTACTGTGCTGTCATTCTTGTCGCGACAAGGCGTCGTTTCCAGCGGTTCGGCGTGTGAGGAGTGATTTCCAGAGTCCCCGGAGTCAGGGTCTCCAGCCGGTCGATTTCCTGTCCACCTAGGCGCATGGTGAGGTGAATCCACTCGGCGCTCACGCTTTGGACGTCGTCGGTTTGCCCACCACCACTTGCCACTGGGGTGACCTCAACCCGAGCCCGCCCACGAACGTCGGCCTCGCTCAATACACTTTCGGAAGCCCCGGGACGTGTGACATAGGATAGATCGATTCTCTCCCCTCGGGTGTGAATGTGAGAGCTTGGGGAAGTTGAGTCAAGCTCTGCCGAGCCGCTTCCCAGGGCCCTCTCAAGGAGTCGCCGTTCATCGTAAAAAAGCGTCAGGCTTTTGGCCCCAAAACGGATCTTGCGCTGCTGATGGCGATCGAAGCCGCGAGCCTCTGTCGCCTCGATCCGCCGAACTGCACCGCTTTCCAAGTAGATGCCTGCCCTTGTCGATTGAACTTCACGCGGCCCCTGGCGGAGCGTGACACCGCCTTTGAGGTCGATCCGCTGGGCATTCTCGTCGTAGAAAAGCTGGCCTGCCCAAACTTGAAGGGCAGGACGCCCCGGTTCGGCCGCGGCCCGCTCCATGTACGCTTCGCGCTCCATCCGCAAATAGCGATGGATCGAATTGTAGAAGGCGCCGACGGAGTGCCCAGTACCCCCGTCAAATTCGTATTCGGTATAGCGCTGGGTACGGCAAATCCCTGTTTTGGACTCGAACGTAACACCGGAGCTCCGAATCCGGGTGGGATTCTTGACCGCGGAACTCTGACCTCGGAGCGAAAGTCCCAGGGCAAGGACGACCTCCCCTTCGCTATATAGCGTCTCAGTTTTATTGTCGAACTCTGCCTGGCCGCTGAGCACCTGGTCGTAGCTTTCCCCGCTTTCGTCGAAGATCTTCAGCTCCACCCCCTCCAGTTCAAGAAGGAAAGTGTCCTTTGTTTGCCGAACCGACTTGGCGAAGATTTCGATCTTCCTGTCGCTGCCCGAAGACTGAGCCCAGCTCCAGCGGCCTGACTGCGAACTGAGTTCCGAAGGAATTGACTCGAGTTCGCCCACGTTGACGTTGGCGCGAGTCTTCTGCGAATCGAGGAAATCGAGCGCTACGGCCGCGATCATGATTCCAACACCCAGCAGCAAGAGAAGGCGGATGTTTTTCATGGAACGAGCCTGCAAGAAAAGACCGGCAGAAAACTCAGGAAACAGGCGGCCACAGCGCTACGAGAGTGCTGAGTAGATGATACCAAACGTGCATCGCAGCCCCCTTCCGTGATCCCGCAGATGGGCCAGCGAATCACGGTAGCGCCCGCGGGTTGCGATGCCGGCAGGCTGAGCGAACCGTCCTGCACCGGAGTTACCCTCGGTTGGACCCTGCCTTGTCGCCTTCAGAAGAGGCTAACGCATTTGCTGCTAAGGTACTGACCAGTGACGATCTCCCCAGCTCGGCAAGCGGCCTTCGACATCCTTCTGCGAGTCGAGACCACCGCCGCATACTCCGACGAGCTGCTAAACTCTCGCCTGACTATTCATCTTGACGATCGAGACCGGGCATTGACTTTCGAGGTCGTCCTCGGAACGCTGCGCAGACAGGGTGAGATCGATCGGCAGATAGCCCAGCCCTCGCGTCGGCCGCTGGAGGAGCTCGACGCGGAAGTCCGCACCGCCCTCCGGATGGGCTGTTACCAGATTCGCTATCTCGACCGCATCCCCGACCACGCCGCCGTGTCTGAAAGCGTGGACCTTGTCAAGCGAGGCCGCAAGAGCTCGGCGGCCGGAATGGTGAATGCCATCCTGCGCCGGCTCCCGACGCGGCCTCGGCCCGCAGAGTCGGCCGAATGGTCACACCCGAAGTGGCTGCGTGATCGATGGTTGCTGTGCTTTGGCGATTCTGCCGCGGATTCAGTGCTACAGACGAACCTACAGCCACCGTCCACCTACCTCCGACTGAATGTCCGCTACCCGGTCCATGAGACGGTCGACCGACTCGCTGCCGAGGGCGTTTTGACGGAACCGACGGAGATCGCCTCCTGTCGATTGCTCGTGGAGGGAAAACCAGCGTTAACCGAGGTATACAAGCAAGGCCGCATCCGCGTGCAAGACATCGGCTCGCAAATGGTTGTACCGATGCTCGGCCTTGGATCTGGGCATACTTTTCTTGATCTTTGCGCCGCACCAGGCGGCAAGACTTTCCAAGCGCTGGAAACCCTCACCACCGTTGAGCATTCCAACCAGGCAGCCCGAGTCGCCTGCGACCTGCGGCTCCATCGGCTGCGTACAATGCGCGAGTTGGCAACCGAGTCGGTCGACATGGTCGCCCTCGACGCCCTGATAGCCCTCCCTTTTCGGACGACATTCGATCGGATACTTGTTGACGCCCCCTGCTCAGGTACTGGCACACTGGCTCGCAACCCCGAAATCAAGTGGCGGCTGAAGCAGCGAGATATTGATGTCCTCAGCCGCCGGCAGGCCCGTATCCTCGCCAATGGACTGGAGGCCCTGTCCCCTGGAGGCGTCCTCGTCTACGCTACCTGCTCGCTCGAACCTGAAGAAAATCGCGGAGTCGTCGATGAGGTCCTCATGGAGAGAACCGAGTTTGCCGCTGATGCGTATATGACTAGAGTGCCCGGACGGGATGCGGGAGATGGTTTCTTCGCATGCCGGATCGTACGAACTTCGGGCAGCTGAACGGACGACTGGCCCACGCGCTCCCAGTCTCAGACAATCGTTTCTATAATGAACTTAAGTTTCTTGTGGCAGCCGAATCAAGTCTCCCGGTCGTAGCGGCTTCGGGAGGGGGCACCCTCCCTATGTCGCGCGAAGGCTCTGTTTTCAAAATGGTTGAAATCGCTCCATCGATCCTGGCGGCTGATTTTGCACGTCTGGGCGAACAGGTCGAAGCTGTCAAGCGCGGCGGTGCATCGATGGTTCACGTAGACGTCATGGACGGCCATTTTGTCCCAAATATTACAATTGGCGCGCCAGTAGTTCGCTCGTTGCGGGCATCGACAGATCTCTGCCTGGACTGTCATTTGATGATCGAAGAGCCGGACCGCTTTGTTCCCGAGTTCATCGGGGCGGGCGCTCAAATGGTTTCCGTGCATCAGGAAGCCTGCCCTCACTTGGATCGCAGCTTGCGTTTGATCCGAGACCACGGGGCGTTGGCGGGAGTCGTGGTCAACCCTGCGACACCTGTGCATACTCTCGACAACGTGCTGGATCTGGCCGACTTCGTGCTCGTGATGAGTGTCAATCCCGGATTCGGCGGGCAAAATTTCTTGCCCTACACCTTGGAGAAGATCCGTGAGCTCGACCAGATTCGCAGCGTGCGAAGGCTGGAGTTCCGAATCGAGATAGATGGCGGAGTCACATTGGATAATTTGCCACAGATCGTTCAGGCCGGCTGTGATATCGTGGTCGCTGGTTCGAGCATTTTCGGGACGCCTGATCCAGCTGCCGCTGTTGCCGGGATGCGACGCGCGGTTAAGGATACACAGTTATTAAAGGCTTGAACAGAGCGGCAAGCAAAGGTTAAGGTTGGAAGAAAGGGCTTAGTGAGGATGGAAGCATGACGAAGAACTATGGTTGGAAGAACTCTCTGGTGGGCTTGGTGCTGGCCGCGATGGTCGCTGTCAGCGGTTGCGGACGTGATCCCTACGACAATCCGATCGCGAACAACTCTCAACAGCCCGACAAGATACTGTTCGACAAGTCGATCCGGGACATCGAGAAACACCACTACGAACTGGCCCGCCTGACACTGCAAACGCTGCTCAACACCTATCCCGATAGTGAGTATACCGCTAAGGCCAAGCTGGCTATCGCCGACAGTTGGTATCGCGAAGGAACCAGCCACGCCTTGGCGCAGGCCGAGGCCGAGTACAAGGATTTTATGATCTTTTTCCCGACGATGCAGGAGGCCAGTGAATCGCAGATGAAGGTCTGCCAAATTCACTATGAGCAAATGCAAAAAGCTGACCGCGACAACACTCACGCTCTCCGTGCTGACTCGGAATGCCGTCAAATGCTAATGCAGTTTCCTAACTCCGTTTTTGTGGAGGATACCGACCAGTTGCTGCGTGACATTCAAGAGGTGGTAGCCGAAGCAGAGTACCGGGTGGGAGCCTTCTACTCCCAGAAGGGCAGCTACCGGGCTGGGGCGAACCGGCTGCGCACTCTCACGGACCATTACCCGTTATTCAGCAAGAGCGATGATGCGCTTTGGCTGCTTGGGTCCACCTATGACAATATGGGGCAGCAATTTCAGAGTGATTCTGTACATGCCTACACAAAGCTGGTACGCGACTATCCCTTGAGTCCCTATGTCGAAGAAGCAAGAACGAAGCTGGCAGCTCTGGATAGCCCGATTCCCGAGCCCGACGCCGAGATGTTTAATCTCATGAAATACAACCTGGAGAATCGGGTTGAAAAAGGAATGTTCGGCAAAGTTTTTGGAATGTTCAGTGGCCGTCCCAACCTCCGAGTGGCCGCCAAGGCCGGCAAGCCGACGATGACGCCTTTGGCGCCTTCGACTCCTCCGGGCATCAAGCAATCGACAGGCATTGGCGCCGCCGTCGAGCCGAGTGCCGAAGTTACCGCCGAGCAGATTACCGACCCCAGCAAGCTCGATACCGAGCCCGACGCCCGGAAGGCCCCCCCGCAAAAACAAGAAAAGCTAAAAAACTAGCACGTCGGCCGGGGATTGTCACGACCGATTCATCGGCCCACTCCAACGATTCGGGATCTGTCGGATTCAAGCCTTGTAGCAGAGCCGAAGCGGCAAAGTGGCCGGAGCCGACTCGGCCTGCGTAGATTAACCTATTGAGAAAGGGAGTCCGCTCATGGGTCGCATCCTCATCGCTGACGATAATCTTCACGCCCGCCGCATGGGCCAGGAAATTCTCGCCGAGGAAGGCCACGAAATCGACCTTGCCGCCGATGGCGATGAAGCCCTGGGATTTCTCGCGGCGCGGCCGCCGGATCTGGTTATCGTCGACCGGAAGATGCCCGGCTGCTCCGGGGTCGAGATCCGCGAGCTAATCAAGTCACAGCCTGAACTTTCACACATCAAGGTTGTCTTGCTTGTCGGCGCTACGGAGGTTCCTGAAGATGCTGCTGCCGATGGAATGAGCTCCGATGGCATTCTCTACAAGCCGCTCGACCCATTGACGGTCGTGAGTACGGTTCGGGCCTTACTGAGTAATGGCGACTTCGGACCGGCCCCCACGGACGCGTTGCTCACGGAGGATTCTTCCGAGGTCGCGGCGGAATCTTTTGAAGAAGCTGCCCTGGAGCCCTCGCACCGAGCAGCGGACCCGCCCGGACCAGTGCCCGATGAGGACGCATTCGCCTTCGTCGTTGAGCAAGCTTTGAAGCGTCGAGGTGGACCGGGTGCCCAGAAAGAACGTGTCCGCGCTGTTGTGTCGGAGGTCCTCGAAGCGGCGATACCTGCTATCATCGATCGCGTCACCGAACGTGTGATCAAGACCCTGGGAGATCCGTAGCGGCTTCCCAGTTGTGACTGCACGTGTTCGAAAAAGCCATACTGATTCCAGTTTCGACGAGCGGCAGCCGAGGCCTCTCACCCCGACTCTATCGAGCAACTCGTTTCTCGAAACTAACGACACATCGACCGCCGACTATGCCAACCAACAGTTTTGATATCGTCTCTCAAATCAACTTACAAGAAGTCAACAACGCTGTTCATCAGGCGAGCAAAGAGATTCAAACGCGCTACGATCTGAAATCGACCCATAGTTCGATCGAGCTCGACGAGACTGAGTCCAAGATCGTCGTCAAAACCCCGGACGATTTTACGCGGCGCTCGGTCGTCGAGGTCCTGGAACAAAAACTCGTTCGGCGGCAGGTTCCTCTCAAAGGCTTGGTTCACTCCGAGCCGCAGCCGGCCGCCGGGTCTTCGCTTGTTCAAGAGATCCGTTTGCAACAAGGTATTCCGATAGAGAAGGCGCGCGAGATCGTCAAGCTTATCAAGAATTCTAAGTGGAAAGTCCAATCCTCAATCCAAGGCGATCAGGTGCGCGTCAGCGGCAAAAAGCGAGACGACCTGCAAAGTGTTATGGCAATTGTCAAAGAAAAGGACTTCGATATCCACTTGGAATTCACCAACTACCGCAGTAACTGACGGACAGGAAACAACTCTTGACGCGGCTGCTCGAATCTACCTTTATCCCCGGACCCGCCGGACGCCTAGAAGCCCTAATAGAAAGCCCGGATGACTCGACTCCCATCGAGCGAGTGGCTGTGATATGCCATCCCCACCCGCTCCACGGCGGGACGATGCACAACAAGGTCGTCTTCCGGCTGGCGCGAGCTGCGCGTGAAGCTTCGGCGGCTGTGGTTCGGTTCAACTTCCGCGGAGTTGGACAAAGCGCCGGCGCCTACGACAGCGGCATCGGGGAGCAGGATGACCTCCGAGCGGTCTTTCGGTTTGCCGTCCCAGCGCTGCCCGGGCATACCGCTCGTCGCTGGGGGTTTTTCTTTTGGCTCGCGCGTCGGGCTCCGTGTTGTTTGCGGAGAGTCCGCCGTGGAGAGCTTCCTCGCTGTGGGCACGCCGGTCGAGCACGGCGAATGGGATTTCCTCGCCGACTGCGGGTGCCCCACACATTTTCTACACAGCAGCAACGATGAGCACGGTCGGCGTCCCACGATGGAAGCCGTTTTCGCGAAAACCGCTGAACCAAAGACTCTCACCTGGATTGAAGCTTCCGACCACTTTTTCGGAGACGCATTGGATGCGCTGGAGCAAGCCGCGCGCGACGCAATACTGTCAGCTTGAGCGGTGATCTTCGACTTTTGCGCTCGCATTCTGCGAGCCGCCCTGAAAAACGTACACTGCGGTCTACTTTTTTACACGGGCGTTCCACCTCAATTCTCGGCCCGAAATGCGGTGGGTTGTTAGCTTTTTCTGTTCGGCGTTGATTCTTGACGGCTTAGCCCGAGGCCGCTAGGAACGGCTCCGGCTAAACCGTACTCTGGCACGCCCATTGCATTCCTTGAACTCACCAGCCCGTCGATCCAAATTCGACACGGCGGGCCGCAGCACCAAACAAGGAGGCAGTTTCCATGGATCAGAATAAACCGAACTTCGACATTCCATCGTCATCTTCGCCCGCGCGCCGGACTGCGGCATTCGTTGTGTTCCTTATCGCGCTACTGGTAGGGAACGTCTATTTGTACTCGAAAATCAAGCGTTCCGAAGTCGAGGCATACACGCTTCAACAGAAACTTGAGGACAAGCTGGCGAAGCTGGAAAAGAAATCGTCCTACCACCTGGGCAACGCACAACAGGAGATTCAAGAATTGTGATCCGATCTCGACGACGCTCGCACTGAAGCAGCCAAAAAGGCGAAAGCAGAAGCACGCAGCTACACCGACCGCTTGAGTAAGAACGTTGCAAGCCATCAGCGCACCAACCAAGAAGCACTGAGGGGTGAGATTCGGGGCGTTCAGGAGATGGCGGAGGGAACCGGCGCCCAGGTCGAAGCCGTAGAAGGGGAAATCACCTCTGTCAAACAGGAGATAGCGAAAGCCGAATCGCAAATCGACTCGACCAACGCTGTCCTCAGGCTAACCAAGGACGAGTTGCAAGTTATGACCGAGTGGGTTTCTTCCAACTCATCGGAGATCGGCCAGCTCCGCGACTTCAACGAGCGTACTTACTTGACCTTTCGTCTCCCCAAGTCCGGCAAGATGTACAGGATTGGCGACATTCTGATCCGGCTGCGAAAGACGGATCCCAAGCGTCACCGGTTCAGTCTCGAACTGCTGGCAGACGACCGGAAAATAGTTAAGAAAGAACATTACGTCAACGAGCCGCTGCAGTTCTATATCGGTGACTCGAAAAAGCCCTATGAAATCGTGATGACGTCTGTCAAGAAAGACCAGGTCACGGGCTTCCTGGCAACGCCGAAGATCCAGATGGCACGGCGCTGATTGCGAATGACTCGGTACACGTGCCTTCCCCGGGCGTCGACACTCCAGTGCTTCGATGTCCGGGGATCAACTCTAGGAAAAGCCTCAATCTGCCGATTGTGGACCACTCTTGGGAATCGTCCGCCCGCTTGCTAACCTAGTCGTAGAAGCACTTGATTCGCCCGCCCCACGAAATGCGAACCCGATGATGAGGCCAATATCTCAGACTACTGTCCCGCTGCTCATACTGCTTTCGTGCGGTTGTCAGAGTGGCGACACAGTACCTTCTTCAAACCCCGCACCCGAAAAGCCCATGGATATCCAGCAACGCCTTCGAAACTACACTTCGTTCCGGCTCGAAAGCGACCTGACCGTCCTATCGGAAAAGCAACAGCAAATGCTCCCATTACTCATCGAAGCCGCCGAAGTGATGGACCATCTTTTCCAGCGACAAGCTTACGGCGACCTCGATCATCTGCTTGCAGGTATCGACGACTCCGACGTGCGCCGATACGCGGAGATCAACTACGGTCCCTGGGACCGCTTGGCGGGCAATGAGCCGTTCGTCGAAGGAATCGGCCCGAAACCGCCCGGCGCCAACTACTATCCCGCAGACATCACCAAGGAAGAATTTGAAGCTGCCGCAGCCGAATCGCCGGAGCGCGCGAAGGACTTGCGAAGCCTCTACACGCTTGTCCGCCGCGACGAGCACGGCAAGCTTTTCACGCGGCCCTATCACGAAGCTTTTCGCGAGCCGCTCGCGCTCGCTTCGTCCAAACTAAAACAAGCGGCAGCGCTGGCTGAAGACGCCGGCTTTAGGCGCTATCTCGAACTCCGCGCCAAGGCGCTCCTCACGGACGACTACCAGCCCAGCGACTTTGCCTGGATGGAGATGAAAGACAACGCCATCGATGTTGTCATTGGCCCGATTGAGACCTACGAAGATCAACTGTTCGGCTACAAAGCGGCTTTCGAGGCCTACATCTTGATCAAGGACAGGAAGTGGAGCGATCGCTTGGAGAAGTACGCCGCCTTCCTGCCAGCGCTCCAGAGAGGGCTGCCGGTTCCCGAGGCCTACAAGCAGGAGAACCCGGGAACGGACTCCGACCTCAACGCCTATGACGTGATCTACTACGCCGGTGATTGCAACGCCGGGTCGAAGACGATTGCCATTAACCTGCCCAACGACGAGGAGGTTCAACTCAAGATGGGCGCCCGGCGGCTGCAGCTCAAGAACGCCATGCGCGCCAAGTTCGACAAGATTCTTGTCCCCATCGCCGACCTGCTGATTGAACCAGCGCAACGGCGGCACATTACATTCGACGCCTTTTTCGCCAACACGATGTTCCACGAAGTTGCCCACGGACTCGGTATCAAGAACACCCTCGACGGCAAGCAGACCGTTCGCGCTGCGATGAAAGAACACTCGTCCGCGCTTGAAGAGGGCAAGGCGGACATTTTGGGGCTGTATATGGTAACGAAGCTCCACGAACAAGGAAAGCTGGGTGAGGGGGACTTGATGGACAACTATGTGACGTTCCTTGCCGGGATCTTTCGATCGATCCGCTTCGGAGCCTCCAGCGCCCACGGCATTGCCAACCTGCTGCGCTTTAACTTCTTCAAGCAGGCCGGCGCGTTCTCCCGTCACGAGGAGACAGGGACCTACGCCGTGAACCTTGACCAAATGGAACAAGCTGTTAGCGCTCTATCGGAGAAGATCCTCCGCCTGCAAGGCGACGGCGACTATCAAGGTGCGGCTAAGTTTGTCGCTGAGATGGGGGTGATCGGACCCATGTTGGACGAAGAACTGCGGCGAATCGCAAGTGCTGGAATCCCCGTTGACGTGGTGTTCGAGCAGGGGTTGTAGCTCAGAGGCACAATCGGCAGTTTGGAGCGGATTGGGACTTCTGTCGGTTAGTTTGCCTCTCGGGACCTACCGAGATACAGATCGCTCTAGTGGGCTGACCTTGCCGATCTGCCGTGCGAACACTTCGGGGTCGCTCGTCGGCAACTCGCAAACCCTTTTCTCGCAAACATACGCGGTTGGCTTGCCCTTGATCGCCCGCTTGCCCTCGATAAGCGGGAGTAGCTTCGCATGACCCGAGAGTTCCGGTTCGGAGACCACAGCGAGTATTCGGTTCGGTAGGAATGTCTGCCGGAGCTGAACGAGGAAAGGTTCGGCCTGACCGCGGGACTCGGGAGTGACAATGATGACTTCTTTCGGGGTATCGAGATGGAAGTCTAGGGCCAGCAGCATCTCCGAGAGCGCCGCAGGAGATTTCTTGAGAATCGGATCGAATGCACGCAACGCTTGAGCGGCCGTTTCCCGGTAACGATCTTCGGTCGTGAACTCGTGCAGCCGAACGAGATTCATCACGGCCACGGAATTGCCAGAAGGTTCTGCGCCGTCGT
Source organism: Bryobacterales bacterium (assembly GCA_965224215.1). GTDB lineage: Bacteria > Acidobacteriota > Terriglobia > Bryobacterales > UBA6623 > CBDCYS01. The sequence goes on along the minus strand of CBDCYS010000074.1, from coordinate 15,716 downwards.
AACTTGGCTTCTCTCGGGCTAGCAACTTTTCATGGTCGTCGCTTGTCATAAAGAAGCCACCGTTCTGTTCGTCCTGATAGTGCTCTTCTAGAACCTGCTCGAGTTCGACCGCTTCTCGCAGCCAATCGGAATTACCCGTCGCCTCGTAGAGATCGAGCAGCGCCGCAATGAGGAAAGCGTAGTCGTCCAGATAGGCGTTGTGTCGGGCTTGGCCCGAGTTGTAGCTTCTCAGCAATCGCCGGCCGCGCCGCAAGTTCTTCAACAGGAACGCAGCCGCGCGCTCTGCTCGCCGGGCATAGTCCGCGTCCCCGAGCACCAGGGCTGCCTGTGCGTGGGCAGAAATCATCAGACCATTCCAGGCGGTCAACACTTTGTCATCCCGCAATGGCGGAGGACGCTCTGCCCTTGCAGCGTACAGCTCCTCCCGCGCTTCATCTACGATTGACCGGAGCTTCTCCGTTGGCAAACCGAGCTGGGCGGCAACCTCGGTCACGGGCTTGGGGCGATGGAGAATGTTTCTGCCTTCGAAGTTGCCCTTCCCCGAAACTGCGTAGTAGGCCACAACCGCCTTCGCGCGTTCTTCTCCCAAAACCTCGGCAATCTCGGCCGGCGTCCACGTGAAGAACCAGCCTTCTTCGCGTTCGCCCTCCGGGTTCAAGCTATCCGCGTCGGTGGCTGAATAGAAGGCGCCTTCGGGCGAAGTCATGTCGCGCTCGACATATCGGAGGATGTCACTTGCCACGGCGGCGAAATCCTCGCGGCCGGTTGCCTGGTAACCCTCCAAGTAGGCGGTCACCAACAGGGCGTTATCGTATAGCATCTTTTCGAAATGCGGAACCAGCCAGCGCTCGTCGGTAGAGTAGCGGTGAAATCCGCCACCGGCCTGGTCGTACATGCCTCCGCGGGCCATCTTTTCTAGCGTCAGCTCGGCCATCTCGAGCGCCCGTTGGTCTCCTGTCCGGCGGTGGTAGCGAAGCAGTCCGCGAATCGGCAAACTACTTGGAAACTTTGGCGACCCCTTGGTCCCGCCGTTTACATCGTCGAATCGGACCTTGTAGAAACTGGCAAACTGGTGCAGGACTTGTGGTCCCGGAAGCTCGCTTCCGGCCTGGGGCTCCATCGCGCGGCTGATGGCGGCGGTGATGTCTTGGGTCTGCTTTGTAATGCGGTCCGGATCGTTGTCGTAGATCTCCTTCAGTTTGGCAACGAGCGTCAGAAAGCCCATACTCGTCCCTCGGTCACCGTCACGGGCAGGGAAGTAGGTCCCCGCATAGAACGGCTCGCGGTCGGGAGTCAGCCAGACGGTCATTGGCCAGCCGCCGCTACCCCGCATCGCCTGGACCGCACTCATATAGATGGCATCAACATCGGGGCGCACCTCGCGGTCCACCTTGATCGGGATGTAGTTTTCATTGATGTAGCGGGCGATTTCTTCATCGTCGAACGATTCTTCTTCCATCACGTGGCACCAGTGGCAGGTAGAATAGCCGACGCTGAGCAGCACAGGCCTGCCGAGCGCCCGCGCTTTCTCGAAGGCCTCGTCGCCCCACGGGTGCCAGTTCATTGGGTTGTGAGCGTGCTGAAGCAGATAGGGGCTCGACTCGAAGAAAAGCCGGTTCGTGTATTTTGGAGTGCCGTCGGGCTGCAGGTGCTGAGTCCGTGGCTTGTAGCCCGGTTCTCGTTTTGCCCAGGCCTGCTGCAGTTGCTCCTCCAGTTCATCATTTGGAGCGCCGGCACCGGGCAGGGCCGTGTTTATCTTCGGTTTGTCCGCCGTGTTCGGCTGCTGGGCTTGCCCCGCGTGCGAAGGAGAGACGGCGTCACCACAAGATGCGAAGAACGGAATGCAAACGAGTATGAAGCAGCGAATCGAAAAAAAAAGGGACTGGCGACTCATTAGGTATATGGTAGCGGCTCATTGGTTGAGCTTATCGATGCGGCGGGATTTGAGCAGATATGAGCGGATTTGACCAGATTTCAGAGAATACGTGCTATCTAAGTTCGCTTTGTTGGCCCTTTATCCGGTTCGCGCGCCGTTAGTTTGCACAGCCTGCCTGCACGTCTTCGGACAGCAATCCGCGATCAGCAACGAAACGGCGTTTACCTCCCATTCACCTCCTCAACGGTCTTCCTGTTCTCATTGTAAGTGAGGTGTCAAGTATTCACTTTCGGGCCGAGGCCAAGTAATTGAAGAAAAGAAAGATACGGCTGTAGCCGGGAGCGCAACGAGAAGGGCTTCAACCCAGCTTCAACCAGTATTCTCACCTCCGGACGGTCGAAGCGCGGTTGAGGGGAACCCTACTTCGTTCCGTCTGCTGGCTGTGCCGGACAAGCAGGTATCTTTGACTAGGTGCGGGGATTGCGTGCGGGGATTACGTGCGGGTCGCCAAGGGGGCGCGCATCGCACGGAAGCAGCCGCATCGCCGCTTTACAATGGATGGGGCCCGGCAACTCGTAGGTGCGGCAAGCGGATTGCTTAGCTAAAAGTGGGCACACTAATGCGCCGGTAACTTTCTGAAATCGAGATTTGCGACCTCTATGATCGGCAGGCGTTTAGCTACGATCCTTGGAGTATTCTGACCGAGTCGCGCGCCCACCAAGAGGCTCTTTCCTTGGCGGGGGTCTTGCCCGGAGAAACGATACTCGAAGTGGGTGTTGGGACAGGACGCTTGTTGCGCGAAATTGTCGCGGCGAATCCGACCGGTCTCAACGTTGGCATCGACATCAGCTGCGGGATGCTGGCCCGAGCCACCGCCAAGATGCCGGAGCTCGCGGCGCAAGGTCAACTTCAAATCGGGAGCGCCTTTGCTTTGCCCTGTCAGGACGGCTGCTTCGATGCAGTTGCCGGAGCCTATATCCTTGACATCATCCCGGACCAGGCGCTGGTCACGGTGCTCCGAGAGTGGCGCCGAGTCTCGAAAGCAGACGGCCGCTTGTTGTTGGTGGATATGATTCAAGGCAGCCGTTGGTACAACCAGTTCTGGGGATTGCTATACGATCTCCATCCGAAGCTGATGGGTGGCTGCCGGCCCGTCAACGCAAAACCCTATTTACGTGCCGCCGGTTGGGAGATCTTAGAGAGAAGGGAATTAACCCAGTTTACATTTCCATCCGAGGTGATCTTGGCGCGGCCGATCGACTGAGTATCGCCGAAGCCCAAGAGGGTTAGTTCGATGCTAACTGCGGAGTGATCGGCACTGCCGCAAAGTCGTTCAGCAATTCCCCTGTGGTTGGGTTGTAGACACGGACGCGGCCATCGAATCCGCCGAGCGCCAGCTTGTCACCGTCGGGGTGGAATTGAATTACAAAAATGCCTTGGGGCACTCCCTTACATGTAGCTGCGCGTTCGCCCGTTTCCGTGTTGTAAATCGGCACCTTGTCACTGAGTCCGCCGACGGCGATGCGATTGCCGTCCGGGCTGAATGCCAGAGCCAGAATATTTGCTTTCTGTTCCTCGAACTTGCGGACCAACGTCGAGTCGTCGGCGATCTTGAGGGCTCGCGGACGGTCCATCATGTAGAGGTAGGGAACTCGGTCCCACCCTCCGATCAGAACGTAGTCCCGACGCGGATGGCGCTCGATCGCGAAGAGCTGCTCCCGCAGCAGATTAACATTCTCGAGAAAGGCCCCCGTCTTGGCGTCGGCTAGGGCGTGTTAACACTAACGTGGGGTCTCGAAACAAAGAGCCTCGACGATGAGGACGAAGTGGAGGAAGGCGAGGAACATCACGTCGAGCTTGTCGAAGCGGGAGAAGATTCGGCGGAATCCCTTGAGCCGGCGGAAGAGTCTCTCGACCTCGTTGCGGCGGCGATAGAGTACTCGATCGAACTCCCACGGCTCCAAGCGGGTACGCTTGGGCGGCACGACGGGAATCCATCCGAAATCCAGAGCCAGTTGGCGTGTCTGATCGTCCTCATAGGCGCCGTCCATGAGCAGCGGCAGCGGCTCGGGCAGTGGCCCCAGACCGCCCAGCAGCTCGCGGCCATGCTGGGCGTCGTGAGCTTGGCCGGGCGAGAGAGCGAACGTTATCGCCGTTCGAGCATCTGCGGCAACCATATGAATCTTGGTGGTCCATCCGCCGCGGGATTTGCCGATCGCCTGCGGACCGGTTTTTTAACGCACCGGTGCCGTCGGGATGAACCTTCCCGATGGTCGAGTCCATCGACACGGCTTCGATTTTGATGCGGACCAGTTGCTCGCGCTGCAGTTTCTCGAAGACGGCGTCGAGCACGCCGTTCTTCGACCAGCGGTTCATGCGGGTGTAAATGGTGTGCCAGTTGCCGAAGCGCTGGGGCAAGCCGCGCCATTTGCAGCCCTGCTCGGCGACATATAAAATCGCGTTTAAAACCGTCAGGTTCGACAGGCTCACGTTGCCCCGCTGGCGCGGCAAAACCGGCTCGATGCGGAGGTATTGCTGCTCGGTGATTTCCATACATCACCAGCATAGCAGCTTTTCCAGCTTAGTGTTAACAGGCCCTAGTTTCGCCGCGCGGTCACGGCCCACGGTCACAACTCGTTTGCCGTCGATTCCGAAAGCGGCATCCAGCACCCAGTCTTCATGATGACCCGCCTTGAACAATTCCTTTCCCGTGTCGATCTCGATTACCCGAACACCTTTGTCGGCACCGCCAATGCAGACGTACTTGCCGTCGGGTGAAACCGCACCGCCGAAGAGCGTGTCCGTGGTCGCATCAATGGAGCGCAGTAGCTTCCTCGACGCTACATCCCAGACCTGAATCTCACCGTACCGCGCCGGGGCGCCGCCAACGGCTACGAGTTTCGTCCCATCCGGAGTGAAAGCAAGTGAGTTGATTCGCTCGGACTTCCCAAGAAGCCGGGCCACTGTTTCGGAGCCGTCAGCCTTCAGTAGAACAATCTCCTTGTACGCACCAACGGCCAGCAGCGTACCGTCGGGAGAATAGGAAAGCCCGCTAATGAGCGGGGCCTGGGTGTACACCGGCGGTGTTTTGGGAATCTGTGGACCTTTTTCGGAAGGAGGAGTGTCGTCCTTCGCGCCCTGTTCGACCCATCGTCGAAACAGTTGGATCTCGGCGTCGGGAAGGGCCTTGCCCCCCATCGGCATCAGAGGTTCGACATTTCCGGAAAGCATCCCAATGACTCTGCTCGTTTCCGGCGACCCTGCTACAAAAATTGGTCCTTTGTTCCCACCCTTTGCGATCTCGTCGTACTCGGTCAGCACCAGACCGCCCATCTTCGTGGCGGGTTGATGGCACCTGAATTATGCACTGCGGCGTGGACCTGAGGAGGGCTGAGCCGCAAGGGACCATTGGGGACCCCCTAAAACATGGGGTAAAAAGGTCGGCTGGCAAAGATTCCAGCTTCGCCAGCCAACCCCAAGGAAGTCACCCACATGGTTACCAGACGAAAACAGCATAGCTCCCAAAGGCCCCTCCAACAAGGCCCAGCCGTGACGGCCTCGCGGCCCAATAAAATCGGGGCTTCGACGCCTTACCACTTCCGCGGCAGGAAGCCGACTCCCTACGGCGGCTTGCTGCCGGTGGTCGGGAGGGCGCTGATCTGAGAGCCTGGCTATGCGCTATGCATAAACTTTTATGCACTAGCCGTAACGCACTGGAAACACTTCACTTCCGAGCGAGGTTTTGACGACGCGGATTCTGGGCGGGAAGGGAAACCGGACACGGAGAAGCCAAAAGACCAGTTGCCGAGCTACCACCTCCCGACGACCGCCAACCCGCTACGAACGCAGCCACACTCGCAAAGTGAATCTGTGCATAATTCAGGTGGCAACCTTGGCAAGAACGCTTAATGATGGGCTTGATGTCCGTGGAGTAGCTCACGTCCTGCGCTCTAAGCTGAGCAGAAACCAGGAGCGTGATCACGGCGGCGACCGCATACCGGAGAGTGTGCTTCTTGCACTTTTTCATCGTCACCTCTTGGCCGGCAAATTTCGATTCCAGCGGGCTATGGGCATTATACATCAGTGGGTTTCTCATCCTGGTCTGACTCTTGCGAGTGACGCGGGCACATGGTATTTGATGGCACGGCGCCCCCGGTTCCTCCATTTATGCTCTAAGCGCATGCCCACTGCAAAGCCCAGCCAACTGCCGAGTGGAACACCGACCGAGGTTCCCCGCATTCAAGTCGGCCAATCCACTCACGACAGGCGCACAACGGGTTGCATGGTGGTCTTGAGCGAGGAGGATGCGGCCGCTGTGGTGGACGTATGTGGCGGCAGCCGCGGGACAAGGGAAGCGGACTTAGTGCGCCGCGAGATGCCTGTGAAATAGGTCCACGCGGTGGTGTCCCGGCGGCTGGAACGGTGTGGAAGAATATGTTGCAGCGCGCCGCGAGCATGGCCTTGGTTTCGGCCAGTTGTACGCGACTTCACGGCGAGCCTAGGCGAAGTTATACTGAGCCTGACGGCAGGAGTATCAGATGAATCGGCGAACATTCCTTTCCTCCCTTTCGATTGGCGCAGCGTCGGCAGCGTCGGCCGGAGCCCAATTCAAGCCTTACCCGGCGAAAGGACTCCGGCTGTCTATCACCTGCGACATGTTTCGCGGGCCTGACCGCGGGCTTCCAGAGGATTCCGGAAAAACCGAAGCTTTGGGCCGGACCACGCCCGGCTTGCCGATGCAAAAATACAGTCCTGACGAAGGTTTGGCATTGGCTCATGCAACTGGTTACCAGGCATTCGAGATGTTTAACTGGCGCGCCCCATCAGAGTTCGAAGCCTACGCTAAGGCGCAAAAAAAGTGGGGACTCGACTGTGCCTGCATAACCGTCGGTAAGGGGGTGCGGGCGCCCGGGTGCAGCCTCACCGATCCCGCGGATCGAGAGGGCTTTTTGCAAGAGCTACAGACCGGCATAGCAGCCGGGAAGAAAATGGGCACGAAGCGCTTGGTTGTCCTTTCCGGCATGGAACGAGAGGGTGTTTCACGGGCTGAGCAGTTGGATAGCTGTGTCGCCACAATGAAAGCCGCAGCTCCAATGCTTGAGAAAAGCGGCATGACAGCGATTCTCGAACCAATCAACACGCGAGTGACGCGCCCAGGATTCTTTCTCTCCTGCGCATGGGAGGCGTTTGGGATGCTGGAGCGTGTTTCCAGCCCCAATGTTAAGCTACTGTTCGACATCTATCATGTACAAATCACGGATGGCCACTTGATGCCGCAGATCCGCAACAAGATCCACCTGATCGACCATTTTCAGATCGGGGATCATCCTGGCCGCCATGAGCCCGGAACCGGAGAGATTCACCATCGGAACATCTTCAGATTGATATACGACCTGCAGCAGGCCGGGAAGTATTCAGGCTACGTTGGATTGGAATACTACCCAACCGTACCACTCGGGCAGACCATGGGCGCTGTACGGCAGTTGGCCAATTTTCCATAGGCAGGATAGCCAATTTATTGAAAACACAGTGTGCAATCGCGACGTGCACTAAACTTGGAGGACAGTCAAGCCTGCAACACTATCGAATACTCTTGTTGTAGGCCATATTGACACAGTACGTATAGAACTTTAGAATATGAAGTAGGAATTACGTCTGCTGCCGGAATAGGTCGCGTCCCCTCACCATGCCCCAAGCGGAAGAAAGTGTTTCGACCCCTCAAGAGGCCCGTGGCGATACCTCTGCGGATAAGAACATAAGGATTGCACTTGCGGACGATCACACGATCTTCCGAGATGGGCTGCGCCGTTTGCTCTCCCTCGAGCCGGACTTCGAAGTAGTCGGTGAGGCAAAGAATGGCACGGAGGTGCTCGACCTCGTACGCGAACTACAGCCCGATATCCTGCTGTTGGACCTCAAGATGCCGGGGCTTGACGGCCTCTCCGCTCTGCAGCGCATCCAAAACCAGAAGCTGAAGACGAGGATCATCGTTCTGACTGCCTCCGACGATGAAGGCGAATACGTTCAGGCAATGAAGTTCGGCACCTCTGGTATCGTCCTCAAGCAGACGGCTACCGAATTGCTGATCAAGAGCATCCGGAAGGTCTACGGTGGCGAGATTTGGCTGGACTCCAAGACAACTGCCGCAGTGATGAGGCAGTTCGCATCGCCAGGTGATTTAGGTCCCAGGGAACGCGATAAGCCGCGATTGAGTAATCGTGAGCGTGAAATCGTAGCGCTCGTGGCCCAGGGATTCAAGAACAAGGAAATCGCCGAACGAATGTTCATCAGTGAACAAACAGTCAAGAACCACCTTCACAATATTTTCGACAAACTTGGCGTATCGGACCGCTTGGAGCTGGCGCTCTACGCCATTCACCGCAATATCCGTCCCGTCTAGTTCTATGACCGCCTGAAGATTTTACAAACTAACATGTTCGGACGAGAATGTTTTGGGGCATACTTGAGGCATGGGTCGCCCCGCTCTGCATCTGAAGGTTTCCAAGAAGGATCAAACAGCGCTGAAGAAGCTTCTCGGCGGCGGAGTGGAACAGGTTCGCGTGACGCTGCGAGCGGTGGCGTTGCAAAGGCTCGGAGAAGGAATGAGCGCGCCGCAGATTGCCGCGGTGCTGCCGCTGACGCGGCAATCGGTTCGTAATCTCGCGCGGCGCTATCAGCAAGGCGGCCTCGAGCGCGCACTCTACGACAAGCAGCGGCCGGGCGCAGCCAGTTTGCTTTCGGCCCAACAACGTCAGCGCATCATCGCCATGGTTTGCAGCGACCCGCCCAAGGGCCGCGCCCGCTGGACGGTGCGACTGGTCGCCGAAGAAGCCGTCAAGCGACGACTGGTCCCTCGGGCGGGCCGAGAAACGATTCGTGTTTTGCTCCTCAGCCACGACCTCAAGCCGTGGCGGGAAAAAAATGTGGTGCGTGGCGGAGCTCAATGAAGCCTACATCGCCTGCATGGAAGACGTGCTGGAAACGTACGAACGGCCCTACGATTCGACGCAGCCGATGATCTGTTTCGACGAGAAGCCGGTCACGCTGCATGCCGACGTTCGTGCGCCGACGCCGGCCGAGCCGGGCCGCAAGTCTCGTCGGGACAGCGAGTATGAACGTCGCGGGACGGCGAATGTCTTTTGCGCGGTCGAGCCCAAAGCCGGTCGCCATTTCACGTTCGTGACGCCGGACCGTTCGGGTGTTGAGTTCGCCAAGGCGCTGTTTGAGGTGGCGCTGGCCTATCCCGAGGCCGAGATGATTCACTTGGTGATGGACAATCTCTCGACGCACGGCCGCAAGTCGCTGACCGATCTCTGCGGCGAGGAATTCAGCGGGGAGATTTGGGACTGCTTCCCGCCGCACTACACGCCGAAGCACGGCAGTTGGCTGAACCAGGCGGAGATCGAGATCGGACTCTTCTCCAGGCAATGTTTGGGCAAGCGACGCATCCCGGACCTGGCGACGCTGCGACGCGAAGCGGCTGCCTGGAACTGCCGGGTCAATCGTGAGCGAGTGAAGATCGACTGGCGCTTCGACCGCAAAACCGCACGCCGCAAGTTCGGCTATAAAAAACCAACTATCAAGCGGTCAGAGAACTAGTCTCGGGAACCGGGCATTTCCAGCAGGTTCTTCCGCCGACAAAACTTTTTCAGAGATTCCGTACGAAATGTCGTAACCTATGGGTTTGCCCACGCGCCCCTTCTGTGGATAGCCGACTTCTTTCGCTAACGCCTGATCGGCAGTGGCTGATATCGGAGGGACTGACGCCGGAGGCAAAGCTATTGAGCGAACACCTAAGATTTGAATGCTCGTTGAAGCTTCGCTTATCAAGAGCGCGCAGTCGGGAGATGCTGGTGCGTTCAATGAGATAGTGCGTGCCTATCGAAAGAGGATCTTAGGGACGATCTTTCGATTGATCAGCCGTCCCGAGGATGTCGAGGATGTGGGCCAGGATGTGTTCGTCCGACTCTACTTTTCGCTCGATCAGTTGCGTGCTCCGGAGGTCTTTGAACCGTGGCTTTATCGATTGACCGTCAACGCCGCCTACGACTATTTGCGGAAACGCCGCCGAAGCGCCGACGTTCGTATGGCCGATCTCAGCGACGAGCAGTTGAAAATGGCGGATGCGGCGGCCGGACAAAAAGAGAGCGCGAAACAAGAGGACCGGGAGCAGCTCAGAGAAACGCTGGCTGTTCTCATGGATCAGGTTTCGGAGGACGATCGAATTTTACTAGGCCTGAAGGAGCTGCAGGGTTTATCTTTGAAGGAACTCCGAGAGGTGTACGGAGTGAATGAGAATGTCTTGAAGGTGAGATTGTTTAGGGCCCGGCAGCGGGTGCTGAAAGCCTACGACCGATTGAAGAAGCGTAATGAGGTCTGATACACTCCACGACAGGGACTCGATGAAAGAAGAACGCGAAGCGTGGTTGGATCGACTTTTCGCCGCCTGCCGCAACGCCTTCGGCGACCTGGATGCATCTCCGGAGTTCATGTCGTCCATCTGGGCGCGGATTGATGAAGAGCGCCGTTTGGGGTGGGTGTGGCCCATGAGGCAATGGGCAACCCGTCTGGTCGGCGCGGCAGTCGCAGCAATTTTCCTCCTAGCCGCTGTTTTATCGCTCCCAAATGGAAACGTATCGGTAGACATTCGCGAGGCTAGCTATGTTGACGCATTAACCGCCGACTCTTTCGACGAAGGCGAGGGATACGTTCTGCTTACCGCGGAGCCCAGCCGATGAGTATTCAGCCGAGAAGGGTAGCGGCCATCTACCTGGGAGCTGTATTTCTGGCCGGGTTGGCCTTGGGTGTCGTTTCTTACTGGTTTTACGCTGCTAGGGCCGCACAGGCAAACACCCCCCGACACAAGACAGCGGCGGAATTTCGGCAGCGTATGGCCGCCGAACTCAAGGAAGAACTGGAGCTGGGTTCTGACCAGGTAGAGCAAGTGCGGATGATCCTTGATTCGGTGGGACAAGGCTTTCATGACATCCGCGACGAAGTAGAGCCGAAGTTCGGAGCACTTCGCCAGGAGCGTGCCAAAAAAGTGATGTCGCTTCTGCGCCCGGAACAGCAAGCGAAGTACGAAAGAATTCTCCAAGAGCGACGGGAGCGCCGCAAGGAACGCCACCACGTTTATTGGGGCGCAGAAAACAAGCCGCTGAACTGAGCGCGCCGGCCACGTGCCGCTCGCTTCTCTTGGATTCCCCTGTCCCCTTCGCGCTGTGGGCCTTCACCCCGCCGAAATACGTCGAAGGTTCTCTGGATGCAGCTCAGGTAACGTCGACGAGTGCCATCGGTGTACCGCGACAGGCCCGCCGGGTACCGGCGAACCCTCGATTTCTGTGGGCCTTGAAATGTAGTAGGCTAGACCTATACGCCCAGGCGGCCTAAGAAGGCGAACCCTCCGGAGTTACATGAATCTGCCAAACGCCCTCACCGTACTGAGAATTTTTTTTGTCCCCTTGCTACTCGCGGTGATGTTGAGCCGCAACGTCGAGTTGAATCTCGGGGGATACTTCCTCACCACGGAATGGCTGGCTCTGCTGATTTTCCTCTCCGCCGCGACGACTGATCTACTCGACGGGTACATCGCCCGGCGCCGGAAGCAGATAACCAACTTCGGGAAACTGCTGGACCCTCTGGCGGATAAACTCCTCATCTCGGCCGCTTTTATTTGCTTGGTTGAACTGGACCGAGTGCCAGCGTGGATGGTGTTTATCATCGTGGGTCGGGAGTTCGCGGTTACCGGTCTGCGTGGCATAGCCCTCTCGAAAGGGCACACGATTTGCGCAAGCGATCTTGGCAAGGCAAAAATGGTGACGCAGGTTATTACGGTGTCCTTGCTGTTGATCGCGCCACATTCCCCGCTCCTAGCTGATGCCGGATACATTTCGCTATGGTTCGTCGTTTTGATCGCGCTGGTTTCCGCGGTAGATTATTTCCGTTCCTTCTGGTTGATACTCGGTGAGCCGCCGCCTCCCAAGCCTGCTCGGAAACTACTCACGCTCCGCAAAGAGCGCAAACAGGACTTAGTAACCTGAATAGCGGATTGCCGTCGAAGCGTGATGTCGGGAGCACCCCCGATAGCCAGATGCACGCACGGCCCAAGGAGACCCCGAGGACCGAACTGGCTCAGCCCAGAAACCCGGCGGGAGTCTGGCAAAGCAGTGTTGTAGCCCAATGATAATGTCCCCTTAAGCGCCCAATAGAAATGTCCCGTAATCTGAGGCTCCGAAGGAGGAGCCGAGATTGGAAAGGACATGGATGAACGACAAAGAGTTGAGGCGCGGCGAAGTGCTGAGCCGAGTGAAACGAGGCGATCTGAAATTGACCGAAGCGGCCGAGCTGCTTGAGCTCAGCTACCGCCAGGCGAAGCGGCTCAAGAAGCGTTATGGCGAGGGAGGAAGCAAAGCTCTGATGCATGGCAACGTCGGCCGCGCTTCGAACCGAGCCAATGACAAACGCCGCGAGCAGGTTCTCGAGTTGGTGCGTGAGAACTACTGCGGCGAACCGCACGAGCGCTTTGGGCCGACGCTGGCGTCTGAACATCTGGCGACTGATCACGGTCTCGAAGTGCCGCGCGAAACACTGCGGCGCTGGATGCTCGCCGGCGGCCTGTGGAGCCGCCGCCGCAAACGCAAGCCGCACCGCTCGCGGCGACAGCGTAAAGCGCACTTTGGCGAGCTGATCCAAGTCGACGGCTCGCACCACGACTGGCTCGAAGGACGCGGGCCGAAAGGTTGCCTGATGAACTTCGTCGACGATGCGAGCAGAGTGGCGCTGTGCCGTTTTTCGAACGAGGAAACGACTTGGGCGGCAGCCGACTTGCTCGGAGCCTGGGTGCGTCAATACGGCGTTCCGAAGGCGCTCTATTGCGACTGGGAAAACGTCTACCTACGCCAGCCGACCTCGCGTGAAGCGATCGAAGGCATCGAGCCCGAGACGCAGTTCGGACGCATGTGCGCCAAGCTGGGCATTGCGATCATCGCCGCTTCGTCACCGCAAGCCAAGGGCCGCGTGGAGCGCCATCACGGCACGCATCAAGACCGCCTGATCAAGAAGATGCGACTGCAAGGCATTGCTGATTACAAGGCGGCGAACCGCTATCTCGACGAGCAGTATCTGCCCGAGCACAACGCCAAGTTCGGCTGTGAGCCGTCGGCGGGAGCGGACTTTCATCGGCGCTTATCGAAGCGTTTGGACTTGAAGTGGGTGTTCTGCTTGGAGGCTGAGCGGGTGGTTTCCGGCGACCGGGTGGTGCGATTCGAGAACCGCTTTTTGCAGTTGAAACCGAAGCGCAATCAGGCTCTGGGGACAGGCGCGAGAGTCACCGTGCAGCAAGCGTGCGAGGGCGAGTTGCAAGTGGTCTACGAAGACCGCGCGGTGGCTTTTGAGGAGATCGCCCGGCCGGCGCCGAAGCCGCGTCCCGAGCCGAAGCAACGAGCGGCTCGGCAGGGAAAAAAGCCATCGGCGGACCACCCCTGGCGCAAGTCGCTGCGATCAAAAAAACGCGCGGCGACGACATAAAAAACAAGGGCTATGGAAATGACGGGACGGATGGAAAGCGTGGAAAACCTCAGCGAACCGCGAAGCGGGTTCGTATCGCAGCGACAGGTTTCCCACCCTTCCCACCGTCCCTTGGAAATCGCTAAAGCGATTCCCACATTCCCACAGCCCCGACGACGATACTCTCATACATACTTACACCTGAATTATGCACTGCGGCGTGGACCTGAGGAGGGCTGAGCCGCAAGGGACCATTGGGGACCCCCTAAAACATGGGGTAAAAAGGTCGGCTGGCAAAGATTCCAGCTTCGCCAGCCAACCCCAAGGAGGTCACCCACATGGTTACCAGACGAAAACAGCATAGCTCCCAAAGGCCCGTCCAACAAGGCCCAGCCGTGACGGCCTCGCGGCCCAATAAAATCGGGGCTTCGACGCCTTACCACTTCCGCGGCAGGAAGCCGACTCCCTACGGCGGCTTGCTGCCGGTGGTCGGGAGGGCGCTGATCTGAGAGCCTGGCTATGCGCTATGCATAAAATTTTATGCACTAGCCGTAACGCACTGGAAACACGTCACTTCCGAGCGAGGTTTTGACGACGCGGATTCTGGGCGGGAAGGGAAACCGGACACGGAGAAGCCAAAAGGCCAGTTGCCGAGCTACCACCTCACGACGACCGCCAACCCGCTACGAACGCAGCCACACTCGCAAAGTGAATCTGTGCATAATTCAGGTGACAAACAACAAAACCAAGGGGACATTTCTATTGGGCCTTGACAAGAGTCTGGCAAAGCAGTTGCCCCCAGCGGCCGCCGGATGTATCCTAGGACCTGGTGTAACTCTCATTTAAGAATCTCTGGAGGAGAAAGATAATTATGGCGTCGAATCGAGGTGCCGCCTATATGGGGCCAGGTAAAGTCGAAATACAGTCCATCGACTTTCCGAAACTAGCGCTTGGCGACCGCAAGTGTCAGCACGGCGCAATTCTAAAAATTGTAGCGACAAACATCTGCGGCAGCGACCAACACATGGTGCGGGGCAGGACAACGGCTCCGAATGGCCTGATTCTCGGTCACGAGATTACAGGTGAGGTGATTGAGGTCGGAAGCGATGTCGAATTCATCAATGTCGGAGACATCGTGTCAGTTCCCTTCAACATCGCCTGCGGTCGCTGTGACTGTTGCAAGGAACGCAAAACGGGCATCTGTCTGAATGTGAATCCGGCCCGTCCTGGCGCTGCCTACGGGTATGTCGACATGGGTGGCTGGGTCGGCGGTCAGGCCGAATATGTGATGTGTCCCTACGCGGATTTCAATCTGTTGGCGTTCCCTGATCGAGACCAGGCGATGGCGAAGATACAAGATCTCGCGCTGCTCTCGGACATTTTTCCCACCGGCTACCACGGTGCGGTTACCGCCGGAGTCACCACGGGATCCGTGGTCTACGTCGCTGGCGCCGGACCGGTCGGTTTAGCCTCCGCCGCCTCATGTCACTTGCTAGGAGCTGCGGTCGTCATCGTCGGCGATATGATTCCCGACAGGTTGGCCCAAGCTCGCAGCTTCGGCTGCGAAACAGTCGACCTTACGAAGGACGCTTCCCTCGAGGAGCAAATAGCCGAAATCGTCGGTGAGCCCCAGGTGGATTGTGCCGTGGATTGCGTAGGCTTCGAAGCGCGCGGTCACGGCTCCGCTAGTGGCATCGAGCAACCCGCGACAGTACTCAACTCACTGATGACGATCACACGTGCGGGAGGTGCGCTCGGGATTCCCGGACTTTATGTCACCGAAGACCCCGGCGGTGTGGATGACAACGCCAAGTACGGTCGATTGAGCATCCGCATCGGGCTAGGCTGGGCGAAGTCCCACCAATTCACGACGGGCCAGTGTCCCGTAATGAAGTACCATCGTCAATTGATGATGGCAATTCTGCACGACAAGGTTCAGATCGCCAAAGCTGTCAACGCGACGGTAATCACGCTTGACGATGCTCCCAGCGGCTACGAAGACTTTGACAAAGGAGCCGCCAAAAAGTACATTCTTGATCCCCACGGCATCGTTGCCGCGGCGGCCTAACGACAGTCTTCTGATAGCTTGAGCCAGCGCGGACAGAGTTCCGCGCTGGCTCTTCCCCGTCCCTTCAGTGTCTGCACGCCCCTAGTTTGCCCTGGGTATTTCCACTCCAAAACGTTG
Source organism: Bryobacterales bacterium (assembly GCA_965224215.1). Lineage (GTDB taxonomy): Bacteria > Acidobacteriota > Terriglobia > Bryobacterales > UBA6623 > CBDCYS01. The sequence continues at coordinate 150 of CBDCYS010000074.1, read as the reverse complement.
TGATATTCCTACCCTTGTTGAACGTATCCGCAGGGCGCCGGTGGAAAAATCGGGGCGTTTCCTCCTGCCAATCCACCCCGAAGGATACGAACTTGGGACTCCCCGGCTAACGACTCGCGGGGTTGATCCGCCCACCTTGATTTAGCCGAG
>CBDCYS010000073.1:0-32275 GCA_965224215.1 Bryobacterales bacterium | reverse complement strand
GGGTATCGCTTCCGCAAACCGGAACCTCTGAAGGAGATCGTAGCCTTGTTCATATGCCGCCTCCGCTTCGTTGACCTTTGCCAGCAGCGTCGCGCGGAGTTCACTAATCTCCTCTTTGACCTCGGAGGGGAGCGCTAGATCTTTCAGCCGTTCTTCGAGTTGATTGACTCGCTCTAGGATGTTCTGCTCACTCGTTGCTATTTCTCCTTTGATCTCTTTCGCATTGTCAGACAGCAACGCCTCGATGCGCTCCAAGATGATTTCCTGATTGCTGATCTCGGCGAAGCGTTCCATGTCGCCCAGGTAACTTTCCAACAGCGCGCGAAGGCGTTCCTCGTCCACCCCGTCGCCTGCCGAGATGATTTTGCGAATCTTCTCCAGGTCCGCTGCATCTTCCTTGAGCCGAGGGTGGATCCGCTGCAACCCTTCGGCATACTCCTCCTTGGTAACGGCGCAACTGTTGTAGCCCACTACTAAGCCTTTGAGGAATTCATTCCACTGCTGGGTGGCTGCCTCGGCCTTTTGGACCATCTTGGGCTCCACCTCGATGCGGTTCCCGAAGATGCTGAGGCTGCTTAGCGTCGCCGAAAACGACTTAGCCTGGTACTCAATGATGATCTCGCTGAGGTCGATCTCGTAGTGAACGCCATCACCAGCGCAATCGATTCGTTTCTGGGCCTGAATAGGAATCGCAAAAAGCAAAAAGAGAAGCGCCCAGGCGAGATATCGGCCCTTCACCTTTCGTGGATAAAATAGCGGCCAAGTCGCGCGGATGCTTTGCACTCGCCTGAAGTACCGGAAGCAATTCTCGGTCAAGGTTGGCACAATCTTCCAAGATGACCGGCACCGTCGAAGTCGATGAAACGCTCATCGGCGACAAGACCCGGTTCAATGAAAACGAATTCTAAAGTCGATCGCGAATCTGTACGCGGTCGTTCTGCGGAATAAACTTAAGTGCCGCGTTCGGGTCACTCTTTACCATTGGGAGCATCTTCAAAAGGGCCGTCATGCCACCTGAAAACTTCTGACGGGCTTCTGCGTACCAGCCGCCCTGACCGTGTTTGAAAAATACCCAATAGATCTTGTCAGTCGAGCGGTCGGGGCAAGCGAGTGCTATGTATCCAAAAATGCGATCGCTAGGTTTGATTAGTCCCTGTGTCTTTGGCCGCGACATTATCCCGTACGGGCCACCCCTTCGCCCAGGCCGCACCCAGTCGTGGCTACCAACAGGAATTGGTAGCGGTTGTTTGGACCCCGACAGTAGCTCCAGATTCCAAAGAACCACGGAATACCTTGACTCCCTGGCAACTACGGTTGAATCGTTTCGGATGAGCAGCGACACGGATTGTGGGTATACCAGAACAAGAGAAATATCGGGCTTCGGATCTTCGGCAACACTCCGTGTCCCTACCTGTTCGCCGATATCATCCAATCGTTCTAAGATGTTGTGTTCACTCCTCGCAATCTCCCCTTTGATCTCTCTCGTACTGCCAGACAGCAAAGCCTCGATTTGCTGCAAGATGATTTCCTGATTGCTGATCTCAGCGAAGCGTTCCAGATTGCCCAGGTAGCTTTCCAAGGCCCTGTGCAAGCGCTTTTCGTCTGCCTCGTTGCCTGCCGAAATGATTTTGCGAATCTTCTCCAGGTCCGCTGCATCTTCCTGGAGCCGGGGGTAGATCCGTTGCAACCCTTCCTCATACTCCGCCTTGGTAATGGCGCAACGGTTGTAGCCGACTCTTGCTTATACGGTTGTTTCAGCAAGCCCCAAGATGTAGGGTAGGGCGTGGCCCGGCCGCCGTTTGCGAAGAGTCTGCGTCAGTTTCAGGTGGAGTTCGCGACCGAGGAGGCTTGCCAGAAGTACCTGGCTGCTTGTCGTTGGCCCGACGGGTTCCTTTGTCCTCAGTGTGGACATCGGCAGGCCTACATTCTCGAGCAGAAACTACGGTGGCAGTGCGCGGCGTGTCGACACCAGGTCTCGTTGACGTCGGGAACGGTGCTCCACAATACGAAGACCCCGCTGACGGTTTGGTTTTGGGCTGCGTACCTGATGACAACTGATAAACGAGGTGTGTCGGCGCTGCTACTGCAGCGTCAGCTCGGCCTGTCGCGCTACGAAACCGCCTGGATGATGTTGCACAAACTGCGACGGGCCATGGTGAACGCAGCTCGCGAGCCCTTGCACGGAGAAGTAGAGGTCGATGACACCTGGATTGGCGGCCCGCAAGCAGGTTTGCGAGGCAGCCGGCAACTGAAGGGGCGCCGTGCGGCCCTTGTGATGGTCGCTGTTGAGAAACGCGGGAAGCGCTCCGGGCGCGTTCGCATGTCCGTTATTCCAGACTTCAAGAAGGTGACGATCGACAGGTTTCTTGCCCAGAACGTTGTTCCCGGCTCGACCATCTACACAGACGGTCTGAAGACCTTTACCGCCCTCGAAGAGGCCGGCTACAAACACGTCTCTCGTCCGCAACCTCACCGGACTGACTTGCGGAAAGGCACCAAGTCGGTGGTGCCGCTGGCGGATCGTGCCATTGGGCAACCTGCAGCAATGGCTGACCGGAACGTACCACGGCGTGAGCCGCGCTCAGCTTCAGGTTTACCTCGATGAGTTCGTGTTTCGACACAACCGCCGCAAGACCCCAATGGCAGCCTTCCAAACCCTCCTCGGTCTCGGAACTCAACACGCTCCTACGCCTTACGCCCACATCCGCCGCGCGCGTGACCTGGACAAGACGCGATGACCTCCACCCCAACATCTTGGGGCTTGCTGAAACAACCGTATAAGCAGGAGCCGACTACTAAGCCTTTGAGGAATTCATTCCACTGCTGGGTGGCTGCCTCAGCCTTTTGGACCATCTTGGGCTCCAACCCGATGCGGTTCCCGAAGATGCTGAGGCTGCTCAGCGTCGCCGAAAACGACGTCGCCTGGTACTCAATGATGATCTCGCTGAGGTCGATCTCGTAGTGAACGCCATCACCAGCGCAATCGATTCGTTTTTGGGCCTGAATGGGAATCGCGAAAAGCGAAAAGAGAAGCGCCGAGGCGAGATATCGGCCCTTCACCTTTCGCCGACAAAATAACGGCAAACTCACGGCGCACCCAACCCGCTAGTCAGGTCAACATATTGATCCACCAGATCGGCGAACTCTTGTTTTCCGCCTTGACCCATGGACGCCTCGGCGCTGAATGCGTCAATCCGCCGCGCCAGCCCATCAAGGGCCTGGAAGCGCGCGCCGAACGCACCGTACTGTTCCCTCGAGATCGCGCAAGCGTTGTGGCCAGCTACTAGGAATTTTCGAAATTCGTTACTCTGCTGGGCAGCTTCGGTGAGCGACTGTAGCTGGACCGGGTCGAGCTTGCCCGAAAACTCGGCTTTGTTGCCGATGCGGCTCTCAAACTCCACCGAATAGGCGGAGTATCGTGTGACGAAATCGCGGATGTCGATGGTCTGCCTAGGCCCGTCGTCGCAGGTGATCGTTCGTGAAGAGGATTGATACAGGTCCGAGGAAACAAACAGAGCAGCCAGGATAACCACTGCTCCGACGACCGACGGCCAGACGATACGCTGGTTTTTCTTCACCCTTCCGCCCTAAACAAAGTGTCATCAATGAGATTAGCGGAAAACAACCCAGGACAGGGCCAAATCCGGCGCTCGGCATTGAGATACTGCTGCAGCAGAACGGCAATGTTCCTCTCGGATTGCGTGATCGTGTCCCGCGTTGTAGAGGCGTAGCGTGCTACGCCCGGCCGCACCCGTTAAGGGTGCGGTCAAGACCCAGAGCCCCTGAGCTGCGACCAAAAAGAGTGGTCCTTGTGAGCCGCGACCGAAAGGGAGCAGTTACTTCGCCCCAGCGCTCCGCCGCCCCAAGCCCGAATACTCTCCATCCAGCGTCGTAAGGCCGTCGAGCAAGCTTGTCCTCTCTTCCCCCCACCCCGAAAACGAAAAAACGAACCCAATCCCCCCAAGACCGTGCCCATCACAATCCCCAAAAAAACTGCAAAACCGCCCGATCCGCCCAACCCGTTAACCGAATTTCAAAAAACAGGGTATCCGCTTGACTCAGGTGCGGGCAACATATTGGGGTCATCCCACTTCGCAAGAACGGGGTCGTTGCCGTAGATCGGTGGTTGGGGCGCAATAGACGGCGTACGGCGGCCCCCTACTCGGGGTGCTCTTGTCGGCGCCTTCCCACGACTTGCGGACACTCTAACGCCGTACGGCGCGCCAAACGGCCCTGTCAGCAGCCGGTCCTCACGGGGCCTTTTTGGTGGGACACCAGATATTGGGGGTACCTGAGTCAAGCGGATACCCACCTTCAAAAAAACTTAGACCCAATACCCACAGCAACCTACAACCCCCAGCACCCCCGCCATCCCCCGGAAATCCATCACCCGTTTTTTATCATGAAAACAAAGAGGAAAACCAATGGCCACCCGCCTCCAGAGGAAAGCGAATCGCAAGAACGCGCGCCAAAGTACCGGACCCAGCACACCCGAAGGCAAGGCTCGCTCCAGCCAAAACGCCACCACGCACGGCCTGTTCGCCCGCGACGTCGTGCTCCCGGACGAAAACCCCCAAGAATTCCTCGACTCCATCGCCGAGCTGGAGCAAGAACTCGGGGCCGTCGGCGGCTTCGAGCGCCGTCTCGTCCACTACATCGCCTGCACCGAGTGGAGATTGCGCCGTCTGGTCCGCCTGGAAACCGGCTCTCTCTCGCACCAGCTGGAGAAAGAAAGACTACGCGAGTTAAGAATTCAAGCCGACCTCAGCAGGCTGTCTCCGGCTCTGCAACCCAATCCCGGCGGCCAAGACCCGCCGGAGCTGGATGATCGTGTTCCGGGAAGCGGGAGAGGCAGCCACGCTAGGAATCGCTCACCCGAGCCCCCAGCCGAAAACCCCAGCTCACAGGCCAACCCTATCGGGCGGAATACCCAGTCCCCCGGGCAGACCCAGTCCCACGGGAATACCCCGTCCCCCGGGAATACTCAGTCCCCCGATGGCTATGGCTCATCCGTCGCGACAAGAGACTACCAGCAGACGACCCAGGAACTCGGCGCATCCACCGTCGCATACTACGACAGACCCATACTGCTAACGCTATCGCTCTACGAATCGCACCTCAACCGCAAATATCTCACGCTGTTGAAACAGCTCCGCCAAACCAAAAAAACCGTCCCTCAGAAGCATCAGCCCAAAACCAAACCCCGCAGCCACAACCCGAAACCACCCAACGAAGAGGTGAGACCACCGAACCAGGATCCGAAACCACCGAACCAGGATCCGAAACCACCGAACCAGGATCCGAAACCACCGAACCAGGATCCGAAACCACCGAACCAGGATCCGAAACCACCGAACCAGGATCCGAAACCACCGAACCGAGGCACGAGACCGCCGACCTCAGACAAGCCAAGGAAATGAGCGAAGACAGCCCAGCCCGCGGCACGCGTCCAGGCCCCCAAGACAAGGTGACAAGTGTGGCGTGAAAGCCAGCACCGTCAGGCCGCGAATCCCTTGAGCCGCGCGCGTGAGCAAGCGGTTTCTACCCCTGAGCGCTCCGCCACTCCAGGCCCAAATAATACGAGCCACGCAGAGCCGTCAAGCCGCGAAGCGGCGCAGGAAAGTAGCCCAGGGTGCAGCGAAGCGAAACCCTGGGTAAGCACCCCCCCCAACGCACAAGCCCTGACAGGCGTAGGAAAAAACGGGCTCCGAACCGCAAACCAAAAAAAGGGGGCCCTTCGGCCCCACCCGAAATCCGCTCAATACCACCCAAAACCGCTCAGCTCTGGGCTGCGGAGGCCCGCTTCACCGTCATCCAGCTTCCCCAGAGGGCGATGAGCGAGATCAGGAAAAGGATAAGCCCGTGGTGGAGGTGCTCCATGCCATCGAACTTGTAGGAGGGCCCGCAAAACGCATAGACCAGCAACCCGGAAACAAGCAGGTTCCAAAGCAACATCAGCATGCGGGCGGACTTGGAGCGGGTCCGGCTCAGCGCGATCGAGAGCAGGCCGAAGACGCCCAGGCCGATCAGGGCCAGGGCCATGTTCTCGGGCTCGACCCCAGGGACGAGGTCGAAGTGAACATCCTGTCCCTCGACCCAGCCGATGAACCCAACACCAAGCAGAAAGAGTGCGACAGCGAGGTTAAAGACAATCGCAATCAGGCGCAATATCCAGCGAACAAACTTCATCGACAAAACCTCGGATCGAAGGGAATCCGCATTGTACAAGAATCGACTTTGCCGCGCATGGCTGCAAGGGGGCAGTACCTATACTAGGCGTATGAGGTTGGCTTGGCGGGTGGCCGCTTTGGCTTTGGCGGTCAGCAGTTTGTCTCTTGCGGCAGAGCGGGAGCCGTGGGAGGTTTACCGCGATCGGCGCGAGACGCTGGCGAAAAAGAATTCCGACGGCGTCATCCTGCTGTTCGGCTACCGAGAGCGCGAGGCCCAAGACGTGCGCTCGCCGTTTCGGCAAGAAAACAACTTCTACTATGTCACTGGCTGGAATGAACCCGGCGCCGCCCTCTTGCTGCTTCCCCAGAACGGATCTCACGAGGTGTATCGAGAGATTCTTTTCTTGCCGGTTCGCAATGTTTCCGACGACAACTGGAACGGATCTCGGGTCGGTCCCGATGATCCCAAGATTGCCGGCCGCACGGGATTTTCCGACGTCCGCGATGCCGAGGCTTTGCCGGCAGCCGTGAGCCGGGCGCTCGAGAGCTACAGTTCTATCCGGTCGCTGCTGCCGGGCAAGATCGGATTCGCCGACCAGCCTGAACCTGACCGGACAGGGCGCTTGGAGGAACTTGCCGGTGGGCATTCCATCGGGGATGTACGGCCCACGATCGCCGCGATGCGGGCGGTCAAGACCGACGGAGAGATCGGGTTGATCGAGCGCGCGGTTGGCGCTACGATCGCGGCGCATCAGGCTGCGTGGAGAACGATTCGTCCGGGTATCCACGAGTACAAAATGAGTGACGCGATGATCGGCAAGATGCTGCAGCTGGGCTGCCAGCGGGTTGCGTATGCCCCGATCGTCGGCAGCGGTGCGCGGGCACTGACGTTGCACTACGTTGCCAACAGCGGCCGCTTGGAAACCGGCGAACTGGTGCTCATGGACGTGGGCGGGGAGTATGGCCAATACGCGGCCGACGTGACGTGGACCGTTCCCGTCAATGGGCGGTTTACTCCCCGGCAAAAGGAACTCTACGAGATTGTTCTGGGCGCCGAAAAGGCCGCGATCGCGGCGGTGAAGCCGGGAATGACTCTTGCGGGCCAGGGGCGCAACAGTTTGTATGAGGTGGCGCTCAGCTATCTCGATTCGTACGGCAAGGACAGCGACGGCGATTCCTTGGGGAAGTATCTGCGGCACAGCATCGGCCACCACGTCGGCTTGAGCGTGCATGACCCCCGAAGTCCGCACAACCCTCTCAAACCGGGGATGGTCATCGCGATCGAATGCGCCCTGTATATCCCGCAAGAGAAGATCGCCATTCGCATCGAAGACATGGTGCTGGTGACAAGTGAGGGTGGACGCGTCCTGACCGAGACGCTGCCGAGGGGCGTCGAGGAGATCGAGAAGATTATGGCGGGCGGGGAGCGGCGCGAGTGACACGACTTGGGGACCGTGCCCTCACGAGATGAGCGCTGGGGCGCGGTTCCCGACGTGTCGCGATAACGTGGCGCGACAACCTGGCCCGACGAGAAATGCGGGGCCAACACTAGTCGCGATGGGGCAGGCGAACGGGTATCTCCTCCACCATGGCGTGCTCGGGCATCTCGCCCTCGCGTTGCCGCAACTCATCGGAGTGACCTCCGTACCAATTGGCTCCGGGGAAAGCAGATAGCCCGTGCGCGAATACGCTCATGAGCACGGTCGTGATCACGATGTGGAAAATCAAATGGGCGCCTGCCGGCTGTTCCTCCAGCACGAAGAACAAGAACAAGATCGAGGCCAGACCGCGTGGACCGAACCACCCTAGGAACAGATGCGTTGCCGCCTTGAATCCAGCCCCGATCAGGCTGAGCGAAGAGGGCAGCATGCGCACCACAGTCAAGCTGAGGAATGCATAGAGAATGACGGTGGCGTCGAGGTGCTCGATGGCCGGCCAGGCGTCGGCGGCGCCAAAGAAGAAGAACGCGAGCAATGCCAGCAACTGCCCTTCGGCTTCAGCAAAGTCTTGAAGGCAACCACAGATCGGGCCTGCCGAGTTACCCAGCGCCAGTCCGGCCATAAAGGCGGCGATGAAGCCGTTGCCGCCGACCAATTCGGCGCCACCGAAAGCCAGCCCGGCCAAAGCCAAGGCGGCGAGTTGCTGGAAGGTGTGATCCATCCACTGCGACGTGCTGGCGGCGCTGACAACTTTGCCGCCAAAGTATCCAACGGCAATCCCGACGATCGGCCCGAGGATCACTTGACTCGCCACGAATTGAATCCAAAACTCACTGGACTGCGCCTGTTCGTGCGGCGCGGCGAGCGATAGAAAGAGCAGAACCACGGGCAGCACAATTCCGTCGTTGAGTCCGCTTTCGACATTGAGCGCCTGGCGGATGCGGACGGGAACGCGCGGACTGCTCACAACCGCCTGCCCCAAAGCCGCATCGGTCGGGGCCAGGATCGCCGCGGCAACGGCGGCTTCCCAGAAAGTCAGTTGGTCGAACATCACCGCCGCCAGCAGCGCGCCGCCGCCGATCGTTAGCGGCAGGCCGATCGCCAACAGGCGAACCGGCAGATGATAGTTGCGGCGAAGAATTTTCAGATCGATCCGAGAGGCGTCCGTGAAAAGCACCAGCACCAGGGTCGCCTCGGCCAGTGTTCGGACAAACTCGCTTTCGATCTCGAGCTCAAACAGACCGAAGGCGGCCGGGCCCGCGGTCAGCCCACAGACGACGAACACCATTGGCGGGGTGATGACGCTTTTCTGGAGTTTCTTTGAGATCAGCCCGAAAAGCAGTAATAGGGAGGCGATCAGAACCAGGGCTGAGATGTGCATTTGTGCCGGGCGGGTACCGCGGGTGGGCGGGCAATCTAGGTTACCAAGTAATGAAACGGCTCATCGCACGAGGCTATTCCAGAAGCGAGAGTCGGATTGACTCCCGGGATTAGGACGCTCATTGACGCAGGACCGCCCGGAGACGAAGAGCGTGTCCTCGCTATTGAGCCAGGCTAGAACGAAAGCGCCAAGCCAAGCTTACTCTTCCGAGTGGCCGTAGACGACGACGCCGATGACATCGCCGCCGGTCTTGAGGTCAAGAATCCAGTGCTCCATATCGTCTTGCCAGATATTGGCGGACTCATCGCCATCGGGCAATTCGAGACGCATGATGGTGGGATGGGGATTGCCGGCGGTGTCCATGCTCAGCTTGGTCAAGGGCTCGAATTCGAGGTTCATGGCGGGTTCTTTGTCTGCATCAGCGGCGATCAGCACAGCGAAATCACGGCTGGCGGCCACGCCCATGTGGTCTCCATTCTCCGGGTGCAGCCCAAAGCGCATGGTGTAGACGCCGGGGTTGATGTGCTGCTCGCGAAAATCAGATCCAGTGTCGGGAAAACGAACGACACCTAAAAGAGAGCCCTCCGGGATGGCTTCGAATCGTATCCCAAAGCCGCCCGCCCCTTCGCCTTCGAATGCGCTAGTCCGCATCCAGAACTCGGCGGCGACTTTGCCGTCGGGACCTTTCGCGACGACGCCTTCGGATTCAATCATCGAGCCGAGTGCTTCGGCCATGCCGCTGGGCGGCGGGGGGCCCCCGGCGGCGGCCTGGAAGTCGCCGGCAGCCAGCGGCAGGCTCATGACCAATGCTAGGAAAGTAACGATTGAGTGGCGTTTTGTGATTTTCATAACTTGTATCTTTACAGACGGACAAGTGGCCTAGATAGTTTCGTTGTAGCCAATTCGGTGGTAATGTCCGACGGAGATCGAAAGATAATTCGGCTGGAGAAAGAGAACGGCAGGAAGCTGGGACACAGCTGCCTGCCGTCGTGATGGAACTCTTTGCTTTGGCCGATCGATGATCAGTCGGTGCTCACGGCTCCGCCGCCGAACGTTCCCAGATAGGCGCTGCTGCGGCGCGGCGCGCTGAAGACTACGTCGAGGCCTTCACCATCGAAGCGATTTTCGAGCGTGAACGCGGCCATCGCGTGATCCAGATCGGCCAGGGGAGCGTAGTAGAGGTCATCGAGGTGACACAGCGAATCGGTGTCCTCGATCGCTCGCGTCTCGAGCCGAACCAAATCGCCCGCCGTCAACGTGGCCCGCCTGGCGTGAATATCGCCGTGGACGTCGAGGCCGATCGGAGCGACTTCTGTGCGCACTACATCGTTGAGCAGGTCGTTGCTCGCGTTCTTGGCAAAGGCGGCAAGCGCTTTCTGCTGTTCGCCAGTTGCACGCTCGTCGAAGATCAGGACGGATTTCACCGGGTAAGGATTGCTGAAAGGATCGCCCAACGTCGAGCTTGCCCGAATGACCGCAACCACACTCAGCCCCCCGATTGACACGCCGTTATAGGAGCCCTGGTCAACTTGCCAGGCCATGACGGCCAAGTCGCCGCGAATCCCCATTTCGGAGTTGGCGAAGCAGTGGGATGCGTAAACCTCGGCGTTACGGGCTTCGAGGTAGCGGCCTTGCACTTCACTTGCGCCAGCTACCATCGCTGTCGCGACAAACAAGATTGCTACTAAGCATGCAATTTTAATTTTCATTTTCAAATGCTCCAGTTGTTCCGAGGCGGCCCCGGATTTGACAAATACCTTCTTATCCTACTACATTCCTCCGCGACAGCGCAAAGCGCGGACAGCCGAGCGATGCCGCTGACTTCTACCGTTTAGGCGGCCGATCAGAATGTCGAGGGCCTACCGCTCCCTCACGGTCACGGCTCATTGACTCCCGACCGCTCTTTTGCGGTTCGTGGCGCTGAAGCTACAGTTTTTCGTAGCAGGAACGCGACGCGGTGCAGGTATCCTCGTCGGCCACTTCACTGTCGGGGCCGAGCGGGCTTTGCGTATAGACACACCAGTAGATGCGCGTGTTCGAGGTCGGCACAGTCGGGTCCGAATCAGCGTCGATAAACATTCCCTTCCAGCGAAGGGCCTCACACTGATTCGTGAGGACCTTTAATCCCGCCGGCCGCATCTCCTAGACACTCGCTCCAGCCGCGAGCAGAATGGCCCGCTTCACTGCTACGCTGGCAAGCCGCACCTTGTGCTTGTTACCGCTCAACGGAGTGGTCGCGGCAACGGCTGCATTTCCGGCCGCCGCCGCGGTTTCTTCGTTGATTGTCTTGCCCTTGAGCAACTGCTCGGCCTCGGGTGCGCGCCATGGTGTCGGGGCCACATGCCCCAACACGACGCGCGCGCTTTCGACGCTGCTGCCGTTCATCTTGATAGAAACCGCTGCCGCCGCCAAAGGCCAATCCATCAGATTCCGTTGCCGAACCTCATAGGCCCCGCTCGCGGCGGTGCTGCCCGGGATGATGATCTCGGTGACGATCTCGTTCGGTTGCAGGCTGAGTTCCCGCTCGTTACCGTTCGCCGGCGTGTGGAAGAGCTTCTCCACGGCCAACTCACGTTCACCACTCGGCGAAGCGATCTTTACCATGGCGTCCAATGCGATCAAAGCGGGCGCTAAGCTCGAGGCGTTGACAAAATAAGCCGGGCCCTTATTGCCCAAGATCGCGTGGTATTGATTCTCACCGTTTGGGACGAGAGACTTGCCGCTAGAATCCTGCCCGAGCAATCCGAACCCGTTACGGAAATACCAGCAACGAGGACGCTGGCAGAGGTCACCACCGACCGTCCCCATCGCGCGCATTTGCCCTCCGCCAATTCCATCCGCTGCCTGAGCAAGGGAAGTGTACTGGCTGCGAACCTGCGGATTTGTCAGCAATTCATCGATTGTGACGGATGCGCCGATTCGAAGTCCGTCGCCAGAGGAGCTGATGCCATGAAGATCAGCCAGGTTCCTCAAGCTGACCACCCGTTTCGGGGTGTGGATGCGCTCTTTCATCAAACTGAGCAAGTCCGTACCACCAGCTAAAACATCAGTTTCGCCCGCTTTCGAGGAAAGAAGGTCAAGCGCTCCCTTCACAGTTTCCGGAGCTGCATATTCGAATGCTTGCATTATGCCATCCCTCCTTTTTCGAGAGCCGCCAGGACCTTGTCCGGGGTTACCGGCAGTGTCGGAACACGAACACCAATCGCGTTAAATACAGCATTCCCGATGGCGGCGCCGGGCGAAATCGCCGGAGGCTCGCCTAGGCCAATTACGCCCCGGTCATCGTAGTCGCCCATCATCATGTGGACGTCGAGTTCCCCGATATCACCGATACCAGCCAGCTTGTAGAACTCCATGTCGGCGTTCAAGTACTGGCCGGTCGCCTGATCGTAGATCCGCTCTTCATAAAGCGCCCAACAGACGCCCATGATCAAGGCACCGTAGACCTGGCTTTCAGCGAGTTTCTTATTGATGATCAGGCCGCAGTCTTGAACCGCGATCAACTTGTTCATGCTGACGACACCGGTTTCGATGTCGACCGAAACATCAGCCATCTGGATACCGCCCACGCCGCTATCGGCGAGCTTTCCGCCGTCGCGGTCGGGCTGCTTGCCGCTACCCATGACGGAGCGGGCACCGAGCTTCCTGCAAGCTGCTTTCCAACTCAGCCGCTGATCGGTACCGCTAACACTGATATAGCCGTCTTTGGCAACGAGCCGATCGGCGTCTACTCCGAAAGCAGGAGCAACCGCCTTTTTCAGCTCTTCCAAAGCATCGACAGAAGCACGCCGAGTCGAAGATGAAACGCCGCCGACCGTCGTACTTCCGCCCGAGGCGCCAGAAGATGGATAGTTGCTGTCACCAATCTCCACCGTGACGGCTTCGACCGGCAGACCCATGGTTTCGGCCAGCACCATGGCAATTACCGTGCGTGTGCCGGAACCGAGATCTTGACTGCCAAGAGTAGCAACAGCGGTGCCATCGGGGTGGATGGTCACTTCGCAATTGCTGTCATGCGGCCGTCCGCCCCAGGTATGCATCGAGAGGCCGACACCGCGCTTGATCGGACCGGCCGTCTTGTCTCCTGGAGGATGCCACCGGTTCTTCCAACTGATCATGTCAGCGCCGATCGCCAGCTCCTTGCGGTAGACATCGGGCCGCGCGGTGAGGCCGATGTTCTTGAGCAGCAGATCCATAGGATCCATGTCCAGTTTCGCGGCCAGATCGGTGTAGGCGCCCCAGGTCAAAACAGCGGCCTGAGGATGGTTGGGGCCGCGCCACGCCCGGGCGGGTCCAGTGTTGGTCGCAACACTGAGATGCCGGACCTTGTGATTCGGTGGCGGCATGACATAAGGCAAAGGAGGAGCGCCACGACTCGTTACGCCACCGGAAGACCAAGTTTCCGACTCGTAGGCGACCAAGGTGCCGTCTTTCTTGGCGCCGACCTTGATCTTCCCGTAGTCGGATGGACGTCCACCGGCCATTTGTAATTCTTCGTCGCGGTCGAGCATAAGCTTAACCGGACGGCCAGTCTTCTTCGACAGCTTGGCGCAGGAAACGCCCCAGGTGTCGATCGCGAACTTGCTGCCAAACCCGCCACCCATGACAGGCGTGATGCATCGAATCTGGCTGGGACTCACGTTGCCAATGCTCTCGTCGCGGGAAAGGTTTTTGGCCAAGTCCGCTCCGATGCGGCCGACCGCCTGCGTCGAGGCATAGACGATGATTTCGTCGCCGGTCCAGTCGACGACCTGGCCGTGCGATTCCAGGCAACAGTGCGTGATCGACGGAAGCCCGTAGAAGCCTTCGTGAACCGCGTCGGCCTGTGCAAAGGCCGTGTCGGGGTCGCCTTCGGTTTTATCCGAAGCCGGTTTCACAGCCGAGCCCGCGTTCTCGATGTTTTCATCCTTAACAAGATGAGGCAAGACTTCGTAGTCGATCTTCACCGCGAGAACGGCGTCCCGCGCGATTTCTTCGCTATCGGCGGCAACGGCCAAGATCTCCGTTCCGACCCACTGTAGCTCGGTGCCTTCACCCTTGATGATGTCGACGCCGCGGACACCTTTGATTGCCTCCGCCGCGCTAGTATCAATCTTCTTGATGCGGGCGTGAGCGTGCGGGCTGGTCACCAGCCTGGCGGTCAGCATCCCGGGCAGGGCACGGTCGTAGGCATAAATCGCCCGCCCCGTTACCTTGTCGGGACCGTCGAGACGGTTGGTGATTCCTCCGATGATGCTGCGATCTCCCGCAGCCGGCCAATCATAATTAGTCGCCACTGGCCCCTCCTCTCAGTTCCCCGGCAGCGTCGAGCACGGCTTGACGAACACCGACGTAGGTGCCGCAGCGGCAGATATTACCGCATAAGCCCTTTTCCACTTCCGCCATGGTTGGGTTGGAATTCTTGTCGAGAAACGCCTTGCTAGCCAGGACGAATCCCGGAGTGCAGAAGCCACACTGCTGGCCGTCGTTCTCGATGAAGTTTTTCTGAACCGGGTGCAGATCATCGCCCGACGCCAGACCTTCGATGGTCTCGATGTCGCGCCCCTGCGCCTCAATCGCCAGCATCGAGCAAGCGTAGATGGGGTTGCCATCGACGATGACCGTGCAAGCTCCGCACGTAGCCCGGTCGCAAACCTTCTTCGCGCCCGTATAGTCGAGATGATTGCGCAACGCATCGAGCAAGGTTACCCGTGGTTCCAGGCTAACCTTGTGGGCTTTTCCGTTGATTCTCAGACTCATCGAGACCGGACCCGGCCCCACCACGTGGTGAGCGGCCTGGGCCTCCTCCTGAGTCAGAACGCCGGCGCCGACGGCGCCGGTACCGACACCTTGCATAAAGGTGCGGCGGGAAAAGCCGTTCTTGCGCTGCTGAGTTTTGTCCTGACCTTCCTTGGTCTTATTCGAACTCACCAGACACCTTCCTTTGGCAGAAAAAAACCGCCCGATCCACGCTCCGTTAACCGGAGCCGACAATGACCGAACCGTATCACTATATCCAACTCAGCAGTGTCTGTAAACCCCTTCCAGAACTTTCTGTCAACGCCAACTAGAAATATCCTAATCGCTGCCAAGTAGAAATGTCCGCTTTGGGGCAGGTGGCTGGAGAGGCGATGGTAGAGTGGTTGGCGTTGAGGGCAGGGTCGCGCCTGCTCTTGATGCCCAAGGCCGAAGCGATGGAGCTGGCTCCCAAGCAATCGGCTGAAGCAGACGACCCTCTGGCCTCCCGGTCAGAGGGTTTTCTGTTCGTGCCAGAGATTGCTTTGGTGAAGCTTCGGAGCGGAGGCCTTGGGCTTCGCCAACGCGACGATCGCCGGGCGCCGTTTGCCCGGCGCTCCCCATAGCGTCTTGGTTTGGCAGCGACTGCCAACTCAGCGCATCGGCCCGATGGGCGCTCCGCATAGAGTCTTGGTTTGGCAGCGACTCCTAGTCCTGCGTATCGTCTCGCCGAGCGCCGGATGCCTGCGCCGCTTGCCACACAGGCGGGCTGTCTTTCAGATCGAAGTCCTTCATCCAGTCGCTGCTTCGCTTGCCGGCAGCTTTGCCGCCAGCCTTCTCGGCCGCTGCCGCAGCGGGTTCCGCCTGGGCGCTCTTGGGCTGCGGGCGCTCCGATTGGGGCTGCGCGCCGCAGCGCTTCAGCGCCAGTTCGTGCTTGCCGCAGCGCGCGGCCAGGACGCCGTCCAGGCGTCTCTCCACCCGCACTCGGCTGTTTCGCAGACCCGGCACAATCGCCTTGCGGTCGATTTGATAGCTCTTTCCCCGGAAGCGAATCGTGTAGTCGTTGGCGACCCGCCGCGTCTCGACCTGGCTCAGCGCCGAGTCCAGATCGTGCTCGGGACCTAGCTCGCGATGCGCCTCGTCGGGGTGAGCCGGCTGCACCCGCAACGTGGCGTTCCACCAGGGCAGAAACTCGCTTTCCAGGTAGGCGTTGGCCTGTTCGATCGTCGTGGCCCCGGCCACCCGCAGACCCTTCACCAGGCGGTCCTGGGCGGTGCCAAAGCTGCGCTCGACGCGGCCTTTGGCCTGCGGCGAATAGGCCGTGATCGATTCGATGTCCAGCTCCTGGAGCGCCCGCCCGATCTGCGTGGGAGGCAAGAGCTTGGGATCCTCGCCGGCGCTGTTTTTGGGCGTGTTGACAAACAGGCTGGCGCGGTCGGTGTAGAAGGCTACGGGTCGGCCGTTTTGTTCCAGATACGTCTTCAGCAAACGGCGATTCTCTTCGCCCGAGTCGTGCCGGACGAAGCGCGCCAGCAACTCGCTGCTGGCGTCGTCGATCATGCCGATCAGGTACAGCTTCTCCCCGCGTCCCTCCAGCCAGTCGTGCTCGGAGGTGTCCCATTGCACCAGCTCGCCGCGGCAACTGCGGCGGGGCCGCCACGGATGCGGGCGTCCTGACTTGCGGCGGCGGGGCTTCCACAGGCCCGCGGCGGCCATCCAACGGCGCAGCGTTTCGCGGCCGACTTGGACGCCGTGGCGCTGCTCGAGATACTCCGCCGCCAGAGTCGGGCCAAAGCCGGCGTAGACGGGTTGGGAGAGGATTGCCACGGCTTGTTTTTCCGCCTTGGCGCTGAGCTTGCGGTTGGACGCGCGGCCCCGCGCGGCATGGACCACGGCCTGGTCGCCTTCGCTGCGAAGCTTCGCCAGCAGCCGCCTCAGATGCCGTTCGCTGAGGCCCGTCTGCTGGGCGGCCTGCTTTTGCGTGATGAGTTTTTTGTCTGCTTTGCGCAGCGCCACCAGCCGGTCGCGCTCTCGTTGTGTCAGTAGTAGTTGTCCTTGCTTGCTCACCCCTCCAGGCTGACCTTGTCAATAGGACATTTCTACTTGGCACGTTTAGGACATTATCACTCGGCAGCGACACCCCTTCCAGAACTTTCAACGTAAACGGTGACGCGAAAAGTTCGGATTATGCTCGCAGGTCCCTTTCGTCGAGCTGGAACGATCCGCTGCAGGCAGGGCTGGTGGCACAGCCCCAAGTCTACCCCTGGGCGAGAGTTCGGCGGGTCTCGATGACATTAGCGTGAAGCTCCATCTTCGCCGCGTGCCTATTCGTCGGAACTTGACTTGGATGCCGGGTTGGGAGTTTTCGGGATTTGGGGAGACGAACCGGCGATTCGGTTCGCGGCAAGCGGAGACGCTCACGCCACGTCGGCGGGGCCTCCACCACCCGCCTTGGCAACCCTCGGCCAGGCGTCTGGTCCTGAATGGCTACGGCCGCGACTTCAGCTCGGTCACGACGCGCTGGGCTTGGTAGATCTTCTGTAGCGCTTCCATAATGCCTCGGGAGTCAACGCTGACGGCGCGCGACTGGGTTTCCGAGTATTGGAAGTCGTTGACCAGTGAGTGGATATTGCCGTCGAAGATGATGCCGACAATCTCACCGGCACGGTTAATCAGGGGGCTGCCGGAGTTGCCTCCCGTGATGTCGTTCGTCGAGACCAGATTGTAGGGCGTGTCGAGCTTGAGCTGACCCTTCCTTTGCGTAAACCTCTTCGGCAGGATGTAGGGATCTTCGCCCGACATTTTCTCGAAAAGCCCGGCCATGCTCGTCAGCGGCGAAATATGCTGTCCTCCGTCGACGTATCCTTTGACCGAGCCATAGGCGAGTCGCAGCGTGAAGGTCGCATCGGGATACACAGCCGAGCCCTGAGCAGCGAAACGGGCTCGGGCAATGCGCGTTCCATGCGCGCTTTCAACGGCCTCGACTTCGTCTTCGAAGCGCTGACGGACAGTGCGGGCGTGTTCGTCGATGGCCGCCACGAGGCGAATCAATGGATCATCGGAGGTGGCGGCCCTGAGGGCATTGCCACTACTAGCTAAGTCCTTTCGCAGGTCAACGTCTTTCAGCTTGGTGGATCTTACTAAGTGGCGGGCGACGATATCGGGGTTTCGCTCCCCCAGCACTTTCTCGATGACCGGGTGATCGAAGCCCAGGCGGTCGCGCATGAAGCGCATCGAAGCGCCGAGTTTGACAATCTCCAGATCGTCATAAATCGGCGCGGGTGAATAGAGCCTCTGGTACAGCGATTCGAGACCCGAGTCGCGGTATTCGGGGAGCCGTTCGTTGTTTGGTTTCGGGAGTTCAGCCGAGAGCCGGTACAGGTCGCGAGCAATCGTAAACAGCCGCGAGTAGAAACCGTATCGCTCGAGCAGAGTGAACTCCTCGTAGACTTCCGCCTTGGTTCGCTGCGCTTTCGCAATGGCCGTCCAGGCGCCACCGAATTCCTTTTTCTTTTCGGGGTCATTTTCGACCAGAGATTGCAAGTGCTGCTCAGCTTCGGTTTTCGCGTCAATCAGCGCGGCGCGGCGAAGGCCGGGCCCCCTCTGACTGTATGCCTTGAGGGCGTTCTCGAGCCCGAATAGTTCGCTGCGCGCCAGGCGTTCGGCCTCGCCGCCCGCGCGGCCGTAAGCGCGCACGGCATCAATCATCGTGTTGAGGAAATCCAGCGTGAAGGGGATTCGGCGGTCGCGCTCGAAAAGGAGCTGCGCTTTCGTGAGCAAACGCTCGGTCCTGCCGGGATGACCCGAGACGAAGACCAAGTCACCCTCTTGGGCACCGTCGCCGCTCCAGGGCAGGTAGGCTGCGGGCTCGATCGGCCGGTCATTTTCATAGACCCTCAGAAACGACACGTCCAAGCAGTAACGCGGGTAGGTAAAGTTGTCCTTGTCGCCCCCAAAGAAAGCTGCCAGGAACTCGGGAGCGAATACCAATCGAACGTCGGTGTAGCGTTTGTATTGATAGAGGTCAAAGATCTCCCCGGAGTAGAGGTTCACGACGTCACAGCGGTTGAGCGTGGAGTCTCGGCAGTCTTTCTCTATGTCGGCGGTGGATGCTTTCTGCGCATCGAGCCGCTCCTTCTCATTCATCTCCGGCTTCACGTTTTCGTTGACGCGGCCGGTGACGGTTTCGATCTTGAGCAAGACGTTCAGCTCGAGATCGGGACACCTCAGCTCGGCCGACTGGCGCGCGGCATAGAAGCCGTCCTTGATGTAGTCCTTGGTCTCGGAACTGAGCTTCTTGATGCAGTCGGAAGCGACGTGGTGATTGGTCATCGCCAGCCCGCGCGCCGAAACGAAGCTACCCGAACCGCCGTTGTTGAAACGCACCGACGCCAGTTGCAAGTTCTTAAAAAACGCCGCGCCGGCTTCAAAGCCGTAGGTCTTACGCAGCTGGTCCAGCGGCAAGTGGTTGTAGGGCCACATGCCTTCGTCGGCAGGCGCGAGGGTAGCGGTGAGCAGAGTGAGCAGAAGGACAGGTAGAACTCCCAGGATTCGATGCATGGCGGATTCCTTACTTATCGCGAATGAGCCGAGTGACACGGAATGAGACGATCGGAAAGGTTGAGGAAATGGCACTTCGCGCGGTCATCTTGGCAACCTCACTCATTCACGGTACCGCATTGGTTTGTTGCGTTGGGTAGCTGGCAGATCGAGCCATCGTCACTGAATACGACCCGTTTTCGATTGAGGGACCACTAGCTCACCCGCGCCCAACTAGCGGCATCTTAGTTGCCATCACGGTGATCGACTGCACGTTCGCATCCAAGGGCAAACTCGCCATATAGAGGACGGCGTCGGCTACGTGTTGTACGTTCATTCGGGGTTCAATCATGGTGGCGCCGTTCGCTTGCGGGACCCCGGCCGCCATCTTCTCCGTCATTTCCGTCGCGGCGTTGCCGATGTCGATCTGTCCGCAAGCAATATCGTACTTGCGTCCGTCGAGTGAAATACTCTTTGTGAGTCCGGTGATGGCATGTTTTGTCGCGGTATATGGGGCCGAATTGGGCCGCGGCGCGTAGGCCGAGATCGAGCCGTTGTTGATGATGCGGCCGCCACGCGGATCCTGGGCTTTCATGATTTTGATGGCCTCCTGCGCGCAGAGGAACGAGCCCGTTAGGTTGACGCCCACGACGGTGCTCCACTGCTCGTAGGTGAGATCCTCCATCGGGATGCCCGGCGCTCCAGCACCCGCGTTATTGAAAAGCAGATCTAGTCTCCCGAACGTTTCATGGGTCCGGGCGAAAAGCGCGTTGACCGATGCGGGGTCGCTGATGTCGGTGGGAACGGCAAGCAACCGGCCTCCGGTAGATTTGGCCATCGCAACGGTGCGGTCGAGTTCGTCGGCACGACGCCCTGCCAGAACCACGGAATATCCTTCAAATTGCAGGGCGAGAGCGGTGGCGCGGCCGATACCGCTGCCGGCGCCTGTTACGAGTGCGATTCTAGCGTTGGTTGGCATGGTGTGATCGAGAAGCTATCCGCGCAAGGATTCAGTGAGAGTTAGTGTAGCTTAATCACTGTTCAAACAAATCTACCTGTTCAACCAAATCGTTGCCGATCAAGGCAGCAAGCGCTGGCTGGAAGGCGGTGAACCGGCTGAACTCGAATTCGAGACTAACCTGCTGGTCCTGCGTCTTTAGGGCGGATTCAGCCCGGGGGTTAAGGCCGACTCCGTATTCACGTGACGGAGAAAGCCGCGCTATTCTTTCCTCAGCGGCGAGTGAGCTAGTTAGGCCTTCACTCGTCTGGCGTGGGACAATCGCAACTCAGAAGACATGATGAAATCGCTCATAGCCAATATAAATTCTCTAGTGCCGCGGCCCGCTCGCGTGACCATTGTCGTCCTGTTCGCTCTTTCCGTCATTGGTTCGAGTTCGGTGGTGGATCGAGTTGGGCCGACGATTTGGGGAGCCAACATGAAGATCCAAGGCAAAGCGGACTCATGTCCGTGGGATCGCATCTTGACACTCTACCCGGACCGACAGATGCTAGCAGATCTGCAAGAATCTACCAGGGCCGGAGGACATGTCGCATCTCAGGACCAAGAGTGGGGGATTGAGTTGATCTCGCTGCCCGCCAGCGCTCGGAGTTTTTGGATTCGCACGAGCGGCGAACGGGTGAACGGCCAGGTCCTGGTGCCACAATTAATCGCGGAGCATCAGTGGATTGCCTCGCAAGACCCCGGTAACGTCGTCAAGCCAGGAGACATCGTGATCGATTGCGGAGCACACGTCGGCGTCTTTGTCGATCAGGCGCTCCAAAGGGGAGCGGCAAAGGTCATTGCTGTCGATCCGGACCCAACCCAGTTGGAGTGCTTGAGGCGAAACTTCGCCCCCGAGATCGAAACTGGCAAGGTCGTTTTGGTTCCCAAGGCGGTTTGGAGCAGCCCAGGAAAGATGTCACTGCACATCGGAACTGAGAATTCAGGGATGAGCAGTTTAGTAAAGCATCGCGGCGGAAATGAGATCGAGGTCGACGTAACAACGATCGATGACCTGGTTGCCGAGCTAGGGCTGCCGCGCGTCGATTTCATCAAATTCGACATCGAAGGTGCGGAGCGAGAGGCGCTCAAAGGAGCGATGAAAACACTGACCAACGATCGTCCCCGCCTGCTGATTGATAGCTATCACCGCGATGACGATATGGTTGTGCTTCCTGAAATCATCGCTCAAGCGCACTCGGACTATCGGCTTCACTGCGGTCCATGCGTTAAAAGCGATGAGCTCGAAGATGAGCTGGTCGTGCCAAGTTTCGTGATGTACGAATAGTTGCCTGATTCCGCGCTAGGGCGGGCTAACTCTCTCAGACTAGCCTTTCACCTTGAAGAACCCGCCAATACCAACCGCCCTCATCTCCTTGCCGCCGCATAAACTGGTGCCCTCTTCCGTCTTCGTTCCGGTGGCAGGCTCTTGGCCATCTGAGACTGCTGGACTTGACTCCGCGACCGTGTGCTCCAAGCCGCGATGACTTGGTGGGAGCCCCGTCGAGTGCGTTTCCGAGATTCTCCCTTCGACTGTAAACTTTCGGCAAGCCTTCCAGGTCAGACATACTCCTCTGTCTCACGTTGGTTAGAATCTGGGATTGAGTTGTCTTTGGGGTTGGGTGAGATGGGTTGGGTGAGATGGGTTGGGTTGAGTTTGTAATGAAGATGTCTTCTCGCAGAAGGTCGCGCGCCGGCGTGTCCGCGAACATCGCGGACGCGAACTTGCGGCGCCCGACTCGGATCGTACTTGCGCTTCTGGGCCTGCTGACATTCTGTGCAGCGGGTCGCGCTGCGGATTGTCTTGGAGTTCTCGTTCGAGACCCTTCGGGCTCGGCTGTCCCGGGCGCGCGTATCACCGCGAACGGCGAGGAGCGGCTGACTGACGATCAGGGCGCGGCTGAGATTTGTGCTGTCGCCGGGGATCAGCGCACGATTCGAGTCCGCTCGCAAGGGTTCAAGCCAGTCGAGCGAAGACTGGACGCGAGTCTTGTCAGCGTCGTGATCGATCTCGAGCTCCGAACCCGCGTTGAAACGCCCATCGTCGTCACGGGCACTCCCGAACCGCGCGAGTTGGCTGAGATCAACCGCAGCCTGACGGTTCTGGCGGTCGAGGAGACGGATGTGCCTGCCTGGTCGTTCGCCGACGTCCTCAAGCAGGACACCTCGATCGACCTACGCGAACGAGGCCCAGACGGCACGCAGGCGGATTTGTCGATTCGCGGATCGAGCTTCGATCAAGTCCTAGTGCTGGTCAACGGCATTCGCGTCAATGACAGCCAAACGGGTCACCACAATATGGACCTGCCGATGCCGCTCGAGTCGGTGCAGCAAGTCGAGGTCTTGCATGGCACAGGTTCGACGCTTTATGGGTCCGACGCGATTGGCGGCGCCGTGAACTTCGTCACGAAAAAACCGCAAGGCGCTGAATTGAAGCTGATGGGTGGCGGCGGCGACTTCGGCTGGCACCGGCAATCGGTCATCGGCGGATTCAAGTTGGGCGACTGGAGCCAGCAGACCTCGTTCTCTCGCGACTTTTCCAGCGGCTTCGCGCCCGGCCGCGATTTCCGTAACGTCGCCTTTTCAAGCGAATCGTTTCTCGACAAAGATTTCGGTTCGACGACGGTTATGTTCGCCAAGAATGACCGTCCTTTTGGTGCGAACGGCTTTTACGGTCCCTGGGACTCCTGGGAGGACACCGGATCGACTTTCCTTGCCGCCAGCCAAACCATTGGTCGCTCCGAGGATCGGTTGCAACATCGCTTCAACTTTGGCTACCGGCGGCACACCGATCACTTCGTTCTGTTTCGTCACCGGCCGGAAATTTTCGAGAACTTCCACACGACCAATCACTATCAAGGGGGCTACTCGGTCAACAGCCGTTGGAGCGACAAAGTAAGCTGGTCGGCCGGCGCGTCGTTGCTTTCCGAAGGCATCGACAGTTCGAACCTGGGGCTGCGGCGGCGCGAGCGGGCGTCGGCATTTTTCACGGTGACGCTGCACCCGACCGAGCGTTTGAACCTGACGATTGGGGCACGCGAGGAAGTATGGCGGAAGTGGAAGGGCGAAACCAGTCCCACGTTTTCTATCGGTTACTGGCTTGGACGCGGATTCAAACTGCGCGGACAGGCCGGACACGCCTACCGCATCCCCACCTACACCGACCTTTACTACGAAGATCCCGTGAGCAAGGGAAACTCGAACCTGCTGCCCGAGAATGTATGGAACTACGAAGCCGGCGCCGACTGGTATTCCGATCAAGGTACGACGGTTTCGCTTACCTGGTTTGAGAGGCAGGAGGACAACACCATTGATTGGGTTCGGGAGCCAGGACTGCAGAAATTCAACGCTCGTAACTTTGCCGAGCTGACATTTCGTGGAGGCGAGGTACAGGTGAGACAGCGGGTAGGATCATCCGAAATCGGCGTGAACTACACGGCGATTCGGGCGTCGAAGGTGCCGACGCCCGGCGTGACCTCCCGGTACGTTTTCAATTTCCCTCTCAACTCGCTGAGCGTGAGCTACCACGGGTCGTTGAGCAAATACCTTGCGGTGAAGTTGCGTCTCGGCGCTTTCAATCGTACTTGGCAGTCCACCAAAGCGCTATGGGACACTTCGCTGATCTACACCGCGGGCCGCTGGCGGCCCTTCTTCCAGGTTTCTAATCTGCTGAATCAATCCCATGAGGCCTTTCAGGGTTTAGCGCAGCCCGGGCGCTGGATTCGTGGCGGCGTGCAGGTCCAAGTTTTTTGAACGACCTGGGGTTCGGCCTGAAATCGGTACAACTTCGATGTGCGCTTGCCCTGGGTGCTCGTTGCGACAGCGCTAATAGACTCACCGTCCAGCACCGTTCGGCTACACTCGCCAAGCCAAAACGAGATAACGCGGGGCCCGCCGCTGCCGCCGCACTCTTGGGTCGCGACGGAGCGCTCCCGAGATGGGCTTGGACTAACAGCGGCCGCTGTTGTAGAATTCAAGTTAGGGTTCGTGGTTCTTCTCCACTCCACCCTGTTGTATTCTCGCCTTTGGAGGTAATGTGTGGCTGAAGTACGTGTACTAGACGGCGAAGCGATTGATAATGCGTTGCGCCGATTCAAGAGAAAAGTCCAGCAGGAAGATATCATCAAGGAAGTGAAACGCCACTCCTATTATCTGAAACCGGGTGAAAAGTTGCGCTTGAAACAAGCGCTGGCCCGTAAGCGGAACCGCAAGAAACTGCGGCGCGATTATTCCTAGGGGGCGCGACGGCCGGACACCCGGCCCGTCATTCGGATCCGCGCCCGCCGGATTTTCTACATTTCGACTCCAAGCGTTCGCTCGCACGCGGTCCCCTTGGGCCCACGTTTCGCGAGGCTGATCGTTTCTCGTTGCACCTCGTGCACCTCGTGCAAAGTGTGCTGTTTTCGTGAACTTCCTTGGACTTTCGATGTACTTTCTGATGAATTTTCGGCTTCCCAGGCTAGCTCGTAGGGTTTGTGGATTCGGGTAAGCTGCTTTGTTTCAGTAGTATAGAAAATTCGACTGCAGCATTTGGCAGATTCTGTCAGGTTTTTTGAATTTTTGGGCCCTCGTAGAGCCGAGTTCGCCCTCGCATTCGTTTGAGCACGGGTTTGTGCATGGCCGCTTGTGATTCGATCGATTCACCGCTCTTAGAATAGCGGCACTATTGCGGATGTCAAGCCGCGGGCGGGAGCATCTGTTGAAAACAGAGGGGATGTTTCTTTTTGGTTCCGTGACTGGCCTTTGGTCTTTGGCGGTTTCAGCATTTTGAGAGCTTGGAAATTGACCCGCAGGGTCCACGGAACTGCTTCTTCCCAGAGGACCACGCGGTAAGAATCATGGGTGAGTAGGCCCTCGTGAAGGCCGAAGAAGATGTGCGGCGGCTAACGGAGGAAGCGGCGCGTGAGGGAGCTACTGGGCTTGAGCTCGCCGGTAAGGACCTGACCGCCTCGCCGCGCCAGATTGGCCAACTCTTCTATTTACAGATTCTCTTCATCCAGGACAAGCGGTTGAGACCGACGCATGGCAGGCAAGGATGCCCGCCCCACTTCAGAATGGCCAAACTCGAGCAGCAGGTCTGTGACGAGCCCTGGGCTAGGGAGTTCGGCAACAAACGGGCAACACAAAGGCCGCCTTACGGACGGATTGTTGCCGACCGCTAAAGCTAGAAACCGATCGCCTAGAATAAAAAGGGCCGTCCCCCGGTGGTATTTCCATGCCCGCCCCAAAGACTTTCTATGTGAAAAATTTCGGTTGCCGGGCCACTCAGGCCGATGGCGCGGCCGTAGCCGCAGACCTGGCCGCACGCGGGCTGCGGGCCGAGTCGGGCTCCTCCGCGGCAGATGTCGTGATCGTCAACACCTGCACCGTCACGCACCAAGCAGACCAGGACGCGCGCCAAACCGTGCGCCGACTCCACCGCGAAAATCCAGGCGCCGAAATCCTCGTCACCGGGTGCTACGCGCAACGCAGGCCCGAGGAGCTTTCCGCCTTACCGGGCGTGAAGTGGGTGGTGGGAAATTCTCACAAAGCTGTCATCGGCGACATTGTCGCTCCGCAGCTCGTTCAAATCAACGGGCTTGCGAGCCCCGGAGGGCTGGCCTACCACGGAGAAATCCGCGAAGGCGGAACCCTGGTCGGCAACATATCCAAGCAGCAAACTTTTCTCTCCGCAGCGGTGGTCGAAGCCGGACAACACCGCACCCGCCCCAACCTCAAAATCCAGGATGGCTGCAACAACCGCTGCCGCTTCTGCGTTATCCCGTCGGTGCGCGGCGGCAGCCGGAGTGCTCCCGCCGAGCGAGTGATCGAGCAGATTCGCGGTTTGGCCGCACGCTATTCGGAGGTCGTTCTCACGGGAATCAACCTTGGGCGCTGGGGCCGTGATCTACCGGGGCGTCCCCGTTTCGCGTCTCTCTTGCGCCGGGTCTTGGCTGAAACCGCCGTCCACAAGCTGCGCATCAGCTCCGTTGAACCCATGGACTGGACCAGCGAACTGCTGGATCTATTCTCAGCGGACGACCGCATCTGCAAGCACGTCCACATTCCGATGCAATCGGGCTCCGACGCCGTGCTGAAGGCCATGCGCCGCCGCTACCGCGCCCGCCACTTCGCCGACCGGGTGAAGCGAGCCCGTGAGCTGATGCCGACAGCGGCCATCGGAGCCGACGTCATGGTAGGCTTCCCCGGCGAGACCGAAGCAGACTTCGAGGCGACCCGGCAGCTAGTCGCCGAATTGCCGTTCACCTACTTGCATGTTTTCACCTACTCGCAGCGCCCCGGGACCGAGGCTGCGGAAATGGCGGACCAGGTCCCCGCCCCCGTCAAGAAGCACCGCAACCGGATTCTGCGTGAGCAAATCGCGAAACAGAACCTGGCATTCCGGCAGTCACTGGTGGGAAGCCGATTTTCCGCGGTGATTCTAGACCACGATGGCAATCGGGACGCGCTAGCCCTGACCGACAACTACATTCGGGTTTCGCTCGATGACTCGGCGCCTGCTGTGGGAGATTGGGCCGAGATCATCATCACGAGTTGCAGCGCTGATTCCACTCGCGCCCGCATTCTCAAATCGCCGGGCCTTTAGACCTGTCAGCCTGCATTTGTCATCGCCTATGGGTCGAAGCACGCAAGAGGTCCGCCATTGCGTTGGCCGCGCTTGCTCGCGGTGATCAAGAGATTGTTGTCGAGGGAACGTCAGCCCGGAGGCTGACGCGGCCCGCTAGGAGGCGCGCGCCACATCGCGCTTCTACCTTCGGCGAGAAATGCGGCCTAGGCGGGCCTCGGCGCGGCCTAGGCACCCCCCCTAACGACCCGGCAACACGGAGTCAAGCACCTCGTTTTCCACTACCCCATCAGCTATGTCCGCCTGCCATTGGCCCCACTGGGTCAACGAGATGGAGAGCTGCAACGAGAAATCGAGCGCTATCCAGTCTTTGCGGCCATCGGCATATTGGGGCTGGTCGCCCAATACGTTTTTCGGGCCGGAGGGCGTCTCCACAGTCATATTCACCGGCGTGGCGGCGTTCGTGTTGGCAAAGTAGATGCCGTCCATTTCAGCGAAAGTGATGCCGTTCATCACTTCGGCCGCGGAGCCCGCGGAGTCCGTGCCTTTGCTGGGATCGTCCTTGCTTGGCGTCACGCACTCGGACGTGATCCCGCCGAACTGAGCGATGATCGGCGGCGTATGCAGGTTTTTGTCCGGGACCGAAGCGGTCATGTGGCACGACATGCAAGAACTGTTGGCGTTGTCAGCGGGACCATTCAGCCGGCTGTTACAGCCCAGGTGGCCCGGCCGCTTCGGTAGGACCTGGCCGCCGGCCGCGTTCAGCATGTCAACCGTGTCCCAGAAGATCACCTCCTCGGCGAAGCCATTCTTGCGCGGGTCCGGCGGAGTGTCGTGAGCAAGCCGGCCTTTCTCTGGAGAATCATTGCCCCACATCAGCCCCAGCGGCGAGATGCGATTCCACGGATTCGCTTCGCCAGCCTTGCGCTGACCATCCACGACGAAAGTGCCAAATACCCACTCGGTGCCGGGAGCCCGGTGATCCTTGATGGCGATATCGAACTGTAATAGCCGCACCGGCACCCAAGCGTCGGTACTGCGGGCGCATTGTTCGCTCTGCTCAACCATGGTGCATATTTTTTCACCGGCGGCAGGCTCGCATCGGCAATAACTCGGGTCGGAGATGTTCGAATTCCAAGCAGGCATGTTCTCAAGCGGAGGAAGCTGTTCCGGCGAGGCCGTGACAAACAAAGGCTTCACGACGACGGCGCCTTCCTCGAAACTGACATCATCCGTCGGCACCGACGCCGTGGCGTCGGATTTCCACACCGTGCCCAGCGTGTAAGCTGCCGTGGGATTGAAAAAGGCCACGGCCCACATCGTCTCATTCAGGGTGAGGCTGGCATCGGGTTGATCCGGGTCCTTGACGCTGAAGCTGACCGGTGCTTCCCGCGTCAGCCCATGCACAAATTCACGGCCGCTGAGGACGTCATACGTCTGGAACGGAATGTGATACCAATTTCTCACTGGGTTGTCGCAGACGGACCAATCTTTGCTAACTTCTCCGCTGTCGATGTTGCCCTGCCGCGCGTAATGCATCACTGCCCAGGAGTATTCCAAAGCCAATTTCGTCTTCGTAGCCTGATCCGTTCCCGATTCGAATAGCGGGTCAAACCGTTTATCTCTCCAGGGCTGCTCAGCAGCTTCATCCGGTGGTGTGGCTGGATAGGCGTCACTCAAGCGGAATACCGGACCGCTCCAGTTTTCGGGAGGCACGTCGCTGACAGCCTGTCCTTCCCACATGGTGGCGAATTTTGGGTTGGGATCCTGCCAATAGCTCGGAAAGACCGATGTGCAGGTGTCATCGGCGCTAATTACCGGCGGGTCCGTGGAGCTCGTATCGACGCCGCATGCCACCAGCGCGGCGAGGCTCGCGAATAAAATACCTTTGTGAATAGTTAGCATGTTTGTTCCTCTTTTCCCGAGCCGTTCAGGCCCGAGCCGTTCAGGGATTTCACACAGGCCGGTACGAAGTCAAAGAAGCCGAACTATAGCGAATCAAAGAAGCCGAACTATAGCGAATCAAAGAAGCCGAACCATAGCGAATAGGAGAAAGCCTGTCAAGATCGGGCGGCAGGCGGGCGGCAGCAATTTCCGAAAAATCAGCCTTTTCCGCCAAATTGCGCGTCCACCCACACTATTCTATGACGAATCTATTGCTCCGTGCTGAACTAGTGTAGTGCGCCAGAAATAGCGCGACATAAAGACATCGGTCGGGGAGAGCGGAAGCCCGTGAAACGGGCTGAAGGACCCTCAGCGGTTGCGTGCACCAGCCGTAAAGGGCTGGCCTAGTAAGACCAAGCCGCGTGAACGCGGCTCAAAACAACAGCATCACGCCGCGTATGCGGATCGGACTGTCAATCTTGCTCGGCAAGCAGACAAAAAACCACTCCCGATAAGTTATGGTCTGATTGGCGCACTACACTAGATTCACTGCCCGGCTATGAAGGAGGTTCAGCCGTTTCCCTGAAGTCTGCCCTTCGGTCGTGGGTTGGTTCAGGTGATCTAGTCTGTGGAGGCGTGGAGGGTTGACTCAAGGGTATCTTCGATGTAGAGTTATCTACGTTACGAAATTCGCCAGACGCGCTCTCGGTGCTCTCCATCGCCGATTGACCGCGATTTCAAAGGCGGACAGCATCGGCTGAACTATGAACTAGGAGCTATCACACCTGAATTATGCACTGCGGCGTGGACCTGAGGAGGGCTGAGCCGCAAGGGACCATTGGGGACCCCCGAAAACATGGGGTAAAAAGGTCGGCTGGCAAAGATCCCAGGTTCGCCAGCCAACCCCAAGGAGGTCACCCACATGGTTACCAGACGAAAACAGCATAGCTCCCAAAGGCCCGTCCAACAAGGCCCAGCCGTGACGGCCTCGCGGCCCAATAAAATCGGGGCTTCGACGCCTAACCACTTCCGCGGCAGGAAGCCGACTCCCTACGGCGGCTTGCTACCGGTGGTCGGGAGGGCGCTGATCTGAGAGCCTGGCTATGCGCTATGCATAAACTTTTATGCACTAGCCGTAACGCACTGGAAACACGTCACTTCCGAGCGAGGTTTTGACGACGCGGATTCTGGGCGGGAAGGGAAACCGGCCACGGAGAAGCCAAAAGGCCAGTTGCCGAGCTACCACCTCACGACGACCGCCAACCCGCTACGAACGCAGCCACACTCGCAAAGTGAATCTGTGCATAATTCAGGTCACACGAATATCTGACGAACCAAATAACCAAGAAGAACAACTCGATGAAGAGCAGCTTGAGGAAGTAGCGGGCGGCTTTAAGCCGAGTTTTATTGGCATGGAGGCACCTAGCACCGCCTACCCTATAGAGCACGGTATTGTCCCGAAGACCCTCGAAATCGATGGCAAAAAACTCCAAGAGGGCCTTCTAGACCCGACGATTAAGCCTCTGTAAACCGCATTGCGGGGATCAGGTCCCGATGTGTCCCGCAGCGCGACCGGCCGAGAGCGCAGAGGGTAGAAGTGAGCCGCCCGCGCCACGCGGACGTGGCAGGAGCATGAGCGATTTGACGGGTAGATACGAGTCCGTCTGTGAGCTGCTCAGATCTTCTATTCCGCCTCGCCCGGGCAATCGGGGCAAAGTGCCGCGGTCGAACTTTACGCGAATCTACAAACGGGACGGCAGGTCCTTCAAAAAGGTCGGCCCGAGGCCGCTCTTCTTCTACATGGACAGGCTCGTGAGGCGGTATGCCTGGGCGATCCCGTGCGAAAGTGCCCTGCAATCAATTCAATGCTTCGGGCCGCTCGTCGAGGTCGGTGCGGGCACGGGGTACTGGGCCCGGCTTCTCGCGGAGCGCGGCGTGGATATCATCTGCTACGACCGTCATCCGCCCGGTGACGGAAAGTCGCACTACCGCGGACCTTTTTATCCAGTGCGTCGCGGTGGCTCCTATTCACTGGGCCGCGTCAGTGCCAAGCGCAACCTACTGCTAGGTTGGCCCCCGCACAAAGAATCGATGGGCCAGAACTGCCTAAAGCGATTTCGTGGCCGCTACGTCATCTACATTGGTGAGGGCGAGGGCGGTCGAACGGCAGACTCGGCGTTTCATCAAGCACTGAAACGTGATTGGAAACAAGTTGAATCATTCCACCTCATGCAGTGGGAAGACATGCACGATCAGGGATGGATCTACGAGCGCCGTGCCTCGCACTCCGCGACCGGCCCCTGAAGAGGCCGCCGCGGGGCTGGAATCGGTCAATGAAAAGGACCGGCTAGATTGCCGGTCCTCTCCAATAACATAGCTTCGTAAACGCTACGGAAGCGTCGGTTCCATGACGGTGTAGTCGACGTCGAGCGCTTTCAAAAACGCCACCAAGTCCGCCTTCTCAGCGTCGGTCAATTTGGCGTCTTTCGCGTCTTTCAGGTTCTCTTCGTCGAGCCACTTGTTGGCGTTGCCGCCGCTTGTCATCAGGTCAACCGCCTCTTCGAGCGTCGCCACGCTGCCGTCGTGCATGTAAGGCGCGGACTTGCTGATGTCCATCAGCGTCGGAGTCTTGAAGGCGCCTGTATCCTTCTCGTCGCCGGACACCTTGCCCCGACCCGGATCACTGACCTTGTCTCCATCAATGCCGATGCCGACGTTGTGATATTGCAGGTCGGTCAACAGCAGGCCGTCGTGGCAATTGGTGCATTTGGCCTTTTCGCTGAAGATCTGCCAGCCACTCTGCGCCTGCTCGCTCAACGCGGAGGCATCCCCGCCGCGGAAGCGAATCCAGGCGGAGTCCGCTGCAACGATGGTCCTCATGAAGGAGGCCACCGCCATAGCAACATTGTCAGGCGTGGCGTCACCGCTGAACACATTCTGGAATTGCTCCTTGTAGCCAGGGATCTCGTTCAGCTTGGCGCAAATGTCGTCCATGCTAGGCGCCCCGTCTTTGCCGGATGCGCCCATGTTGCCACCGCCCCAGGCCCCTTTGACTTGGGCTTCCAGTGCACCGCTGCGGCCGTCCCAGTAAAACTGAGAGTGGTAGCCAATGTTCCACAACGATGGGCTCGACCGCGTCAACGTTTTGTCGAACGCGCCGATGGCGAGTGGCTTTCCGTCCGTCAGCCCGTTTTCCTTGAGATGGCAGCCGTAGCAGGACCGCACTCCGTCACCGCTCAGGCGGCTATCGTAGTAAAGCTGCTTGCCCAGCTCGACCTTCTCCGCCGTCATGGGGTTGGTATCTGGAACCGGCATGGCTTCGTAGCCCTCAAGCTGCGGCCACGCAGGCGCTTCCATGGCTGCTTCCTCCACTGGCGGCGCGGTCTCGCAGCCGACAAACAACAATGTCAGGGCCGCACTCAGAACTAGAATCATTCGAATCGCTTTTCTGTCGTAAAACATCATCACCTCTCCTCTTCCTCTTGCGACCGATCCTGGTGATGGCGGCTGCTGTGTGCAGGCCTTACCAGGCAGACGGCCCATTCCGACTTTCCCAGTAATTGTACCGTCCGCACTGTGCGA
>CBDCYS010000072.1:0-16194 GCA_965224215.1 Bryobacterales bacterium | reverse complement strand
ACACGGAGGAGCCAAAAGACCAGTTGCCGAGCTACCACCTCACGACGACCGCCAACCCGCTACGAACGCAGCCACACTCGCAAAGTGAATCTGTGCATAATTCAGGTTTCACTGCTATATTGTGAGAATAGAATCCTGAGAAGGATACTGCATGAACGTGACGCTCAGCGCGGATGATCAGGAGTTGGTCGACGGGAAGGTCAGCACCGGGCAATACCCTAACCCGGATGCCGTTGTGGCCGACGCGCTTCGGGCGCTCCGAGAACGGGATCTTCTCAATCAGCACGAACGCCGGCGGATCCGCAAGCTCCTCGACGAATGCTGGGCGGAAGCGAATAGCCCGAACACCGAGTGGGTGGACGGTGAAGAATTCATGACGCGGTTTGAAGCCGAGATTGACGAAGCCGAGAAGGCTAAGTCAGCTCGATGAGCGGCTACCGCCTCAGTCCTCAAGCCAAAGCCCACCTGAACGAGATTCGGTCCTGGTACCTAGAACAGCAAACTCCATCTGGGGCCCGTACGGTAGCTCGTGAGCTGAGGGAGGGTTTCCGCCTATTGGGCAGGAATCCCGATATCGGACACAGCAGGGAGGATTTGACCGACAAGACCCTTCGCTTCTGGCCTGTACGCTCCTTTCTGGTTGTCTATCGACCGAGTACGCGGCCTCTCGAGATCGTGGCCGTGCTTCATGGGGCACGGGATGTAGCGCACATCTTGACGGTCAAGGCCTAGATGGCTTTCGAGTTGCGAACAGCCGGCGGAATCAACCTTGCCTGACAGTCAACCACATTTTGAAGTTGTTGCCGAGTGCCCTCACACGCGCGCCCGGGCAGGGTTACTGCATACCCCCCACGGCACGATCGAAACCCCGGTCTTCATGCCAGTGGGCACTCAAGGGAGTGTCAAAGGCCTCACTCAGAAGATGCTCAGCGAGGAGCTGGGTGCGCGGATCATTCTCGGCAACACCTACCACCTCTTCTTGCGCCCAGGACACCAAACAGTTGCCCAACTCGGAGGCCTGCATCGCTTTATTAATTGGCCCGGCGCCATCCTGACGGACTCCGGCGGTTTCCAGGTCTTTAGTCTCAGTGCGCTTCGCAAGATCACCGAAGACGGGGTCATCTTTCGATCCCATCTGGACGGCTCCGAGCACGCCTTCACGCCTGAGTCGACTGTCGAGGTTCAGCAGGCGTTCGGTAGCGACATCATGATGGTGCTTGACGAGTGTACGGAATATCCGGTCAGCCGCGAGTATGCGCGGGCTTCGATGCAGCGGACCATCCGCTGGGCCGGGCGCGGCATGGTGCATTGGGGTAAGACCGGGGGTAAAACCGGGGGTAAAACCGGGACTCAAACCGGGTTTCAAGTCAGTGGGCATGAGACGAACGGGGGGCGAGAGACGCGCACAAGTGATTCGCCTTCTACCGATGAAA
This sequence comes from Bryobacterales bacterium, assembly GCA_965224215.1. Taxonomy (GTDB): domain Bacteria; phylum Acidobacteriota; class Terriglobia; order Bryobacterales; family UBA6623; genus CBDCYS01. The sequence goes on along the minus strand of CBDCYS010000072.1, from coordinate 14,761 downwards.
AGCCGTTCGGAGGAGCCGCCCAGCAAGCCGGGCCCCCGGCGCCAATGCTGTTTCCGATCGTGCAGGGTTCGATGTTCGCCGACCTGCGCCGGGAATGCGCCCAGCGTCTCTGTGAACTCGATGCCCCTGGATACGCGATAGGCGGCGTGTCGGTCGGGGAGCCGCCCGCACTGAGCCTGGAGATGGTCGAGGCCACCGAAGACATCCTGCCGCGCAACCGGCCCCGCTATGTGATGGGGGTGGGGATGCTCGACGAGCTCGGAGAGTACGTCGCCCGCGGCGTCGACATGATGGACTGCGTTCTGCCGACCCGAAATGCCCGCAACGGTTACCTGTTTAGGTCCCGGGGCCGGATCATCATCAAGAACAGCCGGTGGGCGGATGATCCCCGGCCAATCGACGAAACCTGCTCGTGTTACACATGCCGAAATCACTCACGAGCGTACCTGCGGCACCTGTTTTTGGCGGGGGAGATGCTTTTTGGAACTTTGGCTACTTTTCACAATTTGGCAATGTACCTTGACAGGCTGCGGCAAATTCGCGAAGCTATATTAACTGGTGAGTTGCCTGCCTACTTAGCTGGCATTCGCGTGGACACCTCTCAGAGCGAGTAGCCATCTCACTCCCCGGGCAGGTAGGATTCTTATTATCGAAAGTCCCATGGAGATCCATGGCCGGCTGGAAAGCTGAGCCGGTCTGTGTGAATCGCTGGGTGTGCGGTAAACGGACTTGCAGTAAACGGGATTACGGAAAACGCTGACACCCAACGAACGATGTGGATGGAGTTGTCAAACTTAGATTGGCTCGCAGCAGGAACTCCCTGGGCGTTCCTGCAAGTCACGAGTCCGCTCCAGAATCCACTGGTCCCCATCATCATGATGGTGGTGATCTTTTATCTTGTGCTGTTCTTGCCGATGCGCAGAAAGCAGCGCAAGCTGGACAGCATGCTGCAGAATCTAAAGAACGGCGACCAGGTGGTCACCAACGGCGGAGTCATTGGAACACTGGTTTCGCTGGGCGAGGACAATACAGTCACGTTGCGCATAAAACCCGACAACGTCAAGCTGCAGTTCTCCCGTAACGCCGTGACTGCCACGATCAATGAGTCGGTTGAGGAGAAGAAGAAGTAGCGCGTCGCCGTTCACGCTGTTTTCTCAGGAGAACCTGTAAAGTCCCATGACAAGCAAGCTTTGGCAAAAACTGGTTCTGATCGTTGCGATCACATTGGTGTGCGTCTACGGGATCGTGGGCATTCCGACCTCCCTTGACGAGGCGAAGACGAATGCCGCAGAGAGGATTCCCTTGGGTCTCGACCTCAAAGGTGGAACGCACCTGATTCTGCAGGTTCAAGTACAAGATGCGATCCGCGCCGAGGCCGACCAAATGATCGCGCGGTTGCGCGAGGACCTCAACCGCCAGGGAATTGTGTTCGACTCGATCGAGCGCAATGATCCTCAGACGATCGAGGAGGCCGACTCCATCGCCCTCACCGTTTCCGGAATACTGACAGAGAGCGCCGGCGAATTCCGTTCGACGATCGACGAAGTCTTCATCGAATGGCTTCAGAGTTCGGTGGATTCGACTACCTACAAGCTCACGATGCGGCCAACGACCTTGGCGGCGGTCAAAGGCAACACGGTGACGCAGGCGATCACCACGATCGAGAACCGCGTAAACGGCCTTGGTCTTACCGAGCCGGTCATCCAGCAGCATGGCCGGGCTGATGCGGAGTACGAGATCCTGGTCCAGTTGCCGGGGTTAAGCGATCCGGCCCGGGTGATGGAGATCCTCCAAATGACGGCGCTGCTCGAAATCCAGGAGGTTCTCGACGGCCCCTTCACCAGCCGCGAGCAGGCGCTGAGTAACAACGGAGGAATCCTGCCGCCCAACAGCGAGATTCAGAGCGAACGGACGAGAAGTTCCGGTGGCCAGTCCCTGCGGCAGTGGTACATATTGACCCGCACTCCCGTCGTCACGGGCCGTGATCTCAGGAACGCCTCGGCGGGCCGCGACCCCCAAACGAATCAGTGGGAGGCGCGCTTCAGCCTGTCGCGCGAAGCCGGTTTGCGCTTTGGCGACTTCACACAGGCGCGGATACAGCAGGGAAGACTAGCAGTTGTCCTCGACAACCGTATTGTGAACGTTGCCACGATCCAAGACCGGATTACCGATGAGGGCCGCATCATGGGCCTCACTCAGCAGGAAGCGGCCGATCTGGCGCTGGTGCTGCGCGCCGGGTCACTGCCTGCGAGCGTTGAGTTCCTCGAGCAGCGGACTGTTGGCGCATCGCTTGGCGCGGACTCGATCGATCAGGGTGTCCGGAGTTCGCTGATGGGCATGGCCCTGGTCATGATCTTGATGGTGGTCTACTATCGCAGATCGGGTATCAACGCTGTCATCGCGCTATTTCTAAATCTGATTATCTTGGTGGCGGTCTTGAGCTACTTTGGCCTGGTGCTGACGTTGCCCGGGATTGCCGGCATCGTTTTGACGATTGGTATGGCGGTGGATGCCAACGTGCTGATTTTTGAACGGATTCGGGAGGAGCTGAAGGCCGGCAAGGCCGTCATAGCGGCCTTGAACGCTGGTTTCGGGAAAGCGTTTTTGACGATCATCGACACCAACTTGACGACGATCATCGCGGCTGCTTTTCTTTTCGCTTTCGGGCGCGGTCCGGTGCGCGGGTTCGCCATCACTTTGGCGGTTGGGCTATTGGCCAATTTGTTTACGTCCGTTTTCGTTTCACGTCTGATTTTCGATTTCGGACTCTCGGGGAAACAGAAGGTGCAAGAGCTGAGTATCTAGCCGCTCAGTAGAAAAATTCCGCGGTCATTGCGGGAACTTTTTGGATGTCGTCGGTGTCTAGAACATCGATGACCAACTGGCGTCGATGGAACTATTCAAACTTACTGATATCGACTTTCTCGGTCGTCGCAAGTACTTTCTGGCTCTGTCAGCCGTGTTGGCAGTAGTGGGATTGGCAAGCGTATTGGCCAAGGGCGGCCTCAAAATGGGCATTGACTTCAAGGGAGGAACGCTGGTTTACGTCAAGTTTGCCGACGCTCCCGATGTCAACCGCATTCGGGCGGCGCTTACCGAGAAGGGTTTGGCTGTCTCGACTTTGCAACCCTTTACTGAGATCGGCGGCGGGCACGAGCTGAAGATCGACCTTGATCTGTCGGGGGACCAAAAGGATTTGGCGAACGGCAGAGTGCGGATCATGGAAACGCTCAGCTCGATCTATCCCGCCCAAGGCGACAAGTTCGATTTCAATACCTCCGGCGTCGACACCCTCTCGGAGCACCTGCAGCAGAACGACAAGGTCGCCGGGTTGGGAATGACGAGCGAGGAGCTACGAGAGACCGCTCAAACCTTGATTGCTTTTCGGGACGAACCGCCGCATTCCGGGCTCGTAAAAGATTTTTCTGAATTGACTTCCGTTCCGGGGGTGAATCCTGATATTATGGCTGCGCTCCAGGAGGATGCTTACGCTGGAGCGTACGCGATTCGAAGTGTCGGTGTAGTGGGTCCGAAGATTGGAGCGGACCTTCAAGACCAAGCACGCAACGCAACTTTGGCGGCACTTGCGGGCATGCTCATCTACATCGCTTTTCGTTTCGAGTGGATCTACGGGGTAGCGGCCGTCGTGGCGGTTTTCCACGATGTGTTCATCACTCTGGGATTCTTTTCCCTGTTTGACAGGGAGATTGAGTTGCCAGTTGTTGCCGGATTGCTTACACTGGTTGGGTATTCGATGAACGATTCGATCGTTATTTTTGACCGCGTACGTGAGAACCTGAAACTGACGCGGCGTCAGCCATTGGAGAAATTATTGAATCTCAGCATCAATCAGACTTTGGCTCGAACGGTGCTGACTTCAGGGCTTACGCTGGTCGCGGTTTTGTCTTTGTTCCTGTTTGGCGGAGAGGTTCTGCGGGGATTTTCCTTCGCCTTGGTTGTGGGAGTCATCGTAGGTACGTACTCGTCGGTTTTCATTGCCAGCCCGATTCTGCTATGGTGGCAAGGATCGGTTGCCGCCCGCGCGGGCCGGGGACGACGAACGCGCTGAAGGGTTCGCCTGTTTAGAGGCGGCTCGGAAATGTGAGCAAGCTGCCGTGTTTCGGCGGGACGAGAGATAGGGAGGACTTGAACTATGTTTGAACAAAGCCTAATGGAGTCGGCCGTAGGAAAGACGAAAACTTCATGGGCGGTGCTGCTATCGTTCAGTCTCCAGATGTTGCTGGTGGGCGTGGCAATTCTCATCCCCTTGCTGAACTATGCCGGCCTGCCGGCGACTGAGCTGATGACGTTTTTGGTGGCGCCCCCGCCCCCGCCCCCGCCCCCGCCGCCGCCGGTGGTTGCCAAAGTGAAGAAGATTGTGCCGCGCGAGTTTGATTCGGGTAAACTAGTGCAGCCGGTCGCGATTCCCGAGGACATTGCGATCATTGACGAGGACATGGCGCCGCCGCCGTCTGCCGGCATCGCCGGTGTCGTGGGTGGTGTTCCCGGAGGAGGAATCGGCGGTTCTTTGGGAGGTGTGATTGGCGGTATTATTTCGAGCACGCCCTTGGTAGCGCCGCCACCGCCGCCGGTAAAGAAAAAACCACCGCCACCACCGAAGCGGATCCGCGTCGGCGGTTCGGTCCAGCGGGCGAACCTGATTCGTCAGGTGCGGCCTGTCTATCCCCCTCTGGCTCGCCAGGCCAGGATTCAGGGTACCGTCAAGCTGACCGCCATCATCGCCAAGGACGGCTCGATTCAGAAGCTGGAAGTCATGGGCGGTCATCCGCTGCTCATTCCCGCCGCCTTGTCAGCGGTAAAGCAGTGGCGCTATAAGCCTACTCTGCTCAACGGGCAGCCGGTGGAAGTTGTTACACAGGTCGACGTCAACTTTACTCTGAGCGGGTAAGCGGGCGCGGCGGCAACATTTTTTGCAGCGTGGGTTGGGCGAGGATCAAGCCGTAAGCGCTGCGTTCTTAGACTCGAGGAAGAGGAGGAAGATTTATGCTTACGCAGTTTTCGGTTTGGGGTATGTTACTGCTGCAACAAGAGATCGGTTTCGATATGATCTCGATGTGGAACCAGATGGGATTTGCCGCACGCGCGGTGGTCGTTGTCATGTTCCTCATGTCGGCTTGGTCAATCGGTGTGATGATTGACCGCTACATCGCTTTCAATGGCGCGAGGAAGCAATCTCGTGCATTCGCACCCGCTGTCGCCGGCGCCCTGCGTGACGGCAAGATCGATGAAGCCGTCAAGCTGGCCGAGCGTCACAAGAAGAGTCATCTTGCCAAAGTAGTCGTTGCGGGTCTTCAGGAATTCAAAGCCCACGAAATGAGTACTGAGATTCCAGGGGAAACGATCGAGTCGTCCCAGCGGGCTCTTGAGCGAGCGCACGCCATTGTGAACGCCGAGCTTTCGCGCGGCCTCAGCGGACTGGCCACGATTGGCTCCACCGCGCCGTTTGTCGGCCTGTTCGGCACCGTTGTCGGCATCATCAATGCGTTCCAGGGCATCTCGTCGGAAAAATCGACGGGTCTGGGGGCTGTGGCGGGCGGTATCTCGGAAGCCTTGGTCGCGACCGCGATCGGGCTGTTCGTGGCGATTCCCGCCGTTTGGATGTACAACTATTTCAACTCCAAAGTGCAGGGTTTCAACGTGGAGATGGATAACGCCAGCTCCGAGCTGATCGACTATTTCTTGAAGAAAACGCAGAAGACAGCCGCGAAATAACTTTGGCAAATTGAAGTCGATTTCGGTGCCGGGGAGATTCTCCCCGGTGGCTGGCTTCGGTTGAACAGGAGTGGATGATGGAAGCTAAGAAGGGAAGAAGAAACGCAGCCACAATCACTGCGATCAATGTTACACCGATGGTGGATGTGATGCTGGTCTTGCTGATCATTTTCATGGTCATTACGCCCATGCTCAGTAAGGGTGTGAGCGTGGATATGGTCCGCACCCGTAATCCCATCGCGATGGACGAGGCTGATAAGGAAGACGCCCTGGTGGTCGCGATCACTCGTGACGGCAAAGTGTTCCTCGGACGAGGGTCGATCGATCCCAAAGAACTGGGCACTGAAGTCGGGGACGTCGTGAAAGACAGGCTGGACAAGACGGTCTACATCAAGAGTGACGCACGCGCCAAGTACAAAACCGTGGTCGACATCGTGAATATTCTTCGCGGCTCGGGCGTGGATCAGGTGGGACTACTGACGGAAAAGGTTGAGGCACGCGGCGGCATGGTTAGCATGGAATGATATTCGTGGCGACCGAAGACCGCCTAGCAAGCCAACACAAACGGAGGAATCTACTATGTCGATGGCAGTTGGATCTGAAGCTGAAGGCGCGATAGCTGATATCAATATGACGCCGATGATCGACGTCCTTTTGGTGCTCCTTATCATTTTTATGGTCATTACGCCGCTGACCCCCAAAGGACTGGAGGCGCTCGTGCCCCAGCCGAACGAGGACGAAGAGCAGCAGCAACCACCGGACAACATTCGCACCGTTGTTGTTTCGGTCAACGCAGACAAGAGCATCATGATCAACCGCGATCCTTCCCGGTTGGATGTTCTCGAGGATCGCCTGCGTGATATTTTCAAAACTCGCGCGGAACGAGTGATGTTTGTCCGAGGCGCCCCGAGCCTGGACTTCCGTGACGTCGCCGAGGTGATCGATATCAGCAAGGGCGCCGGGGTGGACAGGATTGGGTTGCTTACTGAACAGATTGAAGAGTAACCGCGGAGCTTGCGAGCGACGAAAACGGCGGATAGCTGTCGCGGAGACGGTGGTGTCCAGCCAGACAATGTAACAAATGGAGTGAAGAAAATGCGTAAAACGAGACTGTGCATTTCTGTAGCCACTTTGGCCGTGGCACTATTTTCGCTGGGGTGTGGTGAACAGATCGCCTACTTGAAGGCGAGAAACGCACTGAACAAGGGCGTGTCTTCCTTCGGTCGGGCGAACTATAGTTTTGCGGCCCAGCATTTCGAAGAAGCGATCGCCGCGGATCCGGAGCTGCTCGACGCCCGTCAATACTTAGCGACGGCTTACATGAGTCAATTCATTCCCGGTTCGGAATCCGAGGAAAATGTTGAACTCGCCGGCAAAGCTCTCGAGGGTTTTCAGGGGGTGCTTGATCGCAATCCAAGTGAAGCTCAAGCCATCTTGGCAATGTCCAGTATGGGTTCACTTTACTTTAATATGAAGGAGTTCGATCAGTCAGTCGAATGGTATGATAAGTTGCTCGCGAAGGACCCGACTAACCTTATTGCCCTCTACACAAAGGGCGTCATCGCTTGGACACAAACCTATCAGCCGCGCTTGGAGGTTCGGGCGGCGCTAGGGATGAGGCCGGAAGATCCTGGGCCGATCAATGACAACGAAGCCCGTATCGAACTGGCGGAATCGAACATGCCGCTCATTGAAGACGGCATGAGCAGCCTGGAAACGGCCATCAAAATCGATCCGGACTATGATGACGCCATGGCGTATCTCAATCTGCTCTACCGTGAAAGGGCCGATATTTCCGAGACGAAAGAAGAGTACGAAGAGTACAACGCAAAAGCCGACGACTGGGTCCAGCAGGCTCTCGACACCAAGAAACGCAAAGCCGAAGAGGGCACGAAAGAACTATTCCAAGAAGGGCAGTAAACCTTCACAGAGCTTATAATGACCCTGAGGGTCCGGGTGGGCAGCACCCCCGGATGCTCGGGGTTTTTGTTTTCCATTTCAACTTCCTGGCGCTTCTAGAACTGCATGGCCGCGGACCCAGCGACGACCCCGACCCATTCCATCAGTCGTCCAATCCTGCTCCGTTTCAAGGACTTAGAAAGGAAGCTTCAGACTCAACGTCCCGCCGAGGATCTGTCACTGCTGCAAGAGTCGTTTGATTTCGCCGCCGCGAAACACGGCCAACAAGAGCGAAAGTCGGGCGAGCCTTATCTGATTCACCCTGTCGAGGTCGCTCATCTGCTGGCGGACATGCGCCTGGATGCGGTGTGCGTTTCGACGGGCCTGCTTCACGATGTGGTGGAAGATACGGGCGTAGGAATTGCCGAGATCGAGCGCCGGTTTGGCCCCGAAGTCGCCCGTTGTGTACAGGGTGTCACTAAGCTGAGCCGCCTGAAATTCTATTCCGCTGAAACCCGCCAGGCGGAAGGTTTCCGCAAGATGATGCTGGCCATGGTCGAGGATATTCGGGTTATCCTCGTCAAGCTTGCCGACCGTCTGCACAACATGCGCACGCTGCAGCACCTCGCGCCCGACAAGCAGCAACGGATCTCACTCGAGACACTCGAGATTTACGCGCCGATCGCTTTGCGGCTGGGAATGGGTCGCATTCGTGGTGAGCTGGAAGATCTTGCGTTTTGCTACCTCGAACCGCATGCCTACCGCGAAATCACAGAGGCGATCGAGTCAAGGCGCGTGGCCAGCGAGGACTTTTTGGCGCAGACCAGCCATACACTAGTTCAAAAGCTGGAAGAAGCCGGTGTGCCCGCCACTATTGAAGGTCGAATTAAGCGGCCCTATTCGATCTACCAGAAGCTGCAGCGGCAGCAGATTACGGTCGAACAGGTTTATGATCTGCTCGCGCTTCGCGTCATTACCGACAGCGAGAGGAACTGTTACGGTGCGCTCGGCTTGATCCACTCGCTGTGGCGGCCCTTGCCTGGGCGGTTCAAGGATTTTATCGCCTCGCCACGGCCTAATCTCTATCAGTCACTGCATACTTCCGTGATCGACGAACAAGGCCAAAGTTTCGAGGTGCAGATTCGCAGCGAAGAAATGCACCGCATGGCGGAGCAGGGAATCTGCGCCCACTGGAAGTACAAAGAAGGCCGAGTCGGCTCCGACGATGTCGAGGACACTCGTGTCGCCTGGCTGCGGCAGCTTGTCGATTGGCAGCGCGATATGAAGGACTCCGGTGACTTTCTATCGACGCTGAAAATTGACCTCTATCCCGAAGAGGTTTATGTGTTCACGCCGGGTGGCAAGCTGATGACCCTGCCCCGGGAAGCGACGCCGGTTGATTTCGCCTATTCCATTCATACCGAAGTGGGGCACACCTGCATTGGAGCCAAGGCCAACGGACGCATTGTTCCGCTGACCTATCAGCTGTCCAATGGCGACATCATCGAGATCACCACGCAGCAGAACCACACGCCAAGCCGGGACTGGCTGACGACCGTTCAGACCTCGCGAGCCCGCAACAAGATCAGGCACTGGCTCAACACCAAGCAGCGGGAGAAGGCGGAGCAAATCGGGCTCAAGCTGCTCGAAAAGGAAGCGCGCCGACTCCACGCTTCCTTGAAACGGATAACCGCGAAAGCCCTGGAGGAGGTTTGCAAAGAGTACGGCTGCGCGCAGCCGGCGGACCTCTATGCGGCACTGGGCTACGGCAAGTATTCCCCTCGCCACATTGCTTCGAAGCTATTGCCTCAGCCCGAAAAACCGGCCTCTGCCAAAGACGCTACCGGACCTGACCGTAGTGGCGCCGCGCCGAAAGCTAGGCGCTCGGTTTCTGCCGCCCAGGCAGTGCTGACGGTGAAGGGCATCGACGACATTTTGGTCTATCGCGCCCGCTGCTGCAACCCAATCAAGGGTGAGCCGATCGTCGGCTACGTCACGCGCGGCAAGGGGGTGGCTGTTCATTCCAGCAGCTGTTCGAATGTGCGGAACTTGATGTACGAGGCCGAGCGCCGGATGGAAGTCGAATGGGCCGAAGCTCAAGACGTCGCCTACGGAACCAAGCTAATCATTTCCGTCGGGGACCGGCCCGGCGTTCTGGCCGACTTGACCGCAATTGTCTCGGAGGAAGGGGTCAATATTTCCAGTCTAGAGAGCAGCGTTAAGAAAGAGAAGAGTGAGCTGGCAGTGGTCGAGATGAATGTCGATCTCAAGGATGTCAAACAGCTCGAGCGCCTGATTGCCGCCATGAAGGGCATCCCAGGTGTGCGCGACGTGAAGCGCAGCCGCCGCGGATAGCTAGCTGTCGGCTTTCAAACAGAGCCGCACCCGAAAGGGTGCGGTCTAGTCTGACAACGGTCGGGAAGAGCCGCGACCGCAGTGGTATAAGAACAGGCCATTCTGCGATTCGACCGACTCACTCGCTCCTGAGCTCCCTCAACCGTTTCATGACGTCGTTGGCCCCGCGGCCGAAGTAGTCGTGCAGCTTCCGATACTCGGCGTAGAGCTTGCTGTAAACGGCGTGGGCGCTGGGGTTGGGAGCATAGCTGTTTTCCTGCAGGCCTGCCATCGACTGGATCGCGGCGCGGAAATCCGGGTAGTAGCCGCCGGCGACTGCTCCGTGGATGGCCGCGCCGAGTCCTGAAGCCTGAAAAGAACGGGGCAGTAGAATTTGGCGGCCGGTCACATCCGCGAAGATTTGCATCACCAGGGGACTCTTTTCGGCTAGTCCGCCGCACGCGACTATATCGCGAATCGGAACTCCTTGGCTTTCAAAGGCATCGATCACAACGCGGGTTCCGAACGCGGTGGCCTCGATCAAAGCGCGGTAAATTTCCTCGGGGCGCGTCGCCAAGCTCATTCCGACGATCACGCCGCTCAGCTCCGCATCCATCAGCACCGATCGGCTTCCATTCCACCAATCCAAGGCGACAAGGCCGCTTTGACCCGCCTCAAGCGACGCCGCTTTTTCGGTGAGCCAGTCTTCGGGAGCCATGTTCCGCTCGAGTGCTTCGCGTTCGATCTCCGCCGTAAGCCCGGTCTCAAAAAACCACCCATAGATGTCTCCGACCGCCGCCTGCCCGGCTTCATAACCCCAGAAACCCGGGATGATTCCGTCCTCGATGAGTCCGCCACATCCTTCGACGATTTTCTTTTCATCACCCAACAACATGTGGCACAGCGACGTGCCCATGATGATCGCCAGGCGCCCCGACTGCGACATGCTGCAGGCTGGGCCGGCGGCGTGGGCGTCGATAATCGACGCAGCAACGGGTATGCCGGCGGCCAAACCGGTCGCTTCCGCCATCTCCGCCGTTAACAAGCCGGCTTTGCCCCCGAGGGGCACGAGCGGTCCGTCGACCTTCTCGGCGATCACATTCTCCAACCCCGGATCGAGCGCTTTGAAGAACTCGGGGGAGGGCCAGCCCTTCCCCTTGATCCACATGCCCTTGTAACCGGCAGCGCATTCGGAACGGGTTTCCTCGCCGGTCAACTGCCACACAAGCCAGTCCCCGGCCTCGATGAAGCGATCCGCCCCGGCATAAACTTCGGGTGCCTTCTCGAGCGTCTCGAGCACTTTCGAAAAGAACCATTCCGAAGAATAGCCGCCACCGTAAAGCTCCACAAACGCCTCACCGCGCTCACCGGCGATTTCGTTGATTCGTGTCGCCTGCGGCTGCGCGGCATGATGCTTCCAGAGCTTCACCCAGGCATGCGGATTGCCCGCGAACTCGGGCAGCGCCGGCAACGGCGGGCCATCCCGTTTGCAGGGCATCACCGTGCAAGAAGTGAAGTCCACCCCAATGCCGCCAACGTCGGTGCCGTCGACTTTAGACGATCGCAGAACCTCGGGAATTCCTTCCGTAAGAACTCTCAGGTAGTCCGACGCATCTTGCAAGGCGAAGTCAGGAGCGAGCGGCGTGCCGTCGGGCAGTTGCCGATCCATGACGCCATTCGAGAAGGGCACGACCGTCCAGGCGATCTCTTCTCCATTGCCTGCGTTGACGAGCATGACGCGGCCGGACTCAGTGCCATAATCTATTCCAAGGACGTACTGTGAATTGGGCATAGTAGGGCACAATAGTCGAATCGAAGAGCAATTGTCAAAAGCCCTCCATGGCCGCCACCGTATCAAACGAAATAGCGGCCTCATAAGCGCTACACTAGTTGCAGACTGCGGCAGCAGGCCGCACGAAAAAGAAACGGAGTTTGAATGCGAATCGGAATCATCGGATCTGGAAACGTAGGCGGAACACTGGGGCGGCGTTGGGCCGGGACCGGCCACGAAATTATGTTCGGAAGCCGGGACCCCTCCTCGGCAAAATTGCGAAGCCTCGTTGAGCAGATTAGCGGGAAGGCCAAGACCGGAACACTAAGCGATACGGCGACTTATGGGGAGGTCCTCGTGCTGGCTACACCATGGTCGGCCACCGAACAGACGCTAACTAGTCTCGGGGACTTGTCTGGGAAAATCATCTTCGATTGCACGAACCCCCTCAAACCGGATTTTTCGCTGGAGGTCGGCCACTCCACCTCGGGCGCGGAACAGGTTTCGGTGTGGGCCGAGGACGCCCGCGTCGTCAAGGTCTTCAACACGACGGGATACGGCAATATGAACGATCCCAACTACGACGGCCAGAAGCCCACGATGTTCTTCGCGGGCGACGATCACGTTGCTAAATCCAAGGCGGCCCGGCTGTCGGAAGAAATCGGCTTCGAGGCAGTTGACTGCGGTCCGCTTACCCATGCCCGGCTTCTCGAGCCGATGGCCGTGCTGTGGATCTATTTAGCTCATAAACAGGGGATGGGCCCAGGTATCGCTTTCCAACTGCTAAGGCGCTCGGCAAACTCCACGCCGGAAGACTAGCGGGAGGGACGGTCTGGGACAGCCACGACAAGTCTCTCCAGACTCGCTTGTGGGCGATATGCCTGCCGAAGATTTTCGTCGCTTTGGCCACGAGATCATCGACTGGATCGCCGACTACTGGGAGCATCCGGAAAACTACCCTGTCTCGCCCGACGTCGAACCGGGCGCGTTGGTCGACGCGCTTCCCGCCTCCGGGCCCGAGTCCGGCGAGACGATGGAGTGCATCCTGGCCGACTTCAAGACGCAAGTCGTTCCCCATCTGACGCACTGGAACCATCCCGGATTCATGGGTTATTTCGCCACCACGGGAAGTGCACCCGGGGTTCTCGGCGATCTGCTGGCGTCGGCCTTGAATCCGATCGGCCTTCTTTGGAAGACGTGTCCGGCGCTTGTCGAGTTGGAACAAGTCACGCTCCGCTGGCTGGCGGAATGGATGGGCCTGCCAACCGGCTGGTTCGCCATGACAGTCGGAGGGGCTTCGACTGGAACCATCCATGCGGTCATCGCGGCGCGTGAAGCGGCACTTGCCGCCGATCGAAACGGAGGGGATGTTGGCGACTCCTCACGGCTGACGTTTTACACTTCGGCGCAGGCCCACTCGTCGGTCGAGAAAGTAGCGCTCGCCCTTGGCTTGGACCGGGAGCACTGCCGCAAGATCGATGTCGACGACTCTTTTAGGATGCTTCCCGATCGTCTTACCCAAGCGATTGATGCTGACCTTGCTGCGGGCCTTCGTCCGTTCTGTGTGGTTGCTACCGTGGGCACGACTTCAACATCGAGCATCGATCCGGTCCCGGCCCTGGCGGATATTTGCGAACACCATTCTCTCTGGCTGCACATCGATGCCGCTTATGCCGGAGCCGCCGCTATCGTTCCAGAAAAGCGGTATATCTTGGAAGGCTGCGAACGAGCGGACTCATTCCTTTTCAACCCGCATAAATGGTTGTTCGTGCCGATGGACTTGACCGCCTTCTACACTCGCCGTCCAAAGGAGCTGCGGGCCGCTCTCTCGCTGGTCCCGGAATACTTACGCAGTCAGGAGAACCCGCGAGCGGTCAATTTCATGGAGTACGCCCTACCGCTGGGACGCAGGTTCCGGGCACTGAAACTATGGTTCGTCCTGCGCCACTTTGGCCGCGAGGGGCTTATCGCCAATCTGCGAGAGCACATGAGATTGGCTCAACATTTCGCGGCTCGGGTGGACGAACATCCTGACTTCGTGCCTGTGGCTCCGGTCCCTTTTTCGCTCGTTTGCTTCCGGTGGGAGCCTCCGGGAGTGGCGCCTGCTGAACTTGACTCGCTTAGCCAGCGGCTGCTAGGACGCGGTGAACGGGACCGGCGAGTTTCTCTATCCGATACCAGGCTGAATGATCGGTTTACGCTGCGGGTGGCGATTGGGAATATTCGAACGACGCAGGCGTACGTCGATCGGTTGTGGAAGGTTCTCTGTGAGAAGGCGGAGCAGCTCTCGGTGGATCCTGTAGTGAACACTTCCGACCCAATAGGCCCGATGTAGGGGCGTAGCGTGCTACGCCCTTTGCGCCAACCCTTCACGGCCGCCGAAACCACCGGCCTTTGCGGAGTAAGTGGCCGAAACCACCGGCCTTTTGCGGAGTAAGTGGCCTCAGACGACGCCAATGCTCAGTTCCACCGTGCGGCGCAGCGTGTTCGCCACAATACAGCCCCGTTCAGCGATCGTTACCAACTTGCCGAGTTGATCGAGGTCGGCCCCCTCGCCGGAAACCTCCATGGCAATCGCCGTGAACCGAGGCGGCGTTCCATCGAGGGTCCCCGCGACATTGGTGCGAACATTCTCGATTGCCGCTTCGCGTGCGCGGATCGCGGCCAGCAGGTTGCTCATGAAGCAGCCCGCGAGCGAAGCCAGGAGCAGTTCGCCGCCCATCGGCCCCTGGTCGGCGCCGCCCTTTGCTTCCGGCCGGTCAATCAGGTTCGTATGAGTTCGGATCGAGGCCTCGCTCGTGGACGGGCCGACTTGGGTCAATTTGGCTTCAATTTGATTTGGCATGCGCTGATTCCTGTGTTCTCAGCTATCGTATCGCTTCTCGGTTCTACCGCGGGTCTACATCTGTGTTCTGGAGTCTCTGCATTTCGTGTCCAGAGTTGATGTCGACGACGCACCGCTAAGTGGGGCGGGCATCCTTGCCTGCCACTCAAGTTTGGACCTTCTGAGGTGGCGTACGGCTC
>CBDCYS010000071.1:0-16363 GCA_965224215.1 Bryobacterales bacterium | reverse complement strand
TTGGGTAGTCATTTGTTCCTGCTTGGGTGTGCCCGCATCGCGAGCTTCTTGACAAGGTAAGCCGTCGGCTGAAATCGCGAGCGCTTCGACATTGCTGTACAAGACGCCTCGGACGCGCACCGACACTGGCACGAAGCAGCCCAACGGAGCGTCATCTGGGATTTGCAAATTGATTTGGTCGACGCCGGGACAACACGGCGAGCGGCCGCTATAGGTGAGATCGGCGGTGCGGTCGCCAACTTCGACCTCGACCGGGGTGTCTGATTGGTGGGCGGCCGGATGGATCGAGTCCAGCCCAAGGGCCGCTCCCAATCCGGTGCCCCAAAGTGTTACGGTCTGGCCGGGTATCGCCGGGGTTTCGGGTCCATTGAGGTGCAGTTCGCCGTTGTGGGTGACGTTTTGGACGATGGCGAAACGAGGCCCTGGCCGCGAAGACCCAGGGGGTGCATCGAGCCTGCGTGTAAAGACGCCGAAGCTGCTATGAACCACCTTGATGGGGACCGCGGAGCTGGTTTCTCCGGCGAATGTGACAGTTACAAAATTCAAACCGGCCGCCGCACTGGACGGCATAATGGCGTTGATTTGAGACTCCCCGGCAAAGAGCAGCAGCGCATCGACGGAGTCCCCCGCCGGGTTGAAGACTCGCACTGATACGCCGTTCAACGATGGAAGCAACGGTGTTTCAGGGGCTGTCACGGGCGGGTCGGGTCCGAGGCCGGTGCCGAAGATTGAAAACACCGAGCCCAGTGCAATTGCGGACCCGGGGCGCGGCGGTGGCATGAACCCCGCAGCGTTGACGACTCCTGAAGAAAAGATGTTCGGGGCGGCTGTGCCGCTCGCTGCAGACAGCAGCGACAGGGCAACCAGCGAGGCGGCCAATCGAGAGGCGCGGTGCGAAGATGGGCCTGTCCTATTCACTCAGCGTTTCCAGGCCTACTCACCAAGCATTGCCAAGAAGCGCGAGACGGTGGCGATCCCACGATAGAAGTTAGGTAGATGAAACTTCTCATTCGGTGCGTGGATATTGTCGTCCGGCAATCCGAATCCCATGAGGACAGTCGGAATCCCGGCCTGCTCCCGCAACAGGCCCACAACCGGAATCGACCCTCCATTGCGAGTGTATACCGCCTCGGTGCCGAAGACCTCGGTGAGAGCGCGGGCGGCGGTTTGGATAAATCGGCTGTCTGGATTAACCAGCGCGGCTGGAGCCGAGGAGAGCTGCCGCACCGATACACGCGTTCCCGCCGGCGTGAGGCTTTCCACATGTTGCCGGAACTTGGCGAAGACAGCGCCGGGTTCCATGTCGGCTACCAGGCGCATGCTGATCTTGGCCGTTGCGCGCGCGGGAATGACAGTCTTGCCGCCCTCACCCACGAAACCGCCGCGGATGCCGTGAACGTCGAGGCTGGGCCGAGCCCAGATCCGCTCGAGCACAGAGAAGCCCGCTTCTCCGACCAGTGCCTGCGAACCTACTTCCGTTCGCAGATAGGCTTGCTCGTCGAACGGTAGCCGCTCCCAGGCGGCAAGTTCGGCAGGCGCAGGGGGCCTTACGTCATCGTAGAAGCCGGGAATCGTCACCTTCCCGCCAGGCTCTTTCAGCCCGGCGATGATCTCGGAAATCGCTTGAATCGCGTTCGGCGCGACACCGCCATACACGCCTGAGTGAAGATCGATGCGAGACCCTTCGACCTCAACCTCGGTGTACACCATGCCTCGCAGCCCCGTGCAGAGAGTCGGCAATTCTGGAGCGAACATTTCGGTATCGCAGACCAGAGCGGCATCCGCGCCAAGGTCGCGCCCGTTGACCTTGAGGTATTTCTCGAGGACTTCGCCGCCGGTTTCCTCTTCGCCTTCGATGAGGAATTTGATGTTGACCGGGAGTTTGCCGTAGGCTTGCAGCAAGCCTTCGACCGCTTTCAATACGAGGTAGGTCTGACCCTTGTCGTCGGATGCGCCGCGCGCGAAAACATCGTCTCCGCGAATTTGGGGGTCGAACGGAGGCGAATCCCATTCGTTGAGCGGGTCAGCCGGCTGGACGTCATAGTGCCCGTAAAGCAGCACTGTCGGCCTCCCTGGCGCCCCTTTCCACTCGGCGGAAACAATCGGATTTCCTTCGCCTTCCATCAGCCGGGCATTGTGCAGTCCGGCGGATTTCAGCTCATCGACGAGGAACGCCGCGGCCCGGGCAATGTCGCCCTTGTGTTCAGGAAGGGTACTGACGCTAGGGATTCGCAGGAATTCCAGTAGACCATCAAGAAACTGATCACGATGGGAGTTGTAGTATTCGGTTACGGACGTGGTCATGGGGGCCATTCTTTATTTGGGCGCGTCGGTCCGTTTCGGCGGACGGGTCTACTTTGAGGCGGGGCCCGGAACAAGGTTTCGCGGCTCTGATGGTTGGTCCAGTCAATACTCCGGTTTGCTACAGTATCGCCTATGCGAATTGCCTTTCTGTTGTCGTTGTGTCTGCTTTCCAGTATCCCCGTTTTCGCCCAGCGCATCCAGGTGATGGCGTGGTCGGAACGCAGTGAGCCGGTCGATATCTATCCTCGCGGGATCAACGGAGCCATCCAAGAGCTACTGAAGACGGACCGACAGGCGACGGTCACGATCGCCAACCTGCTCGACCCGGAGCAGGGACTCAGCGAAGCGGCTTTGGCCAAAACGGATGTCCTGGTTTGGTTCGGACACCGCAGTCACGGCGCAGTCAGCGTTGAGCACGTCGAGCGCGTCGTGCGGCATATCAAAGAGCGCGGGATGGGTTTTCTGCCGCTGCATTCGGCGCACTACTGCCGCCCGTTCCAAGAACTGATGCGCATGAAAGCTGAAGAAGCCGGAGTCAAGCTCGCAGGAATCCCAGGGGCCTAGGGCCGGGTTCGCAACGAAGGTAAACCCGAGATGATCCGGGTGCTCGATCCACGGCATCCGATTACAAAAGGAGTTGCCGACTTTGTCATTCCGGCGACGGAGATGTACGGGAATCCCTTCACCGTTCCTCCGCCGGACGCCAAGATTCTTGAGGGGTCGTGGGAAGGCGGCGAGCAACACGGTAGTGACGGAATGATCTGGCGGGTGGGCCGCGGAAAGGTGTTTTACTTGCGGCCAGGTCACGAGACGCGCCCCGTTTTTCGGCAAGCCGAAATTCAGCAAATCATTCGAAACGCTGTCAGGTGGTTGGCGAAACCGTATCCTCGCGCAGCATCGGACTAGCTGAAGTCGCCAATTTTGATGGTGATTCCGTAGAGTACTCAGAGCCGCCGACGTGAGTCTCGGGTCGGACCGGAGATGAGCCTTAGGACGGTCAGAAGGTCAGTGGAGGGTTTTAGCGCCCGGAAGATAGCGGAGCTGTTGGCTTGATGAACGATAACGCGCTAGGCGCAACCGGCACGAGCAGCTAAGGCAGCTGGCTCGTCCATGCTACACGCGCTGAGGTACTCAAGTAGCACCATCATTCGGTGCGTAGCCCTGCTGCCGTTGCAGCGGGTATCGCTGCCGACCTTTTTCAGTTCAGGGCCTTTCTTGGAACCCTCATAGCGCTCGATGCTAAGCGCGATCTGATTGCGGTTCTTGCAGGGTGGAGGCAGTTCGGGATCAATCACTCTCGTTCCTAAGTATCCGGCGATGTAACGCAGTTCGTCGGTGGAGAGCCCCTCAAGAAAGTTACGGGCCGCTCGCTGGCGGCCCGCTGTGGACGTAGAAGAAATCGCGTCGACGAGATTGGACTGTTCCCATAATAAGTACACGTTAGGCGAACTCCAAACGTCTTCTGATGCTGCTTGTAATTGTGTTGCTCGTAATTATTATCACCTAACTGAACCTAAGGTTGCAACAGTACGCAACGATGCGGTTAAGTGACTACGCGACCCCTTGAAATATTGGAGGATTGTGATGAAGTGTCTTGCGAGGGAGTGAGTCGATTGGCGGAGGCCGGACGGTTTACCTCGTGGAGGTGTTAGTAAGTACCGGTACCGCATTCAGGTGTTTCGAGTATCCCGCCGGGAATCCCTCGTTGGCGGATGTCAAGCCGCTGCGGTCACAAAAATTCGCGAGTCAGGTGGTCCTGAAGCTCATCACGAAGCAGGCCGAAAGCGGCATCGTCGATGACGGGTTCAAGCGAATCGGTCGGGACGTTCTGTTGCAACTCGACCCACGAGCGGCAGCCGGCATAGCGCGGGTCCAACGGAACGACGTGCGGCTCGCGGAGGCGAAACAGACGTAAGATCACGACGAAGAGCGGCAAGTCGGGACGGTAATCGTAGCGTTTGTCGATGTAGGTGTCTGTCCATATATGGCGGGGAGCGAGGTGGTCTATTTGCGCCCGGGAGTGCGGCGCCGTGAGTACGTCGGTCACTTCGCCCATGTAGCGGATTTCTAGGTGATCCGGGTCGGGCTCGGCGATCTTCGAGAAAAGATGATGAAATTCGGGCCGGACTGAATCGAGGTGCTGGTGCTCCCAGGTTGGAAAGGCCAGGAACTCACGGTGAGCCGGCTTGAGAGCCGGCTCGAAACCGGGACCGGTTTCCGCGATGCCGCCCTTGCGCACCAGAAAGGTCTGATGCCCGGCGGCCATAGCTTCAATGACAACGGCCCATTCTTTTAGTGCGGTTTTCATCCTTGGGGTTGGGCCTCGTTCGCTCCAACGTGCGCGCCACGGGCTCGGCGTATCTTTGAGACCTCAATCCTATTGTCGTTGGTCAGACTGCTTTGTTCCAACAGGTGCAAAGGCGGAAAGGAACTCGTTCGTTCGCAGTGCAGACTGAAGTAACATGCGGTTGTGAAAAAGAAAAAGAAGAAGATCAAACCTCGGAATCCGTATGTCGTTGGCGCGAAGCAGCGCTCAGGGGCGGGTCCGATGAGCGACGGCAGGAAGCCGCGCGGTGGGAGCCGCAGTACGGGGCCGGACGATCCGATTCAGAGCGGGCTCGACGAGTGGGAGAGCGAACAAGGACAGTCGGAGGATAGCGGCGGATCGGGCGGTACGGATGACGCCGATGAGGGTTAGGCTGGCGTTGGGACAATCCGATCCTGCGCCGCTTCGCCGGCTGAACCGCTGAAAACGCCTTACCGGTGGCCCGCTCATCTGCGTTGTGCTGCGTTCCCAAACAGGGACTTGAGGTCCAGCGAGGGCTTAGCGAGCGGTCCGCGACCTTCGTGCCGGCTTTGAAAACCTCGAAATCGCGAGGAAATCGGTCGTTCCGGTCACCTGTTTTTGAGACACGTTATTCTAAGAAGTAGGTAGTCACCGTCGTACCCGCTCCAGTGCGCTCCATCCTCAATTGGCCGGTAATTCGACACCTGCATTCTCGCGGTCTGCTGGTGCCTGTTGGGGTGCTCCTGATCGTCGGAGGCGTGTTGGTGCATGGGGCTCTTAACCGCGAACCTTCGGCTGAGGCCGCCCTGAAACCAGAGATTGATGCATTCGAACCGCCACCACGGCCATCTCGCCCGAGCTTGGAAAAGACCCCGCTCACTTACAATTCGGACTATTGGCTTCAAGTAGCACAGCAAACTCGCCTTAAGATCGAGCTGGTCTCCACGAAGCGGATCCCGGCTCTAGTGATAGAGTCTAACCTGGCGATCTCCTCGATCAAGGCTGCGGATGCTCTCATCGCCGACCAGCGAGTCCGGCAACTGACCCGTGAGCATCATGAGCTTGCCTCGAGAGAGTCAGCATCCGAGACGCCCACCGATGGTGACCCGGAATCACAGGAAAGCGGAGCGGTGGACAGCTCTGAAGAGCTGTCCGGCGAAAACGTGAGCCCGGAACCGTCGTCCCCGGTAGCGCCGTCTTCGGCTGAAGAGTCCGAACCGCACCGGCTTCTGTCCGTCGACACGCAACTGGGCATCGCTCTGTTTGAACTGGATCAAGCCATCGAGGAGCCGTTCACGCTCATTAGCCCGGTCAGTCTGCCCCCGGGATCTTTTGTGGCCGCCGTCAGCGTGGAGCCGGACCAGCGCTTGCGCATTACGCCAGGACACCTCGTCTCGACGGAGCAGACCGGGCGCTCCGAACAGGATTTAGAATCGTTCGCGGTCTCTTTCGATGACGGGGGAGCCCCACCCGCGGCCGCAGTCGTCGATTTGGACGGGAACCTCGTTGGCCTGGCTCTCAATTCACCGGGCGGTTCACGCCTGTTGGCCGCGCCTGCCGTATATCGGCTGGTCGAGCGGCTGAAAGAGCAGCCGCCCTGCCATAGCATCGAAGTCGCCGCCGTGCCTCCGGCGTTGGCGAAACTATTGAGGCTCCGCGAGGGCGTCTTTGTCGAAAAGGTGCGCCAAGACTCGTTCGTCCCGGAGCCTTCGATCAAAGCCGGAGACATCATCCTAAGATGGGGCGGCGAGCGAGTCGAGAACGCTGAACAATTCTACAAATCCTACGAAGGACAACCTGCGGGGACTCTAGCGCGATACTCGGTTTACAGGGGCCGGCGGCGTATCGACGGTGCGACCCGCCTCCCGGCTTCGGACTGCCGGCCGCTTGGAGAACCGCTCCGGTCCTTTCCGCGCCTCGGCGTCTTGCTCGAATGGGCAGACGCGACTGGGCCCCCCAGCACAGACACCATACCGGTGTGGCGGATCGACGCCGTGGTTGAGGGGAGCCCGGCGGCGGACGCCGGACTGCTGAGCGGGGACGCCATCGTCGCAATCAACGGCAGCAGCTTGGATCAACGCACGGCAGCCCGTCCGCTCGAGGCGTTTGAAGCGCAGGGGCTAGAAGAGCGGCAGGGTAAAAAGCAGGTGCGACCTCTCGTTTTGACCGTCCAGCGGGATGACCGCTTGAAGCTGGTCGCGGTCTCGGCTGAAGGGCAGACCACGCCGTGATCTCCCGGTTCATTCCCCGCTTCTTGCAGAGCTGGATCTCGCGTGGCTTGCAGACGTTGCAAACTGTAGCGGGCTTCGTCGCCCGCATCCTTTCCGTGGCAGCCGCATGGGACTGGGCGATGATCTGGTTCCGCTCGTCGTTCCTGCCCTCCCAAAATTACCTGATCATCCTGGCTATTGTCATCGGGGTTCTCACCGGATTCGGATCGGTCGCGTTCATCCATATACTCCATTCGATTGCGGATTTCGCGAGCAATGATGTGGTGTCCGCGCTCGCTGTTTTCGGGCCGGCAAGTCTTGTCCTGCTGCCGGCGATCGGTGGGCTTTTCGTCGGCCCGTTGATCAATCGCTTTGCGCCGGAAGCCAAGGGACATGGGGTCCCCGAGGTGATGACCGCGCTCGCCACGCGCGGAGGCCACATCCGGCCACGGGTTGTCGCGGTGAAGGTCTTGGCATCCTCGATGACGATCGGTTTCGGCGGCACGGCGGGCCGCGAAGGCCCCATGGTCCAGATCGGCTCGGCCATCGGTTCAGCGATCGGGCAGTGGGCTAAGCTCGCTACAAAGAATGTGAGGACGCTCGTTGCCTGCGGGGCAGCCGCGGGTGTAGCGGCAACTTTTAACGCTCCCATCGCCGGCGCCATCTTCTCGATGGAAGTCTTGATGGGCCGCATACACGCGGATTTCCTGCTGGTCTTGCTGACTTCGCTTAGCTCCTGCATGGTGGCCAGACACTATCTTGGAAACTACCCCGCTTTCTACGCTCCGCCGTACGAGCTGAAGAGTAACGCCGAACTGCCGCTCTACTTCTTCATGGGCGTGGTGCTCGGGCTGGCGGCGGTCGTCTATGTCCGCTTGCTGTACAAGAGTGAGGATCTATTCGGGAACTGGAAATTCCCCGAATATCTGAAGCCCGCCGTTGGTGGTCTGATGGTCGGTTTGGTGTTGCGCTTCTACCCGCAGGTATATGGCGCGGGATTCCCGGCAATGGAGTCGGCGCTGCATACCCGCTTTTCGTTGGAAATGCTGTTTAGCTTGTTCGTCATGGGAATGCTGTCGAACCTCGCCACACTGGGTTCGGGGGGCTCGGGCGGAGTTTTCGCCCCCTGTCTTTACATGGGCGCCATGCTGGGCGGGGCGTTTGGGGCGATTGTACACTCGATATTTCCGTATGCGACCGGCACCTCGGGCGCTTACGCCATGGTCGGAATGGCCGCCTTTTTCGCCGCCGCCGCAAAATCGCCCGCCACGTCGATACTGATCCTTTTCGAGATGACCAATGACTACCGCATTATGCTGCCCGTGATGGCCGCCACGGTCGGCAGTGTCTATATCTCGCACTGGCGGCTCTCGCACAGTATCTACACTTTGAAACTCCACAACCGGGGCATCGCCTATCCCTACGAGCAGGAAGAAGACTCGCCGCAACCGGGAGCGGCCGCGCCTTCACCCCAGCCCGCCGGGCCTTGATTGTCCGCGGACAGTCGCAAATCGCGGGCCGCGGCGAATTCCGAACTTTGGGGTCGATAAGCATTTCGTGGCTACTTCCGCGTTGCTTCCAATCCAGCTAGTCCGCGTTTCTCGCCTCGAGACGACCGAGGCACGCGACCCGGATCGGACTCTCTTAAACGACCTTCGCGCATTGGCGTCTCGTATGATCGGGCACGGTCACCGTCCTTCTTCGTTTCTCCTAGTGCGCCTTACTGATGGGCGCATCAAGATGGTTCAGTGCGAGGGCGGAGCTGAACAGTCGGGTGATGATCTGCGAAGGGTCACGAACGAGTACGGGCCGGTTGGTCGAGCATTTCGCGTTTGGACAGAGGCGGATGACGTTGGGTTGGTTGCGCGGGTCGAGGAAGTGGCTTGTTGGCGCGCTGGGGGTGTCGGGCCGGCGCCGCAGCTTAGGGGCAACCCGTTGCTCGGACTAGCCGGAACCGAGCGGTGCGGATTAGGTCCTGTTGCAGGATTGTTGAGGATGGCGGACTTGACCGCAGGCTGACGGCGTGGCTCTGATACTGCTTACCTGGATGCTGCTTTCCCCTCGAGAAACTCGGCGATCTTGGCCGGGTCGTTGGGCATGACGACCGGCGCGTTGCCGAACGTGGACTCGATCTTCCCCGCGCCGGGGGCTTCCAGCTGGTCTGTGTGATAGCGATAGACGTAGTCGGGATCCTTTAACAGGTGCCCGGTTAGCACGGCCACTACATCCGCAGCGGGCTCGATTGTCCCCGCTGCTGTTAGCTTGCGAATTCCCGCGAGTGTTGCCGCGGAGGCCGGCTCGCAGCCGATACCGCATCTGCCGATGACGGCTTTGGCGTCGGCGATTTCTTGCTCGGTCACGCTTTCGACGACGCCACTGGTTGACTCCACTTCAAAGAGTGCCTTGGGCCATGAGACCGGTGCGCCAATCCGAATTGCCGTTGCGAGGGTCTCCGGTTCTTCGAGGTTGACGAACGAGCCGCGAGTTTCTTGGTTGAAAAATTCGCAGAACGGCGCCGATCCCGCTGCTTGAACCACCGCCAGCCGCGGTAGCCGGTCAATCAACCCGATCTCGCGTATTTCGCGCAAGCCCTTGCCCAAGGCCGACACATTGCCCAGATTCCCTCCCGGCACAACAATCCAATCTGGAACCTTCCATGCGCGCTGATCGAGCATCTCGATTCCAATGGTCTTTTGTCCTTCAATGCGAAAAGGGTTGATCGAGTTCAATAGATAGATCCCCAGCTCTTCGGTGAGGACCCGCACCAGCGCCAGAATCTGATCGAAATTCGCTTCCACCTGAATGGTCAGTGCGCCATATTCGAGCGCCTGCGCCAGCTTGCCATAGGCGATATTCCCATGCGGGATGAAGATGACTGCTTGCATCCCGGCCGCCGCCGCGTAGGCCGCCATCGAAGCCGAGGTATTTCCCGTGGACACGCAGGCCACCCGCTTCATACCCAGCTTGCGCGCTTGCGCCACTCCGGCTGTCATCCCGTTGTCCTTGAACGAAGCGGTGGGATTATAGCCCTGGTGCTTGAACTGCAAGTTTGTCAGGCCACCATAGGAGGCTGCCAGCGCCCCATCGAATAAGTGCGTGTTGCCTTCTCTGAGCGTGACGACGTGCTGGGGGTCGTCGAGGAATGGCAGCATCTCTCGATAGCGCCAAACCCCACTCACATCGAGGGAAAGGCGGCTCAGGCGGCGCTGGTCCCAGAGGGCGCGGAGCTTTTCCGCGTCGAGGCCGGTGAAATCGTTCGCTGCCTCAATGAGCCCGTCGCAAGCAGGGCACTGATAGATCACTTCGTCGATCGCGAAGCGCTTCCGGCACTCGGGGTTGAAGCAGGTTAGTTCAGCGGCCATGGGATGAGACTCTCAAGGGATTGGGGATGTCACAGGTGAGAGGTGACTGCGGTCTGACGCGAGCGGTCATGAGTGACGCTTCGGGCATTTCGTTTTCGTTTGCTTGATTCACTGCCATCAGGATAACGTAGGCGTTGCCGGTACCTTACTTGGGTGGCCCGGAAGCGTTGAAGGCAGGACGGATAATCATGGTTGACCAGGTGACCGATTAGGCGCTGTTGGTAACCGGGGCTTGAGGACATCCAGGTTTCTTGATTTATCATGATTTGTCATGATAGCCTGGAGCCAGTTGGGGAGAACTGCCCATGTCCCAGACCCGAAGAAAATTCGCGACCCAGGTCAATGCCGAAATTCTGTCTTCTATCCGCACGATCGCGGAGAAAGAAGGCCGCCAGCTACAGGCGCTGGTGGATGAGGCGTTTGCGGACCTGATCGAAAAACGAAAACAGGCCCGGCCCCGGGCGCAAGTCATGGCCTCCTATCTCGCCAGTCATGACAAGTACCGCGAGCTTTACAAGAAGCTCGCAAAATGACTGACTACTTAACGCTGGTGGAAGTCCTCGCCATTCACGAGGACCAGATTGAACGGTATGGTGGAACCTGAATTATGCACAGATTCGGCGTAGCCATCGTCGATGGAGTTGTGGCGATAGCGGCACTCGTGTCAACTCAGTGATTTCGCAAGTCGTCTTTTCTGCTGTTTCCCTCCCCGTTTGAGCCGCCTCCTGATCCCGGCAGGGCAAAAGCGGGCTGGCAAGCGGCGTGTTCCCAGTACGTTGCGGCGAGTGCATGAAAATTTATGCATGGAGTGCCCCTCAGCTCAGCGCACCCTCCACCACCGGCGCCAAGCTCGATCCCGGCGGCCCCATCGCCCGCAGCCGTCGCATCAGCCGTTCAAACAGGCCCTTTTCCTGATAATGATCGCTGTAGCTGACACCCGTTCTGCCGGCGTGCCGCCAGATCTTGGCCGCCACGAACAGAAAACGCAGCCGCGCCGTCGCCAGGGTGGTGTGCCGCAGCGTCTCCACGCTGGCCTGGGCTTCGCGGTTGAACAGCAGCAGCCAGCAGTTGCGATTGTAGGCCAGCATGGCCAACTGAAAGTGATTGCGGTTCATGTCAAAGCGGCGCGAGGGATGGGCCGCCAGCCCGGCGTCGTTGTTGGCCTCCTTGATCAGGTTCTCGGCTCCGGCGCGCTGATTGTAAAACCACACCACCGCCGCGATCGGCTCGGCCAGATTGGTGACAAACACGCGGTAGGTGTAAGCGCTGGTGGCGAACAACTGGTATTGCTCGGCCGCGCCGGCCTTGGGCTCGTTTTCGTAACGCAGCGCCAGGAAACGGCAGGCCCGCGCCCAGCCTTGCGGTTGGTAGAGGAATTCGCATTCCGCGTCCGCGTCGGAGCGGGGGGAGGGTTTCCATTCTGCTTGCGGCAAGCGCTCGACCAGGCGCCGCGTTTTGCGCGCCACGATGACGAACTGACAAGCCGCCTTTTCATAGGCCTCCACCGCCTCCCAGCAATAAAAGCCGGAATCGGCCCGCGCCAGGATTTTCTTCACGCCGCCCGGCAAAGTCCGGAAAGCGCTCTCGAGGTGGGCGGCGATCTGTCGGCCCGTGGGCCGGTCGCCGTTGCGCAACCCGCCCATCAGGTATTCGCGCGTCTCGGCCAGGAAGGTCAGTATCGGCTGGTAGCTGCGCTTGCCCTTGTTCTTGGGGTTGTAGCTCTTGCGCCCGCCCATCTGGCGGCCGTAGAGGGTATGCACGGTGGTGTCGGTGTCCAGCGTCACCGTCTCCAACTTCACGTGGGCCGCGGCCCAGACTCGTTCCCGCAGCTGGCGCTGAATGGAAAGGATCTGCTTCGCCACGTTGAGGTGCAGCGAGGCCAGAAAGCGCCACAGCGTGGACTGCGGCGGCAGACGCGTCACTTGCAAGATGCCGGTCAGGATGGGGTCGCGAGCGATGAAGCGGAGTTGGTTGAGCCGCGCAAAGCCGACATAGAGGCCGAGTACGAGGGCCAGCACGAACTGGTAGGGGCTCATGGCTCGGGTGATCCGTTTGGTCGTGAGGGTTTCTTCCAGCAGCGCTTGGAAGCCGAGTTTTTCGAGCAGGGTGGCGACGGGCAGCAAGCCGCCGTAGGGAGTCAGATTCTTGCCACGGAAGTGATAGGGCGTGGCAGCCCCGATTTTATTGGGCCGCGGGGCCCTCGCGCCGGGGCCTTGTTTGACGGGCCTTCGGGAGCTATGCTGTTTTCGTTTGGTAACCATTTGGGTGACCTCCTTGGGGTTGACTGGCGAAGCTGAAATCTTTGCCAGCCTACCTTTTTACCCCATGTTTTCGGGGGTCCCCAAATGGTTCCTGGCGGCTCAGCCCTCACCAGGTGCACCGGCAGTGCATAATTCAGGTGGAACGCAGGGCGTTCGGGACGTTGGTCTTCTTGAGGCGGCGCTCTACCGGCCGCAAACCGGCTACTACGCCGATCTCGTCGAAGAAGCCGCCGCGCTTTGGGAGAGTCTTGCCCAGAACCATCCTTTCATCGACGGCAACAAGCGCACGGCCTTTGCCGCGATGTACACGTTTTTGGCGATCAACGGCTCAAGACTGACGGCGGACCCAGAAGAGGCTTACGCCTTCATCTCGGGGCTGCATGAGGCAGGGACGTTCAGCTTTGACAAGCTGATACCGTGGCTGCGCCGCAACGTCAAGGCTGGTACGTAGACCTGAATTCAATCCACGGATCTGTGCTGCCGGAGCCAACGTCTCATTGCTTGACCGTAGTGGCGGGCGAACTGCTGATCGCCTCGTTTGTTCATGTGACCGACGTCAGCGAAATGCTCGATGGGGTAAACCTGGAGGGTCGGCTCGATCACTTCGAAGTTCTCGAACTCTCGCTGCAACCTTGCAATCACTTGGTGGTATTTTGCAATGACTCCGAGTTCATCGAAGCGCTGGTAAAGCCCTTCCGGCATCGGCACGTTGAATAGAATGACCCGGATTCCGCTGGACGCGGCCCTTTCGAGAAAATGCTCGAAAGGCGGAACGTTGCCGAGAGCGGAATCCAGCTTGAGTCCTCGCGCGGCTTTGTCGTAATCGGAGACCGCGTCGGGGCCGGCGACTTCGTCTTCGTAAAGCAGGAAGCTGCTGGTGCCGTCGTATTCGCCAGCGATCCTGCGGTCTTCAGGATCTGGGATGGTGGCTGGCTCGGCTCCGGCCAACGACCACGCGAATCGGATTAGACGTGCCCGCTGATGGGCGCTGGGCGGAAGTGCCCGGTACTCGAAAAGTTCCCACAACATTCCCCACTGCCCGTCCCGCGCGAAACGCGTGGCGAGTGAGACGGCGGGGATAGCGTTAAAAAGCCGGGTGCGGTAAAGCGGGTCGGCCGTCACGCTCATGCGCTCGTTCGAGACCGCGAGGTTCTCCGGCATCCAGCCGACTAATATGGCTTTCGGCGGCTTCTTGTAACGGAGATACGCTTCCAAGAAATAGTCGACGGTCTCCACTCCGGCGAAGGGCCAAGTGTAGTTCGTCACTAAATGGTTCCCTCCGAATGCCTGATCGACGATATCGGGGCGGATCGAGAAGAAACGACTGTCGCCAAGAATCAGCACGTCCTCTTGCCGCGAAGGATCTGTCATGATCTGACGTTTGTCGCTGACCGTGAAGTCCAGCCCGCTGATGAATCGAGGCTGGAGCGTCAGGATCAGCGCTTCGAGAGCCAGGCAGACCAGAGCGGCGATGAACCCCGCCCAGGGGAGCCGGTCAGAACTGGAAATAGATAAATTGGGGACCGTCATAGGCTCCGCCGAGGGTGAGACTGAGATATATCGCAACGTATAGGGCTACTCTTGTCGGAAGATTCCAGCCCAATGAGACCAATGGATTATTCGAGCGATATTGGAAGACCTGCAATGCAATGACAAGCGCGCTATAGAGCATCAATAGGTAGAGGTCGCCCAGCGCTAAAGAGCTAAACCAGTCTCCCGTAAAATCGAAAAGCCTGGCTCCAACTGTGCTGATTTGGCCCATCGATTCGATACGAAAGAGCATCCATCCGAGACAGGTGAAACCTGAATTATGCACAGATTCGGCGTAGCCATCGTCGATGGAGTTGTGGCGATAGCGGCACTCGTGTCAACTCAGTGATTTCGCAAGTCGTCTTTTCTGCTGTTTCCCTCCCCGTTTGAGCCGCCTCCTGATCCCGGCAGGGCAAAAGCGGGCTGGCAAGCGGCGTGTTCCCAGTACGTTGCGGCGAGTGCATGAAATTTTATGCATGGAGTGCCCCTCAGCTCAGCGCACCCTCCACCACCGGCGCCAAGCTCGATCCCGGCGGCCCCATCGCCCGCAGCCGTCGCATCAGCCGTTCAAACAGGCCCTTTTCCTGATAATGATCGCTGTAGCTGACACCCGTTCTGCCGGCGTGCCGCCAGATCTTGGCCGCCACGAACAGAAAACGCAGCCGCGCCGTCGCCAGGGTGGTGTGCCGCAGCGTCTCCACGCTGGCCTGGGCTTCGCGGTTGAACAGCAGCAGCCAGCAGTTGAGATTGTAGGCCAGCATGGCCAACTGAAAGTGATTGCGGTTCATGTCAAAGCGGCGCGAGGGATGGGCCGCCAGCCCGGCGTCGTTGTTGGCCTCCTTGATCAGGTTCTCGGCTCCGGCGCGCTGATTGTAAAACCACACCACCGCCGCGATCGGCTCGGCCAGATTGGTGACAAACACGCGGTAGGTGTAAGCGCTGGTGGCGAACAACTGGTATTGCTCGGCCGCGCCGGCCTTGGGCTCGTTTTCGTAACGCAGCGCCAGGAAACGGCAGGCCCGCGCCCAGCCTTGCGGTTGGTAGAGGAATTCGCATTCCGCGTCCGCGTCGGAGCGGGGGGAGGGTTTCCATTCTGCTTGCTGCAAGCGCTCGACCAGGCGCCGCGTTTTGCGCGCCACGATGACGAACTGACAAGCCGCCTTTTCATAGGCCTCCACCGCCTCCCAGCAATAAAAGCCGGAATCGGCCCGCGCCAGGATTTTCTTCACGCCGCCCGGCAAAGTCCGGAAAGCGCTCTCGAGGTGGGCGGCGATCTGTCGGCCCGTGGGCCGGTCGCCGTTGCGCAACCCGCCCATCAGGTATTCGCGCGTCTCGGCCAGGAAGGTCAGTATCGGCTGGTAGCTGCGCTTGCCCTTGTTCTTGGGGTTGTAGCTCTTGCGCCCGCCCATCTGGCGGCCGTAGAGGGTATGCACGGTGGTGTCGGTGTCCAGCGTCACCGTCTCCAACTTCACGTGGGCCGCGGCCCAGACTCGTACCCGCAGCTGGCGCTGAATGGAAAGGATCTGCTTCGCCACGTTGAGGTGCAGCGAGGCCAGAAAGCGCCACAGCGTGGACTGCGGCGGCAGACGCGTCACTTGCAAGATGCCGGTCAGGATGGGGTCGCGAGCGATGAAGCGGAGTTGGTTGAGCCGCGCAAAGCCGACATAGAGGCCGAGCACGAGGGCCAGCACGAACTGGTAGGGGCTCATGGCTCGGGTGATCCGTTTGGTCGTGAGGGTTTCTTCCAGCAGCGCTTGGAAGCCGAGTTTTTCGAGCAGGGTGGCGACGGGCAGCAAGCCGCCGTAGGGAGTCAGATTCTTGCCACGGAAGTGATAGGGCGTGGCAGCCCCGATTTTATTGGGCCGCGGGGCCCTCGCGCCGGGGCCTTGTTTGACGGGCCTTCGGGAGCTATGCTGTTTTCGTTTGGTAACCATTTGGGTGACCTCCTTGGGGTTGACTGGCGAAGCTGAAATCTTTGCCAGCCTACCTTTTTACCCCATGTTTTCGGTGGTCCCCAAATGGTTCCTGGCGGCTCAGCCCTCACCAGGTGCACCGGCAGTGCATAATTCAGGTGAAATGAAACATCAGCAGGCCTGCCAAGCCATTTTGGACAACGGATTTCCGCGCTTGTGAAGAGCTTTCCGCATTCGCTAGCCGATACCCGGCCAGCAACAGACCATGGTAGATCCCCCAGAAAACGAAATGCCATTGCGCCCCGTGCCAAAGTCCACCCAAGGCCATCACAACCATCAGGGTGAGGAAGACTTTGCCTCGTCTTTGTTGTGAGCCGCCGAGCGGGAAATATAGATAATCACGAAGCCATTCTGAAAGGCTGATGTGCCACCGGCGCCAGAACTCTCGGGGTCCCCTGGCGGCATAGGGAATGTCGAAATTCAACGAGATTTCGAA
>CBDCYS010000070.1:0-108678 GCA_965224215.1 Bryobacterales bacterium | reverse complement strand
CGTTATGTCGTACGTAGGGATTTGGTCCCCAAAGGCAAGCTCTTCGAAAGAGAAGAGCCGCTCCGGTGTGCCGATGGTCACAGTGGGCTGGGTCGACACTCTCCCAAAGCTGTCCAAACCCGTGTTACAATCCGGCCCAAGTATTCTCAACCGGTCGTACGAGGAGGGCTGACATGGGGGATGCGCCACTATCGGGTCGTGCTTGGCGAAACGGAGGGAGCCGAGCGCTTCGCATCGGGGCGCTGCTGGCGGTGATGCCAGTGGCGTTAATTGCTCAGGGGGACGGTTCGGACAGCCCGTGGCATTTCGATCCACCGGACGGATTTCAACTGACCCCGGGAGCCGACAACCGGCAAACCGACCACTACGCCGTCGGCGACCTGCTAATGTACTTCTGGACCGACCGCTGGCATGACTCCTATTGCTATCCCAACGATAACGACCTCAATCCGCCGAATATATTCTGGATCAATCCGAACAACCTTGAGACCGGGGATTTCAATGCAGATGGTCACCAGGACCTGGTGATCACTTGGTACCTGAATTATGCACTGCGGCGTGGACCTGAGGAGGGCTGAGCCGCAAGGGACCATTGGGGACCCCCTAAAACATGGGGTAAAAAGGTCGGCTGACAAAGATTCCAGCTTCGCCAGCCAACCCCAAGGAAGTCACCCACATGGTTACCAGACGAAAACAGCATAGCTCCCAAAGGCCCGTCCAACAAGGCCCAGCCGTGACGGCCTCGCGGCCCAATAAAATCGGGGCTTCGACGCCTTACCACTTCCGCGGCAGGAAGCCGACTCCCTACGGCGGCTTGCTGCCGGTGGTCGGGAGGGCGCTGATCTGAGAGCCTGGCTATGCGCTATGCATAAACTTTTATGCACTAGCCGTAACGCACTGGAAACACGTCACTTCCGAGCGAGGTTTTGACGACGCGGATTCTGGGCGGGAAGGGAAACCGGACACGGAGAAGCCAAAAGACCAGTTGCCGAGCTACCACCTCACGACGACCGCCAACCCGCTACGAACGCAGCCACACTCGCAAAGTGAATCTGTGCATAATTCAGGTGGTATACAAGTCCCAACCCGATTGTCAGGCCTCCCTCCATGGTTACCTTCTTGTTGAACGACAGTCAGGGGAACCTTGTGGACTCGACCAATTCTCTGTTCTCTTCGGGCCCGCCGCCGGAGCGTATTTTTGCGAATAGAATTCAGGTGGCGGACTTTAACGGCGACAGCGCGGACGACCTCATCATCGGCACCATGGGCGTCGTGGGCCGGGAATGCTTGGGGGAACCCCCAGCCCCCGTCAAGGAACCGTTTCTCCTCATTCTGAGTGACGGCAACGGGGGGATGGTAGATGCCAGCAATCAAATCGAAGGCCAGGAAGACGGAGGTCCGCCGGACAACAAGGACTTCGCCCATGATCTGGCGGTGGGAGACATCGACGGCGACGGAGACCAGGATTTCTACTCAGCGAAGTTTCTGTTTCTCAACGATGGGCGAGGCAATTTCCAAAACGCGAGCTGGATGCTGCCGCGAGCGTTGCGATCGATTGGAGGGGTCCTCGCCAGCGCCATGGGAGACCTGGATGGCGATCACGTGGATGATCTTGTGGTCCTGCCGTTTGAGGGGGTGGGCAACAAGAACCATGTCTTCCTCAGCAGCGGTGCTTCGTCACTCGCTGAATACCGGCACATCGAGCTTCCGGAGGGGCTGTTCGGCGCCAATACGAAGAGTCTCGACACGATTATCCGCGACTTCGACCAGGACGGGCGCAATGACATTATGGTCACTCAGACACAAGCGGATCCCTACTACCGAGGACGAGCCCTTCAGTTGCTCACCAACAAGGGTGACGGCGTATTCGCGGATGAAAGCGACCGGATATCCGGGTATTTCAGCGTCGAGGGTCCCGGTCCGAGTAATCTGTTTTTTGTGGATTTAAACGGCGATGGTTTCCGTGACATCGTCGAAATGAACGGTTGGATCCTGATCAACGACGGTACCGGCCGGTATCAGCAAGTGACCAGCCAGGAACTGCCAAGTCTTGACTATACTGATCTCACCCAGTATCAATCGGATGAGTTCGAAGACGACCGCCAGCATGGACTGCTCTTCCCGATTCAGCTTGACAATGAGGGGTTGCCGGCGTTCGTTGACCTCTTCCGGATTCCTTTTAATGTGCCCAACTGGCCGCGCCAGCCCGGCGACAAGGACGAAGCGTTCCTGTACACAATTACTCCGAGCGCACCGTACCAGCCCTCTCCGCTGCAACCGCAGCCGAGAATTGATCTCTCGGCAACCGAATTTAGTTTCGCGGCTCCAGTGGGCGTCAACCCGGCGGCGCAACAGATCACGATCGCCAACTCAGGGTCCGGAAATTTGGAGTGGTCGGCGATGGGGGCCTCCGAGGGCAACTGGCTCGGGGTCTCGCCCGGCGAAGGCGCGGGGCAGTCGAGCCTCACGGTGGCTGTTCGGTCGGAGGGACTGCCCGCCGGAGTCTACGAGGGCAGCATTTCGGTGCAGGCGGCGGGCGCGGCGAACAACCCGCAGATCGTCTCGGTCCGCCTCACGGTCGGCTCGCCGGTATTCACCTCCGAGAGCTTTGTCAACGCCGCCAGCTACGCCACGGGCCGATTCGCCTCTGAGATGTGGGTCGCGCTGTTTGGACAGAATCTGGCCGACCGATTGATCCTCGCCGGGGGAAACCTGCCAACTTCTCTGGGCGGCGTCAGTATTTCCATCACGGACAGCCAGGGCGTCCGGCGCCCGGCCAAGCTACAGTTCGTGCACCCAGAGCACATCAACTTCTTGCTGCCTGCTGGCTTGGCGCTCGGCCCCGCTGTCGTCGAGGTTACCAACGCCCCCGGCGAAACCGCTTCGGCGACCCTCCAGATTGAGGCAGCCGCCCCCGGAATCTTTTCGGCCAATGCCAGCGGCCGGGGACCAGCTGCGGCCACGTTTCTCCGCGTCGAGGAGGACGGTACGCGCGCGGAAGGTTTTACCTTCGACGCCACCGCCCCTGCGGGCTCGCGAACCAACATCGTGCTCGAACGCGGCTCGAATGACGAAGTCTATCTCAGCTTTTTCGGCACAGGATTTCGGCATCACTCGTCCGTGTCTGTGGAAGTAAGGAATCTAGACGGCAATGAGATTGCGGGCACAAACGGGATGGAGGTTCTGGGGGCTGTCGCCCAGGGCCAGTTCGAGGGTCTGGATCAGGCCGTCATCGGGCCGCTGAATTGGTTCTATGTAGCCGGCAGTGGAGAAATTGATATTGTCTTCACCTTCGATGGAGTTGAGTCCAACACCGTCACCATCCACGCTGGAGATTGCCCCGAATCCGAACCGTGGACTCAACTACTCCCTGGCGGTTGTGACTGATCTCATCGTGCTGCCCCAAAACTCACCGGCCGCCAGGGTAGCGATTCTCGTTCCCAAGCCTCGCATCTGGCCCAAGCAGTCCCGATAGCTGGATGAAGCGCACCTTTTGTCTAGCGATCCGGCCATCGAACGGGGGCGGTGATGCGGTAGTGCGAGATGGTTTGGCCGGTCAAGCCAGTCCAATTCTACCTGTTTTCGGATACCTGGTGATTACAAGCCTTCCGTCCAACAAACCGATTTCTTCAGGTCCAGGTCCTTGAGCCCACTCGGTTTCCGTCTGTTTCAATTGCGGACCAAGGACTTTGGGATAGACGATTGTTGGTGGGAAGAGAGTTTTTCAGTGGCAATCCCCAGTCTTAACGAGTGCTTTCGAATCTCTTGGTCGTAGGCAGGTTGTCTCCGGCTTGAATCCGCCCTTGTCGGCTTGCGTTTGCCGATGGCATGTCGGACGCTGGTTTGTAGCTCTCAGCAGGAGTCCTTGAGTCAATTCACAAACCCTTCCGGGCTTCGAGCTTCTAACCCGTAGCGGGACCTAGCGAACACACTACGACTTCCCCGCCGTTGCCACTCGTCCTTCCCCTGCACACCCGGCGGAACGTCCGGCTAGGTTTCTCTAGCGTAAGGGACCCAAGGATTTTCTACTGCGCGCGCGCAGTAACTTTTCCTTGGGTTCGGAGTTCCCCACTCTCGCCGAGAGACCTGCTAAGGCCCCATGGACTCCGGGCCAAGTTTTTCTTCTGAGTCTGTGGAACTCCTCCCAAGTTTTAGCTACAGACCTGGAGCCCAACTCCTCTACAGGCCAGTGGTTCATAGTTTCTGCTTGGGGTTGTCTTGACAGGTTCAGCTTTAGGGCGACGCGAGAGTGCCGGGCCGGTGTCGCCTGCTCGCTTTCCTTGACCTCCTGTTCCGCTGACCAACGGTTTCCACAACCCCCGTTCGTTTGGACAACTATCCTGCGGGGGACCGGCACGCGCTCTCACGGTTCGGTAAACACAGCCTGACTTCGGGGTAGCGATCCGCTATTGAGGAAATCAACCTACGAGGGAAGAAACGCGACCGTAGCCATTCCTCGGTGCTGCGCCGTGGGAAAGGATCTATCCAGATTAGGGCTCTACGCTCGAGCCAATGGGCAAGAAGGAGACCTTTTCATTCCCCAGCCGGAGAAATCAGGCTAAGTGGCTTGGTTGTAGTATTTTACGAACCAACAACCACTGATTGTTGGTGGTAACGGGATATATCAATAGGTATCTTGCTGGCAGGCTCTAAGTCTCTTGTTGTGTGTAGCTTAGTTCTGCTCGCGCTCACCGAACCCTTCGTACCAATTCTGTACGACGTGGATCGAGTGCTGGGACGCTCCTGCTGAGCGATTCAGTCTAGGTCTACCCGCTCGAAATGCACTTTGAGATCATTCTTGCTTTGGGCGAAACCTGTAACGGCACCTGTGGAGTCCCGCTCGAAAGTTAAACACCCCAACCGGCCCTGGAAGACGTCAGGCAAGATCGGTTCTAAGCGGCTGGGCTGCGATTGCCAGCGCCTAGTCACCAGCAGGACGCCGTCTTCGACTGTGAGTCGAAAGACGGCGTCTAGCTCGTCGCTGTAGTAAGCTCCGACATAGGCCCCGATCTCTTCCTGGGCAGGGGTGTAGGGCCTAAGTGGTTCGTAGCGGTCGTCCACTCCACCGTGCGTGAGGATGAGATCAAACAAGGGTCCGCCGTTACGTGGTTCGAAGAAGACGCTGAGCGGGAGCGGCGGGAAACCCGGCCGGACAAATCGACCGCTTCCGTGCGGGCGGAGTTCGATCTCATCATCCTCGGAAGAAGATGCTAGCTTCAACTTGCCGCGGCTCAGGACGATTGCGACCGCCATGCGACGCTCGCTCGACCAGTAGTTCCCCTCGTAGCGGGCGAGTTCGTCTTCGCCTTGCCCCCGAGGGGTAGGATCAACGTGTGTCTCAATGTGATCCGCCAAGTACCAGTCCGCTAACTGCAAAGTAAGCGGTCTTGGATCGATTTCCCGAGAGTTACACAGACAAGCCACACCGAAGCTTTGATCTGGAAAAAGCGCAGCCATGGAGCGATGTCTCCACCTGCCTGCGTGCCAAACCCTGCGAAGCCCCCGGTATTCGTCTACGTAGAGCCCAAAGGCGTAGGGCGTGCCCTCTCCCTGGGCAATCGGCTGCGCCATCTCGAGCATCTGTTCAATAAAAGCCACCCCTCCCAGGCGCGGCTCTTCAAAGTTGTTCAACCACAGGGCTAGGTCCTCTACGGTCGTCCACAAGTTTGAATGGCCACCGTAATCTTGATTGTCAAGGATTCGTCGAAATCGTCCAGACGCTTCGTCCGTCCGGTAACCGCCGGCCCGATTGCGAATGATCTCGGCGTGGTTGTTGGAGAAATGCGTGTTCTTCATCCCAAGCGGTTCGAAGATGCGCTTCACCGTGAAGTCGCGCAGCGACTGCCCGCTCACTCTCTCGACGATCCAGCCGAGTGTGATGTAGTTGATGTTGGAGTAAACGAATCGTTCGCCAGGTGCGAAGCTGAGAGCCTTCTGGCGGACAAGCAGAGATATCACGTCGGCTGCGGTCAACAGATCCGGTTCCCTCCTACCGGCAAGATCGAATAGATCGACGACTTCTGGCATTCCGCTCTGGTGGTGAATGAGATGTCGGATCGTGACCGGGTTCGCGTAATCGGGGAGCTGAGGCAGGTGTTTGCGAATTGGGTCGTCAAGCGATAGCTTTCCGTCTTGGGCCAACAGCACGATGGCAGCAGCCGTGAACTGTTTTGAGATCGAAGCTATATCACCTGAATTATGCACTGCCGGTGCACCTGGTGAGGGCTGAGCCGCCAGGAACCATTTGGGGACCCCCGAAAACATGGGGTAAAAAGGTAGGCTGGCAAAGATTTCAGCTTCGCCAGTCAACCCCAAGGAGGTCACCCAAATGGTTACCAAACGAAAACAGCATAGCTCCCGAAGGCCCGTCAAACAAGGCCCCGGCGCGAGGGCCCCGCGGCCCAATAAAATCGGGGCTGCCACGCCCTATCACTTCCGTGGCAAGAATCTGACTCCCTACGGCGGCTTGCTGCCCGTCGCCACCCTGCTCGAAAAACTCGGCTTCCAAGCGCTGCTGGAAGAAACCCTCACGACCAAACGGATCACCCGAGCCATGAGCCCCTACCAGTTCGTGCTGGCCCTCGTGCTCGGCCTCTATGTCGGCTTTGCGCGGCTCAACCAACTCCGCTTCATCGCTCGCGACCCCATCCTGACCGGCATCTTGCAAGTGACGCGTCTGCCGCCGCAGTCCACGCTG
Organism: Bryobacterales bacterium; assembly: GCA_965224215.1. Taxonomy (GTDB): domain Bacteria; phylum Acidobacteriota; class Terriglobia; order Bryobacterales; family UBA6623; genus CBDCYS01. Next base: position 101,981 of record CBDCYS010000070.1, on the reverse strand, counting down.
TGGCGCTTTCTGGCCTCGCTGCACCTCAACGTGGCGAAGCAGATCCTTTCCATTCAGCGCCAGCTGCGGGAACGAGTCTGGGCCGCGGCCCACGTGAAGTTGGAGACGGTGACGCTGGACACCGACACCACCGTGCATACCCTCTACGGCCGCCAGATGGGCGGGCGCAAGAGCTACAACCCCAAGAACAAGGGCAAGCGCAGCTACCAGCCGATACTGACCTTCCTGGCCGAGACGCGCGAATACCTGATGGGCGGGTTGCGCAACGGCGACCGGCCCACGGGCCGACAGATCGCCGCCCACCTCGGGAGCGCTTTCCGGACTTTGCCGGGCGGCGTGAAGAAAATCCTGGCGCGGGCCGATTCCGGCTTTTATTGCTGGGAGGCGGTGGAGGCCTATGAAAAGGCGGCTTGTCAGTTCGTCATCGTGGCGCGCAAAACGCGGCGCCTGGTCGAGCGCTTGCAGCAAGCAGAAAGGAAACCCTCCCCCCGCTCCGACGCGGACGCGGAATGCGAATTCCTCTACCAACCGCAAGGCTGGGCGCGGGCCTGCCGTTTCCTGGCGCTGCGTTACGAAAACGAGCCCAAGGCCGGCGCGGCCGAGCAATACCAGTTGTTCGCCACCAGCGCTTACACCTACCGCGTGTTTGTCACCAATCTGGCCGAGCCGATCGCGGCGGTGGTGTGGTTTTACAATCAGCGCGCCGGAGCCGAGAACCTGATCAAGGAGGCCAACAACGACGCCGGGCTGGCGGCCCATCCCTCGCGCCGCTTTGACATGAACCGCAATCACTTTCAGTTGGCCATGCTGGCCTACAATCGCAACTGCTGGCTGCTGCTGTTCAACCGCGAAGCCCAGGCCAGCGTGGAGACGCTGCGGCACACCACCCTGGCGACGGTGCGGCTGCGTTTTCTGTTCGTGGCGGCCAAGATCTGGCGGCACGCCGGCAGAACGGGTGTCAGCTACAGCGATCATTATCAGGAAAAGGGCCTGTTTGAACGGCTGATGCGACGGCTGCGGGCGATGGGGCCGCCGGGATCGAGCTTGGCGCCGGTGGTGGAGGGTGCGCTGAGCTGAGGGGCACTCCATGCATAAAATTTCATGCACTCGCCGCAACGTACTGGGAACACGCCGCTTGCCAGCCCGCTTTTGCCCTGCCGGGATCAGGAGGTGGCTCAAACGGGGAGGGAAACAGCAGAAAAGACGACTTGCGAAATCACTGAGTTGACACGAGTGCCGCTATCGCCACAACTCCATCGACGATGGCTACGCCGAATCTGTGCATAATTCAGGTATCAAAGACGGACTGAGAGCCGATAGCGACACTCTGCTCTAGGTCAGCGGCTCCATAGCCGCGTGTGTAGAGGGTCTCGCCATCTTGGATGATGGCGACGGCGCAGCCGGGGGAGTCGATCCTGTCCCATTTGGCGAACAGTCCGTCGACTTTCGCGTTGAGGTCGTTGTCGGATTGCCCGAGCAGGCCGCTAGCCAAGACACACGCCGACATCGCTATTGCAACGCACCTAGCTATCGAGCCGACCACAACGCCCCGATTCTAGCATCCGAGCCGAGGGCTTGGCTCCGCTAAATGGCGAGAACAAGCCCATGTCACTTACTTTCGGACATCCGGCCGGCAAGGGCTTGATTTGCAACTCTTTCGAGTGACCGGATTTCGGTTCGGGGGGTTTTGGACGCAGATACCGAGTGCGAACCGGATATATCAACACCTATCGCCACATGAGCCGTTATGTAAGTTTTTTTGAGTGACTTAGTGCAGCTCGCGGTCGCGGAACTGTTCGTACCAGTTCTCAACGACCGGGACAACACGCTCAGTTCCGTCGACCGGCTCGGGCAGGATAAGACGCGCCAGGCGCAAACACGCTGACACCGCTCTGGCCGGGGATCACAGTTCCACCGACTTCACCACCAGCATCTTGTCGATCTGCATGTCCTCGATGGTGTAGGGGATGCCGCCGACGCCGAGGCCCGACTCCCGGAGACCGGCGAAGGGCATAGCATCCACGCGAAATGCCGTGTGGTCGTTCACCATCACGGCCGATGCGTCCAGCCGCCTGAACGCACGCAGCGCGGTGTCCAGGTCCCGCGTGAAGACTGCGGCCTGGAAGGCGACGGGCAGGTCGTTGGCCTGGGCGATAGCATGGTCCATGTCGTCGTAACCATAGACACAGACCACCGGGCCGAAAATTTCCTTACGGGTGACGGCTGCATCGGCGGGCGGATCGAGCAGCACGGTACACGCATACAGGCTCGGGCTCAGTGGATGGCCGCCGACGAGCCTTTCAGCGCCCGCCGACACTGCGGCCTCGACCCAGGCATGCACGCGCTTGGTTTCCGCGTGACGAATCAACGGACCGACCTCGGTCGTGGAATCGGTTGGGTCACCGATCTTCAGCCCTGCGGCGCCGTTCGCGAGTGACTCGGCGAACTCCCGTGCCGTGGCACGGGCGCAAAGACCCGCTGCACCGACACGCAGACCTGGCCCGCGTGGTAATAGCCGCCTTTGAGGATCGGGCCGAGTGCGTATCCCAGGTCCGCATCGTCGGCCAGGATCAGCGGCGCAGCGCCGCCGTGCTCGAGGGCGCAGCGCACGCCGGGCGCCAGCTTGGAGCGGAGCATCCAGCCGATCTTCGCGCTGCCAATGAAGCTGAAGAAACCGACTCGGGCGTCGGTTACCAGCGCCTCCGCCACCGTGTTGCTCTCTGCTATCGCGACCTGGCACCAGTCCGGCGGCAAGCCCGCAGCGTGCAGGATGCGCGCGAAGCGCAGGCAGGACAGCGGCGTATCGCCCGCGGGCTTGACGATCACAGGGCAGCCGGCGGCTACTGCGGCGGCTACCTGGTGCACGATCAGATTCAGAGGGTGGTTGAATGCACTGACGGCGACCACCAGGCCAATGGGTTTCTTCTGGGTGAAGGCCAGGCGACCCGCTCCGGTGGGCGTCGTGCCCATGGGGATCACGTCCCCGGCGTCACTGCGGATGTGCTCGACACAGATCCGGACGCCATCGATGGCACGCGCGACTTCCACCTGAGAGTCCGCCAGTGATTTGCCGCCCTCCCTGGCCGCCCCGATCGCCAACAGGTCCGCGTGCTTGCTCATGATCGCGGCCGTGCGCTCGAGAATGGCGACGCGCTCGGCCAGCGGCAGCCAACCATCCTGGTCCCGGTACAGCCGGTAGGCTACGTCGAGGGCGTCGTCGACCTGGGCGAGACCGGCCGTCTCGACCTCGGCGATTGGAGTGCCGTCGTAGGGCGCGGTGACGGTATCGATGCCAGCGGGTGCCCGGCTCTTGCTGAGCAGGAGCGGCCAGCGGTCCGGGTTCAGCTCTAGATCGTGCACGTTATTTCACCGAGTTTCTTGGTCAGCAGTTCATTCTCGCGGTGGTCAATACATATCACGACCAAGCTTGGCCCGACACTCTATGTGCACGGCACCCGGCTGCCGCAATCAGCCGACCTAAGGAAGTCCGAGGAGAGCAGCTTTCTTCGCCGCGAATCTGATACCGAAATGCCCCACAAACATCCCGGCCTATTCTAACGAAACCCAGAGCTGAAACCGAACAACTCGGTCAGCAACGCCGTGCCGATGGCGACAGTTGGCTCCAGTTTCAAGACCAGCAAGAAGATCGGCGAAAAGAAGACCGCACCGCCGATTCCGCTCGCCATCGCCGTCGTGGCGACGAGAATCGAGACCGGAAACAGGTACCAATTCTCGAACGTCAGTTCCATCAAATCGCAGGATGAAACGGACCTATGCGGTACGCATAGCTTGGACCGCCTCTTCGGTGGTCAGCACGTGATTAGCCATGAATCCGTAGTTGGTCAAGGCTGCAGTGTATCCATCTCCCAACTCCGGCGTGACGGCAGCGGCCGCCCACCGGTTCTTTGAAGATCCCGGTGGTTACGGTCTTGCCCATGTAGGGAACCTCTTTCCCCATGGAGACACTTACCGAAAGTAGTTTCATGGCAGAGATTTCCTCTCGGGGTTCAGGCTCGAAAGGTACCGACCGTCTCAACCCGGTGTGAAGCCTGTTTCGTCAGACATCCCTATGTTGCCGCCACCTGCGCCCTGGATGTCAGAAATTCCCGAATGCGGCTGGCAATGAAGTCGCCATCCTCTTCCAGTGCGAAGTGGCCTGTGTCGAGCAAATGGAATTCGAGGTTGTTCAAATCGCGCTTGTAGGGTTCAGCGCCTTCTGCCGGGAAGATATAGTCACCTTTTCCCCAGACGATCAACGTTGGCGGTTGATGCTCCCGGAAGTAGGCTTGCCAACTTGGATAGAGCGGCGGATTGGAGCCGTAGTCGTAGAACATCGCTAGCTGGATGTCCTTGTTGCCAGGACGGTCGAGCAGGTACTGGTCGTGAAACCAATTGTCGGGAGAGATCGACTCGGGATTTCGGACGCCGTTGGTGTACTGCCACTTGGTGGCATCGATCGTGAGCAGGCTGTCACTCAGTGCCTTGGCGTTCTCCGGCGTCTTATCCGCCCAGTAAGACTTGATGGGCTTCCAAAAGTCTCGGAGGCCCTCGTCATACGCATTGCCGTTCTGGATAATTAGCGATTCCACTCTTTCGGGGTGTTTGACGGCAAGCCGATAGCCGATCGGGGCGCCATAATCCATCAAATACACGCTGTATTTCTTGAGCCCTAGCTTGTCGATCAAGCGATCGACCACGTCCGCCATTCGATCGAAGGTGTAGTCGAACTCATCCACCTTGGGCATCGAGCTGTTGCCGAAGCCGGGGTAGTCGGGGGCGACTAAATGGAACTGATCCGACAGAGCCGGAATCAAGTTCCGAAACATGTGGGAAGAGGTCGGGAAGCCGTGGAGCAGAAGAATTGTCGGTGCGTCTTCCCGCCCCGCTTCACGATAGAAGATCTCCAGCCCGTCCACGTCGACCGTCTTGTGAAGTGTTGAAAAGATCGTTTGCGCCATCGGTTTCCTCCTTGCCTGTCGGCTGAGTGTTAGTTCGTTCTCGTGCTGGGACGTGTCATCTCTCTCCGGGATTATAGGTTGAGTAATCCAGAAATGACCATTGCAACTGGTGAGCGTCATCCGTTTCCTGCCAACGGTCGACGTGAAGCTCCCAATACCGCTTTGTTCCCCCAGTTTCGTGGTCTGGATCGTCCTCGTCCCAAAGAATCTCGGGCCGGCCGATCAGCTGCAGCGTTCGATGCCGGTCGAAGTCGACGAAGATCAGTCCAGCCTTCGCGTTCACAACAAAGTTACCAAGGGTGTTGTACATACAGTTGCCCGGGTAGTCGGGCGTCCGAATCCTGCGGTCGTCGACAACACGGACGAATCCCGGGTTCCCTCCCCGGTGTGACGCGTCTACACCGCGGTCCGGATGTGCGCTCGCAACGAAGAAGGTATCGGCCGCCCTGATCAGAGCCTTCTGCTCGGGTCCAAGCGCATCCCCTTACTGAGGCTCGACAGCAGACTCCATGTTCCCAACGAGGTTTGAGGTAACCTGCCGGCTCTGGATGAATTCCGGACAGTTTGGGTAGGATTCGACTACGTCGAGCCGCAGCCGATCATTAGATTCGCGTGTGATCCGGCCATTGATGCGTGCACGCCGGCGCGAGGTAAGCTCGATCACCAGCATCCCAATCTCGGGCTGATGCTCGATGTTCTCCCAGAACGGATCGTATGGGTTACGCGCCGCTAGCCTGAGGTCAAACGCGACGGTGCGTTCATCCAGCGCCTCCATGAATCCGGGCTTGCCCACCAGGACGGACGCCCAAACGTTCTTGTGATCATCCACAGTCCCGAGCACGGCCATTGGCACCCGGCTGATGACAGGCACGGCACCTCGCAGGATGGCATCGTGAATGTTGGCGGCGTTTCTCTTACCTCCTTCAATCGCGCCGACGCGCTTCTGGACCGTCAACTCGCCTTCATGGTAGGGGTTCTCAATACGCATCCGTGATCTCCCATCCTGGACGGACCTCACCTCAAACTCGTCGGAGTATCAGTCCCTCGTTGTCGCCATGTTTATAGCGCGTCGCCGGGTGCGGCGTCGCCGTGGACCTTACTCGCAATCGTTTCTCCCGACGGCCCTCCGCACAGATCGGCAGTCGTTGCCGGACTCTGCGATATGAAACGGTCCGTCGCCATGTAGCCGAATGTCATGGCCACAACGAGCAACGCGCCGATCAGCTTCGGCGGCGCGGGCAAGGGAATATCCAGCCAGCGGCAACCTGCTCCAATCAACAAGCCCAAGACGATTCCTACGGCTATCTTGATCATTTCTAGTGGCTCCTTCCTAAAGCAGTCTACTGAGAGGTCTTCTGGTCCGCAGCACATCTCATCCTCGATGCTTCCGAGAGCATCGGCACGACAAGCTTCATCGTGCCGGTCATGACAAAGAGCACGGTGAGGACCAGACGAATACTGCCAGTCGGCTTATCGTCGTCGGGTTTTTGCAGGCTCGTCACATTCATGACTGGGTTCTCCGTTTGACAGTCAGCGGTGAGGTCTCGAAGGAAACCGAGTCGAAGATCTGCACTCCCTTTACGAGCGTCTTGTGGACTGGGCAGCGCTCAGCCACCTGGGCAAGTCGCACTTCGGAGAAGTCCGGGTTGCGGAAGTCACCCCTCGGCGGCGCGGGCCTCCTGCTCGAAGCGCTTGTGAATCTGGGGGTCGGATACGAGATGGGAAGCGAGGAATTTTAGCGCGACCTGGCGTCCAAGCTTGAGGCCCTCGGCCTTCCCAACCTCCCCCGCCGAGCCTCTCGGGAATGCGGTAGTGGCTGATGGTGCGGCCGATCATGACAACCCGAGCCTACGCTACCAAAAGATAGTTGGTGATTACAAGCCTTACCACCAGCTATCTGGCTCAAAACCATGGTAACTCAATAGACGAGGGGTTTTCAGCTCTTTCTACAACGGGGAGGAGGCCTCTGACGGCGGATTACTGGTGGTAATGAAATTTCTCAGTAGCTATTCGCAATCCTGAGTCGTCCGGGGGAACTGTACCGCTGAACGGCAGGATGAGTTGCACGGCAAGTTTTTTCTAGCGGCTTAAAGCGTTTCCTACTGTCGGCGCGTGCAGTAACTTTCTCTTTAGATTTCAGTTCCCCGTCTCAATCATCGCTTGCCAGCTCCGCGTCTGGCTCGGCTCGCCAATCCGATAAGCAATCGCTGCAGCAGCGGACCGACGTCTGCTCCTCGTCTATGCAGCGAGGCGAGCAGCTTTCCAAAAAACTCCGATTCGTCGATCTCGCAGACCTGACAAAGGTGCGAAATCCGGGTGTACTTGCGCTGTGTGGGACCCAGCCTATCCCAAGCTCGAACCATGGCGCCCTACCAACCGTGGATGCCCACCTCGTGCCCGGCATCGGCGATCCGCCGCACGTCTTCCGAATAGAGTTTGGCGCTCACCGCCGGTATGAAAAATGTCGCCTCGATGTCATAACGATCGAGCAGGTCCAGCACTCGGGGAAGCCCACCGCGGGCGCCGTACTGGCCGGTGGAAAGCCTGGATGGTGAGGTGATACCGCTGCGCAGCGATAGGGTCTCGGTATCGAAATCGAAGGAGAGCGCAACCGCCACTTTATTCCCATCGGACCAGGACTCCGGAACGAGCCGTGGTCCAGCACGAACCAGCTCCACGATCTTATGCCAGCGCGATTCCGGCCACATCCACGAGGGTTCGTCCTCGACAGCGACCTGCCCAGAGGCCGGCCAAGTGGGCGTGAGCCCGATCATTACGATCAGAAGCAACGACGAGGCAAAGCGGCCGGACGACATGAATCACCTCCTTGGTAGATTGGCGACGGGCGCCCAATAGCGGAGTTTCAGGACCCTCAGTATGACACGCCGGGACAGCCGCTCAAAATGAAAGTAGCAGCAACTCGTCCTGAGAGGTTGAGTACGAGGGAAGTGTTGGAAGCCGGCCTCTTCGAGCCCAGCGAAGCTCTTTAGACCGTCGGTGTAGATTATCGAGCCGGCGGCAACGTTCTGGGCGAGAAATTTGGTTATCGTCGCCTTCCTCGAGGTAATCGTGTCGATTGCGTGACGGATCTTTGCAGACACTCCATAGATCAGCCAACCTGTAAGATCCGTGCCTTCGAGGTTCGTCTCCACTAGTTCGTGGCGGTGAACGGGCAGAGGACGCTGATCGGGATCTTTAGCATCCTAAAGATTTTCACCAGGAGATAAGAGCGGAGATCCTTGCCAGCCGCTCCGCCTCACACAGATGGGAACCCTTCGATGCCGTCGTGGCTTGCCTTGTTGCCGCGCTTTGCGGCGCTTGGGCGTGCCCGAGCAGATGCTGCGCTATGTGCCGACGCGGCGCGGACGGGGCAAAGTTGTTGGTAGTGGGGTCATTGCACGCTATGACCCCACTAACCCCACTACCAAGGTCGTTGCGTTCAGCAGAAGACAGGGAGTACCATGTTGGACTCGGAGTTCCAAATTGGAAATTCTGGGTAAGATCTTGCCTACTCATCCGAGGTAAGAGCCGTATGAGTCCAAAGTTGGGTTCCGGTCAGATGTACTAGATTCCTCGTAGGAGGCACCATGACACGACGGTCTTTCTTGGCGACTACCGCGGTGAGCAGTTCGCTCGCTTCCACAAGCAGCGCTACTCTCCGAACACATGCCCCAGCGATGTTCGCTGCCACGGGTCGGCGGAGCTACAGCCACGCTGAACTCGAAGCGAAGATCGCACGCCGCGATTTTCGAGGCCTGACGAAGGCTGACTTGCCAACACCGAACCTGATGCTGAACGAAGATGTATTCGCGCGCAACCTCAAGACTATGTCCGGCCATTGCAAGCGAACGGGATTCAATCTTCGCGCTCACGTCAAGGTGCATCGCAGCCCGGAAATCGCCAAGCGCCAGATCAAAGCCGGCTCGATCGGCCTGTGTTGCGCCAGCATCTCCGAATGTGAAGTGATGATTGACGCCGGCATGCACGGCATTCTGTGGACGCGCCAGCCAGCGGGGCCCAACACGATCAGCCGTGTCGTCGCACTGGCCAAGAAGGACCCTACTTTCATGACGGCGATCGACGATCCGATCATTGCCGACCAACTCGATGAAGCGGCCCGCGCCGCCGGCACAACGGTGGAAGTGGTCGTGGATAACGACGTCGGAATCGGGCGGCAGGGGCGGCAGGGGGTCAAGCCGGGGCAGGAAGCGTTCGAGCTGAGCCAACGTGTGATGAAGGCCAAGAATCTGAAACTGGGCGGGCTGATGGGTTACTCCGGCAAGGCTTCACACACCCATGGCTGGCGGAAACGCAAACAGGTTTCCGAGGAGGCAGTAGGCCTGCTGCTCGAATCGGTGTCGCTTTGCCGCAGTGCCGGAATTCCGGTCGAAATCGTCACCGGCGGCAGCACGGGCACCTACAACATTGACAGCGAGATCAAAGGGATGACCGAGTTGCAGGCCGGCTCCTACGCGATGATGGACAGCAGGTACAAGAACATCGGCGGCAAGGACGGCGAGGAAGCCTACGATGACTTTGGCGTTTCCTTGACGGTGCTGACCACGGTTATCAGCAAGCATTATCCGAACAAGGCCTCCATCGATGCCGGGAATAAATCGGCGACGCAGCCGAGCGACGAGGTCAAAGGACGCCCCGATCTGACAGTGGCCCGAGCCGGAGCCGAGTACGGCTCTCTTCGCTGGGAAAACGCCGACCCCGAGCCGAAGCTGGGTGATCAGTTCGAGTTGATCACCTCGAATCTCGACATGACCACGAACTACTACGACCGGATCTTCGTCTGCCGGCGCGATCGAGTCGTTGATGTGTATTCAATTCTGGGAAGGAAGGGGCCGTCGCAAAGATAGCTCACAACCGTCTGTTTACAGTATTTCCTCGGCGTCCGCTGTATTTCGCAAATGCTAAATCCTCGAACGGATCACCTCCGGGGGCAAACTAGGTCTCTGACCTCCTGGAAGTGTGTTTCTCGGAGCAAATCTTTTTGCCTTGCTTAGCGCAGCTCCCTTTGCGACCTGCTCGTCCGTCAGGCAGGCTTGAAGGGGGTTGAGATCGTGACACAGCCCGACACAGCGCACCGCTGTTGAACCGGCCGCCCCGTTGTCGTATGATTCCTTCTAGCGTCGCTCGGCTGGTGTCGGAGGTACACCGTGAGACTAGCGTTAGCCCTTTGGTTCGCGCCCTTATTGGCTCTGGGACAAGGACCTCTCCAGCCAGGGCCCCAGCCCGCCCTAACCTCGGAAGGGCCTGCAAGAGGGTGAGCGACTTTATCTGGCTCAATGCGGGCTCTGCCACGGGTCTCGTGGCGAAGGGGGACGGGGTCCCGCTTTGGCTCGTCCGCAGCTGCGCCGTGCACCGAGCGATGTCTCACTCTACCGGCTGATCCGCAGAGGGATCCGGGGTACCGAGATGCCTGGTTCGGGACTCGGCGAGCACCAAATCTGGCGGGTAGCGGGGTTCGTGCGCTCGCTTGGCCAGGTTGAGCAAGAGCGGATCATCCCTGGAGTTCCCGGGCAGGGAAAGCAACTCTACACCATGAAGGGAAACTGCGTGCCAATGCCACACCATTGAGGGCTGGGGCGGAGGCGTCGGTCCGGACCTCACCGAAATCGGTGCGCAGCGCAGCGCCAGCTACTTGCGACAGGCGCTTGTCGAGCCCGCAGCCGCCGTTCCGAACAATTTCCTGCAAGTGAGAGTGGCCACCAGAAACGCCCGGCGCATTACTGGGACCCGCCTGAATGAGGACGGTTTTTCGATCTAGTTGCGCGATCTTTCCGGCAACGTGCACTCCTTTTGGAAGAGCGAGCTGGAGGAAGTTCACAAGGATTGGGGCAAGTCTTCGAATTTGCCCATCAGACCTGGGCGAAAGGATTGGATGAGAACGGCAGGCCGATCGAGAACCTGGAAACAGTACCTAGCGTGGAGGGGGCGCTGGTTTACCCCGACGACGACGGGGCGGCAAATTGGTTTAGCCCTTCCTACAGCCCGCAGACGAATCTTTTTTATCAGAATGTCCGCGATAAAGGCGCCGTCTACTATCGCGGCGAAGCGATCTATGAGCCGGGCAAGCTTTACTTCGGAGCCAGCCGCCGGACGGTTTCCGGCGAAGATCCGAAAGGATTTTTGCGCGCCCTCCACCCGCTGACCGGGGAACTCGCTTGGGAGTTCCCGCTGCACTCGCCGCCCTGGGCGGGTCTTCTATCGACAGCGGGCGGGCTGGTCTTCTCCGGGACCATGGAAGGCGACTTCTTCGCCGCGGACGCTAAGACTGGAAAGCTACTGTGGCGCTTTCAAACCGGAGGAGCTTGCTACGCGAATCCCATCAGCTATGTGAGCGAGAGCAAGCAACATATTGCAATCGCGAGTGGCAGCACGTTAATCACTTTTGCCCTCGATCCCAAAACGAAATAGGGTTCTCCGAACACTCCGCAAGTCCTCAGCTCGAGCCGGGCGAAACTGTAGCTGCTATGCAGCCTGAATGGTCCGGATGCGTGCAGCCGATGTATTCCGGCTGCCTCTGGACGTTGATACTCACAGACCCGGGCGGGGCTCTGCGGATGTCTTCGCGTCCGCCGCTGAGCGCCGTTCAGCCACCGTTCAGCCCACTCAATCAACGTCTGTAAGCGGACGGACGAGCCCGGGCGCCTACCGGCGGAGGTGATGTGCAGGGTTCATCGCGAAAAGACGTGATATTCGGGGCAGCGCGGGTGTATACTGTCGCTGTGCCAGGGCAAAAATGGAAATCCTGGATCTCTATCGTGATTTGCTATAGCGCGGAGGCCAGACGAATGATTTTCCCGAGAGCGCAAGCGATGCTAATGGTCTATGCGCGCATTCCTCCGATTGCCGCGGTCTTGGTGGCCGCGAACGTGGCGAGCGTCAACCAGGTTCGAGCGCAGACCGATGACCACATCACTCTGCGACAACAGCTCGAGCCGTTCAAGAGTCACGGACACGTCTACGACGACTGGAACATCGAGGCGATGCGCCCGCGGGTCATGGGAACCCGCGGTGTGATTTCTACTGGGCACTATTTGTCCACCATCGCGGGCATCGAGGCGCTGAAGAGCGGTGGGAACGCGTTCGACGCCGGTGTCACATCGGCCATGGCGCTCAAAGTGGTCAAGATGGGATTTGCCGGCTGGACGGGGGTTGCTCCGTTGATTCTCTATAGCGCGGCCGAAGGTCAGGTGATCACACGAGTCGGCGCGGGGCGCACACCCACCGGCGCTACGCTGGAGTATTTCCTCGAGCATGGCAAGACACCGGTAAACACAGCGCTCCTACCGGCAGACGTTGATGTTTGGCTGGCGGCGCTCGATCGCTACGGTACGTTCAGCTTCGGGGAGGCCGTCGGGCCGGCGCTCGAGGCCGCCGAGCGCGGCTATCACCTCTACAAGCATCAAAAAGGGCTATTGGACGAACAGGCCGGCGACGTCTTGAAATTCCCCTACAACACTAAGTTCTGGTTTCAGCACGGGGCCGGCGAGCAGAGGCTTGGCGATCTCATGGTGAACAAGGATCTCGGCAAACTCCTGCGCTACATGAGGGATGCAGAAAAGCAAACCTTGGGCAAAGGCGGTACGAGGTCCGAGGGGATCAAGGCGGCCCGCGATGCCTTCTATAAAGGTGCCCCGGCCCGGGCTGTCGGCGAGTTCTTCGAGGAAGCAGGCGGTCTCGTCACCTATGAGGATATGGCCGGCTACGAAGGGAAGTGGATGGCGCCCGTGCACACGACGTTCATGGGTTGCGATGTCTACGTGTGCGACGGCTGGTCTCAGGGACCGCGGCTCGCGCTCATGCTCAACATGCTCGAGAACTTCGAACTGCGGTCCTTGGGCTACAACACCCCGGAGTACATACACCTGATTTCTCAGGTCATCAATCTTGCGATGTCAGACGCGCACAAGTACATAGGCGACCCGGATGTCCTGGACGTTCCGCGCGGCCTCTACACCAAGGAATACGCGCGGCTCCGGATCGAACTGATCGACAGGAACCGCGCGTTTCAGGACATGCCGCCCTGGGGAGATCCACGGAAAATGTTGTCCATGGCAGACGGTGCCCCCCGGCGCTTCGTTCTCGAGGATGACACGCCGCACCAGCAGCAACAGGGTGGTGGAACTGCCGCTGAGGGCGATCTGTTCGACACGTCGTCATTGAACGTCATGGATGCCGAGGGCAACGTGTTCTCCATGACCGAAAGTGACGGCCACATGGTGAGTCCGATGATTCCGGGATGGGGCTTTGGACTAGGGGGCCGTATGAGTCAGTTCAATCTCGATCCCGCGCTCGCCAACGTCATGGCTCCCCACAAACGGCCGCGGAACACCAACAGCCCGGTGCTGGTCATGAAGGATGGCGTGCCCCTCATGGGGCTCTCGACACCGGGTGGCGACCAGCAGCTCCAGTCGCTGCTCCAAGTGTTTCTGAACGTCGTGCTATGGGGAATGTCTCCGGAGCACGCGCTCGATCAGCCGAGGTTCGGGAGTTACAACTTCCCGGCGACAGGCAGCGAGATCAACCGCGGTCCCGCCCAGCTGAACCTGGAAGATCGCGTTCCGCAGGCGACCGCGGAGGCTCTGAGAGCGATGGGACACGACGTCGTGTCGTGGGGCCTGTGGAATTGGCGGGCATGCGCTCCAACGGTGACCTACAGGGATCCGGAAACGGGCGTCTTAGTGGCTGCGGGCGATGTACGTCGGGAGACGTCTTCGCTGGGCTATTAGCAGCCGAGGAGCTCGGTCGAGCCAGCTACTCGCCCACGTCCACAAGGAGAGCGTTCCGACGGCAGAGCGTGCAGTGCACCTCCTGCATGCTCACGCTGTCGACCGCACGCGGCGGACCGAGTAGGAGGTTGCCATCGCACTCTGGGCATACGGCCCTATAGGCCTTTGCATGAGAGGAAGATAATAGGATTCATCATGCCACCCTCACTCTCTTCCGATCTGGTTGAAAAAGTACGCACCGCAGTGAATCCAAATCGTCTTGTCGAGACGGCCATCGCGCTCGTGGAGGTTCCCAGCCCTACTCGCAGCGCGGGCCCCGCCGCCGACCGTCTCGCGGAAATCCTTACAAGCGAGGGCTTCGCCGTTGAGCGACCGGTAGCCGATTGGCTTGACGCGCCGGCGGTCGTCACGCGCCTGGCGACCGGCAGGCCGGGGCCCGTGCTGCAGTTCGACGGGCACCTGGACACTGTGCACCTACCCTTTGTCCCGCCGCGTCACGAGAACAATTGCCTCTACGGATCGGGAGCTTCGGGTGAAGGGCGGGATCGCCGCTTTCGTCGAGGCCGCTCGCGTCCTGCGCGAAATGGGCGGCTTGGAGTCTGGAGGGGTCCTGCTAACGGCTCACGATCACCACGAAGGGCCTTGGGGGGACCGCCGGCAATTGCGCTCGATGATCAGCCAGGGCATCCTTGGCGATGCTGTGATGCTGCCGGAGTATTTTGCCGACCGGCTGCCGCTGTCGGGGCGCGGCATGGCGATCTTCGAGATACACATCCAGCGCGATAGCGAGCCCGTCCACGAAGTGCTGCGTCTGCCGGGTATGCCTTCGGTGCTCAACGCGGGCGCCGATCTAGTGGTGAAGCTGCGCGAACTCGATGAGACCCTAACCAATACCGAATTGCCCGAAGTCGGGCGCGATTCAGTCTTTGTTGGGCAGATTCAGGCGGGTGAAATCTACAATCAGTCGCCTGTCGAGTGCTTGGTCCGTGGCACGCGGCGCTGGGTGACGCCCGCAACCGAGGCAAAGGTCGAGCAAGGCTTCCGCGAGCTTGTTGCCCAGCACGCGCAGGCCACTGGGACACGAATCGACGTTGACTACTTACTGCAAGGAGACGCGTTCCGGATCGAGGAAGGCGAGGCCGTGGTGGCGGCGTTTCAGGAGGCGTACGAGTCACTCACAGGCGCGCCGCTTCCCGCCGGGGCCAAGCCATTTCTCGACGATGGCAACCTCTTTTGCTCGATGGCCGGCGTTCCGGCCCTGACCCACGGGCCGGCCGCGACCGGGGCGCACATGCTAAACGAGTGCGTAGCGGTCGATGAGCTGGTGCGAGTCGCCCGCGTCTACGCCCTAACGGCGCTCGCCTTCTGCGCCGCTTCCTAGAGATGGAATCTCCAGGGCGGCGTGATCTCACAGACCCAGAACGCTGCCAGAACGAGTCGGCGGCTTCATCCGCACGCCCACGCTACAGGCGGTTGCGTTCAGCGAGGAGGGTTTGCAAGGGGGCATGAGTTAACCCACGGAAAAGGCCGAACTGCCAGCCTCCCATCTCACCCCGCCTACCGTCTCCCTTCGATATCAGCCCCGCGACTAGCCCGTGAATAGCTGTCCGATTGGCAATCGAATTCAGTGAGCGCTAGAGAACGCCCAACCCAGCACTCGGCATTGTCAAGTTAATGAGCCCGAGGCGGTTTTGCCCTGGAGATCGTCCGAGGTTTCTCCCTTTCAGCAAACACACGTCACCCTCTTCCAGTCAGTAAAAGCTCGCTCTCTCAGGAGTCGATGGTGGGTCGCTTTGAGATGATGACGGCCAACTCGGAACAGATTGTGAATGGACACAGGGAAAGCGTTGGGCTTGTGCCGCTGATTTGAATCGAAGCATTTGGCGTTCCTGCTCTCTGGTGTGTTGCTGGGAAACTTCAGCTCGGTTGTTCTCGTACTGGCCGGTTCGATGGGTGACGGCTGGGAAGACTTCTCGGTGGGCCGCCGGATAGCTTCGAAGCTGTCGGTCACGAGTTGCCGGGGTGGGCTCCCGTGGTGTTTCAAAACCTTGCGAAAGAAGCGCTTAGCGGCTCTCTTGTCTCGGTGGCTTGTGACTAGAATATCTAGGACGTCGCCGTCCTGGTCCACCGCTCTCCAAAGATAGTGACGTTCGCCATGAATCGTGATGAACACTTCGTCCACGTGCCAGATGTCACCGAAGCGACCTTGTCGTCGCCGGAGAGTACGAGCATACGCTGGTCCAAACTTTCGGCACCAGGATCGAATGGCCTCGTAGGATACGGTGACGCCACGCTCAGCACAGAGATTCCATCGGTCAATTGTCGCCATCCCAGCAGCAGTCTCTTCTTCAGATGCAGCGCTGTTACGTAGGGGAGCCTTTGGCCAGGATCCATCAAGTGAGCCGACCTGTGTAAACTTGACAATGCCATGGCAAGAACAAACGGAAGTGCCACTACTCCGGTTAACAGGTTGGCTTTGTCGGCCAATGCCACCAGTACTGCGGTACCGTTGCCGGACTACGATAAGAGCAAAATTGAGGATGTTGGCTTCCTCACCGCAATGACTCTGGTGCTGCTGGGCAACTACGCTCAAACGGGACACTTCGGCGGCCCGCTGGCGTGTACGCCGTTCACCGTCGCCTCACACCTGGTAGGGCCAGAGCTTGGAGGCTTGAGGTATGACTATCGACGGCTCAAGCACCCCTACTCCGACAGATTCATGCTTGCGGGAGGGCACAACGCCCCCGTAACCTACGCTCTCTGGATGATACTTGGTGAGGCCCTCGCCAGAAAGCACGCTCAAACTGGCGACGATCAATACGAGGCAAACCCGAACCAGGCGATGTTGTCTATCGACGCGCTTGGGTTCCGGCGCGGACGGCGCGCACTTGATACTTTGCTCGCTGACAACGACCTGGCAGATCACCCTCTGATGGCGCAGGCGAAGATCAGGGGCATCAGGTCACTGGCAGGTCACTCTGAAACAACGGACGTGACAAACGACGTTAACGGCGGACCGTCGGGCATTGGAATCGCGACGGCCGCGGGCAAGGCTGCTTTTTGGGATATGGTTGGCGCTCCTGACAGCCTGAAAATAATCGCCATCGAAGGCGAGTTTGCACTGACTTCGGGCCACTCTCAGGAAATGAAAACTCAGGCGGTTGCTCAACAGGTCGGCAAAAGGCTAAGAGTGTTCCTTTCTTACAATAACGCAGGTATCGATGACTCGCTAGTTGGGGGAGTCATCGCCTCTCAATACGACGCCTATCGACTGGAAGACCAGTGGGCCGCATACGGTTGGAATGTGCTTACAGTTGAAGACGGCAACGACTACGACCAGGTGGTTGCCGCGCTCAAAGCGATGGAAGATTGGGATCCAACCGATGACAGGCCTATGATTGCCATTGGCCGCACCGTTAAAGGCTGGTGGCCCGGAGCTCAGAATGGCACTATTCCCGGCTATGGGGACCAAATCGTTGGCTACCCGAGCCATCCCTATGGATTCCCCATGAATGGTGATTATGTGCAGGCTCTGGCGTCGACATTTGAGGAGCGGTTTGGCACGAAGTTCAAGGGGCTTTCGGACGGCGCAGTTTCCGATAATCGAGATCGCCTCATTCAGTTCAAGGAAAACATGGATATCGCCATGTCGGTATTTGAGAAGGACGGACTTGGCGACTGGCTTGCAGATCGGCTTGTGGAGATAGGAGACACCGTCAAGGACGATTTGCCGCTCAGGATCGACCGGAACGTCGATCCATTCCTGGATGATCGGCTTCAAGTGAGCAACCTGCCGACCGAGCCTCAGGCCCTCACCGTCCATAACCCCGTATCAGGCGAAGAAGCAAAGATACGCATCAAGCTATTCGAGGAACCGGGTAACGTTCGAGGAGCTCGACGTGCAATTTCGGAAATCGTCAGGTGGATGAACTACGTGACGAATAACCGGTTCGTGATTGTGGCAGCCGACCTTGCGGATTCCATAAACGTAGAAAGTGGGTCGATCTGGGGCCATTATGATCCGGTGAATAACCCAATCGGTACCAGACTCAAAGCCGCGATTCAGGAGGCAGGTAACGCTTCAACTGCAATTGGACTGGTGGGTCAGTCGGTGTCGCTTGATCCTGCCAAGCACGTTGGAGTCTGGGCTATCAGCGGTACGTACGGCGCGTTTACCCCCCTGATGTACCTGCCGTCTCGAGTCTGGAGCCAGCAGAATCAGGACAGCCCTTTCAGGGTAGGAGTACTGAATATTCTAGCAGGCCACTCTGGGCCAGAGACCGCAGCAGACGCTCGAACGCACTTCGGAATCTTCGCACCTCAGGTGTGGAAGCTGTTTCCTAGAGAGCAGGTAATCACTCTCTGCTTCTGGGACTACAACGACGTGGCTCCGGGATACTTTGCCGCCGCCGAGATTGCCGCACGCGATCCCAAGGTAGGCATCATCGTGCTGGAGGTTGCGCGCCCTGACTTCCCCGTGGCAGATAGGTCCTCATTCGCGGATTCCGATCTCAAAGCGGCAGCCAAAGGGTACTACGTTATTCGGGACTTCGACCCGAACGTACCAAAGCAGGGGTACGTCTTAGTGCAGGGAGCGTCTTCAACGGTTAACCTGGTTTCGGTGCTTTCTCGATTGGAGCAAGAGGGTGCCAACGTTAAGGTGGTCGCGGCAATCAGCGACGAGCTTTTCCAACGCCAGTCTACCGAGTATCAGAACTCCGTGCTCCCGCCTGAAGCAGTTTACGATCTTATGGTCGTAACAACCGGTACGCGGCGAATGTGGCCGGTACGAAATCCGGGGCCGCTGACCGATGAGTACTCGCTAGTATCGGACTGGGACGATCAATGGCTGACGGGCGGAACAGAGGCGGACGTAATCGCTGAGGCGCACCTGGATGCCCAATCCATTTACAATGGCATTAAGAGGTTTGCCCTTGATCACGACAGCCGAATTGAACGCCAGGCTGGACAAATAGCCAATCTCTAAGGAGGCCCCCCACCATGCTCAATCGACGCCAGTTTCTCGCCGCCGGCCTCGGTGTCGCCGCCGCAAAAGGCGCCAGGCCGTCCGGCATCCGCATCGCTCACAGCGGACACATGTGGCAGGACGGGGCGCGCCCATCGTTGGCGGGACCGTGTTGAGAGCCATTCGGGACCGAGGTCCTCCAAATGAAACACGCTCTGTCTCTGACTCAGCAGCGAAGATCCGAGCCACCTGAGCCAATCGAGCGTCTGCTCTCGTGAATACCGGCTCTGCTTGCCGCGCCGATCCAACATGACAGAGACGTAGCGGGAGAAAACCCTTTTAGAATAAATGGTGCGAACGGGGGGAATCGAACCCCCAAGCCCTCGCAGGCACTAGAACCTAAATCTAATCAAGACCTACGGCACAGGAAGGTGTGAAGCAATTCGTTTTTGGGCCGGGATTTCGCTAAGTTTTTTCGGTGGACCGCCCTTTTTTGGGTTGACGGAGTTTTTGAGTTGGGGAGCATTTGAGCAGGAGAACCCTGCATCGCGGCCTGACACTCGATGGGGAGGTTTTTCCCGGCCCGTCGCGGGCCGTTGGGGGAGCGATCAGCCGGTCGGGATCAACTCCGGCGCCAGCTGGAACATGCGTTGCAGGTTGAACGCTAATGCCGCCCAACAGGCTTCGCACCTCACCTTCGCCAAGCCTCTCGTTGAGAATCGCCGCAACTTGAATTTCGTCTTGATCCAAGCGTTTGGAAACTCCACTAACGGCGCCCGCTTCTTATAAATCGCTTGCGCTCCCTGTGTGTCCATCTTCGCGTCAAAGCGCCGCACCGCCTCGTCATAATCCTGAATTGAGACGCTTCTCCCGTGACTTTTCAGTTTTAAATCCGGACAGCACAACTGCTTTACTGGACACTCCCGGCAGTCCGCCGCCCGCGCCCGATAGACCGACACCGTGCGCCCTTTCGGGTATTGCATTCGCTTATGCTCCAAGCGCTTGCCTTGCGGACAAACCAGCACCTCCGCGGCCTCATCCCAAACAAACTTGTCGGCCCAATAATCTTCATGACGCCGCGTCCCGGGGCCGCTCGGCTTGCCGCTTCTGCCCGTCCAACTGCCGTAGTAGTCGACGCCACGCTCGTCCATCTCCAGTACGGACGCATGGTTCGTATAACCCCCGTCAGCAAGGGCTTCGGAGGGATATTTCCCATGCCGTTGCTGGAGTCGATCCGTCGCCGCCACGAGCTGTTCGGAGTCCTGCGGATCGTTGACCACTTCGACATCGGCGATCAAGCCCTGGGACGCGTCGGCGGTGATTTGCACGTTGTAGGCGGGCGCGACGCCGCTGTCGCTGGTCCACATGAATCGCGCCTCCGGGTCGGTCGTTGATGCTTGCGGATCCTTGCTCTTATTGTCCTTCCTGGCGGCCCGCAATCGCTCGATTTCCTGCAGTGCTTCCGGCAACTTTTCTTCTTTTTGTCGGGCCGCGCGCTGTCGTGCTTTCTGTTGTTTTTGGGTGATTTGTTCTTCAGCCTCTTGGCGCTCGAGTTCGTCCAAATGCTCACGCGCCAACTGCAGATATTCCTCGATCTTGTCCTTCTGGCGAAAGCTTTTCTTGTTGACATCGGCGCGAATCTTGGTGCCGTCGACGGCCACGCGCTCGAGTTTCACCAAGTCCTTTTTCAGCAGCATGGCGAGCACGTCCTCGAAGAGTTCGCGCAGTGGTTGGCCGTGGCCGACGCGGAAATCCGACAAGGTGTGATGATTGATCGGACGTAGGCCGGTGAGCCAACGCAGAGCGGGTTCGTAGTCCATTTGGCGCTCGATTTCGCGGGCCGAATGAAGGCCTTTGGTGCAGGCGTAGAGCCAAACCGAGATGAGCACTTCCGGCGCGTGGGAGGGGCGGCCGGCAACGCCCTCGACGGCGCGGATGTCGCGCTCGAAACGGCTCAGATCGAGCGAATCGACAACGCGCCAGATGCGACGGGCGACATGATCGGAATCGATCAGGCGGTCGACATCGAGCGGCAGCAGGACGTGTTGGGAACGGTCGATGGGGAGGTAGCGCGGGGAACGCTCGTCGGGCATGACTTATTATATCAAAGTAGTTGGCTTTATAGAGTATGATTCGTCGTCATTTTTTCACACCTTCCAGTCACCTAAGGGCGCACACGAAACCCCGCAACATCCGCTCGGTCAGTGTCTCGCAGAACTCCCTTCCAATAATAAACGACTTGCGCGGAGGGCTCACCGGCTCGACGTGCGCTGCGAGAACGGTCAAAAAGCAGTCAAACCGGGGTCCTTGTCTGGGATGACGTCCGGCGGCTGTTTCCCAAGAGTTTTGCCCAGTTTACTGCCCAGTAAGCGTGAATCCGGCCGCCTGGGGGTATCTACGTTTTCAAAAAAAAGGAGAAGCCGTGCACAAGAAGCGCTAAGCGATCGAAAGCCGCCATCCTTGCCCGGTGGGGGATTGCGGACCGTGGCAGAAGAGAGCACGAAGCGGGAGCACCGACCGAGATGAAAAAGGACCAAGGGGCGGGGCGGGGCGGATCTCTACCAAGTGGGGACCCTTCGGGGCGAGCGTGCGTGACTCATGGGGACACCACACCGCCGACTTTGGGTGACTATCTTTATCTTTTCTACGAGCGGCCGGCAATCGGGAAATTCGACGGTGGATTGTCAAGAACGGCAGCAGAGTGGCAAGCACTGGACGCGGTCCTAGCCATGTTCGCGGCAAAGCGGGGGTCGGTGAAATTTGTAGGACAACATGGCCTACCGACGTGGGAACTATTACTACCGATCGCGACGCCAGGACGGGCTCGTCGTCACCGACTACCTTGGGAGTGAGGATGCCGGCCGGGCGCTAGCAGAGCTTGATGCCCTCGAGCAATTGAGGAGCCGCCGAGAGCATCTAGAACATCGGGGACGGATGGAGCTCGAGGCAAGTCTCGATCAGTGTGTTGATGCTGTTGACCAGATGATCCGAGCACTTTCTGACACTGCGTTATTGTCCGAGGGCTTTCATACACACAAGGGGCAATGGAGAAGGACCAGGTTATGACCGAGCCGGTGATGATGGGTGCTAAATCGCCGGGCTTGATGGTCCTGTCACAGTCGTGGTGTAAGGCCGCGAGCATCTTGCATACAATGACTCCTTCGGAGTTCTCTACAGAAAGAGGAGGCGGACCCTTGCACTCCGCGATGGACTTGCTAACGCACGATTTCAAAGCTTCATCGAACTCACGCTTAACCTGCTTGAGATGATCACGGACCGTTGGCCGGAGCCTGGGCAGAGTCATACTTCCTCCTAATGAAGGGACCGAGGATGTTTTTTCGTTAGGCTCGGGCTCGAGTGCTGGCGACGAATTAGCTCGAAGCGATTGACTAAGCCGCTGATACCTGAATTATGCACTGCCGGTGCACCTGGTGAGGGCTGAGCCGCCAGGAACCATTTGGGGACCCCCGAAAACATGGGGTAAAAAGGTAGGCTGGCAAAGATTTCAGCTTCGCCAGTCAACCCCAAGGAGGTCACCCAAATGGTTACCAAACGAAAACAGCATAGCTCCCGAAGGCCCGTCAAACAAGGCCCCGGCGCGAGGGCCCCGCGGCCCAATAAAATCGGGGCTGCCACGCCCTATCACTTCCGTGGCAAGAATCTGACTCCCTACGGCGGCTTGCTGCCCGTCGCCACCCTGCTCGAAAAACTCGGCTTCCAAGCGCTGCTGGAAGAAACCCTCACGACCAAACGGATCACCCGAGCCATGAGCCCCTACCAGTTCGTGCTGGCCCTCGTGCTCGGCCTCTATGTCGGCTTTGCGCGGCTCAACCAACTCCGCTTCATCGCTCGCGACCCCATCCTGACCGGCATCTTGCAAGTGACACGTCTGCCGCCGCAGTCCACGCTGTGGCGCTTTCTGGCCTCGCTGCACCTCAACGTGGCGAAGCAGATCCTTTCCATTCAGCGCCAGCTGCGGGAACGAGTCTGGGCCGCGGCCCACGTGAAGTTGGAGACGGTGACGCTGGACACCGACACCACCGTGCATACCCTCTACGGCCGCCAGATGGGCGGGCGCAAGAGCTACAACCCCAAGAACAAGGGCAAGCGCAGCTACCAGCCGATACTGACCTTCCTGGCCGAGACGCGCGAATACCTGATGGGCGGGTTGCGCAACGGCGACCGGCCCACGGGCCGACAGATCGCCGCCCACCTCGAGAGCGCTTTCCGGACTTTGCCGGGCGGCGTGAAGAAAATCCTGGCGCGGACCGATTCCGGCTTTTATTGCTGGGAGGCGGTGGAGGCCTATGAAAAGGCGGCTTGTCAGTTCGTCATCGTGGCGCGCAAAACGCGGCGCCTGGTCGAGCGCTTGCAGCAAGCAGAATGGAAACCCTCCCCCCGCTCCGACGCGGACGCGGAATGCGAATTCCTCTACCAACCGCAAGGCTGGGCGCGGGCCTGCCGTTTCCTGGCGCTGCGTTACGAAAACGAGCCCAAGGCCGGCGCGGCCGAGCAATACCAGTTGTTCGCCACCAGCGCTTACACCTACCGCGTGTTTGTCACCAATCTGGCCGAGCCGATCGCGGCGGTGGTGTGGTTTTACAATCAGCGCGCCGGAGCCGAGAACCTGATCAAGGAGGCCAACAACGACGCCGGGCTGGCGGCCCATCCCTCGCGCCGCTTTGACATGAACCGCAATCACTTTCAGTTGGCCATGCTGGCCTACAATCGCAACTGCTGGCTGCTGCTGTTCAACCGCGAAGCCCAGGCCAGCGTGGAGACGCTGCGGCACACCACCCTGGCGACGGCGCGGCTGCGTTTTCTGTTCGTGGCGGCCAAGATCTGGCGGCACGCCGACAGAACGGGTGTCAGCTACAGCGATCATTATCAGGAAAAGGGCCTGTTTGAACGGCTGATGCGACGGCTGCGGGCGATGGGGCCGCCGGGATCGAGCTTGGCGCCGGTGGTGGAGGGTGCGCTGAGCTGAGGGGCACTCCATGCATAAAATTTCATGCACTCGCCGCAACGTACTGGGAACACGCCGCTTGCCAGCCCGCTTTTGCCCTGCCGGGATCAGGAGGCGGCTCAAACGGGGAGGGAAACAGCAGAAAAGACGACTTGCGAAATCACTGAGTTGACACGAGTGCCGCTATCGCCACAACTCCATCGACGATGGCTACGCCGAATCTGTGCATAATTCAGGTATCATCCTGTCTGGACGGGCTTTTTATGCACGTCAGCATAAACAGGAGTTAGATGGCGCGTCACTTGGTACTGACCGCTTTTGTGTCGATCGCCCTAGCCATCGTAGCCCTATTTGTGACGATTGGCATTCTAGGCCGCTTTGTCGGGTGGCTAATATACAGCGTTGCCGTGCCGCTCGTCGGGCTTCTTGTTGTTGGTGTTGTCGTATGGATCTGGCTTGCTAGGAGGCCCTAACCTGGCGAAGCTGTCATGAGGTGCCATCTGGGCCAAGAGGCTCGCGCGTTCGAGATTCTGTGTGCGCGGAGACTTTCAACTGACGGACCGTAAACCCTCGCTACTCCTTTTCCTGTGCGGCTCTTGCATCCGCTCCTTCCCGCCGGTTTATCCCGTGTAAGGCACGCTCAGCGCGTCGTAACCGAATCCATTGTAGATGTCCGCCATCAGCAGGTAGGCCAGACGCTCCGGGTCATAATCGGCGAGCTCGGCCAGTTGATAAACCTCGAGATTCGGCCCGGGTGCCTTGCGTGTATCCCCGGGTAAGCGCATCCTTCCTTCAGGTGCCGTGCTGAGCGTCGCTGGTCCCGACGGCCTGGTGAGGTTGTCGAATCCCACCGTGAGCCGCAATGCCTGCGCCTTTGGCTCCGCTTCTTCATAGATGAACTTGATCAACCAGCAGAATGTCAGCACCGATTCTGCGAGCACGAAGTTGCTGACGTGAATTGGTCTGTCCGAGTCGGTCACGCGCCAACCCAGGAAATCTTGGTCTCCTGGTGCTATGAATATGAACAGGCCATCCTTCCACAGTTCGATAAGGCGGTGCCCCGCAAGCAGATTCCTGCGCACCTGGCCCCGGATGATCTCCGCCATGTCACCCGCCCATATTGCGAATCCCTGCGGTCGAAGTTGCGGCGGTTTCTCTATCAAGCGTACAACCCGTTCTCCGCGCGACCTAAAGAGTGTCGGGAATTCGCACTCCCCCTCCGGATTCGCCATGTAATAGACCAGGGGTGCATCGTCCCTTTCCACCGCGATGCGTGCAGCTTTCAGCCTTTCGTTGCGTACCTTTTCAGTGATTGCTGGCGCCTTGACCGGTGGTCCACTCCTTCGCCACGATGCAATGCTTGTTTCGATTTAAGAACCAACGGGATGCAGGAGCATTCATCCTCCACTGGCCGGCAGCGGAGCCCTGCCTGGAGCCGCTGCTCTATCGACCCCCATTGCTGGCCAGCGGCCAGCTGCTGCTGAATCCTCGCCCCGCTCAGCGTTGGTATAACGTCCCTGTTTGCGCTCGAAGAATCCAAAATGCGCGCCAAGAATTTGCCCTTGGCCGTCAACCATCTTGCTGACGATGTATGGCTTGCTGCGAGGCCTTTCCACAACGATGGCCGCAACGCCCTTGCCGTCTGTCGCTTCGAACACCCTCACAAGGATGTCGAGTGGCGGATGGACATATTCATGCACAATCTTCCGGTATTGATCCGGATTCACCATGCCCACGGGAAATTGCTTTACTTCACTTATTCGCTCCCCAGCCGTTGTCGGATCGCGGGGCGTGTCGAAACCGAGCACAATTATTCCGCCAACCGCATTCGCCATCGCGCTCACGTCTTTTGCCAGCTCAAGCTCTGCTTCGTACTCTCCGGGACGTAGGGTCTGTCCTTGGCGTCGAGCCACACGCTTTCAGCAATTCCGGATGAGTGCGGTGAAATCCCGGGCCGCAAGCCTGTCTAGAGCATCGTGTGCGTTGTTCATCTTCCATCGATTATCCCGCGGCTCTTGCGCTAAGCGGCAGAAGCCGAGAACGTCTTCTGCGGAAAGTCGGCTTAGCGCTGCTGATCGAACGCGTCCCACGTTGACGTATAACGCCCTACTCGTAGAACTGCCTTGAAGTCCGTTGTTCATCGAGGTGAGCTTACACGCAGCTATGAATCTTTCCTGACGGCGCAGGGTTGAGGAATGCTACGGCCTGCCTTCCCCGGGTGGGTGGTCTCCTCAATGCGGATCGTTTTCCCGAACTCAGGCAACGTTTTGCCGAACCGTGGGCATGTGGCGATCTCACGGATGCTTGTTCAAACGACGAGCGCGCTTGGGAACCGTCACCCGGTGTATCAGCAGATCATGGAAAGCGCGCAGGCAACACCTGCCCCGCACTCTCGCGTCGCCCTGAAGGGGTGACCCAGTCAGGTTGGCAGTTAGCAAGAGCAATAAAACGGCTCGACTGGGAGGGAGCTAATTAGCTCGGGCTCCAGCCCGGCAAGAAAAAACTTTAGAGGAGTTCTACCGAAGTCCGAGAAAAGGCAGTTCGGAGTCTACGCGGCCGTGGCAGGTCCCTGGGCGACATTGGAATCGGTCAAAATGGCCACGCTTGCGGAGAGTCTGAAGGCAACGTTCGCAAGGAAAAATTACTGCGCACGTGCGCAGTAGAAAATCCTTGTCGCCCATTTGGTGACTGGTCCCTCACGCTAGAAAAACCTAGCTGGACCTTCCGCCGCGCGCGCAGGGGCAGGATGAGTGGCAACAGGAACCTTCCGCAGGCGGAATGAAACGTCTAGTGCAGGACTGAGCCACTAGAGTTTAGGGCGCAATTCGTCTGATCAATGTTGACGATCAACGGCTCCTTATTACGTTCCATGCGCCACAGGAAAGAGCCGCACCAGCGTATGAGGACACAACCATCACCTCGAACCGGAATCCTAGGGGCACGGCCCGTACTTCGGCCAACTCTTGGCCGTCTTTCTACCGTCCATACTGTTTCAGGATTTTCCGCAAGCGCCCAATCGGCAGCGCGTCCGCGCGGCTCCCCTGGTGTCCGTCCATGCTCGTCGCCCGCAGCATCGAGTTCAGGATCGCCTCTTCCGTCGCCTCAATGGTCGCCTGAAACAACGGCTGCAACCGGAGATCCTCCATCCGCGCCGCGGCGTCGCGCTCCGTCGAGAACGCGATCACGAAATCCCCGCTTCCATGCCCGCCCGACGACCCGGTACGCGCCAATCCGAAGCTCGCCCGCCGTGCAATCCGCTTGAGCTGCCGCGCATCCGCCGGAGCATCCGTCGCCACCACCATCATGATCGACCCGTCGGCGAGATCGAGGTCTTCCTCCCCTTCCAGCAGCGCCCTGCCGCGCTCGGCCTCGAGCTCTTCGCCTACCGGTACGCCATCCACGATCAAAACTCCGCTGAAATTCGACTGCACGAGAACGCCGACCGTGTAGCCGCCCTGTTTCTCCGTCAGAAGCCGCGAGCTCGTCCCAATTCCACCTTTGAACCCGAACACCGTCGTCCCGGTACCGGCGCCTACCGCGCCTTCCTCGACCGGCCCTCCCTTCGCTTCCCGAATCGCCGCCAGAAAATCTTCCTGCTTCAAGTGCTCCCCCCGAATATCGTTCAGCCGTCCATCATTCGTCTCGCCAACAACTGGGTTCACCGAACGCACATCCTCATTCCCGGACAAATCGAGTGTGTAGCCCTTCAGCCCGCATTTCCAATTTGACTTCGGCATCCCGACCTTCCAGCGGTCTTCAGCGTCTTTATTGATAGGGGATCGAGCCCTGTCAGGACGCACGGAGGCCAACACCCAATGGGTGAAAAAGAAAACAAGCCGTTTCAGTTCACCTTCAACGGATTTCTCAAAGTCGATTTCCAAGGATCGCGCGTCACCTCGGATGGTGGCCTGATTCTCCTTCGGGAACTGGACGAGCGGCTCGGACTGGGCAAGCTGATCGACGAGCATCTGACGGATTCGCGACAAGGCACAAACAAGAAGTTTCCGTTCGTCGATCTGGTGCGGCAATCGGTCTACAGCCGCCTCGCAGGCTACCAGGATCTCAACGATGCCGTGCGAGTCTCCGCCGATCCGACCTTTCGCTTGCTCGGCTCGAAAAAGAACTGGGAACGCGGCGGGGCGCTTACGTCGCGTCTGCAAAGCTTCGAGGCAGAGCTGCTGGCCAGTGAAGAGAACCTGCTTGGGCTGATGGCGGTCAACCGCGAGTTGCTCGCTCAAGCGCAAGCGCAGAACGAGTCCGAGCGTGTCGTGCTCGATATGGACTCGACAGAAAGCCCCGTTCACGGCCAACAGGAAGGCAGCGCTTACAACGGCCATTTCGAGTCCACCTGCTATCACCCGCTGTTGCTGTTCAACCAGCACGGCGATTGTCTGGCGGCCAAGCTGCGACCGGGTAACGTGTCCAGCGCCGAGGACTGGGACGAACTGCTGCTGCCCGAGATCGAGCGCCAACAGGGAGAAGGCAAGCGAGTGACGTTCCGCGCCGACGCCGCCTTCGCCAAGCCGGCGATCTACGAGGCATTGGAGGATCGCGGAGTGGACTACGTCATTCGCATCCCGGCGAACAAGAACTTGGAGTTGGAAATCGAAGACATTCTATTCCGTCCGCCGGGCAGGCCGAGCCTGAAGCCGCTGGTGCGCTACAAGAGCTTCCGCTATCAGGCCGCGAGTTGGTCGAAGCCCCGGCGGGTTGTGGCCAAGGTGGAGCACCACCAAGGCGAGTTGTTTCCTCGCGTCGGGTTCATCGTCACGAACATGCGCTTGCCCAGCCGGTCGCTGGTGCGCTTCTACAACAAGCGCGGCACGGCCGAGCAATGGATCAAGGAAGGCAAGCAGGCGACTCACTGGACGCGGCTGTCGTGCCATCGCTTCCGGGCAAACCAAGTGCGGCTGCAACTCGCCGTTCTGGCCTACAACCTGGGCAATCTTTGGCGGCGACTGGGACTGCCGCGGCGCATCAAGAGCTGGTCGCTGACGAGCCTGCAGCAGCGGCTGATGAAGACGGGCGGGCGGCTAGTGAAGCATGCGCGCTATTACTGGCTGCTGTTGGCCGAGGGACATCTGAACCGCAAGCTGTTCGGCGACATGCTGCACAGAATCTGGGCGCTGCCACTGCCGAGCGGGTAGCGTTGCGCGGGCGAGGATCCACAGTTTTTGGCTCCACGAATGTTTCGCAGGGAGCGGTGTCGGCCGGAGCGCCGTTTCGCCCTCTCAATCACTGTCTGAGAGTGGACAGACAGGGCTTGAGGCCTATCGGCGGAGGTGATGTGCAGGGTCCAGCGCGAAAAGACGTGGTACTCGGAGCAGCGCGGGTGTATACTGTGGCCCTACCAGGGCCAAAATGGAAATCCTGGAACAGAGGTGTCAAACGGCCGGACGGAGGCGGGGACGGAAGTCCGCGCCCTTCATCGCAAGTCGCGTCTGACTTCCGCCGGGCCGCATGCAGCCTCTCTTTTTGCAATCAGTCCGCGTTAGGAGTGACCGATGAATCGTCGCCATTTTCTCTTCTCGGCCGCAGCGTCCACGGTCGCGAACGCGCGGCCCAAACCTACGGACCGTATCGCCGAGATCACGCTGGCCACCGTGCAGGGGCGTTTCCACAAGTACGTCTGCATGAACTCTTATGACGAGGCGCCCAAGGGTCACACCTACACCAACACGCTCGTCCGAGTGGCGACGCAGAACGGTTTAGAAGGCGTGGGCGTCATGTCTTACGCACTGCCGGACAAAGACTTTCATCAG
The DNA here is from genome assembly GCA_965224215.1 of Bryobacterales bacterium. GTDB lineage: Bacteria > Acidobacteriota > Terriglobia > Bryobacterales > UBA6623 > CBDCYS01. The sequence continues at coordinate 72,585 of CBDCYS010000070.1, read as the reverse complement.
GCGCTCAAGCAGTTGGTCGGCGCCGACCCGCAGTCCCTCTACGAGTTTCGTGATGGGCGGATCGCGGATCGCGCGGCACAGCACCAGCGGCTGCTCGCCGAGTACAAGCACCTCGATGGGCCGCTGTTTGATTTGATCGGGAAAACCCGCGGAGTGCCGTGCTGGAAGCTGATGGGCGACATTGTCCGAGAGCGCACCGAACTCTACGACGGGACACTCTACTTTAGCGACGTCTGGTTCAAGGATCGCGGCGTACAAGCCGTCGTCGAGGAGGCGCTGGAGGCCCAGAAGAAAGGGTATCCGGGTGTCAAGATCAAGGTGGGCCGCGGCTCAAAATGGATGGATAAAGACGAGGGTCTCCAGCGCGACATTGAAGTGCTCAAGGCTGTCCGCGAAGCAGCCGGCCCGAAGTTGAAAATCAACGCCGATGCCAACAACGGATTTCGAGACGACTATGAACGCGGTTGGAAACTCCTGCGGGAAACCAGCGACGTGAATCTCGGCTTTATCGAAGAGATCTTTCCCGAAGACGTCAGCCTCTATACAAAACTCCGGGGACAGATGAAGCAGCTTGGCCTGAAGACGATCATCGCCGACGGGGAGAACTTTCAAGCAGCCAACCCCTTTGAACCCTTCTTGAAACCCAATCGGTTGATGGATATCGTGCAGCTCGACATTCGCCGTGGAGGCTTCATCGACGGCATGAAGATAGCCCGCATGTCCAAGGCCGCCGGCGCCGTTTCCATTCCTCACAACTGGGGATCTCAAGTCGGGCTCTTCATGAGTCTGCATATGTCGAAGGCGATCGAAAACGTGGCCGCTGCCGAGGACGACCGCTCGACCTGCGATGCCGTCATCGCCAAGGGTTATCACTACAAGGACGGCAACTACACGACCTCCGACGAGCCGGGTTTGGGTATCCGCGTCGACGAAGACGTTTACCGCGAGAAGTATCAGTCCGGTGAGACAGTGATTGCCTGACCGGCATTGTTAAACTAGCAACGCGAAGGCTACTCGGAAATGATCCTTCAGAGCGTTCGCCGCCTCCCAAACAGCCAAAGTGTTCGTTAACACCTGAATTATGCACAGATTCGGTGTAGCCATCGTCGATGGAGTTGTGGCGATAGCGGCACTCGTGTCAACTCAGTGATTTCGCAAGTCGTCTTTTCTGCTGTTTCCCTCCCCGTTTGAGTCGCCTCCTGATCCCGGCAGGGCAAAAGCGGGCTGGCAAGCGGCGTGTTCCCAGTACGTTGCGGCGAGTGCATGAAATTTTATGCATGGAGTGCCCCTCAGCTCAGCGCACCCTCCACCACCGGCGCCAAGCTCGATCCCGGCGGCCCCATCGCCCGCAGCCGTCGCATCAGCCGTTCAAACAGGCCCTTTTCCTGATAATGATCGCTGTAGCTGACACCCGTTCTGCCGGCGTGCCGCCAGATCTTGGCCGCCACGAACAGAAAACGCAGCCGCGCCGTCGCCAGGGTGGTGTGCCGCAGCGTCTCCACGCTGGCCTGGGCTTCGCGGTTGAACAGCAGCAGCCAGCAGTTGAGATTGTAGGCCAGCATGGCCAACTGAAAGTGAGTGCGGTTCATGTCAAAGCGGCGCGAGGGATGGGCCGCCAGCCCGGCGTCGTTGTTGGCCTCCTTGATCAGGTTCTCGGCTCCGGCGCGCTGATTGTAAAACCACACCACCGCCGCGATCGGCTCGGCCAGATTGGTGACAAACACGCGGTAGGTGTAAGCGCTGGTGGCGAACAACTGGTATTGCTCGGCCGCGCCGGCCTTGGGCTCGTTTTCGTAACGCAGCGCCAGGAAACGGCAGGCCCGCGCCCAGCCTTGCGGTTGGTAGAGGAATTCGCATTCCGCGTCCGCGTCGGAGCGGGGGGAGGGTTTCCATTCTGCTTGCTGCAAGCGCTCGACCAGGCGCCGCGTTTTGCGCGCCACGATGACGAACTGACAAGCCGCCTTTTCATAGGCCTCCACCGCCTCCCAGCAATAAAAGCCGGAATCGGCCCGCGCCAGGATTTTCTTCACGCCGCCCGGCAAAGTCCGGAAAGCGCTCTCGAGGTGGGCGGCGATCTGTCGGCCCGTGGGCCGGTCGCCGTTGCGCAACCCGCCCATCAGGTATTCGCGCGTCTCGGCCAGGAAGGTCAGTATCGGCTGGTAGCTGCGCTTGCCCTTGTTCTTGGGGTTGTAGCTCTTGCGCCCGCCCATCTGGCGGCCGTAGAGGGTATGCACGGTGGTGTCGGTGTCCAGCGTCACCGTCTCCAACTTCACGTGGGCCGCGGCCCAGACTCGTACCCGCAGCTGGCGCTGAATGGAAAGGATCTGCTTCGCCACGTTGAGGTGCAGCGAGGCCAGAAAGCGCCACAGCGTGGACTGCGGCGGCAGACGCGTCACTTGCAAGATGCCGGTCAGGATGGGGTCGCGAGCGATGAAGCGGAGTTGGTTGAGCCGCGCAAAGCCGACATAGAGGCCGAGCACGAGGGCCAGCACGAACTGGTAGGGGCTCATGGCTCGGGTGATCCGTTTGGTCGTGAGGGTTTCTTCCAGCAGCGCTTGGAAGCCGAGTTTTTCGAGCAGGGTGGCGACGGGCAGCAAGCCGCCGTAGGGAGTCAGATTCTTGCCACGGAAGTGATAGGGCGTGGCAGCCCCGATTTTATTGGGCTGCGGGGCCCTCGCGCCGGGGCCTTGTTTGACGGGCCTTCGGGAGCTATGCTGTTTTCGTTTGGTAACCATTTGGGTGACCTCCTTGGGGTTGACTGGCGAAGCTAAAATCTTTGCCAGCCTACCTTTTTACCCCATGTTTTCGGGGGTCCCCAAATGGTTCCTGGCGGCTCAGCCCTCACCAGGTGCACCGGCAGTGCATAATTCAGGTGATAAAGATCCACGGGTCCGTCAACTGGGCTCGCGAGCTAGATACTCGACTTTTACAAACACGTCTCTCGTCCGCAACCTCACCGGACTGACTTGCGGAAAGGCGCCAAGTCGGTGGTGCCGCTGGCGGATCGTGCCATTGGCAACCTGCAGCAATGGCTGACCGGAACGTACCACGGCGTGAGCCGCGCTCAGCTTCAGGTTTACCTCGATGAGTTCGTGTTTCGACACAACCGCCGCAAGACCCCAATGGCAGCCTTCCAAACCCTCCTCGGTCTCGGAACTCAACACGCTCCTACGCCTTACGCCCACATCCGCCGCGCGCGTGATCTGGACAAGACGCGATGACCTCCACCCCAACATCTTGAGGCTTGCTGAAACAACCGTATAAGCAGGAGTTGTTTAGAGGCCCGGCCCGCCCTTTGGGTCTGTATCCTTCCCCGATCCCGTCTGGTCGATTGAACCTGAATTATGCACAGATTCACTTTGCGAGTGTGGCTGCGTTCGTAGCGGGTTGGCGGTCGTCGTGAGGTGGTAGCTCGGCAACTGGTCTTTTGGCTTCTCCGTCCCCGGTTTCCCTTCTCGCCCAGAATCCGCGTCGTCAAAACCTCGCTCGGAAGTGACGTGTTTCCAGTGCGTTACGGCTAGTGCATAAAATTTTATGCATAGCGCATAGCCAGGCTCTCAGATCAGCGCCCTCCCGACCACCGGCAGCAAGCCGCCGTAGGGAGTCGGCTTCCTGTCGCGGAAGTGGTAAGGCGTCGAAGCCCCGATTTTATTGGGCCGCGAGGCCGTCACGGCTGGGCCTTGTTGGACGGGCCTTTGGGAGCTATGCTGTTTTCGTCTGGTAACCATGTGGGTGACTTCCTTGGGGTTGGCTGGCGAAGCTGGAATCTTTGCCAGCCGACCTTTTTACCCCATGTTTTAGGGGGTCCCCAATGGTCCCTTGCGGCTCAGCCCTCCTCAGGTCCACGCCGCAGTGCATAATTCAGGTAATACCAAACTACCCCGCCAATCCTGAAGCTGCAAGACGGCCGTGCTCTGTCGCCTTCCCCCCTTAATCCAAGATTTCCATTTTGGCCCTGGTAGGGCCACAGTATACACCCGCGCTGCTCCGAGTACCACGTCTTTTCGCGCTGGACCCTGCACATCACCTCCGCCGATAGGCCCCAAGCCCTGTCTGTCCACTCTCAGGCAGTGATTGAGAGGGCGAAACGGCGCTCCGGCCGACACCGCTCCCTGCGAAACATTCGTGGAGCCAAAAACTGTGGATCCTCGCCCGCGCAACGCTACCCGCTCGGCAGTGGCAGCGCCCAGATTCTGTGCAGCATGTCGCCGAACAGCTTGCGGTTCAGATGTCCCTCGGCCAACAGCAGCCAGTAATAGCGCGCATGCTTGACCAGCCGCCCGCCCGTCTTCATCAGCCGCTGCTGCAGGCTCGTCAGCGACCAGCTCTTGATGCGCCGCGGCAGTCCCAGTCGCCGCCAAAGATTGCCCAGGGTGTAGGCCAACACGCTCAGTTGTAGTCGCACCTCGTTGGCTCGGAAACGGTGGCACGACAGCCGCGTCCAGTTCGTCGCCTGCTTGCCTTCTTTGATCCACTGCTCCGCCGTGCCGCGCTTGTTGTAGAACCGCACCACCGACCGGCTGGGCAAGCGCATGCTCGTGACGATGAACCCGACGCGAGGCAACAACTCGCCTTGGAAACATCATGCCAACCAAGGCGGAACTAGAAGAAGGAATCGGCGAAGCAGTGGAGGTTCTCACTGCCGCCTACGCGCCGGAATCGAGCCGAGAGGATCTAGCTGAGGCTGTCGGAAAGGCCCTCAACACTCTTGAGTTTGAAGATGAGGGCGAGACCTGCGACGACGATGAGCAATACCCGGACGAGGAGATGGTCGGCGACTAGACCTCTGGCAGGCCAGAACGAATGGATGCTCTCTATTTCCGAGTCTCAAGCGACCGCCAGACTACGGAGAATCAGTTCGAGGACCTTCTCCAGGTTGCTGAGAAGGACGGATCTGGTCGCGATTGGAAACGAATCCGCAAGCTGCTTTCCAGTTGCATCCACGACGAGACAGTCGGTGACCGCACAGTGTATTCGGTGAATCCGAGAATCGTTGCCGAACTTGCCAGCCTCTGCATCTACGTCGAACAGGGTCGATCCAGCCGCAAGGGTGCCAAGAGCCGTCCGCTGTTCGAGCAAATGAAGAAAGATGCCGCACTGAGGAAGTTCAATCGCCTTCTCGTGTGGAAGGTCTCTCGCCTGGGCCGTGACATGAGAGAGGTTATCTCGACCGTCTACGAACTCTCGGACTTGGGAGTAACTGTTGTTCCTGTCAAGTCCCAAACCGGCCCGATCAACTCGACGATGGGCAAGCTGTTGTGGGCGATTCAAGCCTGGTTCGCCGAAATGGAAAACGAGGAGCGATCGGAGGCGATCAAGGCTGGTCAAGCCAGAGCACTAGCTTCCGGCAAATCTGTAGGAAGACCACGAGTGATCTTCGATCGCGTGGAAGTAGTCAAGCTGCGCAAGGAAGGCCTTAGCTGGTCCCAGATCTCCGCAAGAGCGGGAGTGAGCATCGGAACAGCGCGTCGCGCATATCAAGATCTGACAGCTGAACCCATCTCTTGAATCAGAGGAGATATAACCAGAAGTTGTGGATGAGTAGCAGAGGGGGGCGGCGTATCCTGACGATTGAGGAATCAATTCAATCGTTTCCTGGAAAGGAACAAGGAGGATACGCCATGAGTCAGTGTGATGCTGCTGAAAGCAGCAGTCAAGTCGAGCCCCAAGTCATTGATGGAAGAAACGCTCGCCGTTAGACGAGGTATTGTGCCCAGGAGCGCGCCAGATGCTCGCCAAGGCCGTCGAAGCCGAAGTGGCCGCTTACATCGAAGCGCATCAGCACGAAGTCGGCGAGGACGGCCGGCGGCTGGTGGTGCGCAACGGCCACGCCCGCGAGCGCACCATTGTCAGCGGCGTGGGTCAGCTCAAGATCCAGGCGCCGCGGGTCGACGATCGCCGAGTCGATGAGCACGGCCGGTGCTTCCGATTCACTTCCCAGATTCTGCCGCCCTACCTGCGGCGCACGAAAAGTGTGGAGGAGTTGATCCCCTGGTTGTACCTGAAAGGGATCTCGACGGGCGATTTCAGCGAAGCGCTGGAGGCCTTGCTGGGGCCCGACGCTCCGGGCCTGTCGGCGACGACGGTGGTGCGGCTCAAAGAAGTCTGGCGACGCGAATACGAGACCTGGTCCAAGCGCGACCTCAGCGGCAAGCGGTTTGTTTACATTTGGGCCGACGGCATCTACTCCAACGTCCGTTTGGACGATGAACGGCAGTGTTTACTGGTCGTGATGGGAGCGCTCGAAGACGGCCGCAAGCAACTGCTGGCGGTGCACGACGGCTTTCGCGAAAGCGAGCTGTCGTGGCAGGAGTTGCTCGAGGACTTGAAACGGCAGGGGCTCGATCTGCCGCCGAAGTTGGCGGTGGGCGACGGCGCGCTGGGCTTCTGGGCGGCTTTGAGGAAGGTCTTTCCAGCCACTCGCGAGCAGCGCTGCTGGGTCCACAAGACGGCGAATGTGCGCGACAAGCTGCCCAAGAGCATGCAGGGCAAGGCCAAGCAAGCGCTCCATGATGTTTATCTTGCCGAGAGCCGGGAGACAGCGCAGGACGAGCTGGACCGGTTCAAGAACTTATATGAAAAGAAGTACCCCAAGGCGGTCGAGTGCCTGGAGAAAGACCGCAAAGTGCTGCTGGCTTTCTACGACTTTCCGGCCGAACACTGGGTGCACTTGCGGACGACGAATCCGATCGAGTCGACGTTCGCGACGGTTCGATTGCGGCAGCGGCGAACGAAGGGCTGCGGCAGTCGGGAAGCATCGCTGACGATGGTCTTCATGCTGGCCCGCCAGGCCGAGCGCCACTGGCGGCGCCCAGCACAACCTGAACGAGTTGCCCTTTGCGAATAGATTGACCCGCCAATTCCATATCATCAATCGCGATACGGCCTGTACTCTGGATCGGGCAGTAGAACCGTAGCATTTCCTCAACGGCGTTTTCAATCAGCGCTGGATCTGCGCACAGCATTTCCAGTTGATCAGGATGTTGCAAAAGGGCGAGCATCCCATTGGCGATCAGATTCGTCGTCGTCTCATGTCCGCTGATTTGCAGAATGACAAACATTGAATACAGCTCTTCCTCGCTGAATTTTTCCCCCTGTTCTTCGGCCGTCACAAGGGCGCTAATCAGGTCGTCCCGGGGATTTTCGCGGCACTGCTTGATGATCCCACGCAAGTACTCGATCATTTCCAGCGCGCTTCGCTGGGCCACCTCGACATGCTGCATGGCTCTACGAAAGTTGCCAACGAAAGTTGCCAGGTCGTCGGTCCAGCCCTTGAATTTGGCCTGATCTTGCTCGGCGACCCCCAACATCTCGCAAATCACTTTCACGGGGAGAGGATAAGCCAGATCCTTGATGACATCTATCCTGCCGGAACTCTGAATCGCGGAGATCGCGTCGTCCACAATCGCCTGAATGTGTTTCCGCATTCCCTGAACAACTCTTGGTGTAAACGCTTTATTCGCCAGTGACCTTAGGCGAGTATGATCTGCGCCATCGGAGAACAACATGGTGTTCGAAAATATATTTAGGAGCGGCGCCATGCTTTCTTTCATTGAATCTGGGAGTTTGCTGCGGTAAACAGAAATTCGATTCGCTGACAGGTGCTTGTCCCGCAATGCGTTCGAGACGTCCTCGTATCCGATCAGGCTCCATGCATTTAATGACTTGTAATAACTTGTAGATGGGTATCCGGTTGACTCAGGTAGCCCCAAGATGTAGTATGCCGGCAGATGGAAGATTACCCTCAGAACCTGACAGAGTTCGAGGCCCGTTTTAGCAGTGAGGAGGCCTGCCGGGAGTATCTGTTCCGGCTGCGCTGGCCGGACGGTTTCCGCTGTCCGGGTTGCGGTTGTGGAAAGTCGTGGCCTTTGCGAAAAGTGCTGCTGCAGTGCGCTGCGTGTGGGCGCCAAACCTCGGTGACCGCCGGGACCATCTTTCAGGACACGCGCAGCCCTTTGCCGTTGTGGTTTCGTGCGATGTGGTGGGTCACCACCCAAAAAACCGGAGCCAGCGCTTTGGGACTTCAAGGAGTGTTGGGGCTCAACAGGTACGAAACGGCTTGGACCTGGCTGCACAAAATGCGGCGCGCGATGGTGCGGCCGGGACGGGATTTGCTGGCCGGGACAGTGGAAGTCGATGAAAGCTACTGGGGCGGGCTCGAAGAGGGCCTGCGGGGCCGAAACCTGCAAAACAAAGCATTGATCGCAGTGGCCGCTCAAGAAGATGGGCGGGGTATCGGCCGGATTCGCATGAAGAGAATCGAGGATGCCTCGGGCGAGAGCCTGTTGCCTTTCGTGGAGGAGTGCATCGAGCCGGGCAGCGTGGTGCATACCGACGGCTGGCCCGGTTACTCCGGGTTGAAAAAGGAAGGCTACGTCCATCAGGTCACAGTTGTCAGCAGGCAGGAGCAGTCCGCGTCGGAATTGATGCCCCGCGTCCACCGCGTGATGTCACTGCTCAAGCGCTGGCTGCTGGGCACCCATCAGGGCGCCGTGAGCCACAAACATCTGGACTACACCTGGACGAGTTCACCTTCCGTTTCAACCGCCGCAAATCCAAAAGCCGAGGCAAACTCTTCTATCGGCTCGTCCAGCAGGCGGTAGCCGTGGATCCGGCGACTTACAAGATGATTGTTCACCCGGTTACAGAACCCAAGAAAATCCCCAAACCACAAGATATTGGGACTACCTGAGTCAACCGGATACCCATCAACTTGTAATAGTGGATAGGGCCGCGCTCATGCAAATGGCGATAGGTCGAATAGGGATTGGCGACAATCTCAGGAGGTAGTTGACCCGCCGTATCAAAGGGGCTCGAAAACTCATTTCCGGTCGTTTCGTCGGTGTTCATTGATCGCCTTCCATTTGTTGCCATCTACGAATGCTCTGTTCGATTGTCTACCTAATCTACCATTCCCCTCGGATTTCCATTTTGGCCGTCCCGGCACGATCAGCATAGCCGAGCCACGGCCCGAGTGGCAACGTTCTTCGTACTTCTACCACGTTCGATGCTGCTAGCTGCACCAGTCTCGCCTTCAAGTCGGCTCTGAGCGGCGACTTCAAGGGGACTTCGATAGTCAGGCGGGGGCAGTAATCAAAAACCGTCCCTTCGATTCGCCCGGACCTGGGCCTGCAGAGCAGGCATCGCGGCCCGCAGCGCGGCCCCCGAGGACCGCACTCGGATGAGCTCAATCCACTTCATGACATTCCACCCACTAGATGATTCTCAGCTCAATAAGGCTTTCAGCGGTGGCGAGCACTGCTTCTTCGACCGAGCGTGGCTCCCAACCGAGAATGCGGCTGGCTTTCTCATGGGAAACGACCTGTGTACGACCGAGATCTTCGACGGTCTGACGCAAACCGGGGTTGAAGATCGCCACCAGACGCAGCAGCCAATTGGGCATCTGCCGTGTCGGCAGGCGTCGGTCCGGGTAAGCCTTGCGCAGGATCGCGCCGATCTCTTCGAACCAGGCAAATTCGCCCCCGCAAAAAAAACCGCTCGCGTAAGCCTCGAAGTCGGCAGTTCGACGGGTCGCCCCCGGAGAAGCGACGGCACCGACCAGCTTCCTCTTGAGCTGGTTGACGATCGCCTGTGAGATCTCGTCCTGAATGTCGAAGATGTCTTCGAGCACCCGGTCATAGCGCTCGGACCACACCTGGGCTTCTTCGGAGGCATCGATCAGCTCGACCGTGATGCGCAGCCGGCGTTTTGTCCTTGCTGAGCCCGTCGAGGATGGCGACGCCAAGCCGCCCGCCGTCCACATTGTCGAGAACTGGTACGAAGAGTTCCGCGACCGCGAGCAGGGCTAAGCCCCTTGAAACGAACTACATAGAAGCCGTCTCGACGGATTGATGTCGGGAAATCCCGTTCGCACTCACAATCGGGGACCTTCGATTCTTAACACACTCTAACAAAGCCACTTAGGCTTGACTTTCCCGACTCGGCGGTGGAGCGCCAGTCTCACTAGATCCTGTGTAACGGCGAAGTGTTTAACCAGCCCGCGCAGGGCCGCATAGTCGGCTACCCGTAGAAGTGTCTTGAGGATCGGTGGATCGATGCTTTTTCCTCCTTTAAGGAGGGAGAGATCACACACACAAGGAGAGAGAAGAGCGGAGCCCTAAGGATAGGAAACTCATCGATCGATCGATCTCGCTGCCCATCGACTATTTTTTTCGGGCCTTCTTCTTCCGGGCCTTCTTCTTTAAGCTGGTAGGCTGACTATCGATGGGTCGCTCGACCGTTTTCGCCTCGCCAGCACCGATCCGCTTCCCGTCCTCAACCAGCATTTTTTGCATTTCCTCACTAACCTGAGCGCGCGCGTTCCAATCCGGCTCGCCATCCCTTAGCCACCAGAGTCTAAGAAGTCGATCGGACGTAGCACCTACGTCGGCGAACCCCACTCCCAGGGCCCTTAATCCGGCCGCACCTGCGCGAATACGGCGAGAGAGCAAGTTGGGTTTGGCGGGCCACTTGACATTCTTTCTCCAGTTTCGGTCCTCTAATCGATCGTGGAGTTCGAGCTCAAGTGTTGCCAGCAACCCTGTCGCTGATCCTTCGAAATGCCCTTTCTTTTCTAGATATTCGGCGATTGCAATCAAGACTGCGTTTGATTGCGCGGCTTCCGCAGCAACCGACTGCCTCAAGGCTTCGTAGTGGTCAAGGAATTCCTCTGCCGTCCATCCCCAACTTTCCATGGCCGCAGCAGCAAATTGAGTGAAGTCCGCCATACGCGGATGCTCGGTCAACTCGATCGACTGCTCTCGTGCCAGAGCGCCTGATAAGCCGGTCAGCAATGATCCTAAGAGGCCCGGCCTCATTGCCTCAAATTCCTTCTCTAGCGCTTTCTCGGTCTTTCGAGCGTCTTCCGGAATCCGACGGAGCGTCACAACGATCGATCGATCGAGAAGGTCATGACGCTCGGTCGGGATGTTGATGCCGTTCAAGATGATTGGCCGTTTTGCTTCGATCGTGTGTTCCTCGTCGTTCGTGTAGAGCGACCTTTTGCCTATGCCAGCGCCCGTACTTAGGCGGCACAAAGCGTCCGACGTTTTGGCAGTCAGGTAGCTGATGTTGTCGAACGCCAACACGTGGTTGTTTCGAGCCGTCACTAATAGATCGTCCTCATTCTGGGGAAGCGATCGAACGGGGGCAAGGGTCGGGTTTATCAGATTCTTTAGATTTCTGGAGGCAGTTGTCTTGGCGGTGCCTTGCTCCCCCAGGAATATCAAGATGGGACACGCGAAGCCCGGTCTAAAGGCTGCGCCGAGCCAAGCCGCCAACATCATCAGATCTTCTTCACCTTCCACATTGACGAACTTCTGGAGCTCTCGAACGTCACACTTGTTCTCCGGCATCGGCAGCGCTTTCTGGACACCGCGAAAGAATCGGACCGGCGGTTTCTTGGTCGGCCTCCACCCTTGTGCGTCGATCTCGATTACGTTCCAACCATCATCAGCAAGGTCCAGGTAGACTTTCCCGTCGTGATACGCCACCCGAGTCCAAATGTGGTGGACTTTGCCCTTCTCTTGGGCCTGTGCGGCCAGAACTCTTGTGGCTTGCTTTACAGCTTCGGACGAGGGAGCGCTTCCTGTTCTTCGGTGGAACTCATAGGTTAGGTAAGGTAATTACCATACCGATTCCCGTCGATGGGGAGATGTTCAGTATACTTTCCACGGTCCAAGCTGGCGAAGGGTTGACCACCGGGGTCGTCCGCCTTCCAAAGTTCATGTTGTGAACCGATCTCGACGAGGACGTCCGCCGTCCCCTTCTTGAGAGAAGGTGCGCCCCCGCCTTGAAGTCGCTTTTGGCGGTCTTTGATTTCACGTCTGAGTTCATCTTGTTGAATGCCGGTCAGATTTTTCAGCACCGGCAAGAATGCGTTCAGTGCCACTGGATCGAGGTTCGCTCCGGCGGCCCTGTCGACAATGTCTTGTTGTTTCTGAAGGTCGTCCGTACAAGACTTCAAGCTTCGAAGACAATCAAGCAGTTCGTTGTCGGGATTCCAGCCGCCCTTCTTCGCCAAGTATTCGACTGTCCCCATCGTGACTGCGGATGTGTCGAAGCCTTGCCATTGTTCTTCGAATCTTGCTGCATCGTACTTTGCGGAGGTTTCTCCCCGAAGGTCCCCTCGGCTGAACTTCCCGAACAGAGGTTTGGCCTCGGGTCTGCCGAATAGGCGGATGAGAGCTGAAGCGATGTTTCTCCATTCGGGGTATTCGATATCGGGACTGATGTGTCGCAGAGCAGCTTCCGCGATGTCGAGGGTCCATTCTCGATAAGAAACCAAATCAGCGCGCGCGAATTGGGGTGGTTTGTCGCTTTGAAGGTCGAGATCGGTCCCGCTGTCGGGCTCTGGCAAAGTCAGCGTGTCCTTGCGGCTCATAGCAACACCTCCGCTCCGCTGCCCCTTGAGCGGGTCGTCGAGATCGATGAACTGGGGCGCGGCGGTGTAGTGAGGCTGGCTCGGGTTGTAGAGAGAAAGGTCGAAGCCGTATGAGTGGGTCTCGAACGTTCGCTTTAGCTCTCGACTGGTACACGGTTTGTCGAGCCAAAACCAGAAGTGAAGACTAAGACCGGGCTGCATTCCAGCGCTGGAGCCAAACTGGTAATGGAACTTCCGGTCCGCCCAGCCGTCGGGTAGGTAGCGCTCAGCAGCCCACACCGCTGTTCTCCTGGGGTCCAGAATCCAGTCGAATCCCTCAGGCTCGGGTTTCCGGTCCAGGTCGATCATGACCCAGCAACGAGGTACGTCCTCCAGGTCGGGTCCCTCATCGTTCGGCCTCGGTCGACATCGGCGGTTAATATTCTGTTTGTGTGCGGAAGCGTTGCGGATGGCTCCGCGAACCGCTAATAGATCTGAATACCGCTCTGCTCGCGTCAAGATTTGACTGAGGTCTTCGATCCCATCTGCACGGGCGACGAACGGTTGCCAGTGCTTGACCCGGTCATAACCTCGCACTACGGGTCGACCTTCAGTGAGGAACCAGCGCTTCGAGGCACAACGAGGATTGCCGCTTTGGTCAGTCTAGGCGCTTTTTAGGAACGTGACGGCCATAGGGTCGCATCTCCAATTGGGGCGGTCGCGAAGGCTGAAGATCAGGGGTTCTTCGTCCGAAGCTAATCAGCTTCCGTGTGGCACGCTCAAAGGCTGCATTTTATTGTTCATTTCTTCTGTCCTCTCTTGTCATCTCATCCGGCTCTGTCAGCCTTAGCGGGTGGTGAGGAATTGCCGAATCCTCCATCGGTCTGCACCCTATGCCGGCCCATCCACTCGTCCAGGTCTCGTATGTCGTAACGAACATTTGCGCCCCATTTGATGTAAGGCGGCCCCGAGTCAGACATACGGTGTATGTTCAACGTTGAGCGGCCTATGCCGAGGTATTTGGCCGCTTCTAAAGGGCTCAGGTATCGCTTGTGCATGTGGACACCTCTGCTTGTTCGTTCGAGCCAGGTCGGTCCGTGGGTCGACGACTGGATTTCCTAGGTCTCACCCTAATCCGGTGAAATTTCGGAGCCAGGCCCGGTCGCCGGGGGCCCATTTGTGATCAGAGAACGTTTAAGCAGCTGAGAATCCAGCAGTTCTGAGCAGGGGTATGGAGGGAAGTTTTTCTGAGCCTTCCGCCGAAAATTCGGTGAATCGGTCAGAAACGGTTCGGATCAGCAGAACTGATTTTGAACCGCGAAGCGTACGACTTGCTTTTTCTATCAAATTGGAACGGGTCGTCGTTCGTCCCGAAGATTTTCCGTAGAAGCTTGCGCAGCTCCTCAATTCGCTTTTCGAGCTGGTGCGCTTTGGGACCGCTTTGCCGATCAATCCGGCCGCCGTTTTGAGCGATTATGTGAAGAGCCCTCCATGCCTTGTTTGGGCGCTCTGTGCCGCGCCTGTCTTCGAAACCCAACTCGATAAAGTTTAGGACGTCAGAATAACCGTTCCAAGAAACCTGTACTTGCCTGTCACTAGTGAATCTGACTTCGAGATCAGCGAACGAGTCGAGTTTGGGCAGTGCCCGGTGGCGCGTTGTCTCGCCCTCGACAAGCCACAATTCGGTAACCCGAATGCTCTCTCTTGCGGATTGCTTTGCCAGCCTCACCTGGCCCTCAGTCTCGAGTGACTGGGCCATTGCCATCGCGGTGGCGGCCCTCGCCACTCGAATCGCCTCAGCCATTTGCAATGCCGCTGAGGTCTTAGCCTCAAGCAGACGTTTTTGGCTACGCAGCATCAGTGAGTCCAAGAGTTGAGATATCGCCCTCTCGATCTTCCAGATTTCTTGAACCAGTTGCAGACCGGGTGCGGGCTCGGAGTCATGCAGAGCTATCAACTGATCGACTTTGTTCCGCAGCTTCAGGTGAAGCTCCCCCTTCTGATCTCCGCTCACGATCTATTCCCTGTTTTCCCGGTTGCTCCAGCTTCTTGTAGGGATTGGCCCAAGGACCTCCTCTACGCTGCATTTCAGGTTGGAAAAGATAAAATCGGTAATTCGCTGCTGGGTGGTGCGCAGTGGCTCCACGTACGCACGGGCATATTGGGCGGTCATGTGAGACCCGAAGGAGTGGTTCATCAGGTATTTAACGTCGCTTTCAGGGACCTTTGCCCCGTAAGCGCAGCTGGCGAAAGTGCGTCGCAGTGCGTGAGGTCCGGGAACGCCGCTTCGTCGTTGTTCCTTGACCTCGGAGATGTAGCCTTCCTCTGAGTTTGACGGGAAGACCCACGGTTGGTGGCGTTCCTCCGTGTAAGGCCACGCTGGAGCTTCGCGAAGCCGTCGCAGGTGGTTGAGAATGGTCACCATGGCGCCACTGAGTGGAAGCGTAAAGGCCCTGATTTTGCCTCCCTTGGGCTCCGGTACGAAAAGCGTCTTGTCAGTGAGGTCTACGTGCTCCCACCGCACCTTGCGAGTGGCTTTCGAACGTTGCCTACTCAGCAGCAGCAGAAGTTGCAGGCCCCGGCGGAGCGGGTTCTGAATTGTTCTGACTTCCTCGCCCCAAGCCTCCAATTGCTCATCCTTGAGATACGGCTTGTTTGGAACCGTCTTGTGCCAACGGATGATTCCTCGTCGGACGGGATTCCTGGGTAGGTCGTTGTTGAACTCAGCCTCGCGGTTGTAGATAGCCCGGAGGAAGCGCATCGAACCGTTGGCAGCTGTCTTGCCGTGATTCAGCGTTATGAGCTCGAAAAGGGCCGACACGCGCTGAGGATTTTTTCCAAAATCGCTCACGGGTACCTGTGTGTAGACAAAAGTTCATCATCGACTAGAATCAACAACTTGGGCTGCCGGGCCTGGGAGCCGATGCGCCTGGTAGAACGTAGGGTTCCGTGCTTGACGTAGCGGCCGGTCTCGCATAAACCACCATCTCACCAACACCGTTCAGCGGACCGACGACCGTGGAACCTGAATTATGCCAGATTCGGCGTAGCCATCGTCGATGGAGTTGTGGCGATAGCGGCACTCGTGTCAACTCAGTGATTTCGCAAGTCGTCTTTTCTGCTGTTTCCCTCCCCGTTTGAGCCGCCTCCTGATCCCGGCAGGGCAAAAGCGGGCTGGCAAGCGGCGTGTTCCCAGTACGTTGCGGCGAGTGCATGAAATTTTATGCATGGAGTGCCCCTCAGCTCAGCGCACCCTCCACCACCGGCGCCAAGCTCGATCCCGGCGGCCCCATCGCCCGCAGCCGTCGCATCAGCCGTTCAAACAGGCCCTTTTCCTGATAATGATCGCTGTAGCTGACACCCGTTCTGCCGGCGTGCCGCCAGATCTTGGCCGCCACGAACAGAAAACGCAGCCGCGCCGTCGCCAGGGTGGTGTGCCGCAGCGTCTCCACGCTGGCCTGGGCTTCGCGGTTGAACAGCAGCAGCCAGCAGTTGAGATTGTAGGCCAGCATGGCCAACTGAAAGTGATTGCGGTTCATGTCAAAGCGGCGCGAGGGATAGGCCGCCAGCCCGGCGTCGTTGTTGGCCTCCTTGATCAGGTTCTCGGCTCCGGCGCGCTGATTGTAAAACCACACCACCGCCGCGATCGGCTCGGCCAGATTGGTGACAAACACGCGGTAGGTGTAAGCGCTGGTGGCGAACAACTGGTATTGCTCGGCCGCGCCGGCCTTGGGCTCGTTTTCGTAACGCAGCGCCAGGAAACGGCAGGCCCGCGCCCAGCCTTGCGGTTGGTAGAGGAATTCGCATTCCGCGTCCGCGTCGGAGCGGGGGGAGGGTTTCCTTTCTGCTTGCTGCAAGCGCTCGACCAGGCGCCGCGTTTTGCGCGCCACGATGACGAACTGACAAGCCGCCTTTTCATAGGCCTCCACCGCCTCCCAGCAATAAAAGCCGGAATCGGCCCGCGCCAGGATTTTCTTCACGCCGCCCGGCAAAGTCCGGAAAGCGCTCTCGAGGTGGGCGGCGATCTGTCGGCCCGTGGGCCGGTCGCCGTTGCGCAACCCGCCCATCAGGTATTCGCGCGTCTCGGCCAGGAAGGTCAGTATCGGCTGGTAGCTGCGCTTGCCCTTGTTCTTGGGGTTGTAGCTCTTGCGCCCGCCCATCTGGCGGCCGTAGAGGGTATGCACGGTGGTGTCGGTGTCCAGCGTCACCGTCTCCAACTTCACGTGGGCCGCGGCCCAGACTCGTTCCCGCAGCTGGCGCTGAATGGAAAGGATCTGCTTCGCCACGTTGAGGTGCAGCGAGGCCAGAAAGCGCCACAGCGTGGACTGCGGCGGCAGACGCGTCACTTGCAAGATGCCGGTCAGGATGGGGTCGCGAGCGATGAAGCGGAGTTGGTTGAGCCGCGCAAAGCCGACATAGAGGCCGAGCACGAGGGCCAGCACGAACTGGTAGGGGCTCATGGCTCGGGTGATCCGTTTGGTCGTGAGGGTTTCTTCCAGCAGCGCTTGGAAGCCGAGTTTTTCGAGCAGGGTGGCGACGGGCAGCAAGCCGCCGTAGGGAGTCAGATTCTTGCCACGGAAGTGATAGGGCGTGGCAGCCCCGATTTTATTGGGCCGCGGGGCCCTCGCGCCGGGGCCTTGTTTGACGGGCCTTCGGGAGCTATGCTGTTTTCGTTTGGTAACCATTTGGGTGACCTCCTTGGGGTTGACTGGCGAAGCTGAAATCTTTGCCAGCCTACCTTTTTACCCCATGTTTTCGGGGGTCCCCAAATGGTTCCTGGCGGCTCAGCCCTCACCAGGTGCACCGGCAGTGCATAATTCAGGTGTTATCCCAGGGCTTTTCGACGTATTGATACAACCCAACTTCGTTGATCGCCTTGATGGCGTTCTCTTTGTCCGCGTAACCGGTTAACAAGATGCGGGTGGCGTACGGCTGTAATTTCTTGAGACTCAGCAGGAGTTCAATGCCGGTCATGTCGGGCATCAAATAATCGGAAACAACGAGATCGATCGTTTGCGTCTTGGCTGCCTCGAGCGCTTCGGTCGATGAAGTAAAAGTGAGCAGCTCGTACTCGGTCTCCAGCATCAGAAATGACCGCAGGCTCGTGAGGACCATTTCCTCGTCGTCGACGATCAACAAAACTGGAGTGCGATCAGATGCGCTCATGATTGGTCTTTTTCAGCTGCGGGCCTACCGTTCAGCTTCGGGCCCACCACCGACGGGCAGGCGGACGGTGAAAGTAGAGCCCTTGCCGACCTCACTTTCAACGTCAATCCTGCCGCCGTGGTCTTGCGCGATCTTGAAACAGATCGAGAGACCGAGCCCGGTACCGACTCCAACTCCCTTGGTGGTAAAACCCGGATCGAAGATACTCTGCAGGTTATCGGGCGGGATACCGACCCCAGTGTCGGAAATTTGAACACTCACTATATCACCTTCCCTAGCAGTCCGAATCGTGATTTCGCCCTTGTCCTTGACCGCTTGTGAAGCGTTGACAAGCAAGTTCATAAACACTTGGTTGATCTGATTCGGATGGCACCGGATGGGCGGGATGTCGCCGTATTCCTTCTTGACGGTGACCCGATTCTTCAGCTCGTGTTGAACGAGAGTGAGCGTGCTATCGAGGCCTTCGTGGAGGTCGGCTGTCTTCAGTTCGGCCTCGTCGAGGCGTGCGAAATTCCGCAAACTGCCCACGATAGCGACAATGCGCTCACAGGCCAAGCCATTGATACGCGATATGTCGTCCAGTACGGCCAACACCTGATTGAGCGGACGGTTGTTGCGAATTTCTTCCGGGCTGGCGTCCGAAGTCAGAATCCCGCGCAGCTTGACCAGCGAACGAGCCAGTGTATCGGCGTTCGAGGTGATCGTGCCGATCGGCGTGTTCATCTCGTGCGCCACCCCAGCCACGAGTCTGCCAAGCGCCGCCATCTTTTCTTGCTGTACGAGCCGGGTCTGCGAATCGCGCAAGTCTCTGGTTCGCTGCTGTACCTCGTTTTCCAGATTTTCGGCGTGGTGGCGAAGGTGCGAGGCAAGCTTTTCTCGTTCCGTGACGTCGTGGCAGATCACCTGGACAGCCTTGTGATCGCCATAGTGAATCAGACTTGCGTTCACGTCGTAATAATTGGGTTCGGCGTTGCGCCGCTCGAGCTTCACGTTGGAGAGCTGCAGTCGTCCCAATTCGGCCAAACTGGCAAAAGCCTCGGCGTCGGCGAACTCATCGACGGGAATCACGCCCGACAGAGCCCGGCCGCGTATAAAATCGCGGGGCCCCCCGGTAACGCGAACCCCTTCGTCATTGACCTCCATGATGCGCCGAGAGGTGAAGTCCGCCAGCAGAATGGCCTCGCCGGCTTCCTGCATCAGGGAGCGATACTTGCTTTCCGACTGCTGCAGGTCGGCGGTCTTGGTTTGCAGTTCCTCATACAACCGCGCGTTCTCAACGACTTGGGCCGACTGCGACGCGATGATCGAAAGCAGCTTCTGATCGTCCTTGGTGAACCCATCCTCCGACTGCTTATTGAAAACATTCAGCAGCCCGACCATCTGCCCCTTGGCTCGCAGTGGGACGCTCAACAACGAGCGGATCTCCAGGTCACCGGTTGAAACCGAGCCAAGCCGGTCATCCTCCTGAAAATCATTGATCAGCAGGGGCTTCTGGTTCTTGAGCATCCAGCCGGTCAACTGCTGTCGGAAACGGAAAGGAACAATGTCGGAGCCTGAGTACGCCTTGCGCGCCATCGTCCGAAAGGGATCGCCCTCCGCCATGTTTTGGAGCAGTATGACGGCGCCTTGCTCGACATTGAGCTTCGCGACACTTTCTTCCACAATCGATTCGACGATGCCAGTGAGGGACATGGTCGAGCTGATCACCGAACCGATCTGATTGAGAATCGAGAGTTCCTCCAGCGCTCGGCGGAGCCGCTGGTTTTCCTCCTGCAGCTCGATCAGTGTTTTTGGGGCTTCTTCCGCTTCCATAACTTGCCTGCACTCACGACGGTGAACTTAACAGTATAGAAACATGAACCGCAAGCCATAGAAACATGAACTTCGCCTTGGAGGCTGATGGTGGCGACGCCGGAGGACCCGTCAAGGGTCCGCCCTACGGCGCAGGGTTCTGCTTTTCTTTGGCGGGATTTGAGCGAATTTGAGCGAATTTGAGCGGATTTCACGAAAGTTGTGCGCTTTTTGTTCGCCTGTTTTCTTGGGGTTGGGGCGGGCGTGGCGGTAGGGGTTGGGAACCTAACTGTGCGTTCTTGTGAATGGTGGTTTGCTGGGGCTGAGGTCGTGGGGGCTTTGGATTTGGCGGATGGGCGGTGAGTTGGGGTCTTGACCACGGGCTTCCGCCCGCAGCTCTGTTGCTTCGGTTGGTGGTGTTCGCACTTTCGTGCCGGCGAGGCGACGGCGGGCGAGGCGATGGCCTGGCCTAGGTTGTCGAGGTCGGGCATGGGGCCGCGACCTCGGAACCAGTCGACTCCGGGGCCCGCGATCATTAGGGGGTTGCCGTCGTCGTCCCTCCAGAGGAGGGCCTTTATGGGTTTTGTCCGGCAAAAGGGCTTCCACCTTTTCCAGATAGGCGACGACCCTCGTGTAGAAACACCAGTGTTTCATTTCGCTGCCTCCAGCTGCTTTGCTTCGACGGCTTTCAGGCGGCTGACTACGTCATCGTAGATGCGGGAGCGAAAGCCGAACTCGACGGCCGCGCGGATGATCGAAGCGCGCGCGGAATCGACACACGTATCGCCCTTGACGACATCTCGCATGACTCCGGCGGCTTCGGCGGCGTCCTGCTGCAGTTGGAAAGCTGCGTGCGTGAGCGATTCGTCACGGAGGCCGCGAAGCTTGAGTTGGAAGTTTTCGTCCTCGTGGAGCCAGCGGCGAATGCTGCTTTCTCCCACGTTTGCTTGGCGCGCGGCGGCGGCGACGGAGCGCGCGGTCAGCAGCGCACTGATGGCGCGTTCTTGGGACGGCGTGAGGCCTCGTTTCTTACGTCGGATGAATTGTTCATATAAATCCCTCTTATTTTTAAGATACCAGGCCGGTAGAGGGCGATTTGGGGGTCGGTGTTGCTAAGGTGTTGGATTTAAGGGAGATAATTTATTTCCAAATCCGTGAACGATTTGCTGGATTTCCCAAATTGTGCTAGGTGGGTATCCGGTTGACTCAGGTCGCCCCAAGATGTAGTATGCCGGCAGATGGAAGATTACCCTCAGAACCTGACAGAGTTCGAGGCCCGTTTTAGCAGTGAGGAGGCCTGCCGGGAGTATCTGTTCCGGCTGCGCTGGCCGGACGGTTTCCGCTGTCCGGGTTGCGGTTGTGGAAAGTCGTGGCCTTTGCGAAAAGTGCTGCTGCAGTGCGCTGCGTGTGGGCGCCAAACCTCGGTGACCGCCGGGACCATCTTTCAGGACACGCGCAGCCCTTTGCCGTTGTGGTTTCGTGCGATGTGGTGGGTCACCACCCAAAAGACCGGAGCCAGCGCTTTGGGACTTCAAAGAGTGTTGGGGCTCAACAGGTACGAAACGGCTTGGACCTGGCTGCACAAAATGCGGCGCGCGATGGTGCGGCCGGGACGGGATTTGCTGGCCGGGACGGTGGAAGTCGATGAAAGCTACTGGGGCGGGCTCGAACAGGGCCTGCGGGGCCGAAACCTGAAAAACAAAGCATTGATCGCAGTAGCCGCTCAAGAGGATGGGCGGGGTATCGGCCGGATTCGCATGAAGAGAATCGAGGATGCCTCGGGCGAGAGCCTGTTGCCTTTCGTGGAGGAGTGCATCGAGCCGGGCAGCGTGGTGCATACCGACGGCTGGCCCGGTTACTCCGGGTTGAAAAAAGAAGGCTACGTCCATCAGGTCACAGTTGTCAGCAGGCAGGAGCAGTCCGCGTCGGAATTGATGCCCCGCGTCCACCGCGTGATGTCACTGCTCAAGCGCTGGCTGCTGGGCACCCATCAGGGCGCCGTGAGCCACAAACATCTGGACTACTACCTGGACGAGTTCACCTTCCGTTTCAACCGCCGCAAATCCAAAAGCCGCGGCAAACTCTTCTATCGGCTCGTCCAGCAGGCGGTAGCCGTGGATCCGGCGACTTACAAGATGATTGTTCACCCGGTTACAGAACCCAAGAAAATCGCCAAACCACAAGATATTGGGGCTACCTGAGTCAACCGTATACCCATCTTGTGCTTTTTCGAGAGGGTGCGGCGCGGGATGGTTGTATCGCCCTTCCAGGGCTTTTTCTCATGACGACGGTTTACCCACGGCTGAAGCCCCGCAACTCGAGTTTGGCGTTTGACTAGATAAATTCGACATTGGGGAAGCTTGGGGGGATGGGGGGGCAGAAAACCCTTGCATCCGGAAACATTTTGGTGTATTCTTGGATCTAGTGATACAACTAGATATGCCATTCTCTTTTCTCGTCCGATAGAGCAGGCCATCTTCTGCTCTCTCTGCTCCAGGAGACCCATGGGATTCCCCACCAAAGTTCAGCTCATTGACCGTAAGAATAGCCGGCAATGGTACATCAACTTCCCCTCCGCTCTCGCCCAGGCCATGGAGTTCTCCCGTGGCGAACTCGTCGAGTGGTTCGTGGAAAGTAAAAATCAGCTCGTCCTCAACCGTCCGCAGGCGCCGCCTTCTGTTCTAAAAAGAACTCTTCGGCACGTCTCCTCGACGCCTTCCAAGCCCTCGCCCACGAGGCCTTCGGCCGTGCCGGCCAGCGGCGCGTCAAGCAAAAAATCGAAACCCTGATGCTGGCTACTTTGGTGGGGCTGGGCCGCCGCACCGTCACCGGTATGCTGCACACCTGCGGCGCCGGCTTCCAGGATTGGTCGGCCGTCTATCGCCTCTTTTTCAAAGCCCGCCTCGACGCCGGCTCGCTCTTTGCGGTGACCCGCCGCGGCGTCGTCAAAGAACTCGATCCCGCCGCGCCGCTGGTCGTCGCCATGGACGATTCGCTGCTGCCCAAACGAGGCCCGAAAATCCCCGGCGTCGCCTGGCGCCGCGATCCGCTGGGACCGCCCTTTCACACCAACTTCATCCGCGCCCAGCGCGTGCTGGCCATCTCGGCCCTGCCCGGCGCCGACGAGCTCGGCCCGGCCCGCGCCATCCCCGTCGACTATCAACACGCGCCTACGCCGCGGCGGCCACGCAACTTGATCAACGCCTCCGACCAAGAACGCAAGCAGTATCGGCAGGCTTGCCGCAAAGACTCGATGGCGGTCCAAGGCGCCCGCCGGCTGCAGCTTCTGCGGCAGCAGTTGGATCAAGACTTGGGCTCGGCGCAGCGGCCGCTCGAGGTCGTCGTCGACGGCCGTTTCACCAACTGCGTGGTGTTGCGGCAGCAGCCCTCCAACACGGTTTTGATCGGACGTGTGCGCAAGGACGCCAAGCTCTACCATCTGCCCGCGCCGCCGCCCGCCGCCGCCCGCGGCCGGGGACGACTCTATGGCGAGCGCGCTCCGACGCCGCAGCAGTTGCGCTGCGACGAAGATCTTGAGTGGGAAACGGTCGAAGCCTGGGCGGCCGGCAAAGTCCATCGCTTTCGCATCAAGACACTGTCGCCACTGCGCTGGCGTCCGGCCGGAGGGCAGCGGAATTTGCGCTTGGTGGTGATCGCGCCGCTGGCCTACCGGCCGCGCCCGGGCGCCAAGCTGCTCTATCGCCAGCCGGCTTATCTGATCGTCAGCGATCCGGATCTTTCGCTGCAGAGCATCGTGCAGCATTACGTGCGGCGCTGGGAGATCGAAGTCAACTTTCGCGACCAGAAGACGCTGCTCGGAGTGGGCGAGGCACAAGTGCGGCATCCGCGTTCGGTGGCCGAGGTGCCGCGCATGATCGTCGCGGCTTACAGCTGGTTGTTGCTGGCGGCGCGCAGAGCCGCAGCGCCGGAAAATTCCCCCGACGCTTTGCCGCCGCCGAAGTGGCAGGCGGGCAAGAAGAAGCCGCGCGCCACGACGCAGGATCTGCTCCAGCGACTGCGCGCCGAGCTGTGGGGCGAAGGCTTGCGACATTTCTGCAGCTTCCCCTTCCCCGGCCAGGCCGGCATGAAGCCCCAGAAACTCCAGCACTCGCTTCCCCAAGCCCTGCTCTACGCTTCCCGCTAGCGCTTTGGCCCCGCCCCGGCCCCCTCCCTTGCGGAAAGGCCAAACTCGAGAGCGTGGACTTCCGTCCACGCCTTCCATGAGGAGGCTCGGCATTGTCAAGGGAGGAGTGAAGAATTTTCAGCTGATGGGATGTTGGACCGGGCTTCCATCCGCACTCGTTGGTCGTCGCTGAGGACGCGGTGCTCTATGAAGTTCGATCTAGCGGCGCTGCTCTCTCTGTCTCGGCCTCTGCGGACCGGGCGTGGACTCGCAGTCGCCGCGAACTCGGTCTGTCCCTTTGCGCTGTTACGATTCCTCAACCTCCTTCAATCCGACGTTCTGACTTCCCTGCTTCAATCCGACGTTTCTACTTGCCTGCCTCGATCCGACGTTCTTCCTGCCGTCCCGGGCCTGATTCGATTTGGCATTCGATGCCGCCTTCCTTTTTCGCTCGGGAGGGAATTCGCGGCTGACAGCCGACACACGAGCGGTCGGCAGGCGGCTCGTTCCGGTGATCCCCTTTCCCTCATATAAGTCCTGCTCTCCGATCGGCCCGGAGCAGTCCAGGGCGCGCCGAGCGCGGCGAAGCGAACCCTGGACGGCGAGGACCGATCTGGAATCCTGCCAGCAGAGGGAAAGGGATTCGCTGCTCGCAGCGGTCTGCTAAGATTCGCATTTCTCAGCGCTAGCCTGCCGCTCGCGGGTTCGTCTGGTAAAACGGATCGAAGTCCACATCCTGACGCCACAGCACGTGCATCAGCACAGCCAGTTTGCGCGCCACCGCCACGATCGCTTTGCGCTTCGCACAAGGGCCGCCGCGTGCCGCCAATCCCAGTCCCCAGCGCCGCAAGTCCGAATCTTCCCCGTGATATCCCAGAATGTATTGCGAACATTGCACCAGCAATCGCCGCAATAATCGGTCACCGCTTTTGGTAATACTCAACTGCGGTGAGCACTCGCCCGAGTCGCGGCGCTGGGGCCGCAGCCCCATGCGGGGCCCGGCGTCTCGACTGCTCCCGAGCCGCTGCGGATCGTTGTCCAGATTCAACACGAATGCCAGCGAGGTGATCGGTCCCACTCCGCGGATCGAGCGTAAACCTTGCGTGGCGGGATATTTTCCCTCCGCCAGCTTCTCGATATGTTTGTCATAGCGGAGGATTGCGGCGCTGACGTGTTGGATCACCTCGAGCAACGGCTCGAGCGCGACCCGCAGCTCGTCGGGCAGCTGGGGGCTGGTTTTCTTTACGAAGGCCTCGCTGCTCGAAGCCGGCAAGCGGCCCCCGAAACTCTTCACGGTGCCGCGCACGCTGTTGATCAGTTTCGTGCGTGTCTCGACCAGGGTTTCCCGCGCTTTCAGCACGGCGCGGTCGCATTGGATGGCCAGCGAACGGGGCTCGACGGCGTTCAGCATCTCGGGCATCCGCAGCCCCAACTCGGCCAGCCGTTCGGCGTCGCTGCGATCGTCCTTCGACAGCGATTGGGTGATCAGCGCCAGGCGGTGCGTGTCGGCCATCAGCGGCTCGTGCCCCAGCCGCTCGAGCAAGCGGTAGATCCAGTTGGCGTGGCAGCCGGCTTCGAGCACCACCCGCATCGCGGCCCAGCCGCCGAAGTAGCGCTCGAACGCTGCCGGCGAGGTGCTCAGCTTCTTGCGCTCGACGATGTTGCCGTCCAGATCGATCAAGCAGACATGGCTGTGCTTATCGCCCAGATCCACCCCGGCCACGACGTTCAGGCCTTGTTCGATCATCTTCCGTTTCGACACTTCTCTGAAAGTTTTGCTATTGTTTTTCATGGCTCGTCATCTCCTTTTTTTCTTAGTGGAAAAAACCTGGGATCGCCGCCGCAGGCGGCGAAGCCCGTTTGGGGAGTTTAGCTCACTCCCCGGATGACGAACCTCCTCATTTCATCTCCGTTGCTGCATCTCCAACTTTCTTGTCGCTCGTGTTACGACCCTCATGGGGCGCGCTGCGTAGGTCTTTCGATGCAGTCTGCATACACAGTCCGCCCTAATTCTCCCCAGCATGAATCTGAGGACCTCTCCAATCTCGGAACTCGGCTGGACGGGTGATAGAATCGACTCAGGTTGCCTGTGGACATCCTCGGAATTTCGGCGTATTATCACGATTCGGCGGCCTGCCTGGTGCGGGACGGCGAGATCATCGCGGCCGCACAGGAAGAGCGGTTCAGCCGCAAGAAGCACGACCACCGCTTCCCATCGAATGCCGTCTCCTACTGCCTGCGCGAAGCGGGCATCGAGCGCTCACAGCTAGACTACGTTGCCTACTACGACAAACCTCTCCAGACGTTCGAGCGGTTACTCGAAACCTATCTTGATTTCGCTCCATCGGGCCTTCGCTCTTTCTTGCAAGCGATGCCTTTGTGGTTGCGCGAAAAGCTTTGGATGCGCGATCACATTGCCAAGGAGTGTGGCGATCCGGGAAACGTCCTTTTCACCGAGCACCATGAGTCGCATGCGGCCAGCGCGTTTTTCCCCTCGCCGTTTGACTCCGCGGCGATTCTGACGATCGACGGCGTTGGCGAGTGGGCAACGACGACCTACGGTTACGGCGAAGGCAATCAAATCCATCTGCAAGCCGAGTTGCATTTTCCTCACTCCCTCGGGTTGCTCTACTCGGCGTTTACCTATTACACGGGATTCAAGGTCAACTCCGGCGAATACAAGATCATGGGCCTGGCCCCCTACGGCGAGCCCCGCTACGTGCAGCAGATTCTCGACGAGCTGGTCGACCTTCGCGAAGACGGGTCGATCAGGCTCAACATGAAGTACTTCAATTACTGCCAGGGGCTAACGATGACGAACAGCCGATTCGATCAGCTTTTCGGCGGCCCACCGCGCAGGCCCGAGAGCGAGGTCTCGCAGCGAGAGATGGACCTGGCCCGATCCGTCCAAGAAGTGACCGAGCTGGCGGTGCTGCGGATGGCGAAACATATTCATAAGGAAACCGGCCGGAAGAACCTCTGCATGGCCGGCGGGGTGGCTCTCAATTGCGTCGGCAACGGGCGTCTGCTCCGCGAAGGCCCATTCGAGAATATTTGGATTCAGCCGGCGGCGGGCGATGCCGGCGGGGCACTTGGAGCGGCGCTATCGGTCTGGTATCAATACCTCGACAATCCCCGGCGGGCCAAGCAAGTTTGCGGTGGGCGCATCGACGGCATGAAGGCATCCTATCTCGGGCCGTCGTTTTCGGCTGCGGAAATCCAGGGATTCTTGGACGGAATGGGAGCTCGCTATCACCGGCTTTCCCGTAAAGATCTGGTCGCAACTGCGGCCGTGGAACTTGCATCAGAGAAAGTCGTCGGATGGTTCCAGGGGCGTATGGAATTCGGTCCCCGGGCACTAGGTGCGCGAAGCATTCTCGGTGATCCGCGCTCGACCAAGATGCAATCGTTGATGAACCTGAAGATCAAGTACCGCGAGAGCTTTCGTCCGTTCGCTCCGTCAGTGCTGCGGGAGCGCGTCTCCGACTATTTCGACATGAGTTGCGACTCGCCATACATGTTGCTCGTCGCGCCGGTGCAGGAGGAGATTCGAGTTTCGATGACGGCGGAGCAGAAGCAGCTCTTCGGCATTGAGCAGCTCAATAGCCCGCGATCGAGCGTTCCGGCGATCACTCATGTTGACTACTCGGCCCGCGTGCAGACGGTGAGTCGCGAAGAGAACGGCATTTATTACGACTTGATCGCGGAGTTCGCGCGGCTGACGGGATGTCCGCTGGTCGTCAACACGTCGTTTAATGTTCGAGGCGAGCCCATTGTCTGCGCTCCCGAAGACGCCTTCCGCTGTTTCATGAGAACCGAGATGGACGTGCTGGTTCTCGAAGACTTCTTGCTTCGCAAAGACGAACAGGGAGCCTTCGAGGAAGAAACCGCATGGCAGGAGGAGTTTCAGCTTGACTGAGGTCGGCGAAAACCCACGCCAGGCAAAGCAGTCCGCGCTCATGGTCGGTGCGGTGTTGCTGCTCATTGCTGCCTGGAACGTTTGGAAAGACCGCCCCTTGGTTTACGAAATCGCCGGCGGCTGCGGGCTGCTGTTGATCTTGGTCGGGCTCCTCTGGCCCGCCGCTGTGCGAATCTTTCACCGTGGCTGGATGCGTTTCGCCGGCGTTCTCGGCTATGTCAACAGCCGTATTCTGCTTTCGCTCATGTTCTATCTCGTCTTCACTCCCTACGGGCTGGTCATGCGGGCCTTCGGCCGCGATACGATGAATCGGCGCGGCGCCGGAAAGCAGAGCTACTGGATTCGGCGAGCGAAAACACGTCAAGACCGCCCGCAATACGAGCGATTGTTCTAGCCCACAAATCTCGCCGTGTGGCGAGATGAAGTGCCTAGGAGGCGCGTCAGTAAGAGACGCACGCCGTACTGACGTTGCCCTGCCGCAACAACTTCGGAAAATAGCCAGGCGCCGAAATCGTTCCGCGAAGAGCAATGGACGCGGTCCCGGAAGGCGTGAATTTCCCGTCTCCTGCTAAGCTGTAGTCCCAGCGCCTCCCGATGCTCGATACCTATGCGCGACAGAACCGCAACAGAGCTGCGCCCACAAGCGTGCGGTCGAGAGTAGTGGGAGCGTAAGGCTTCTGGCCAGGCTGCAGTCACTGCCAGACTGGAGCCGAACCACTTGCGGGCTCGGCTCTGTTTGAATGCCCGCTCGAAGCAGACCGCCTAGAATGCGGCGGGTTTCGACCAAGCGATTGAAGACTAAATGGGACGCTTCATCCTCAAACGCCTCGGACACGGCATCATCGTCATCTTCGGCGTCAGCCTGATCGTCTTTGTCGTCACCAGGCTAATCGGGGACCCGGTTCGCGTCATGCTCCCAATTGAGGCTCGGTCGAGCAGCGGGCAGCCTTCGAGAAGCGGCTGGGGCTCGACCGTCCGATCCACGTTCAGTTTGCCAACTACTTGGGAAGCATCGCGCGCGGTGATTTCGGAGACTCGCTCTGGCAGCGGCGCCCTGCGATGGAAATTGTTGTCGAGCGCCTGCCGCTGACAATCCAACTCACTGTTGCCGGGATTGGGCTTGCCGTGCTGCTGGGCCTGCCAATGGGAGTTTGGGTGGCGTTAAAACCCGGCGGGATCTCTGACCGTCTCGTGGTCTCTTTGGGACTGCTGGGACTGAGCGTCCCGCAATTTTGGCTGGGCCTGCTGTTGATCGTCGTTTTCGCCGTCAATCTCCGCTGGCTGCCAACCTCCGGCGCTACCGGGTTGCAACACATGATCCTTCCGGCGCTCACGTTGGCTCTTCCTGCCTTGGCGCGGATCGTGATGATGGTGCGTTCGGCGATGATCGATGAATTGAACCAGCAATACATCAAGACGGCCATCGCGAAGGGTTTGCCGTTTCGCCGGATCATCGGCGTACACGCCATGCGGAATGCGGCCGTGCCGATCTTGACGATCGCCGGCTGGGAGCTTATCCGCGCTCTGGCGGGTTACTCGGTGGTCGTCGAGACGGTCTTCGCCTTTCCGGGTCTGGGTCTAACGGCGATTTAGGCGATCGAGCGGCAGGACTTGATACTGCTTCAGGCGATCGTGTTTACCGTCGCGGTGATGGTGGTCTTCATCAACATCGCGATGGACGTGGTTTACAAGTTCATCGACCCGCGGATCAATTTGACCTAGAGATCTCTTGCTTATACGGTTGTTTCAGCAAGCCCCAAGATGTAGGGTAGGGCGTGGCCCGGTCGCCGTTTCCGAAGAGTCTGCGTCAGTTTCAGGTGGAGTTCGCGACCGAGGAGGCTTGCCAGAAGTACCTGGCTGCTTGTCGTTGGCCCGACGGGTTCCTTTGTCCTCAGTGTGGGCATCGGCAGGCCTACATTCTCGAGCAGAAACTACGGTGGCAGTGCGCGGCGTGTCGACACCAGGTCTCGTTGACGTCGGGAACGGTGCTCCACAATACGAAGACCCCGCTGACGGTTTGGTTTTGGGCTGCGTACCTGATGACAACTGATAAACGAGGTGTGTCGGCGCTGCTACTGCAGCGTCAGCTCGGCCTGTCGCGCTACGAAACCGCCTGGATGATGTTGCACAAACTGCGACGGGCCATGGTGAACGCAGCTCGCGAGCCCTTGCACGGAGAAGTAGAGGTCGATGACACCTGGATTGGCGGCCCGCAAGCAGGTTTGCGAGGCAGCCGGCAACTGAAGGGGCGCCGTGCGGCCCTTGTGATGGTCGCTGTTGAGAAACGCGGGAAGCGCTCCGGGCGCGTTCGCATGTCCGTTATTCCAGACTTCAAGAAGGTGACGATCGACAGGTTTCTTGCCCAGAACGTTGTTCCCGGCTCGACCATCTACACAGACGGTCTGAAGACCTTTACCGCCCTCGAAGAGGCCGGCTACAAACACGTCTCTCGTCCGCAACCTCACCGGACTGACTTGCGGAAAGGCGCCAAGTCGGTGGTGCCGCTGGCGGATCGTGCCATTGGCAACCTGCAGCAATGGCTGACCGGAACGTACCACGGCGTGAGCCGCGCTCAGCTTCAGGTTTACCTCGATGAGTTCGTGTTTCGACACAACCGCCGCAAGACCCCAATGGCAGCCTTCCAAACCCTCCTCGGTCTCGGAACTCAACACGCTCCTACGCCTTACGCCCACATCCGCCGCGCGCGTGACCTGGACAAGACGCGATGACCTCCACCCCAACATCTTGGGGCTTGCTGAAACAACCGTATAAGCAGGAGAGATCTAACACCGCTATGACCGGCGCGGATTCACAACTTGAAACGACAGGTCCGTCGAGGAATCGGATTCCTATCGGCGGCCGTCCGCACGAACTCTACGGCAGCTTGCGCGGCTTAACGAGGGAACTGTGGCGGGACAAAGGCGGCATGATTGGCTTGATCGCTCTGCTGGCCTTGGTCCTAACGGCCCTGGGTGCGCCTTGGATTGCTCCCCATGATCCCTCCGCCCAGTCACTTTCCGACCGCTTGCTGCCGCCGTTCTGGGAAGGCACGGGTAGCGCCAGGCACCTGCTTGGCACCGATCACTTGGGAAGGGATGTCCTCTCGCGCATCATCGTTGGTTCGAGAATCTCGCTGCTGGTTGGGGTCACGGTGGTTCTCGTGGCCGGGGTCTTCGGAATCACGGCGGGCCTGATCGCCGGGTACCGCGGGGGGAGCCTCGACGCATTCATCATGCGTTGCGTCGATACACAGGTGGCCTTTCCCGGTCTGCTGCTGGCACTCATCATCCTAGCCGTGGTCGGCCCCAGTATGTGGAGCGTCATTCTCGTGCTTTCGTTCAACGGCTGGATGGTCTACGCACGCATGGCGCGAGGAATCACGGTGTCGGCCAAGCAATCCCTCTATGTCGAGGCGGCGGAGGTCATTGGTTGCCGTCCGTCGCGTGTGATCTTCCGGCATATCCTGCCGAACTTGACGTCGCCGCTGTTGACGCTGGCGATCCTCGAATTTGCCAGAATTGTTCTGGCCGAGGCTGCATTGTCGTTCTTGGGTTTGGGAATTCAACCGCCCGCGATGTCATGGGGGCTGGACGTGGCGTCAGGCAAGGACTACATGTTCCGGGCTTGGTGGCTGGTGACTTTTCCGGGCATCGCGATCGCCATAACAGTGCTGGCGGTGAACCTGCTGGCCAGTTGGGCGCGAGTCACATCCGACCCGCAAGAACGAGAAAAGCGTTTCGCGAGAGAGATCGCCCGGCGCCGCCCGCGATCGAAGGAGCCTGCATTCTCGTGGCAGCCATGAGCGACCATTTGCTGCTTGAGATCGACGGCTTGCGGGTAGATTTCACCACTCGCAGCGGAGTGGTTCAGGCTGTTCGCGGTGTCAGTCTGGACGTGGACCGCGGCGAGACCGTGGGGCTCGTCGGAGAGTCCGGCTCAGGGAAGAGCGTGACCGTCCAGGCGGCCATGGGCTTGGTGAACGTGCCTGGCGAAATTGCTGCCGGCGACATCCGCTGGAAAGGCCAGTCTGTTTTGGGAGTTGCCGGCCGGAGCTATGCAAGGCAGGTCCGCGGACGGGAACTGTCGATGATCTTCCAAGATCCGATGACTTCGCTCAATCCGGTGCTCGACGTGGGGAGCCAAATCACGGAGGTTTTGCGGCATCATCTGGGAATGACAAAGGCGCGGGCTTGGAGCCGTGCCGGGGAACTTCTCGAACTGGTCGGCATCTCCAATCCCGAAACCCGTATGCGCCAGTATCCGCATGAGTTTTCCGGCGGAATGCGCCAGCGCGTGATGATCGCCGCCGCCCTTGCCTGTGAGCCGGAATTGCTGATTGCGGATGAACCCACAACCGCGCTCGACGTGACGATTCAGGCTCAGATCCTGGAGTTGCTGGCCGAGCTACAGAAGAAACTGCATCTTTCCGTGCTGGTCATCACGCAGGTTAACGGCGAGCCCCTGCGGCAGTTGCGGCGACACATGCAAAAGGTCTTTCAGGACCCCTACGCCAGCCTGAACCCGCGAATGAAGGTGGTCGACATTGTGGCGGAGCCGTTGCTCGTACACGGCTAGGCGGCCAACACAAAGTCGGCCCGCGAGAAGGTCGTCGATCTGTTGCAACTCGTCGGACTTCCCGCCGACGCCGCGAGCCGCTATCCGCACGCCTTCAGCGGAGGTCAGAGACAGCGCGTCGGAATTGCGCGAGCGCTGGCTCTCGAACCGGAATTCATCGTCGCCGACGAGGTCGCCTCTGGGCTCGACGTCTCCATTCGGGCGCAGGTAGTCAACCTTCTCCAGGACCTGCAAGAGAAGCTGGGCTTGACCTACCTATTCATCGCGCACGACCTGAGCATCGTGCGGCACATTGCGCACTGCGTGGCGATCATGTATGCCGGCAAGATTGTGGAGATCGCCGGCCGCGATGAGATTTACTCCGGCCCGAAGCATCCCTACACCGAGGCGTTGCTGTCGGCGGTGCCGATTCCAGATCCGGTTCTGGAACGATCGAGGGAGCGAATCAACTGCGCTGGACCGGCGCCCGACCCGCTCGATCCTCCCAAGGGATGCCGCTTTCAAAGCCGCTGCCCCTGGTGACCGAACAGTGTCGCGAAGCCGAACCGCCGTTTGAGGAAAAATCGACCAAGCATTGGGCAGCATGTTGGCATCGCTGAGTTTGAGGGGTACATACGTCTATGCTGAGTTTGAGGGGTACATACGTCTATAGTGAAAGCCCTCCAGAACGTGGCAGAAAGTTCGGCAAGCTGACTTGAGCCGCGACCGTGAGGGAGCGGTTAGCCGCTACATCGCGCTCTTCCGAAGTCCCGACATCCGGTTGGCTGCGGCCGGTCCGCGTGAGAAAGGTTGCACCCGACCACAATCCAAAACCGCAGAGGACAAACAAATGGACCTAGGACTCACTAACAAAGTAGTCATCGTCGCTGGAGCCAGCCGCGGACTCGGCGCCGCTACCGCCCGCGAATTCGCACGGGAGGGCGCAATCGTCGTCATGTGCGCCCGCGACCAGGTGGCACTGGTCGAAACGCAACAGGCCATCGTTCGCGAACTAGGTGAAGAGCGTGCGAGCATGGTTCTCAAGGTCGATTTGTCGAATGACGACGATG
This sequence comes from Bryobacterales bacterium, assembly GCA_965224215.1. Classification (GTDB taxonomy): domain Bacteria; phylum Acidobacteriota; class Terriglobia; order Bryobacterales; family UBA6623; genus CBDCYS01. The sequence continues at coordinate 39,601 of CBDCYS010000070.1, read as the reverse complement.
TGCAGCGTCTGATCGACATCACGATCGCGCGTTTCGGACGGCTCGATATCCTCGTAACGAACAGTGGCGGCCCGCCAACCGGAGGTTTCGAGGATCATGACCTGGACGCCTGGAAGGCCGCCACCGACACCGTCCTGTTGAGCGCCGTGCGATTGATCCGCGCCGCGTTGCCGCATCTGCGCCGGTCCGAGTCCGCGTCGATCCTGACCTTTGCCTCCAACTCAGCCCGCCAGCCGGTGCCGAATTTAACTCTCTCCAACACACTGCGGCTAGCGGTGGTCGGTCTGACAAAGACTCTGGCGCTAGAATTGGGCAGCGAAGGAATTCGAGTCAACAGCATTCTCCCGGCATGGACGAAGATCGAGCGGGTGATCGAAATCCTTACCGAGCGGGCGAAGAAGAACGCAACGTCGCTGGAAGAAGAGCTAGCGAAGCAGGCGGAAGAGTCCCCGTTGGGCCGCCTCGGCACCGTCGAGGAATTCGCGCGAGCGGCGGTCTTTTTGTCTTCTCCCGCAGTAACCGTTCCTAACCGGCGTGATGTTGCCGTTCGAGGGCGGCATGTTCAAGGCGACGATATGGGCAGAGCTGCGACTGTCAGAGGCGGGAACGCAAGCGACGGGTCAAATCACCCGCCCAATCAGAGCTGCAACAGAGAAGCGCCGGACGATAGTGGAGCCGTCCGATTGAAGTCCTCCGTGATCGTCTCACGCCGATTCGGATGAGTCCGCGCTTCGCCGCACTTCTACGCCAACGAGGATGATATCGCCCGCTTCCTGGAGTTATTGCCTGTAGCGAGCTATTGCCTGAGCGAAAACGGGGGCTGTCGACTGTCCTTCTTGATTGGCATGTTTCGTGTCTTTCTTGGCTAGTTTCCTGTCATTCGCGACAACTATATGCGTTAACTGTCGACCCTGCGCGCCTTGGTAGAGGCTTCGAAGAAAGTCGTAAGTTCTTTTGTTTCAGTGAACCTGCAACCTCGATTACAGTATTTGGCAGGTATTGTCATGAAATCCCGTTTTTGTCCCTTCAGAGCCAACTCACCCTTTCATTCTTTCGTGAACGGGCCTTTCGTGAACGGGCGCTTGTAATGGGCGCTGTGAATGTCGCTTGCCGGGCGAACATTTCTCCGCTCTCAGCATAGCGGCACATTCGCCTTTGTCAAGTCTCGGGCGGGCCCATTTGTTGATAACAATGGGATTAAGGCTCCCGTAATCCGTGAACGAAGTTTGAGGTGTTGGAATTCTGGGGAGATAGGGGGGCTGGCCGGCGTGGCTCTGACTCTCGGATTCGGGTCCGGCGGCTACGGTTTGTTCGGTGCTTCGTCGCCGAACTCTCGGGTTTGACTGTAGGAGCCAGGATTGTAGGAGCCACGATCGTCGGAGCCACTGCTGCGGGGGAGTGGTTGTTACGAGCGGATCAATCGATTCGAGCTAACCGCTTGCTCACGCGCGCGGCTCAGGGCGTGCGGACGGGCGGATTGGGTTATGGCTTCCAGCCCCGTCCCTGCTCGACTCCCACATCCATGTTGCGCACCCATGGTAGTTATCCGGGACCACACCTTCCTTAGGTGCGGCCACAACCTCGACCTGTGGGGCATTGGCCAATTCAGGACGGTGAAGTCCGGGGGAGTATAGGGTGGGATCAGCTGGCGCTTTTGAGGAATTATTAAAAGCAAAGGGCAGGCAACTGGTAAAGTTGCCTGGCCTCACATGTTACAAATGACGCCTTGCTCAGGCCGCCTGCTCCTCCTCCTTCTTTCGTGCCAGCATGGAACGCAGCATCGGGAAGGACAGGATAAACAGCGTGGTCAGATTGATGCCAAGGGTCAGCGGCCGCTCCCACATGAACGCCATCGATTCGTCATAGATCAACAAGGCACGACGCAGGTTGTCCTCCATCAGGCCACCAAGAATAAACCCGAGCAGCAGTGGTGCCATGGGGAAATTCATCAGGCGCAGAGCCATCGCGGCAACACAGAACAGCACCATGATCTGGATATCGAAATCGTTGAAGGTGACGAGGTAGACCCCCATCAACGAGAAGAACAAGATCATCGGCATCATGTAGTTCTTCGGAATCGCCAGCAGACGGGCAAAGTACGGGATCAGAGGCAGGTTGAGAATCAGCAGGAAGACGTTGCCCAGGTACATCGACATGATAACGGCCCAGAAAACCTCCGGGCTGTCGGTGAACATGCGCGGACCCGGCTCGATGCCGTAGGCGATCAGGGCACCGAGCATGACCGCCGTGGTTCCAGAACCGGGGATCCCGAGGCAGAGCAGCGGCACGAACGATCCGGTACTGGCCGCATTGTTGCCGGTCTCGGGTGCAGCCAGACCGCGCAGGCTGCCCTTGCCGAACTTGGCCTGCTCTTCGGGTGGGGCCAGGTTGCGCTCCATACCATAGGACATGAAGGAACCGAGGATGGCACCGGCACCGGGCAGCACGCCGATCAGGAACCCGAGCACCGAGGAGCGGGCGATCGACGGAGCGATCAGTTTAAATTCCTTTTTGGTGACTTTCAGGCTCTTCAAGCCGATCGACTTCGGCTTGAAACTGTCCGAGGACTCATCCCTGGTGAGAACCAGCGACAGGGCCTCTGTCAGGGCCAAGGTCGCCATCGCCAACAGCAGAAACTCGATGCCGTCGAGCAGCTCGAGCGAACCGAAAGTAAAACGCTGCACCCCGGAAGTCTGGTCGGTTCCGACCGTCGCCAGCATCAGGCCGAGAACCACCATCATCAGGGCCTTGAGCACTCCGCCACGCCCGGCAAAGGCATAAACCGCGGTCAGGCCGAGAATCATCAGGGCGAAATAATCGGCCGACTGAAAACTGGTGGCGACGCTGGCCAGCATCGGGGCGAAGAACATCAGGAAGATGACCGAGATGGTGCCGCCGGAGAAAGAGGAGTAGGCGGCAATGGCCAGCGCCTTGCCGGGATAGCCCTGGCGGGCCAACGGGTAACCGTCAATGGCCGTGGCCACGGTGGCCGCTTCGCCCGGAGCATTGATCAGAATCGATGCCGTTGAGCCACCGAAAATAGCCCCGTAGTAAACACCGGCCAGCAGAACCATGCCGGTCGCAGGATCGAGTCCGTAGGTGACCGGAATCATCAGGGCCACAGCAGTTATCGGACCCAGCCCCGGCAACATCCCGATCAAACTGCCCATGGAGCAACCGAACAGGACCATGACGATGTTCATCGGGATAAACGTCGTCGTTATCCCGGTGAGCATGCCGTCAATCATTCCATCCCACCTGAATTATGCACAGATTCACTTTGCGAGTGTGGCTGCGTTCGTAGCGGGTTGGCGGTCGTCGTGAGGTGGTAGCTCGGCAACTGGTCTTTTGGCTTCTCCGTCCCCGGTTTCCCTTCTCGCCCAGAATCCGCGTCGTCAAAACCTCGCTCGGAAGTGACGTGTTTCCAGTGCGTTACGGCTAGTGCATAAAATTTTATGCATAGCGCATAGCCAGGCTCTCAGATCAGCGCCCTCCCGACCACCGGCAGCAAGCCGCCGTAGGGAGTCGGCTTCCTGCCGCGGAAGTGGTAAGGCGTCGAAGCCCCGATTTTATTGGGCCGCGAGGCCGTCACGGCTGGGCCTTGTTGGACGGGCCTTTGGGAGCTATGCTGTTTTCGTCTGGTAACCATGTGGGTGACTTCCTTGGGGTTGGCTGGCGAAGCTGGAATCTTTGCCAGCCGACCTTTTTACCCCATGTTTTAGGGGGTCACCAATGGTCCCTTGCGGCTCAGCCCTCCTCAGGTCCACGCCGCAGTGCATAATTCAGGTCCCACATTACAGAATCCCCAGCGTGTAGAGAAGTTCACCCGGGGCGATATAAACCCCAAGCAGTGCCGACATGACAAACCAGAGCAGGATCATCAGCGGGATCGACGCCAGCGCCATTTTCTTTATGTTGCGCTCACCGAGGACACAGAAGCCGATCATCAGAAACACCACCGATGCGATAATAAAACCGAGCCACTTCATAGTCAGGCCGTAAATCACCATGGCGATGACCAGAAAGATCGCCTTCCTCCAGTCCATGCCCCGCGTCTGTTCGGCAAGGGTCCGCTTGCCGCTTTTGTCCGCGGTCGGCAGGACCAGAATCAACAGTGAAATGATGAGCCCGATAATCGCCAGGGCGTAGGGCATGGTCCGCGAGGTAAAGAATTCCTGCTGCGCCATAAAGCTCAGCGGAATTTTCATCGCCAGCAGGCCGTAGGCCATTGAGAAGAGCAACATCAGCAGTGCTCCGACTTTTTCCCGAGCCATAGTTGTCTTTCCTCCGGAAAGAAGGAACGAGGAACTAGTTCTCTGACCGCTTGATAGTTGGTCTTTTATAGCCGAACTTGCGGCGTGCGGTTTTGCGGTCGAAGCGCCAGTCGATCTTCACTCGCTCACGATTGACCCGGCGGTTCCAGGCAGCCGCTTCGCGTCGCAGCGTCGCCAGGTCCGGGATGCGTCGCTTGCCCAAACATTGCCTGGAGAAGAGTCCGATCTCGATCTCCGCCTGGTTCAGCCAACTGCCGTGCTTCGGCGTGTAGTGCGGCGGGAAGCAGTCCCAAATCTCCCCGCCGAATTCCTCGCCGCAGAGATCGGTCAGCGACTTGCGGCCGTGCGTCGAGAGATTGTCCATCACCAAGTGAATCGTCTCGGCCTCGGGATAGGCCAGCGCCACCTCAAACAGCGCCTTGGCGAACTCAACACCCGAACGGTCCGGCGTCACGAACGTGAAATGGCGACCGGCTTTGGGCTCGACCGCACAAAAGACATTCGCCGTCCCGCGACGTTCATACTCGCTGTCCCGACGAGACTTGCGGCCCGGCTCGGCCGGCGTCGGCGCACGAACGTCGGCATGCAGCGTGACCGGCTTCTCGTCGAAACAGATCATCGGCTGCGTCGAATCGTAGGGCCGTTCGTACGTTTCCAGCACGTCTTCCATGCAGGCGATGTAGGCTTCATTGAGCTCCGCCACGCACCACATTTTTTTCCCGCCACGGCTTGAGGTCGTGGCTGAGGAGCAAAACACGAATCGTTTCTCGGCCCGCCCGAGGGACCAGTCGTCGCTTGACGGCTTCTTCGGCGACCAGTCGCACCGTCCAGCGGGCGCGGCCCTTGGGCGGGTCGCTGCAAACCATGGCGATGATGCGCTGACGTTGTTGGGCCGAAAGCAAACTGGCTGCGCCCGGCCGCTGCTTGTCGTAGAGTGCGCGCTCGAGGCCGCCTTGCTGATAGCGCCGCGCGAGATTACGAACCGATTGCCGCGTCAGCGGCAGCACCGCGGCAATCTGCGGCGCGCTCATTCCTTCTCCGAGCCTTTGCAACGCCACCGCTCGCAGCGTCACGCGAACCTGTTCCACTCCGCCGCCGAGAAGTTTCTTCAGCGCCGTTTGATCCTTCTTGGAAACCTTCAGACGCAGAGCGGGGCGACCCATGCCTCAAGTATGCCCCAAAACATTCTCGTCCAAACATGTTTGTTTATAAAATCTTCAGGCGGTCATAGAACTATCCCGCATTTCTCACCGCCTGACGGTCGAAGCACGCGATAGGCGCGCCACTACTTCGTTGCGCTTGCTCGCCGTGCTCGACGTACTGTCAAGTACGCCTCCGCTCGTCAAGCAGCGCGCGCCTCGTACTGACGCGCCTCTCACGCACTTCGCCTCGCCACGTGGTGAGAAATGCAGGCTAGCACCTTCGTTTTTTGTTACTGAATAAACCCAAGCTTGCGCATCATACCACCGATATGATTTTCCATCTTCTCGAGGAAGGCGGTGAACTCGGTGCCCGGTTTGTAGAGATCCTGCCAGGCACGCTGATCACGAAGTTTTGCCCACTCGGGCTTGCTGTACATCTTCTCCAGCACCCCACGGAACGCCTCGGCCTTCTCCTTGGGGAGGCCGGGGGCACCGAAGAAACCCCGCCAGTTGGCGAAGGTCATGTCATAGCCGGCTTCCTTAACGGTTGATATGTCAGGCGCCTGGGGAAGGCGCGCTTCCGAGGTCACCGCGAGAATCCGCACTTGTGTCCCTGCTTGGCCAGACCGACCGCTTCACCGAAACCGGTGGAGAGCGCCTGGGTGTCACCGGAGAGCAGGCCGGCCATCGCCTTGCCACCGGCATCGTAGGGGACATAAACCAGCTTCAGCGGGTCACCGCCAGCCGCCTGGATAATCATCGCCGTGACCAGGTGATCCATGCCACCCTTGACCGAACCACCGGCGACCTTTACCGAACGGGAATCTTTTTGAAATCCGCGAGCAGATCGTCGAGAGTCTTATATTTGGAATCGTTGGGAACCACCAGGGCCGCGTAATCGGCAACAACAGCAGCAATGGGGGTCAGGTCGCGGAAGGACTGGGGAAACACGCCGGTCAAAGAGCGGATGATGATCGGAGTCGAGTTGACCAGCAGGGTGTGCTGCTGGCGCTCGGCAGTCGTGATCAGGTGATTCAGAGCCTTGCCGCCACCGCCGCCGGACATGTTTTGGAAGGATGCTTCTTCGATCAGCTTTGAACCGAGCAGGGCCTTGCCGACTCCGCGCGCTGTTCCGTCCCAGCCGCCACCGGCGCCACCGGGAATGATGAAATGGACCTTTTCAACCTGCATACCGGGCGAGCTTGCCAGGACACAGTCGGCCGGCAGTGCCAGGCCGATCAGGGCCAGCAGCAGAACCATCCGCACCACAAAAGACTTCTTCATTGCCACTCTCTTTTGATTTGAGGGTTCCGGCACCATTGACGGAACGATATCGTTTGCATTCCGTTATCAGCCACCGCAATCAAGTATAGCGGCTGACCTATGAAACACCATAAATCGCTACTGAAAGGGTGTAAACAATGGGTAAATAAGAACTTTTTCTTCTATTAGAACCATTTTGTTCATTCTGTTCACGGCATGCTGCCCGCTAGTGGAACCAGCCCTGAAGGAATCTGCTGAGGATCGGCACCAGCAGGAACAGGAAAAAGATCCTCACCGTGTGCAGCAGGGCGACGATATCGATCCGGTAACCTTAGGACTGCGCCATCAACCCCATCCCCGACATTCCGCCGGGGGCCAGGCCGAACAGCGCTGTTGCAAAGGAGACGATACCGAAACGTTGAGCCAGCCAGGCCAGCAGAATACTGACCAGCAGCAGTGCCGCCGTGCTGACCAGAGCCAGCGGTACAATCCGCGGCATCAGGCTCAGGGTAGACCTTTCAAAGCTCAGCCCCAGGGTTACGCCGAGCATGATCTGGATCAGGGTCGAGATATGGCCGGGGATCACAAAATGTCCGGGGATCAGGATTCCCGCTGCTGCAGCCCCGAGCATCGATCCGACAATGGCCCCGCCGGGAAAGTTGATCTTTTCCGCCATAATTCCACAGGTGGCTCCGGCGATGATGATCAAGACGAGTCGTTCCATCACTCTTCCCCCTTATCCAGATGGCGTAATTCCTTCTCCGAGTAGGTCCAGAGATAATCCTTCGGCATCGGTCCCTTGTTGCGGGCAGGCTCAGCCGACTGTTCCCAGGCGTGGGCGAGAATGCCCACCGATCGGGAGAGGCAGAACAGGCCTCGCGCCAAGGGGGCCGGAAAACCGAGCTCGGCATAGATAACCGCCGTTGCACCATCGATATTCATCGGAATCCGTTTTCCCTTGCGCTGCCACAGGACAGATTCGATCTGCCGACCGATTGCGGCGAATTGTCCCGAAACGGTTCCGACGGCAGCGGCTTCATCGACCAGTTCCAGCAAGCGGGGGGCGCGGGGGTCGACCGGGTGAAAACGATGCCCGAAACCGGGAATGTATTTGCTGCCGGTCGCCATCGACCGTTCAATACAGGCTTCGGTGGCTGCCGTTAACGATCCACCTTCGGCACAAGTTGTAGCGATCTGCCGGTAGAGTTCTACCGCCTGCTCCCCCGCACCACCATGGACATTACCCAACACATTGACCGCCGAAGCCATGGCATTGTTGAGACCGACCCCGCAACTGGCCGCCATACGAGCCGTGGCGATACTCGGAGCCTGAGGACCGTGATCGACCGCCGACATCAGAGCCGCTTCCAATAGCGCGGCCTGAGCCTGCCGCGGCAGCTCACCGCGCAGCAGTAACCAGATCATCGGCACGAAACCGACGTTACCGATCAGTTCCTCGATCGGGTAACCGCGAAAACGGATCATCCCCGGCTCCATCTCGACGATCTCAGTCTGCCACCAGTCGCTGACCCGCTTATCCTGATCGCTTTAAATCGTCATGATCTATATCGCTCCTTCCTCACGCAATTCCGTGATTTCTTCCTCCGACAATCCCAGCTCCCGCAGCACCTCATCGCTATGCTGACCCAATGCCGGTGGCGGCTCATTCACCTGGGGCGAGAATCCGTTGATTTTGAATCCGGGACGGAAAATTTCCACCCGACCGACATCCGGCACTTCGTCGAAACTGCCGATCATCCCCCGACTGCGCAAATGGGGATGATCGAGGGCTTCCGGAACGCTCAGCACACACCCGGCCGGAACACCTGCGGCGGAAAGCTCCCTTTCCCACTCGGCGGCACTTTTCACTGCCAACGCCTGTTCCAGGATGTCTTTCAGAGTCTGACGATGGTCCAGGCGGGCCTGCCGATCCCGAAATCGTGGATCCTCGATCAGCCCCGGCAGGCCGATCGCCCGGCACAGGTCTTCGAACTGCTCCTGCTTGTTGGCGGCAATATTCAGCAGACCGTCAGCGGTACTGAAGGTGCCAGACGGGCTGCTGGTAAAATTATCATTCCCCATCGGCTGCGGAATTTTGTCCGCCATCAGGTAGTTGGAAACCACCCAACCCATGGTCGACATGGTCGAGGCAAGCATCGACACGTCAATGAATACCGCAGCGCCGGGGTCACCATTGCGACCGGCAGGGATCGAAGTGATGGCAAAGGCCGCGCTCATCCCACCAATCGTATTGGCAATCGGATAGCCGACCCGGTAAGGGGCGGTATCCGCAGCGCCGGTAATACTCATGACCCCGGAGAGACCTTGTATGATCTGGTCATAGGCCGGTTGGTTGCGAAGCGGACTGGTCGCTCCGAAACCGGATATCGCACAATAGACCAGCGACAGGTTCTCCAGCTTCAGATCGTCGAAACCGAGCTGCAACCGATCCATCACCCCCGGTCGGAAGTTCTCGATCAGCACATCGGCGGAACGGACCAGCCGCCGGAACAGTTCTTTGCCGGAGGCAGATTTGAGATTGATGGTCAACGACTTCTTCCCCGCGTTCTGGGCCAGGAAGGAGACGCCCATTTTTTTACTGTTCAGCTCCGGGTCGGCACCGAGCTGCCGCGCCAGGTCGCCGGAACCAGGAACCTCAACCTTGATGACTTCAGCTCCCATATGGGCCAGCAGATGGCCGCAGAACGGACCCGAGAGCACGTTGGTCAGGTCGATAATCCGGTATTGTTTTAGCGGTCGATAGGGCACGGCCGACTCCTGAAAACAATCGAGGTACACAGATAAATTCTGTCAAACAGAATCTTATTCGACTATACAGAACAGCAATCACGAGTCAACGGAAAGTTGTACTGTGTAGAATTTTATTCTACACAGGAGAACAGAAATAACAATTGACAGTAGTGAAAGAAGGTGAATATGGCCAAGGATCGCGTCGAAGCAGTCGAACGGGCGCTGGAGCTGCTCAATTGTTTCAGCAGGGAACAACCGGTTCTCAGTCTCAAGCAACTTTCTGAACAGACCGGATTCTACAAGAGCACCATCCTGCGCCTGGCAGCGTCCCTGGAGCGCTTCAAATACCTGGAGCGCAAGGACGACGGCAACTACCGCCTCGGAGCTACCCCACTGCAGCTGGGTGAAATCTACCGCAAAAGCTATGATATCGGTGACATTATCCGCCCCAGGCTCAGGGAGCTGCGCGACCGGTACAATGAATCGCTGGCGTACTATATACGCAATGGCGATCACCGCACCTGTCTCTATCGCGCCAATGCCCGTCGTGCCATCCGCCATCAACTGGAGGAGGGCCGTCAACTGCCACTGGACCGCGGTGCTGCCGGTCGGGTGCTGCTGGCCTATTCAGGTGTTGAAGGGAAAATCTATGACAGTATCCGGTGCCAGGGCTGGTGTACGTCCCTCGGTGAGCGGGATCCGGAGGTTGCCGCGGTGGCAGTACCACTGTTTTCTGTCGACGAAGAGCTGCATGGAGCCCTCTCCATTTCCGGGTTGATTTCCCGCTTCAGCGAAGCGCGTCGGCAGGAGCTGGCGAAAGGCCTGCAGCAGGCAGCAGAAGAGATCGGCAGCAAACTGATCATACGCAGCAACTGCTGATTGACAGATCAATGGTATTTACTGGGCACGTCTCCCTGACGCTTACCCTCACCCTGGAACCATATGGATACACCGGCTGAAAAAAATCGCCTGCGGCTTCTCCCCACCTCCCTGAAAGCCAGAATGATCTTTCTGGTCTGCCTGCTGGTCCTCTCCCTGACCATGATCTCCGGAGGTATGTACACGGCGATGATCGCTGAGGTCCTTGAAGATCAGATCGGCAAACGTGCTCCTGCAGGTTTCTCACAGTGTGGCGGAAATCCCGTTGGTCCGTCGTCAGATCATCAAGCCGCAACCGGAAGGGGTCCTGCTGCAGCTGGCAGAAGAGATTCGCCAGGAAACCGGCGCCGAATTTATCGTCATCGGCAATCGTGAAGGCATCCGCTTTTCTCATCCCAAGCCGGACCGCCTCGGCAAGCAGATGGTCGGTGGCGACAATGCCCCGGCTCTGGACAGGGGCGAATCCTATATCTCCAGGGCGGTCGGCACCCTTAGTCCCTCAATTCGGGGCAAGGTGCCGATTTTCGACGAGCACTTCGGCGTAGCGCAGCTGCGGCGGCTCGCCGCTGGCGTTGACGATGAACAGGTCCTTCCCGAGCACGGGTGAACTGGGTTCCCAACTTCCCACGGCTGCAAGAGAATCCACCGCGCTCTGGCTTTTTCGAGCACTCTGATTTTGTCGCCCTTCGTTCAGAGCTACCCGAGCACTTAAGGCCCGTCATTACGTTTGCCTACAACACCGGCTGCCGGAAACGAGAGATTCTGGATCTTCTATGGGGACAGGTGGACCTACTCAATCGGATAGTGCGGTTGAATCCAGGTGAAACGAAAAACGACGAGGGCCGTGTCATTCCGCTTATCGGCGAACTCTATCAGGTGCTTGCCTTTCAGAAGCAGGTCCGGAATGAGCTTTGGCCGCAATGCCGCTTGGTGTTCCACAGGTACGGCAAATTGATCAAAGACTTTCGCGGTGCGTGGGAAGAGGCGAGCAAGCGGGCGGGCCTGTGGAACGATGAAACTGACAAGCCCAAGCATATCTTCCACGACCTTCGCCGCACTGGTGCCCGCAACATGGTTCGTGCCGGTGTGCCCGAACGCGTTGTGATGCTGATTGGCGGATGGAAGACACGATCCGTCTTCGAACGATACAATGTGGTTACTGAACGTGACCTTCACGATGCAGCAGCGAAGCTTGAAACTTACCTTGCGAAAGTTGAAAAGGGAGACGACAGGGCAAAAAAGGGGCAAATTCCTGGTTTCCGGAAAATCCTACCCTCGTAAGTAGCTGATTTTAAACGTGCTGGAGTGGCGGAACTGGCAGACGCACGGGACTCAAAATCCCGCGGGCTTTACGGCCCATGAGGGTTCGACCCCCTCCTCCAGCACCACGTTTTTATTAGTTGTTTTCATAGGCTTCGTGACCAACAAAATCGCCCTGTACAACTGGCGAACAATTCATTGCACGACCTCCGACTGGTCGCTAATCCCGTGCGTTGCCCGGAAGTAGCGGTCAGTCCGTCCCTGCCGCCCTTTCGACCACTTCGCGCAATGCTTCTCCAGAATGCGTGCAGAGTTTCCCAGCACGGCCGCCACGTCAGGTTCTTCTACAGCGGGCCGCAGGAAACCGAGATCGCATACCACAGCGTTCGGCAGAAGGAACGATGCGCGCGGTCTTCAATCGCTCGGGCGTTAGAAGCGCCATGACACACCGCTTCCGTCACACGCTGGCGACGCGGATGCTTGGGCAAGGAGCGTCCTACCCTGTCTCAAAGGCGGTTGGCAGTGCGTCGGCCGCCCGCAGCCCGCAGCCACTGGGTGCGCATGTTCTGAGTGCCGAAAGTGCCAAAATGCAGCAAGCCCTTGCCCGACGATTCGTTCTGTTGCGACTGTGGGGAGTTCGTTTCAAACAGAACGGGCACGGTGCGAAGGGGTAGAATCCAAAGTGTCGCAGGCTTGGAAAGGGAGAACTCGCCGACATGGGCTACGGAAAAGAGGTCGTTCGATCCGGGATTGGTTTCGGCACCGCACTGGCCATGGTGATCTCTTGGTCGCTGAACAAGTCGGTTTTTTGGGCTATTCTTCACGGGGTCTTTGGTTGGATCTACGTGGTCTACTATTTGATTACGCACTAGGTAGGTTCGTGAATCAGCTCCGGTCAATCGCCGCGAAGCGGTGATGCCAACCTTGCGCACCAACCTCTCAATCGGCCACCGCCAGACTGAGACCTAACGCATACCATCAATCCAAATTCGTTCAATTCCGTAGGGCCCGCTAAGACGAACGCTGCAGGGTTGTACGCAACTTGATGGGGTACACTGGCCCATATGGCCGCAGCTATTTCCACTCGTGGGCTGATGAAGTCCTACGGTGCCACATTGGCGCTGCGGGGCCTCGACCTGACTGTGGCACAGGGAAGCTTCTATGGATTCCTTGGCCCCAATGGGGCCGGAAAGACCACGACCATACACATTCTGATGGGCCTGCTGGAGGCGAGCGCGGGCACCGTGGAAGTGCTCGGGATGAGCGTGCCCGACCGCATGCCGGCGATCAAGCAGTCCATCGGCGTGGTGCCGGATGAGTCGGTGTTGTTTGACCGGCTAACCGGCCTTGAGTTTTTTGGACTTTGTGGCAAGGATGTATGGCCTGCCCAGGGACGTCGCCGCGGATCGGTCCCGGGAATTGATGGGGCTTTTCGAGTTGGAGAGTACGAAATCGACGCTGATCGCCAGCTACTCCAAAGGAATGAAGAAAAGAGTCGCGCTTGCGGCTGCCCTCATCCACCGGCCAAAATTGTTCCTGCTGGATGAACCTTTCGAAGGCGTCGACCCGGTCGGGTCGAGGCTTATGAAGGAAATTCTTATGCAGCAGGTAGAGCGGGGCGCGACTGTCTTCCTCACCTCCCACGTGCTCGAAGTCGTGGAACGGCTCTGTGACCGAGTGGCAATCATCGACCAGGGGCAGGTCGTCCTCGAAGGAACGGTTACCGAACTACGCGAGGCCGAAGAGACACTGGAAGATACCTTCGTACGAGTGGTAGGTGGGGAACGGGAATTGGTCAAGCTGGACTGGCTCTGAGTTCATTCGCAACGCCCTCCGAAGATGTCAGAGACCCTGGATCAGCCCCTCCCGATCATCGGAAAGCAGAGCCTGGGAAGAGCAGCGCCTGCATCAGGAAGTGATGTATACCGATGATGGCAAACATATCTCCGCTTAGCCAAATATACGCACTGTTGCAAGTGCAATATCGCTCGTTTCTCAAATCGTTACGCGGCAAGGGCAGCGGGCTGCGACTGGCCGCGTCGATTGCGTTTGGCGTCTTCTGGTACCTGAATTATGCACAGATTCGGCGTAGCCATCGTCGATGGAGTTGTGGCGATAGCGGCACTCGTATCAACTCAGTGATTTCTCAAGTCGTCTTTTCTGCTGTTTCCCTCCCCGTTTGAGCCGCCTCCTGATCCCGGCAGGGCAAAAGCGGGCTGGCAAGCGGCGTGTTCCCAGTACGTTGCGGCGAGTGCATGAAAATTTATGCATGGAGTGCCCCTCAGCTCAGCGCACCCTCCACCACCGGCGCCAAGCTCGATCCCGGCGGCCCCATCGCCCGCAGCCGTCGCATCAGCCGTTCAAACAGGCCCTTTTCCTGATAATGATCGCTGTAGCTGACACCCGTTCTGCCGGCGTGCCGCCAGATCTTGGCCGCCACGAACAGAAAACGCAGCCGCACCGTCGCCAGGGTGGTGTGCCGCAGCGTCTCCACGCTGGCCTGGGCTTCGCGGTTGAACAGCAGCAGCCAGCAGTTGCGATTGTAGGCCAGCATGGCCAACTGAAAGTGATTGCGGTTCATGTCAAAGCGGCGCGAGGGATGGGCCGCCAGCCCGGCGTCGTTGTTGGCCTCCTTGATCAGGTTCTCGGCTCCGGCGCGCTGATTGTAAAACCACACCACCGCCGCGATCGGCTCGGCCAGATTGGTGACAAACACGCGGTAGGTGTAAGCGCTGGTGGCGAACAACTGGTATTGCTCGGCCGCGCCGGCCTTGGGCTCGTTTTCGTAACGCAGCGCCAGGAAACGGCAGGCCCGCGCCCAGCCTTGCGGTTGGTAGAGGAATTCGCATTCCGCGTCCGCGTCGGAGCGGGGGGAGGGTTTCCATTCTGCTTGCTGCAAGCGCGCGACCAGGCGCCGCGTTTTGCGCGCCACGATGACGAACTGACAAACCGCCTTTTCATAGGCCTCCACCGCCTCCCAGCAATAAAAGCCGGAATCGGCCCGCGCCAGGATTTTCTTCACGCCGCCCGGCAAAGTCCGGAAAGCGCTCTCGAGGTGGGCGGCGATCTGTCGGCCCGTGGGCCGGTCGCCGTTGCGCAACCCGCCCATCAGGTATTCGCGCGTCTCGGCCAGGAAGGTCAGTATCGGCTGGTAGCTGCGCTTGCCCTTGTTCTTGGGGTTGTAGCTCTTGCGCCCGCCCATCTGGCGGCCGTAGAGGGTATGCACGGTGGTGTCGGTGTCCAGCGTCACCGTCTCCAACTTCACGTGGGCCGCGGCCCAGACTCGTTCCCGCAGCTGGCGCTGAATGGAAAGGATCTGCTTCGCCACGTTGAGGTGCAGCGAGGCCAGAAAGCGCCACAGCGTGGACTGCGGCGGCAGACGCGTCACTTGCAAGATGCCGGTCAGGATGGGGTCGCGAGCGATGAAGCGGAGTTGGTTGAGCCGCGCAAAGCCGACATAGAGGCCGAGCACGAGGGCCAGCACGAACTGGTAGGGGCTCATGGCTCGGGTGATCCGTTTGGTCGTGAGGGTTTCTTCCAGCAGCGCTTGGAAGCCGAGTTTTTCGAGCAGGGTGGCGACGGGCAGCAAGCCGCCGTAGGGAGTCAGATTCTTGCCACGGAAGTGATAGGGCGTGGCAGCCCCGATTTTATTGGGCCGCGGGGCCCTCGCGCCGGGGCCTTGTTTGACGGGCCTTCGGGAGCTATGCTGTTTTCGTTTGGTAACCATTTGGGTGACCTCCTTGGGGTTGACTGGCGAAGCTGAAATCTTTGCCAGCCTACCTTTTTACCCCATGGTTTCGGGGGTCCCCAAATGGTTCCTGGCGGCTCAGCCCTCACCAGGTGCACCGGCAGTGCATAATTCAGGTGGCATTGAACTCTTCAGGACCCTGGTCGTGCCCTTCTTGCCCATATTCGTTTTCCACGTCGCGCCAGTGAAGGCGGCACCATTCTCCGCATTCATCCATCCGTAAATGAGCATCCCGGCACGAATGCCCACTTCGTGGGCGAGGCCGTTGTTGATGCCGTCGCCCATAAAATTGAAGTTCACCAGCGGACGCGGCGCGATAAGGGCCACCAACGGCGGCGCGTCCCAAGGGAGCTTGTCTTGCTGCTTTGCAAACGCATAGTAACGCGGGTGATACCAGTGCGGTTGTCTCTCGTGGAAGTTTGCCGAATAGTCCATCGTGCCGCGAAATCCGTCGGGATCGCGCTGGTGGGTGGAGCCCGCCGTAAATGGACCGCCGGTCGAAGGAGCCACGATGGCGATTCTTTCATCGAATATCCCTCCGGCCATGGCAGCCTGGCCGCCCCGGGAGTGGCCCGTTACGATGATCTTCCCCATGTCGACAACTCCAAGTTGATCCGATGACCGGTTGATAAGCCCACGCCCAAGCCGCGATAGTGTAGAAATCATATTCCGGATAGAGACGGAAAATCCCCTTACTGCGGTCGTCGTTTGACTTGTCGTCCGGCGCAACTTCAGTCCGTTGGTATTCCACTAACATGTATCCTCGCCGCACCCCTTCTTCCATGCTGTAGGTCGGAGAAGGATGGCCATGCTCCGGGGCGTTATTGATCAGCGTAGCGTAGCGCTTGTTACCTGCCGGACGCCACAAGGTCATATGAAAAGAGTGAGTCAGAGAATTTCTGGAAGATGGGTATCCGGTTGACTCAGGTAGCCCCAATATCTTGTGGTTTGGGGATTTTCTTGGGTTCTGTAACCGGGTGAACAATCATCTTGTAAGTCGCCGGATCCACGGCTACCGCCTGCTGGACGAGTCGATAGAAGAGTTTGCCGCGGCTTTTGGATTTGCGGCGGTTGAAACGGAAGGTGAACTCGTCCAGGTAGTAGTCCAGATGTTTGTGGCTCACGGCGCCCTGATGGGTGCCCAGCAGCCAGCGCTTGAGCAGTGACATCACGCGGTGGACGCGGGGCATCAATTCCGACGCGGACTGCTCCTGCCTGCTGACAACTGTGACCTGATGGACGTAGTCTTCCTTTTTCAACCCGGAGTAACCGGGCCAGCCGTCGGTATGCACCACGCTGCCCGGCTCGATGCACTCCTCCACGAAAGGCAACAGGCTCTCGCCCGAGGCATCCTCGATTCTCTTCATGCGAATCCGGCCGATACCCCGCCCATCCTCTTGAGCGGCCACTGCGATCAATGCTTTGTTTTGCAGGTTTCGGCCCCGCAGGCCCTCTTCGAGCCCGCCCCAGTAGCTTTCATCGACTTCCACCGTCCCGGCCAGCAAATCCCGTCCCGGCCGCACCATCGCGCGCCGCATTTTGTGCAGCCAGGTCCAAGCCGTTTCGTACCTGTTGAGCCCCAACACTCTTTGAAGTCCCAAAGCGCTGGCTCCGGTTTTTTGGGTGGTGACCCACCACATCGCACGAAACCACAACGGCAAAGGGCTGCGCGTGTCCTGAAAGATGGTCCCGGCGGTCACCGAGGTTTGGCGCCCACACGCAGCGCACTGCAGCAGCACTTTTCGCAAAGGCCACGACTTTCCACAACCGCAACCCGGACAGCGGAAACCGTCCGGCCAGCGCAGCCGGAACAGATACTCCCGGCAGGCCTCCTCACTGCTAAAACGGGCCTCGAACTCTGTCAGGTTCTGAGGGTAATCTTCCATCTGCCGGCATACTACATCTTGGGGCTACCTGAGTCAACCGGATACCCACCTTCTGGAAATCGTGATACGGTATCCCTACTTGCGTCCCTGAATCGTGGAATTGGGTGGAGTGTAGCTTTCGTCGAATGTCTGCATGAAGGAAAGTTCGTTGCCGGTCGGGCGGGGAGGCACCCGCCCATACAGATAATGTTCGAGCATGGCGCGCAGATATGCCCGATGCTCCGGCCATTGACTCAGGCTGGTAACCCGTGTGCCATCCATCTTCTTGAACGGATCGGGCATATTGGGATTTTCGGGCAGGCTGGCCAACGGCGGAAAGTTAGAGGTTTGGGCCGCAGCCGTCGCGGCAAGAACGCAGGCTGAGAGCAGAAGCGATAGTTTCGTCATTTGCATGTCACCTGATTTGTACAAACCAGCCGGCCTTCTGCTAGAGCAGTCACTCGGCGGCAATCCAATTTCCGTTCAGCATCGCGCGCTCGACGCTCCGCACGGCAGAGATGTTTTCGAGGGAATTCTCAGGGAGCAACACGAGCCGGCAAAACGCCGCCGAGCTGCTTCATTATCACCGCGTACTGATGGGCCATCGAGTGCTGCACCGCGGCCGACCAGTTTTCTTTGTTATGGCGTCCAGGCGCCTGGCCGAAGGTGAAGGCTATCTTGTGCTCGATGAGCAGGTTGGCGAACCGCTGGGAAAATTCGGCCAGGCTTTCGTCTATGCCGCAGTCAATGCGGATGTCTGGGAGCTGTTCTTTTGGCACGGCCAGCACGAGCTTGAAGGGGTCGTGCGCGTCTATCTGGTCGGCGTTCACATAAATGCGGCCCTTGGGCGCGATTCCCTTCAAAGAGTCTGCGGATTCCCGCTCGGTTGCTTGGCGGAGCGTACTCGCAATCGTGGATGCCGCGGTCGAGAACAGGTCGTCGACCGCAGGCTCCGCCGCTGCCGCTTCCAGCCGCTGTCGCCAGCGCTCTACTGAGCGCAGGGCGGCCGAGTGGCTGTTGATGGAACAAGAGAGCTCTGGATGGGTGAACCCTAGATAGAGGGTTCCGTAGCCGCCCATGGAGTAACCGTCTATGGCGCGTCCTGCGCGGGCGGTAATTGTTCGATAGTGGGCGTCTACGTAGCCTATCAGGTCTTCGATGATGTAATCGGTCCAGTCATTTTTCTCGCCGCCTTCGCTTTCGGCCCAATTCACGTACCATGAATTTCCTGCGTCGGGCATCATGACGATGAGGTCGTAGTTTGCAGCGTATTCCGAAACGCGCATCCTGGGCCAAATCTCTAGGTCTTGGTTACGGCCATGCAATAGGTAAAGCACCGGGTAACGCTTGCCGCTGTTTTCGTATCCTGCGGGGAGAATGAGGTTGAATGCCATGTCTCGGGCCACGGATGGCGCATGGATAGTGACGCGCGTAACGGGTCGGGGCTCTGCCTGTGCCTGGTCGACAAGAAAACAGCAGGACACTAAAACGGCCAAACACACGGGAAATTGAAGACTTCGCATAGCTGATCCTCCGTCACTTCGCCTTCTTCGGTGTGAAGGGGATGGGCCCGACGTCGTCGGCGAGCAAATCGTCCACGAGGGCGTCCTTGTGTTTCTCGCCAAAGGCGCGCAGGAGTTCGCGGTGTTCGAGGAGCGCCGTGCGATAAGCCGGGTCCGCAGCCAGGTTTTTCATTTCCAGAGGGTCGTTTTGCATGGCCACGAGCGACTCGCGCTGAATGCCCTTGCTATAGACGCAATACTTGTATTGCTCGGTGCGCACCATGCGCCCATGCGCCTCGGCGCGTAAACCAGCCATCTCGACGGTTTGGCTAAGATGGTTTTGAATGACCACATGGTCGCGCCACTCCGAGGGATTTTCGCCCAGCACAATCGGCCTAAGGCTTCGGCCAGTCAGTTTCTCGGGAACGGGGATGCCCGCGAAATCGAGCATCGTGGGAATGATGTCTATGCCGGTGTTGATCAATTTGTCGCTGGCGATTTTCTTTGTCTTTCCCTTGAAACTGATGATCAGGGGCACCCGCGCGGATTCTTCGTAGAAGACCGTCTTTTGGTTGAATCCATGGGCTCCCGAGCACTCGCCGTGGTCGCTGGTGAGAACGATCAACGTGTTCTCCTCGAGTCCGGCCCGGCGCAGCGCTTCGAGTACATTGCCGACCAGCGCGTCCACATGCTCGACCAGCCGGTAGTATCCCCAGCGCTGTTGCCGCCACTGATCTTCGCTGAAGTCGCCAACGGGGAACTTGCTGCCGGGGCCTTGATAGCCCACGTGTAATGTCGTCATCGTATCCGTCTCATTTTCGGGTGGCGCCAGGTTGGGCGGCGCGGGCGGGCAGTCCGCCGGCGCCGGCGGATCGCCTATGGGGCCGCTGGGCAGTCTCTCGCCGCGAGCCAACTGGCAAACGTCGTGCGGGTTGCTCAGGCTCGACACCAGCAGGAAGGGCTTGTCCTTTTTCCCACGCTTTGCGGCCAGATATTTTACGGTACGATCGGCCACCTCGCCATCGTGGCCGTTGCCGTAGAGCGCTTCGGCCGTCTCGAAACCGTGCGCCGCCAAGTCGTCATCGTCGAAGGACAGGTGCCACTTGCCGAAGTACGCGGTCTCATAGCCCGCATTCCGGAAGTAGTTTCCCATGTTCACGAAATCCTTGGGGTCGATGCGCTTGCGCGAGTTATTGGTCACCGTGGTCTCGTGCGGATAGCGCCCCGTAAAGATCGAATTACGCGCCGGCATGCACAGTGGATTAGGGGTGTATGCGCGGGTGAAAAGCGTTCCCGTCTCCGCCAGACTGTCCATGGCGGGCGTATGGATGTATTCCTGCCCCATCCGGGAGCTCATCGCGTCGCCAAACTGCTGGTCGGTCATGATAAACAAGACATTCGGGCGGGCCTCGGCTTTGGATGTATCTGCTGCCATACAGCACAATGCCACGGCGGCGGCGCCTAGTATCCTAATTAAATCTCGGCCTGTGATTGCGGTATTCATTACCTATTCCTCTCCGCCGAGATATAACACCTGAATTATGCACAGATTCACTTTGCGAGTGTGGCTGCGTTCGTAGCGGGTTGGCGGTCGTCGTGAGGTGGTAGCTCGGCAACTGGCCTTTTGGCTTCTCCGTGTCCGGTTTCCCTTCCCATTCAGAATCCGCGTCGTCAAAACCTCGCTCGGAAGTGACGTGTTTCCAGTGCGTTACGGCTAGTGCATAAAATTTTATGCATAGCGCATAGCCAGACTCTCAGATCAGCGCCCTCCCGACCACCGGCAGCAAGCCGCCGTAGGGAGTCGGCTTCCTGCCGCGGAAGTGGTAAGGCGTCGAAGCCCCGATTTTATTGGGCCGCGAGGCCGTCACGGCTGGGCCTTGTTGGACGGGCCTTTGGGAGCTATGCTGTTTTCGTCTGGTAACCATGTGGGTGACCTCCTTGGGGTTGGCTGGCGAAGCTGGGATCTTTGCCAGCCTACCTTTTTACCCCATGTTTTCGGGGGTCCCAAATGGTCTCTTGCGGCTCAGCCCTCCTCAGGTCCACGCCGCAGTGCATAATTCAGGTAACATATGGATTCACGGCAGGGCAACTCGGCCGCCGCCCGGCGGCTTACTGCTTTACCCACAGTCCGTTGAGCATCACGCGGCGCACTTGTCGAATCGCCGAAATATCCCTTAAGTCCCCCGAAACAAACTAGATAGCCCTTGTTCGCCGATAACTGTTGATTAATCCCGTAATCACCACCTATCCGCTGTCAGAGGTCCTTTTCCGCGCCGTCGGAAGAGCTGAAAACCTTCCTGTCCAATGAGTTAGAATGGGCTGAACCAGATTGCTGGTGGGAAGTGTGTCCAGTCAAGGCTGGCATGTTCAGTGGGAGACAGTCCCACCGGGGTAAAAGTCAGAGCCCCGTAGCTTGGGTTGCATCCGTGTGGAGGAAACGAAGCCGATGAAGCCAACTGACAAAGCCATCCTTGGGATGGTGAGCAAGTCACCGGGCCGTAACAAAAGTGAACCCATAGGTGGCCTCGAAAAGCTAAAACCCCGGAGGCCGAACCCTCTTTCCACGGGTGAAGGCAGCATGGCCTGGCGCAGACTGACTGCAGCGCCAGTTCACTCCGGCGGGGTGCTAGGGACAGCACGGTGACAAGGGCATGCTAAGCAACTGGAGAAGCCCTCCTCGTCCCGTCGAGAAATTGGCGGAGCAGGGAAGCCGTATAACTGGCGAAAACCAGGAAATCGGTGGAAGGCGAGAGGATGGCGGCTAGGTTCGTAGTAGTGAGGAAGCGGGGTAACGCCCGTGGAGCGAAGGAGCCTTGCTGCACATGAAGTCTTGGTCAACACAGTGAGGCAGGGGCGAAATGATAAAAGCGTCCGGTAGTCTGCAGGATCTGAGACGAAGACTATACGGCAAGGGGAAGGCTGAACGGACTTGGCGTTAACCCAAGGCCTCGGTCGGAAGCGGTGGAGTAGTCAATGGCGAGAGCAGACACCTGGATTCGGGTGACGGCTTCCGAGCTGTCGTCGAAAGCAACTCCGATCGGATAGGTCTCATAAACCTTGTCGTGAAGTGTGCAGGAGCGCGTAGTGAAGGAAATCTTCATGCTGCGTGCGAGGTGGCGGGAGCTGGAAACGGAGCCACGGACACGGTTAACCGGGCACGAAGGGGGAAACCCCGGATACAGCCAAGCCAGGTCCTGACGGGCCACCGCGCCGGTTCCCGACCCTACGGCTTGTTATCACCAGGTATTCTCGCTTTTGGGCCCGCAGGCAATTGCCGGCCTCAGCCCGCCGTGACAAACCCGTGACGTGATCGTGAAGCGGTCGTGAAGCAAGGGACCTAGAATAAAGTCGTGCGATGGGCCGACAGACGGGTCATACCCTTAGTGCTCGCTGCGGCGACGCTGCTTCCGATCGCTGCACTCCGATGGCTGAGTGCCCGTATTCTTCAGCAAGATCGCGCAATCGAGCACCAGCGACGGGCCGAAAATCTGAAGCTGGCCGCCGGGCGCTTGGCCCTGGTAGTGGAGGGCAGGCTCGCGGCCATCAAAGATAAACTAGGGCGTGTTAACACTAACGTGGGGTCTCGAAACGAAGAGCCTCGACGATGAGGGCGAAGTGGAGGAAGGCGAGGAACATCACGTCGAGCTTGTCGAAGCGGGAGAAGATTCGGCGGAATCCCTTGAGCCGGCGGAAGAGCCTCTCGACCTCGTTGCGGCGGCGATAGAGTACTCGATCGAACTCCCACGGCTTCAAGCGGGTACGCTTGGGCGGCACGACGGGAATCCATCCGAAATCCAGAGCCAGTTGGCGTGTCTGATCGTCCTCATAGGCGCCGTCCATGAGCAGCGGCAGCGGCTCGGGCAGTGGCCCCAGACCGCCCAGCAGCTCGCGGCCATGCTGGGCGTCGTGAGCTTGGCCGGGCGAGAGAGCGAACGTTATCGCCGTTCGAGCATCTGCGGCAACCATATGAATCTTGGTGGTCCATCCGCCGCGGGATTTGCCGATCGCCTGCGGACCGGTTTTTTTAACGCACCGGTGCCGTCGGGATGAACCTTCCCGATGGTCGAGTCCATCGACACGGCTTCGATTTTGATGCGGACCAGTTGCTCGCGCTGCAGTTTCTCGAAGACGGCGTCGAGCACGCCGTTCTTCGACCAGCGGTTCATGCGGGTGTAAATGGTGTGCCAGTTGCCGAAGCGCTGGGGCAAGCCGCGCCATTTGCAGCCCTGCTCGGCGACATATAAAATCGCGTTTAAAACCGTCAGGTTCGACAGGCTCACGTTGCCCCGCTGGCGCGGCAAAACCGGCTCGATGCGGAGGTATTGCTGCTCGGTGATTTCCATACATCACCAGCATAGCAGCTTTTCCAGATTAGTGTTAACAGGCCCTAGGCTCTTCCCATGCCGAGTAAAGAGTCCAAATGCTTCTCCAACTGACCCCTGAGCCCGCCGTACCGGTGCACGACCTGCCGGATGGATTGAGGGCCTTTCAGAATCTGAGGAGCCCACGACATTGTACGGGGTGGTTCAGGGGCACACCAAAGAAATAGGAAGGATCTGATGGAGAAGCAGTCGTTCAAGCTCTCCTCGAACCAAAGAAGCATCCGATTCCAAGAGTGTCGCTGCCGAGTGATAATGTCCTAAACGTGCCAAGTAGAGATGTCCTATTGACAAGGTCAGCCTGGAGGGGTGAGCAAGCAAGGACAACTACTAATGACACAACGAGAGCGCGACCGGCTGGTGGCGCTGCGCAAAGCAGACAAAAAACTCATCACGCAAAAGCAGGCCGCCCAGCAGACGGGCCTCAGCGAACGGCATCTGAGGCGGCTGCTGGCGAAGCTTCGCAGCGAAGGCGACCAGGCCGTGGTCCATGCCGCGCGGAGCCGCGCGTCCAACCGCAAGCTCAGCGCCAAGGCGGAAAAACAAGCCGTGGCAATCCTCTCCCAACCCGTCTACGCCGGCTTTGGCCCGACTCTGGCGGCGGAGTATCTCGAGCAGCGCCACGGCGTCCAAGTCGGCCGCGAAACGCTGCGCCGTTGGATGGCCGCCGCGGGCCTGTGGAAGCCCCGCCGCCGCAAGTCAGGACGCCCGCATCCGTGGCGGCCCCGCCGCAGTTGCCGCGGCGAGCTGGTGCAATGGGACACCTCCGAGCACGACTGGCTGGAGGGACGCGGGGAGAAGCTGTACCTGATCGGCATGATCGACGACGCCAGCAGCGAGTTGCTGGCGCGCTTCGTCCGGCACGACTCGGGCGAAGAGAATCGCCGTTTGCTGAAGACGTATCTGGAACAAAACGGCCGACCCGTAGCCTTCTACACCGACCGCGCCAGCCTGTTTGTCAACACGCCCAAAAACAGCGCCGGCGAGGACCCCAAGCTCTGGCCTCCCACGCAGATCGGGCGGGCGCTCCAGGAGCTGGACATCGAATCGATCACGGCCTATTCGCCGCAGGCCAAAGGCCGCGTCGAGCGCAGCTTTGGCACCGCCCAGGACCGCCTGGTGAAGGGTCTGCGGGTGGCCGGGGCCACGACGATCGAACAGGCCAACGCCTACCTGGAAAGCGGGTTTCTGCCCTGGTGGAACGCCACGTTGCGGGTGCAGCCGGCTCACCCCGACGAGGCGCATCGCGAGCTAGGTCCCGAGCACGATCTGGACTCGGCGCTGAGCCACGTCGAGACGCGGCGGGTCGCCAACGACTACACGATTCGCTTCCGGGGAAAGAGCTATCAAATCGACCGCAAGGCGATTGTGCCGGGTCTGCGAAACAGCCGAGTGCGGGTGGAGAGACGCCTGGACGGCGTCCTGGCCGCGCGCTGCGGCAAGCACGAACTGGCGCTGAAGCGCTGCGGCGCGCAGCCCCAATCGGAGCGCCCGCAGCCCAAGAGCGCCCAGGCGGAACCCGCTGCGGCAGCGGCCGAGAAGGCTGGCGGCAAAGCTGCCGGCAAGCGAAGCAGCGACTGGATGAAGGACTTTGATCTGAAAGACAGCCCGCCTGTGTGGCAAGCGGCGCAGGCATCCGGCGCTCGGCGAGACGATACGCAGGACTAGGAGTCGCTGCCAAACCAAGACTCTATGCGGAGCGCCCATCGGGCCGATGCGCTGAGTTGGCAGTCGCTGCCAAACCAAGACGCTATGGGGAGCGCCGGGCAAACGGCGCCCGGCGATCGTCGCGTTGGCGAAGCCCAAGGCCTCCGCTCCGAAGCTTCACCAAAGCAATCTCTGTCACGAACAGAAAACCCTCTGACCGGGAGGCCAGAGGGTCGTCTGCTTCAGCCGATTGCTTGGGAGCCAGCTCCATCGCTTCGGCCTTGGGCCTCAAGAGCAGGCGCGACCCTGCCCTCAACGCCAACCACTCTACCATCGCCTCTCCAGCCACCTGCCCCAAAGCGGACATTTCTACTTGGCAGCGATTAGGATATTTCTACTTGGCGTTGACAATCCGATTCCAAGAGCGGTGAGTCTGGTCAAACTCCCCCGGCGGTTGCGATGGTTCATGCAGGCTCTTGTCGCGTGTCTCGTTCTCATGAGTCCTATTTCCGCACAGGAATCTGATCTTCTCTCCGCACCGACGAAGTCCACTGAGCAGGCTAACCTTGATCTGCCGGGCGACCTTCGGCGCACTCTCGAAGCTGCTGCCTTTTCCTTTGTCGAGTCCAAATCAACGAACGTTGCCGAGTTCGGCGCCAACTTCGCTTCGAGGCAAACTCAGGCGGCCATCCCCCCAAAAAGCTTGCGCCGATCGTTGCCAACCTCTTTACTCCCATCGGTGGCCGGACAAGCCCTGAAGGGACCGCACCAGCGCGATGCAGTTTTAAGTGCTAGGAGCGTGATCGCCGCCGCTGTTTCAGAGCATGGTCCCCTCGATCGAAAACAGTTTGGCCGGCGACAACTTGTTTCACCAGAATTCAGCAAGAGGCTCTTTCAAATGATGGAAGCGGCCTCCGTCACAACAGCGCAGCCAGAACCTTGAACCATTAGTAGGGTTTGGAGGTCCACAAATGCCGAAGCTATTTCAAAAACGGCAATTCACGGGAGAGTGTCGTGTTCTCGGGCTGGTGCTAGTGTCCCTGATTACGGTGTCCGGTGCGGCGACGCTCGCGTCGGCAGCAGATCCGAACTCCGATGTGAAATGGGTGAGATCAGTTCTGCAACAGTTGTTGACTACAAGTCAGGCTAGGAGTCCGGTGTCAGGATTCCAGGGTTGGCCGCCGACGATTGAGATCGTCGAGGTAGAGTCTGACGCGGAGATACGGAGAATACTGAGCCGATACAACGCTTTTGCTTACTGTGCTTCAGGAATTCCCTGGGTCGCTATTACAAAGCCGTTGCTCAACGAATACGTCGAGGGTATTCCCGACCGGCTAGCATTCGTTCTCGGCCACGAACTTGCGCACCTGATTCTGGGCCACGTGCCCTGCAAACCTCTCCCTCCTGAAAGTCCCTTCCTCCAAGCAACGCTGGGGCGAGAGGATGAGTACGCCGCGGACCTCTTGGGTATGCAACTTGCGCTTGCCGCCGGCTACTCAAACAAGAAGGGCCTCAGGGTCTACTGGCGCATGGAGGAGCTAAGCAGCCATTCATCCTTAGAAGCCTTTCAGTCGGATCACCCGGCAAAAACCGAAAGACACTACTGTCCGGTTAACGACTCACTGGCGAGCGGCAACTGATTGTTCCAGCATAGCTTAGAGCTGTTTTTCCCTTGCCGCGATTTGAACGGCGAAGGACGGCTGGAACGACTTCGGAGGCGGCCGACAATGGTTCATGAACCTCGGCCGCACCGTATTCTCCCAGTTGATCAGCTTCCTTCCGGATCGCGAATTCCGCCGCTGCGTAAGCCGCTACGACGGAGATCGCAGATGGCGCGGCTTTTCCTGCAGGGATCAGTTCCTCTGCATGGCGTTCGCCCAGCTGACCTACCGCGAAAGCCTGCGCGACATCGAAGCGTGCCTGCGTTCGCTCGGCGCCAAGCTCTACCACAGGGGATTCCGCTCCCAGGTGGCGCGCTCCACACTGGCCGACGCCAACGAGTCGCGCGACTGGCGGATCTATGCCGATTTCGCCCAGGTCTTGATTCGCATCGCGCGGCCTTTGTACGCCCGCGATCCGATCGGCGTGGATCTCGATCAAAGTCTCTACGCTCTGGACTCGACCACCATCGATCTGTGCCTCTCGCTGTTCCCCTGGGCCAAGTTCCGCCGGCACAAGGCCGCCCTGAAGATGCACACGCTGTTGGACCTGCGGGGTAACATCCCCACGTTTATCCGCATTACCGCTGGCAAAACGCACGACGTCAACATCCTCGACGAGTTCCTCCCCGAGCCCGGCGCCTTCTACGTCATGGATCGGGCCTACGTCGATTTCGAACGTCTCTTCGTGTTCACCCTCTGCTCGTCGTTCTTCGTCGTGCGAACCAAGAAGAACATCTTGCGCCAACGGCGCTACTCGCATCCCGTCGACAAGTCCACGGGGGTGCGCTCGGATCAGACCGTCCTACTGACTGCCATCGAGTCGGCCCTGGCGTATCCGGACCCGTTGCGGCGGATCAGCTACTTTGACGCCGCGACGAACAAGCGGCTGAAGTTCCTGACCAACAACTTCGCGCTCCCGGCGCTGACCATCGCCCGCATCTACAAGTCGCGTTGGCAGATCGAGTTGTTCTTCAAGTGGATCAAGCAGCACCTGCGGATCAAGCAGTTTTACGGTACCAGCGAGAACGCCGTGAAGACGCAAATCTGGATCGCGGTCTCGGTTTACGTACTGGTCGCGATCGCGCGCAAGAGGTTGGGCCTGGAGGCGAGTCTCTACCAAATTCTACAGATTCTCAGCGTTACCCTTTTCGAGAAAACGCCCATTTTACAGGCCTTGCAGCCGTCCGACTCCCACGAAAACTTACTCGATGACCCTAACCAGCTGATTCTATTCGACTTTTAACCGGACAGTAGTGACCGAAAGACTTGCCCGGCTAGACAAAGAGCAAGCGGATTTATGGCGAGCGATGAGTTCGTTCAATAACGGGACCTACTTTCTGGTCAGCGAACAGTATCGTCTGGCGGAACGGGCCTTCCGCGCGGTCACAAGGGCTTTTCCGAACTCGTATGAAGCGTGGGCAAACCGCGGCTATGCCTTGCTCATGCAATATGCCGACGGGCTGGACACCGAAGATCTAAAGCGGTTCGGCATCGGCCACATCGTGATCGGTGGATTCTATCGCCGCCCTGTGACTTTGGAAGCAGAGGTTCGCGGGATCGACGAAGAGCTTTGGTGGGACGCTGTCGGAGCCCTCCGAGAGGCGGAGGCACGGGCCCGAGATTTGGATGCTGGCGGAGACAGCGACGGACAGCCAAACCTTGCTTTCGTTAAGGCGAATCTTGGTTTGGCATATCTGCTGCGACCTTTCGGCAAGGACCCCGGGAAGGCAATCCAGTATTTTGAGGCGGCCGAAACCGAACTTGCGCGCCTCAAGACAATGGACCCCTTCGTACGGTTAGCCATGCTCAACAATCTCGCGGTAGCTTACTGCGCAGGCGACAGGGAAGAAGAGTGCTCAAACATGCTGGTGGAAGCCAAGGAGGCCATCCCTGCATCTGTGAAGCGCCAAGAGGAGTTTAGTTCCTTGCAGATCACCTATAACGCCGTGTTGTACAACGCCGCAATGCTGTTATCTGATTCCGAAGACAACGAAGAGCGCCAAGCGGCAGTCAGTGATCTTGAGAAGTATCTGTCCTGGTCCAGCCCTGCTTCGGCGTGGTGGAAGCTAGCCTACGAGCGATACAGGCGACTGAGTGGCGAACGGTCGGAACGCCAACTCAAAGTCGCCAGTACTCCAGCATTTCGCCCAGTGTTCTCGGTCTCGTTTGATGAGGAATCAACCATTGCTTTGGGCCAGCCGTCTGAGGAACTGAAGAAACTTTTGGGGCAGGGCATTGCCGTGGAGGCTGTGCCGAGAACAAACCTCAAGCGAATCCACTATGGCCGACGAGGTGTTGAGTTCCTTGCGAACGAGGAGGTCTTGGCAATAGTGCTGAAGGGGCCAAACGCACCTCGAATCAAACTCGAACCAAAGGGACCATTAACGGGTTCAGCGCGATTCGAGATCTACCCAGGTATGACTAAGTCTGCACTTGAGCGGCTTCTCGTTGATTCGGGCTGCACGCGCGGTTGTGAGCCGATTCAAATGATCAACGCCGATGTCCCCTATCGCTTCTACCGCAGTTTGGGCATCGCCGTCCTTTTAGACGAATCCGACACCGTTGCGGAATTGATAGTGGTACAAGTTCTCGAGCGAAGATCATGAGGCAGGAGTGAAATTCCAATGCTTAGAGGACAGAGATTTGTTGTAGATGGGTATCCGGTTGACTCAGGTAGCCCCAAGATGTAGTATGCCGGCAGATGGAAGATTACCCTCAGAACCTGACAGAATTCGAGTCCCGTTTTAGCAGTGAGGAGGCCTGCCGGGAGTATCTGTTCCGGCTGCGCTGGCCGGACGGTTTCCGCTGTCCGGGTTGCGGTTGTGGAAAGTCGTGGCCTTTGCGAAAAGTGCTGCTGCAGTGCGCTGCGTGTGGGCGCCAAACCTCGGTGACCGCCGGGACCATCTTTCAGGACACGCGCAGCCCTTTGCCGTTGTGGTTTCGTGCGATGTGGTGGGTCACCACCCAAAAAACCGGAGCCAGCGCTTTGGGACTGCAAAGAGTGTTGGGGCTCAACAGGTACGAAACGGCTTGGACCTGGCTGCACAAAATGCGGCGCGCGATGGTGCGGCCGGGACGGGATTTGCTCGCCGGGACGGTGGAAGTCGATGAAAGCTACTGGGGCGGGCTCGAAGAGGGCCTGCGGGGCCGAAACCTGAAAAACAAAGCATTGATCGCAGTGGCCGCTCAAGAGGATGGGCGGGGTATCGGCCGGATTCGCATGAAGAGAATCGAGGATGCCTCGGGCGAGAGCCTGTTGCCTTTCGTGGAGGAGTGCATCGAGCCGGGCAGCGTGGTGCATACCGACGGCTGGCCCGGTTACTCCGGGTTGAAAAAGGAAGGCTACGTCCATCAGGTCACAGTTGTCAGCAGGCAGGAGCAGTCCGCGTCGGAATTGATGCCCCGCGTCCACCGCGTGATGTCACTGCTCAAGCGCTGGCTGCTGGGCACCCATCAGGGCGCCGTGAGCCACAAACATCTGGACTACTACCTGGACGAGTTCACCTTCCGTTTCAACCGCCGCAAATCCAAAAGCCGCGGCAAACTCTTCTATCGGTTCGTCCAGCAGGCGGTAGCCGTGGATCCGACGACTTACAAGATGATTGTTCACCCGGTTACAGAACCCAAGAAACTCCTCAAACCACAAGATATTGGGGCTACCTGAGTCAACCGGATACCCATCTTGTTGTATTGCTTTCCCTTGCTTGCACGTGGGCTCTGGCAGCACCAGGAGCTACAGACTTCGAAAACCTTCTTCAGAAGATCGAGCTAACCCATTCCAAGCTGGACGACGGCTCCTACAGAATCCTCGTTGCTGGTGACGTAGATGCAACGTTTGTAAATGCACAAGTCTTGGATCTCGAATACAAGATCGTCTTTCTCTATTGCCCGGTCCTGGTTCCGCCTAGAGATGTCGTGCCGCCAACTGCGTTCTACAAGAAGAATCGCAGAGCTGAACGACGAAATGATTGTTGGCCGCTTAAGCCTGACTCCTGAGGGCGCCGTCTTTTACCTGAAGATGGGTATCCGGTTGACTCAGGTAGCCCCAAGATGTAGTATGCCGGCAGATGGAAGATTACCCTCAGAACCTGACAGAATTCGAGTCCCGTTTTAGCAGTGAGGAGGCCTGCCGGGAGTATCTGTTCCGGCTGCGCTGGCCGGACGGTTTCCGCTGTCCGGGTTGCGGTTGTGGAAAGTCGTGGCCTTTGCGAAAAGTGCTGCTGCAGTGCGCTGCGTGTGGGCGCCAAACCTCGGTGACCGCCAGGACCATCTTTCAGGACACGCGCAGCCCTTTGCCGTTGTTGTTTCGTGCGATGTGGTGGGTCACCACCCAAAAAACCGGAGCCAGCGCTTTGGGACTGCAAAGAGTGTTGGGGCTCAACAGGTACGAAACGGCTTGGACCTGGCTGCACAAAATGCGGCGCGCGATGGTGCGGCCGGGACGGGATTTGCTGGCCGGGACGGTGGAAGTCGATGAAAGCTACTGGGGCGGGCTCGAAGAGGGCCTGCGGGGCCGAAACCTGCAAAACAAAGCATTGATCGCAGTGGCCGCTCAAGAGGATGGGCGGGGTATCGGCCGGGATTCGCATGAAGAGAATCGAGGATGCCTCGGGCGAGAGCCTGTTGCCTTTCGTGGAGGAGTGCATCGAGCCGGGCAGCGTGGTGCATACCGACGGCTGGCCCGGTTACTCCGGGTTGAAAAAGGAAGGCTACGTCCATCAGGTCACAGTTGTCAGCAGGCAGGAGCAGTCCAAGTCGGAATTGATGCCCCGCGTCCACCGCGTGATGTCACTGCTCAAGCGCTGGCTGCTGGGCACCCATCAGGGCGCCGTGAGCCACAAACATCTGGACTACTACCTGGACGAGTTCACCTTCCGTTTCAACCGCCGCAAATCCAAAAGCCGCGGCAAACTCTTCTATCGGCTCGTCCAGCAGGCGGTAGCCGTGGATCCGGCGACTTACAAGATGATTGTTCACCCGGTTACAGAACCCAAGAAAATCCCCAAACCACAAGATATTGGGGCTACCTGAGTCAACCGGATACCCATCCACCTGAATTATGCACAGATTCGGCGTAGCCATCGTCGATGGAGTTGTGGCGATAGCGGCACTCGTGTCAACTCAGTGATTTCGCAAGTCGTCTTTTCTGCTGTTTCCCTCCCCGTTTGAGCCGCCTCCTGATCCCGGCAGGGCAAAAGCGGGCTGGCAAGCGGCGTGTTCCCAGTACGTTGCGGCGAGTGCATGAAATTTTATGCATGGAGTGCCCCTCAGCTCAGCGCACCCTCCACCACCGGCGCCAAGCTCGATCCCGGCGGCCCCATCGCCCGCAGCCGTCGCATCAGCCGTTCAAACAGGCCCTTTTCCTGATAATGATCGCTGTAGCTGACACCCGTTCTGCCGGCGTGCCGCCAGATCTTGGCCGCCACGAACAGAAAACGCAGCCGCGCCGTCGCCAGGGTGGTGTGCCGCAGCGTCTCCACGCTGGCCCTGGGCTTCGCGGTTGAACAGCAGCAGCCAGCAGTTGAGATTGTAGGCCAGCATGGCCAACTGAAAGTGATTGCGGTTCATGTCAAAGCGGCGCGAGGGATGGGCCGCCAGCCCGGCGTCGTTGTTGGCCTCCTTGATCAGGTTCTCGGCTCCGGCGCGCTGATTGTAAAACCACACCACCGCCGCAATCGGCTCGGCCAGATTGGTGACAAACACGCGGTAGGTGTAAGCGCTGGTGGCGAACAACTGGTATTGCTCGGCCGCGCCGGCCTTGGGCTCGTTTTCGTAACGCAGCGCCAGGAAACGGCAGGCCCACGCCCAGCCTTGCGGTTGGTAGAGGAATTCGCATTCCGCGTCCGCGTCGGAGCGGGGGGAGGGTTTCCATTCTGCTTGCGGCAAGCGCTCGACCAGGCGCCGCGTTTTGCGCGCCACGATGACGAACTGACAAGCCGCCTTTTCATAGGCCTCCACCGCCTCCCAGCAATAAAAGCCGGAATCGGCCCGCGCCAGGATTTTCTTTACGCCGCCCGGCAAAGTCCGGAAAGCGCTTTCGAGGTGGGCGGCGATCTGTCGGCCCGTGGGCCGGTCGCCGTTGCGCAACCCGCCCATCAGGTATTCGCGCGTCTCGGCCAGGAAGGTCAGTATCGGCTGGTAGCTGCGCTTGCCCTTGTTCTTGGGGTTGTAGCTCTTGCGCCCGCCCATCTGGCGGCCGTAGAGGGTATGCACGGTGGTGTCGGTGTCCAGCGTCACCGTCTCCAACTTCACGTGGGCCGCGGCCCAGACTCGTTCCCGCAGCTGGCGCTGAATGGAAAGGATCTGCTTCGCCACGTTGAGGTGCAGCGAGGCCAGAAAGCGCCACAGCGTGGACTGCGGCGGCAGACGCGTCACTTGCAAGATGCCGGTCAGGATGGGGTCGCGAGCGATGAAGCGGAGTTGGTTGAGCCGCGCAAAGCCGACATAGAGGCCGAGCACGAGGGCCAGCACGAACTGGTAGGGGCTCATGGCTCGGGTGATCCGTTTGGTCGTGAGGGTTTCTTCCAGCAGCGCTTGGAAGCCGAGTTTTTCGAGCAGGGTGGCGACGGGCAGCAAGCCGCCGTAGGGAGTCAGATTCTTGCCACGGAAGTGATAGGGCGTGGCAGCCCCGATTTTATTGGGCCGCGGGGCCCTCGCGCCGGGGCCTTGTTTGACGAGCCTTCGGGAGCTATGCTGTTTTCGTTTGGTAACCATTTGGGTGACCTCCTTGGGGTTGACTGGCGAAGCTGAAATCTTTGCCAGCCTACCTTTTTACCCCATGTTTTCGGGGGTCCCCAAATGGTTCCTGGCGGCTCAGCCCTCACCAGGTGCACCGGCAGTGCATAATTCAGGTGGTATGGGCTCTGGATGGCGGCTGCGGCCGGCGCCGCAATGATCCCCAGTTTGATCGGACCCGAGGATGTTGAGAACTCCCTCGGTGGCATCTTGCTGTTCGCCATGGGCTATTGGCAGCTCGCTCCATTGATGACGCTTTCACTGGGCGTTTCGCTAGAGATGACGAAGGTCATGATTTATCCGGTCTCGATTTACACCCTCTTCGCCGCCGAGTGCTCGCTCCGCCTGGCCACCGGGTTTGAAATCTTACTGCTTCTGACTGGACTCTTTGGCGGACTGGCTTGGGCGGGATCTCCCTACCTGGTGGAGCTGGCCGTCGCCTTCGTTCTCTTTGTTGCCTTCAATGTTTTATTGTCCGCGGGCATCAGGAACTTCGTCGAGCGGGTATTCCAGCGCCGGAGGCTTCTTGAAATCGTGCTCGTTGTGCTGGTGAGCTGTACGATTCTTCCGCAGATATTGATATGGAGCGGGGGCGCCAGGTCGGCTTTTCGAAGCGTGCTCACGAGCACGCGCGGAATACCGGATTGGATGCATCCTTCCGGATTGGCCGC
The DNA here is from genome assembly GCA_965224215.1 of Bryobacterales bacterium. GTDB lineage: Bacteria > Acidobacteriota > Terriglobia > Bryobacterales > UBA6623 > CBDCYS01. The sequence goes on along the minus strand of CBDCYS010000070.1, from coordinate 5,824 downwards.
GCGCATCAGCATCGGCGAGGGCGTTCTGTGGGATTGGGTTCTGCTGCTCGCCATGGTAGGCGCCGCGGCGATTTTCGGGTATGTTCATTTTGTCTCCAGCTGCCGCCGCGGTGTCGGGGTCGCCAGCAGCGCGCCTCCGAAGAGCCGGTCGATGGGAGGGCGGATGCTGCTGGTCTTGTCTCGGGAGAATTTCGGATCCAATCGGGGCCCTGGTCGGAAAGGAAATTCGGTAGATGGGTATACGGTTGACTCAGGTAGCCCCAATATCTTGTGGTTTGGAGATTTTCTTGGGTTCTGTAACCGGGTGAACAATCATCTTGTAAGTCGCGGGATCCACGGCTACCGCCTGCTGGACGAGCCGATAGAAGAGTTTGCCGCGGCTTTTGGATTTGCGGCGGTTGAAACGGAAGGTGAACTCGTCCAGGTAGTAGTCCAGATGTTTGTGGCTCACGGCGCCCTGATGGGTGCCCAGCAGCCAGCGCTTGAGCAGTGACATCACGCGGTGGACGCGGGGCATCAATTCCGACGCGGACTGCTCCTGCCTGCTGACAACTGTGACCTGATGGACGTAGCCTTCCTTTTTCAACCCGGAGTAACCGGGCCAGCCGTCGGTATGCACCACGCTGCCCGGCTCGATGCACTCCTCCACGAAAGGCAACAGGCTCTCGCCCGAGGCATCCTCGATTCTCTTCATGCGAATCCGGCCGATACCCCGCCCATCCTCTTGAGCGGCCACTGCGATCAATGCTTTGTTTTTCAGGTTTCGGCCCCGCAGGCCCTCTTCGAGCCCGCCCCAGTAGCTTTCATCGACTTCCACCGTCCCGGCGAGCAAATCCCGTCCCGGCCGCACCATCGCGCGCCGCATTTTGTGCAGCCAGGTCCAAGCCGTTTCGTACCTGTTGAGCCCCAACACTCTTTGCAGTCCCAAAGCGCTGGCTCCGGTTTTTTGGGTGGTGACCCACCACATCGCACGAAACCACAACGGCAAAGGGCTGCGCGTGTCCTGAAAGATGGTCCCGGCGGTCACCGAGGTTTGGCGCCCACACGCAGCGCACTGCAGCAGCACTTTTCGCAAAGGCCACGACTTTCCACAACCGCAACCCGGACAGCGGGAACCGTCCGGCCAGCGCAGCCGGAACAGATACTCCCGGCAGGCCTCCTCACTGCTAAAACGGGCCTCGAATTCTGTCAGGTTCTGAGGGTAATCTTCCATCTGCCGGCATACTACATCTTGGGGCTACCTGAGTCAACCGGATACCCATCATTCGGTATTTGTGGCGCAGCCCTCGTTTTCGGCTTCCTTTCTTCATGGGATTTACATTTGGGGTTGCCGCCTGGATTCCGATTATGCGGCATTGGCAGGGAACGGTCGGTGTCTGGCTGGAGCACAGCGCGGTCACCCTGATCAGCCTCTACGCTTTCCTGCTGCTGGGCCCGGGTATGTTTCTGAACCGTTTTGGGTTTGACCGAGCATCAGCGCGATTCTACTTTTGGCTGCCGCTCGGCTTCCGCGATTTGCTGATTGCCAAGAACCTGGCAACTTTGTTTTTCGCGGGGCTTGAGCTAGCGCTAGTAGCGCTGGCTTGTCGCCTGGTTGGCCTGGTGATCGGGTTTCAGGAGGTTCTGGAGGCGGCCCTCGTCGGTTTCATCGCCATGCTTTATCTGCTGTCGGTAGGAAATCACATGTCGGTGCGCTTCCCCGTCGCCAGCAATCCGGACCGTGTCTCCCGGGCCGGCATGGGTCATGGGCTACGGGCCGCTATTCAGTTCACGCTGTTTCCCCTGTCGCTGGCGCCTATTGCCGCGGCGATCGCAAGCCGCTACTACGGGGGAGGCGACGAGGGGTTCGCCGAGACCCTGGCGGTTGCCGCCCTAGCTGGAGCCGCAGTCTATCTGTTTACGTTGAAACGCTCAGCGGTTTACGGCGAGCGATTTCGCGAGCGATTCATCTCGCATTTATCCGAGGGCGGCGGGTCCTTGGCTTCGGAATGAAGGCCAGCCGGGGAATGGCAGCAACTCACGAAGGGCCGCTTCTGGGCAACCCCTCTTTTGGAGCCTGAGGGATCAGATTCCGAACAATTGAATCCCAAGTCCTGAAGCGGCGATAGCGAGTCCAGCCAGAGTATTCGCGTGGGCTTCGAGCGGCCGGACGGCCGCCATTTTCAACCCGTAATAGCCGATCGTGACCAGCAGCAACATCGTGCCGATTGTGGTCAGACCGAAGGCGAGAGCCACCTGAATGACGCCTGACGTTCCATAGTCTAGGGCTGGGACCATCAACAGAGGAATGAGAGGCTCGCAGGGGCCCAAGACGAAGATAACAAACAAGCTCCAGGCGGTCACTGTTGTAGGGCTCAGGCTGCCATGTTTGTGCGAGGCATCTCCTGAATGCTCGTGGCTGTGGACCAGACCTTGATGTTCGTGGGTGTGACGCTGACGCCGGCGCTGGCGGGCGAAGGACCAGGCGGCATAGGTGAGCCCGAAGATGATCAAAGTCCACGCGGCGAGGCTACCCCGCGCGCCTTCCAACCATTCCAACTGGGAAATGGCAACGCCCAGCCCAATGCCGACTGTTCCCAGCACCACCGACGACAAAACGTGACCGAGACCGCAGACTCCGGTGATCGTCAGTAACTTGGTCAGCGACCATCCTTGGGCTCGTCCGAGGACCACGAACGGAAGTGAATGGTCCACCCCGATTAGCGTGTGGATGAAGCCGATGCCGATGCCGGACATCAGTAAGATGTTGAGTCCTGTGTCCATATATCCGCGGATTTCCCGCTGAACGCTTGCGGAGCCTTTAGCGCCCATATAGTCGAGCGCTAAGACTAGCGCCGGGCCAAAACTGATCTTCTTCGAAGTTGCCCGACCGTTCAATCAAGTTAACATGAATTGCCGATCGCCGTCTCTCCCGCAATCCGTTCGTAAGGATTCTTGTTGACTGTGGGAGCATCACGACAAATCCGTAGCGGAGGGCTCGAAGAGACCGGCGGATTTTCGTTCCCGACACCCGACAGGTGTGGCCCGGCGAAAAGGCCGCAGGTCTCTTCGAGCCCGGCACTACGGGAATTGGACAACAACGGCGCAACGCGAAGGTCGCCCTACGGACGGATTGTCGTCACTTTCTTGTCGTCTCCCGTTGCTGCTTTTGCTGACGCCGGTCCGAGGTGGCCACGCCATTCTTACATTCTGTCTCGCTGTTCCGGCACCGTTCTGGGTTATCCCCTCGCCAGCGCTTGCTGAAACTGAGAGACGTCCAGCGTGTTGAGCACGTCGTCTGGCTCGAGCCAGCCTCGCCGCGCCATCAGCACGCCATACTTCATATTCTCAAGGTGGCGGACGTGGTGAGCGTCGGTTGAAATCACAAATTTGACGCCCTTCGACTTTGCCATCCGGAGTTGCGCCGCGCCAAGATCGAGCCGTTCTGGGCTTGCGTTGATTTCCATCCGGATTCCTCGATTGGCTGCCGCCGTGACGACACGCTCGAAGTCATAGGCGTAAGGGTCCCGCCGAAGAAGTATCCGCCCGGTTGGATGGCCGAAGATCTTGACGTGCGGGTTCTCCGTCACCCTGAGCAGCCGGTCCGTCATCTCGGCCTCCTCCATATTCATGTAACTGTGAACGCTGGCGATGACGACATCGAGCTGGGCCAGCACTTCATCGTCGATGTCCATCTGCCCATCTTGCAAGATGTCGACTTCGCAACCGCTGAGAATCGTGAAGTTCTCGAACCGTCCCGAGATCTCACGGACTTCCCTGATCTGATCGAGCAGCCGTTTCTCGTCGAGCCCGTTTGCCATGGCGAGGGCTTTGGAGTGGTCGGTGATCGCAACAAATCGGCGCCCGAGACTCTGTGCCGCTTCCGCCATTTCCGTAATGGAGAAGTGACCGTCGGTTGCGGTCGTGTGCATATGGACGTCGCAGAGAACTTGGTTCAAATCGAGAAGGTTCGGCAATGTTCCCTCGAGCGCCGCTTCGATCTCGCCGGTGTTTTCGCGAAGCTCGGGTGGTATCCAAGGTAGCCCCAGTTTCTCGTAGACGCCCTCTTCGTCCGCGCCGGCGATCTTCTTTTGGTCAGAGCTCTGGGACAATGCGTATTCGTTCAAATGGAGCCCCATTCGGACGGCCCGGTCCCGGATCGCCACGTTGTGTTCTTTGCTGCCAGTGAAATACTGCATGGCCGCGCCGTAACTATCCGCGTCGACTGCACGGACGTCGACCTGCAGCCCTTCGCGGCCGACGATCGCACTGGCCTTGGTATCGCCATGAACGAGAATTTCGATCACCCCCGGATACTCAACGAATCGATCGAGCGCGTCAATAGCCTTCGGTCCGGTGACGAGCAGATCGATGTCGCCGATCGTTTCTTTACCGCGCCGTAGACTACCGGCGTAGGTGATTTGATCCACCCCCTCGATACCTGAGAGATACTCGATCAGGCTCTGAGCAGTGCGGTCGGCGAAGTTGATCAGGAAGCGGCCCGCGCTTCGTTTGTAGCTCTCGATGCCGCGCAGGATTCTTTGCTCGAGTTTCTCGCCCATCCGCGGCAAGGTCCGCAGTTTGCCGTCCTTGCAAAGCTGTTCGAGTCCGTCGATCGTGCTGACGCGAAAGTGGTGATAGATGGCAGCGATGCCCTTCGGGCCCAGCCCCCCGATTTTCAGCAGTTCGAGCGCCGTTGGCGGATACTTCTTTAGCAATTCGTCGCGCCGTTCGAAACTGCCCCGCTCGGCCAGCTCATGCAGGGCGGAGGATATTCCCTTGCCGATGCCCTTGATGTCGGTCACTTTGCGCTCGGGGTTGTTGACGATCTTGTCGATGCTTTCCGGGTGGCTGTCGATAACGACCGCGGCATTGCGGTAGCTGCGAATGCGAAATCCGTCCATGTCAGCGATCTCCATTAGATCGGCCGTTTCATTCAGCAGGAAAGCGATTTTCTTGTTGTCCACAGGGGTAGTGTAACTCGACAATCACGCCGCAAGGGAGCGACGTCGGCTGTGGGTGGAGGCCTCGTAGAACGAACTTCGCGGCTGTGCATGCAGCCGGCAAGAATACTATGGCCGCGTCCAGACGAGTGGCCAGCATAGATCACAATCTGAGGCGTGTCACAATCTGAGGCGTAGCCGAGCGTTGGCGCAGTCCGCTATAATCACCGGGAAGCTCCACGAGAGGCCCCCATGACCCGACACGAATTTATGACTCGACACGTCTCTATGACTCGAAACGCAAAGATTCGAACGATCGCATTGCTTTTCTGCGCTGTGGCCCTAACGGCGGCGCACCATGTCTCTCAAACCGAGAGCGCTATGATCGACACCGCGAATAACTTCCTCAGTTCGCTGACTCCGGAACAGAGCGCTATCGCCGCGGCGGATTTCAACGCCGAAGCCCGAACCAAGTGGCATTTTGTTCCCGACAGCAACTTCAAAACGACTCACGGGTTCGCTCGGCCCGGTCTGACCTTCAACAAAATGGACCCGCATCAACAGAGACTGGCGCAGGCTCTCCTCAGGACGGGTTTGAGTCAGGCCGGACTCGTCAAGGCCTTGACCATCATGAGCCTGGAAGACGTCTTGCGGATTAAGGAAAAGGACACAAAGGGCAGGCGAGACCCCAATAAATACTACTTTTCGGTTTATGGGAAACCGTCGACGGGCGGCAATTGGGGCTGGCGCGTGGAGGGGCATCATCTCTCGCTGCACTTTACCCTCCGAAACGGGAGCTTGGTCTCATCAAGCCCGACCTTCTTCGGCGCCAATCCACACAAGGTGATTGCGGGGCCCCGGGCCGGGGTGCGTCCGTTGTCGTCGGAAGAAGACAAGGCTCG
>CBDCYS010000069.1:0-59410 GCA_965224215.1 Bryobacterales bacterium | reverse complement strand
GTTCGGGTAGGTGTCGCGGGCGTGCTGGACCATTAGTTTCCACGTGACTGGTTCGATTCTGATCATTTTGCTTGTTCGCGTGACGCCCTTCGCTTTGCCCTGGACGATCAGGTCACAGCGGAAACCGCTGCCTCACAGTCGCGGCTCCGAGTCTGGTTCGCGAGTTTCCGACAGTGTCTCCCCAGGATTCATCCCAAAGCGGTCTAGTCCTCGTCCCAAAAATGCTCGCTCAGGTATTTGTCGGCGGCGTCACAAAAACGGTGACGATCACGCCTTCCTTGATTTGGCGCGCGACTTTTAAGGCCGCCACCATGTTCGCGCCCGAGGAAACCCCGACCAGCAGTCCCTCTTCGCGCGCCAGCCGCTTGACCATGGCGTGGGCGTCTTCGGTTTCAGTCCAGATGTTGTCGTCGGCTAGATCCTCATCATAGATCGCGGGCACGATAGCGGTCGGCATGTGCTTGAGCCCTTCCAAGCCGTGAAATCCCGATGAAGGCTGCATAGAGACTAAACTGATTGCGCTCGAATGTTCTTTCAAGCAACGGCCTACGCCCATAAACGTGCCGCTGGTTCCCAAACCCGTGACGAAATGGGTAACGCGGTTGTCGGTCTGGGCGAGGATCTCCGGGCCGGTCGTCTCGTAATGCGCCCGCCAGTTGGCGGGGTTGCCGTATTGGTCGGGGTAGAAGTACTTCTCCGGGTTGCGGCGATACTCGGCTTGACATTCGAGAATCGCTCCGTCGGAACCCTCGCCCGGATTCGTGAGAATCGTTTCGGCACCGTAAGCTTTCAGGATCCGTTTGCGCTCTGGCGACGCATTCGCCGGCAGGAACAGCTTGATTTTGTAGCCCTTGGCGGCGCCAATCATGGCGTAGGCGATACCGGTGTTGCCGCTGGTGGAGTCGACAAGGACTTTGTCGGGCGTGAGCTTGCCGCTGCGCTCGCCGTCCAGGATCATACTCAGGGCCGGACGATCCTTGACTGAGCCGCCGGGGTTGAAGTATTCGGCCTTCGCGTAGATCTCGACGTTCGGCAAGTCGGCGGACAGCCGCTGAATGCGGAACAGCGGCGTATTGCCGATGCGGTCGACAAGCGTGTGGGCGCCCGCAGATTTAGAATTTCCTGCCATGACTGGGTTCTACGGCTCCGACCGGCGAGAATTCTCCGGTTTCGGACCTTGCTGCTAACTTTGATGCTACGGAAGCCCTTTTTGATGCTAGAGAATCTCTACTATTCCTGTCAAGAAAGGGGGGAATGGTCGACCGGCATGCTGATTAGACTCTATGATCCCACTATCTGATTCGAGTTAGTGTCCATCTGTCTTTATCTTCTGATACGGAAATCGGTCCGCCGGGAGACACTTAGGTTGTAAAATTGGCTTCGAACTCTGTCGCGCAGGGGCTTGTTGTAACCTGAATTATGCACTGCCGGTGCACCTGGTGAGGGCTGAGCCGCCAGGAACCATTTGGGGACCCCCGAAAACATGGGGTAAAAAGGTAGGCTGGCAAAGATTTCAGCTTCGCCAGTCAACCCCAAGGAGGTCACCCAAATGGTTACCAAACGAAAACAGCATAGCTCCCGAAGGCCCGTCAAACAAGGCCCCGGCGCGAGGGCCCCGCGGCCCAATAAAATCGGGGCTGCCACGCCCTATCACTTCCGTGGCAAGAATCTGACTCCCTACGGCGGCTTGCTGCCCGTCGCCACCCTGCTCGAAAAACTCGGTTTCCAAGCGCTGCTGGAAGAAACCCTCACGACCAAACGGATCACCCGAGCCATGAGCCCCTACCAGTTCGTGCTGGCCCTCGTGCTCGGCCTCTATGTCGGCTTTGCGCGGCTCAACCAACTCCGCTTCATCGCTCGCGACCCCATCCTGACCGGCATCTTGCAAGTGACGCGTCTGCCGCCGCAGTCCACGCTGTGGCGCTTTCTGGCCTCGCTGCACCTCAACGTGGCGAAGCAGATCCTTTCCATTCAGCGCCAGCTGCGGGAACGAGTCTGGGCCGCGGCCCACGTGAAGTTGGAGACGGTGACGCTGGACACCGACACCACCGTGCATACCCTCTACGGCCGCCAGATGGGCGGGCGCAAGAGCTACAACCCCAAGAACAAGGGCAAGCGCAGCTACCAGCCGATACTGACCTTCCTGGCCGAGACGCGCGAATACCTGATGGGCGGGTTGCGCAACGGCGACCGGCCCACGGGCCGACAGATCGCCGCCCACCTCGGGAGCGCTTTCCGGACTTTGCCGGGCGGCGTGAAGAAAATCCTGGCGCGGGCCGATTCCGGCTTTTATTGCTGGGAGGCGGTGGAGGCCTATGAAAAGGCGGCTTGTCAGTTCGTCATCGTGGCGCGCAAAACGCGGCGCCTGGTCGAGCGCTTGCAGCAAGCAGAATGGAAACCCTCCCCCCGCTCCGACGCGGACGCGGAATGCGAATTCCTCTACCAACCGCAAGGCTGGGCGCGGGCCTGCCGTTTCCTGGCACTGCGTTACGAAAACGAGCCCAAGGCCGGCGCGGCCGAGCAATACCAGTTGTTCGCCACCAGCGCTTACACCTACCGCGTGTTTGTCACCAATCTGGCCGAGCCGATCGCGGCGGTGGTGTGGTTTTACAATCAGCGCGCCGGAGCCGAGAACCTGATCAAGGAGGCCAACAACGACGCCGGGCTGGCGGCCCATCCCTCGCGCCGCTTTGACATGAACCGCAATCACTTTCAGTTGGCCATGCTGGCCTACAATCTCAACTGCTGGCTGCTGCTGTTCAACCGCGAAGCCCAGGCCAGCGTGGAGACGCTGCGGCACACCACCCTGGCGACGGCGCGGCTGCGTTTTCTGTTCGTGGCGGCCAAGATCTGGCGGCACGCCGGCAGAACGGGTGTCAGCTACAGCGATCATTATCAGGAAAAGGGCCTGTTTGAACGGCTGATGCGACGGCTGCGGGCGATGGGGCCGCCGGGATCGAGCTTGGCGCCGGTGGTGGAGGGTGCGCTGAGCTGAGGGGCACTCCATGCATAAAATTTCATGCACTCGCCGCAAGGTACTGGGAACACGCCGCTTGCCAGCCCGCTTTTGCCCTGCCGGGATCAGGAGGCGGCTCAAACGGGGAGGGAAACAGCAGAAAAGACGACTTGCGAAATCACTGAGTTGACACGAGTGCCGCTATCGCCACAACTCCATCGACGATGGCTACGCCGAATCTGTGCATAATTCAGGTGTAACGGTGGTCTTGATTTCCCATCCAGCCGTTGGGCCCGGCACAACGAAAGGCCGCAGGTCTCTTGCGAGCCCTGCGCTACAGGAATTTTGAAATCTCTTGGGCAACCTTTGAAACCCCTTCGGCAACCAACAAACCCTCACGGGCCGACTAAGGGCACCGAGCCCGGGTCGCGGTTCGGGCCTAGCAGCCCGAAAAATGAGTGGGGACAGCCAGCTGCAGCCATTGCATCACTGATAAATAAGGATTTAGGAATGGCCGCTTGTGGCAGGCCCGATTTTTTCACAACTTTCCAGTCCCCCATTTTCGCCCGCAGCCACTTCCGCCACGGACTGCTAGGATTCGGCCGTTTTGGCGTTGTGCTCTTCGAGCAGTGACCGGAGGTCGTTGATCTGTTGCCGCAGCTTCTTCTCTCTCGCCGAGATGGTAACGAGGTAGAGAATGTGCAGAATCCAGGCGGCGCTAAAGGCATACCATAGCCATTCCAAATTATCTGGCATTGTGTGTTCTCCCTTGCTAGTTCGACTGGCTTGCCTATCCGACGCGTGTGCGCTATCTTCGGCGCGTTACAGTGCGTGAACCTCTCGGCGCAATCCTTCTATCTCGTGCCGCAATCTCTCCAGCCGGGTGCGTGTTCGGACCATGGCCCAAAGCAGGAAACACATGGCTGCGAAAGAGAAGTACAGCACGATCCGCATGTCGGTATCCAGCGAGCCGTCGGAATCGAACATGACGGGTTGCGGGTGCTGTGTTCTCCACCAGCGGTTCGCCATATAGACGATAGGAATGTCGACGATGCCGAAGATCGACACGACGGCGCAGGAGACGGCTCGCTGGCTGGGGTCGCTAATCGACTGCCGCAAGATGAGATATCCGGCATAGATTAGCGCCAAGAGCAGCATGGTGGTGAGCCGGGCGTCCCAGGCCCACGAGACACCCCAAACCGGCTTAGCCCAGAGCGAGCCTGTCACCAGATTGACGATCGCGAAGAGCAGTCCCGCTTCGTTACAAGCGACGGAGAGGTCGTCATAGCGGCTCTCGCGCTTGATGAGATATTGGATACTGGCGTAGCCGCCGATGAAAAACGCGGTGAAGGAGGTAAACGCCGAGGGCACGTGGAAATAGAAAATCCGCTGAACCAGTCCCATCGAGCGCTCCATCGGTGCCCAGATGAAAATCAAGTAGAGAGCAGCGATTAGCATCCCGCCGACGGCAATGGCGAGTGGGATGGAAACGGCTTGCGTTCGGGTGTCGGCAGCGCTGTTTGACATGCGGAGGCGATTATATTTCGATCAAGTTACAGTGTAGCAATTGAAGTGTGGCTATCCGCTTGCTGATGAAGTACGGCGATGAAGTATGGCGATGAACTACCGCGATGAAGTATTGCGATTCGCTCGCTGCTGAGGGCTCGGTGATCGGATGACGTTCGATGAAATCATGACGCGCTGGGCTTGGAAGCCGATTCGGCATTGTCCGGGGCGCTGGATTCTTTCGACGGCGGAGTTTTGTGGGGAGCCAGCGAGCATGGTTGGTCCGGGTGCCCGCGTGGTTGTCTTCGAGGTAGAGGCAGCCGCTGACCCGGTTGTGGTTGTTCGACTCGACCGGGGCGGTTTGATCTGTTACAAGAAGGGGGACGGCCGGTACTTGCATACGTTGAACTCGGTGGAGGGGTTCGCGCGAAAGCTGTCTCAATTGAGGGTTTCTGATTTGGACTGAAGCAGTTTCGCGGAGACAATTGGCACGGGGGGAGTTGGCGCGACTGCGGGTTCGCACCCCCCCCGCGCGGCTCTGATTTCTGGCGTCAGGTTTTAGTCTGTCGAAAGGACGAACTCCTCGCGGCCCAGCCGTCACTTCTAAAATGCCACTGGCGCTGATGCTTCAATTCGCTACAACTCGGTACGGCAATTCGGTAAGACAATGACGTCTCGACGGTCCGCAAGGAGCTGGCTCGGTTGGGTTCTTGGGGCCGGGCTTTGCCTGGTTCAGATCGTCGGTCCTTCCCGCTCGTTGGCGAACCGTTTGGAGGGGGAGCTGATCGTTGAGGTGCGGGATCCGGCCGGGCTGCCGGTTGCGGCGCAAGTTCACGTGCAAAGCCGGGCGCCACGATTTGAAACCAGTGGCGATTGCGATGCCGCAGGCCAGGCGCGCCTCAAGCGGCTGCCCTTCGGCGTCTATCAGCTCCGGGTAGTCCATCCGGAGTTCGCGGAATTCAGCGGGCGACTCGAAATTCGCTCTGAGTTGCCGATACGCCGGCAAGTGACTCTCGACATCACCCCGATCGAGACAACCCTGACGGTGCAAGACTCCGCACCCCTGCTCGACCCGAATCAGACCGGAACCGTTTTCCGGCTCGGCCGGGAGCAGCTCGACCTGAGCGCCTTCAGCACGCTGGGACGAAGCACGATCAACGCCGTCAATAGTTTGCCGGGGTGGCTGCTCGAGGCTAACGCGGTGCTCCATCCGCGCGGGTCCGAATACGACACGCAATATGTCGTGGACGGGATCCCGTTGTATGACAACCGCTCGCTTGGTTTCGCCCCTGGATTCGAGAGCGACGAGTTCGAAACGGTCAACGTCATGACCGCGAACATTCCCGCTGAGTTTGGCCGGCGGCTGGGCGGTGTGATCGAGCTATACACCCGGCGCGCCGACCGCGACGGACACCATCCAGAAGTGACGCTGCAAGGTGGCAGCTTCGCGGCCACCGAGGGTGCGTTTTCCGACCAGTACCGCAACGGAAAGACGATCGTGTCGCTGGGTATTCGCGGCGGCCATACGGACCGCTACCTCGATCCCCCGTCCCTTGACAACTTCACGAACAAAGCCAGCTCGGCGGGTTTCAACGCCGGCCTGCAACGCGATCTAAATTCGCGAGACCGGTTGAGCCTCTACGTTCGCTCGAACCGTGTCAATTTCCTGGTTCCCAACGACATCGAGCAGCAGAACAATGGTCAGCGCCAGGACCGTCAAGGCTCGGAAACCGCGGGGCAGGTGCATTTTCAGAGAGTATTTTCCGCGCGCGCGTTAGGCTCGGTAAGAGGAATGATCCGTGATGTCAGCGCGAAACTGTGGAGCAACCCGCTGTCGGTCCCCGTTTTTACCGAGCAAGACCGCGGTTTTAAGGAAGGGGTCTTGGTCGGCAGCGTAACGATCGAAGGCGAAAACCACACGGTCAAAGCCGGCGGCGATTTCCGGACCGCGGACATCCGCGAGAGATTCCTGTTTGCCGACACCCAGGCCTTGGCGACCGTGCCATTCGAATTTCAAGACGAGTGCCGAGTCAACGAATTTGGATTCTTCGTTCAAGACCACATCCGCTGGGGAAACCTGGTCGTCGACGCGGGTATTCGTTTTGACCGCTATCACTTGCGAATCGACGACTCAGCGCTGAGTCCGCGTTTCGGTCTGGCCTACTACTGGGAGCAGGCGGACTTGCTAGTGCGCGCTTCTTACGACCGCATCTTTCAGACGCCCGCGATCGAGAACCTGCTGCTAACGACTTCAGCCGAGGCGCGGGGTTTGGATCAAGTGGAGGGGGCGCTTCCGCTGCCCAGCTCTCGGGCGAATTTTTACGAGGTGGGGGTGAGCAAGCCGCTCGGGAATCTGTTGCGGCTTGATGTCAACCACTACTGGCGCGATTTCGAAAACTACTACGACGACGACGTCTTCTTGAACACGGGGATCAGTTTCCCGATAAGTTTTCAGAGCGCGCGAGTCGAAGGGACGGAAGTGCGGCTCGAGATGCCGAGCTGGAGGCGAATCAGTGTGTTCGCTAGTTATTCGAACCTGCTGGGTACCGCAACGTCGCCGGTAACCGGCGGTCTCTTCATCGAGGGTGGCGAGGCCGAGGAGCTGCGCGACGTTGTGATGCGGTTTCCCATCACTCAGGATCAGCGCAATACAGTGAGCGCCACGGGGCGCTTCGAAGCCCACCCGCGCTTGTGGTTTGCTGTCGCGGCCAGATACGGCAGCGGCCTGCCGGTGGAGCTGCAGGGCGACGAGGCAATATCCGCGGGAGGCAGCGCCCTGGACCAAGGCTCTTCTGGTGCGCCTGCCGGTTTGGGTTTCGCGCTGATTCCGCCGGCGATCATCGATCGGGTCAATTTTGACCGCGGACGTCTGCGGCCAAACTTTGGCATAGACCTCTCGATCGGTGTCAAGCTTTGGGAGAGGGATCACAAATCCGTGAGCTTTCAGTTCGATGTCATCAACGTCACCGACCGGCTCAACGTCATCAACTTCTTTGGCTTGTTTTCCGGGACGGCGATCGCGCCAACCCGGATGATTGGGACTCGGTTGCGTCTTCGGATGTGATGGGAGGGGGAGGCCGAAGCCTCGCTGCTACAATGGGGCCAAAGAGTAGTGGCCCGTGGTTTCCGAAACCTCGAATGCGGGACAACCGTCTCTCTAGCGTCACCTTATGCCCCTTCGCCAATTCCTCATGGTCGGGTTGATCTTCGCAGCATGCGGGGCGCTTCTGCCCCTATTGCACAGCCAGCCCCTACCGCAGAGCCAGCCCGCATCTCAGAGCCAAGAAGAAGACATCACGATTTCGGTCGACGTGGATGTGGTCAATGTGGTGGCCACCGTTCGGGACAAGGAGGGCCGCCTGGTGACCGACCTGACGAAGGAAGACTTCGTCCTGGAAGAAGAAGGCCGTCCTCAAACGATTCGCTATTTCACACGTCAAACAGATTTGCCCCTGACGATCGGATTGCTCGTCGACACGAGTATCAGCCAGGAGCGCGTGATCGAGCCGCAGCGGCGAGCATCTTTTCAGTTCTTCTCGCAAGTGCTGCGTCATAAGAAAGACCTGGCATTCCTGATCAGCTTCGACGTGGACATCGAACTCATGCAAGACCTGACCGATTCGCAAAAGCTGCTCGGCGCTGCGCTGAATAAGTTGCGGGTGCAGGGCAGCCGTGCCGGACTGCATCCCGGGCCGGTTCCGACTAACCGGCGACCCGTTGGAACCGCGCTGTTCGACGCCGTCTATTTGGCGGCCGACGAGATCATGACACCGCAGGTAGGACGGAAGGCACTGGTCTTGATATCAGACGGGAACGACTACGGCAGCCGAATGACGCGAGAAGACGCCATTGCAGCGGGCCACCGCGCGGATGTTGTGATTTATGGCGTAAGATACTACGACAATCAGTTTTACAACCAGTCCTATGGACAGGGTCGGCGGCGGTCATCGACGATTAACCTTGGCGGTGGCGGCGGGTCTTCGACACTAGAAAAGTTGGCCAAGGAAACCGGCGGCACCATGTTCGAGGTGAAGAGAGGCAAGCCGCTGGATGAGATTTACCAGCAGATTCAGGACGAGCTTCGCGGCCAATACAGCATTGGCTACCGCTCCGACGGCGATACGACCTCGGGCGGGTTTCGAGCGATCAAACTAATTCCCAAACGAAAGGATCTCAAGGTCCAGACTCGCAGCGGCTACTACGCCAAGCCGTCTTGAGGCCAGAGCAAAACGCCGGCGGCGAGACGTTTCGTTGACCGCGAAGCAGTGGGTGTCGGCGCCCGCCGATCTGATTTTTCACCATGTTACAATTCCTAAGACTACCGCTTAATCGGTTACCTGCCAAAGCAAGGAGTTACCCCTTTCCCATGAAGTTCCATCGTGTTTTCCCGTGGCGCTTGGTTGCCGCGATGTGTTTCGTTATTTTCTTCAACGCCCCTGTCTCCGCCGCTCAAACCGGCTTCTCACCGAAGGAAGTTGTCACCGTGATTGACGGTACCGAATACACCGCCGAGCAGATGGACCAGATTCGAAAATCGCTGCCTCCGCAGTTTCGGCAAGGCACGCTGTCTATGGATAATCAGGCGTTTATCCGGGTCTACGCGGAATTACTGGCGTTCGCCAAGAATGCGGAAGCGGAAGGAGTCACCGAGAAAGAGCCTTATCGAACCCAGCTCGAGTTTGCGCGGCTGAATTTCTTGGGTCAAGTTTACCTGGCTGAGCTTCAGAAACGTGTGCAGCTCAAAGACGAAGACTTCCAGAAGTACTACGACGATCACCGTTCCGAGTACGAAGAGCGCCACGTTTACGCGATTTACATCGACTACTCGGACGATCCCGGCTCCGCTTCAGGCTCGGGTGGAAGCAAGCCCTTGTCCGAAGGTGAGGCAAGAGCAATGGCCGAAAAGCTGCATGGTGAGTTGGACGGCGGCGCCGACTTCTCCGAGCTGGCAAAGCAGCATTCCAGTGACGCTTCGGCCGAAAAAGGTGGAGACTTGGGGTTTTTCAAATACACCGCTCAGCTTCCGAGGATTCTCCGCGATGCGATTTTCGCGCTGCCGGCGAATGAGGTTTCCGCGCCGCTGCAGGAGGGTAGCCGCTTCTATCTTTTCAAAGTGACCGAAGTGCGACCGCAGCCAATGGAAGCGGTTCGGAACCAAATTGCGGGGCCGCTTCAGGCAATGGCTCTGAAAGACAAGGTGGACGAAGTTCGCTCCACGGTGAAAGTCGAATATCGGAACGCGGAATACATGATCCGCTCACCGGCGTCGGGAAGACCCAAGGGCTATACGCAGGAGTTCCAGATTCCTGGGCCGAAGAAGAAGTAAGGCTTCGGACCCAGGACTTTTGCGGCGCGCATTTTCTCTCCAGTTGCCGAACCGGCACCCATGTCGGCCTATGTGTGGATCTAATAGCGGCGGATTTCGGCGCTGACGTGTTGGATCACCTCGAGCAACGGCTCGAGCGCGACCCGCAGCGACCCGCAGCTTGTCCGGCAGCTGGGGACTGGCTTTCTTCACGAAGGCCTCACTGCTCGAAGTCGGCAAGCGCTCACCGAAACTCTTCACGGTGCCGCGCACGCTGTTGATCAGTTTCGTGCGCGTCTCGACCAGGGTTTCCCGCGCTTTCAGCACGGCGCGGTCGCATTGGATGGCGAGCGAACACGGCTCGACCGCGGTCAGCATCTCGGGCATCCGCAGCCCCAACTCGGCCAGCCGTTCGGCGTCGCTGCGATCGTCCTTCGACAGCGATTGGGTGATCAGCGCCAGGCGGTGCGTGTCGGCCATCAGCGGCTCGTGCCCCAGCCGCTCGAGCAAGCGGTAGATCCAGTTGGCGTGGCAGCCGGCTTCGAGGACCACCCGCATCGCGGCCCAGCCGCCGAAGTAGCGCTCGAACGCTGCCGGCGAGGTGCTCAGCTTCTTGCGCTCGACGATGTTGCCGTCCAGATCGATCAAGCAGACATGGCTGTACTTATCGCCCAGATCCACCCCGGCTACGACGTTTAGGCCTTGTTCGATCATCTTTTGCTTCGACACTTCTCTGAAAGTTTTGCTATTGTTTTTCATGGCTCGTCATCTCCTTTTTTTCTTAGTGGAAAAAACCTGGGATCGCCACCGCAGGCGGCGAAGCCCGTTTGGGGAGTTTAGCTCACTCCCCGGATGACGAGCCTCCTCATTTCATCTCTGTCCGGCCGTCTGAAACTGGCGGGCGCTCTGAAGAGAGAAGATCCGCAACGGCAGCGAAGCCCTCGATTGATATGAAGCTGATTGCGCGCATCGGAAACATCGGCCACGAGCTGACGTTGGGGCCGCTAGATTCCTCGAGTTCAGAGTGCATGTTCGCGATCGATTCGGTGGAAGGCAAAGCGGAACTCGAAGCGATCGGGCCGGACGCCTACTCGATTCTGCTGGGAACGCGCAGCTACGAGGTTAAGATTGAAGAGAGCGGTGACGACTTCGTTGTCGTCGTGGATGGCCGCCAATTGGACGTTGTCATCCAAGATCCTCGTCAGGCTGGCGTACGCAAAGGCGGCATCGATCCCGGCACCTCTGGGGATATCGCATCTCCCATGCCGGGCAAGGTAATTCGCGTGCTGGTGGGAGTGGGAGATGACATCCAGCCAGGACAAGGGTTGCTGCTCGTCGAAGCGATGAAGATGCAGAATGAGATCAAGGCTCCCGTCGCCGGAAAGATCAAGGCGGTACACGTCAGCGAAGGAAGCGCGGTCGCGGCGGGCGAAGTGATGGTCGTTGTCGAATGAGTTCAAGTTCTCCAATGAGATTACATTCATGAGCGCTGATCCGCAGTGTCCCCATTGCGAAGGGACCGGCTGGAAGCAGGTGGACCGCGATGGCGTTGAAGCGGTCGAGCGCTGCCCTTGCCGGGTGGGCCAGCGCCAAGGCGCGCTACTGGAGAAGGCCCATATTCCGGAGCGATTTCGCGAGGCGAGCTTCGATAATTTCTTTCCCCCGAGCCCGCGTGAAAATCCGATCGCGAATGAAGCGCTTACGCGGGTGATGCTCACGGCCAAGGCGTTCGCCCGGGAATATCCGTCGTCGGGGAAGTCCGGGCTGATGTTCCAGGGACCGACAGGCGTCGGGAAAACTCATCTCGCAACCGCTGTTCTCAAAGAGCTGATCGGGCGCGGCTTCGAATGCGCTTTTTTCGACTACCAAAACCTTCTGGACCGCATCCGGCAGGGCTACAACGCGGCCGCCGGTGCGGCTGACAAACAGGCCTACCGCGCGGCCCTCGACACGGACGTTATCCTGCTTGACGATCTGGGCTCGCACCGTGTGACCGACTGGGTGGAAGACACCGTCACCGCGATCATCAATCACCGCTATAACGCCCGCAAGGCGCTCATCGTGACGACCAACCTGCCCGATCCGGAGTTAGGCGACAAGATTGCGGAGAAAGATGCCACGTCGGGGCATTACAACGTCAAAGATACGTTGGCCGACCGTGTCGGATCAAGAGCCCGCTCACGGCTCTACGAGATCTGCAAAGTGGTTCAGATTAACGCGAAGGACTATCGGTTGAAGGATATCGGGCGATAGGCGAGCGGTTTGGCGGCGACCCTCGGCGGGAGGTGTGTCCTGGCTAGCGCCGAATCTCAGCCGGCCCGCGCGGCTCCGTGTTCTTCATCCAATGGCTTGGTTCGTCCGCAGCCCGCCGTATTGGTTGCGCCAGCGGTAGTAGGTTTGCTCGCTGATCGGGAGCTTGCGGCAGACCGTCGGCCCGCTCTTGCCCGATGCCAACTCCGCTTCGCTCAACTTGTGGATGATCTGTTCGGGCGTGTATCGCTTCCTTGCCATTTCCTCCTCCCTTCGAACACGCCCGAATCCTTCGATTCTCTCTAAAAATTCGATTCGGACTCGTTTTCTGGGGGGCAGGCCAGTCCAACGTCTCCGATGCCAGAAGTGTTTCCGGCATTTCAATTACAATTCGCCGCGTTTATTTGCTACAGTAGTACCGGGATCGGGAAAGTTCGCTTTTGGACAGTCCAGGCGATCCAAGAAACGTGAATAGCATACTTTTCCGAGGGAGGTCCATATGATGACTTTAGTAAAGGTAATGGACAACAACGCTTCTTTTGTCCTGAATACAGCTAACGGACGGCAATTTTCCGTCATTCTCAACTCTGGGGGATCGATTGGGCTCGATCTTTCGAGCTACACCGGACCTTACGGGCTTGCCGTGGAGGCCGACGGCCACAGCGCCTCTGCGGACAGCGTCTCTGACGAGGCTACGGTCACCGTGTCCGATGGCGGAGATAAAATCGTTTTAGCGGTCACTTAAGCCACAACAAGGATCGTCCCAGCCTCACCGTGCTGAGCTCCTGAGGTTGCATGGGAGGGATTTCGCCACGACTGGATCAACCCATAAGTGAGTCGGGTGTGAAACTTCCATGTCGGTTTCTTCAGCAGCGAACTTCAGCCGGTCCGCGCGGCTCGGTGTTTTTCATCCAATGGCAACGTAACGCGAATACGTGTCATTATTCCGGAAGTTGGTCCGGAAATTGGTCCGGCAAGGGACACGGCGTTAATCTCGCCGCCGTACTCCCGCACGATCTGCCGCGCGGTGAATAAACTCCAGTGGCCGCCCGTGACCCGGCCTTCTCGAATCTGGAAGTCGGGTTCAAGGGATTTGGTTAATGTTTGGGCGGAATCACCGGGCATGTTCACGTCCACTTCTACAGTGGAATTCTGCTGACGGCTCGCGATAGAGATACGATCTTTACGGGCGCTCGACGCCAGAGCTCCCTCGATCAAACTGGAGAACACTGCGCTGATTTGATGGGGCCGCACAATAATCTCGGGCAGCGGCTCGAGTTGAAGTTGGAGCGGAATATCATTCCGGTCCTTGGAACGCAACATCGCAACAACATCCTCCAGCAGCGCATTCAGATCAACCGGATGCAGCTCCGCGCGGTCTAGATTGGTGAGACGCTGCATCCGCGCTACGGTCTGAGCCAGCCGGTCTACTGAAGCATGAGCTGTCCCGTGCAGGTCCGCCTCGACTTCATTGAGACGAGGCAGCGATTCGGTTGAAACCGTTGCCCGTTTCTTGGGAATGCTGTTCAGGGTTTCTATCGCCGCCCGCAGGGCGCCCAACGGTGAGTTCAGTTCATGACTCAAGGTGGCGGCGAAGCGGCCCATGGACGCGGCGCTGTCCGAAAGTAGGACACGCTTTTCCGCTCTATGAAGCTCCTCGGCGGCTCGCAGTTCATTCAGATGTGCGGAATAGCTCTCGAACATCCGGCGATAGGAAACGGAGGACAAGAGTGTTGCCACGACAACCAGGACCAGTAATGCTCCCGCCACTTCAAGATTCCAAGCAGACTCGGCCGGGACTATTTCCAACAAAAGCACCACCCCCAAAGACAAGAGATACGCCAGTTTTAGCGATAGACCCAGTGCCAATGTATCCCAGGGACGTAGCGGGAGCGAGACCACTGCGACCATCAGCAACAACATCATTCGCGCTGGAACTGTGTACGCAATCTCAGGCCTGGCGGACGACTCGAGCAGGGCACTCCAGATCAACACCGGACCGACACCGAACCCGGCGATACAGCCGAGCAGCCGCGCGTGAGTTCCGGTCGTTCTCCAGCGGCCAACCGCATAGGCTCCCAGGCCGATCGGCAAGGCGGAGATCAACAGAAGAAATGGCGCTCCTTCGAGACTTCGGGTCGACCCGAAAAACACGCGCACGAATGCCGCCATGGTCGGGATCGCCGCAGTCACCAGCCCGATGATGCGGAGGCCACGCCGGGCGGTTTCCTCGACCTGCCGCCGAAAACCTGGATCCGCTTCGGCCTCAGGCTGAAACAGAAAGCACTTGAATCGATTTAGCACGGTCCGCTCCTCAGACGCAGTCAGCCCTGCGCAGGGAACTCCTTTGACTCGGTGCGCGCCGTCTTCATCAAGCGCTCAATCTTTTGGACGACGTCCGGTTGTTTGTCGGCGATGTTGTCTTGCTCACCGAGGTCCTTCTTCAGGTCGTAAAGCTCGATTTTGGCGCCCTTCGCGAGCCGCACACCTTTCCAATCGCCCATGCGGATCGCTTGGCGGAAACCGCGCTCGTGAAACTCCCAGTAAAGATACTCGTGCTGCTTTTGAATCTTGCCTAGAAGAGTAGGAACCATCGAGATTCCGTCGGTGTCGCCCGGCGGCATCGCACCGCCCAGCTCCGCCAGGGTCGGCAACACATCCCAGAACGCCCAGGCTTGATCGCTGACCTGCCCCGGCTCAATCTTGCCCGGCCAGCGGGCTAGCGTGGGGACGCGAATGCCGCCTTCGTAGAGATCGCGCTTGATCCCTCGCAGCGGTCCCCGGCTCCCGAAGAAATCCGGATCGTGACCGCCCTCCCGATGCGGCCCGTTGTCGCTGGTAAAGAAAACGATCGTGTCTTCGTCCATGCCGCGCTCACGCAATTTGTCGAGGATGCGGCCCACGTCACGGTCGAGCCGCTCGATCATAGCGGCAAACCCTTTCTCTGGATTCGGCCAGTCCTTGTCGGCATAGGAGCCGTAGTCGGGAACCTCCATGCCGTCGCCGGTGGCGCGTCCGAGCTCGTTGTTCGTGTGGGGAATCGTGTAGGGCAGATAGAGGAAGAACGGCTTGTCGTGTTCGCGGTCAAGGAATTTCAGAGCACGATCAGTAAACAGGTCGTGCGAGTAGTCGCCCTGGCGGCGGCCAAGATTTCCTCGAATGAAACGTTCGATTTCGTTTTCCCAAAGATGCTCGGGGTAGTGGGTGTGCGCATGCCATTGGCTGAGATAGCCGAAGAAGTCGTCGAAGCCCTTGAGATTGGGCCGTCCGGAGGTAACCGGGCCGCCAACTCCCCATTTCCCGTAGAGCGCGGTTGTATAGCCGGCACGTTTGAGGACTTCCGCAACCGTGACGTCCTCGGGGCGCAGCGCCACCTCGGGACTGCGATTGCCGCGCACAAGAGCGTGGCCCTGATGCTTGCCCGTCATCAGAGTGCAGCGGGAAGGGGCGCAAACGGTGGCGCCGGCGTAGACCTGCGTGAAACGCATTCCTTCGGTCGCCAGACGGTCAATGTTAGGTGTCTGGATGGTTTTCTGTCCGTAGCATCTCAGGTCGCCATAGCCAAGGTCGTCGGCCATGATGAAAATGATGTTGGGTTTGGACGGGCTGGATTGCGCGTACGCGGCGGTCCCGGTGGCTAGGGTGCTTGCGAGAAATTGTCTGCGATTCATTTGTTTTACTTGCATGGGTCGGGCTGACAGAAGTTCTTCAGATTGTAGTTGAGTGGGCTGCGCCAGAGGCTTCACCGAGAAACCGGTCCGCCACCTCCGCGCATTGATCTACGAGAATAGAAGTTCCACAGACCGACAACCACATGCCCAAAGGAGATCTTCAAACCGCCGTTGACCGTTCGTTGCGCGACCCCAAGACCTTTTGGGGCGAAGCCGCCGAGCAGGTTCATTGGTATCGCAAGTGGGACAAGGTGCTGGATGAGTCCAACAAGCCATTCTACCGATGGTTCACTGACGGCGAGGTCAACACGTGTTACAACGCGCTTGATTTGCATGTTGAAAACGGACGGGGCGAGCAAACAGCTCTCATCTACGACAGCCCTGTTACGGATCAGATCAAATCCTTTACCTACCGGGAACTTCGAGACAAAGTAGCGCTTTTCGCCGGCGTGTTTGCCGCGCAGGGTGTGGGCAAGGGCGATCGGGTCATCATCTACATGCCGATGGTTCCCGAGGCCGTTGTGGCTATGCTGGCTTGCGCGCGGCTGGGAGCCGTCCATTCCGTCGTTTTCGGCGGGTTCGCCGCCAACGAGCTGGCGGTACGAATCAACGACGCTCAACCCAAAGTCATCGTTTCGGCTTCCTGCGGAATCGAGATCAACCGCATTATTCCTTACAAGCCTTTATTGGACGAAGCCATCCGCATCGCCGACCTCAAGCCGTCAAGGTGCGTGATCTTGCAGCGGCGCTCGCCGCTTGCCGAGATGCCGCTTGCCGGGCTCGTCCCCGGCCGCGATCTCGACTGGGATGAAGCGATGGACGCGGCACAACCTCATGACTGCGTACCCGTGGCGGCTACCGACCCGCTCTACATTCTCTACACCTCGGGAACGACCGGGGAGCCCAAGGGCGTAGTCCACGATAACGGCGGCCACCTTGTCGCCCTCAAGTGGACCATGAAGAACATCTACGGCGTCGACCCGGGCGACGTTTATTGGGCGGCCTCTGATATCGGCTGGGCCGTGGGGCATTCCTACCTCGTCTACGGGCCACTGTTTCACGGAAACACGACGATCCTCTACGAGGGTAAACCGGTCGGCACGCCGGATGCGGGGACGTTTTGGCGCGTCATTTCACAACACAAAGTCAAAGTTCTTTTCACCGCGCCGACTGCTTTCCGTGCCATCAAGAGGGAAGATCCCGAAGGCAAGCTGGTAAAGAACTTCGACCTCTCCGGCTTCAAAGCGTTGTTTCTGGCGGGTGAGCGATCCGACCCCGCTACTTTGCAATGGGCGGAAAGACATCTGGGCGTGCCGGTTATTGACCACTGGTGGCAGACCGAAACCGGCTGGCCGATTTGCGCCAACTGCCTCGGGGTCGAACAGCTTCCCGTCAAGCACGGCTCGACCGCGAAACCGGTGCCCGGTTGGGACGTGCGGGTGGTCGACGCGAATACGCAGCCGGTCAAAGCCGGGGAAATCGGCGCTCTCGTGGTGAAGTTGCCGCTGCCCCCCGGCTCGTTTCCGACGCTCTGGAACGCGGACGAGCGATTCGTCGAATCCTACCTTTCGGAGTTTCCTGGTTACTACAAGACCGCCGACGCGGGATACATTGACGAAGACGGATACGTCTACGTCATGGCACGAACCGACGACATCATCAATGTCGCTGGGCATCGCCTGTCCACGGGTGGTATGGAGGAAGTTTTGGCTGGGCACCCCGACGTGGCCGAGTGCGCTGTCATGGGTGTCGAGGACGAACTGAAAGGGCAGTTGCCTGTCGGTTTTGTTGTGCTCAACGCGGGTGTAGCCAGGGATCACCGCGAAATTACGGCGGAGGTGGTCCAGTTGGTGCGCGAGAGAATCGGTCCCGTTGCCGCCTTTAAGGCCGCGGTGGTCGTCGAGCGGCTTCCCAAGACTCGCTCAGGGAAGATCCTGCGGGGAACGATGCAGAAGATCGCGAACGGCGAGGAATACAAAACACCCGCCACGATCGACGACCCGGCGATTCTGGATGAGATCGCCGAGGCGTTAAGGAAGGTAGGGTACCCGCGCAGGGTGTCTCGGTAGCGTCAACCGTCTGCCCGGCAGAGCATCTGCAGGCGCGGCCCAACCCAGTTGAGCACCTGCCGCAACCCAGGCAACAGCCGCAGGCGGTTGTACACGCGGACAAGACGTGCAGCCGCCTGGCCTCGGTGATCAGCGTAGAGCGGGGGAGGTGACACCTGGCGGCGGTGCAGGCCCGCACTCCGTGCGAGCGCGCTTATCTCGCGGGCCGAGCGCAGACGAACATTCTCATAGGCGTGGTCTCGAAAAGCGCGGACGTACCTCTGCTGCAGTCCACGCGGCAGCAGCCCCACCCCCCACAGTTGAACATGCGGCTCGCCGAACAGCGAGTAGCGGTTGTTGGTTGTCAAGTAGCAGGCAGCTCCCGGCCGAGTGGCTCTCGCGCATTCTTGCAAGACCGGCAACGGGTCGGGCACATGCTCGATGAGGTCGGTTGCGACTATTGCGTCGAAGGTTCCAGGAGCGAAGGGCAGATGCTCGGCGTTGGCGCAGACGAACGTTGCGTCTAGCCCCACTCGGTTGAGCCGCAGCCTGGCGATCAGCAGCCACCGGAACGCGACATCGACTCCAACAGCCCCAACGGAGCGGCGAGAGACCGCAGCGACGAATCCGCCGGTCCCGCATCCTAGATCGAGCAGAAGAGACTCGGGTCCGGGCTCAACACCCAGGCGGCTCAGCTCATCGAGAGACAGTTCGCCGATTCGTTCACCGGCGAGTTGATGAGCCTTGTAGGAATCGGCGAGTGTTCGGGGCAGCTCCGGTGTCAACGCGTAGTAGGCGTCGAGGGCATTGGCGAACGATGAGTCGCCGGAACGCTCCAGTACTCGCAAGCCCTTTTCGCGATCGTCTTCGATACTGATAAACGGGTCAGCTTTCAGCCGGAAATCAGAGATGCCGCTAATGATCGGATAGTCGCGCCGGCAGGGATCGCAACGATACGCGTCGGCGCCTTCGTGAACCTCAGTGACCGCGCGTCCACAGACCGGGCACGCGAACGCCAAATCGCGATGCCCCGGGCCAGCGTTTAGCTGCGTGCTCGAAACTTGCTCCCCCACGTTCGACCCAGTCCGCGAAGACTCAGATATGCGCCCCCCGCTGGGGTAAACAATCTTCGGAACCATGAGCGGTTCCGCAGATAGTAGACGTCTATTCTCTCAATGCTGGCCGTTCTCTCAATACTGGCCGCCCGTTCAATACTGGCTGCGTCAAGGAAACCCAGACGGGTTGAACAACCGATATCGAAATGCTCAGCAACTACTTCGCGCAGCGCCGGTGATTCTGCCCCAAAAGGATACGCAAAAGAAGTAACGGTTGCTCCGATGCGGTCCTCGATTTGCTTTTTCGAGTCGAGGATCTCAGCGCGAGCCGCACCGCAAGACACTGCCGTCAGGTCGGGATGATTCACCGTGTGGGCACCTAACTCGATCCCAGCCCGGTGCAACTCCTCGATTTGCGGCCAAGCTAACAGGCGTTTCCCTCCAAACTGGCGGGGCTGCGAGGGCCAGTCATTGGTCCTCCCGCAGTAACCGGTAACCAGGAACACGGTCGCCGGCAGGTGATACTCATCGAGTAACGGGAACGCCTCGGTCAGGAAATTCTCGAACCCATCATCAAACGTAAGCGCAATCGCAGCGCTCTCGGCGCCCGACCGATTCGGTACCAAGAGCTGGGACAGGAACGACCGCAATGCCGCTCTCGAGCAGCCACCGGATCTGCTCGCGAAATGTCTCCGGTTTGATCGAAATGACCGAACCGGAGTGATCCAGCGAATGGTAGGTCAACACCGCTTGTGGCATCCGTCTTGCCGCCTCAATCCGTATGAGAGCAGCTTTCCCCTGGTCCCAGGATATAGCCGGTCAGCTCGCCCAGTGCCCACATCGCGTGGAAAAGAAAAAGCATAGGAGCGGCCAACAACCATTCCCGCACTTGAGTTCCTTTCCAGAGAACGGCCCGGGCTGTCCGTAGCGAAAGCAGAAACGGAACGAGCGGAGCCAGCAGAATCCGCCGTTGCAGCGCCCAAAAGGTCAGCTTGTCGCGCTTTCTGCCCGCAAAGCAATCACCATGACTGAATCGCAGCGAACAGTAGGACCCCAGCCGGTAACGTTTCCGGTGTGACACCCGCGCATCCGGTTCGAGCCAGAGCTTCAGCCCTTGCCGCAGCAATTCTTCATGGAATTCGTGTTCCCAAAAACCGTCGAGCAAAACCGCCGCATGGGTCTTGAGCAATTCTCTTCGGTAGCAAGCATTGTTGCCTGCGAGCGTCCTTGTGGGACCCCGTACGACGGGCGGCATCGAGGTTGCGTAGCGCGAGAAAAAGACGGCCCAGTCCAGGATGCTCTTGCGTTGTGCGTTGACGACGGGACCGCCCACCGCCGCGATCGTTGGATCGTCCAACGGAGGGGCCAGCGCCGCCGGCCAGCTCTCGCTGAAAGAGCAGTGGTCCTCGGTGATCGCTACGAGCCGCCCAGTCGCTTGATGAACTCCGCGTGCGCGGAGTTGGGGGACGGACCAATCGCCATTGACTTCGACGAGAACGAGTTCGGGATGTTCCGCCCACATTTGCCGCAGAAGCAGGCTCGTCGGGTTGTCCTTGGAAACCACCGCGATAATCTCGAGCCCTTGCCGCTCGAGCAGCTCCGTCATCGTGCTAACGATCGTATCCGGTGCCCGGCGGACAGGCACCACGACTGACATTTCAACTTCCTTCAACTTCGCTTATCCCGCCTCAATCAATTAGTCCTCAAGCTCCAAATCAGTGAAAGTTCAATCCGAGCCAGCATGAGAGGTTAGCATTGTGGTCACCCCCGCCGAACAAAATTCCTTCGATGTCGATACGCGAACCGCTACTCACCTACCGACTGAGACGCTAGAATAGCGGCTCCTTGGGAAACTACCTGCTCTCTCAGCTCGGAGGGAACAATTCGGTACAGATCGCGGAAATAGGAGACCACCTGCGGACGCAACTTCTCCGACACGAGAGACAAGAACCGTGGATTCCCCGACCCCAAGCCTCCCCCGACCACGACCACATCCGGGCTGATGAGGTTCACCACCGCGCCGAGCGCTTGCGCTAAATAGCCGGCGGCGCGATCGGCGACGTCGGTTGCAAACGGATCTCCCAACGCCCAAGCCTCCATGATCTGTTTGCTTGAAATGCCTTCGGCTCGGTTGAGACCATCGCAAAGTGAGCTTTGGCTCCAGAGGCTACTGTCTTGGTCCGCCACCCAGGCAGCTAGCTGCGAAACGCCAGGTCCGGAGCAAACGGTCTCGACACATCCGCGGTTGCCACAGGGACAGGCCGGGCCATCGGGCGCCACAACAACGTGGCCAATCTCGGCTTCACCCACATCACTGAAGGTCTGAATGCGGCCGTCTCGGACGATACCCCCGCCGACCCCTGTACCTAGCGTCACGTAAAAGACCGTGCGATGACCCTTTCCAGCTCCAAAGTGGGCTTCTGCAAGAGCCGCCAGCTTGCAGTCGTTCTCGACGACGACGGGCAGCCGAAACTCTCGTTCGAGTGTCTCGACGACCTTCAGGTCTTCCCAACCGTCTTCGTGGAGGCAGAGATACGGGTCGCGAGTCGAGCGGCGAACAACGCCGCCAAAGCCAAAGCCAACAGCTCGGAACGACGCGCCCTGGTGCGTGTGTTTCTCCACCAGCTCATGAGCAGCGGCTACAAGCCGTTTCAGACTTGTCTCCGCGCGGTCAGTGTGTTCGCGGTAGAGGATGCAGGTTTCGAGAATTCGGCAATCTTGCCCGGCCACTCCGGCGACCAGCTTGGTTCCCCCAGTTTCAAACACCAAGTAAGTTACGTCAGTCATCTTTTGTTGCGAATCCGTGTCGTGAATCAGCTCACATCCAGAGACCCGCGAAAGAATCATCGATTATAGCGGGCGGTTGCTGAAGGACATCTCGAAACGTTGCCATGTAACCAGCACCCCTTCGTGCTTCCACAGGCCCGTCGTTTCCTCGATCGCTAGGTTAAGGAAACCGGGCGGCGGCGGATCTCATCAGCGTATACTACAGCGTGCTGGACGCTCCCAGCGAAGCTCCATCAAGGAAACGTCATTGCAAGAAAACGATCAGCCGACCGAACTAGCCGAAGAGTTTCCGCCCGCGGGCATTACCATGAGCGCGCTTCTGAAATCCGCCGCTCAAAGGTACGGCGACGCACCGTTTGTGGTTGACGTAGCAGGCCACGCGCTCAGCCGCGTCGAACTCGACCGGCAGGCCAGCCAGTTTGCCAACGCTCTCATTGCGCTCGGCTTGCCGCCCGGGTCGGCCGTGGGTGTCTACAGCCCAAACTCCTTCCATTTCATCACAGCCTGTTTCGGAATCTTCCGCAGCGGATACACGCTGACACCGTTCAACAGCAGCTACCGGCGACGCGAGCTGCTGCACCAAATCCGCGACTCGAATGCCTCCGCTGTATTCGTCGACCCACGCCTGCTGACAACGATTCGCGAATGCGTGGGCGAAACCCCCGACCTTCGAATCATCGAACTCGACCCGGCGTTCTGGACTTCGGCTGACAGCAGTGACCCAGAGGTCGAGGTCGACGCCGACAAGCACGTCGCCTTCTTGCCCTACTCCAGCGGTACGACAGGCTTATCGAAAGGGGTCGAGCTTTCCAACGCCAACCTGATTGCGGGCATTCGGCAGTTGATTCTTGGTAGTGTCGCCGGAATCGATTCCGATGCCCGAACCTACTGCTTCCTGCCGATGTATCACATCTATGGCTTCAACGTCATCATGAACACGACCTTGGCCAGCGGCAGTTGCCTGCATTTTCGCGAGCGGTTCGACATCGAAGATTGTCTAGACACGGTTGAGCGCGAGAAGATCACCTGGTTGCCGGTGGTGCCACCTGTAATTCTTGACTTGCTGGCGCGGCCGGACTTGAAAGAGCGTCAATTGCAGTCGCTGAATGTGATCAGCGTTGGGGCGGCTCCGGTGGCGGTGCCCGCCGCGCACCGTCTTATCGAAGCGACCAGCGTTCCTGTCCGGCAAGGCTACGGGCTGACTGAAACGGCGGGAACCGCGACGACGAACCCGGCCGACTCGCCATGGGACACGATCGAAACCGCCGGCACGCCCGTCGCCGGTCTGGAGATGAAGATTGTCGATCCAGACACCGGAACAGAACTCGCCGGGAACAAAACCGGAGAGCTGGCCATGCGCGGTCCCAACGTTATGCTGGGGTATCACAATGCCCCGGAGGAAAATGAAAAGGTCCTACGCGACGGCTGGTTTCACACCGGTGACATTGCCAGGATCGACGAGCTGGGCCGCATCCACATCGTCGACCGCCGACGCGAGATGATCAAGTACAAGGGCTTTCAGGTCACTCCCGCTGAACTCGAGTCGGTGATGCTGGAGATGGCAGAGATTCGCGACTGCGCCGTCGTCGGAATCAAGGACCCTGTGGCAGTCGAAATCCCCAAGGCCTTCGTTGTAAAGATAGACGGCGCGGCGCTGAGCAAACAGCAGGTCATGGACTACGTCGCCGAACAAGTGGCCGGCTACAAGAAGATTCGGGAACTCGAGTTTGTCGATTCCATCCCGCGCTCTCCGGCCGGAAAGATTCTGCGGCGAGTGCTGATCGAGACCCGCAGCTCGTAGCATCGCTCATTAGCCAATTAGCCCCGGCCCGAAGAGCAGCGGAAGCATCAATACACAATTCCCAAAATCTGGTTATCCACTTTACTCTAGTGATGAATCAAGCTATCCTTGGACTCGCGCTGTTGGCGGCGAAGACCGAGTCTGTTGAGCGACGATTTTCCAAAACATCTGGTGGAGTTCACTGAACGGTTTGCCAGCGAGCAAGCTTGCTGCGAGTATCTGCTCGGTGTCCGCTGGCCAGCGGGGTTCGTTTGTCCGAACTGCTCGGCCACGAAGGGTTGGACGACCCGACGAGGCACGATGTGCTGTAGCGGGTGCCGACGCCAGACCTCTCCCACGGCGGGAACCATCCTGCACAACTCGCGGGTGCCGCTGCGGAGTTGGTTTCTGGCCATGTGGCTGGCCTGCACTCAGAAAACAGGGCTGAGCGCCAAGGGTTTGCAGCGTGAACTCGGTCTGGGCAGCTATCAGACCGCCTGGCTGATGTTGCAGAAGTAGCGGCAGGCGGATGGTTCGGCTGGGTCGGGAACGGCTGGACGGAAGTGTCGAAGTCGACGAGACTTACTTGGGCGGCAAGGAGAAGCACGTTCGCGGGCGAGAGCTGGTGGGCAAAGCCTTGGTTGTGGTTGCGGTGGAACTGCAGGGCCGCAAAATGGGGCGAATTCGTCTGCGTCATGTCCCCGACGCATCGGGACCGAGTCTGGTGGGTTTTGTGACCGACTGTGTGGCGTCAGGCAGTCTGGTCCATAGCGACGGCTGGAGGGGTTACCGGGGCTTGAAGAAAGCCGGCTATCGCTATCGGGTCACCCACACAGCGGGAGACTCGCAGATAGCCGCCGAGGAATTCGCGCATGTCCACCTGGTTGCCTCGCTGCTCAAGCGCTGGTTGGTAGCGACGCACCAAGGGAAGGTGAGTAAAGTGCATCTGCAAGGCTACCTCGATGAATTCACCTTTCGCTTCAACCGTCGAAAGTCCCGCCACGTAGGCAAGATCTTCCACCGACTCGTCGAACAGTTGGTTCTCCGTAAGGCCTTGACCTATCGAGACATTATCACCAAGCCCCAGCCCACCAACTAGAGTAAAGTGGATAACCAGATTCCCAAAAATATCACGCCCAATGGATTGCGTTTTGCCGCTCGGCCTACAATAATATCCAGAGACCACTTCTTTCAGGACCGCTCTAAATGTCAAGGACCGTCTTTATGGGCAACCTGCCCACCTGGGTGACCGCCGACGAGATCGAAACCTGGTTGACCAATGAGGACATTCTCTTCGATAAAGTCAAGGTTATACGCGACTTTGAAACGCAGGAATCGAAGGGCTACGCGTTTGTCGAGGCCGCATCCGACGAAGACCTAAAGTCGCTCGTGGCACGATTCAACCGGGCGCCGCTCGAAGACAAAGTTCTGCGCGTCAACGAGACCCGCGCGAACGACAGCCAGAGGGATCGCGGCCGGCCCAAGTGCTAGGCAAGGCAGCAAGAGCTCCGGCTCCCCACCCGCGGCACAAGTTCTTCGCATGCCGCCTCGACCGGTCAACCGGCGCCCAAAGCCGCCCCATCCCACGCGCCCTCGTCACCGCCCAAGCTTGCACCCCGCTCTAAACCTTCCGTATCATGACGTATGCTCACCTTTCCGGTTCCGGAAGCCCTGACCTTCGACGACGTCCTCCTTGTCCCTGCCTACAGCTCTGTTCGCCCCCCCGAAGTTGATACCTGCACCAGCCTGACTCGCAGGATCACCCTCAACATCCCTATCGTTAGCGCCGCCATGGATACGGTGACCGAGTCGCGGCTAGCTATCGCGCTCTCACGCCAAGGCGGGCTAGGGTTCGTCCACCGAAATATGTCGATCGAGCATCAAGCCGAGGCGGTTGATCGAGTGAAACGAAGTGAAAGCGGCATGATCGTGGACCCAATCACAATGTCTCCCACGAACAAAATTCACGAAGCGCTGGCGTTGATGGAACGCTACTGCATTTCTGGAGTCCCGATTACGGAGGACGGCAAGCTTGTCGGCATCCTCACCAATCGCGACCTGCGCTTTGAAACCCGGCTCCACCTGCCGATCGCGGACGTGATGACCAAAGAGAAACTTGTCACCGTCAGCGTCGGCACCACGCTCGAGGAAGCCGAAGCGCTTTTGCAAAAGCACCGCATCGAGAAACTGCTGGTGGTGGACGACGCCTATATTCTCAAGGGCCTCATCACCGTCAAAGACATCCAAAAGAAGCGCGACTATCCCAGCGCCGCCAAGGACGCTCATGGCCGCCTATTGGTCGGTGCGGCTGTCGGCGCGTCCGGAGATTTCATCGAGCGCGCACAGGAACTGTTCTCGAAGGACGTCGACGTCCTTGCCATCGACACGGCGCATGGCCACAGCAGCGGAGTGATGGCGGCTGTCAAAGCGCTACGGAAGGCGATGCCCGACATAGATCTGATCGCCGGAAACGTCGCCGCCCCGGAGGCCGTGAAGGACTTGGTCCGGCTTGAAGTCGATGCCATCAAAGTGGGCATCGGACCGGGGTCGATCTGCACCACTCGAATCATCTCGGGCGCCGGCGTTCCTCAGATCACCGCGGTTGCGCAATGCTCGGAAGCGGCCAAGGGTTCGGGTGTTCCGATCATCTCCGACGGCGGAATCAAGTACTCGGGCGATGTCACCAAAGCCCTCGCCGCCGGGGCGGACTGCGTGATGGTCGGCAGCCTGCTTGCCGGTACCGAGGAAAGTCCTGGCGAGACAGTGCTCTACCAAGGGCGCACCTATAAGGCCTACCGCGGCATGGGTTCGATGGGCGCGATGGCTGACGGTAGCGACCGCTACGCGCAGGAATCCTCAGCAAAACTCGTTCCCGCCAAGCTTGTCCCTGAAGGAGTCGAGGGACGTGTTCCCTACAAGGGCCAGCTCGGCGAGCTGGTGCACCAACTCGTCGGCGGCGTGAGGGCGGGCATGGGCTATTGCGGCTGCGCGACAATTGCCGAGCTGAAAGAGAAAACCCATTTCGTTCGCATCTCGACCGCAGGCCTACGCGAAGCGCATGTGCACGACGTGCTGATTACCAAGGAAGCACCGAACTACCAAGTAGAGCGGTAGATGCACAAGGTGCGTAGCGTGCTACGCCAGAGTATCAGCAGACGACTGCCCGCCCGAAGCACCTTAGCCTAGCGAACGAAGAAAACCATTGGAAATGTAACAACAGAGATGAAATGAGGAGGTTCGTCATCCGGGGAGTGAGCTAAACTCCCCAAACGGGCTTCGCCGCCTGCGGCGGCGATCCCAGGTTTTTTCCATTACGAAAAAAAGGAGGATGACGAGCCATGAAAAACAATAGCAAAACTTTCAGAGAAGTGTCGAAACGGAAGATGATCGAACAAGGCCTGAACGTCGTGGCCGGGGTGGATCTGGGCGATAAGCACAGCCATGTCTGCTTGATCGATCTGGACGGCAACATCGTCGAGCGCAAGAAGCTGAGCACCTCGCCGGCAGCGTTCGAGCGCTACTTCGGCGGCTGGGCCGCGATGCGGGTGGTGCTCGAAGCCGGCTGCCACGCCAACTGGATCTACCGCTTGCTCGAGCGGCTGGGGCACGAGCCGCTGATGGCCGACACGCACCGCCTGGCGCTGATCACCCAATCGCTGTCGAAGGACGATCGCAGCGACGCCGAACGGCTGGCCGAGTTGGGGCTGCGGATGCCCGAGATGCTGAACGCCGTCGAGCCCCGTTCGCTGGCCATCCAATGCGACCGCGCCGTGCTGAAAGCGCGGGAAACCCTGGTCGAGACACGCACGAAACTGATCAACAGCGTGCGCGGCACCGTGAAGAGTTTCGGGGGCCGCTTGCCGGCTTCGAGCAGCGAGGCCTTCGTAAAGAAAGCCAGCCCCCAGCTGCCCGACGAGCTGCGTGTCGCGCTCGAGCCGTTGCTCGAGGTGATCCAACACGTCAGCGCCGCAATCCTCCGCTATGACAAACATATCGAGAAGCTGGCGGAGGAAAAATATCCCGCGACGCAAGGTTTACGCTCGATCCGCGGAGTGGGACCGATCACCTCGCTGGCATTCGTGTTGAATCTGGACAACGATCCGCAGCGGCTCGGGAGCAGTCGAGACGCCGGACCCCGCATGGGGCTGCGGCCCAAGCGCCGCGACTCGGGCGAGTGCTCACCGCAGTTGAGTATTACCAAAAGCGGTGACCGATTATTGCGGCGATTGCTGGTGCAATGTTCGCAATACATTCTGGGATATCACGGGGAAGATTCAGACTTACGGCGCTGGGGACTGGGATTGGCGGCCCGCGGCGGCCCCTGCGCGAAGCGCAAAGCGATCGTGGCGGTGGCGCGCAAACTGGCTGTGCTGATGCACGTGCTGTGGCGTCAGGATGTGGACTTCGATCCGTTTTACCAGACGAACCCGCGAGCGGCAGGCTAGCGCTGAGAAATGCGAATCTTAGCAGACCGCTGCGAGCAGCGAATCCCTTTCCCTCTGCTGGCAGGATTCCAGATCGGTCCTCGCCGTCCAGGGTTCGCTTCGCCGCGCTCGGCGCGCCCTGGACTGCTCCGGGCCGATCGGAGAGCAGGACTTATATGAGGGAAAGGGGATCACCGGAACGAGCCGCCTGCCGACCGCTCGTGTGTCGGCTGTCAGCCGCGAATTCCCTCCCGAGCGAAAAAGGAAGGCGGCATCGAATGCCAAATGGAATCAGGCCCGGGACGGCAGGAAGAACGTCGGATCGAGGCAGGCAAGTAGAAACGTCGGATTGAAGCAGGGAAGTCAGAACGTCGGATTGAAGGAGGTTGAGGAATCGTAACAGCGCAAAGGGACAGACCGAGTTCGCGGCGACTGCGAGTCCACGCCCGGTCCGCAGAGGCCGAGACAGAGAGAGCAGCGCCGCTAGATCGAACTTCATAGAGCACCGCGTCCTCAGCGACGACCAACGAGTGCGGATGGAAGCCCGGTCCAACATCCCATCAGCTGAAAATTCTTCACTCCTCCCTTGACAATGCCGAGCCTCCTCATGGAAGGCGTGGACGGAAGTCCACGCTCACGAGCGGACGATACAATCCCAAACGCCACATGCGAAACGCCGGCGCGCGAATCGCGCTTCTCACCGCAACATATCTCTCTTCCCCAAAACCTTCCAAGCACTCCCGTTCTGGGCTGACTTAACCTGCCCCTGCCGCCGCGCCGCCAAACGCCGAAAGTGCAACCCAGCTGCCAAAATGGCTACGGTTTCCCCGTCTGTCAGCTGCCTGATCGTTTCTCCCTCAGCGCGCGTCTCATCCGCCTGTGATCCGCGGTTGGCAAACCAGCGGCCGATAAACCCAGTGTCGATATTCCCAGCGCGAAAATCGGGGTCGTCTAGAATCTCTCTGAAGAACCCGAGCGTTGTCTTGATGCCCCCGATATGGTATTCGGCGAGAGCGCCCTGAAGGCGAGCGATGGCTTCATCTCGCGTCGGCGCCCAGGCAGCGAGTTTCGCGATCAGAGGATCGTATTCAATGGGCACGGTCCAGCCATCGTAAGCGCCCGAGTCCAAGCGAATTCCGGGTCCCGCCGGACGCTCCAACGCGGTGATTTGGCCGGGCGAAGGGAAAAAGTTGCTCTCGGGATCCTCGGCATAGATGCGGCATTCGATGGCGCTGCCCCGGTTGCGGATATCGCTCTGTTCGTACCGCAGCTTTTCACCGGCCGCGATCAATATTTGCTCCTTGACCAGATCGATGCCCGTCACCAACTCGGTAACCGGATGCTCCACCTGCAGCCGCGTGTTCATCTCCAAGAAATAGAAATTCGCGTCGCTGTCCATCAAGAACTCGACCGTGCCTGCATTCCAGTAGTCCGCTGCCCGAGCCACCCGAACCGCGGCGGCCGTGATCTTCTCGCGAACCTCAGGGTGCCTGTCGACCAGCGGCGACGGCGTTTCTTCAACGACTTTCTGGTGACGCCGCTGCAAGGAGCATTCGCGCTCCCCGAGGTGGACAACATGGCCGTGCTCGTCCGCCAGCACTTGCACTTCGACGTGGCGAGGAGAAAGAATCGCTTTCTCGATGTAGACTTCGGAGCTACCGAAAGCCCCCAGGGCCTCGCTTTGAGCCTGCTCAAGAGCCGATGGCAACTCTTCTTCGGAACCGACCAGACGCATGCCCTTTCCGCCTCCGCCGGCGGCAGCTTTGAGCATCACCGGAAAGCCGATTTCCCGCGCTACAGCCATGGCCTCGGCTTCATTCCGCAAGGCATGTGATGTTCCCGGGACGACAGGAACACCGGCGCGTTCCATGGCCTGCCTCGCGCGAGTCTTCGAACCCATCAGCTCCATCGATTCCGGACTTGGCCCGATGAACTTGACGCGAGCCGTTCGACAGGCCTTCGCGAACGCCGGGTTTTCGCTCAAGAAGCCGTACCCCGGATGAATCGCGTCCGCCCCCAGTTGGCGCGCGGCCTCAAGAATACGATCGATATGGAGATAGCTCTCGGCCGCCGCCGCGGGTCCGATACAGACGGCCTCGTCCGCCATGCGAACGTGAAGTGCGCTGCGGTCCGCCTCCGAGAAAATAGCCACGGTGGAAATCTTCATCTCGCGGCAAGTACGAATGACCCGGACCGCGATTTCACCCCGGTTGGCAATAAGGATTGTCTGAAACATGCTTCGATTCAATTGTTATGGGGTGTCCTGCGGTCCCGAACGAAAGTTGGCAACGGTCGATTGTAGCACCGGTAGTTGGAGCCGGCGGGAAAGGCGGCCGGACATAGTGACAGCAAGCCCGGCCTGCCACGGCAGCCGGAAGTAGCAACGGGGCGTTCGATCAAGGCCAGACCCACGTATCATTGGTGGCAGCTATCGCGGGTGGCGGCTATCGCGGGTGGCGGCTATCGCGGGTGGTAGCTATCGCGGGTGGTAGCTATCGCGGGTGGCGGCTATCGCGGGTGGTAGCTATCGCGGGTGGCGGCTATCGTGGGAGCAGGCTTATACTAGCCGCGTGCCATCGCCGGTTGCCGGACCACGCACCGCCGGCCTTGGGACCGTAGGAAATGCGAGCAATCCATTGAGCACCCTAATACAAATCGGGGCCCCAAACCCGCATGAGCTTGCGCCCGGTACGGCCCTGACTCCGGATGCCGCGAGGAAGCCGCCCTGGCTAAAAGCCCCCGCGCCGGTCGGCGAGAACTATCGCGAACTCAGGTCGCTCGTCACCGATTTGAAGCTTCACACGGTATGCGAAAGCGCGGCCTGTCCCAACATCGGAGACTGCTGGAACCGCCGCACCGCCACGTTCATGATTCTGGGGAATGTTTGCACCAGGCGATGCGGATTTTGCGCGGTGCAAAAGGGTGCCCCCCTTTCTGTCGACTACGACGAGCCCCGCAGAGTCGCGGATGCAGTGGCCGCTCTCGGTCTGCGGTATGCCGTCGTGACCAGCGTCAATCGCGATGACCGCAAAGACGGCGGCGCGGAGTTGTTCGCGTGGACCATCCGGGCGATTCGCCAGCGCATCCCGGGTTGTCGTGTCGAGGTGCTGGTGCCGGATTTCCAGGGCTCGCACCAAGCCATGGAAATCGTTCTCCAAGCGCGGCCGGACGTGTTGAACCACAATATTGAGACCGTACCGCGGCTGTACGGGACGGTGCGTCCGGGGTCTCGTTACGAGCGCTCACTCGACATGTTGTCTTACGCCAAACTAATTGCACCTGAAATTCCGACGAAGTCCGGCATGATGCTCGGTCTGGGCGAAAAGCCAGACGAGATCACCGGTGCCATGAATGACCTGAAGAAAAGTCAAGTCGACATCTTCACCGTCGGGCAGTATCTGCGGCCTTCCGCTAAGCATTTGCCGATCCAGCGCTACTACTCTCCCGAGGAGTTCGCCAACTTGAAACGCTCGGCCGAAGCGTGCGGCTTTGCGCATGTCGAGTCAGGACCGCTTGTCCGCAGCTCCTATCACGCCGACGCGGCGATGGCATAGTTGCTCGGCGGCCAGACCCTGAATTCTGAGGAAACTGGGAGTCAAATTGCGACTGTCGACGTAGCCAGGCTGAGAGCTTGCGCCACGTCACAGCCGGGGGACCCGCTGGGCGCGACGCTAATTGACCGCTCCTCGACGCCAGCCGTGCTGAACCATTTTCTTGAAAAGCTCTTCGTATTGGTCGGCAATGGCCTCCCAATCGTAACGCTTTCGCGCAACCTCCATCGCGGCCTCACCCATGCTCTCTCGCTGCCCGGCAGGCATGGCTGCAACTTGCTCCATGGCGCGCGTTAGGTCTTCCGCTTTCGCTTCGTAAGCAAGGCCCACCTCTCCGGCCACTTCCGCGTTTTCCGGGGCGTTGAGAAACAGCACCGGGCAGCCGCGCCCCATCGCTTCCACTAGCGCCGGATGCGTTCCACCTACTTCGGTCGCATGAATATATGCGAAACAATGCGATAGCAATTCGTGGTATCCGCGGCCGTAGACCGCTCCGGTGAAGAGAATGCGCGGGTCTTTCGTCTGGCGTACCACCCGAATATACTCGGCTGCATAAGGCGCATCGCCGACCATAACGAGTTTGTTCTCGCCGGAGATCTGTTCGAAAGCCTTGACGACCATCAAGGGGTTGTTCTCAGGCTCCATGCGGCTTACGTAAAGAAAGTACCCACCAGGAGTAAGCCCGAACCGCTGCAAGGTTTCGTACGTCTCCAGCTTCCCGGTTTCGGTTCCGTACGCAATCAGCCGGCTCGGCTTGCCATACCGCTCCGAGTAATAGCGCTGAATCACTGCCGCATCAGTGATGAGTTCATTGGGAAGCCAAATCGAGAGGCGCTCGGAAAGTGCGTACCACGCCCGTGCCGCCACATTCCACTTGCGGCGCTTGCGCTCTAGCCCGTCGACGTTCAAAGCGGTCGGCATGCCGACTAGGCGAGGAGCGATTGTAAAAATTGAGTTGGCGCCGTTGCAATAGAGAACTGCGTCGAAGCGCCGAAAAAGAAGATGCAGCGTGGATAGAAAAGTATGGGCTATCGTATCGAAGTACTTATGGCGAAACGTCGGCAGTCGCTTCAGACGAACGCCACGATAGAGGGGATCACGAGTCTTGATGTAGTTCGAACGGCAATAGACAGTGACGTCGTGACCGCGTCCGGCCAGGCGCACCGAGAGTTCCTCGGCAAACGTCTCGAACCCTCCATAGTTGGCCGGAATGCCGCGGGTGCCCAGCAGGGCGATCTTCATAGCAAAACTCTAAGATCGTTTGACTCGCGCGAGCGGCCACCGAGCCGGAACTTACGCTGCCCGAGCAAAAACCGACGGCTAACGCTGGAAATCAGGATTGGCTGACACTGACCCGCGCAGTCACCTTTTCAGGCGATTTCGCCGGCAAGCTGACCGGTGCAAAGCGGAACCATTGCCCAATGTAGGCGTCATCCACCCGTCGCCGTTCCTGGATCAAGCGCCTTTTCCGCAAGGCACCGCTCCAGCCACGGCAGAATAGGTAGAACGCTTTCAGGGACGACCGTTCAATCAAGAGGCAATACACCAGAATCCCCAGATCGCGGGCGGAGATCGGTATGAAATTGCGGAGATAGACGCGCGCCGTTATGTTCTTTGCCCGCATCAGGAACCGATTCTTCACCGAGTGCATATTGATTTCCGGCGGCAAGTACTTGCGCATGCCCGGACGAAGTTTCCGCACATGGTATCCGAATGCCGCCGGAGTGTAGATACATTTCCAGCCGAGCAGCTGAGCCCGCCAAGCCACGTCGGCGTCTTCCCGATAGGTAAAGAAATCGGAATCAAAGAACTCGCCTTCGATCGCGACGTCGTCAATCATCGAACGCCGGTAACACGCCGCCGCGGCCGAAGCTCCGAAAACGAACTCGTGTTCCCGGTAATGGCCGTTGTCGTTCTCCAAACAGCCACGGTCGAGGTGACGCAACATGGGATTGAAGTAGATTCCTGTCGTGTCGACGACCCTCTGATCCGGGATCTGGAACGAAGCGTCCATCATCAGAAGCTTGCCGCACATCGTCCCAATGCTGGGGTCATAATCGGCCGTCTCCATCAAGCACGAACAAAAGTCGGGCATGAGCAGAACGTCGGGGTTCAGGGTCAGAACCCATTCGCCGGAGGAGATGCCCATCGCTTGATTTTGGGCAGCCGCGAAACCAATGTTTTCTTGGTTGTAAACCACGGTGCAACGATCCTCGAATCGTTCCAGGATATCGGTGGTACCGTCGCTCGATGCATTGTCGATCACGATCACCTCCAGATCGGTATCGCGTTGCTCTAAAACGGACTCCAGACACCGCCGGATGAACCGCCCACTATTGAATGTGACTAGCGTCACCGAAACTTTATGTTTGTGCAACATGAACTCGACTCAATTTAGAATTGAACGACAGAAGAGTTACCTACACTCCTACCGGCGACGGGATGCGCCAACCTGCGTCTGCCGACAACCAACCTCAATGCTTTCGTGAAAGCCCTTCGCTCCTCGCTGTGCCCGGCGCCCCAAGTTGAGAACCAGCGACCGAGAATACCCACAAAAATGACCGGCAGCAGCCAACGGCGGATCCAGGCTGAGAAGTGTTTATCAATAAAACGTATCAGATTACCATACCAAGCAAGCTGACGTTGTTCCGCTGTCATCGCCGCTACCGAGTGCCCGCCATCATGTGCCGCCTCGCACTCTGCCGTATACCAAATCTTGTACCCCGCCCCCAGGATTCGCCAGCATAAGTCCACATCTTCAAACCACAGCGGAAAGAACGCATCGTCGAGATAACCAATGCGCTCGAGGACGTCGCGGCGCACCATCAGGAACGCTCCGGCCGGCTGTTCGACCTCCTGCGATTGGTCAGGATTCAGATCAAACGCGCGATACTTCCGATTGACCGGATTGGAGGGCCACATCCGATTCATTCCCAAACATTCGGCCGCTAAAGCCGTTGCCGTGGGAAGCGCCCGCACGTTGAAACCTCGCTGCGATTCGCCGTTAGCATCGACGAGCTTGCCGCCCGCCGCACCGACTCGCGTCTGTAGACAGGACACAACCATTGCGTCAAGCGGTGTTCTCAAATAACTATCGGGATTCAGCAGAAGCACCAAAGGACTATTGGTGGCCGCTATCCCCTGATTGACCGCGCCCGCGAACCCTAGATTGGACGTGTTCGCGATCAGCGTCGCCTCGGGGGCCGTTCGGCGGACAATTTCGCACGTCTCGTCCTTCGAGCCGTTGTCAACGACGATGACTTCGGCCAAGCCTCGAAGCGAGCGCAAACACTCCGCTATGTGTCCCGCCGAGTAGTAGGTCACGATAACCGCAACAACGTCGGTTCTCATGTGCAGCTCTCCGCGGGACGACTGACGAAGCGGAAATACCACTTCCAATAGCTATCCCAGCTCGTCGCGTTTTGCACCCGGAAGATGTCCGCCTCTGCCTCGCTCAGCACCGCTCGAAGCCGGCCGGCCTTCCCGCGAACTTGCTTCGAAGCCCGCCTGACCCGGCTGAACTTCCATACTCCAGCAGCGATGCCTCGCAACCAGCCGCCCGCCCGTCCCCGGGAGATTGCCAGCCCCGCCCACAATAGCTGGGCGGCGAGAATGGCATGCGCGTACCGCAAGATCATCCCGGCCGGATAGAACTTCGCGATCAGCAGCAACTGGTGAGACGTCATCCACTCAACCGTCTGGCTGTTCCAGGCACCGGACGTTGCGCTGCCCCGGTGGTAGGCGACCGCCTCGGGGACGTACATCCCTGGAAGCTCCTCGATTGCCGCTCGGAGGCCCAAGTCGACGTCTTCCAAGTAGGCGAAAAATCCTTCGTCCAGCAAACCCACCCGATCGAAGAAGGTTCGGCGAAAGGCCGTCGCGGTGGCGGAGGGGAAGAACGTCCGGCGTCCAATCGCAAATTCGGGGCCGTCAGTTTTGCCATGCCCCAGGCGCCAGGAAGCACCCCCGCGGCACACCGCGTCACCGGCGCCGTCGATCAGCCCGCGCTGCTCGAAGTCAAGCGTCTTGCCTGTCGCGAACCAGATGTTCTCGTCCTTCATCGCTTCCAGTAAATGGCCTAGCCAGCCCGGCGCCAGCTCCACGTCGTTGTTCAGCAAAACCACCACAGCACCGTCAGTGGCCCGAATCCCCTGGTTCAACGCCCGGCTCACGCCTTCGTTTTGGCTGAGCCGCAGCACCCTCGCACCCAGACTTCGGGCAACCTCGACGGAATCATCGGTCGACCCGTTATCCACAACGAGCGTTTCCAGCACAACCCCTTCCGGCAGCTCTTGCTGTCGGATGGAGTCAAGCAAACCTAATAATAGTTGGTGACGATTCCAGTGAGGGATAACAATAGAAACCGTCATCTAACGCTCCGTGGAGCAACCAGACGCGGTAGAAAAAGGGCGGCACCTTTTTAATAACACAGCGCAACCGGTAGAAGCAATACCAGCGGGTCAAATCATGGGCTGCATCGCACAAAACAACGGATTGAGGTCCGGGCGAGGCGCAGCGGAACCCTGCGAAAGCCCGCAGGCCGGCGCATAGAATTGTACGGCGTCGAGCCGTCGATTCGGGTGATCCAGAAGTGGTTTGAAGAGTTCAGCGGCCGCCAGCCAGCCTAGCGAAAACCCGTACCCTGCTCAACCCACCCCCAGGAAACGAAAAAAGGCCGAAAAAAACTTCTGTGGCGGGAATAAACCCGGCTGCCCACCACGTTCTATTATTGGAGGAGTGTCCACCCGGCGTTGGCTAGGTCTGCCGGGTGAGCGCTGATCATCGATGTGAACCAATAAGTGCGGACCCGAGGACTTTCCGGCCCCGGAGCCGTTGAGGTTTTTGGAGGATTCCGTGCTTTTCAGGCGAAAGGCGAACCTGGACGAGTTCGAGGCGGAGGCTGTGCCGCATCTCAACGACCTGTATAGGACGGCAGTTCGTCTGATGGGAAACCCCGCGCATGCCGACGACGTGATTCAGGAGACTTACCTCAAAGCGTGGAAGTCGTTCCACCAATTTGAGAAAGGGACAAATTGCCGAGCCTGGCTCTTTCGCATTATGTTCAACGCCATCCACGACCACCGCCGCCGCTGGTTCAATGTGAAGGTTGTCGGCGAAGAGGAAGCGCAATTGGAGACGAAACTGCCCTACGCACCGCCAGTACCGGATAAGCTTGCCGACGAGGAGATCCTAGGCGCGCTGGATGAGCTCCCGTCGAATTATCGGGA
Organism: Bryobacterales bacterium; assembly: GCA_965224215.1. Taxonomy (GTDB): domain Bacteria; phylum Acidobacteriota; class Terriglobia; order Bryobacterales; family UBA6623; genus CBDCYS01. Next base: position 22,849 of record CBDCYS010000069.1, on the reverse strand, counting down.
GGCGGTCTTGCTCGCTGACGTCGAAGAGTTTGCGTACAAAGACATCGCCAAGGCTCTGGGTGTTCCCATCGGCACCGTGATGTCGCGTCTGAGTCGTGGCAGGAAGCTTCTGCGGACGACGCTGGCGGGAGTGGCTGGAGCCTATGGAATCGGCACCGCCGCGAAAGGAGGACAAACGGCATGAATGTGATTGACTTTGGTCATGAGGAATGCAAGAAGATAGCAGGCTACCTGGACGCCTATCTCAGCGACGAGCTGTTGGTGGAGACCAGTCAGACCGTCGCCGAGCATTTGGAAAAGTGCCCGATGTGCGCCGACGAGTTCGACGCGCGCGTGAAACTCAAAAACGCGGTCCAGCGCGTCGTGCAGGCTCAGACGGTTCCGCCGGACGTGGCTGTTTGTCTCCGAAGCCGCCTTGAGGAAGAAGCCGCCAAAAGCTTTTTTCGTGCATGGGCGGTCCCTCTCGCGGTTGCGTTGACGCTGGTAATCGGGGTTTTCTCGGGCTGGTTCGCGCTGCAGTCCCAACCAGAAACGTGGCAGACCGCCAAAGAGGACCAGCAGGCCTACATGGACTCGCTGTACGAGCGAGCCGCGCATGTGGTGCGTGTCGGCTTGGGAGACCATGTCCACTGTGCCTACTACCGAAAGTTCCCCAAGAATGCGCCCACCGTCGAAGAGCTGGCAGCGACATTGGGAGAAACGCATGAGGGGCTGACCGATATCGTCAACGACAAAATCCCCGAAGGGTTTCATATCGTTTTGGGACATCTCTGTAAATACAAGGATCGCCAGTATGTTCACGTGGCCTTGCGCCGCAATGACGAGCTTCTCTCGGTAGTGATCACGCGCCGTGAAGGGGGCGAATCGTTTGAGCGCGACCAACTCGTCCCCGTACTCTCGGCAGCCGGTGTCCCGATCTATGCGGCCGGAGCCGATCGCTTTGAGCTTGCCGGCTTCGAGACGGACGACTACCTAGCCTTTGTAGTCTCGAACCTTCCCCGCCAAGGAAACCTACAGATCGCCGAAGCCCTGGCGCCGGAACTTCGCACCTTCCTCCAGAACGTCAGGGGATAGGGTCGCCGCGCCGCGCTTGGCGCCGAAGAGTATTCATAGCCCCAAAGGTTGGTGAGGGCACCCCCGCTCTGCATTGCTTTGCGGGAAGCCTTCATCAAGCGCCCCCTGGGGTCTATACAACGCATCAGCGGTGCTCACAATCCGGCTATTTGGTATTCTTGAAGTGGCTTTATTTATAGTCGAGAGGTTGTCGTATGTCTGGCCATTCTAAGTGGGCGAGCATCAAGCACAAGAAAGCTTCGCTAGACGCGAAACGTGGCAAGCTGTTCACGCGGTTCATCCGCGAGATTCAGATAGCGGCCCGTGAAGGCGGGGGCGATCCTGAGATGAACCCCCGGTTGCGAACCGCGATCGCCAGCGCCAAGGGGCAAAGCATGCCTCAAGACAACATCAAGCGGGCTGTATTGCGGGGCACGGGCCAGCTTGAAGGGGAGACCTTCGAGGAGATTACGTTCGAAGGGTACGGGCCGGCCGGCGTGGCGGTCATTGTCGAAGTCGTGACGGACAATCGAAACCGTACCGTGAGCGAGCTTCGATTTCATTTCTCCAAGAACGGCGGAAACCTCGGCGAGAACGGCTGCGTCGCTTGGATGTTCGACAAGAAGAGCCTAGTCGCTGTCCCCAAAGAGGCTACAACCGAAGACCAGTTGCTTGAGATTGTTCTCGGCGCGGGAGCCGATGACATGACCGATGACGGCGAAACATGGTCGGTGATTTCGCCACCGGACGCTCATCATGAGGTACTCGAAACACTGGAGAAGGCCGGCATTACGCCGGCGAGCGCTGACGTCACCCAGATCCCACAGAATACTGTCAAGGTTGAGGGCAAACAAGCAGCGGCCGTCATGCGGATGGTAGAAGCGATTGAAGACCACGATGATGTTCAGAACGTCTATGCGAATTTCGACATAGACGACAGCGAGCTGGAACGGCTTTCCGCCTAGCCGCCTTCCACCGCCGAACCGAGGACTCAAGCTTGCGAGTATTTGGGATCGATTGTGGATCACAGCGAACCGGATACGGCATCATCGATAGCGACGGGCGGCGGCATCGCTTGGTTGTCGCGGGTGTGATTCAGACCTCACCGAAGAACCCATTTCCTGTGCGTCTCAAAGACATATATTGCGGGCTCAAGAGCCTGCTGGAGCGGCATGCGCCCGATTCCGTGGCCGTGGAAGAAGTGTTTTACGCGGCGAACGTAAGAACGGCATTGCAGCTCGCCCATGTCCGCGGAGTGAGCTTGTTGGCAGCTGCCGAAGCGGGTTTGCCGGTCGGTGAGTATTCCCCTCTTGAGATCAAAGGCAGCGTCGTCGGATACGGGCGGGCGGACAAGAAGCAGGTGCAGATGATGGTTGCTTCTTTGCTCGGAGTCGCGGAGCCCTTTCGCTCGTTCGACGCCTCCGACGCGCTCGCCGCCGCTATCTGTCACGCGAACGTGAGTCATGCGAGCGCCGCCATAGCCGCTGGAGGCCTCCGGAATGGCTAATTTGGGTGCGGGATGCAGGGCACTGCTGGCGGGCGTGCCGATGTGGTTGCTTCTCGGCGCGGCTACGCCTGCACACGTATCAGCCGACCCCGGGGATTTTCGAATATTCTTTTCTCGGTCGTTTCCCAAAAGCGTTCCGGCCTATTTCGATGTTTCTGTCGACTCTTCGGGAGCGGGTGCCTATCGGGAATCCGAGGACGAGGAACCATTGGAGTTTGAAGTCGCCGCCGCGGAATTGGCGGGGCTTCTCGATCACGTCAAGGAGCTCGATTACTTCCGAATGGCGGTCGACAGCAAACTGAAGGTTGCCTTCACCGGAGAGAAAACCCTCCGTTTCGAAGGGGCGGACGGTATAACGGGGGAGACGAAGTTCAATCACACATCAAACGCGGCGGCTCGTGCTCTTCTAGATTGGTTTCACAAGGTGGCGGGAACTGAACGGCATCTGATTGCGCTGGAGAGAACTGCGCAGTTCGATCGCCTGGGGGTTAACAAGGCTCTGCTTCAGTTTCAGATTTCTCTCGAAGAAAACCGCATCGTCTCACCCGCGCAGTTTATTCCCATCCTGGAAAAGATCGCTAACGACAACAGGATTATCCGCATCGCTTCCGCCAGAGCCGCCGGTCTGCTGGAGCGGATTCGGGCCTCAGCTGCCAGCCCATAGCTGCGAACCCTGGGGCTCATCTTCCTGTAATTTATTGATTTACAAGGGGTACTCCTAGAGTTCTTAAAAAACGACAACTATAGTATAGCCTACCCGGTGCCAATAATGATCGAGTAGATTCGCTCCAAATCTTCCTCTGAGTAGTATTCCACCTCTATCCTACCTTTGTGCCGGCCCTGCTGTACGAGCCTGACCTTTGTCCCAAGCCGTTGCTCCAGTTCCACGAGCGCTGCAGCAACGTTGGGATCTAATTGTTTCGTTTTGCGGGACTTTTTCGACTCGCTGAGCGCTCTGACCGTACGCTCCACCTGCCGCACCGACAGCCCCTGGGCAGCAACTTTTTCGGCCAAGGCAACTTGCTGCGTTGCATCTTCGAGTCCCAAGATCGCGCGGGCGTGCCCGCCAGAAATACGCCGCTCCGCGATAAGCTGTTGGACGTCGCCTGGTAGCCGCAACAGGCGGAGCAGGTTAGTAACGGTGGAGCGGTCCTTGCCCGTGCGCGTAGCCACTTCCTCGTGGCTGAGTTGCAGCTCTTGAATCATGCGGTCCAGAGCTAGCGCGATCTCGATCGGGTTCAAATCTTCGCGTTGGATGTTCTCGACCAAGGTGACTTCGAGAACGCGCTCAGGCTCGATTTCGCGAACAATGGCTGGAATCGTCGTAAGCCCAGCCATCTTGGTCGCGCGCAAGCGGCGCTCCCCGACAATGAGGGCAAACCTCGAGCCATCGGCCTGAACAACAATCGGCTGAACCAGTCCATCTTCGCGGATAGACCGCGAAAGTTCTAACAAAGCCTTTTGGTCGAAATTTCGTCTCGGCTGATAGGGGTTTGGATCGATTTGATCGATGGGAATCTCTCGAATCGCTAGACCGGAAGCTGCAGCTCCTGACTCAGAAGAATCGTGCTGAGGTTTCGGCGGCAGCAAGGCTCCCAGGCCTCGGCCCAAGGCTTTGCGGGGCGATACGGCCGACTGAGCTTTTGCTGGCATGGTTTTCGATCCCGACTGAGGACTCAGATCCACTTAGACCGTGGCTTGACTCGATAGCCGACCCTGGTTGCGTGCTAAGATCTCTCGCGCTAGGTTCAGGTAGCTCTCCGCCCCTTTGGAGCGTAAGTCATATTCAATAATGGACTTACCGTGACTGGGGGCTTCTGCTAGCCGAACATTTCTGGGTATAACTGTTTTGAAGACCTCATCACCAAAGAACTCTCGCAGATCCGTCGCAACTTGCCTGGTCAAGGTTGTGCGCTCGTCTATCATCGTGAGCAACACACCCTCAATAGCTAGATTCGGGTTCATATGCTCACGTACCCTATCGATGGTGTCCAACAGGGCCGAAACTCCCTCAAGCGCAAAGTATTCACATTGAATCGGTATCAGCACAGAATCCGCGGCGACGAGGCAGTTCAACGTGAGTAGATCCAGAGCTGGGGGACAGTCCAAGAAGATGTAGTCGTATTCTCCCCTCACGAGTTGGATCGAGTCTTTTAGTTTTGTCTCACGCCCTTCGATGTCGGCCAATTCAAGGTTGGCTCCAGCCAAGTTTCTGTTTGACGGGATTAGGAAAAGCCCTTCTGTCTCCGTTCGATACAAAGCATCCTGAACTGGGACTTCGTCAGTTAAAAGGTTATAGAGGTTCTTACGGTCGGGGTCGAATCCAAATCCCAGGCCGCTCGTTGAGTTAGCCTGAGGATCGCAATCAACGACCAGAACCTTACAATCCGCGGCAGCCATCGATGCCGAAAGATTGATCGCGGTGGTCGTTTTACCAACGCCACCCTTCTGATTAGCAATTGCTATGATTTTCGCCAAACGCAAGTCTCCGAGGGAAATCTAACTTTATCACAGCTTTGGGGATTCGAAGCTAGAAAAGTTTCATGTGAAACATGCTGGGGGGTCTTTGTTCCACGTGGAACTGCTCAAGCTCCATGAGAGCCTCTTCCGATCAGAATTACCCTCTGATCACCCCATGGAACGCCAACACTGCGCTCCCAAACTATCCTCTCGTCTTCCAAACCTGCCACTTCTCCCCGAGAAACCAGCAATGCCAGCTTCTTGGAAATACGAACCAGGTGCGGAAACACCCCTCGCACAGCCACTGCACGCATCGCTAGCCAATCGAACGATTCTTGGACGTCCTCGACCCTGCCGTGGTAAACCGAAACATTCTCCAGTGGACGCGAAACCTCCCTCAGAAAGGTAGCTTTCTTCCCAACTGACTCGACGAGCGTCACCCTTACGTCAGGACGAGCCACCGCAAACGGAAGACCCGGGAATCCCGCCCCCGAGCCCACATCGACTAGGCTTTCCGCCTCACCGATGACCTTTGCCAAGTACAGCGCCTCGCCGAAATGCCGCTCAACAATCTCCTGAGGCACCCGTATGGCTGTAAGATTGACGCGCCGGTTCCATCGCTGCAGAAACTCGTAGTGGCGTGAGAGGCTTGAGACCTGCTCGCTGGAGAGCTCCAGCGAAATTTTCGCCAAGACCGGCTGGAGCAACGCCCCAAAATCGTGAAGCCGCTCAGACATTCATCCGTGGACGCCGAGCCGCATCCAAGTAAACGTTCAGAATGGAAATAGCCGCCGGGGTGATCCCTGGAATTCGGCTCGCCTGACCCAGTGTGGCCGGGCCAATTCGCTCCATTTTTTCAATCACTTCAGTTGAAAGCCCTGGAATGCCTGCGAAAGCGAATCCATCCGGGATCCTGCGAGCTTCGGCGCGCTGCAGTTGCTGGATGTGCCTCTTTTGCTGCTTGAGATAGCCTTCATACTTGATTTCTGTCTCAATAGATTTCCACTCGGGACGCCCCAGCTTCACATGAGTATGCTCACGAATCAAGTCGAACATGTCCTCAATCGTAATCTGTGGCCTCTTCAGCAACTGCAACAAGGTGGGCCGATCGGGTACCGACTGATCAAGTATGTTTTGCAACCCCGGCGAGTGAGCATCACCCGTAGCAGGTCGATGCTCCTGAATAAAGCTGCTGACTTTCGCCCTGTCAGTTGCCAACTCTTGGAATCGCAGCCAGTCTCGCTCCCCAATAAGACCAACGCCCTGCCCAATGGGAGTTAACCGGCGGTCCGCATTGTCGATCCGCAGATGCAGCCGAAACTCAGCTCTCGATGTGAACATTCGGTACGGCTCATCGGTTCCTTTGGTGATCAAATCATCGATAAGTATCCCAATGTAGGCGGCCGTTCGGTCTAGCACGACCGGGGGCTTGCCTTGAATCGAACGACCTGCGTTGATTCCAGCCATCAAACCCTGGCATGCCGCCTCCTCGTAGCCCGTTGTTCCATTAATCTGTCCAGCGAGGTATAGGCCATCTATCCGCTTTGTTTCCAATGTATTATGAAGTTCGGTGGCGTCGACGGAATCGTACTCTATGGCATAGCCCGGCCGGATCATATCGGCCCGTTCCAGACCGGGCACGGATGCCAGCATCGCCGTTTGAACGTCGATCGGCATGCTCGTCGACATCCCGTTCACGTACACCTCGTTCGTGTCGAGCCCCTCGGGCTCCAGGAACAGCTGGTGGCGAGACTTATCCGGAAACTTGACTACCTTATCCTCGATCGAAGGACAGTAGCGAGGTCCAACACCTTCGATCTGGCCACTGTATAAGGGTGACCGATGGATATTCTCCCTCAAGATCTTGTGGGTCTCGGCTGTCGTGAATGCAATGTGGCAACTGATCTGTTCTCGTTCGATTCTCTGCGTTCGGAACGAAAACGGCGTCGGTTCGGGATCTCCCGGCTGTTCCTCGCAGCGCTCCCAGTCAATGGTCCGCCCATCGAGCCGTGGCGGGGTGCCGGTCTTGAGCCGGCTGCAGCGAAATCCGAGACCCCGCAGGACTTCCCCCAGCATGATAGAAGCCGCCTCTCCGCTACGACCTGCGGGATACGTTGTCTCACCGATATGAACCAGCCCGTTTAGAAAGGTCCCTGTAGTGATAATGACGGCATCTGCAGCGATCGTACGCCCGTCTAGCAGTCGGACGCCTCGAACTCGCCTGACTCCATTATCGGTGCCGGATTGCCTAGCCTCCTCAATCACCAGATCGATCACCTCGGCTTGCTTGATCACGAGGTTCGGTTGCTGCTCAAGCATCTGCCGCATCTTTACGCGATATTGCTTCTTGTCGCACTGGGCTCGTGGGGACCAAACGGCCGGGCCCCGGCTGGTGTTGAGCAGGCGAAACTGGATCCCAACCGCGTCGGTCACCTCGCCCATGATGCCGCCGAGGGCATCGATCTCCCTGACGAGATGCCCCTTGGCGATACCACCCACCGCCGGATTGCACGACATCTGGGCAACCAAATCCAGATTCAGCGTCACCAAGGCCGTACGCAGACCCATTTTCGCGGCCGCCACGGACGCCTCGCACCCAGCGTGTCCGGCGCCGATCACGACCACTTCGTAGCGTTCTGTAAATTTCTCCATCCTGAGCCCAACCAACCAGCTATCTTGTTATTCTATGCAATCTGCCCGAAATGCGGCATGGACACCGGGCCTATCAACAAAGGCCCTTTCAACTGGAAGCCGGTTTACCGGAGCGCGATGAAGGTATTAGTTGTCGGCAGCGGCGGGCGCGAACACGCTCTTTCGTGGAGGTTGGGGCAATCAGCCAGCGTTGAACAAGTCTACTGTGTCCCCGGGAATGCCGGCGTGGCCGCTGAGTTTTCTTGCCTTCCCGCTGACGTTACTTCCAACGCGGAAGTGGCTTCTCTCGCTGAGTCCCTCGGCGTCGACCTAACCGTTATTGGTCCTGAGGCCCCCCTCGCGGCAGGAATCGTCGACGAGTTTCGCTCACGCCATTTGCCGATCGTCGGCCCTACGAGTGCCAGCGCCCAACTCGAAGGCAGTAAAGTCTTCGCCAAAGAATTCATGCAGCGGCACGGGATTCCGACTGCTGACTCAGCCCTGATCGAAAGCGAATTCGACCTTGACGCTGCCTTGTCGCGCTTTGGGTATCCCGTGGCGCTCAAGGCGGACGGACTCGCCGCCGGAAAGGGTGTGGTCATCGTCAAGGACGAGGCCGAGGCGCGCCGCACCGCTGCCTCGCTGCTTTCGGGCGAGTTGGTAGGCGGTGCTGGCCGCCGCTTTCTTGTTGAACAATTCTTAACCGGGGAGGAAGTCAGCTTCATCGTTCTCAGCGACGGTTCCGGATTCTACGACTTCCCGCCGACCCAGGACCACAAACCCGCATACGACAATGACAAAGGTCCCAACACCGGGGGCATGGGTGCTTATTGCGATCCGGCGATTCTGAGGACAGACGTACGCGATACCGTTATCCGCACGATCGTCGAGCCCACTCTGAACGGTCTCCGGGAGACCGGCACGCCCTTCACCGGCTTTCTCTATTGCGGCTTGATGATGACTGCCGAAGGGCCGAAGGTTCTCGAATACAACGTCCGCCTGGGCGATCCGGAAACTCAGCCCCTGATGTACCGCATGAAAGGCGACCTCGGAGAGCTTCTCTTGTCCGCGGCCCACGGCGAGCTAAACACCGCCCCGGTAGCGTGGAGCGAGGGGCCGACCGTATGTGTTGTGCTGGCCTCCCAGGGATATCCCGGAGACTATCCCAGGGGTCGGCCGATCAGCGGTATTCCCGCGGCAGAGAAGAATGGCGCCAAGGTGTTCCACGCCGGTACCCGCTTCCATCAAGGAAAGATCGCCACTGCCGGCGGCCGCGTGCTCGGCGTCACCGCTGGAGGAATAGACCTCGACACAGCAATCGCCAACACGTATGCGGCAGTCAAAGAGATCCAATTTGAAGGGGCACACTACCGCCGTGATATTGGCCAGAAAGGTCTGCACCCCCGGTCGCACTAACACCCGGTCATACTAGGACCCGGTCGCACGAAGACAAAGAGACCTTTTTTTCATAAATGGAAGCTGGCCTCAACATGATTTGCTGAAGGCTTTTCAGGCGCCGCGCGGCGCCAATTCGCAGCCTACCCTGGATACAATCATGAACGTCACACCATGAACGTCGGACTCATCGGAACAGGCGCTATCGCCCACAAGCACGCCGACAGCTACAACGAAATCGGCTACAAGATTGTCGCAGCCTCAAATCGGGGTGTAGAAAAAGGCCAGCAGTTCGCCGAAAAGTACGACGCGGAATTCTTCGCTGACTATCAGGAACTTTGCCGCCGACCCGACGTCGAGTTCGTTGACATCTGCGCCTTCCCAGACTCGCGCCTTGCGATGACGAAGGAAGCTGTCGCCAACGGCAAACACGTCCTTGTCCAGAAGCCCATCTCGCTGACCCTGGACGAAGCTCAGCAGATGATCGACCTCGCCCGCAACGCCGACCTCCGCCTTGGAGTTGTCAGCCAGCACCGCTTCGACGATTGCAGCCTGTTTCTGAGGAAAGCCATTGCGGACGGCCGCCTCGGGACGATCATCCAAGCCGACGGCTACGTCAAATGGCACCGCCCCCAGGCCTACTATGACCGCCCGGGCAAAGGGACATGGGCCGTCGAGGGTGGCGGTGCGCTGATCAACCAGGGTATCCATACAGCCGACGTCCTCCTATATCTCGCCGGCCCTGTCAGGGAACTCTTCGCCAACTGGCAGCTGGCTGTCGATCACCAGATGGAGTCCGAGGACGTCGTCAATGCGGTGATCACCTACGCCAGCGGTGCGACCGGCGTGATCCAGGCGTCGACGGCGATTCATCCCGGCTACCCGGAACGTCTCGAGATCCACGGCACGAAGGGCTCAGCCATCATCGAAGGCGACCATCTCACCACCTGGGACGTCGAAGGTGACGATGGATCCGACGCACCCCTGGCAACCCAGGTCGACTCGGGCGCCTCCGACCCAATGGCGATCTCACTCGAGCCGATCAAGCGCCAGTTCCGCGATTTTGGCGGCGCCATCACCAACCACCGCCAACCCCTCTGCGCCGGAGAGGACGGCTATGCGGCCCTCGAGCTCGTTCTCAGCGTCTACAAGTCGGCCAGAGAAGGCCGCAAGATTACGCTGTAGCATCGCATCCGATTCCCCGCACGGCCAATCCCAGCATCGACAAGCACTGCATCGGCAAGCGTGGGATCCATACCCGCCGTCAGGTCAAGCGGCCTCCTGCCTGTGTGCCATCTTCGGCTTGTTTGTCCTATGGGTACTGCTCCGGCGGAGCACTCCGATGCACCCGAGGTGGCTACGAAATAGGCGCTGGCGCGTGTAGTCGGGATCAAGTTCGAGCAACTGGCAGCAGAGCTCGAAACTCATGTCGCCTTCCGTGCGCTTCTCCACCCAATCTTCGACTTCCGGGCGCTTGGCGTCCGAGCCCGTATCGTAATCCTTGCGAGCCTGAATCAGCACGGCGCCGGCAAGTCGTTGGAGCGCTCCGTCTTTGTGAGTTTCGACAATCATTTGGGGACCTTTCCTGTTTCGCCAAGGCAACTCCTTGGCTCACTGACCCAACAAGCAATCGCAGTGCCAAATGCCGGAAGAGGTCCTAGTACTTTCAAATCAACAGCCGGTCAAATCGCCGTCGCCCCCGACTTGCACAGCACATTGGCAAATTGCACAGGATGTGGGCATACCGGATAGCTGAGTGGCGGGTCGCGCAGCCAGGTGGTGGGGAGTATTCAGGACAAGATGATCGAAGTGGTTCGATCCAGTACTTGACATGAATAGTACTAGTCCTGCCTTAAAGAGATATACGACTAGATGGGTATCCGGTTGACTCAGGTAGCCCCAATATCTTGTGGTTTGGGGATTTTCTTGGGTTCTGTAACCGGGTGAACAATCATCTTGTAAGTCGCGGGATCCACGGCTACCGCCTGCTGGACGAGCCGATAGAAGAGTTTGCCGCGGCTTTTGGATTTGCGGCGGTTGAAACGGAAGGTGAACTCGTCCAGGTAGTAGTCCAGATGTTTGTGGCTCACGGCGCCCTGATGGGTGCCCAGCAGCCAGCGCTTGAGCAGTGACATCACGCGGTGGACGCGGGGCATCAATTCCGACTTGGACTGCTCCTGCCTGCTGACAACTGTGACCTGATGGACGTAGCCTTCCTTTTTCAACCCGGAGTAACCGGGCCAGCCGTCGGTATGCACCACGCTGCCCGGCTCGATGCACTCCTCCACGAAAGGCAACAGGCTCTCGCCCGAGGCATCCTCGATTCTCTTCATGCGAATCCGGCCGATACCCCGCCCATCCTCTTGAGCGGCTACTGCGATCAATGCTTTGTTTTGCAGGTTTCGGCCCCGCAGGCCCTCTTCGAGCCCGCCCCAGTAGCTTTCATCGACTTCCACCGTCCCGGCCAGCAAATCCCGTCCCGGCCGCACCATCGCGCGCCGCATTTTGTGCAGCCAGGTCCAAGCCGTTTCGTACCTGTTGAGCCCCAACACTCTTTGCAGTCCCAAAGCGCTGGCTCCGGTTTTTTGGGTGGTGACCCACCACATCGCACGAAACCACAACGGCAAAGGGCTGCGCGTGTCCTGAAAGATGGTCCCGGCGGTCACCGAGGTTTGGCGCCCACACGCAGCGCACTGCAGCAGCACTTTTCGCAAAGGCCACGACTTTCCACAACCGCAACCCGGACAGCGGAAACCGTCCGGCCAGCGCAGCCGGAACAGATACTCCCGGCAGGCCTCCTCACTGCTAAAACGGGCCTCGAATTCTGTCAGGTTCTGAGGGTAATCTTCCATCTGCCGGCATACTACATCTTGGGGCTACCTGAGTCAACCGGATACCCACCTACGACTATAAGGCGCCAAGACATATGGCCACTCCTACAGCGCTTGGACTCGTCGACGTCCAGGCTTCCGCTTCGCACCCAAGAGTCGCACTGCGTTATGCAACTCTGGTGGTCGCCTCGCTGACTCTGGTCTACGCCGTATCTCCGCTCCTTGGGGCGTATCTCGCCGATGGCCGGGTGCTGGCAGCGAGTGCGGACGAGCTGAAGGCCGCCTGCGCGCTTCTGGTTAGCGTAGTGGTTTTCTGTGCCGGGTATGTCGCTCAAAGAAGCCCACGCACGCAAAGAAGCCCGAGCACGCAGCCACCCCCATACTTGACGGAACTAGACGCCTTCGTCGAGTGGTCGCGTGCGTTTGAAGAGACCGAAGTCCAGCGGCTCCAGGAGCGCCAAACGATCCACTACAGCGAATTCCGCTTTCGGGATTGAGTCGGTCCCTTCCGGACACGCACTCGCCGACGAATCGCCAGCCTGTCGGTTGGCTTGAGAACCTTGCGCTGCTGTTGGAACCGCGTTTGCCATCTAAGCCTCATCTAGGAGTCTGTCCCACAGAAATCCGGCACGAAGGTAATACGGGGGCGAGATTGGATTTTTGAGGTCGGCAACGCGAGTGTGCGGCTGCGATCCGGATGCGATCCTTCGTTGCGGCAACAGCATCGCCTCTGTGACTCGATAGCGGCTTCCGTGGGCGGCTTTTTTCACGCTTCGCTCCGCTTAGGCCGCCGTCGGGAGCGCCTCCATCCTCGCCATCCGCCGCAGGTTCAACGCCATCGTTACCAAGCTCCATTCTCCTTGTACTTTCTTGAGACCCCGCAGCGAAAATCGCCGGAATCCTAACACCTCTTTCACCCATCCGAACGCTGGCTCCACCATCCCTTTGCGGCGCGCGTATTGTTGCTTGCCGCGCTGCTGCTCGAGGCGCTTCGCCATGCGCTCGCTCGCCGCTTCGGTGGCCTTGTTGTTTTGCTTCTTTTCTTCCTGGGCCGCCTTGCTTTCCCGCCGCAGCGCCACGATGCCCTCGATCTTGCGTTCCTCCATTGCCAGAAAGTTCTTCTCGCTCCGATACCCCGCGTCCGCCAGCAAACACTCCGGTTTGCTCCCCGTGTTTTGCTCCACTTGATCCACCATTTCGATGAGCGACCCGTTGTCGGCCGCGTTCTGTCCCACCTGCCGCGCCACGATCAACTGACGGCCTTCTTCCACCACCGCCTGCGCGTTGTAGCACTGTTGGAAACTCTGCTTCGACTTCATGATGCGGCTCTCGGGATCGCTGAAATTGCGTTGCGCTTGCGGCTTTGGCTCACCGAACTCCCACTTGAATTTCGAACAGCCGCCTTGCGGTCTCGTCTCCGAAGCCACTTTGCCGTCGCCGGGATGGCGCCCTTGCTGCTTGTCTTTTTCGGCCTGTTCGTCTTCCAGCGCCTGCTTGGCTTCCCTGATCTTTTCGAGCCGCTGCTCGCGTTTGTGCAGCTCGGGCGGCAGCTCGTCGCCGCTTTTGCCGGGGCCGTAGAGTTCGTCTTCGGCGGCGTCGGTTTGGTGCGCTTTCTCGAGCAACTGTTGAATTTCTTTTTCGAGCTGTTGCTCTTCTTCCTTCATGCGCTGGTAGCTCATCGCCTTGTGTTTGGAGGCGTTGGCTTTGATTTTCGTGCCGTCCAGCGCCACCGTCCCCAGTTTCACCAAACCCATCTTTTGGGCCAGCTGCACGAGCTCGACGAACAGCTTGCCAAACGTTTCCAAGTGTTGCTGACGGAAGCGATTGATGGTGCGAAAGTCGGGCTGATTGCCCGCCGCAAGCAGGCGTAGTGCAACGTCGTCGATCAGCTTGCTGGCGATTCTGCGCGACGAAAACACGCCCGTCGCGTAGGCGTAGACGAGCACCTTGACGAGCATCGTCGGGTGATAGGGCTGATTGCGCCGGCCGTCGCCCTCGTAGGGCTGGTGCAAGGCGCTCAGATCGAGTTGATCGAGTGTATCGGAGATGAAATAGGCCAGGTGGTCCTGCGGCAGCCAGTCCCGCGGCGACGGCGGAAATAAAAACGGCTGATCAGGCTCATAAGGCCGGTAGTTGGTCCCCATGCCTCTAGTTTCGCCCTTCCATGCAAAACATTCCACTCCTTGCTGGCTTTTTCTGTGGGACAGACTCCTAGCGCCAATACTCTTCACTTAACGATCCTGATGCGTTTCTCGATATTCTGAATGGGGGGCGAGATCGGCTGGTTTCGCCGCAGCGGATAGCCGCTCATCTTGCGCTTGACCCCGCGCGGATTGCGGCGTCCTCGGCTGCAGGCCACACGCTCCTCCAGTATCTCTGCCAGCACGGCCTCATGAAAGACTTTTCTGTCCCGAGGGGGGAATAGCCACAAAGAGCGGAAGCTTGCGGCGGACAACTCTCACCGCATGCAGAAACGATAGCCGGTCGGGATCTTCATCCGCCTTCAGCGCCGCTTCGTGCATCAGCCCCCGAATAGCAAAGTGCGCCAGCAGCAGCCCATAGAACTCTTGCTCGACCAGCTCCGGGGTCTTGCTGCGCAGAACGATGCGGGCTCCCCGCAAATGCGTCTTCAACTCGTCCAGCGCCGTTTCGATCTCCCAGCGTTCGGGGTAGAGCGCGGCGAGTTCCTCCGCCCGGGCCTGCTCCGGATCCAGAATCGTCGTCAACAGGCGATAGAGCGGCTCGGCGTCTTCCAGCCCTTCCAGACGGTATTCGATGACCCGCACCCGCACGCCGTTGGCGCCGCGCCGCCGGTCCCGCTCGGAAGGATAAATGCGGCTAAGATAGGAGCCGTCCGGCAGGCGTTTCTCGCAGGGAAGAATCAGATTCTTCTTGATTCGCCACAGCAGATCGGCGCCCCAGACCCGCGCCTGGTTCCACAACCGATAGCTGAAGAAATTGCGGTCAGCCAGGCACAACATCCCCTTTCGCAAGTGCGGGATCACCTCCTTGGCGAGGGCGATTTCGCTGACATCATAGGCGCCCATCCGGGTGCCGAACAACACGTGGGTCCCTGCTTCCACGAGCGAAACGAAGCGCAGTTGCGGATAGGCGCTCGAGCCGCGGCTGGCTCCGGGCCGGCCGTAGGCCGCTTCGTTGCGCTTCTGATCGGCAAGGTCGAGGGTGCTGCCATCGATGCTCACCAAGCGCTATTGCCGATACCAGGCGCCCTGGGTAGCCGCCCCCGCGATCGGCTGCACGAGCTCATCATGGAGTTGCCGCAGCACGGCCGGCCCCAGCCGCGAGCGCGCCTGGGAGATCGCCGAGTTGCCCGCCACCTTCACCTTCGTTCCCGGTTCGCTGAGCCACTGCAACCCTTCCGGCAAGCAGCGCAGCACCTCCCGGTAGCACGACTGCATGTCAAGGGCCAGGGCAATGACGTAGTAGACGACCACGTGAGCGGGCAACTCGCGCTGCCGCACGCTGGCTTTGCCCGTGGCCGCCAGAACCGCCTCAATCTTCCCTACCGGAAACGTCTTGGCCATCACGCCGAGACTGATGTAATCGCTGATTCGCGCCCCTTGGGGCAGTTCTGCCAGCTTGCGCGCCATGGCGTGGTCCTCCTGTTCCTGTCTGAAACAGAATACCACAAAAATCTTTTTAAGTGAAGAGTATCAGCTAGCCCCGGCTTAGCTGCGTTCTTTTTTCGTGACGCCCCGCACCCGAATCCGCCGCTCAGAGCCGCGCCGGCGGCCCACTATCTCTCCAAAATTCCAACGAGCCAACATTGAGTCACGGATTTGTGAGAGTATTAATCCTTTGTTATCAACAAAGATGCCCGCTCGGGACTTGATATTTGCGAATGTGCCGCTATGCTGAGAGCGGTGAGATGATCGACTGGCAAGCGATCAGTCACAGCGCTGTTCACAAATGCCCATTCACGAAAGGCCGGTTCACAAAAGTAACGACAAGGTGAGCTGGCTCCGGAAGGGGCAAAAAAGGCTAGATGGGTATCCGGTTGACTCAGGTAGCCCCAAGATGTAGTATGCCGGCAGATGGAAGATTACCCTCAGAACCTGACAGAATTCGAGGCCCGTTTTAGCAGTGAGGAGGCCTGCCGGGAGTATCTGTTCCGGCGGCGCTGGCCGGACGGTTCCCGCTGTCCGGGTTGCGGTTGTGGAAAGTCGTGGCCTTTGCGAAAAGTGCTGCTGCAGTGCGCTGCGTGTGGGCGCCAAACCTCGGTGACCGCCGGGACCATCTTTCAGGACACGCGCAGCCCTTTGCCGTTGTGGTTTCGTGCGATGTGGTGGGTCACCACCCAAAAAACCGGAGCCAGCGCTTTGGGACTTCAAAGAGTGTTGGGGCTCAACAGGTACGAAACGGCTTGGACCTGGCTGCACAAAATGCGGCGCGCGATGGTGCGGCCGGGACGGGATTTGCTGGCCGGGACAGTGGAAGTCGATGAAAGCTACTGGGGCGGGCTCGAAGAGGGCCTGCGGGGCCGAAACCTGAAAAACAAAGCATTGATCGCAGTGGCCGTTCAAGAGGATGGGCGGGGTATCGGCCGGATTCGCATGAAGAGAATCGAGGATGCCTCGGGTGAGAGCCTGTTGCCTTTCGTGGAAGAGTGCATCGAGCCGGGCAGCGTGGTGCATACCGACGGCTGGCCCGGTTACTCCGGGTTGAAAAAGGAAGGCTACGTCCATCAGGTCACAGTTGTCAGCAGGCAGGAGCAGTCCGCGTCGGAATTGATGCCCCGCGTCCACCGCGTGATGTCACTGCTCAAGCGCTGGCTGCTGGGCACCCATCAGGGCGCCGTGAGCCACAAACATCTGGACTACTACCTGGACGAGTTCACCTTCCGTTTCAACCGCCGCAAATCCAAAAGCCGCGGCAAACTCTTATCGGCTCGTCCAGCAGGCGGTAGCCGTGGATCCCGCGACTTACAAGATGATTGTTCACCCGGTTACAGAACCCAAGAAAATCCCCAAACCACAAGATATTGGGGCTACCTGAGTCAACCGGATACCCATCAAAGGCTATATCATGAAAATATCTGCCAATCTGGTTATCCACTTTACTCTAGTGATGAATCAAGCTATCCTTGGACTCGCGCTGTTGGCGGCGAAGACCGAGTCTGTTGAGCGACGATTTTCCAAAACATCTGGTGGAGTTCACTGAACGGTTTGCCAGCGAGCAAGCTTGCTGCGAGTATCTGCTCGGTGTCCGCTGGCCAGCGGGGTTCGTTTGTCCGAACTGCTCGGCCACGAAGGGGTGGGACGACCCGACGAGGCACGATGTTCTGTAGCGGGTGCCGACGCCAGACCTCTCCCACGGCGGGAACCATCCTGCACAACTCGCGGGTGCCGCTGCGGAGTTGGTTTCTGGCCATGTGGCTGGCCTGCACTCAGAAAACAGGGCTGAGCGCCAAGGGTTTGCAGCGTGAACTCGGTCTGGGCAGCTATCAGACCGCCTGGCTGATGTTGCAGAAGTTGCGGCAGGCGATGGTTCGGCTGGGTCGGGAACGGCTGGACGGAAGTGTCGAGGTCGACGAGACTTACTTGGGCGGCAAGGAGAAGCACGTTCGCGGGCGAGAGCTGGTGGGCAAAGCCTTGGTTGTGGTTGCGGTGGAACTGCAGGGCCGCAAAATGGGGCGAATTCGTCTGCGTCATGTCCCCGACGCATCGGGACCGAGTCTGGTGGGTTTTGTGACCGACTGTGTGGCGTCAGGCAGTCTGGTCCATAGCGACGGCTGGAGGGGTTACCGGGGCTTGAAGAAAGCCGGCTATCGCCATCGGGTCACCCACACAGCGGGAGACTCGCAGATAGCCGCCGAGGAATTCGCGCATGTCCACCTGGTTGCCTCGCTGCTCAAGCGCTGGTTGGTAGCGACGCACCAAGGGAAGGTGAGTAAAGTGCATCTGCAAGGCTACCTCGATGAATTCACCTTTCGCTTCAACCGTCGAAAGTCCCGCCACGTAGGCAAGATCTTCCACCGACTCGTCGAACAGTTGGTTCTCCGTAAGGCCTTGACCTATCGAGACATTATCACCAAGCCCCAGCCCACCAACTAGAGTAAAGTGGATAACCAGAATCTGCCAAATCCTGCAATCGAGGCGGTCGGGGCACTGAAATAAAAGAACTTAGGAACTTCTTCGAAACCTCCACCAAGGCGCCCAGGGTCGACAGTTAACGTATATAGTAGTCGCAAAAGACACGAAACTCGCCGAGAAAGGGTCGATAGCCCCCGTTTTCGCCCAGACAGTAACTCGCTAGGGCTTAAGCTTCCGGGAAGCCTCCACATTTGATGCCTCTCACCCGCTCATCAGTACGTGGCGCGGCGCGCTTCCCTATCATCAGGACTCGCCCTCAGCGCTCAGAACAGACAGGCTCAGAACAGACAGAATGATAAGCGAAAGGAGCTGCAGTGGATCGAGATAACATTCGAGTCCATACTCTCGAGTCCGTGTGCAACGACGCGGCGGTTCGCGATGAGCTGCTCGAATACAACAAGAACGTCTTTGATCGCTCCGCTCTCGAATCGCCCCTGCGGTTGCCGCTGCCCGACGAGCCATTCGTGGCGGCTTGGCAAGAATACGCCGCTGAGTCGAAGGTCCGCGGCACTCTGCCGGCGCTGAGAGAGAAGCTCGTCCAGCTAAGATTCCCAATTCAAGAAGGGATCAGCGAAACGGAAGAATACCGTGCGGCGACGCGGCGTGGAATCGAACCGGAGCAATCAAAAGA
This sequence comes from Bryobacterales bacterium, assembly GCA_965224215.1. Taxonomy (GTDB): domain Bacteria; phylum Acidobacteriota; class Terriglobia; order Bryobacterales; family UBA6623; genus CBDCYS01. Next base: position 4,228 of record CBDCYS010000069.1, on the reverse strand, counting down.
AGGCTATGGGATCGCGCTGCGGAGTCCCGAACTGTTCGAGATCGTCATTCACCCGACGGCGGCGGGCAGGATCCCGCTGCTGGTCATTGGCGACCGCCAAGATTTCGTGACGGTCCTTCGCGCCCTGGCCCGGCGCAACGAACCCGCGCCGATTCCGCCTTCCCAGGGTGCCCTGATGGCCGCGGGCTACAACAACTGGGATCGCATTCGGAAGCTCAGACTAGAGTGGGAGCAGCAGAATCCAGAGCAGGCTTCATCCAAGACCGGCTGGAGCGACGAATTCAAACGCATCATTCCTCAGAAGCAACTTTACCAAGACCGCTTTATCTTTCTGAGCGACGGCCCCTACAGCGGCATCCCGGCTGATCAGATGGGCATCGGGGAAGCCGAGTGGCGAAGAAAGTCTTTGACTATCCGCCGGGAACACGAGTCAGCGCACTACTTTACTCGCCGCGTGGTCTCTTCGATGAGGAACAACGTAATCGATGAGCTGATCGCTGACTACATGGGGATCGTGGCCGCTGCTGGCTCCTATCGCGCCGACTGGTTTCTGCGGTTCATTGGGCTAGAAGCTTTTCCAGAGTGGCGCCAGGGCAGCCGCCTCGAGATCTACCGGGGTGATCTCTCCGACAAGGCTTTCTCGATCCTGCAGCACCTAGTCAAGAGGGCAGCGGAAAACGTTGAAACATTCGACAGGACACACGCTGAGATGCGGACCGGAGGGGACCGGGGGCTTCCGATCGTTGTTTTGTCCGAGTTTACTCTGGAGGAACTTGCCTCGACCAAATCGCAGGAGCTACTTGCGGAGGCGCTTGGGAGAAACCTGGAATCCTTCGGATGATTTACCGCGGCAGCTCTTGTTGTCCTGGGTTCGGCGCAAGGCCGTTGCCAGGCGCACAGCGCTCGACGCGACCGTTCGTTAGCCGAAGCCCGAGTTCGCCATTTAAGACAGCAACCATTTCTTCTCCGATGAGGTCGATCACCCCGTCGCTGAGAAGCTTCGATTCCCGAAGCGCTTCGACATTGGGAAACCCTTTTCGATTCCGAAGAAGGCCTGCCATGGTATCGGCATCGATGAGAAAGCGCGGCGCAACCTTTTGCTCCTGAGCGGCAAGCGCGAGAAAGCATTTGAGCACGCTCAGCGCCGGCCCCTCCTCCGTTGCCTTGTGGGGGCGTTTGGGAGGCTGAACGAGTTCCTCGGCCCGAGTTTCCCGGCCCTCGGAGATGGCATCAATCATCTCGCCGCCGATACGCCCGTCGGCCTTGATTCGCAAGCCCCGGAACAGTGACAGGTCTTCTAGCTTCGATGGGCTGGCAAGCGCCAGTTTGACCAGGACTTGGTCCTCGGCCAACCATTTGCGCGGAACATCTGATTTGCAGGCGCGGTTCTCTCTCCAACGGGTCAGCGATCGCAGAACCGCATACTGTTGGGGATTGAGATTGCCATTGGAGGCGAGGCGATGAGCAAGCGCGTCCGAGTTGGGATCGTAACGGGTCGGGTCGGCGAACTGCGCCGACAATTCCAGCGCCCATTCGCGCCGGTTTCGGTTGTCGAGATCGGCCAGGAGTATCTCCGCCGCTTCCACCAGGTGGTCGACGTCCAACAGAGCATAGCTGGCCATGGCTTGCGGCAGCGGGCGGCGCAGCCAATCGGAGCGCGTATGGGCTTTCGGCAGGCTGACGCCGAGCAGTTTCTTCAGCAGCGCCGCGAGTCCGATTTGGTCCCCGAAGCCCGTCAGCGCCGCCGCGATCGAGGTATCGAGCACCGGCGATGCAACGATGCCGTAGTCGTAGTAGAGACACGACTGGTCTTGCTCGGAGGAGTGAGCCACCTTGATGATCGCCGGATCGGTGAAGACCCGCAACAAGGGCTGAATATCCTCAACGCTGAGCAACAGGGGGTCGATCAGCCAAGACTGCTCACGGTCGGCGACCTGGATCAACCCCAGTTTGGGGTAGTACGTCTTTTCGCGGATAAACTCGGTGTCGAAAGCGACGATAGGTTGTTCGGCCAAGCGCGCGGCAACTTCGCTGAGTCGGGCAGCGTCTCCGATTGGCACAATGGCGGCGTCGGCACTCACGGTTTTCTCTGTCTTTTCAACTTGCCTGCTGGCCATGTGGTGAGGACCTAAACGTTGTGGGTCAACTGTCTGCGCGGCACGAAAACTTACCCCTCGTCGGATGACCTCTCAACGAGACTGCTCCAAGGGCAATCTGCATTGTAACCGCTAACTGTCGAGGCCGTTGCGATTCGATTCGCCCACCGTCCGGCAATAAGCCGTTGGGGGCTGGCCGTGGCCGATCCTAGCCAGACAGAGCCGCGCCCGCGAGGGTGCGGTCGAGGGTCCGAGGGCCAAGTCCGTTCGCCCCCTCGCGCCTCGCCATGTGATAAGAAGTGCGAGCTAGACAACCAGCATGCAGTCCCCATAAGAATAAAAGCGGTATTCTTCCCGCACCGCGTGCGCGTAAGCATCGAGAATCAGCTCCCGTCCCGCCAAGGCGCAAACCAGCATCAGCAGCGTCGACCGAGGCAGGTGGAAGTTCGTCAGCAACGCGTCAACCGCTTGAAACTCGAATCCTGGGCGAATAAACAGATTCGTCTCGCCCGCCCCGGGTTCGATAGTCCCCGAAAGTGAATTTCGCGTGGCATGCTCAAGGACACGCACCGTCGTAGTTCCGATCGCAACCGTCCGGCCGGTGCCGCTCCGGGCCGTGCTACCGGCAGTGCTCAACTGCGTGGCGGCCTCCCGGCTGATCTCGTAAGACTCCGCGTGCATGGGATGGTCTTCGGCTTGCTCCTCCCGGATCGGCTGAAACGTGCCCAGCCCCACGTGAAGGGTGACCTCCACTTTCTGAACCTGAAGTTGCTCGAGTTGCGCAAGCACCTCTCCGCTAAAATGCAGGCCCGCCGTGGGCGCGGCGACCGAACCGCTTTGGCTGGCGTAGACGGTTTGGTAGCGCTCGCGATCGGATAAATCATCGGAGCGCTTGATGTAGGGCGGCAGCGGCATGTGCCCGGCGGAATCGAGCCAGCGGAGAAAGTCTTCCGGGCTTGCGGAAAACTCGACGACCCGTAGCCCGAACTCTCCGCGCGAGACGATGGTAGCGCTCACGCCCCCGGGGAAATGAACGACTTCGGCGACTCTCATCCTGCGGCCCGGGCGGACCAGCGCCTCCCAGCGTACCGGGTCGCGGTTGACTTGTTTCAGCAGCATCAGCTCAACGAGGGCGCTGGCGTCCTTCTTGGAAGTGGTAGCGTGGACTCCCTCGCGGCGGCCGAACAGCCGAGCGAGCAGGACGCGCGAGTTGTTAACGACGACGCGATCGCCTTCGTGAAGATAGCTGGGGAAGTCTCGAAAGCGTCGGTCTTGCCATGTTCCCCTAGCGCGGTCCACGACGAGCATGCGGCTAGCGGCGCGGTCTGCCAGCGGGGCCTGGGCGATCCGATCCTCGGGAAGATCGTAATCAAAGTCCGAAACCAGCACGAATTTATTGTACGGGCGTCAGCGCTGTGCGGCGATGGCCAGCAGGATCGCCGGCCACTCTTGGGCTAGACGCTTCGGCTGATCACGACCACAACATGCGCCTCGGCAGCCTCGCCCCGTCCGATGGGCCCGAGTCCTTCGGCGGTCTTGGCCTTGACGCTGACGCGGTCTGGCGAAACGCCCAACTTGTCGGCCAGGCTTTCTTGGATGGCATCTCGAAACGGCCCCAGCTTTGGCTTCTCAAGAACAATGACCGCATCCACGTTCACCAAGCGGTAATCGTTTTTCTCCACAAGGCGCCGGGCGTGGAGCAGGAAGACGGCGCTGTCGGCATCGCGCCATTGTGGGTCGGAAGGCGGGAAGTGTTGTCCGATGTCGCCGAGCCCGGCGGCTCCCAGCAAGGCGTCGGTCACCGCATGCAACACGAGGTCGGCGTCAGAGTGGCCGACCAGGCCTTTCTCCGCGGGAATTTCGACGCCACCGAGAATGAGCTTGCGGCCCTCTGCAAGGCGATGAAGGTCGTAGCCGATGCCGCTGCGAAACTCGGGCGTCATTGCGCCTGGGAGATCCCCTTCTCGGGGGCCGCGCCAGGCGCCTGGTGGTTGGCATCCTCCGGCGTTCCTGCCGCCGCCCGTTGCTCAGCGTAGAAGAGCCGGGCCAGCGCCATGTCGCTTGAGCGGGTGATCTTGATATTGCGGTCGCTGCCCAGCAGCACATGAACATCTTCACCGAGATGCTCAACC
>CBDCYS010000068.1:0-390397 GCA_965224215.1 Bryobacterales bacterium | reverse complement strand
CGGACAGTTTGAGGGACGTTCATCCGACCGTGCCGCCGGCCCTCTCACTACTCAAACCCCTGTCGGTACTCAAACCACTAACCGGCTCGGCGCCGGGTCTCGACGAAAACCTCCGCTCGCATGCGCTTCAAGATTACCCTCAATTCGAGCTGTTATTTGGGGTAACTGACGCGAGCGACCCGGGGGCTGAGGCGGTCCGGCGGCTTGCTGTTGAATTCCCGCAACTGCCGATCGAGCTGGTCGAGTGCGGATACTCACCCGAGGGAAACCCGAAGGTTTTTGTTCTCGAGAAACTGGCGGAAAAAGCGAGCCACGATTTGTTGCTCGTCAACGACAGCGACATCCGCGTTGGGAGTGGTTACTTCCGCGAGCTCGTGGCCGATCTCTCCCAGGACGGGGTCGGTCTGGTGAGCTGTCTCTACCGCGCCCGGTCTGGCGGGACCTTCGCATCCCTTATCGAAGCCCTGTGGATTTCGACGGAATACCAAGGGCAAGTGCTGCTCGGAAGAAGCTTGCAAGGGATGCGGTTCGCTCTGGGCGCCACGATGCTGCTGCGACGGAAGGACCTCGCACGGATTGGAGGGTTCCAGCGAATACGGCCCTTCTTGGCGGACGACTATGTTCTGGGAAACCTGATCTCAGGTAGTGGCCAGGGTGTCGCACTTTCCGGGCCTGCCGTTGAGACGCTCCTTCCGGCTGATTCGTGGAAGGCCGTGTGGCGCCATCTGTTGCGCTGGTCGCGTACCATTCGCGTCATGCGGCCAGGCGGACATGTGGGACTGATCGTTACCCACGGCACGGTGTGGAGCCTAGCAGCCCTCGCGGCTGGGAGTCATATTCCGTCTCTCGCGATACTGGCTGCGTGTTGCCTGACGCTCCGGTTTGTCGCCGCTTGGCTTGTTGCTGACTGCGTGGATTCGCGGCAGGCAAAACGAAGCCTCTGGTTGCTGCCGCTGGCGGACGTTCTCGCTTTTCTGGTCTGGTTGTCCAGCTTCTTCGGAAGCCGTGTCGAATGGCGCGGGAAACAGTTTCGTCTGGACCGCCAGGGGTGCATGGCAGGAACGAATGTGCCGCTTTCGCAAGATGAGCACCAACGAAGCTAACCGGCGAGGTTTGACTTGTCCCCCCGGAAGCATAGTTTTTCGGAACTCTGATGAGGCCGTTTCGCTATCCTGTATGGGCCTGGAGAAGAGCCCTGTATTGGGTTTGGAGAAATTCTATGAAGAGTCGTATCGCAATCGCTGCCACAATGTTCGCCTTGATGTTTGGCTCCGGGGCGATTGGAGCGGACCCGCCTCGCAAGCAACTCTTTAACGGGAAAGACCTCACCGGCTGGACGCATGTGAGCAAAGGCTCGTTCACGGTCGAGGACGGCGCGCTGAAAACAGAAGGGGGCATGGGCCTGCTCTGGTACACGGGGGAGAAGTTCGGCGACGCTGTCATCAGAGTGGTCTACAAGGGTTCAGATTCGGACACAAACTCAGGCGTTTTTATTCGGATTCCCGCGGAACCCCACGACGCCTGGTTCCCGGTTCACCGCGGGTATGAGGTGCAGATCAACGATGGAGCTGACGAGTTCCATCGAACCGGTGCAATCTATTCAATGTCGAGCGCGGAAGAGTTTCCTCCCTCGCGCTCCGGCTGGAACACGATGGAGATCAAGCTTGAAGGGCAGACCACAATCATCAGCGTGAACGGCAAGGTGGTCAACACGTTTGAAGGTTCACAGCCCGTTCCTGAACGAAAGAAATATTACGAACCGCGGCGCGGCCCTCGGCCTGACAGCGGATACATTGGCGTCCAAAACCACGACGAGGAGTCGGTCGTCTGGTTCAAGGAGATCAGTGTTACTTCGCTCTCGGATTGATCAGCAAAGTCGGCGCCGAATACACCGAATCCCAGAAGCAAGGGCAGAGCCGCCGACGGAAGTCCGCGGTCAAGCGCCCGTGTCTCCATGTTGTCTGCTACCGCGCTGCTTCCAACGTCGTATCCGGGAAGTAGTGACGCAAAATTTCCATGAAGCTCATGTCCTCAGCGGCTAGTCCGGCCGCGCCTTCCTGGCAGAGCCCCACGCCGTGACCCGCCCCTCTGCCCTTGAGGCTTACGGTTTCGCCATCGGAGTCGACGCTGTAGGCATTGCTGGGAACCGCGTTCCAGCCGATCTTGCGAACGAGGGAGATCCTGGCCAGCTCAGATAGACCGGAGGCGAGGAGCGGTTCCGCGTCAACGCGCGCGATTCGCCGCTGCCAGGGGTTCGGTTTTCGCAGACAGATCGGGCAATCGACGGACCGAAACGGATAGTTGCCCGGTTCCATTCCGACATCGCGCAGCGCAAAGGTTTTCCCTCCGCAACCTGCAAAGAACATCGCCGGCACGATGCTGTTTCGATAGCGCAGCACCAGCCCGCGGGTCGTCTGAGCCGCTTCCGCCGCTGGACTATCAGCGGGAGGAGGCTGCCTTAGGAATTGGCAATGGGTCGTGTCGCAGAGATCGAATCCCTGATGCCGCTTGCGGTTGGCGAGCAGGAAGGAGCGGCTCGCAACAGCCTGTGCCTTGAGGGCTTCTAGAGATGCGCTTGGCCGACTTTCCGCCGCGACGGCCGAGGCAACCGCGGTTTCGACGTCCATGACAACGATTGCGCGCAAGGCTCGGTTCGATGGGAGAACTTCCAGCTCGCCTCTATAGAGCCGGTCGATCCTGCCGGGCACGGAAAGGCGAAACGACGAACGCGATCCGCTGGCCCGCACCAGTACTTTCTTGGCGTTCACCGTAGTCCCGGCAACATCGCATTCAATCTCTGATCCGGACAGCCGGAAACGAACCGTTCCCGCATCCGCAACGGTGAATCCGGGGGAGTCGGCTTCGATGATGAGTATCGAACCGGGTGCAGCGCGAACGGCTAGCTCGGCTGGATGGAAGAGGCCGAACACCCCGACTCGCACTGTCTGGGAGGCCTTAGCGAGGGGTAGGGTTAAGAGGAGAACCGCCAGCCACGGGAGCAACCGTGGCGCGCGCCACCCGCCTGGTGGCGTTGGGCCTCTACCGGGCAGAGCCGGGCTCCAGGCTGGCTTGAGCGTGGACTTCCGTCCACGCCTCTGTTGGATTGTTTGCAATTCCTCGATCACAGGCTTACTTCAATGGCCTTGAACAAGCCGCGCGAGGATCTTTCCTCCAACGATCGCCGCGACGCGGCCCGGCACGCCGTGAACTTGAACGAGCATCGTGTAGCGCGGCGTTTCCGCCGGGTAAAGCGCGATCACGTAGCCATCGCCGTTCGATGCCTCGTATTCTCCGTCGCCCAAGTGGCTACACGGCGAAGTACCCGTTTTGGCAAGAGCAGATGAGCCACCGAGCGCCTTTCCCATACCGCTGCCGGTGCCGTTGCGGGAAGCCAACGCGAGTCCTTGAGCCAATAGCGCGATGCCCGGGTCACCTGATCTGCGGACCAGTTCTTCGTAAGCCCGCACGACCGCCAGCGGTTGCAGCTTCCATTCATTGCCGAGGCCGATATAGGCGCCGGCCGAAGCATCGATTGGAGGCGCGGCCAGTCCGAAGCGCCGCGCAACCGTTTCCATGTCAGCCCACAGAACGCGATCAGCCAACTGATGGAAGTAGGTATTGCAGGATTGAGCCAGCGCCTGCTCGATTCCTACGGTTCCGTGGCCCTTGGGGAGCCAGCACTCATCCTCTACTCCACGGCATCGGAGGACAGGATAGTGAAAAGAGTGACTCTCGGCGTAGGCCAGGGCGGTGAACGGTTTGACGAGGGAACCGACGGGCATCGGCTCGGCCAAGCGTTCCCATCGAGCCTCGACGATCTCGCCTGTTTCGGTGCTGACGATGACGTAGGAAACCCGGGAAAGATCGATGGCGTCGTCCTCGATCGGGTCAGCCAAGTTCAGCCGGCCCGCCGGTTCGGAGCGCGCTACGCATACCCCACCCAGCGCGGCCAGCAATGCGCCCAACAAAATGACGATGATCTTCATGGGTTCAGCTCGTAGGTGACGGTTTGTACCACGGTGCTGCCGCGATCTTCGGTGCGCAGCGACACCTCTTTGACGCGTGCAAGCGCCGTACTCAAGCTGCCGACATTTTCGGAGAAGAACTCAGGGGACCGATTCTGTGACGAACCGTAGCGCTGGATTTGGAGACTGTCGAGCTGCCCCATGAATCGGCGATAGCGGCCACTCTCACGGGAATGACGAAACGCCGCGGCATACCCGGCACCCGGGCCGTTGTTGGCAGGGGCCGTCAACCGTGAAAGCGCTGCTAGCAGCGGCTGCGCCGCATTCGCCACGAAAAGGTGCTTGCCTCGGGCAGCGGCCAGCAGCGGCGTCAAACCGTTTAGCTCCGAGTAGGTTTCGCCGTTTTCGTTGCGATCCGTCCATTGCGCGCCGAGCCTGGAGGCCGTCCAAAGCCCCCGAACCGAGTCAGCGAGCGCCTCACGCACCTGTTCAAGGTTCCAGTCCGAATCAGCCAGCAGGACAACCAACGACTCATCCCCGAAGAAGACGCTATCGGAAAGAAGCCGGCTAGATTGTGTCTGGAGCACCGCCTTCAGCCCGGCCCGTTCGAAGATGGCTCTCAGCGGCTCTCGGGAAAAACCGCCCGGCGCCGCGGCCGGCGGAGGTTCGTCTATGAGCGTCTCAAGCGCCGCTTCGCTTCCTACGGTGCCCCCACCAAGGAAGACAATCGGGGCAACCACCGGCGGCGGGGCCGTTCCAGCACGGCGGGCCAGGATCTTACGCTCAAGCAGCGTGAGGGTGTCTTCAAGTTTCGGCGCATTCCAGACGCGGTACAGCCCCCAATCATCGTCGACAAGCTTGGTCAGCTCCGCGACGTGACTTGACTGCTGCAGCTGTGATTCATCGCTGTCGGTTGCCGCCGGACGCAGAAAAACGCGCCTCTCTCGAATTTCTCCCTCCTGCCGATGGAGGTCGGTTACGGCGGCGCGATACTGCCGCAGTTCGGACACGTTTTGCTGAATCCAGTAGGAGCGAAAGTGGGGGCTGCGAACGATCGAGCCCATCTCGAGCAGCATGCGGAGCTCGCCGGGACGCCCGGCCGCTTGGACACCGTCGGCGTACCAGGGCTGACCCGTCACCGGGGTTCCGCTTTCGCCTGCAAGGAGCTGGAGCGCATTGGCGAGCGGGTCTTCACTGGTGGCTAGAAGAAGATAGTCGTCGGTTGTGGCGAATGCAACGATGCGCCCCGACTGCTGCTCCACGCGCACGTAGTAAGGAGTGTCCGCCACATTTCGCGGCTCGAAGTTAGCGCGCGTCTGCCACAAAATGCTCTGCAGCCGGCGGGCCGAGGGGAGCTTGGTGATGTAGAGAAATTCGACCTGACCGACGTCATAGAGCGCCAAAACCGATTCCGTGCCGGCAATGGATTCGAGCATGGACAAGTCCGGGGTAAAGCCGGCGGCAGCCGTGAACTCTTTGTGAACTTCTTGCAGTCGCAGGAAAAGCTTGGACCGCGAAAAGACTTGATAGTTGGTGCTTGCGAGCCATAGCGGCTTTTCCTGCGAGCCGTTCCAGTCGGCCAGCAGTTTGGAGAAGTCAGGGGCCTCGAGCACCAGCAACGGCCCTGCGGGCACCAGCCGAGCCAAAGATGGAGCGCTGGCAGGGACTTGGATCAGCGCCGACGCAACAAGCGCCAGCAGGAGCAGTCCGCCCGCGAAACCTAGACCGTTTCTCATCGTGAGCCCCCTTCGGCAACGGCGCTCAGCCTGGGACGCACCGCCCGGTCCTGCTCTAGATTCTTGCTGATCACAGGCCGTCGCATGGCGTTTTGCATTCGCAGGCTGCGCTCCGCCTCGACCCTTGCAAGGGCTTCGGTCACTTCTTGTTCTGCATCGGGTGACAAGTCCATCTTCAGCGCCAGTTGGAAGTGCAGCGAGGCGGCATCGAGGCGACCGAGGGTTTCGGCCGAGGCGCCTACCTCCTGTGCGATCGTCGCCCGTTCGCGATTGTCGAGTCCGTTTCCGGAGAGGAATTGGTCCGCCATCCAGGGTTGCAATTTGTCCAGATTTCGCGTTTCGCCAAAAACGGAATCCTGCCTGAACAGATCTCGTCCCATGCCGCCTTCATGCATCAACGGCATCAGCGCGGCAAGTGCCAGAGTGTGGTCATCCGCCTTGCGGGCGGCACGGAAGGCAGCCACTCGCGGTGTTATGGCCGCCGGGCGAATCGCCAAGGCCTCGCGCAAGAGTTGCAGCTCGGAGTCCACGTTCCCGGCTGATGCCTGACGCTCGGAACGATCGAGGCGGCTGTGAAAGTCGTAGTCCCGGAAGACATGTGATGCCGGCTCAACGCTCGACGCCAGTAAGTCCAATTCCTCGGATCCAAGATCACCCGGCCCGGTGCCAACCCGCCGCAATAGTTTCGCGGCAGCGACCCGTGATGCGTAGCCGGTCTCAACGGAAGAGGCGGTCTCGGTCAGCACTCGCGCGGAGAGTTGCGGTGTCTCTCCTGCCGCTAGGCGGGCTTCCACAAGCTGCAGCCGGGCAGTGACATCCCAGGGAACCGTCCCGACACGATCGCTCAGGAATTCGACCGCCGCGTCATGCCGGCCCACCTTCACGAGCAATTCAGCGGCCGGAACAAACTGCTCAAATGGTTCCCTGGAAACGAGAGACATTCGGCGCAACAGAGCCAGCGCGTCTTCGGCCCGTTCCTGCTCGAAGCGCAACTCGGCAAGTCCGAGGAAGTTCGCGGCGCTCAGATCACGGCGTTCGAGTTGACGGGAATAGGCGAAGTCAAGCAACCGCCGTGCGGAGTCTGTGTCGCCGTTGTCGCGTACTTGCTGAGCCGCCGTTTGCAGATGCTGCAAAGTAGGCGCCCCGAGCGCTTGCCGGCGGTAGCGGGAAAGCAGTTCCTCCAGGCCGCCGCTCTGTGCCGCGACGCGGATCTCAAGCAGAGCGTGTGCCGAGCGAATGGAATCCGCCAAGCTTCCCAGCAGGGTTTCCAATTCCTGTGTAGCCTTGCCGGGCTGCTTCGTATCGAGCAGGTGCTCGATCAAGCGAACCCGCCATTTGGTGACGGCTTGCCGGGCAACGAAGATCGCCCGGCCTTGAGCGCCCGAAGCTTGCTGCCCGGCTGCCTCGACAACTCGCGCGAGCACGGTCTCCAGTTGATCCGCCGGGACCCACGCCGCGTTCGCCAGCACTTCCAGGTAGCCGACGCGGTTGTTGGCCTCGCTGTCGAATTCAAGGACGCTCGCCAGCGCCGCTTGCCGATTGGCTGAACTCTCGACAAATGCTTGCAGCAGCCCCGACACGCGATAGGCGCCGTTTCGGCCGACATAAGTGCGAAGCAGCTTGAGGACGGGTGCTTCCAGCGACGGCATCAAGTCGTGCTGACCAATGGCCCGGACGATTGCGGGAACCTCGTCCCAAAACGACGGCTCCAACCGGCTACGCCGAACCTGGTCCGTATAAGCTTCTAAAGCCGCACTCCATTCGGCGATCGCTTCATCACGCTTGCCTTGACTCCAGAGAACGCCCGCCATGGAATGATGAACCGCGGCGTTTCCCGGTTGCAATTCCAGGACATGACGGTAGTCGGCTAAAGCATCGTCGTAGGCGCCTTGTTCCCGATAGTAGTCCGCGAGATCGGAATAGGCCGACACCCGCGCTGAAGCGCCTTCGAGCGAAGCCGGCAGGTAGTCTTCCGCCTCGGGACGGCCATCCAATCGCAGGTACTCGCCATAGCGGGCACCGTAGTAAAACCACAGGTCACCGACTAGTTCTTGGTCCCGATCCACTTGCCGGCCGATTCTTTGGCTGATGGCTCCGCTGTCGAGGATCTCGGCAAAGGCGTCATCGATTTCGGGAGCGACGCGGGAATAGTGCAACCCGACTAATCCTCGGTAGGCTCGGGTCCAGACAGGCGGCAGCCTGCGTCCGTGGACGCCGACGGCTCGCAGTGCGAGTTCCACATCACCACTGGCCACCGCGTAATTGGCCGCTCGATTCTGGCGCCGCGATCCATTTCCCGATGCTAGGTCGATCAAGCGGTCTGGCTGGCGTTTCAACAGGAGTTCCAAGTAACGCTCGGAGTAGTGTTCATAGCTGGCGCTCCGCTGCTGCGTGACTCGGAACTCGTCGTCTTCATTGCCCGCCGCCTGATAGGCCTGGGCGGCACGGTCGAGGAGGTGGGCTCGGCTGCTATTGCGTGGGTAGACGTTCCAGTAGGCCTCAAGCTGATTCCCCAGTTCGTCGTGTTTCAGACGCTTCTGCTGCAGCTCAATGAGACGCCGCTCATGCGTGCTTGCCTGGCCGCGGCCGGGATTCGCCAGCAGACGCTCGTGCCGCCACTCAACTTCCAGCTCCGTCACGGCCGCCGACCGGGCCAACGGGATCAGGACCCACTCAAACTCAGTGGGGTTGAGTTCCGATTTCGCCTGCCGCAAGAAGGCCGCAAAAGCGGATTTCTCCTCCGGCGCGTAATAACGGTCCACCGCGGTACCGATCTCGCCGATCGCCGACACGAAGCGCCCTCTCCAGCCAACCCTGCCCGAGCGTTGCCACTCTTCGCGAAGATCGCTGTAGGCTTCCTCATGGCGCCGCGCTCTGGTTAGCAAGCGGGCAAAAAGCCCCGCACCTCCGGCGTAGGCCGAATCTCGATAAAGGTAAGAGCCCGCAAGCTTCACGCCCTTTTCGGCGAACGGGACGGCTTGCGCGGACAGGTTCCACTCTTCCAATCGGCGGGCGACGGCAAAATAGTTCTCCGGCCGCTCCGGCCGACCTTCGATCAGCGTCTTCTGAAGGGAGGCAACCGCATCGCCAGCTCGCCGCTGACGCGCATGGATCTCGGCAATCTTTTCCATCCAGCGCGGGTTTTCGTAAGTCAGCTCATGGAGCTTTGGGTAACTGCCCAGCGCGTCGTCAAAGCGCATCAGCCGCTCTTCGAGCGCCGCCCGGGATTCGAGGACACCCGTGTGATCGGGACGCACCTCCGCCGCCTGTGTGAACGCATCAATTGCCGCGCCGTAGTTTTCGAAGTGAGTTTGCACCCAGGCCAGCACGCGGTGGTATCGGAAGTCTTTCGGCGACTCGGCTGTCGTGCGGACGTAGTAGCCCGTCAACTGCGGACGGCGGCCACGCGGGTCGGCGTAGAGCGCTGCCTCTTGGATGAGCTGCTCGTCGTCCGGGTAGCGGTTGATGATCTCGATGTATTGGTCCACGGCGGCTGCAAAGTCGCCCAGCTCGGTGAGGGCGGGAATCACACCGCGGCGTAAAGTGGCGATCTGGGCTTTCTTTGCCTCGGCGGGCAGGTCGGCTTCACGCAATGCATTGATCTTCTGGACGTAGAAATCACGCAAGGCGTCATAGCGGTCTTCGCCGCCATAGGTAGCGGCCATCGCCGCCAGGTATTGCGTGTCGAACGGTTTCTCATCGAGCAGCGGCTGCAGATGTTCACGAGCAAACTCGTACCGCTCGATGCCGGTCGCCTTGCGTACGGCTTCGAATCGGAACTTCGTTTGCAAATCCGGGTAGGCCTCGGCGGCGGCTTCCAGCAGCACTTCGAGGCCACGATCATAGTCTTTCGTTCGCCAGTGGAAGTCCACGGCGCCACGAATCACTCCGAGAATCTTGGGCTGCTCAGTATAGAGTGCATCGATAACACGGCCGGCCGAATCCAGATCCTTTTGCGCCTCGTAAAGCCTCATCAAGGCCAGCCGCAACCGCATCTTCTCCACCGGATCGCGGGTCAGCTCAATCTGCCTCTCAACAACTTTGACGCGAACATCTTGCACTCCGTGATTCACCGCGAGGGCGCCGACTTGGTCGAGCAACTCGAGCGAAGTGGTTTGAGTGGCCAACCGCGGCAGCAGTGCCGCCAAGTCGTCGCGGCGCCGCAGTACGTCCAGCACCCCAACACGCAGCGCTATGGCGGACGCTTCGGGCTCCGCTCCGTTCACCAGCACGGCCGTCGCCTGGTCAATCTGGTCGCGATAGGCTGCACGCCGCGCCAGTCTCAACAGACGCCGGCGCGCACCGCCGTTTCCTTGGTTTGCTTGGGGGTTTTCTGGGGAAGCCAGCGAGCCACGGACATACTCCTCGATCGCCGCCTCATAGTCACGCTGGTTTTCATGGATTGCGCCCACCTCGTAAGCGAAGAGGGCGGGACTACCAAGCTTGGTTCGGCCCAGATCAAGCAGCCGCAGAGCGTCGTCGAACTGATAGTAATCCCAGAACACCGTTGCAGCTTCGAGGTAGCCTTCCGGCTTACCGGGCTCCACCTCGGCCATGCGATTCCAGTAGGGGGCTGCCTGATCGTAAAGCTCGCGGTCCGCCCGCACATCTCCCGCCCAGGAGAGTCGCTCGCGATTCCCAGGATCGTATTCTCGAAGGCCTTCCTCAAGACTTCCCGCCTGCTCGGTGAAGGAGGGATACACAAGAGCCACCGAGCGATGCACGACCGAAGCCCGATGGGCCACGCGCTCGTCTGTTGGAAACTCCGTGGCGAGAGCACGCAACACCGGAGCCGCTGTTTCAAAATGGCAGCGCCATAGATCGGCTTCGGCGATAATCTGCGCCGCCGCCGCGTTTTCACGAACTAGCGCTTCCCAGTTCCCTGCCCGCGCCGGCGCAAGCGATGATGCCAGCGCCCGCAGCTCCGCTTCCAGCTGTCCGGAGCTAGTCAGGAAAGCGTAGAAACGCGAGCGCAAGTCGTCGTCGTAGAACCAATACTGCCGCAACAGCCGCTCCCAAGCAGCACGGTTCCTTGTATCGCGGGTCGTGTACGCCCGTAACAGGTTGCGCACGAATGTCAGATTGTGCGGGAAGCGCTCGTGCGCAAATAGATTGACCTGCAGGTAGGCTTGGCTGCCAAGCGAACTGCTTGTTACGATCTGTTGGAAGTAAGTGTCTAGCTCGGTCCCTACAAAGGTTTCGGTGACCTCGCGAGTGAGGCTCGATAGCTCGCTTGATCGCTTCTGGCGCATGTACCAGCGCGCCAGCTTGTCGTACCAAGAGGGATTCTGGAAGCGCGCGATCGCCTGGCGGTAGACTTGCTCGACCTGATCGCCGAGTCCGTTCTGCTCCAGGAACCCTGCTAGCCGCTCGTAAAGGCCGGGGTCATTGGGGTTGCTCTCGATTTCGCGTGCGAATAGCGCCAGGGCGTCGCTCTCGCGGCGCAACGAAACCAGCCGCGCGATATAGCGGTCGAGAACCCGCGCATACTCGGGCGACCGGGCCGGACTGATTCCGCGGCCGCGTGAACGCACGTAGCGCGCTTGGTTTGTCAGCCACGCTCCGCGGGCGGCGGGCGCCATCCCTGGCGGTGGCGAACTCTGCAACGCGCCGGTCAATTCGGGAGTCCCGATGGGAACGCGTTCGGCCTGTCCGGCCAACTCTCGCAACAGCGACTCATAAGTCGCGAACTCAAGATTCACCTGTTCCTGACGAGCGTAGGCGTCGGCCATAAGCAGCGCAACGCGGCTTCGTTGTCGCGATTCGGGGAACTCCTCCAAGAAAGCCTTCGCAGCCCGGATCACCTCGTCGCCTTCCCCGTAGGTGTTGTAGGCTTCAATCAGCTTCACCTGCAGACCCGGCCGAAGTTGCGAATAGGAAAACCGTGTGTGAAACGTTTCGAGCAGCTCCGAGGCGCGGGCGCGGTGGAAGTAGGCAACCGAGGTCCGCTCCTGCCGGGCGAA
This sequence comes from Bryobacterales bacterium, assembly GCA_965224215.1. Lineage (GTDB taxonomy): Bacteria > Acidobacteriota > Terriglobia > Bryobacterales > UBA6623 > CBDCYS01. Next base: position 378,733 of record CBDCYS010000068.1, on the reverse strand, counting down.
TTCCTGGCGCGGGCGCTGCGAGTTGAACAGCAAAGACAAGACTCCGTTGAGGAAGCCTGGATGGTCGTCCATCATCGCGATATCGCGATAGAAGGAAAGATCACCGGACCCAAACTCGATGGGTTGCTCGGGAGCCGTCAGCAGCAGGTCGATCAAAACGGCAAACGCTTGCTCGGCATCCTCTTGGGTCGCCGTCGGCAGGCTGTAGAGCGCGTAGTTGTAGCGCGCCGCTTCGTTGTAATTGTTCGCGCGCCGAGACAGTTCAACGAGGGTCAGCAGTTCATCGGCTTGCCATGGCAGGCCACGGCTCTCTTTGTTCCGCCGGAAGCTCGACAGGGCGGCATTCGCGGCAGCGCTGTTTCGCTGGCTCTGACGGTAGTGAAAGATCCAGGCCGTGGCCGAGAGGTCTTCGGGGTTGGCGGACAACGCTGATTTCGCGCGGTCCAGGAAACTGCGCAGTTGCCGGTTTTTGGCAACCAGCCCGAAATACTCGTTGATCATCCCCTGGGGCCACAACGGCTGGAACGCTTCGTCGTAGACCGCTAGGGCAGTTTCGCCGGAGCTGAGTTCAGCCAGCTTCGCGCGTGCCTGCACGATGAAGAGCGGGTCGGTTGGAAAAGCGCTGGCGTAGCGGTCTACTAGATTTCCGGCGTCGCTGACGCGATTCTGCCCGACAAGAACATCGAGAAAGCGCGAGTAGAGTACTCGCTGTTCGGGATATCGTTCCAGCCACGCGCTGTGTTGCCGCACGGTGGTTTCGCCCGGCAGCGCCTGCGCCGCGATCACGGCGAGACTGCGCTCGAAAGCATGCCAGGAACGCTGTTTCTGCGCTGGAAAGAATCGCTCTTTGGCAGGGGTCGCCGATCGCCCCACGGCGAGCAACGCGGCGACCTCGTCCCGCGGCCTTAACCGCCGCTGGTAAAAATCGGCCAAGGCTAACTGTCCCTCGGCGACGTCTTCGGTCAGCTCGGCGAATTCCTTCCAGTCCGCCTCGGCTGCCTCAAATTCGAGCTGTCGTTCGGCTTCATGGGCGCGCAGGGCGTAAAGGTCGGCTGACGTCGGCGTTGTTCGGATCAATTCGCCCAGCGCCTCGACAGTCTCGCGCGCCGGACGGGGCGTGAGAACGTCACCAGCAGGCAGCGATACCGTCTTGAAGAAAACTTGCCTGAGATCGCTATCACCCTCGACGAATCGGACCCACTCGCGAATCTCGCCGCGGGCCGCGAGGCCGCCGAGGACAACCGCGGTTGTGAGGAGACCCATCAACGCTCGACTACGGAACCACTTCAAGAGTCACCTCCCCGGTTCCGATGTTGTGGGCAAAATCTTCGGCGGTCACTGTCAGCGGATACTGCCCGGCCGGCAGATCAGCGGGAATCACAATCTCCCCGGTGTTGTAGCGCGCCGACGGATTCCATCGAAGGTGGACCGGCGCAACGCCGTACATCCGCGCCACGAGCGTTCGTGTGGTCTGGGTCGCGCTGACTTGCAGTGCAACAGCCTCGCCCTGGCGGTAGCGTTTTTTCTCTAGATGAACCCGCACGGTGGGCGGCTTGCTGGTGATGACGAAGGTCTTCTTTTCCCGGAACGCGCGCCCCTGGCGGTCGCGCATGATCAGGCGCACTTCATGTTCCCCGTCTTCCATCGTGACCGGCGCCAGGAAGCGAGTCTGCCAAATATCCTCTCCCCCGAGGTATTTGAGTTTCTTAATCAACCCGAAGGGGAACAATGCAGTGACGGAAACAACCGATTCGTCCGTTCGAACGCGCAGCACCGGGTCCCCGGGACGAATCGCGCGCGGCCGCAACAGTGAGCGGGGCGCAGCGAGAAACGACGTGTACGGAGTAACGAACTTGTACTTTCGCGCCAGCCGAATGATCTCGTCGATCGTGACTTGGTCTTCGCCGTCGCGCTCGATCTTTTCGAGCAGAGCGTCAACTCTAGCGCGGGCCCAGGTCCTGGGCAAATGCTCGTGGGTGGTGTCTTGCTCGGGCAGTGACGCCGATGCAAGCATTTCGAGCGGTTCCCCGTCCCGGACTCCGCTCACTTGAAAACGCGCCTCCGCTCCCGCGCTGACGTAACGTCCGACCCAAGACGCAACCGATCCGGCAAACCAACTTTTCTCCAGCGGATAGGTGAAGTCGAAAACCGATTCCGGCGTCGCGGTGAGCCGCAGATCAGCGATAGGACGGCGGCCGATCTTCGAGACGAAAGCATTCAGCTTGAACTCGATCGGTTCGGTGGAACGCACCCACTCGACCACCCCGTCGTCGCCTCCGAGCATTCTCAGCAGCCGCAGGTTGGCGTCGTCACCCACCCCGAAGACATACGTGCGCGGACGCCGCGCCAGCGGTATCGGGGCCAGTTGGGACTCGTACCATTCCGCCAAGCGCCCGGTATGAATCGTGCCCCGAGTGGCGCCGCCATCGCCCAGCAAAACGATGTAGCGCTCGCCATCGCCCGCTGCGGCTTGCTGCAGCGAATCAGTCAGCGCCCGCTGTAGATTAGTGCCACCGCGCAGGCGGTTGCCTCGGACGAAATCGAGTGCCTTCTGGATGCCCACCCGATCCGCCGGAACCGGTGCATCCGAGAAAGGCGAAACCTCGGTATTAAACAGCAAAAGGTTGAACCGGTCAGCGGGACCCAGGCTGTGAAGCAGGGTTTCGAGAGCCTGGTAGCTGCGTTCGAGTTTCTCCCACTGCATCGATAACGACGTGTCGAACAGCAAGACCATCGTTCGCGGGGCGCGGTTTTCGCCTGGTGCCGGCGGCCCCACGACGCCCGAAGGTGTTTCCGCCTCGGACACTGGATTTGCCAGCAGGGCAGACGCCTGGAAGAATCCGGGCTCGGGCTCCGCGGGCTGGGGGGAAACGGTAGTTGGGTTCGGCGCGGCGGGCTTGGGATTGCGATAGGTCAGGATTTCAAGAGAGTCGCCGCCGGACGGATCGAGGTCATACCGAAAGGCCAGATCCTCGGCAAAGTTCACTCCGACCCCGTCGAATCGAGCGCGGACCCGGTTGGGAGTTTGCTCGGTCACTTCCAACGGGTAGGCCGATCCGACAACTTCAAAGTCTCGGATTGGATGGTTCGACAAGACTTCCAGCCGAACTTGAAGCTGCCCCGCGGTCTGGGCTTGATAAGCATCCGGACGCAGCGGAATCGCGAAATAAGATTGCAAGTTTTCGACGGGGATCCGCTCATGGTATTCGATCTCGATGCGCTTGAAGCCGTAGCCCGGGATGGGTGTCACGCGAGCGCTGAAGACGGCGGTACGCCTTGCCTCGTCGGCCCCTGCCTGCCCCTGTTGCAGAAGGCCTGGGTCGATCATCTGTACGCGCAGGCTTTGATAGATCTCCTCGGCTCGCCGCCGTTCGAGGATCACTCCCGGGATGCGAGTGACTCCGTCCCACACCGCGAAGTCGGAGACGGTCGCGCGACCCGGCAGCGCGAATACCCAGTTGCCTTCTAGCACCCGATTGACGTGGCTAGCGAAGATCTGCCGAATCGCTACTTTCGCGACGCCGTTGTCGATTCGAATGTCGATCGACATTTCCTCGATGGAAAGAACTTTCGGATCCGGTTGCGGCCCCGTCGAAGGAATCAGGACGCCGGCGTCGGCGAAAGCCGAAGAGGCTCCGAGCCCGGCCGCCAGCAGCAATCGGATGCAGCGTTTCACGGCAGCTTCAACTCCTGCTCGCGGATGCGCACCAGTCCGTTGTTGGTCCCGACAAAGAGGTAGTCATCAGTTGCCGCGAGCGCCGTAACGCTACGAGATGGCAGGCCTTCCGTGACAACCCTCCAGGTCTCGGCCGTCCGGTTGTAAACGTACAGACCCCGGTCGAGCGTCCCGGCGTAGACGCGCGTGTCGCCCGCCAGCATGGCGTTTGGATTGACCTCAAAGCGTCCGCTCGCCTCGGGAAACGTCTCGACTCGGCCGACGGCATCGAGCTTGACGATACCCGCACCGTAGGTGCCAATCATCCACTCCCGGCCAAGCGGAACAACGGCCGTGATCCAATTGTGTTTCAATTCCGAATTCTCCGTGCTGTAGCTGGCCTTCACCACGCCCGCATCGAGAACAGACAGTCCTCCCAGCGTCCCGGCCAGGAGCGTCTGACCTGCCGCTGCAATCGTGTAAACGTGGTTGTTGACCAGCCCATGAAAGGCGTAGAGACTCCGGATTCCGCCACTGTCAATAAACGTCAGACCAGCCGGGGTAGCAACCGCCATCCCCTCTGCACTGATGGCGACATCAGTGACGTGGCTGGCGATCAAACCGTCGCGCCGTTCAAGGACCTGCTGGATGCGGCCGCTGCTGTCGAACATCACCAATCCGTTAGCGGTAGCCACCGCGGTCAGACCGCGCTTCGGATCGTGGACAATTCGATTGACGCAGAAAACGTGTTCGTCTTCGATGTGGCGCAGCAATTCGCCCGAGGGCGTGAGGATATCGAGCCCGCGGTCGAAGTAGCCGACCCACAGCTGGCCCGACGAGTCCGCAGCTAGCGCTGAGATGTTGCTGTGGCTGAGCGTCGGTGTGTCTGCGGCCGAAGCCTTCGTCCATCTGGATTCCTTCTGGCTGGTGTAGAGCGCACCGTCAGCGAGGGCATAGCGCCGGCCGTCCAACTGGAAGAGTTTGTCGACACGGTTGAAGGGTGCCCCTTCGGAACCCTCCCGGCTCAATCTCCGCAGGCGGGGACGAGTTGCTCGAACCGGGACATCAAAGATACCTTCGTCCAGAGTCCCCACGGACAAAGTCTGCTCCCGCGCCAACAGCGCCGTCGAGAACAACCCTTCCGCGATGACCCGCTCGAAGCGGCCATCTCGAAACGCCGCAACGCCCAGCGGAGTACCCACATATGCCGCCGAGCCGTTGACTGCGACGGCGAGAACTTGCGGGTCCGGTAGCCCCTCCGGTTCACCGAAGCCGTCGAGACGCCCGCCGTGCCAGTACAATACGCCGCCACCGAGAGTTCCAACCCAAAGACTGGACTCATCCCCGGCCAGCGCCGTAACGTGCAAACCGGCTAGCGACGGATGCAGAACGCTCATCGTGGCGCCGTCGTATACCAGCACCCCCTTCGTCCGCGAGCCGAGCAAGACCCGACCCGTGGCCAGCGGCAAGACCACCGTCAGGTCGCGATAGGCAGCTTCCTCGGCTCGCACCTGATGAAAGGGCGGGCTGTTTGCGTAGTTTCCCCTGGAATCTCTAGTGCTCGGTTCAGACCCGTTGGGCGCGTCTGGAATGGATTCGGTATCCAGTTCTGTCGAACGAAGAGCGTTCTCACTGAGAATCAGCAAGCCCTCTCCTGCCGTCGCGACGTAGAGGGAAAGCCCGGCGCCCTCCGTTGAAACTCCGCTGGCGATGCTTACCGGAGGAGCCGCCGGAAGATCGAGCCCGACGCGGTATCCTGCCTGCGGTTTACCATCCAACCCCAACCGTACAATCCCTGTTGGACCGGCCAGATACACTCGCCCCGCGAACAAGACCGAATCCGTGTAGGACGACGGGGCATTGAACCATTCGAAGCCGGCCGAGTTGGATCCGGCGGCCGGCTGCGTGGTAAACGGAATACTTGACTCGGCAACGATCCGGGCTTCCGAGTCATGCACTGCGCCCGATGCATCCCAGATAACGTAGGCGGCAAGGGAGGCTGCCGCAGCCACGCTGGCTATGGCCATCCCGATCAGCAGCCTCGACGAGAGTTGTCTATTCCGCATTGTTCTTCCTCAGGGTACGCGATCGGCAATTGAACCGAATGTGGTTATTCCTCCGAGTTCTAGCGCTAATTTATCTCATGCTTTCAGTGCTTTTCAGCTTCTGGTTTGCATGCGGCGTACCAAACCGGTCATTGCCGCTGATCGGGGTTTGCGTTTCGCCGCTGATTGGGTCCTCTGCTAAGGCAGGAAACTCGCGCTACCTCGCTCGTGAATTCCCCAAAACTACCCGTTCTTGGCGTCTATGGTTGTCGAAGGACAACCGTGGGCGAGCTGTAACTGGCCCACGGACTGGGCTCCTTGCTGATTGCGACTTCTCTTCCGTGTCGTTGTTCAGTGTCGTTCCCACCCAGTCGGGCCTACCCGTAAGGTGTCGATTTTCCAGGGTGGAGAGGTGAACGATGTAAAATTTCCCTCAGCCTCGTGGGCAACAAAGCCATTGCTCGAAGGTCGGTGGCGCCATCATCTTCATGACCGAACACCTCAGCGAGCACCTCGGTCAGACGATCGCCTACGCGCGTGTGAACGGCGTCGTTCCGCCTTGGAATCAATAGCTGCGCGGCACTGCGGCCTAAGGGGATTAGTACTGCCAATAGACGACTTTGCGTCCGTCCGAGTCGCGGAATTCACCCGTTCCTATCAGGACCAAGTCGTAAATAGCGCCGATCGTAAACAGACCAAAGGTGAACAGATATAAGATGCCCGTTCCGGTCTTGCCAACGTAGAAGCGGTGCGCGCCAAAGACACCGATGCAGATGCAGAGCAGCAGCGCGGCCAGACGGTTACTCTCCGAAGCGTTGGGAATGACAGGCCTCGGGGGCGGGGCCGGAGGCTCCACGCCCATCTCCCAGCCGCAGGTGCGGCAGTAGCGATCTTCGCCCGGCATCGAGCCGCCACAGTGCACGCAATAGGAAGTTCCAGCAGCGGTTCGCGGAGCGGCCTGCCGGTCTTGCTCCTCGCCTGAGTGGGCCGAACTTGGTTCCCGTGAGCTTTGTTCCGCCGTTCCGGAAGCGTCCAGCGGTGCGGCGCTCTCTGAGTCCTGTTCCGCCATGGGTGGTCTTGGTTCCTCAATTGATTCTACGAATTCGCGCTCAAAAAGTTCAGCGCCAGGGCTCGAATTAGCCACTTGAAGGGCAGCCCTCCCACTGTCACTATCCAAGCGGGGGCGTTCCAAGTTCAGCCGCAACTAGACGGCAACCGCCTCGCCGCCGTTCTCCCGGGACGTAAGCATCGCAAGAGTCACTCGTGTCGACAAGGCGGAATCTTCGGGAAGGCAAGCTGATGACGGCTCGCCCTGCTCACATGCCCGGACGAACGCTTGCAGCTCACGCTGAAAGCCATCGCCCTCCGGCAGCGGCGACTCCAGGTGCGTACCATCCGCCCGGTAGAGCTTGAGCCGCTGCGACTTGGAATGGTATTCGAGAACGCCCTCGTCTCCAACAATTGTGAACTCCATCGAGAAGGGATAGTCTCCACGATTGTGCCAGCCGCCGGCGACCGTCACCGTGGGGCCATCCTCATAGTGCAAGCGGCTATCGACGACATCAACGCCACCTTCCAGATCTTCGTAACCGACCGCCGAGACCGCCACGGGTTTCCCAAGCAGGAAAACGCAGTAGTCGAAATCGTGAATCAATAGATCAAAAGCGCCACCGCCGCTTCGTTCGCGGTCGCGCAGCCACTGGCTCCAACCGGGCGCGGCGCAGCGGCGGCGAAAGGCAGCGGACCGAACGGCGCCGATCTCGCCGCCGCGGATCATATCGCGGGCGGCGACATATTCGGGCCAAAAGCGTATGACCTGAGCCACCATCAGTACCTTGCCGTTTGATTGGGCAGCCGAGATCATGCCGTCGCACTCGCCGCCGCTCAGTGCCATTGGCTTCTCGACCAGCACATGCTTTCCAGAATGGAGCGCAGCGTTGGTGGCCGATGCATGCAAATAAGTGGGAAGGCAAAGGTCCACGGCTTCTACCGAGGGATCATCGAATAGCTCTTCGGGCGTGGCGTAGCGCTTCGCATCACCGAAGTCCAGCTTGGCGCCTTGCGCCTCGAGATTTCCGCCGATACCACTCAAGTCGCCGGCGAGTTTCTCGGGATCACTGCTCGCGACCGCTACTATGTCGGCGCCGACAATTTTCTGATAGGCCTGCAAGTGCGTGCTGCCCATAAACCCAAGCCCGACAACTCCGATTCTCATAGATGCCTTCCTTATCCAGTTGTCCCCTCCGCCCCGCCGGCGCTGCCTGAAAATCAGATCGCCCGAGAGTCTCGCTGGTCGAAACGGTTCAGCATCAACTAAACGGTTCCGTATCAGCGAGGGTGAAGCAGCAAAGAAACGGGCTGTGGAAGCCCGCTGCAGACCAGGGGCCGGACCGGAACGGATCCTGATTTTCAGTATTCTCAAATCTAGCACGCCGCTATGCCAAGCTCCGATTTAAAAGCGGCTGGAGTTAGTAAACAGCACTTGGAATGCCTCGTTACTCGCCCTTTGGTTTGACACCCTATTTCTCGCTGTGTTAAATACGTAGGTTCCTCTCGCGGGCAACTGAGGCCGTCTGTCTTCGATTTGGCGCACTGAGGTACAGTGATATATGGCTGACGAGAACAAGCCCGGCGACGACGGAACCACTTCGAGCGGAGATTCCGCGGCCAAGCCCACCGCAGGCGCGGCTTCCGGGACGGGCAGTACTCCACCCACCGCCGAGGCAGCCGCAAAACCCGCGGCGAAGCCCCCGCCCAAGAAAAAAGCGCCCGCCGAAATGGAAGTGAGTCCCTGGGAGGGCCCCCTTGTCGATACGCTCAAGGAGCGCTTCGGCGAGCAGGTGACCCAGTTTTCAAGCTATCGGGACCAGAACTTTCTAGTGGCCCAGCTCTCGGCGGTCATCCCGATCATCGAGTACCTCAAGTTGGAGCAAGACTTCGACTACCTGGTCGACATCACGGCGGTCGACTACCCCAAGCGGGAAAAACGGTTCGAGGTCGTCTGGATTCTCTACTCCTTTGCAAAGAACACACGCATGCGGATCAAAGCGCATACCGCCGACGGCGAGAGTCCCGCCACAGCGGTCAACACGCACCTCACGGCTGACTGGCTGGAGCGGGAAGTCTTCGACATGTTCGGCATCGCGTTCGAAGGCCACCCCAACATGAAGCGAATTCTCTTGCCGAACGAATGGCAGGGACACCCGCTCAGAAAAGAATACTCGATCATCCAGCAAGACCAAGACTGGGTGCGCGAAAACCTGCAGATCGAGAGCGCCTAGCCATGCCTGAAGCAACTTTCCTCGACAGCAATGAAATGGTGCTCAACATGGGGCCCCAGCACCCCTCGACCCATGGCGTGCTGCGAGTCATCCTGAAGCTGGATGGGGAGACCGTGCGGGGCACCGAGTGCGTCATCGGCTACCTCCATCGCGGGGTGGAGAAGATCGCCGAGAACCGCACCTACGTCCAGTTTGCGCCCTACGTCGACCGCATGGACTATGTTGCAGCCGTCTCGAATGCGCTGGGCTATTGCCACGCAGTGGAGACGACCGGAGGGGTTGAGATTCCCGAGCGCGCCCAGGTGGTGAGGGTCATTCTGGCGGAGCTCAACCGCATTGCCAGCCACTTGCTGTGGCTCGGGACCCACGCTCTCGATATCGGCGCGATGACGCCGGTTTTCTACTGCTTCCGTGAGCGGGAAGAAGTCCTCAAGATATTTGAAAAGTACTGCGGGGCGCGCTTGACGACGCATGCGTTTCGCATCGGCGGGCTGCAGTACGAAACCTACAGCGGCTTCGAGAAAGACTGCCTGGCGTTCTGCGATTGGTTCTTGCCAAAGGTGGACGAATACGAAGAGTTGCTCACGACCAACCGTATCTGGCTATCCCGCACGAAGGGTATCGGAATCCTGGACGCCGACGAGTGCAAGGAATATGGCGTTACGGGCCCGGTCTTGCGTGCCGCCGGGGTCGAGTGGGACCTCCGGAGAGCGCAGCCCTATTCGGGCTACGAGAATTACGAGTTCGACATCCCGACTTGCCAGAACGGCGACACCTACGACAGGTATCTGGTCCGGATGGCGGAGATGCGGCAATCGGCGCGCATCATCCGCCAAGGAGTCGAGAAGCTAGCCCCAGGTCCGATCAAGGGCAAAGTGTCGAAGGTGTTCAAGCCGGCTATCGGCGAAACTTATACATCGATCGAGGCTCCCAAGGGCGAGTTGGGGTATTTCGTCGTTAGCGATGGTTCGGTGCAGCCCTATCGGATTCGAGTGAGACCCCCCTCGTTCGTCAATTTGCAAGCGCTGGATCGGATGTGCCGGGGAAGTCTGGTGGCGGACGTCGTGGCGATTATCGGTACGATTGACATCGTGCTGGGCGAGGTGGATCGCTAGGCTATTCAGTAAGATTGATGTTTAGCAAGGTTATTGATGGAAGAGATCCTTAGCAACCCCTATGTATTCCCGCTGATCGTCACGGCTCTCATCGTGGCGCTGTTTCCGTTGGTAGCGGGATACATTGTATTGCTAGAACGCAAGGTCCTGGCGGACATGCAAGTCCGCCTCGGACCCATGCGCGTGGGGCCATACGGTTTCCTGCAGCCGCTAGCCGACGCCTTCAAGCTGCTCCTCAAGGAAGACATCATCCCGGCCGGCGCCGATAAATGGATTTTCTGGTTCGCCCCGGTATTGTCGACTTTCACGGCGCTGACCGCGTTCGCCGTCATCCCGTTGAGCGACAAGTTTTTCGTGGCCGACGTAAATATCGGCATCCTCTTCATTCTCGCGATGTCGTCGGTAGGTGTTTTGGGGCTGATCTTGGGAGGCTGGTCTTCCAACAGCAAATACTCGCTGCTCGGCTCGCTCCGCTCGGCAGCTCAGATGGTCAGCTACGAAGTGCCGCTGGGCTTCTCCCTCGTCACCGGGCTGATGGTGGCCGGCACGCTGAGCATGCAAGGAATTGTCCGGGCGCAGTTTGAGCAGGGCATGTGGGTCGCTTTTGCCAACGGCGGCCTGATGCTGGTGCCCGCCGCGCTGTTTATGATTTCGGCAATCGCCGAGACCAACCGCGCCCCCTTCGATCTGCCGGAGGCCGAGTCAGAGATCGTGGCCGGCTTCCATACCGAGTACAGCGGTTTTCGATTCGCGCTTTTCTTTCTGGCCGAGTATGCCAGCATCTTTGTGATCTCCTCGATCGGCGTCACGGTCTTTTGGGGCGGCTGGTTGCGGCCGTTCCCGAATGTCGAGTCTTTAGGGGTCGTGTTCAACTACGGCTTCCCGATGCTGGTCTTCAGCATTCTGGGACTGATGTGCGTGCGCGGCGTGATCAAACTGATGCTGATCGAGCAAAAAGCCGTCATGGCCGTGGTCGGCGGCGCCATGTTTCTGTTCGTTCTTTTGTTCTCGATCCCGTCAATGAATGAGCTGATCATTGGGCTTTTCTGGTTTCTGTTCAAGGTCTTCGTAATCGTCTATAGCTTCATTTGGTTCCGGGGCACTTTTCCGAGGTTCCGTTACGATCAACTCATGCGCGTCGGGTGGACGTATCTGATACCGATCAGCATCGGCGCCCTGATTGTCAACTCGTTCGCTATGGTCAGCGGGGAAATCCTGCAGGCGTTCGGGTATTAGGCGCACCGAGGTAAAAGCATGAAAGAGTTTCTCAAGGCAGTCTTCTTGGTCGATTTGGCGAAGGGTTTGTGGGTGACCCTGCGAAATCAGAACCCAGCGTATGTCTGCACCGAAGAGTACCCCAGAGAGCGTCCGGCGGTCGCCGAGCGTTATCGTGGGGCTCCTCGCCTAAATGTGCATCCGGAGACGGAACAGACCCTCTGCATCGCCTGTAACTTGTGCGCGCTGGCATGCCCGGAGCAGCTCATCGTTGTGGGCTCGGAGCGGAACGCAGAGACGCGGCGCAAGGAGTTGACGCATTTCACTTATGACACTTCGCGATGCATGTTTTGCGGTCTATGTGAAGATGCCTGCCCAGTCGATGCGCTTGAATTGACACAGGATTTCGAAATGGCCTCTTTCACTCGCGAAGGCGCAATCTGGGACCGTCAGATGCTTGAAGAGGGCCCACTGCCGACAGAATACAAGTTCTGAGTCGGGTGCCGATCGTTGCCGGCAGTGTGTTTTTGCAAGTTGCTCCCGTAACGCCGCCCCCGCAAAAGTTTTGATGTATGCTGATAGACTCTCTACGACCCCATAGAAATCCGCTTTCTTCCGATGTTGCTTGATAGTCTCCTTTTCTACGCTTTCGCGGCCCTAGTCCTGCTAGGGGCGGTGCTCACCATTACCCTGCGCAACGTGGTCCATTGCGCAGTGTGGTTGATTGCGACTTTGCTCGGAGTCGCTGGCTTGTACTTGGTTCAGGGTGCTGAGTTCTTAGCTGGCGTGCAGGTAATTGTCTACATCGGCGGGATCATGGTGCTCTACCTATTCGTCATCATGCTCGTGCCGATCAACGAAGAGCTGCGTCAACGCAGATTCGCGCAGCAGAAGTGGCTTGCGGTGATCGCGGTAGCAGTGCTGGCCACGCAGCTCGGCACTCTGGTGACGCGCGGAGTAGGCGCTTTCGGGGTAAACCAAGCGGGTCCAGCGCCGGAGATCGGTAACATCACCAAGAATTCCGAGGAAGTGGGCTATGTCCTGTTTTCCGAGTACCTGCTCGCGTTCGAATTGGCATCGATACTCCTGCTGGTTGCCATCGTCGGAGCGGTCGTCATGTCAAAGGTGAGAACCGAGTCGTAAAGAGCAAGTAGACCAAGAGGATGCCGGGCAGCGGTACTCGCCGCGAGAAGTTAAAACGTAGTTACATGATTCCAGTTACAACAGCGCATTACCTGATCCTGAGTACGACACTCCTGCTCATTGGCACGATCGGCGTGTTGACCAGAAGGAACCTGCTCGTGATCCTGATGTCGATCGAGCTGATCCTTAACGCGGTCAACATCAACCTGGTCGCCTTTTCGAATCATCTCCAGAACGTAAACGGGCAGGTATTCGTCATTTTCGTGATCACCGCGGCAGCGGCCGAAGTCGCCGTAGGGCTGGGCATTTTGATCGCCCTGTTCCGCAACAAGGAAACAGTACACGCCGACGAGGTAGACATCCTTCGCTGGTGAGGTGGGTCGAAGTGCTTTTCGAATAGCTGAAAACGAATCAAGCAGCAGCTCGGCAGAGCATCGCTTCAAGAACGACGGCTCAACCGCACGACGGAAAACAGCTCAACGCAACTAACGTAAACAATGTTTCTCGACTACATATGGATGATCCCGATGTTCCCGCTATGCGGGGCGTTGCTGATGCTGCTGTTCGGGCGTCGGCTGGATCCTCAGTACGCGCATGACCACGGCCACGACTCGCACCATGAAACGCCCGCCGGTAAAAAGCTGATCAGCCTGCTGTGCCCCGGCACGATCCTGATCGCTTTTCTGTTCTCGCTGGGCGCGATAATTGAGCTGACCGGCGTCGAAGGACATACCCATGAAGTCGTCTTGTTCACCTGGTTGGCTGGACTCAAGTCTGCTACCGCGTCGGGCGCGCTCGCAACTTTTAGCGCTGATTGGGGCTTCCTTCTCGATCCGCTCAGCTCGGTGATGCTGCTGGTCGTGACCGGGATCGGCTTCCTGATCCATGTTTACTCCGTCGGCTATATGGCGCACGACGGCGGCTACTACCGTTTCTTCGGCTACCTCAACCTCTTCATCTTCTTCATGCTGATGCTGGTGATGGCCAACAACTATGTATTGCTGTTCGTCGGCTGGGAAGGGGTCGGTTTGTGCAGCTATTTGCTGATCGGCTTCTACTTCCGCAAGAAGTCCGCCACTGACGCCGCCACGAAAGCATTCCTGGTCAATCGCATAGGGGACGTCGCCTTTGTTCTCGGAATGCTGCTGATCTTCACGACACTGGGGACGCTGACGTTTACCGAACTCAAGCCTGCGATCGAGGCCGGCGGCTTTCACGCAGAAACAGCCGCCTTTGGCGTCATGAGCGCCATCACCCTGCTGCTTTTCATCGGAGCCACCGGAAAGTCGGCGCAGCTTCCGCTCTATGTATGGTTGCCAGACGCCATGGAGGGCCCGACCCCCGTTTCTGCACTGATTCACGCCGCGACCATGGTCACTGCGGGCGTCTACATGGTGGCCCGCTCCAGCGCCCTTTATGTGCTAGCGCCGAAAACGATGATGATCGTGGCTATCGTAGGAGGACTCACGGCCATTTTTGCGGCCACAATCGGCCTTGTCCAGAACGACATCAAGCGCGTGCTGGCGTATTCGACCGTCAGCCAGCTTGGCTACATGTTTCTCGCCTGTGGCCTCGGCGCTTTCTGGGTCGGTATATTCCATCTCTATACGCACGCTTTCTTTAAAGCCCTCTTATTCCTCGGTTCCGGTTCAGTCATTCACTCGGTTTCAGGCGAGCAAGACATGCGTAAGATGGGCGCGCTGCGGGATAAAATTCCCATCACCTACCGCACGATGTGGATCGGCGCGATCGCCATCGCCGGGATTCCCGGCCTGGCTGGCTTTTTCTCGAAAGATGAAATTCTGTGGCAGTCCTGGTCCTCCAACGGAGGCGACCTGCGGTGGCTCTGGGTGATCGGCTTCCTCACGGCCGGAATGACGGCGTTTTACATGTTCCGCCTGATGTATATGACCTTCTACGGGGAGTCGCGAGTCGAGCCCGAGACGGCCAAGCATGTTCATGAGTCGCCGAAATCGATGACCGTGCCACTGATGGTGCTAGCCGCCGGCAGCGTCCTCGCCGGCTGGATCGGAACGCCGGTGGTCTTCGGGCCGGTTCACGATGCATTGCCAAGCTTGGAGCATTGGCTCGAGCCCTCGATCACTACCGTAGCGGCTGCTCACGGCGACGACGTGCATCACGACACCACCATGGAATGGCTGCTGATGTTCTGCTCGGTCGGGCTGGCGATCGGCGGAATCCTCTTCGCGCGCCGCATCTTTGACCGCAAGACCGAAGGCGACCCGATGCAGCGAATGCTGGGTCCCGGGATTCACCGCGTCCTCTTGAATAAGTATTTCGTCGACGAGGCCTACATGGCCACGTTCGTGGATGGTTTCGCGAAGGGCGGCGGCCAAAAGATGGCCGAGTTCGACGTTGGCGTGATCGACGGCGGCGTCAACGGCACGGCCTGGCTAACCCGTTTCAGCTCCAAAATAACGATGTGGTGGGACACCTGGATCATCGACGGTGCGGTGCGGCTCTCTGGATTCTTGGTGAAGTTTTCCTCCTATCCTGTGCGCATGGTTCAAACAGGACTCGTACAGAATTACGCCTTCGTTTTTGTGCTCGGGATCATCGTGATCCTTGGCTATTACGTTTTTTGATGGATTTGAATCGCGCGGATTTGAACCGCGCAAATGAAGCGCCTATCGCCCCTGAGGATCGGCCAGGGGGACGAACACTTGGCCCGGGGGAACGAACATAATGAGAGAACATATCCTTAGCATCGTCTGGCTCACCCCCCTGGTGGGGATGTTCCTGCTCTTCCTCATCCCGAAAGAGAAAAAGGAACTGATTCGCCTCCTGGCCAACCTCATCGGCTTCGCCGGCTTCCTGGTCTCTCTGCCTCTGGTTTTCTGGTTCGATATGTCGACGGCTGAGTTTCAGTTCGTCGAAAGGCTCGACTGGATCCCCACTTTGGGCGCGCAGTATCACTTGGGGCTCGACGGTATCAGCCTGCTGTTGACGATGCTGACAACCGTTGTCGGTTTCCTGTCGATTCTCTGCTCGTGGTCGGCGATTCAGGAGCGAACCAAAGAGTACTACGCCATGTTCCTGCTCTTGCAGGCAGGCATGCTGGGAGTGTTCTTCGCGGTTGACGTATTTCTCTTCTACGTTTTCTGGGAGATCATGCTGGTGCCGATGTATTTCATCATCGGCATTTGGGGCGGTACGCGCCGTCTCTACGCGGCGATCAAGTTCTTCCTCTACACACTCGCTGGCTCGGTCTTGATGCTGCTGGCCATTCTGGCGCTCTACTTCAAGCACATCGAGCAGTTCGGGTTCGCCAGCTTCGCACTCGAAGACTTGATGAAGGTCACGAACATTCCGCTCGAGATGCAAATCTGGCTCTTCTGGGGATTTTTCATCGCTTTCGCTATCAAGGTTCCGATGTTCCCGTTCCACACTTGGCTGCCCGATGCTCACACCGAGGCTCCGACGGCAGGTTCGATGATTCTGGCTGGCATCTTGTTGAAAATGGGGCTCTACGGGCTGGTGCGTTTCTCGATTCCCCTGTTTCCCGAAGCTGCCACGGCTGAGTCTACCGTTCAGATCATCGCCGTTCTCTCGATCATTGGGATCATCTACGGCGCCCTCGTCTCGCTGATGCAAAAGGACTGGAAGAAGCTGGTCGCCTACTCCTCGGTCAGTCACTTGGGCTTCTGTACGCTGGGCTTGATCGCGCTCAACCCCAACGGGATCGCCGGGGGGATGCTGCAAGGGATCAACCACGGCATCTCGACACCCCTTCTCTTCTTGGTTGTCGGCATTGTCTATGAGCGGCGGCACACGCGCGAGATCTCCGAGTACGGCGGCCTGGCCAATCGCATGCCCATCTACACCGTCGTCTTCTGCATTGCCATGCTGGCTTCGGCGGGCATGCCCGGGCTCAACGGTTTCATCGGTGAGTTTACGATCTTGCGCGGCGCATTCGAAGAGAATGTCTACTGGGCAGGCTTCGCGGCCCTTGGCATCATTCTCGGCGCGGCCTACCTGCTCTGGCTTTTCCAGCGCACGATGCTGGGACCGATCACCAACCCAGAGAATGAAAAGCTCAAGGACATGAATCTTCGCGAAATCTGCGTCGCCTTGCCGCTCGTCTTGTGGTGCTTCTGGATCGGACTTTATCCCAAGCCCTATTTCGACATCCTCGAGAAGCCAGTCGCGAAAGTTGTCGAGCGAGTGAGGCCGGGATACTTTGCGAGGGCCGGGATCCCGAATCCGCTCGACGCGACGATCGTGAGGGCTGAGCTGACAGCAGACGGCGTAGCGAAACCATGAACCTTTCTTTTACAGCAACCGATTTCTTCGCCCTGAAGCCGGTCATCTTGTTGTGCCTTTTCGGCCTCGGCATTTTGCTGACCGACTTCCTGATTCGGGACACCCGGTATCGCTGGCTCAACGGAGTGACGGCGCTGGTCGGTCAGGGTTTTGTTGCGTTCGCGGTTTGGCAACATCACCTTCATCTCAGTGAAGCGGGACGCGACCTGGTCGCCTTAAGTGGTGCGCTAGTCGTTGACCAGTTCTCTATTTTCTTCAATTGGATTTTCATCGCCTCGACCATCCTGGCTATCTTGATCTCGGTCCGCTACCTCGAACACGAAGGCGAGCACCGCGGCGAATACTACGCGCTCATGTTGTTCGCTCAGGCCGGGATGACAATTCTGGCGCAAGGAATGGAGTTGGTCACTCTCTTCATCGGGCTGGAGCTGATGGCGCTCTCGTTCTATGTGATGGTCGGTTTTTTGCGAGACGACAGGCGATCGAATGAAGCCGCCATCAAGTATTTGCTACTGGGCGCGTTTTCGAGCGGATTGATGGTCTACGGTTTTTCGCTGTTCTACGGCATCAGCCGATCGACGCTGCTACCGGAGATCGCCAGGGCAGTGGCCGAGCGCGGCGCCTCTGACCCGATCTTGCTTCTAGCGATGGTCACGACCTCGGTCGGTCTGTTGTTCAAAATTTCAGCCGTGCCGTTTCACATGTGGGCGCCCGACGTTTACGAAGGCGCGCCGACGCCGGTGACGGCCTATGTGTCGGTCGCCTCGAAAGCTGCATCCTTCGCCCTGCTGCTGCGGATCTTCCTGGTGCCGCTCGCCGATGTCAGTGAGCTTTGGATACCGTTCCTCGGCATGGTGGCCTTGGCGACGATGACCATCGGGAACGTTGCGGCCGTTACCCAGACCAATCTAAAAAGGCTACTCGCCTACAGCTCCATCTCTCATGCGGGCTACATCTTACTGGGTCTGGTGGCCGGAAACCAGACGGGGCTCAACGGAATCTCGGTCTACCTGCTGGTCTATGTGTTCATGAACTTCGGCGTCTTTGCCGTGATCACGGCTCTGCGCCGAGAGGGTCAAGCCGCCGAAGAGGTGGACGACCTCAGCGGGCTCATGGGGCGCCATCCTGGCTACGCGATCCTGATGCTGATTTTCATGCTAGCGCTGGCCGGCATCCCGCCAACCGCCGGGTTCTACGGCAAGTACTTCATCTTCCTGGGGTTGCTAGAGGCCGGGCAGTATGTTCTGGCGATCTTCGCGGCCCTCTACGTCGCCGTGGCCGCCTACTACTACTTCCGGATTGTGAAGGTGATGTTCCTCAGCGACAGTCAGCACCCGGCCACCCTGGTGCTGAGCCGTGGAGTGACACTGGCCGCCGTAGTGGCAGGAGTCCTCATGCTAGTGATCGGCCTCTACCCCGAGCCCTTCATCGGCCTCGCCTCAGACTCCATCCGCCTCGCGATGCGATGAAGTTCGGGCAGGCCGGCCTTCCCAGGCCGCTTGCCCCTCATCTCAGTTTATTCTCACGGTACTGGCCCTCCGGCGGACAGCTTCGGCGTGATGGCTCTCGAGGCCCGACGCTCTCCCGCGCGTCATTGACGTAGAGTTTGCCACAAATCTTGTCTTTCCCGATTGCAAGCCTTCGGGGTAAATGCAGACCCTGTTCCCACAGAAACCCGGCGTGGCGGTCGTCCACAAGAGTGTCGACGCAGCAGGAACTGAAAGCTTGCGCCACCTCAGGCCGGCTGGTCCGTCATGGAACGGCTGAGAGCCGGCCTGGCGTCGCGAAGCGTTGACAGATCCGGGATCATCATTGGACAAAGACCGAAACCGGCTTGCGACTCACCTGCTCTCCGATGGTCACGATCACGTCGTTGGCCCCGGAATCCGCATCAGCCGGGAGCTGCGCGTTCACTTGAAGCAAGCCAACGAAATTGGGGGCCAGGACCGCGGCGACACCGGAAGCGTCGCGGCTGCCGACCGCTACCTTCACACTCAACCGCGGCACGGGGAAGGGGGGGGACGGCCGGGGCGGGTCTGCCGGTCGCCACTGCTGGATCGACTAATCCTTGGCCAGTCACGAACAAGGAAATAAAGCTGCGGGGCCCGGCGGGATTATCGGAAGAGTTGACGGTGAAATCCTGATTCAGGACCGCGCTGAATACGCTGGGGTGAGACTCGACAACGGGAATTGAAACGGTGTTCCCCGCCCTGCCGGGAGCGATGACCCGCACATCGACTTGGTCGAAACCCGCTACCTCGTAAGGAACCTGAGCATTAATCTGGTCACCGCGGACAAAGAACAATGGCGCCGGAGTCCCCCCGAAGAACACGCCGACTCCTTCGACCGATGCCGGCAGGCGGCCTGTCTCGGGATCAAAGCCCGGAATAACTCCATCGCTGGGTCCCATATCCTGGCCGAAGATGGAAACAATTTCGCCCGGCGCGACTCCGCCACCCATGAAGTCCGCCGCGCCAACGATCCCGGCCGCTGTAATCAGCGGTAACGGCTCAAATCGTTGGCCGGTACCCTGCCAGCTAGCCCCGCCGTTGGTCGTCTTGAAGAGTCCCGCGGTCACCGTTGCGGCATAGAGAACGCCGCGCTGCGTTGGGTCAATCGCTAGCTCCTGGACGAAGAAATTCTCCAGCCCCGAGCGCGCAAACGCCCAGGAGTCCGCACGATTCGTGCTCTTGAATACAGCGCCGCTCGCGGCGATATAGACCGCCCCGTTGTCGTTCCCGTCGATCACAATGGAACTGACAACTACCCCGCCGTCGTTTGGCAGGCCATTGTTCTTGCCGTCGAAATCGCGGGCACGGTTGGTGCTCCGCAGCATCCCGCCGGTTACCCCGACGTAGATTCGGTCCGAGTCCGCGGGGTCGACGGCAATGGCATTGAGCGGGAAAGGCGCGCTACCGCGCGCGGACTCCCAATCGTCTCCGGCGTTATCCGACCGAAAGATAAAGTAGGACGGGAAGAACGCGAATGGGTCGGTGGCGAGAAGGTAGAGATTGTCGGGACGGCGGGGATCCATCGCCATCTCGATGATCGACAGGCCACGGATGTCGTTGCCGCCGCGATCTTCAAAATTCGCTCCGGCATCCTGGGAACGGATGACGCCGAACTCGCTTGCCAAATAGACGGTCCGGCCATCGCTCGGGTGTACCGCCAGAGCGGTGGTCGCCAGCGGCCGAATGAGCTCTAGCCAAGTGGCGCCGCCATCCGAGCTGCGATAAAGCGCACCATCAGGGGTGGCGAAGGGGCTGCCGGCGTTGGGGTCGAAAGGATTCCGCGACGCCGCGTAGACAACCTCGGGATTAGCCGGATCGAAGGCCAACTCACCCACTCCGGCTGTCGTGAGTCCCGATCGCGATTCGACCCAGTTGCTTCCTCCGTTTGCGGACTGGAAGAGTCCGCCTCCAGTGGTGGCGGCCAGAAGGTTGGAGGAATCCTGCGGGTTCACGGCCAGCGCCTCGACGTTGGCTGCGTTCAAGCCGTTGGACGAAAACTGCCAACTCGCCGCGGCGTCATTGGTCCGAAATACTCCGGGACCGGCAGCGCCTAGGTAGAGAAGCGAAGGATTGGTCGCATCCAGCTCCAGCGCAAGAGAGGCGGTTGGCGGCAGACCGCTCGAAGCTAGCGTCCAAACCTCTCCGCCATCGGTCGTCTTGACGACTCCAAAAAGCTGAGTTGCGGCGTAGATCGTGTCAGCGTCCCTGGGATCAACCGTAACATCGATGATGCGAATCTGCTGCAACGTAGGGGCATCGAAGCTCGAGCCTCCGTTGGAAGTCTTCAATAGACCCACGGCCGTACCGAGATAGATCGTCTGAGAATCCGCCGGCGACACAGTGACACTGAAGACGGACGGGCCTTGCGAGCCGCCCCACTGCCGGCCGCCATCCGGTGTCCTGAACAGAAAGCCGGTACGCGGATCCACCGCGCTCGTATGTGCGGCGTAGACGATTTCCGGGTCATTCGGATCGATGGCCAAGTCGAGGTAATCGCCATCCAAGGTTCCGTCAACCGTTACTAGCCCGCTGCTGACGGCGGTCCAGGCATCTCCGGCATTGGTTGTTTTGAAGATGCCGCCGTTGCGGGTTCCGGCGTAAATAATATCGTTGTCAACCGGATGACTCACCAGTGAAGTCACGATCATCGCGCTGAGCCCTTGATTGATAGGTTCCCAGGACAATCCACTGTCCCGTGAGCGAAACACGCCGCCCCCGGCGGTTCCGGCGTAGAGCTGCTCTGGAATCCCCGCCAGAGCACGCACATTGGCGATCGTGAGCCCGCTGCTGCGCGGGACCCAGTTTTGTCCCGCATCGACGCTACTGTAGATCCCCGAAAAATTGGTCGCCGCGAAGAGCAGCCCAGGCTCGGAGGGGAACGATAGGATCTTCGCAACGCTGGCCCCGGGCGGCCCACCCTGCCCCCACAGAGTCGAGGCCGCGGCGGCGGCGAGGAGACAGCATATCCGGACCAGAGTTCGAACCATGTTCATCAGTTTAGGTCTATTGGGTTCAGCATTTCGCCACGGGAGTTGTAAAAGGTACGGCCCGGCAGAATCCAAAGCGCCGGGCGGTCTGAGACCGGCCACCAGAAAAAGCGTGAAAATGCCTGAATGAGTGAATCCACAAGGCGCTCTTCATCGTAGATCGAAGTGAAGGGAGCTCTGTTTCAGGTCGCCGCGCCTGTCGGCAGGCAGGCTGGCCGTGTCCGGATTGCACTGCCGGTGGCCGAAAGGGACCAATCCGGCCGCTTTGGATGAGCCGAATGGCGGCTTCGAGCGTCTAACGATTTGAAGGTTACAACTACATGTTGCATGTTACAACCGAGCAACTTTATCCGCATTTCTCACCGCTTGACGGCCCGAACCACGCGCCGAGAACAGGGGGGCTTCCGCTCCGACGTCCGCAACAGCCTCACATGGCTGGATTTACGAGCAATCGGGTAATTTTTGCACGGTCTGCATTCAGCAGGGCTGCAGAGTGCAAAATTTACATGCCGATAAATGGAACTGAAATGCTTCTCGGTGCGAAATAACTGATAGACAGGCAGATTGGAGTATGGCCAGGAAATTGCTTTACTGAGTCGCGAGAACGATTATGAAAGTGATCGGAATCACAGACCAAGGACTCTCGATAATCAGCTTGCTGGTTCTCGTGCTATGGGGAGTTATCTTCGCCGAACAAGCCCTGGTCTCACAAGCCGAGCGCGATTACCAAGATTTCCGCCGCTCACAGCCGATGGCATCACCGGCCGATGAGCGTCCAATTCCGGCGCAGCGCATGACTCCGGTCGTTGACCCGATCGAAGATCTCACGGTGACCTAACCCGCTACCTTTCACCACCCGCCTCAAGCACTCTTGCTTACCCCGTCGAAGCTTATCCCAACGATTGATCTCTGAACGCTGGCTGTTTCCAGCCCGCTGTGGTTTCAAGCCTCCCAGACTGGGCACCGACCCGAACGCTGACGGCCGATCCAGCCAAGAACCGCCACCCGCGCCGGCTCGGTAAGCTAACAGCTTACGCCACGTCATGAATCGCGGGCTGAGCGGGGACTGCCGGCCACGGCTCTCTCCGACCGTACAGTGCAGTCGTTTCATGAGACCAGTAAACTTGGGACAGGTTGCAGTTCGCTGGCAACAGGTTGGTTTTTTCAGTGCTGTGTAGCATACTCGTTCAAGGTCGGGGAAGCGGAGGCAGGCTCTGAAGGAGCGCTAACCTGCCGAGGAATACCAGGCTGCAGACTCATCGAAAGGCATGGTCAAGTTAACGGCGGACGGCGACAATCGGGTCATGGAATCACTGTATCGACGCCAGCGCTTTCCGCCCGAGATCAGTAGCGATGCCGCGCGACCTGGCGCGCCGATCGGCACGACCATGAAGCGCGTCGATGGGCGGAGATTGGCCGGCCCTTGGGGATGCGTCGTTTTGGGCCTCGCGCTGAGCGCTTTCACCACGGCTGCGTCGGCCGAGCGATCAGCGGCCAGCGGCGCGGTCGCGGGCGAACCGAAAAAGGCTCCCGGGGCAGAGGCGGAAGGCGCCACTGCGGAAGCTTCCCCTGCGGCGTCCGGTGGACTCGGCAGCGCTGGGCCCGGCGCCGCGGCGGCAGACGATTCGGCCGGCCGCGAAGAGCTCAACCTGCTCGGGCAGACCGACGCCGAGAGCGAAGAGAGCCGCCGCAACGAGAACGTCCGCATCAACCTGATCGACAACAATGTCCTCAAGGAGCTCAACCAGCGCATCGGGGCCAGCGCGACGATTGTGGAGAGCTTCGAGGTCGACAAGGAGTATTTCGGCACCGTTTACGGCGGCAGCCCGCTGACACCGCCGCACGTCTCGGCAGCGCCGGGCACGGGGGTCCACGGGCGGCTTTACTACGGCCACAACAACAGCATATTCAGCGCGCGATCCTTCTTTCAGGCGGGTTCGGTGGCACCGGCGCGAGAGAACGAGTATGGATTCAGCGTCGGCTTGCCAAGCTGGAAAGGAGGGTTCCTCACCCTGGACGGCAGTCAGCAGAAGATCCGCGGTAGCGTCAACGGCAATGTGCTCACGCCCAGCCTGGAAGAGCGGACGCCCCTGGCGACCGACCCCGCGAGGCGGGCGATCGTCGCGAGCATCCTGGCGGCCTATCCGGCGGAGCTGCCCAACCGCACCGACATCGATCCGCGGGCACTCAACTTGAACGCTCCGCAGTTGATTGACAACGACAGCGCCGGGATCCAGCTCGATCAGGCGGCGGGCGCTGGCAATCGATTGCTGTTTCGCTATCGCTTCACGGCGCAGGGGGTGGAGGCTTTTCAGCTTGTGGCCGGGCAGAATCCGGACACGAGAACGAAGTCGCATGACGCGCGTGTGACCTGGTTTCGGGAACGCGGCGAGGCGGTGACACGGGTTTCGGCGAGATTCGGGCGAGTCGGGTCCCTGCTGACCCCCGATCAGTCTTGGGCCGGGCCGCTGATTTCGGCGGGCTCCGCTATTTCGCGTTTGGGGTCGGGCGGCAGCATTCCCACCGACCGGGCGTTGAACGACTTCACCTACGCCGCGCAGCGGCAGCAGACGCAAGGGCGTCATCAATTGACCTTCGGAGCGGAGCTGAATCGGCAACAGGTGAACGGCTTGAAGAGCAACTCGCACCGCGGCCTGTTAACGTTCCGCAACGACCTGGGCGTAAGCGCGATCACGAACTTGCGATTTGGCCGGCCGACGATGTTCTCGCAATCGATCGGCAACGTGCACCGCGGCTTTCGCAACTGGCGGTCCGTCTTCTACGCCGGCGACCGGTGGAAGGCGCGGCAGAATCTGACCTTGAGCATCGGCCTGCATTTCGCGGCGGTGACCGCGCCAATCGAAGTCAACGAGCTGACCCCGCCTCCCTATAGCTGCGACTGCAATAATCTCTCGCCGCGCTTTGGATTCGCCTACCGCCTGGGTGGGGCCAAGGGCGTTGTGCGCGGCGCTTACGGCATCCACTACAGAGAGATCTTTCCGGTCACCTTCGGGCTCAACCGCTTCAACCCGCCGCTGAACCGGCGGCTGTCGATACAGGCTCCCGACCTGGTCGATCCTCTGGCCGGAATCGATGTGAATAATTTCGCACCCGAGACTCGGACTATTGTGTACTTGCTCTCGCCGGACCTCTCGACGCCCTACACGCACAACTACAACTTCAGTTGGGAGCTAGAGCCGGCTCGCGGCTGGAAGCTTTCGCTTGGATACGCCGGAGCGCGTTCACACCAACTGATTGCGACCTGGCCTCAGAATCGGTCGAGTCCGGTTGACGGGATTCCGCTGACCACGGCGACGATCGACTTGCGGCGGGCGGATGAGTCGGCGCTGGAGATGAAGCGATTCTTGAACGGCTCGCGGGCCTACTTCGACGCCGCGAAGGTGACCTTGACGATTCCGCGCTGGCGGGGCCTGTCGCTGGAGAGCTCCTACTGGCTCAGCAAGGCGATCGATTTGGGCGGGGATTACACGACGAGCGGCGGCGAATCCGGCGCGGCCGGGGCCGAACCGCAATGGCAGTACGAGGCTCATCGCGACCTGAAGGCGGTGAGCCCGTTCGATCAGCGGCACGCCCTGCTGACGCGAGTGGTCTATGAGACGCCTGCGCTGAGCGGCGCGCCGAGCTGGGCCCGGCGCATGCTAGGGCGCTGGAATGTTTCGGCTGTCGTGCTGCTCAAGGGCGGGACCCCGTTCACCGTCCGGTCGGGATCGGACGCGCCCGGACGCGGCAACGTGGATGGTTCGACCAGCGACCGGCCGAATCTGCTCGACCTATCGGTTCTGGGGCGCTCGATCGACAACCCGGACACTTCGGTCGAGAGCTTGCCGGCTTCCGCGTTCGGCTTCGTCGCGCTGGGGGAGCGGGCGGGCTCGCTGGGTCGAAACACGTTTCGCAAGGACGGGATTCGCAACGTCAACGCAGCGCTGTCCCGGCGCTGGAGCTTGCGCGGAGACACCGTGCTGGAGCTGCGGGCCGAGTCGATCAACCTGTTCAACACGCCGCAGTTCGCCGAGCCGGGGCGCTCGCTGGCGGATCCCAATTTCGGCCGCATCACCAACACGCTGAACGACGGCCGGACGTTCCGGTTCCGGCTGCAGTTGGAGTTCTAGAAAGCTTTTCTCATCGCCTGGCCAGGCGATGTGCGGGAGATGCCCGTCAGCAGGAGGCACGCGCCGCTCTGAGGTGGCGCGCGCCTCCCGGCGGGCCGCGTCGGCCTCCGGGCCGACGTTAGCTCGCCACGGGAGTTCGACCACACGGTCCGCAGCTCATTTGCTAGTCCGTCAACGGGTCAAAGACTTTTGCGAGAGGAACAACGATCTCAGGATTTTCGGCCCTAAGTAGGCCATCCGCGGCCTCGCGGCAACCCTCGGATGTATGGACCCACACCCGGCGTTCTCGTGGATCGACCACCCAACAGTAAATCACTCCGAACCGAAGGTAGTCGTCGATGCGATGCTACATTTCGGACCGGCGATCGTCCTTCGAGAGAATTTCGATGCAGACGAAAGGCGGCTTAGTGAAGATCTGTTCGGTTGGCTTCGGGCCGACTGTTATGCAGACGTCGGGAACGCGAAATCGTGTTGCTGAAACCTGGACTCTTTGCTCGGGATAGACATGTATCCCGAGCCTTCGGCGCAAACGGGCCAGATAGACAATGACTCGGCCTGGAGCTCACTGTGATCTCTTTCTCCCAAACAACGCTCCAATACGGATCCATCGATGAATTCCCGGTCGGGGTGATAGCTGGAATCGAGGTACTCTTTGACCGATGTTAGTGTTCCAGCGGGCATGTCCCTATGATAAAGCCGCGCAGCGTCGTGTTGTACGCAGGAACGAGGAAGAACTGGGGGAGAAACCGAAAGAGCCTCAGTTTTGCATCTGAGCATCGCACTAGCACGCTGGTAGGGTGCCGCGCATCGCTTGCCTGGTAGCGGTCGCGCACCACGTCACTCGGCTAGCTTGCCTTGTTCGGCTTGCCTTCCGGAGAACGGCTGCGGTGTTTCCGGGGCGCGAACACCGATGTCTTGCCGTCGCCATCAATATCGAGACCCGCCTTTCGCAGACCGTCGACGATATGCTCCACAATCTCGTCGGAGAACCACCATTTCGACTCCTCCGCGCGCACGTTCCGTGCAACATGCGGCGCAAGCTCGACAAACGTAATCAGATGTTTCCGCGCCTCCTCGGCCCGTCCAAGCTGAGCATTGATAGCGGCTAGGGCAATGCTCACCGGGGGATGGCCGGGCATGTTGATCTTCTCGGCGGCTTCAAACGCTTGTTCGTACTCACGCTTCCGGTAGTGATCGTGTACGAAGACGAAGTGCAGCCAACCGGCGTGGTGCGGATTCAGTGGCATCACGTTCTGAACCACCGAGCACCCCCTGTGCCAGTCGCCGGCCATCGCGATCAGACTGCCTATCATGCCGACATTGCTCGTGTCTCGCGGGTTGAGCGCCAAGGCCCGATCGGCGGCCGGGCGAAAAGCGCTCAGCTCCCGCCGGAAGTAGTGAGCTTCCGCCAACGCTCGGTAGGCGAGCTGGCTCGTCGCGTCTAGCTCAACGGCTCGCCGCGCCGCGTGGAGGGCCCGGTCCAGCGCATTGGGTAACACATTAAAATCGAATCGAAATTCGTCCAGATACACCCTGGAAAGACACGCGAACGCTTCGGCGTGGTCGGGTTCCAGCTTCAGCGCCCGCTCAAGGGCCGTCCGCACTTCAGCGTGCTCATTTGGAACCACCTGCTGCCAATAGACGAACGTCCGCAGTACGCACTCGTGGGCTGTGAGCGTGTCGACCGGTTTCTCCTTTGCCAATGTGCCCAACGATCGCGTCAACACGCCGTAGGGATCGGCGACGGTGGCCACGATGCGGTCGGCCAGCTCGTCCTGCACCGCAAAGATATCGGTGGCGCTGAGGTCGCGGTCGAAGCGCTCGGCCCACAAGTGGGCGCCGGTCGCTGCGTCGAGCAACTGCACGCTCATCCGGATGCTCGATCCTGCCTTCTGGATACTCCCTTCGAGTACGAATCGGGCGCCTAGCTTCTTGCTGACTTCTCGCACGTCAGCCTGTCCTTGGGGATCGGCCGCGGCACTCGCAGATACGACGACCAGGTGGCGGAACTGCGACAGCCCGGCCGTGATCTCTTCCGTGAAGCCCTCGCCGAAGGACTCGAGTTCAGCATCGCCAGCGCGCGTCTTGAGCGGCAACACGACGACGCGGGGCACCTCCGATGGGACAGCCGGAGCCTCGGCAGTTGCGGTGACTGGCCCAGTCCCAGACGGCCCAGCGTCTCGATCAACTTCGAGACCCGCCTTACGCAAGCCGTCAAGGACATGCTCCACCATCTCGGAAACAAACCATTTGGAAAGTTCAGCCCGCACCTCCCGGGCAAAGTCCGGCGCGATGCCGACAAATGTCTTGAGATGCCTTTCCGCAGTGGCCGTCCTTTCGAGTTGAGCATGCGCGGCGGCCAGGGCCAAGTGCATCCACGGAAAGCCCGGCATGTTGATCTTCTCGGCGGCTTCGATCGCTTGTTCGTATTCCCCTTTCCGGTAGTGATCCCACATGAAAGGGATGTGTAGCCAACCCGCGTGGTGCGGGTTCAACCGCATGACATTTCGTAGAACCGAGAGGCCGGCTTGCCAGTCGCCCGATTCGGCAATCAGAACTCCGATCATGCCGACGTTATTTGTGTCTCGAGGGTTAAGCGCCAACACTCGATCGGAGGCTGTGCGGAATGCACTGAACTCTCGCCGGAAAAAGTGCGCCATCTCTAGAGCGCGGTAGGCAAGTTGACTCGTCGCGTCCAGCTCGACAGCTCGCTGGGCCGCTCTGAGGCCTCGCTCGAGAGGATGGGGACGCGGGTTGTAACCGCCGTGGAATTCGTCCAGGTAAAGGATCGAGGCACAGGCGAGCACATCCGCGTGGTTAGGCTCCCGTTCCAGCGCAGCCTCAATGGCATCCCGGGTCTCCACGTGCAGATCGCATCGGACTTGCTGCAAATACCCGAACATCCGCAAAACACCCTCGTGGGCTGTGAGGGTATCGATCGGTTTGGCTTTTACCAGCGTGACCAAGGAGCGCGTCAGTACTCCGAACGGGTCGGCGACGGTAGCCACGATGTGGTCGGTCAGCTCGTCCTGCACAGCGAGGATATCGGCGGCGCCGAGGTCGCGGTCAAAGCGCTCGGCCCACAAATGAGCGCCGCTCGTGGCGTCGACTAATTGAACGCTCACCCGGATGTTCGATCCGGTCTTCCGGGCGCTTCCTTCTAGCAGGAATCGCGCGTCGAGCTGTCGACCGGCCTCCCCGAGGTCCGCAGGTCCTTGGAAGCGGGCCGCGGCGCTCGCCGACACGACAACCAAGTGGCGGAATTGCGACAGACCGGAGGTGATCTCTTCCGTCAAGCCTTCGCCGAAGGACTCGAGCTCGGCGTCGCCGGCGCGCGTCTTGAGCGGCAGCACGGCCACGCGCGGGACTTCGGAGGATGCCGTTGAAGCCTCTACGGTAGTGGCGATCGGGCTCGCCGTGGGCGTCTCGTCGGCGGGTTCGAGCCCCGCCTTGCGCAAGCCGTCGACGAGATGCGTCACAAACTCTCTGGAGAAGAACCATTTTGACCACCAGTCCACCCGTGCGCTAGGTGCAACATCGGGCACGAGATCGAGAAACGTTTTCAGATGTTTCCGCGCCGACTCGGCCCGTCCAAGCTGAGCATGGATTGCGGCCAAAACTCCGCTCGCCCGTGGATAGCCGGGCATGTTGATGTTCTCGGCCGCATCGAGGGCTTTCTCGTACTCCCGCTTCCGATAGTGATCGAACACGAATACGAAGTACAACCAACCGGCGTGGTGTGGGTTCAGCGCGAGGACCCTGCGACTCACCGAGATACCCTTACTCCAATCGCCACCGTAGGCAATCAGATGGCTGATCATGGCGACGTTGCTCGTGTCTCGCGGATTGAGCGACAACGCCCGATCGGCGGCCGGACGGAAGGCACCGAACTCCCGCAGGAAGTAGTGTGCTTCCGCCAGCGCCCGGTAGGCGAGCGGGCTCGTCGCGTCGAGCTCCACCGCACGCTGTGCAGCGTTCAAGGCTCGGTCCAGCGCGTCGGGCAGCGTATTGTAGTCATTGCGATACTCGTCGAGATACAAGAGGGAAAGACTTGTCGCTGCCGAGTGATAATGTCCTAAACGTGCCAAGTAGAAATGTCCTATTGACAAGGTCAGCCTGGAGGGGTGAGCAAGCAAGGACAACTACTACTGACACAACGAGAGCGCGACCGGCTGGTGGCGCTGCGCAAAGCAGACAAAAAACTCATCACGCAAAAGCAGGCCGCCCAGCAGACGGGCCTCAGCGAACGGCATCTGAGGCGGCTGCTGGCGAAGCTTCGCAGCGAAGGCGACCAGGCCGTGGTCCATGCCGCGCGGGGCCGCGCGTCCAACCGCAAGCTCAGCGCCAAGGCGGAAAAACAAGCCGTGGCAATCCTCTCCCAACCCGTCTACGCCGGCTTTGGCCCGACTCTGGCGGCGGAGTATCTCGAGCAGCGCCACGGCGTCCAAGTCGGCCGCGAAACGCTGCGCCGTTGGATGGCCGCCGCGGGCCTGTGGAAGCCCCGCCGCCGCAAGTCAGGACGCCCGCATCCGTGGCGGCCCCGCCGCAGTTGCCGCGGCGAGCTGGTGCAATGGGACACCTCCGAGCACGACTGGCTGGAGGGACGCGGGGAGAAGCTGTACCTGATCGGCATGATCGACGACGCCAGCAGCGAGTTGCTGGCGCGCTTCGTCCGGCACGACTCGGGCGAAGAGAATCGCCGTTTGCTGAAGACGTATCTGGAACAAAACGGCCGACCCGTAGCCTTCTACACCGACCGCGCCAGCCTGTTTGTCAACACGCCCAAAAACAGCGCCGGCGAGGATCCCAAGCTCTTGCCTCCCACGCAGATCGGGCGGGCGCTCCAGGAGCTGGACATCGAATCGATCACGGCCTATTCGCCGCAGGCCAAAGGCCGCGTCGAGCGCAGCTTTGGCACCGCCCAGGACCGCCTGGTGAAGGGTCTGCGGGTGGCCGGGGCCACGACGATCGAACAGGCCAACGCCTACCTGGAAAGCGAGTTTCTGCCCTGGTGGAACGCCACGTTGCGGGTGCAGCCGGCTCCCCCCGACGAGGCGCATCGCGAGCTAGGTCCCGAGCACGATCTGGACTCGGCGCTGAGCCAGGTCGAGACGCGGCGGGTCGCCAACGACTACACGATTCGCTTCCGGGGAAAGAGCTATCAAATCGACCGCAAGGCGATTGTGCCGGGTCTGCGAAACAGCCGAGGGCGGGTGGAGAGACGCCTGGACGGCGTCCTGGCCGCGCGCTGCGGCAAGCACGAACTGGCGCTGAAGCGCTGCGGCGCGCAGCCCCAATCGGAGCGCCCGCAGCCCAAGAGCGCCCAGGCGGAACCCGCTGCGGCAGCGGCCGAGAAGGCTGGCGGCAAAGCTGCCGGCAAGCGAAGCAGCGACTGGATGAAGGACTTCGATCTGAAAGACAGCCCGCCTGTGTGGCAAGCGGCGCAGGCATCCGGCGCTCGGCGAGGCGATACGCAGGACTAGGAGTCGCTGCCAAACCAAGACTCTATGCGGAGCGCCCATCGGGCCGATGCGCTGAGTTGGCAGTCGCTGCCAAACCAAGACGCTATGGGGAGCGCCGGGCAAACGGCGCCCAGCGATCGTCGCGTTGGCGAAGCCCAAGGCCTCCGCTCCGAAGCTTCACCAAAGCAATCTCTGTCACGAACAGAAAACCCTCTGACCGGGAGGCCAGAGGGTCGTCTGCTTCAGCCGATTGCTTGGGAGCCAGCTCCATCGCTTCGGCCTTGAGCATCAAGAGCAGGCGCGACCCTGCCCTCAACGCCAACCACTCTACCATCGCCTCTCCAGCCACCTGCCCCAAAGCGGACATTTCTACTTGGCAGCGAATAGGACATTTCTACTTGGCGTTGACACAAGAGGGAAAGACAAGCCCGAGCATCGGCGTGGTTGGGTTCACGTTCGAGAGCTTGCTCGACGGCCGTCCTCATCTCGGCATGCTCCTCCGGGCGCGTCTGCTGGAAGTACGAGAACCAACGCAACACGCACTCATCGGCGGTCAGTTCGTCGATCGGCTTCGCCTTTGCTATGGCGCCCAACGATCGCGTCAACACGCCGAACGGGTCGGCGACGGTGGCTACTATGCGATCGGTCAGCTCGTCCTGGGCCGCGAAGATATCGGTCGTGCTGAGGTCGCGGTCGAAGCGCTCGGTCCACAGGTGGGCGCTGGTCGCCGCATCGAGCAAACCACGTCTTGAACGGCAACACGGCTACACGCGGAACTTCGGAGGGCCCAGCGGGCGTTCTGGCACCCGAAGTGCGCGACGACGGCTGGATCTCACGAAGCGCCCGGTGCAGCGCCTCGCCATCCTGATAGCGTTCGCCTTGATCCTTGGCCAGACAGCGCCGAATGACGGCCTCCACTTCAGGTGAGCTGATCTCGAGCGGTACAGGTTTCTCATTCAAGATGGAGTAGACGATCGCCTGCTCGTAGTGTCCTCGGAAGGGCGGGTCTCCGGCCAGCATTTCGTAGAGCACGCAGCCCAGTGCCCAGACGTCCGTTGCGGCGTCAATCTCCGTGCCGATGGTCTGCTCCGGCGACATATAGTGGACCGTGCCGAGCGTCGTTCCTTCGCGGGTCAGCCTGGAATCCGTGGAAGCAAGCTGCGCCAGGCCGAAGTCAAGAACCACACCCCGCCCGTTCGGGGTGACAAACAGATTCGCCGGTTTGATGTCCCGGTGGACAACCCCCTTCGAGTGCGCCTCCGCCAGTCCGTCGGCGTACTGAGTCACGAGATCGAGCACGCGCTGGACCTCCATCGGCCCCTCTGCGATCTCATCCGCCAACTCCCGGCCCTCGAGATACGCCATCGAGATAAACGTCCGCCCGTCGGCCTCTTCGCCAGGAAGGAAGCCACACAGAACCACAATCTCGCCGCCTATCCCGGCCAGCCGAAGGGCAACGCCCTCCCCCAGGCAAGAGACCGCAAACCATCCAGCTCCCGCCTTCGATAAAGTACGCACAACTTCGATCGCCCCATGTCCATAAGCATCTGCTTTCAGTACCGGCAAAACGGTGACCGAGGGCCCAACCGTGGCACGGATCTTCTGGTAGTTTGCGGCAAGCGATTCAAGATCGATGAGTGCGCGAGTCCGCATGGCGGTCCTACAAATCTATCATCCACGACGGTGGTCTGGTTCAAGGCTGACGCCAGTCCGGGGAGCCCGCTTTGTGGTTCGATATGAGTTCCCTCTCTAAGGGTTCCATTGTCCACGGGACAGGCGTGGCAGCGGCAAATGAGTCCGGGTAATGAGGCATGGCCTCTAACCATTTTCAAGCGATCAGTCGATCAATCGGCAGGGAATAGACGAACGGAGCACCTATCGCCTTGGGATTCATCTCACATCGGATGCCATAATTCTTTGTCAAGGCCCAATAGAAATGTCCCCTTGGTTTTGTTGTTTGTAAGTATGTATGAGAGTATCGTCGTCGGGGTTGTGGGAATGTGGGAATCGCTTTAGCGATTTCCAAGGGACGGTGGGAAGGGTGGGAAACCTGTCGCTGCGATACGAACCCGCTTCGCGGTTCGCTGAGGTTTTCCACGCTTTCCATCCGTCCCGTCATTTCCATAGCCCTTGTTTTTTATGTCGTCGCCGCGCGTTTTTTCGATCGCAGCGACTTGCGCCAGGGGTGGTCCGCCGATGGCTTTTTCCCCTGCCGAGCCGCTCGTTGCTTCGGCTCGGGACGCGGCTTCGGCGCCGGCCGGGCGATCTCCTCAAAAGCCACCGCGCGGTCGTCGTAGACCACTTGCAACTCGCCCTCGCACGCTTGCTGCACGGTGACTCTCGCGCCTGTCCCCAGAGCCTGATTGCGCTTCGGTTTCAACTGCAAAAAGCGGTTCTCGAATCGCACCACCCGGTCGCCGGAAACCACCCGCTCAGCCTCCAAGCAGAACACCCACTTCAAGTCCAAACGCTTCGATAAGCGCCGATGAAAGTCCGCTCCCGCCGACGGCTCACAGCCGAACTTGGCGTTGTGCTCGGGCAGATACTGCTCGTCGAGATAGCGGTTCGCCGCCTTGTAATCAGCAATGCCTTGCAGTCGCATCTTCTTGATCAGGCGGTCTTGATGCGTGCCGTGATGGCGCTCCACGCGGCCCTTGGCTTGCGGTGACGAAGCGGCGATGATCGCAATGCCCAGCTTGGCGCACATGCGTCCGAACTGCGTCTCGGGCTCGATGCCTTCGATCGCTTCACGCGAGGTCGGCTGGCGTAGGTAGACGTTTTCCCAGTCGCAATAGAGCGCCTTCGGAACGCCGTATTGACGCACCCAGGCTCCGAGCAAGTCGGCTGCCGCCCAAGTCGTTTCCTCGTTCGAAAAACGGCACAGCGCCACTCCGCTCGCATCGTCGACGAAGTTCATCAGGCAACCTTTCGGCCCGCGTCCTTCGAGCCAGTCGTGGTGCGAGCCATCGACTTGGATCAGCTCGCCAAAGTGCGCTTTACGCTGTCGCCGCGAGCGGTGCGGCTTGCGTTTGCGGCGGCGGCTCCACAGGCCGCCGGCGAGCATCCAGCGCCGCAGTGTTTCGCGCGGCACTTCGAGACCGTGATCAGTCGCCAGATGTTCAGACGCCAGCGTCGGCCCAAAGCGCTCGTGCGGTTCGCCGCAGTAGTTCTCGCGCACCAACTCGAGAACCTGCTCGCGGCGTTTGTCATTGGCTCGGTTCGAAGCGCGGCCGACGTTGCCATGCATCAGAGCTTTGCTTCCTCCCTCGCCATAACGCTTCTTGAGCCGCTTCGCCTGGCGGTAGCTGAGCTCAAGCAGCTCGGCCGCTTCGGTCAATTTCAGATCGCCTCGTTTCACTCGGCTCAGCACTTCGCCGCGCCTCAACTCTTTGTCGTTCATCCATGTCCTTTCCAATCTCGGCTCCTCCTTCGGACCCTAAGATTAGGGGACATTTCTATTGGGCGCTTAAGGGGACATTATCATTGGGCTACAACAACTGGGCAGCCTAAAAGAAGGCGCCAAACCAGGTCGCGACGGACATCTCTTCATCGCCATTCGGATCGCGGCGTTCGGCGACGCTGGGACCTTCAAGCAGAGTGTAGACGGCATTATCCAGCAATTTGGTTATCCACTTTACTCTAGTGATGAATCAAGCTATCCTTGGACTCGCGCTGTTGGCGGCGAAGACCGAGTCTGTTGAGCGACGATTTTCCAAAACATCTGGTGGAGTTCACTGAACGGTTTGCCAGCGAGCAAGCTTGCTGCGAGTATCTGCTCGGTGTCCGCTGGCCAGCGGGGTTCGTTTGTCCGAACTGCTCGGCCACGAAGGGTTGGACGACCCGACGAGGCACGATGTTCTGTAGCGGGTGCCGACGCCAGACCTCTCCCACGGCGGGAACCATCCTGCACAACTCGCGGGTGCCGCTGCGGAGTTGGTTTCTGGCCATGTGGCTGGCCTGCACTCAGAAAACAGGGCTGAGCGCCAAGGGTTTGCAGCGTGAACTCGGTCTGGGCAGCTATCAGACCGCCTGGCTGATGTTGCAGAAGTTGCGGCAGGCGGATGGTTCGGCTGGGTCGGGAACGGCTGGACGGAAGTGTCGAAGTCGACGAGACTTACTTGGGCGGCAAGGAGAAGCACGTTCGCGGGCGAGAGCTGGTGGGCAAAGCCTTGGTTGTGGTTGCGGTGGAACTGCAGGGCCGCAAAATGGGGCGAATTCGTCTGCGTCATGTCCCCGACGCATCGGGACCGAGTCTGGTGGGTTTTGTGACCGACTGTGTGGCGTCAGGCAGTCTGGTCCATAGCGACGGCTGGAGGGGTTACCGGGGCTTGAAGAAAGCCGGCTATCGCTATCGGGTCACCCACACAGCGGGAGACTCGCAGATAGCCGCCGAGGAATTCGCGCATGTCCACCTGGTTGCCTCGCTGCTCAAGCGCTGGTTGGTAGCGACGCACCAAGGGAAGGTGAGTAAAGTGCATCTGCAAGGCTACCTCGATGCATTCACCTTTCGCTTCAACCGTCGAAAGTCCCGCCACGTAGGCAAGATCTTCCACCGACTCGTCGAACAGTTGGTTCTCCGTAAGGCCTTGACCTATCGAGACATTATCACCAAGCCCCAGCCCACCAACTAGAGTAAAGTGGATAACCAGAATCCAGCAATTCAAAAACAGCCGCCGAGCCGAAGGAGTCAACAGGATCTACGTCCCCGGAGAGATCGAAGCGGAAACCGAAGGAGAGTACCGGCGCGATGGAATTCCGCTCAACACAACCACCTTGGAAGGGCTTCGGAGGACGGGAGAGCAGGTCGAGGCCGCACCGTTCGCCGATGGCTAACAGCGGACGGACCCAAAGTGGCCCGAGGCCGACCGACGGCTTCTTTTCAACGGGCTTTGTTCCCGCTTAGGCTAACACCCACCGTCCCGGGCTGATTTATCCGTAACCGAGCGGGGGATTGGTTTTTTTTGGGTTTAGGCAGCAATCCCCAAAGAAGGTGTCGCAGCCGCGGAATGTAGAACTCCCCCAGCAAGATTGCTTGTGCCCGCCGATTGGGCTAAACTCGTTTGACTTATGATCGAACTCTGCTCGTCATCCGATTGGAAGCCAGCCTTCGAGAAAACCCTCGATTTCGCGCAGAACCAAGTGCGCGGACTGATCGAACGCGACCCCGACTTCTACCCCATGTACACCCAGCAAGGGCGCTGGCGGCCCGACGGCGAAGCCTGGACGCACTGGTGCGACGGCTTCCTCCCCGGCATGATGTGGATCTTCCATCGCCGCACGGGCGACCCGGAATGGCGGAAGCATGCCGAGCGCTACACGATTCCGCTCGAGCACCGCAAGATGGACCGCAACGTTCATGATCTTGGGTTCATTTTCCTCTCCACCTATCACCGCTGGTACAAGCTGACTGGCGACACAAAGCTCAATGACATCGTCATCCAGGCGGGGCGTACGCTGGCGTTGCGGTTGCAAGACAAGGGCCAATACTTGTGCTCCTTCATCGGACCTGAGTCGCTGTTCATCGACATCATGGCGAACGTGGGAATCATTTTCTACGCGGCACTTCAGACGGGAGACAAACAACTGCTCGACGTCGCGATGAAACACTGCCTGACGACCCAGCGCGTGCTCGTTCGCGGCGACGGCAGCTCGTCCCATGAGGGCATATTCGATCTCGAGTCGGGTGAATTCCTGCGCCAGTCCACGCATCAGGGCCAACGCGGCGATTCCTGTTGGGCGCGGGGACTCGGCTGGGCGATTTACGGGTTTACGTCTTCCTATCGGGCGGTGCGCGACCCGCGCTTTCTGCATACCGCTCAGGCCTGCGCGGACTTCTACATCCGCAAAACGGCCCCGGACGGCGTCCCGCCGATGGACTACGACACGCCGGCGGCCGAACCGCAATACCGCGAGTCCTCGGCTGGAGCGATTGCTTCCGCCGGGCTCCTGCTTCTTTCCAAACTCGTACCCGACCCGATCAAAGGCGCAGCCTACGCCGGCGCCGCGCGCCGAACGCTGTTGACGCTGTGTCAGGAGCCCTATAGCGCCGAAGGGACGCCGGGATGGGAAGGAATCCTCAAAGAGGGTATCTACCATCTCAGGAAGGGGCTCGGCGTTCAGGAGTCGGTGATGTGGGGCGAGTACTTCTTTGTGGAAGCGCTGGACCGGGCTTTGCGCCAGGCAGAATAGAATCCTCGGCCGCCTACTTGAACCGATAGACATCGATCGACTGCCCGTCCTCCGGTTTCGGGAAGCGCCGGAGGGGCGTCGCGCCTGGCTGGCGAATCTTCACCGCATCCGGCGGATAGTAGGCCGTATCGGTGACGTAGTAGACCCGGCTTTCTTTGCTGAAATCGATATCCCCCATCTTGGTTCGCTCGTAATGGGATCGGATCAACTCGGCGCGCCCTGGGGGCATGATGGGACTATTCGACGAAAGTTGGGTCCACCAGGCTTCGTAGACGCGGATGCCGTGTTTGCCGTTCAGGAAAGGAGCCATGGCGTCGGAAGGTGTGCCCCAGATCGGATCGGTCAGCAGAACGAATCCACCGTCGCGCTCGGCTTCCTGCTCGAGGAAGTCGATAGCCTCGCGCGCTCCCCAGCCAACGTGACCAATGGAACGCATGAAATAGAAAATATCCCGCTCGTGGAGAAAGGCACGCGGAGCTGTGAGCATGCCGAAGCCCTGGTAAAGCATCGGAACGGCTAACATTAGCGTCGCTAGTCCCGCCAATACCTTACGCCAGGACTCGCTGGACAACCATTGCTTCGAGTGAACCCATAAATCCGCCGCGGCTAT
The DNA here is from genome assembly GCA_965224215.1 of Bryobacterales bacterium. Classification (GTDB taxonomy): domain Bacteria; phylum Acidobacteriota; class Terriglobia; order Bryobacterales; family UBA6623; genus CBDCYS01. The sequence continues at coordinate 341,106 of CBDCYS010000068.1, read as the reverse complement.
GCCGATCACCACGAACCAGGGCCAAAAATGCGGGTAGGGGTAGCGCGTGGGATACATCAGCTTGAGCAGGAAAACCTGAGCGACCCAGGGCAGCAACGAAGCCGACACCAGCACCCAGGCCGCCGTCGACCGCCGCCAGGTAAGGTAAGCCAGCGCGGCCAGCGCGGCCAGCGCGCCCGGCCACGTCATGTAGGTGGTGATATAGCCACCGAGTTTCACGACGTTCGTCCCCGCCGCCGCGAAAGGGGCCGCAAGCATTTCTTCCGGGGACGCGAAGAACTCCTTGTGATGCAAGAGAGCGTCGTGGGATGCGAGTGTGGGCGCTTCCGGGATCGTCACCAAACAGAATACGATCGCAGCGCCGCCGCAGAGGTAGATCGTCGCCAGCCGGACGAACAGATTCCGCTCATGTTGACGAGCCCGCCAAAGCGCCGCCAGGACCGGAACGAAAGCGAACAGCAGCAGCGTCTGCTTGGTCAGCATGGCCAGGGCCAAGGCAGCTCCAGGAACCAGCTCGCGCTTCCAAGACTTGCCGGGTTCAGAGAAGCACCACAGCGACGTATAGACCATCGCAATGCCGAAAAAATTCGCGAATCCCTCGGTGTAGGCTAGCCGGTCGTAAAGAATCGACAAAGGGAAGCACGCGTAGAGGAATGCCGAGACGAGCCCGCCGCGTTCGTCCGAGAGCAGCCGTCCCGTGGCATAAACGCCAATCGTACTCCCCAGGCCCGCCAGCACGGAAAGCATGCGCCCGCCCGCCAACGGGTCACCGTCCCAGATCATTCGCTGAATCGCCAGCAGCCAATAAGTGAGCGGTTGCTTGCCATCGAGCAAGGAAATGAACCACTGGCCCTGATGGTGAATGATTTCCGCCCAGCGCAAATAGATGCTTTCATCCACCAGGATGGGCAGCAACGTCGTGAGCTTGAATGCCCTGAGCGAGAGCGCAAGCGCTAAGATGCCGAGCAATACGTAAACACCCGATTGGCTCTCGGGCCAAAGCATCGCCCTTGCTTGAGCGCGCCACGACGGACTCTCTATCTCGGCGTGGCGCGGTTCCTCCGCGGTTCGGGCCGTCCCCTGCGCCCGCGCCTCGCTTGGACGTGAGGTCCGCACCGCTTCTTTGACCTTCTTTCTCGGCATGGATTTGAAGGAGCTCCGACGGGTCAAAACGCGGGCAGCGCGAAGGCGACCGGCGCGAGAAAAGACCAGTCCTATTTTAGTCGGTAGACATCAACCGATTCGTTTCCCTCCGGTTTGGGAAACGACTGCAACAGCACGGCCCCGGGCTGCCGCGCTTGAACGGCCGAACGGGACATATAGAAAGTATCGGTCAAGTAGTAGATGCGAGGCATCTTGCGGAAGTCCAGTTTGCCGCGCGAAACGCGCTCATAGTGTGACTTGAGAATCTCGATCTCACCGCGCGGCACGATGGCTGCATCAGCATTCTCGACTTGCAGCCACCATGCTTCGTGAACCTGAATGCCATGACGTCCGTTGAGGTACGCGAAGGCCATATCCGCCGGGACGCCCCAGAAGGGGTCCGTTAGCAACACGAAACCGCCACGCGTCTCAGCTTCGGAAACCAGGAGCTGGATTGCCTCGGGGACGCCCCACGCAACGTGAACGTAGGAGCCGAATTGCCGGCCGGCATCGTCGGGTTCAATCTCATTTTCAGGGTCGCTCAGAATACGAGCGCTGAGGAACGCCATTGGAACCTTGGCCATGAGCAATGCCGCCGCGCCTCCGACTAGCCGGGCGCGAGGCATTGACGTATCCGGCCATCGCCCCCAATATTGCTGGACAGCGACTCCAAGAGCCAGCATCCAAGGCCACACGTGGGGATAGGCAAACCGGGTCTCGAAAGCCGGCGCCACGAAGACCTGCACGGTGATCGGGATAATCGAGACGCACAACACGATCAGAGCCATGATCGGGCGTTTCACGACAAGGAAGACAAAGGACCCGAGCATCAGAAGCAACGCGGGCAAAGGGAAGTAATACAACAAGTCGGCGGTAAGCGGCGGGACGTTCTTTCGTGCGTTGACGAAGGGGTCCGAGGCCAGTTCCGCCGGACTCGTAATGCGTGAGGTGTGGTGGAGTACGACACTGTGCGTTTCCGGAACGGGCGCATCCGGCACAGTGGCCTGGAGGAAAAGGTAAACGAGCGGAACCGCCGCGAAGATCACCGCCCATCGCCTAAAAAGAGCGCCCAGCGGCCGCGGCTCGAGCCACAGGCCGAGCACCAGCGGGCAAAGCAGAAACAACAGCGTCGTCGCCTTGAGCAAGAATGCCAGGCCCACGGTGACGGCAGCCAGCGCTGTTCTTTTCCAGTTGACTCGATCTCCCGTGAAAGCCAGCAACGTTGTGTAAACAATGCTGGTCCCCGCAAGATTGACGAGAGCTTCGGTCAGCGCCAGTCGGTCGTAGACGAACGACCACGGAAATATCGCCCAACACAGGGCCCCAACGAGCCCGGCCACCGGCCCCGCGATGCGCTTGCCAATCGTATAAACAAGAAGTGCAGTCAAACCTCCCGCGACCGCCGAGAGGCCGCGAACTCCCAGCAGCGGACCGACGTCCGCATAGCGAAGCAGAGCGTAGAGCCAGTAGCTGAGCGGCTGCTTTCCGTCCAACAGCGCGATGAACCATTGGTCCTGGTGCTCGATGATCTCAGCCCAGCGCATGTAGATAGCCTCGTCGGTAAGCACCGGGAAATCGGACGTGATGCCGATGAAGCGCACCGACAGGGCAAAGATGGGGATCAACACGGCGGCCGCTGTCTCGAACCGCGGCATCGGATCTCGAACTGCTTGAGTTTCCGATTCCGTCGAGCGGCGCCCGAGCTTGCGATTCTTTTGCGGGCTGATTTTCGGCCTGGGCACGGCTGCCATGACAGCCCATCTTAACAGCGACCCTGAGGCAGGGCTGGAAAACAAATGGTTTGATAGAATGAGTGCGCATTTTTGGGCGAATAGACGCCGCAGCAGCCGATCCCCCTCCGTAAACCCTTCCCAACAATGCGCCAGAGAAGAAAGAGCGGGCCGGTTCCCAGCGCAGACCGCGCCGCCAAGAGCGAGCGTCCAGCCAAATCGCCACCGAACCCAGCGACAGGGAATCCCAAAGACGTCGCCGCCGCTGACCAGAAAATCACGAAGAAGACTGCTTGGGCCGGAATCCTCCTGATCATCTATGCCGCCGCCGGCACCTGGGGTCACTTCGACTTCAGCAACATGATGGGTTACTACGACCTTCTGGCGGACGCATTCCTGAAAGGCCAGTTGCACATCGACATTCGACCGGACGATATGTACGTCCACGACATGATCCCGTTTGAGGGCCGCTACTACCTGCAGTGGGGACCCGTGCCCGCCTTGTTTCATCTGGCGGCGAAGTTGATCAGCCTGACGTTGAGCGATCGTGTCGCCTGTTTGTTGATTGCCTGGCTGACCACACTCGTCTTCTGGCGGATCATTTCGATACTGGGCAGGCGTTTTTTCCCAGAGCTGCCAAGCGGCCTTTACCCCTGGTTCGTTATGGCGTTCGGTCTCAGCACGACAACCGCCGTGATCGGGCTGCGCGGAACCGTCTACCACGAAAGCATCGGGATGGCCGCGCTTGGGGTGATGCTGGCTGTTCTTGCCCTGCTGCGGTATCTCGAGAAAGCGTCCTGGAGCTGGGCTCTCGTTGCGGGATTGGGCATCGGCGTCGCTGTCGGGTCACGCATCCCGCTGGCACTGTATGGAATCGGCCTCGGTTGCGACTTGCTGGCCGTACAATATATTCGCCGGCATTCGATTGCTACAACCCTGTCGCATCTCACGGCCTACAGCATGCCGATCTTGGTTTCCGGCGGGCTGCTTCTGGCCTACAACCAAGCGCGTTTTGGTTCGCCGCTCGACTATGGTGACAACTACCTCGTCGATGCGGTGGAAGGGTTGAGTGCCTTCGAGCTTGGCCGCGTACCCGAGAACATCCGGCACTACTTGCTAGCCCCCCCGCAGCTCACCGCGGACTTTCCTTGGATCGGGCACGTTGGCTGGCCGCCGGCTGAAAAAGTAACTCGCTTGGAAGATGTATCCTCGATCTTCTTGATTTCTCCATTCCTGCTGCTCGCGGTTCTATCGTGGCCGCTTATGCAGTGGAAGGTGCTGCGATCTAAGAAACGTCCCGAGATTGACCTGCCCCTTTTCGCTGTGTCCCTCGCGGTGTCCTCAGGACTAGCGTTCTTCGCGATCCTTTGCTTCGCTGCGGCGGCGCGACGCTACGCTCACGACTTCGTTCCGGTCTGGATGGTTCTGGCGTTCATCGGCGCGGGTCTTCATCGCCACCGGATCGCGGCTCTGTGGAATCGCTGGCGCGGGCCGGCCTGGGCCACCGTGGCTGTCTGCGCGCTGTTGCACATGCACCTGTCGTTCACGCAGTCTTTCGAGTGGGACCCGCCCGATCTCAACGTCATGAAAAGCTTCGTCGCCGCCAGTCCCGCTGCCCGGCGATTCATGCCGATCGGACCGAATTGGAACGAGAAGGAAGCAATCATCCGCAATGATATGGGGACCTACCTGCTCAACAGCGGGCAAGCGCGGGAAGCCCTCGAACACTTCGAGTGGGCGAACCGATTGATGCCCAACGAGCCCCGGATTCAGCAAAACTTAGCGCTGGCGAAGAGGCGGGCGGCGATGGAGGGGGGGGCTGGGTCTCGATAAGCTGCTGGCGGGGCCGTACGTCGGCCCGGAGGCCAACCCTGCTGCCCTTGAGGACGCTGCTACGGACGGCGGAGCCGTGTGCCACGGGGGGGGCGCGTCCCACATCGGAAGGGCCAAACCCTGAGAATGTCGACATGAGAGTCGACGCGGCAAGCTAAGAGCTTGCCCCACGTCGCGCCTCGGCACTTTTCGAGGGATTGAGGCTACCTGAGTCCAGGTGATGTTTGGCGTCAACCGGTTTCACCAGCAGATTAGCTCCCAGCGCGAGCACCAGTAGCCCCGCCATCAGATACATCGTAGTGTTGTAGACCGTACTCGATGGGTCGACCGTCCCCGCCGGCGCGATCGCCATCAGCTTCGCGATCGTAACCGTCTTCTGCGCCATCAAGGATTCCAGCTGCGCGATCGGCGCCCCGAAGCTGGCAGTGAACACAGCTGGTTCAATACGGTCCGCCAAGTCGCGCGTCGCGCCCTCGATCGACAACTCGCGCAGCGACGTAATCGCCAGCGGACCGAGCACTCCGGCCGTGCTCCAGGCCGTCAGCAGGCGCCCGTGAATCCCGCCGACGAACTTCGAGCCAAACAGGTCCGCGAGATAAGCCGGGATCGTCGCGAAGCCGCCGCCATACATCGTGAAGATGACCATCGTCGCGCCGTAGAAGTAGATCAGCCAGATAGTCGCCGGCGAGGCGCTCACCTGGTGTGCGGTGTAGGGGACGGAGGCGTAGAGAATCGTCCCGAGCACAAAGAAAATAGTGTAGGTTGACTTGCGGCCCAAATAATCAGAAACGCTCGCCCAGAAGAAACGCCCCGCCATATTGAAGACGCTGATCATCAGCACGTAGGTTGCCGCGAATCCGGCGTTGACGATGTGCGGCAGCGTCGAGCCGAAGATCTCGCTCATCATTGTCTTGGCTACCCCGAGGACTCCGATCCCGGCGGTGACGTTGAAGCAAAGCACGATCCACAACAGGTAAAATTGCGGCGTCTTCATAGCCTGATCAATGCCAACGTTGTGCGAGCTGATCATCTTTTTCCTGATCGTCTCGGCGGCCGGAGGCTTCCAACCTTTGGGAATCCAGCCGTCGGCCGGAAGCCGATAAGAGAAAGCTGCAGCGAGCATGACGACAAAGTAGAGACCCCCTAAGACCAGGAATGTCTCCGTCACGCCGACATGTCCGGTGCCGACTGCATAGGCTCCCTGTGGGCCGGGAACAACCATCTGTCCCACCTCGTTGGCGCCAACAATGACTACCTCCCGAAGCTCTGCCCCAATCCGGGCGAAACGTTTGCCGCCCTCGGTGATCAGCTCCAGGTCGACGGCAGGCCCCAGAAACTCCGGTGTCAGGTAAAACGCGCGGATCAAGAAATCCTTGAGCGGGGCCGCGATCATGGCTCCGCCCCCGAAACCCATAATGGCCATGCCGGAAGCCAGCCCACGGCGGTCGGGAAACCACTTGATGAGAGTGCTGACTGGAGAGACGTAGCCAAGTCCCAAGCCGCAGCCACCGAGAACACCATAGCCGAGGTAGAGCAGCCAAAGCTCGTGCAGGTGAATCCCGAGAGCGGCGAGGAAGAAACCTCCTCCCCAGCAAACCGCGGCGACCGAGCCGACCGTGCGCGGCCCGACTTTTTCCAGCCACCTTCCGGCGAGCGCGGCGGATAGCCCCAGGAATACGATAGCGACGGTGAAGACCCAGACAACTTCGCGCAACGACCAGTCGCTCGCCGCACTGACGACAACGCCCTGGGTCTTCGTGAGTGCCGGGTTAAAAATACTCCAGGCGTAGACCGAGCCGATCGAAAGATGAATGGCCACCGATGCCGGCGGCACCCGCCAGCGGTTGAAACCGGGTTCGGCAACGATCGCTTCCTTGGAGAACCAGCCCGGCATAGTGAGGCATTATACCGAGCTGGGGTGCGATACTCCCATCGGTAGGTAGATTGTTCAGTCCGGTTTGACGGGCGGCCAAGTCCGCCCTCCCCGATTAGGCGCTTGCCTTCTCCAGCGCGGGAGCCAGGTTGGCGTAACACTGCTTCGCGGCCGCTACTGCATCGTATCCGGGGCGTCCGTGGATCTGGCCGCTTACTTCGACGACTACCGCGCCGCCATAGCCCAGCTCTCGAAGGAGGCGGAAATATTCTGTGTAGTCGACGCGGCCCTCTCCAGGAAGCAAGAACTTCACATTGTCTGGGTCGCCGGCGGAATCCTTGACGTGAATGAAAACCGCGGCAGCCAGAAGCGCCCGAGCCGTTTGCTCGAGTTCATAGCCGCGCAGCTCGTAGTGGCTGTAATCATAGACCAGCTTGACCCAAGGGCTGCTGACCTGATCGAGCAGCCAGCGCGCGCCCGCGGGCGTGTGCAGCGCCCCGCCGACATGGGGCTTAACGGCGATGATCGTTCGCGAGGATTCGGCGGCCCTCGCCCAGGACTGAAGGCGTTCGGCCATTTGATGCCTGACTTGCTCCCAATCGGCGGGTTTGCCCCCCAGCGTCGTTTCAATAACGGGTGGGTGGCCGGGTGAAAGAGCGTGCGCCAGCTCCCCCGCTGCCTTGAGGCGTTCGAGATTCTGCTGGTGTTCGGCCTCGTCCACAAGCAACGACAGATGCTCCATGAGCGCGGGCAATTTTAGGTTCAGGTCGACCAACAGCGCGCGGATATCACTGCGAGCGGCTGCTGACAACGACTTCGGCTCGGCTGGCCAGCCGGGGTTCAGGACCAGTTCGACCGCGTCGTAGCCGATTTCCGCGCAGGTCCGCAGAGCCGCCCCGGTGGCGAGGCTCCGCATGCCGTAAAGGCTGAAGCCCAGCGGCGTTCGCTTTTTGTTGGGATTGGGAGGGCCGGCGGCTAGTCCGCCGACTGAGGGCAGTGAGCCGCCCGCTGTTGTCAGCATTGCGTTGCGAATGAAGCGGCGCCTGGTAGTTCTGCTCATCTTGTTGCCTCCAGATTGACAGAATCCGGCCGTTACAGTAAATTACGGGTTCAGCACATTGAACAAACGAATTATGGCAAATCACGGCATCCAAGGAATCATCCCGCCCATGGTCACACCCTTCAACTCAGAGGGGAAGGTTGACGAGGCGCTCCATCGAACCGACGTCCGCTACCTGCTGGGCGCCAACGTACACGGCCTGGCCGTTTGTGGAAGTACAGGTGAGGGCCACACGCTAACCACGGACGAAACGCGCACGATTAGCGCGGCTACGATCGAGGAAGTCGGAGGCCGCATCCCGGTCGTCACCGGGATCATCACCAACAGCACCCAGGCAGCGATCGAGCGCGCCAAGGCGGTGGCCGACCTCGGCGTCGCCGCGCTGCAGGTCACGCCGGTCCACTACTTGTTTCGCCCTGAGGACGAGGCGATGGTCGCCCATTTTGACCGGCTCGCGCAGGCCGCCGGAATCCCCGTGATCATCTACAACGTGGTGCCGTGGTCCTATCTCTCGCCGCAACTGCTGGTTCGCATCCTGCGCGACGTTGACGGCGTGATCGGCGTCAAGCAAAGCGCCAGCGACATGAAAGCGCTGGCGGATCTGCTGATGCTGACCGATGATGAGCAACTGCGGGCGAAGGGTGTCCGGATTCTTTCGGCGGTCGATGCATTGCTCTACTCCTCATTTTCTTTGGGAGCTCACGGAGCCGTCGCGGCGATTTTGGCCGCTGCCCCGGAGTGGTGCGTCGAACTTTGGGACGCTGTTCACGCGGGAAATCACACTCGGGCGCGGGAGTTGCACATCCTGCTACTGCGGCTTTGGAACGCTATCGAAGCGCCCAACCTTCCAGCGAACGTCAGAACCGCAATGAAGATGCAGGGGCGCGAGGGAGGGCTGCCTCGGCCACCGATGCCTGTGAGCTCGCCGCGGCAGACCGAGGCGATACGAGCGGCGTTGTCTGGTGTTTAGGTGCCGGGCTTGCGAGGGTGACGGCTAGAATAATCCGCCGACCATCGGACGATCTGCATGTATCTACATCGGCTTGCGTCTACATCGGCTTGCGTCTTCATCGGCATGTATCTTCCCGGGCTGAAGGGGTAAGATAGGTGGGATGGGCTGCCATAAATTGTATGACTGAATGGGAAAAAGCAGTTCAAGCAGCGCAAGAGAAACAGGCCAACGATATCGTCGTGCTCGACATCGGCCAGGTCAGCACCTTCACCGACACATTCGTGGTTTGCTCGGGGGGGAACACCCGTCAAAACCAGGCTATTAGCGACGCGATCCAGACGACGCTCCGGCAAGAAGGCGTCCGCGCCGTGGGCATAGAAGGATTTCAGAACGCCGAGTGGATCCTGATGGACTATGGTGACTTCGTTGTCCACGTCCTTTCGACCGAGGCGCGCAAGTTTTACGACCTTGAGCGGCTCTGGAGGAACGCGCCAAGAATTCCCGTGCCCGAAGCAGCCTAGTCCGTGGGCCCCGTGCTCTTCTCTTCTCCGCCCGTCTGCAACGAAAAGCCGTGAAGCTTCAATTGCTTTTTATCGGCAAGCCGCGCAATCGGGAAGCCAACCTGCTGACCCAGGAATATGCCGGCCGCATCAAGCACTACTGCCAGTTCGAGATGGTGCAGCTAAAGGACGAGAAGGCCGCAGCGTCTTATAGCAGGGTATTGAAGGTCGTTCTCGATCCGGCCGGGGAGCAGATGACGTCCCGGGAACTAGCGTCATTCCTCGAGAAGAATAACCGAAACTTGGCGTTCTTTGTGGGCGGCGCCGAGGGGTTTTCTGATGAGTTCAGGGCCGGCGCGGACCGCCTCATTTCGCTCTCGAAGATGACACTGCCACATGAGTTGGCGAGGGTCATTCTCGCCGAGCAGATCTACCGGGCCTTTACGATTCTGCGCGGACACCCGTATCCACGTTAGTGCCAAAGCAAAACGGCCCAGACAGCCTCGCGTTTGCGTGCCATCTGGGCCGGAGTCATGCCGCGTTCACTGCGGCGCTGACCGCGCGTCATGCTTTCTTCGCTTTCTTCGGCTTCTCAACGCGCAGGTTGTTGGTCACATGAAACGCGCCGTGCACCCCGTTTGCTTCTAGGAAAGCTACATTCTTTTGAGCTTCGTTGGCGACGACGCCTTCGAGTGTCACGTTGCCGTTTTTGACGATGACGTGAATGCCGGGCACGGCGCGCAATCCGAAGCGGTCGAGCACCGGGTTGGAGTAGATGGCGCGGACGAGGCGTCGCCTCAAATTGTCGTCGTGGAACGATACGGGAAGAACTTCAATGTTGTTGTTGACAACAGTAACGCCTTCGAGGTTAGCCACCAATCTGGCGGCGGAACTCTTGATCGTTGGCCGAATCGTTTGACCGGACAAAGTAACTTCCGTGCCCTCGACCTGGAAAACCAAATTATCGAAAAGGCTGTAGTAGGGCATCGTGACTAACTCGTGCCGAACTTGCTTCTCCAGCGGAGTGAGTTGCTGCGAATGGTTCGCCGCCGCGGCGGGCAGTGTGGCCAGACCGAGAGCGGCCGTGAGTGCGAAATTCCGAAATAGTTTCTTCATGACAGTCCTCCTTCTCATTGCGAATGAGTTGCTGTTATTCGGTCCGTGGCCACTTTCCGAAGTCTTGATTTTGCAACTGTCATTTGGACGCAATAGTACAGCGATTGGATTCAATTAATTGCAGAACGATTGAATCTTTTCGCGCCAAACAGTTCAACCGATCGGACAGAGATGAAATGGGGAGGCTCGTCATCCGGGGAGTGAGCTAAACTCCCCAAACGGGCTTCGCCGCCTGCGGTGGCGATCCCAGGTTTTTTCCACTAAGAAAAAAAGGAGATGACGAGCCATGAAAAACAATAGCAAAACTTTCAGAGAAGTGTCGAAGCAAAAGATGATCGAACAAGGCCTAAACGTCGTAGCCGGGGTGGATCTGGGCGATAAGCACAGCCATGTCTGCTTGATCGATCTGGACGGCAACATCGTCGAGCGCAAGAAGCTGAGCACCTCGCCGGCAGCGTTCGAGCGCTACTTCGGCGGCTGGGCCGCGATGCGGGTGGTGCTCGAAGCCGGCTGCCACGCCAACTGGATCTACCGCTTGCTCGAGCGGCTGGGGCACGAGCCGCTGATGGCCGACACGCACCGCCTGGCGCTGATCACCCAATCGCTGTCGAAGGACGATCGCAGCGACGCCGAACGGCTGGCCGAGTTGGGGCTGCGGATGCCCGAGATGCTGAACGCCGTCGAGCCCCGTTCGCTGGCCATCCAATGCGACCGCGCCGTGCTGAAAGCGCGGGAAACCCTGGTCGAGACACGCACGAAACTGATCAACAACGTGCGCGGCACCGTGAAGAGTTTCGGGGGCCGCTTGCCGGCTTCGAGCAGCGAGGCCTTCGTAAAGAAAGCCAGTCCCCAGTTGCCCGACGAGCTGCGTGTCGCGCTCGAGCCGTTGCTCGAGGTGATCCAACACGTCAGCGCCGCAATCCTCCGCTATGACAAACATATCGAGAAGCTGGCGGAGGGAAAATATCCCGCCACGCAAGGTTTACGCTCGATCCGCGGAGTGGGACCGATCACCTCGCTGGCATTCGTGTTGAATCTGGACAACGATCCGCAGCGGCTCGGGAGCAGTCGAGACGCCGGGCCCCGGATGGGGCTGCGGCCCCAGCGCCGCGACTCGGGCGAACGCTCACCGCAGTTGAGTATTACCAAAAGCGGTGACCGATTATTGCGGCGACTGCTGGTGCAATGTTCGCAATACATTCTGGGATATCACGGGGAAGATTCGGACTTGCGGCGCTGGGGACTGGGATTGGCGGCACGCGGCGGCCCTTGCGCGAAGCGCAAAGCGATCGTGGCGGTGGCGCGCAAACTGGCTGTGCTGATGCACCTGCTGTGGCGTCAGGATGTGGACTTCGATCCGTTTTACCAGACGAACCCGCGAGCGGCAGGCTAGCGCTGAGAAATGCGAATCTTAGCAGACCGCTACGAGCAGCGAATCCCCTTTCCCTCTGCTGGCAGGATTCCAGATCGGTCCTCGCCGTCCAGGGTTCGCTTCGCCGCGCTCGGCGCGCCCTGGACTGCTCCGGGCCGATCTGAGAGCAGGACTTATATGAGGGAAAGGGGATAACCGGAACGAGCCGCCTGCCGACCACTCGTGTGGCGGCTGTCAGCCGCGAAATCCCCGAGCGCAAAAAGGAACGTCGGATCGAAGCAGGCACGTAGAAACGTCGGATTGAAGGAGGGAAGGAAGAACGTCGGATTGAAGGAGGTTGAGGAAGAACGTCGGATTGAAGGAGGTTGAGGAATCGTAACAGCGCAAAGGGACAGACCGAGTTCGCGGCGACTGCGAGTCCACGCCCGGTCCGCAGAGGCCGAGACAGAGAGAGCAGCGCCGCTAGATCGAACTTCATAGAGCACCGCGTCCTCAGCGACGACCAACGAGTGCGGATGGAAGCCCGGTCAAACATCCCATCAGCTGAAAGTTCCTCACTCCTCCCTTGACAATGACGAGCCTCCTCATGGAAGGCGTGGACGGAAGTCCACGCTCCGCACCGAAGACGCCACGGAAAGCAGATCGATGCAGTCGAGCCCCCGCCCGGCACGCACCGAATCGAGCAGCCTGCGGGAAGGCGTATGAATCGTGCCGATGTAGCGTGCGTCTCCGCGCGAGGATCCAAGCATCCGCGCCCACGACTTCGGCGGCTAAGTTCTCTCCCGGCGGGACCACGAGGATCTTAGCGCCGGTGGCGGCTTCGCGGAAACTCCGCGCCGGGCGCGTCTATCACCCAACCCGTTGCTTTTTCGGGGCAATCGTCGCAGTCATGAGAAGAATCATGGGGGGGTGGCTTGCCGGATTTGGGGGGCGGACGATTCTCTGCCTGTTGAGGGGGAATCGCTCATCAGGGGGGACGGCATAGTGAGAGCAGCCACGCCGGCCAGTGAAGCACCTTCGATTGGTATCTCCGCCACTTGGGAGCCCGCGTCCGGACAGCCAAATGAATTCGGCAGCAGATGGAGGGCCCCTATCAAAGCTTGGTCCGTGCCCTGCTCGATGGCAACGCGGACCGAATGTCCCTCTCTAAACACCACTGCTATTTCTTGGATTCGCCTTCGAGCTTGTGAATGGGGTGGGCTGCCTTCTCTGGCGTCCGGCAGGGTCAGGAAAAAGACAAAGTTCCATAACGCAAAGCCCTTGGCCGCTTTCCGGCTCTCCGGGTCAAAACTTCTGAGGTACAAAGACATCGCCAGGTAGATATCACCCATTTCCTTAAAACGGTTGGGTGGTAAAGTATGCTTCTCGGTTGCATGCGCAAGCAATTCAAAGTCCTGACAGCTCTGCAAGCTTTCTTTGAGGTGGAACAGTTGTTGGGCTGCGGAGCTGTGATCAGAGCGGTGTTCCTCGGCCATCAGCACCGCCCGAAGATGATTGATCGCGCGGAGGGGATCGCGGCGTGCGCGCGGTTCCCCCGTGAATTGTGAGTAGTAGGCGCCCAGGTCAAAGTGCTGTTCGGGAGAGAGGATGCTGTTCGTGACTCGGGATGACAAGTTCTGGGGCTTGATCTTCCCGAGAGTGAAGTCTTGGTTCTTCACCAGCACCTGGATAGCCCCCTGCTCGTTCTTCAATTCGCGCTCCACGTCGAAGCCGTTCTCCAGGTTTCCATTGAAGGTTTTTACAACGTCATCTCCGAGCTTGAGGTCCGTCTTCGGAAGCGGTTCACCGTCGGCGCTAAACAGAACGATGTTTTGGCCTTCGATACGCGGTTCAAACGCTACTTTGAAGTCTTCCTGTAGCAGTCAGAACGCGGCCGTAATCAGCTCCAGAATTACCGCGCCGAATAGGGCTTTCACATAGGGTGCAGGAATAAATTTCTTCTTAACGAGACCCAGTACCGCGAGTACGAAAGTCACGGGAAAGCCGATGGCAACCGTCCATCCGATAATGTCAACTGGTGACACGATTCACCTCCGCGATCCCAGCACGTTGATGCCAGTTCGTATTGACGACGAGGAGAAGCGGCCTGATCAGCGAGCCCTCTTCTCGTCAAGCTTACGATGTCATCCTTCTGCTCTTGCAGTAGACCGCGCTTCTAATGATTTAACGCGCAATCGGTCAGCGAAGAGGGCCACGGTCGGTTGCATAGCCTCCAAGGGCCTCCTCACTCGTCGGGCCAACTGGCCGTCCCGCCGTAGCGACGAGCGACAGAAGTTGTGGATTCGTTGAGGCTGTGTTCAACGATGCAAAGGAAGCGAACATCGAGAAGTAGGACCGACAATTCTTCCGGCCCTCGGCGCTAGTTGCGACGCGGGAATGGGTCGGCATATGAGACAGCCCGGACCTCATACGTCCCGTGACTACGTCCCTTCGGACTAGTAATCCGGCAGGTTGCGAAGCATCGATGCAGTCGACCCCCCGCCCGGCAAGCGCACCGAATCGAGCAGCCGGCGGGAAGGCGTATGAATCGTGCCGATGTAGCGTGCGTCTCCGCGCGAGGATCCAAGCATCACGACCGCGTATGAGCGGCTGGTGTACCACAGCAGTTGAAACTGGACTTGCGCTTCTTTTGTGGTGAGCCACTGTTCCTTTTCGGGCTCGCCGACCTTGACAACGGTATCGTGGTACCCGTCCGCGCTATTGAGTCCCAGGTAGCGCTGATCAGCGGTATCAGTGGCTACTTGCCGGAACCAATCCAGCGGATTTGGAATCCCGTCGGAAAAAGCTGTCACCAACAGCCCGCAGGCCGCGAGCGCTATCGCTAAAGCACCTACAACGAAACGGCCCACTTTCGATTCGGTTTCGGAGGTAGCGGGACCGCCGCTGGCTGGAGCGGCGGACGTTCTTCCTGGATCATCCGAATGGCGAGGCGCAGGGAGCGCCGGCATCTCGACGACGGTTTTGCGATGGGGCCAAACCGCCCCGGCTTTGAACTCGAGCTCGCGACTGAGGCCAACGATCAGAACCGGTTCGTCCGCACTGCTGACCCTGCCAATATAGTTTCGCGGTATCCAGACTTCTTGCCCCCCCTGGATATTGATGACGAGAGCCTCCGACCAAGTCGCACGCTCAAAGGTCCACTCGTTGTGCTCGAAATTGCGGATTGCGGGGTAGAAGGAGAACTTCTTCCCGGAGAGGGTTTCAAAGCCGAGCTGGTCGGATGCGTCGGCCATGGCGGGGTAGCTTTTCGGGTTGCGATCCCATCGAGCCAGATCAATTTGTGCCTACGAATGCGCGACCGCTGTTCGGAGTATAACAGCCGCCTGCCAGTCCCAAGCTAGGCCTGGATCGGCGGAAAGTTCGTTGCGTTGAGCCTTGGCCGAAGGTATTCCGAGCTAGCTGCGACTAGGTATGCGCCGGGAACTGTCCGCCCAAAACGCGGCAGGTCCCCCAGCTTCAGAATACGGAAAACGGAGGTTATAGAGAAGGGGTTCTCGGCAGGCCTAGGCCGCTAGCTATGACTGCCGGGAAAGATGCAGTGGTTGGCAACCATGTGGGAAGCCAGGTCCAACAGGTCGACGGGCCAAGTCCAGGCGGATTCCACATGGAAAAATTCTGCAAGCAAGCTGACGATTAGATACAGCCCGATGAAGAGCCCGAGAGCAGTCTGGTAGACGGATTGAGGCTGCGCTTTCTTGGCGCGATCGGCTCTTTGCGCTATGGGCATTGTCGAAAAGTTATCCAGAAGAAGCTATTGCATCCGATACGGGCCTTACTCTGTCGGAAAGCCGGAAAGACGGCTTAACCCTAATGCTACTCCTCTGACCGCTGTTGTCAAGACACATTTTGCTGATGGTACGTCCGTACTACCGTAGCGCAACCTACCGATAAAAAGTATCTCACAGGCCAGTAAGGCGCTATCAAGCAAGGACGAAATTCTAGTACCAGCCAGTACATGCCATCGATCGTCGTATACCTAATCTATTACCGTAATACATCAGGCGGGGGCTTGAACGGACAGAAGAGAATCGAGAGAGCTCATTCGGAGAACCGTCGGCCAGTGAAGAGGCCCTTGACTCGAAGGCGGCGTAGCCAACCTGAAGGCGCGAGGCGTCAGGGTATATCTAGCCAAGATACTGATATAAAACCATTTAGTTTGTCTATCTCGCTCAGGAAGGTGACTTCCTTCTCGGTGCCAGCCGAATCGAGGCGAAGTGATCAGCGGACGCCGCATGCCAGCCTTCGAGCATTCCCCGGGGTAGATTCATACGTCACGGACCCATTTCAGAGACCTTAAGAATTAGACCAAACTCCCACTCAGATCTAGGTGGAACTACCAATAACGGTAGATGGGTATCCGGTTGACTCAGGTAGCCCCAATATCTTGTGGTTTGGGGATTTTCTTGGGTTCTGTAACCGGGTGAACAATCATCTTGTAAGTCGCGGGATCCACGGCTACCGCCTGCTGGACGAGCCGATAGAAGAGTTTGCCGCGGCTTTTGGATTTGCGGCGGTTGAAACGGAAGGTGAACTCGTCCAGGTAGTAGTCCAGATGTTTGTGGCTCACGGCGCCCTGATGGGTGCCCAGCAGCCAGCGCTTGAGCAGTGACATCACGCGGTGGACGCGGGGCATCAATTCCGACTTGGACTGCTCCTGCCTGCTGACAACTGTGACCTGATGGACGTAGCCTTCCTTTTTCAACCCGGAGTAACCGGGCCAGCCGTCGGTATGCACCACGCTGCCCGGCTCGATGCACTCCTCCACGAAAGGCAACAGGCTCTCGCCCGAGGCATCCTCGATTCTCTTCATGCGAATCCGGCCGATACCCCGCCCATCCTCTTGAGCGGCCACTGCGATCAATGCTTTGTTTTTCAGGTTTCGGCCCCGCAGGCCCTCTTCGAGCCCGCCCCAGTAGCTTTCATCGACTTCCACCGTCCCGGCCAGCAAATCCCGTCTCGGCCGCACCATCGCGCGCCGCATTTTGTGCAGCCAGGTCCAAGCCGTTTCGTACCTGTTGAGCCCCAACACTCTTTGAAGTCCCAAAGCGCTGGCTCCGGTTTTTTGGGTGGTGACCCACCACATCGCACGAAACCACAACGGCAAAGGGCTGCGCGTGTCCTGAAAGATGGTCCTGGCGGTCACCGAGGTTTGGCGCCCACACGCAGCGCACTGCAGCAGCACTTTTCGCAAAGGCCACGACTTTCCACAACCGCAACCCGGACAGCGGAAACCGTCCGGCCAGCGCAGCCGGAACAGATACTCCCGGCAGGCCTCCTCACTGCTAAAACGGGACTCGAATTCTGTCAGGTTCTGAGGGTAATCTTCCATCTGCCGGCATACTACATCTTGGGGCTACCTGAGTCAACCGGATACCCATCTAACGGTATATGCCCTTCTGGCATACGCTAGCGGAAGCGGGTTGCGTTCCAGTACCGCAGTCGACGGGTCCTCAGTTTATAGAATCCGATTTCAGCAGGTGCCGAGGAAGTAACCGATCGCAAGGTCGCGGGCGTGCCACACCGCCGACTTAGCTCCGTGATGACGGAACTTTTCATCGACGACGTTTCCTCCAGCCTGCATTTCTCGCCACGTGGCGAGACGAAGTGCGTGAGAGGCCGGTCAGTACGAGGCGGGCGCCGCTTGACGAGCGGCGGCGTACTCGGACAGTACGGTAAGCACGGCGAGCAAACGCAACGAAGTAATGCCGGGCCTGTTGCGTGCTGCGGCCGTCAGGTGGTGAGAAATGCAGGCTAGCTCAGCGATTAAGTCCTGGGCCATCCTGCGGCAACCACGGACTCGCATTCTCATTTCGGCAACCGCGGGCCTGCTGTTCCTGCTGCTCGCTCGATGGTGGCTCGTCGATCTGCATTGGTCCGACCGACAGCAGGAGCTGCGCGATGTTCTCCACTCGGTACTGAGGACGACCAGCGCCTCTATTCAGCACTGGGCCTCGGCGATTGAACGGGATACGATTCTGCTTTCCCACCGTGAGGGCATAGCTGAAGCTGCTCAGAAGCTCACTGCACTTCCGCCTGATCGTGGCTCGCCGGCCTGGGGTGCCGCATCGAGTCAGCTCCGTCAGTTGCTGCTTGAGCCGCAATCAACCATTGGGACCGCACGCTCGCGGAACGATTATGTGCTGCTCAGCCCGACAGGACTGGTGTTGGCCGCTTCCGATGATGCCGCGGTAGGTTCAATTGTTCCTCTCCCGGTTGGGTCCGCGATCCGATCCGCCCTCGACGGGCAACCGCGCACGACAAGCGTGGAGGCGCTGTCTGCCGGAGCTGGCTCTGCCGCCAACCCAGTCAATGAAAACTCCTCCACTTGGTCAAAGGACGCAGCGGCGACGCGGATTGTCGCGACGGTGCCCATCCGCGACTCCTCCAACAACGTCATCGCCGCACTTGCGCTCCGATTGAATGCCTTCGACGAGCTACGGCGCCTTGTCGATTTCGCTCGAGTCGGGAAAACGGGGCGCACGT
Source organism: Bryobacterales bacterium (assembly GCA_965224215.1). Lineage (GTDB taxonomy): Bacteria > Acidobacteriota > Terriglobia > Bryobacterales > UBA6623 > CBDCYS01. The sequence goes on along the minus strand of CBDCYS010000068.1, from coordinate 323,044 downwards.
TCGCCTACTCCGGGGACCGGTCATGGCTGACTTTCTTGGGCGGGCTCCAAGAGGCGCCAGGAGACTCGGGATCAGCCACCTACTCGCGCTATCCAGTGGCTCGTTCCCTGGCGAGTGCTCAACTTGACGGTGCGGCTCTGAGCTGCGGAGACAATGTAGACGGCTATCAGGGCCGTTTTGGCAACAAGGTGATTGGCGCTTGGTGCCTGATCGACGGATTAGGGATCGGACTGGTCACCGAGATGGAGTTCCAAGAAGCTTTTCTGCGGCTGCACAGGCTCCAGAGCATTATGGTGACTTTCAACATGGCCGCCGCGCTACTGGTCATCGGGCTCGTTTTGGCAAGCCGTTATCCGCGAGCCGCGTCAGCAGACGCTTTGCCGGTACTCGGCCGCCCCAAGAGCAGTCTGGCGCCTTGGGCGATTCTAACCGTTTCCTTGATTGCCACGGGACTGCTCTGGCACTCCAGCATAGAGCAGGTGCGGGAGCTCGAACAGTCCCGCTTTGACAGCGCCGCCGAATCGTTTCGAGGTGAGTTGCTGGGTCGGATCGATCAGCAGAACGAAGTTCTCCGATCCCTACGGGCGGCGCAAGAGACCTTCGGAGAACCCAACCAGCAGCAATGGCAGCGCTTGGTCGCTTCGCTGAACTTGAAAGCGTCGCTGCCTTGGATTGAGTTTGTTGCTTTTGCGGAACCGTCCGCCGGTCGCCCGCTGGTCCGAGAGATAAGCCGGGCAGAGGATAGAACCTCAACGAATCAAGCTCCGCCGGTCAATAGTCCGCTTCGGATTCAGAAGATCGAACCATTGGCGAACAATGAAGAACTGCTGGACTTCGACATTGGCTCCGACGAAGCGGTGCGGCGTGCCGCCGAGCAGGCCCGTGATTCGGGAGAGCTTTTCGTATCCCTGCCCACCGCGGATTGGCCGCCGCAAGGCAATGGCCCGTCAACCCTGCACCTGCTTCCCACTTTTCGTAACAGCTCGCTGGCAGAGACAGTCGAGGCACGTCGTGCATCTTTATCGGGCTGGATCGTAGCTTCAGTCGCAACCGAAGGCCTCTTGAAAGGCCTCTATCAGCCGGAAGAAGGGATAGCGGTTGAGGTCTTTTCAGGTGAGGATCTGAGTCCCGAAGCGCTGATCTACGACAGCGACAGCTTGCTCGATGCGGGGGACGACCGAAACGAGGCCCCCAGCTACCGAAAGCTTGATTCTGTCGAGATCGGCGGTCATGTCTGGACTCTGTCATTTGCTTCGACGAGTGAATTCGGGCTGAGCAGCCGTTCGAATCAGCCGGCCCAGCTCTTCCTTGGCGGACTGGCGATGAGCGTGTTGCTATTCGACATTACTCTGGTTCTTTCCTCGACCCGTTCGAGTGCCCTAGCGATGGCCGACGTGATGACTCGTCGCGTCAGGGAAAGCGAAACCCGCGTACGGGCGGTGATTGAGCACGCGCCGGACGGCATCATCACCTTCGACAAAGAGGGCGTGATCGAAACGTTTAATCCCAGCGCCGAAGCGGTCTTCCGCTATACCGCCACGGAAGTCAAAGGTCTCAATATCCAAGAATTGGTGCCCGCTTGTCCCGGCCTGCTGTCCGATTCTGCGGTTTCGGAAAACGATGCCGGCAAGCCGCTAGAGCAAGCCGCCGAAGCTGTCAAATCACCGGACTCCGGCCGCGAAGTGTTGGGCCGCCGCAAGGATGGCGTCAGCCTTCCGGTCGAGTTGACCATCAGCCGCATGGGTCTTGATGGGCGCCAAACCTTCATGGCGATCGTGCGGGATATCTCGGTGCGCAAGAAGACCGAGGACCGGCTGGTCCACGATGCCTTGCACGATTCCCTCACCTCGCTGCCGAACCGGGCGTATTTTATGACGCGGCTCAAGTCGGCGGTCAAGAGCGAGGACAGACGCAAGAGTAGCACCTTTGCCGTGTTGTTTCTTGACGTGGACCGCTTCAAGTTGGTCAACGACAGCCTTGGGCACGTCGTCGGCGATCAGCTTTTGGTCGGCATCGCTCGGCGGCTCGAGGGCTTGGTCAGGCCCGGTGACACGATCGCGCGCTTCGGTGGAGATGAATTCGCAATCTTGCTCCAAGGCCTTAACGTCGAGTCCGAGGCCGCCCACGTTGCCGAGCGAATCCAGACAGAGCTGGCGGTTCCATTCACGCTGGGCAAAGAAGAAGTTTACGCCAGCGCCAGCATCGGCATCGCCTTCAGTTCTGGGAAACGCGACAAGCCGTCTGATCTGCTAAGAGACGCCGACACGGCGATGTATCGAGCCAAGGCCTTGGGCCGGGCCCGATTCGAGACATTCCATGAAGGAATGCGCATCCATGTGAGGCATATCCTGCAGCTTGAGACCTCTTTGTGCAGGGCTCTGGAGCGCCAAGAGTTTGTGGTCCACTACCAGCCGATCGTCTCGCTGGGCAGTGGACGAATCGAAACTTGCGAAGCCCTGGTCCGATGGAACCACCCCGATCGTGGCATCGTTCTGCCGAGCGAGTTCATGTCCGTCGCGGAGGATACAGGCCTCATCGTTCCAATCAGCGAGTGGGTGCTACGCAAGGCCTGCGAACAGGCGAGGAAGTGGCAGCAGTCCGGTATGGACCCTGTATCGGTTGCGGTGAACGTCTCGCCCCGCCAACTCACCGAGGACGATTTTTATGAGAAGGTCTGTCGAGTGCTGGCAGACACCGGCTTGCCGGCGAAATTGCTTCATCTTGAACTCACCGAAAGCGCACTGATGGACGTCGCGGTCGAGACCGTCAGACCGCTGTTCAAGCTTCATGCCAAGGGGGTCCAAATTTCTCTAGATGATTTTGGGACAGGCTACTCGTCACTGACCTACCTGCGGCGGTTCCCGATCAGTACGCTGAAGATCAACAGAATCGGGGCGGACCCCGACGATGCGGCCATCGCCTCTGGGTTGATTTCGCTGGCCCACAGCTTGCGGCTCAAGGTTGTCTGCGAGCAGGTCGAAACCGCATCGCAATTGGAGCTGCTGCGCGACAGAAGCTGCGATCAAGTCCAAGGCTACTTCTTGGCCCGCCCACAAGACGCTCGATCCTGCACCGCGTTGTTGCGGAAAGGGATTGACAATGCTTGTCTGGAAGCCAGGCCGAAATCGGTGCGGCACCTGGTGGCAATGCCCAGTCCGCGGCCGAAGCCGGCGGCTTTAGCCGGAAGCTAACGGGAACGTGGCTTCGCGGCCCATCCGGTGCACCCTGTCCATTCCCACCCCAAACTTAACACCCTCAACGATCAGGCGATCGGCCCAGATCGGGCACCTTGACGCCCTCAACGATCAGTTGATCGGCCCAGATCGGGCAGTTGATCACCAAGACCGGCGAGCCTACATTTCGCGCGGCTTATCGCCGACAATTTCGGGGGAATTTCCGTCAGGCGAAGGCGTGGGCTTAGGCGGCGCCTCTACGCGGTGAAGCTCTGTCACCGTTCCGATATAGCCGCTCGTTTTGCCCGCCTCGTCTTTTTGAACCACCGCTTCGCTGAGCACCCAGCTCGTGCCGCCGTCGAACCTCTGACAGCGATACTCCGCCTTGAATGGCAGGCCGCTACGAGTGGTCTCACGCCACTTGGCCAGAACACGTTCGCGGTCCTCTGGATGGACCGCATTGGCCCAGCCGTATCCTAGGGCCATCTTCTCGTTCAACCCGCCGATACCACTCCATCGCTCATTCACTGACAGGTACGATCCCGCTGGGTCGGAGTGGAATATTCCAACCGGTGAGAGGCGAGTCAGAATGCGGTAGCGCTCTTCGCTCAATTGAAGTGCCCCTTCTGCGCGCTGTCGGCCCGAAACTTCAGCCTCTAGGCGTCTGGTGAGGAACTTTGTGTCGGCCGCCGGATCTTCGATCCGAACTTCGCTCGCTACGCCTTCGATGCTCACCGTTCCGTGTTGTTGCGGATCGTGTTCGGTGGCTGGAAGGACCTGCTGGAAAGATAGAAATTCAGCACTCTGTTGCGGATCAAACGCCAGCGACGCCCGAATGCATAGAATATCGATCCCATGCTGGCGACTCAGCCACTCCGCCGCCGTCAGAACCTCGAAGCCGAATGACTCAGCGACCAGGATGACCCTCTGCTTTTGGTTGATCGTGTTCCCTACGCCTGTCACGAACTGCTTGAAATCATCCTTCTTCCGCGGGGCTAGATAATTTTGCCACGCCGCAGGCTCCCAAGCCGAGACGATTCCGGCGCAGGCGATAGCCGAGTAGAGAGGAGGCGCCTCGGTGGGTTTTTCGACGACAGTGATGACGGCGGCGCCTTGTGGGTCGATCGCCAGCACGTCTACGGTCAGATCCGAGGAGTCCGTCGGCGAAACACCGCAGCCGACTACAAACAGCTTCTGACCGATGTGTTGAAAGAACTCTTCCGCGCTATTCGTGATCAGCTCGCTCAGATCGAAACGGTCAGCGACTGACCCCATCTCGAGGCTCAGCCGTTGAACTGGGACAAGCCGTTTCTGACTAGCGTCAATTTTGAGCATTGGAGCCGTTGATTTGCTGCGTGGAATAGTACCTGTACTATGCCATACGCATTGTCGCGCCTAATATAGTTCTCATCGCGGGTAGACGCAAGCCTATTAATTGCGTGTTGATAATAAGGTAGTTGCTAGATGTACTGTGATCTAGATTACTCCCTATTGGTGGCGTGCCCGCGCGCTATGACACCCAGCCAGTCAACTGTCTCAGCAATTGAATCCCCAAGTATCCTCGCTGCATGAAAGCCGCTCCCCGCTTCGCGCCCCAAGCGGCTTCGAGAATGGATAGCGGTAGTCGAATAAAGGTCGGCTGCGGGTGCTAGATTGGGAGATACGCAAAGCTACTTCGACGCCGCCGGGCTCGAACTTTTTTTCGGTCCCGCTGCGGCCGCTTTGCGCAGCACCCTCATGCTCAGGATTATGGAAGGTGGCGAGCGGCTGGTTTCCCTACGAAACCGGGTCCCGATCGCAATCCCTGAGCTGCTCGAGCTAGGGTCTGTTAACACTAATCTGGACAAGCTGCTATACTGGTGATGTATGGAAATCACCGAGCAGCAATACCTCCGCATCAAGCCGGTTTTGCCGCGCCAGCGGGGCAACGTGAACCTGTCGAATCTGACGGTTTTAAACGCGATTTTATATGTCGCCGAGCAGGGCGGCAAATGGCGCGGCTTGCCCCAGCGCTTCGGCAACTGGCACACCATTTACACCCGCATGAACCGCTGATCGAAGAACGGCGTGCTCGACGCCGTCTTCGAGAAACTGCAGCGCGAGCAACTGGTCCGCATCAAAATCGAAGCCGTGTCGATGGACTCGACCATCGGGAAGGTTCATCCCGACGGCACCGGTGCGTTAAAAAAAACGGTCCGCAGGCGATCGGCAAATCCCGCGGCGGATGGACCACCAAGATTCATATGGTTGCCGCAGATGCTCGAACGGCGATAACGTTCGCTCTCTCGCCCGGCCAAGCTCACGACGCCCAGCATGGCCGCGAGCTGCTGGGCGGTCTGGGGCCACTGCCCGAGCCGCTGCCGCTGCTCATGGACGGCGCCTATGAGGACGATCAGACACGCCAACTGGCTCTGGATTTCGGATGGATTCCCGTCGTGCCGCCCAAGCGTACCCGCTTGGAGCCGTGGGAGTTCGATCGAGTACTCTATCGCCGCCGCAACGAGGTCGAGAGACTCTTCCGCCGGCTCAAGGGATTCCGCCGAATCTTCTCCCGCTTCGACAAGCTCGACGTGATGTTCCTCGCCTTCCTCCACTTCGCCCTCATCGTCGAGGCTCTTCGTTTCGAGACCCCACGTTAGTGTTAACACGCCCTAGTTACCCACTCTGCCACGGAATTCCTTGGCGAGATCGATCCAAAACTTTTCCTGATCGAAGCCGGCCTTCGAGCTTCCACTGCGACATCTGTTCAGTCGGACCTGCTTGCGGTCGACGCAACGGGAAAGGCTGTCGTCGTGACGATTTGGCGCCAGGACGACCAGGAGGCCTTGAACCGTGCGTTCGTGACCGCCAGCTTAGTGGCCGGCTGGAAACCTGAAGACTTCAAAAGTTGCCTTAACGAACAGCGGTCTGCTGAGCTATCGGAGTTTCTTGCCGTTGAGACCGATCAACTCAACCAGCAGCAGCGGATTGTCATTCTCTCCGAACACTTCGCCGAGGAAACCCTCGCAACTTCAAAATGGCTGGGCGGCAACCACGGCGTTGATATTTGCTGTTTGCACCTAGCCATGTATCGCGACTGCGCTGTCGGCGACCGCTACCTGACTTGCACCGAACTTCCGCCGGACGAAGGGGTGCCTGAAGCGGCGCCGGCAGTGGCGGCTGTTGTCGAGTTCACACAGCCGGTCGTAGTCGCGGCCTCGATCGATGCGAGCCGAGAGCCGGACGGCGTCGAAGCAGCCTCACCCGCCGGGTCCGCATCGACCGGGCCCGCTTCGGCCCGCGCTGCCGCCCCAGCGCCGGATGAGGTCGATGCCGGATTGTCGGTCGCAATTACTGAGGCGAGCGAAGTCAGTCTAGTGCCACAGGATGTCGATGCCACCGCGCCCCTCTCCACCGCGGCCGCGAGCGAGGTCGTTTTCTCGGAAATGGTCGAGGAGTTAATTGCCGAACCGGCAAGCTCCGACGAGCCTGAGTTAGCGAGCGATCTCATCTACCCGGAGCTGTTCGAGGACGTGGCCAGTCCCGATCAACCCGCTCCTCGCTTGAAGCAAGCGAGCGCCCCAGCCCCCCCGGTCGAAGACCCGGAGCTGCCCGTTGAAGTTGATCACGGGGAGAGGCGCTTCAAGTTCTTCCCCCGACCCTGGATGGCCTTGTCGGCGGCCGTCGCGATCATCGTGCTGGCCGCCGCGCTGACGATAGACGGCCTGTTGCCCCCCGAGTCCGACTCCGAGAACCAGGCTGCGGCTTCCATGCTGCTCACGGGAACGGTAACCGATGGTGCTACCGGGCAGCCTATTCTTGGGGCGAGCGTATACTACGCCTCGCAGAGATCTAGCACGGACGAAACCGGACGATTCCAGTTTTCTCGCCAACCTGAAGCGGCTGCGGTTCTCGTACGAGCCGCCGGCTACCGGCAGACGGAGCTGAGCCTCGATGGCTCGCTGGAAGCGCGGTTGGAACCTTTTGAAGTTCGCGCGGTCTATCTCAGCCAAGACGCCATGGAAGCTCCTGATCGACTCGAAAGGGTTCAAAAGCTGCTTCGCGAGTCGCGTCTCAATTCCGTGATCGTCGCGGTGAAGAGTCCGCGCGGCCATCTGAGTCTGGAGACGGACCACCCCTTGGCGCGCGGTAGTGGTGTTGCGCGGCTCCGGCTGCCCAATCGGAGCCTGGCGGGCGACGTCAAGAGATGGCGTGAAGAAGGCCTCTACACAATCGCTTACATCGCACTCTTCCGGGACAACTCGGTTGCGTCTGCTCGGCCAAAACTGGCTCTTCGAAGTCTGACGACTCGCCAGATCGTCCGCGATGCAACCGGCATGGCCTGGACCGACCCCGAGGCGGAGGATGTTCGCGCCTACAATATCGCCGTCGCAAAGGCCGCCGCGGAGGCCGGCTTCGACGAGATTCAGTTTGACTTTGTGCGATATCCGTCGACTCCCGAAAGCACGGAAGGAGCCACGAGCGAAGTGCTCCAACAGCGTCTGGAGACGATCGTCAGCTTTCTGCGTGAAGCGGCGGCGGCCCTAGCCCCCCACAATGTATATGTCAGCGCCAGCGTGTTGGGATCCGTCTGTACCATGCGGAGGGCTGGGTCCGTCGGGCAGCGCCTCGAGGAGTTCGCCTCCGCGGTCGACTATGTGGCGCCCATGCTCTACCCTTCTAGTTTTGCACCTTCCAGCAGCCGCCCCGAACCACTTGCGGAATCGTTTGAAATCGTCAGCGAAAACCTTGCCCAAGCCACCACCCGGCTGGATGGGCACGGCAAGAAACTTCGCCCTTGGCTGCAAAACTTCCCGCCTCAGACGTCTCCTCGGGCGCCCTTGGCCCCGGAGTTCATTGGCGCCCAGATTAAGGGTGTGGCTACCACCGGCGCCAGCGGCTGGATGCTGTGGGACGGCACAAGCCGCTACCCCGGCACACTTGAGGCCCTTGATGCTGTTTCTAAAGCCGCCACACCCGATCCGACGCCTTAGCACCGGGCCAGGTCCAGGAGTTTGCTACCAAGTAAACCGCAGTTTCAAGACGGTCGCCTCTTGGCCGGCGGCGGCGCTCTCCGGCCTCATGTAGGGGCGTAGCGTGCTACGCCCGCTGGCAGGCATCCATGCACGAAGTGCGGCAGGCATCCTTGCCTGCCATGCGTCGGTCTCCGGTCGCCGCAAAGAGGCCACCTGCTACGCCCGAAAGATTTGGCCCCAACGAGGCCTAAGCACCCCTGATTTCTTACCGCGGGATCTTCTGGGAGAAAGCAGTTCCGTCGACCTGCAGGCCAACTTCCAAGCCCAACACGCCGATACCGCCAATCACCAAAGGCCATTCACGCAACTGAAAAGAAATATCTCCCCTGTTTTCAACAAATGTTCCCACCCGAGGCTTGACATCCGCAATAGTGCCGCTATTCTAAGAGCGGTGAATCGATCGAATCACAAGCGGCCATGCACAAAGCCGTGCTCAAACGCATGCAAAGGCAAGCAGGACCTCGCGAGGACCCAAAACTTCCAAAAACCTGAAAAAACCTGCAAAATCCTGCAATCGACTTTCCTATACCACTGAAACAAAACAGCTGACCCGAATATCCAGACCCTTCAATCTAGCCCGGAAAGCCGAAACTTCACGTGAAAGTACATCGAAAAGTCCAAGGAAGTCCACGAAAACAGCGCACTTTGCACTAGGACGATCAGCCTAGCGAACAATACTTTCGCAGAGACCTGCGCCAACAGGTATTCAAAATGCTTTCGAGGCAACCAGAGTCCTCACGGGACGGATCTGGGTCTCGTTGACAAGGCCGTCAAGGGTAGGTATGACTCAGAAAGTACCTTTACGCGGAATGGCGTCGGAAACGGCGTCGGCATTATTCTGCCGGGAATTCTTCGAGGCGGAAGCCGGGGTCTTCGCGCGAACAGGGTTTAGTCGAAACACTTGATCTCGGGGTCAAGACACGTTCAGACCGCGAACGCCTCGTGCGTCAATCTGGTACAGCCTAAAGTCGAAAAACAAGGGGAGGATATATGAAACCTGAATTATGCACTGCGGCGTGGACCTGAGGAGGGCTGAGCCGCAAGAGACCATTTGGGACCCCCGAAAACATGGGGTAAAAAGGTAGGCTGGCAAAGATCCCAGCTTCGCCAGCCAACCCCAAGGAGGTCACCCACATGGTTACCAGACGAAAACAGCATAGCTCCCAAAGGCCCGTCCAACAAGGCCCAGCCGTGACGGCCTCGCGGCCCAATAAAATCGGGGCTTCGACGCCTTACCACTTCCACGGCAGGAAGCCGACTCCCTACGGCGGCTTGCTGCCGGTGGTCGGGAGGGCGCTGATCTGAGAGCCTGGCTATGCGCTATGCATAAAATTTTATGCACTAGCCGTAACGCACTGGAAACACGTCACTTCCGAGCGAGGTTTTGACGACGCGGATTCTGGGCGGGAAGGGAAACCGGACACGGAGAAGCCAAAAGGCCAGTTGCCGAGCTACCACCTCACGACGACCGCCAACCCGCTACGAACGCAGCCACACTCGCAAAGTGAATCTGTGCATAATTCAGGTGAAACAAACGAAAGGCACGGGGGCCTGGACCCTCGTATTGATGCTTCTATTACCTGAATTATGCACTGCCGGTGCACCTGGTGAGGGCTGAGCCGCCAGGAACCATTTGGGGACCCCCGAAAACATGGGGTAAAAAGGTAGGCTGGCAAAGATTTCAGCTTCGCCAGTCAACCCCAAGGAGGTCACCCAAATGGTTACCAAACGAAAACAGCATAGCTCCCGAAGGCCCGTCAAACAAGGCCCCGGCGCGAGGGCCCCGCGGCCCAATAAAATCGGGGCTGCCACGCCCTATCACTTCCGTGGCAAGAATCTGACTCCCTACGGCGGCTTGCTGCCCGTCGCCACCCTGCTCGAAAAACTCGGCTTCCAAGCGCTGCTGGAAGAAACCCTCACGACCAAACGGATCACCCGAGCCATGAGCCCCTACCAGTTCGTGCTGGCCCTCGTGCTCGGCCTCTATGTCGGCTTTGCGCGGCTCAACCAACTCCGCTTCATCGCTCGCGACCCCATCCTGACCGGCATCTTGCAAGTGACGCGTCTGCCGCCGCAGTCCACGCTGTGGCGCTTTCTGGCCTCGCTGCACCTCAACGTGGCGAAGCAGATCCTTTCCATTCAGCGCCAGCTGCGGGAACGAGTCTGGGCCGCGGCCCACGTGAAGTTGGAGACGGTGACGCTGGACACCGACACCACCGTGCATACCCTCTACGGCCGCCAGATGGGCGGGCGCAAGAGCTACAACCCCAAGAACAAGGGCAAGCGCAGCTACCAGCCGATACTGACCTTCCTGGCCGAGACGCGCGAATACCTGATGGGCGGGTTGCGCAACGGCGACCGGCCCACGGGCCGACAGATCGCCGCCCACCTCGAGAGCGTTTTCCGGACTTTGCCGGGCGGCGTGAAGAAAATTCTGGCGCGGGCCGATTCCGGCTTTTATTTCTGGGAGGCGGTGGAGGCCTATGAAAAGGCGGCTTGTCAGTTCGTCATCGTGGCGCGCAAAACGCGGCGCCTGGTCGAGCGCTTGCCGCAAGCAGAATGGAAACCCTCCCCCCGCTCCGACGCGGACGCGGAATACGAATTCCTCTACCAACCGCAAGGCTGGGCGCGGGCCTGCCGTTTCCTGGCGCTGCGTTACGAAAACGAGCCCAAGGCCGGCGCGGCCGAGCAATACCAGTTGTTCGCCACCAGCGCTTACACCTACCGCGTGTTTGTCACCAATCTGGCCGAGCCGATCGCGGCGGTGGTGTGGTTTTACAATCAGCGCGCCGGAGCCGAGAACCTGATCAAGGAGGCCAACAACGACGCCGGGCTGGCGGCCCATCCCTCGCGCCGCTTTGACATGAACCGCAATCACTTTCAGTTGGCCATGCTGGCCTACAATCTCAACTGCTGGCTGCTGCTGTGCAACCGCGAAGCCCAGGCCAGCGTGGAGACGCTGCGGCACACCACCCTGGCGACGGCGCGGCTGCGTTTTCTGTTCGTGGCGGCCAAGATCTGGCGGCACGCCGGCAGAACGGGTGTCAGCTACAGCGATCATTATCAGGAAAAGGGCCTGTTTGAACGGCTGATGCGACGGCTGCGGGCGATGGGGCCGCCGGGATCGAGCTTGGCGCCGGTGGTGGAGGGTGCGCTGAGCTGAGGGGCACTCCATGCATAAAATTTCATGCACTCGCCGCAACGTACTGGGAACACGCCGCTTGCCAGCCCGCTTTTGCCCTGCCGGGATCAGGAGGCGGCTCAAACGGGGAGGGAAACAGCAGAAAAGACGACTTGCGAAATCACTGAGTTGACACGAGTGCCGCTATCGCCACAACTCCATCGACGATGGCTACGCCGAATCTGTGCATAATTCAGGAAGATGGGTATCCGGTTGACTCAGGTAGCCCCAAGATGTAGTATGCCGGCAGATGGAAGATTACCCTCAGAACCTGCCAGAATTCGAGGCCCGTTTTAGCAGTGAGGAGGCCTGCCGGGAGTATCTGTTCCGGCTGCGCTGGCCGGACGGTTTCCGCTGTCCGGGTTGCGGTTGTGGAAAGTCGTGGCCTTTGCGAAAAGTGCTGCTGCAGTGCGCTGCGTGTGGGCGCCAAACCTCGGTGACCGCCGGGACCATCTTTCAGGACACGCGCAGCCCTTTGCCGTTGAGGTTTCGTGCGATGTGGTGGGTCACCACCCAAAAAACCGGAGCCAGCGCTTTGGGACTGCAAAGAGTGTTGGGGCTCAACAGGTACGAAACGGCTTGGACCTGGCTGCACAAAATGCGGCGCGCGATGGTGCGGCCGGGACGGGATTTGCTCGCCGGGACGGTGGAAGTCGATGAAAGCTACTGGGGCGGGCTCGAAGAGGGCCTGCGGGGCCGAAACCTGAAAAACAAAGCATTGATCGCAGTGGCCGCTCAAGAGGATGGGCGGGGTATCGGCCGGATTCGCATGAAGAGAATCGAGGATGCCTCGGGCGAGAGCCTGTTGCCTTTCGTGGAGGAGTGCATCGAGCCGGGCAGCGTGGTGCATACCGACGGCTGGCCCGGTTACTCCGGGTTGAAAAAGGAAGGCTACGTCCATCAGGTCACAGTTGTCAGCAGGCAGGAGCAGTCCGCGTCGGAATTGATGCCCCGCGTCCACCGCGTGATGTCACTGCTCAAGCGCTGGCTGCTGGGCACCCATCAGGGCGCCGTGAGCCACAAACATCTGGACTACTACCTGGACGAGTTCACCTTCCGTTTCAACCGCCGCAAATCCAAAAGCCGCGGCAAACTCTTCTATCGGCTCGTCCAGCAGGCGGTAGCCGTGGATCCCGCGACTTACAAGATGATTGTTCACCCGGTTACAGAACCCAAGAAAATCCCCAAACCACAAGATATTGGGGCTACCTGAGTCAACCGTATACCCATCTTCAGGTATTAGCATTCGCAGTGGGCGCGGAAGCCCAAGTTACAACCGCAACCATTTACGGGCGTGTCGAAGATCCATCGGGGGCTATCGGGGGCAGTTATTCCCGGGGCGTCGATTGACGTCGTAAACGAAGCGACAGGGACCACCAAGGCCGCTACGACGAACGATCGCGGCGAATTCGCTATCCCGTACGTGCCCGTCGGGCCGTACACGATTACCGTCGGCTCCGAGGGGTTCAGCACGCACGAACAAACCGGAATCAACCTCACCTCCGGGCAGAAAGTTGACCTGACCTTCGTACTCGAAGTGCGGGCCACGACAGAAACCGTTTCCGTGAGCGCCGAGGCGCCGCTTCTCAACACGACCAGCGCTGAACAAGACATCAATCTGGACTCCGATCAGGTCGACGAACTACCCATGCGAAATCGCGACATCACCTCGATCATCGCTTTGGGGACCGGCGCTGCCAGCGACGGCCTGACGATCTCGCTCAATGGGCTGCCTCCGGGCGGCTTTACATTCGCGGTCGACGGCGTCAACGCGGTTCCGGATTCGGAATTCGCGTCCTTGGCCGCTTACCAGAACTACAACTTTGTCAAAGGCATCAGCGTCGAAGCCGTGCAGGGCGTCGAAGTCTCGAAGAACATCTTCTCTGCCGAGAGATCGCCAACACCCTGGCCGGCAACGTCAACATCATCACCAAGGGTGGGACCAATGGATTCCATGGCAGCGCCTTTGAGCAATACCAGGCGGGCGGCCTCAACGCCAACAACCACATTTTTGCCCGCGCTTCATCGCTCGTCTTCCACCAGTACGGCGGCTCGATTGGCGGTCCGATCGTCAAGAACAAGCTGTTCTTCTTCGGCACATTTGAGGGCTATCGCCGCAATGCGCAGCGGGCTCTGACTGGTTTCGTACCTTCAGACTCGATTGTGAATCAAACGATCGCAGCCATCCCGGAATCGGCTGCTTATTGGGATCTTTGGCCGCGGGCCACCTCGGCGCCGGCAAACCCTGACGACGTCGTCGCGTTTTTCGCGGGCTCGGACGCGCTCCAAAACGAAGACAATACCGCGTCGGTCCGGGGCGACTATGGCATTAACGATAACAATCTGCTCACGGTGCGCTACACCTGCGGCCGTCCGTACCAGCGGAGCCCTCGTATTGCCATCGGCAACTCACGGGTGCACGACGGATCGTCGGAAAACATCTCGACGACATATAACCGCGTGTGGAGCCCGAACGTCACTTCGGAAAGCCGTTTCGGTTACAACTTCGCCGAGCTCGACCGTGTTGACCAGATGCTGCTTGCAGGCATCCCGCAGATCAACGGCGCCGGCCTGCCTTCGCCTTCGCAGGGCCGGCAGTTCAACAAGAACGGCTCGACTTCCACATTCGAGCAGAATTTTGCCTTCAATAAGGGTAATCACGCGATTAAGCTTGGCGGACTCTACCAGATCGTTTAGGGAATTATATATGAAAGTGGCGAAGGCGAGCTGGTTGAAGGGCGCGAGACGTCAAGAGAGGTGGAACCCCTCTACCACCATTTCTCCGAACTTTTGTTCGGTTGGGTCGAAGGTGACAATGTGCTTGTCGAAGAATCCTTGACGGCCGAGAATTCCAGCTACGGCGAGGTCTGGCGAAAAACCTCCGGTAGTCTGTATAATCCCGCCTGCCACCCATAACGATATCGGATGGAAATAAACATCACTGACCGTCCCAGCCAAGACGCCGCCTAGTTTGCCCTTCCTGCCTTTTTCTATTTTGATACCTATGGATTTCCCGATTTCCGAATGGAAAAGACACCACGGCGAACCAGAGTCGACAACTGCTTCAAATCTTTTGCTTTTGGCGTGACGATAGCCGACGGCCAGCGTTACCATCGGAATCCAGTGGACCTTCAGATCAGGAAAGCCCGGCTCGTCTTCAACTGGACAAGGCTTGTAAGGTATCCGCAATCGAGACCCCTACAAAACCATGGGGGTCCATGTCGTTGGAACGAGAAGTAGAACGGGGTCTTTCTCCCCCGCAGCCTCCGCGTTATCAACTGCTTGGATGTAGTTATCGCCTCTGGCGATAACGCGAGACTCGTCCTGCGACAAGGCTATCCATGTGTCGGGTGACGATTCGGAAAGAATCTCAATGCGTTCTCGTACTGACATCTCCCTCTCCGTTGGAAAATCCATAGTACGACCGTATAGATACCACGATTGTAAAATAGATGTCAATATAGTAGGTCACTAAAATCACCCCGCCGCTCCAAAACGCTTGACACCTACGCCACTTTGCGGTAAGATGTAGTCATGGCTAAGGCACCAGGAAAGGCGTACCGGAAGGGCATCACGCTCAAGAAGATGCTGAAGATGTTCCCCGACGACGAGACAGCAGAGCAGTGGTTCATCAAGCAGCGGTGGCCGAACGGAATGTGCTGCCCTATCTGCGGATCGACCAATGTGCAGTCGGGATGTAAGCACAAGACCATGCCCTACCGCTGCCGCGAGAAAGAGTGCCAGAAGAAGTTCAGCGTGAAGACTGGCACCGTGATGGAATGCGCGAAGGTTGGCTATCAGGACTGGCTCATCGGGGCCTTTCTTCTGATGACGAGTCTCAAGAGCGTGTCCAGCATGAAGCTCCATAGAGACATCGGCGTAACGCAGAAAACTGCTTGGTTTCTTGCCCACAGGTTGCGTGCAGCCTTGTCGCAGGATGGTATGCTGTTCGCAGGTCCGGTCGAAGTGGACGAAACCTACGTGGGCGGGAAGCGGCGCAATATGCCCAAGGCAATCCGCAAGGAGCTGGACGGGCGCGGACCGGTCGGGAAAACTGCCGTTGTTGGTGCAAAGGACAGAGCGACCAAGCAGGTTGCCGCTCAGGTTGTAGCATCCACCGACAGCGACACGCTGACAAGATTCGTCACCAAACACGCGCAACCAGGCGCGAAGGTCTACACCGACGATGCGAGCGCCTACCGCTCTCTCTCCTTTCACCATGCCACGGTTAAGCACTCGCTCTTCGAGTACGTCCGGGGAGACGTACACACCAACGGTATCGAGTCCCTGTGGTCGATGCTGAAGCGTGCCCACAAGGGAACCTTCCACAAGATGAGCCCGAAGCATCTGGACCGCTACATTCAGGAGTTCGCGGGCCGGCACAACTTGCGTGAGCAGGACACGATCGAGCAGCTGGTCGCGATCAGCGGCGGCATGGACGGAAAGCGGCTGCGCTACCGGACGCTGATTGCGGGTAATGATCTTGCCTCAGGATCGCGGAGGTGAACGCGGCGAGGCTGGCTAGTTTGAATTTGGGTCAAACAAGAATAGCCTGATGAAGAGTAGTGCGATCGTTGCGGCTAAGCCCATGCCGCCGAGGACGCCTGCGAGAACCCAGGACTTTGTAGCGAGATGCTTCAACTCAGTATCGAATTTCGTATCCAAGCGGACTAGACTGTTCTCAACCTCGCGTAATCGTTTCTCAATGCCGTTTCCCGAGTTGCCATTTGATGGTGTTGGAATCTCGATGATGTTGTCCGACTGCGGATTGGATTTTTTGGGTTGTCCGCTCGTCATTATGCCTCGCCGCGGGATGCCATCCATTCCCAAAGGTTGGTACTTGCGTAACCATAGTACGCGCCAACGGAAACAACAACCACCGATCCGATGTCTGCGTCATCCGATCCGTCAAGTTTCTCGTAGACCTCTCTGGCGGTGGATGGGTCGTTTGCCGCAACAAACCACTGTCCGTCGTCAAAGTCAAAGTGGTGGTCCGGGAACTCTTTCTTGATGGCCTCGACCAGCGCGGAGTTACCCGGATCGCTCAGAAGGGAATATATTTTCATGGTGAGTAAGAGGGACTTATAGTAGCATGAACCGACCGTGTATGGTGTCAAAATGAAACGTGATCCCACCAAAAAAAGCACTCAAGATCGGCATACCGTCGAAGTGCCCCACCCATCCTATCAGCCCAACGCTCGGGAACTGAAAGAAGACCTTCGGCTAGAGGGGACATTCAAGGACGCTATCAGGGCCTTGCTCAAGCCGGTGAAGACTCGACGCGTCATGCCGAAACGGCCGTAGCGTTCAAGCGTTTTCGCCACTTTCGTATATAATTTCCATCGTTTATTCCCGGCGGACACTCGCGGATACCCCGAACTTCGAATCCTCGACCGTCGAAGCCTTGTTGGCCAATCAGCCGCGCGAGGTGAGGTTTAATTTTGGCCTTGATCCGTTTGAGATGAAACGCTGGCAGACCGGATTCTTCGTCCAAGACGATATCCGCGTCAACCGCAACTTAACCCTGAATCTCGGCATTCGGTGGGACTACGACTCGGTGCCGCGCGAACGCGACGGCCGTTTCTCTAACCGCATCACTCCATTCGGTGCCGACTTGCCGGCGGATTCACCTTGGAACGCTCAGTACACGTCGTTCTCGCCTCGTTTCGGCTTTGCCTATAAAGTCGGGGAGTCTGGAAAGACAGTCATTCGCGGGGGAATCGGTATTTTTACCATGCCCCACAACTTCTTCTCCGGTCCGGTCGAGATCATACGCAATGGACCTAACTCGCCCGCGGAAGTCGGTTTCACCGGCAGCCAAGTTGACGAATTCGGCGTCAGCTATCCCTTCAGCACGGAGACAGCTAAATCACTGGCACAGTCGTCGGGGATCAGAGGCGGCACGGTCGTGGATCCCAATTGGCAGAACGCCTACAGCGCTCAGTTCACCTTCGGAGTGCAGCAGCAGCTTACCGAGACGATGGTTCTCGACGTTTCCTATGTCGGCAATCACGGCGTCAAAGTCACGACCAGCCCGCGCGTAAATCGCGCCGATCGGGTGACCGGAAACGTGCCCCGTCCGGATTTCACGAGCAAATTCCGCTTTTATCAAAGCAACGACTCGACCACTTATCACAGCCTCCAGACTTCGCTCAGGAAGAGGTTTTCACGAAACCTGTCGTTTAACATGAACTACACTTACGCGAGCAATATGGCTTTCTCGAGCGGCGATCTTAGCTGCTGTTTGATCGAGCCTTGGGACCTGAACGATCTGGCCAACAATCGCGCCGCGACTGGCTTCCACATCCGGCACAATTTCACCACCGACTTCTTGTACGAGGTCCCGGTCCCTGGGAATGTTCAAGGCGCGGCGAAGCACCTTTTGGGCGGCTGGCAGATCGGTGGAATCCTGACGCTGCGGGGCGGCAACCCGCTCAACATCAGCCAGAGCAGTAGCGGTCCCGCGCAACGGCCCGACTTCGTGGGGGCAGTCACGAAGCCGGCATTCGCGGCGACTCCGGCTCGCCCCTCACCAATGGAACCTACCAGTACCTGAACGTGGCCGCGTTTGAGGCCGTCGACAGGTTCGCGGATAGCGGGCAGTCGCTGCGGCAGGGCACGCTGGGCCGCAACGCACTTTACGGACCCGGCTTCGGCATCCTCGACGCTTCGATTCAGAAGAACGTCTTTCTGAGTGAAAAGCATCGCTTGCAGTTCCGCGTGGAGCTGTTCAACGCGACGAATCACACCAACTTTCAGGGTGTTCAGGCGAACATTCGTAGCGGTCAATTCGGCCGCATCACAAGCACCCGGCCCGGCAGACAAACGCAGTTGAGCCTGCGCTATGACTTCTAGTCACTGACCGGATTTCGATTTCTAGTCGAATCGAAAACGAACGAAGAATTCCAGGGGGCCAGCCGAAAGGCTGGTCCCCTTTTCTTGTGGTGGAGGGTTTGTCTACTGGCAACGTCCGCGACAAAATGGAGCGTCGCCCTGCTGATTCGTATCTCTCACCGGACCGCTGGACGGGAACAGGGAGCCTTTTTCGCTCCGGGCAGTGCGGTGTTTGGGGGAAGTTGCCCCCAGGCTCCCGCCTGGGGGTTTGAGTTTTTCCGGTACTCTTTGTTCCCTTCTTGAGGGTAATCGCGTGCCGGCGGCGCTTCCTCGCTACCATTCCACTACTGGCTTTTCACAGCCAGCAGCGCCGCTTGGACCTCAAGATCACGCAATATCTCGAGCTCGTCCCCTCTCTCCACTCCGAAGGCCAGGTTGAAGATCTCTTGCTTCAGGCGGCTCCTGATGAATTCAAGGGTTGCTGACCACTCCGAGAGCCCTGGACGAATCCTCCTCTCGGAAAGGAACAACTGGAAGTCGTCGAGCATCTCGGGCGTTACCTCGAACTCTTCCGACACCTTGAGGTTCTTATCGCTGAGCTGCTTGGCAAACTCAAAGAAGGAGTTCGTCGCCTCGATAACTCTCTCGAACTCAGTGAATTGCCGTGGATAAGTGATCTGGTCGGGCTCGACTCCGCCCCGGCGGGCTTCTTCCCCGCCGGTCCCGAGCTCGGCATCCGCTTCGTCGGGACAGGTCGAGAGAATGTAATCCCGGCAATCGCCTAGCGAGCGCTGGATCACGCGGCCATCGGGAGTCAAATACTGAGCGGTGGTCAGGGCCAGGGCCGTGTCTTGCGAGAGGCTGAAGACGCTCTGAATGATCCCTTTCCCGTAGCTTCTTTCGCCCAAAATGGTCGCTCGGCCATTGTCTTGCAGAGCAGCGGCGACAAGTTCGGCCGCACTTGCCGAGCGCGAATCAATCAGTACCGCCAGCGGGAACTTGTAGGGTGTCGCTTCCGGCGGGACGGTCAGTTCCTCTTTTGGGCCGTCACGGCCCCCGATCCAGAGAATCCTCTGTCCTGGATCCAGAAAGTACGCTGCAGCCTGGACGGCGGCTTGCACAAGACCACCCGGGTTCCCGCGCATGTCCAGCACCAGCCCCTTGAGGGCGGCGCCGCCCAACCCCTCGATGGCATCCTTCAACTCGCGGGCCGTTTGTTGCTCGAAGTTCCCCACTTTAATGTGCGCGATGCCCTCCTCGAGGAAGAAGGCCCTGGTGACGCTGGGGTCCGCCATCTCGGTCGGAACCAATGCCATCGGAATCAGGCGGGTGAATGCCGGCCGCATGACCATCAGCTCGGCCCGGCCTTGGCGCGATTGACCGAGCAGACCAACCAGCTGCTCGATCGTTAGCTGCGAAAGTTGATGGCCGTTGACAGCCACGATCTCGTCACCCGGTACAAGGCCCGAACGCTCGGATGGGCTGCCTGGAAGGGTCTGTAAGACAATCACTCTTCCGGGGAGCAGCGAAACCACGCTTCCGAAGCCCTTCTCAGTGGAGCGCTGCATCTCCTGAAGAGACTCGAACTGTTGCGGATCGAGAAACGCTGAGTGGGGGTCCAATGTTCGGACCATCGCGGGCATGGCGCCGCGGTAAATGGCGTCCCCCGGGTCGATCGGATCCGCTAGGTTCTTGTCGACAAGGTTGAAGACTTCGACGAATCGCGCAAGCGACTGTTCAAGCTCGTGACTAGGGTCGGCGTGAAGGGACGAGGCGAAAAGAAGAAGTAGAAGCGAATGCCTCATGCATTTGGCAAAACCAAAGGACCGCAAAAGCAAAGAACCTAAGTTCTGTAAAGATTATAGCGCTGACGCCGAAACCGCTTCGAGGTCAGAATTGCGTGGGCTAGACGGCAAACGAGCGCCGACCTGATCTCACGAGTGGGAGTTGGAGCCTGGGAATTTTGCGAAGCCTATCTATGTACCGCTTGGTTGTATCGGAGGGCGCTCGTTGACCGCGTGATAAGCTAACCGGATGGCGACGAAGCTACCGTCGACTGCGGAGCCGGTGGAGTCGGAATTCCAACCCGCATCCAGCCATGCGGGCATCGTCCGCTCGGCTGGGATCGTCAGCGCGGCGGTACTGTTCAGCCGCATCACAGGGCTGGTCCGAGAAGTCGTATTCGCCAAGTATTTCGGCGCGAGCATGGTCTTCGACGCCTTCTTGGCGGCCTTCCGGATACCCAACCTTACCCGCGACCTGCTAGCCGAAGGCGCCCTCTCCGCCGCCTTTGTCACCACCTTCTCCCAGTGCCTGGCGACTAAAGGGGATGAGGAAGCGTTCCGGCTTTCGAATCGCCTGGCAACCGTGCTGGTCCCCATGCTGGCCGTCATCTGCGTGCTCGGCCTTGTTTTCGCGCCCGGCTTGGTGGATTTGATGTTTCCGGGCTTCGCCGAAGTACCGGGCAAGCGGGATTTGACGATTCAGTTGGCGCGGATCATGATTCCCTTTCTGCTCTTCGTAGCACTAGCCGCGAAAGCGATGGGTGTCCTGAACGCCAAGGGTGTTTTCGGAGTCCCCGCCCTGGCATCGGCTTTTTTCAACATCGCGTCGTTAGCTACGGGGTTGACGCTTGGTTTCTACTTCGGTCCGATGTTCGGTTTTGAGCCGATCGTTGGAATGGCCTGCGGCACGCTTTTAGGAGGAATGACGCAGTACCTGTGGCAATGGCCGGCGCTGCGGAAGACAGGGTTGCGCTACCGTCCGGATTTCAACCTCTCCGACCCGGGACTGCGTCAGATGCTGCTGCTGATGGGGCCGGCCGTCATCGGCGCGGCGGCGGTGCAGGTGAACGTCGTGGTCAATAGCATTTTTGCCTCGCAGATTACGAACGATGTCGGCGCAGTGATCGATGGGCCCGTATCGTGGCTGGGCTATGCGTTTCGGTTCATGCAGCTTCCGCTGGGATTGTTCGGAGTTGCCGTTGCCTCAGCGACATTGCCGTCGATTTCTCGCAGTGCCGGGCAAGGGAAAATCAATGAGTTCCGGGAAACTCTCTCCCGATCGCTCGGGCTGGTCTTCTTGCTGACGATTCCCTCGGCGGTCGGATTGATCGTCCTCAGCCGGCCTCTGGTCGGCTTAGTCTACCAGCGGGGTGCGTTTACCGCCAACGATACCGAGCAGACCGCCCTGGCCCTCTCGCTCTACTGCCTGGGGTTGGCCGGATATGCAGCTATCAAGGTGCTGACTCCGGCCTACTACGCGCTCAACGATGTTCGCATTCCGATGGCGGCCAGTTTGGTGTCGATCTTCCTCAACTATTTGCTCAATTGGACGTTCCTCCGCGTGCTCGGCTGGGGACATGGGGGACTCGCCTTTTCCACTTCTCTTGTAGCGAGCTTCAACTTCCTGGCGCTGTTTTGGCTGATGAGGAACAAGATCGGCGGTATGGAAGGCAGGCGACTGAGCTGGGGTCTGCTCAGGATCGTCGTTGCTTCAGCCCTAATGGGTTTCTGTTGCTGGCTATCTTCCGCCACGATGCAGGAGATCTTTGGAGACGGGTCGATGGGGCGCCTGCTGAACCTGATCGTCTCGGTTCCGCTCGGCCTGGCGGTTCTCTACGGGAGCTGCCGTTTGTTGAGAGTTCAAGAGCTGGAGGAAGCTCAGAAAGCCATACTCGGACGTCTCGGCGGAAGAGCGTCGAACTGGCCGGGAGGGGAGAATTAGCACTATCTGGTTATCCACTTTACTCTAGTGATGAATCAAGCTATCCTTGGACTCGCGCTGTTGGCGGCGAAGACCGAGTCTGTTGAGCGACGATTTTCCAAAACATCTGGTGGAGTTCACTGAACGGTTTGCCAGCGAGCAAGCTTGCTGCGAGTATCTGCTCGGTGTCCGCTGGCCAGCGGGGTTCGTTTGTCCGAACTGCTCGGCCACGAAGGGTTGGACGACCCGACGAGGCACGATGTTCTGTAGCGGGTGCCGACGCCAGACCTCTCCCACGGCGGGAACCATCCTGCACAACTCGCGGGTGCCGCTGCGGAGTTGGTTTCTGGCCATGTGGCTGGCCTGCACTCAGAAAACAGGGCTGAGCGCCAAGGGTTTGCAGCGTGAACTCGGTCTGGGCAGCTATCAGACCGCCTGGCTGATGTTGCAGAAGTTGCGGCAGGCGGATGGTTCGGCTGGGTCGGGAACGGCTGGACGGAAGTGTCGAAGTCGACGAGACTTACTTGGGCGGCAAGGAGAAGCACGTTCGCGGGCGAGAGCTGGTGGGCAAAGCCTTGGTTGTGGTTGCGGTGGAACTGCAGGGCCGCAAAATGGGGCGAATTCGTCTGCGTCATGTCCCCGACGCATCGGGACCGAGTCTGGTGGGTTTTGTGACCGACTGTGTGGCGTCAGGCAGTCTGGTCCATAGCGACGGCTGGAGGGGTTACCGGGGCTTGAAGAAAGCCGGCTATCGCTATCGGGTCACCCACACAGCGGGAGACTCGCAGATAGCCGCCGAGGAATTCGCGCATGTCCACCTGGTTGCCTCGCTGCTCAAGCGCTGGTTGGTAGCGACGCACCAAGGGAAGGTGAGTAAAGTGCATCTGCAAGGCTACCTCGATGAATTCACCTTTCGCTTCAACCGTCGAAAGTCCCGCCACGTAGGCAAGATCTTCCACCGACTCGTCGAACAGTTGGTTCTCCGTAAGGCCTTGACCTATCGAGACATTATCACCAAGCCCCAGCCCACCAACTAGAGTAAAGTGGATAACCAGATTAGCACTATAATAGAACCGACTCCAATGGATACTAAACCCTATGAATCCTAACCTCGGCTTGGTTCGGGACCTGCAATCGTTCGACACCCGAATCGCTGAGCTCGAACAGGAAATCGCCCACCTGCCGAAACACGTCGCCGAAATCGAGCGAAAACTGGAATCCCACAAGCAGGCACTGGCCGCCGATCAAGCTGCGCTCGAAGAAAACCGCAAAGCACGCCGTTTGATGGATGGTGAGATCTCTACCTACGAGCAGAAGCTCTCTCACATTCGAGTGCAAATGGGCGAGACGAAAACGAATGAGGTGTTCCGCGCGTTTCAAAAGGAAATCACCTTCGGCGAGAACTCAATTCGAAAGGTCGAAGACCACATCCTCGACAAGATGGTCGAAGCCGAGACCATAGAGCAGAATGTCGCCAAAGCTGAACAGGCTTTGAAGATCGAAGAGAAGGCGGTGGCCCAGGAAATTACCGAAACGAAGGCTCGCTTTGCCAAGGACGAAGTCGAATTAGCCCTCAGTCGAAAGAACAGGGCGACTTTGGCGAGTTCCATTCCCGCCGACGTGCTGAAAATCTACGAGCGCGCGCGCAGGCTGCGGGGCGATGCGGTGGCCGAGGTTCGGGACGACTGTTGCCTCGTCTGTAACGTCATGATGCGCCCGCATGTGAGTCAAAGACTGCGCCAGGGGGAGGAAATCCTCAACTGCGAGTCTTGTGGCCGCATACTCTACTATCCTTCGCTGGATGGTTCGCGACTGGAGGACCCAGCCGGCGAATCTAACCACGCCGCTCCATAGGGGCTGCGCCTCATGGCCGACACTCCTTCTGTCGCCAACACATCTGCCGACGCGTCTTCTGCCCAAAAGCCTATGGATACGCTCCCACCCGCTCTCACTCGTCTTAGTGAAGACGAAATCTTGTTCAGGGATACGGTTCGCCAATTCGCGGTCGATCAAATCCAGCCGCATGTGCGCGAGATGGATGAGCGGGGCGAGTTCCGTCCGGATCTGACTCGCCAATTGTTTGAGCTGGGCTTGATGGGGATCCAAGTTCCCGAGCAATACGGCGGTCAAGAGGGATCCTTCTTCATGGCGGTGCTGGCGGTCGAAGCGCTTGCGACGGTCGATCCCTCGGCGGCGGTTATCTCCGATGTGCAGAACACCCTGTTCAACAACGCCTTGTTGAGGCGGGGCACGGCCGATCAGAAGCAGCGATGGTTACCCCGTGCCTGCCGCGACACGATCGGCGCCTACGCCTTGTCAGAACCCGGTTCGGGAAGCAATGCCTTCGCAATGGCCACGAGAGCGCGGGACAAAGGCGACCATTTCGAGGTGAGCGGGCGCAAGCTGTGGATCACCAACGCCAACGAAGCGGGGCTGTTCATCGTGTTCGCGAACGCCAATCCGGAGGCGGGCTACCGTGGCATCACAGCGTTCGTTATTGACCGCGAGACGCCGGGTTTTGAGGTCGGCAAGAAAGAGGACAAGCTCGGGATTCGAGCCTCGTCGACTTGTGAGCTGCTTTTCGACGGCTGCCACGTAAGCAAGCAGGACGTGCTGGGTGAGGTCGGCAATGGCTATAAGATCGCGATCGAAACGCTCAATGAAGGCCGAATCGGGATTGGCGCACAGATGCTCGGCCTGGCCGAAGCGGCGCTGGATCACGCTTTGCGTTATGCCAAAGAGCGGAAGCAGTTCGGCAAACCCATAGCCGAGTTTCAAGGACTACAGTTTCAGCTCGCTCAGATGGCGACCGAGGTCGAGGCCGCCCGGCTGCTTGTATACAATGCCGCACGTTTGAAGGACGCCGGCGATAAGTATGTCAGCGAGGCCGCCATGGCGAAATACTACGCTTCCGAGATGGCGGGCCGGGTCAGCAGCAAGGCGATCGACATGCTTGGAGGAGTGGGTTTCACGAAAGATTATCCAGTCGAGAAGCTCTACCGTGACGCCAAGATCGGAACGATCTACGAGGGCACCAGCAATATCCAGCTTCAAACGATCGCCAAGCAGATCTTGGCAGCGGACGGCAGGCTGTTTGGGGCGTAGCTGCCTTTTGCGCAGTCCATCAACAACAACCCGCGCCGCGTCGTGTAACCTGAATTATGCACAGATTCACTTTGCGAGTGTGGCTGCGTTCGTAGCGGGTTGGCAGTCGTCGTGAGGTGGTAGCTCGGCAACTGGCCTTTTGGCGTCTCCGTGTCCGGTTTCCCTTCCCGCCCAGAATCCGCGTCGTCAAAACCTCGCTCGGAAGTGACGTGTTTCCAGTGCGTTACGGCTAGTGCATAAAAGTTTATGCATAGCGCATAGCCAGGCTCTCAGATCAGCGCCCTCCCGACCACCGGCAGCAAGCCGCCGTAGGGAGTCGGCTTCCTGCCGCGGAAGTGGTAAGGCGTCGAAGCCCCGATTTTATTGGGCCGCGAGGCCGTCACGGCTGGGCCTTGTTGGACGGGCCTTTGGGAGCTATGCTGTTTTCGTCTGGTAACCATGTGGGTGACCTCCTTGGGGTTGGCTGGCGAAGCTGGGATCTTTGCCAGCCTACCTTTTTACCCCATGTTTTCGGGGGTCCCCAATGGTCCCTTGCGGCTCAGCCCTCCTCAGGTCCACGCCGCAGTGCATAATTCAGGTGTAAGATCACTCTTTAGGCCGTGAGTTGGCGCGGATTCCATTTCTGTGCTGCTCGCTTGCTTCCTTCTACTCCACCAATCAGAAGACCTGCATGCCGGCGTCCGCCGATCCTTCGACCATACTGTCACGGCAGACTACACTGTCACGGCTGCTCGAGAGACGAGGGGTCGCTTCCAGTATTTATCTTGTCCTGACAGTCTGCATGACGTTCCCATTGGCGCTCCATCTGGGATCGTCCGTTCCCGCGGGATCTGGAGATATCTGGCAGAACTATTGGAACTTTTGGTGGTGGGAGAAGTGTCTATTCGAACTGCACCAGAGCCCCTACTTCAGCCAGCTCTTGTTTCACCCCTCTGGCGCGGACGTCATCTTTCACACGCACTCGCCGTTCAACATGATCGTGGCGATGCCGGTCAACCTGATCTGGGGACCGGGCGCGGCCTACAACTTTTGCGTTTTTTTGGCGCTGTGGCTCTCGGCATGGGGAGGCTACCTACTCGTCAAGGAGCTGACCGGCGATGTGCGGGCGGCCTTCTTGGCTGGCCTCGTTTTCGCCTATTTCCCCCAACACATCGAACAAACGTTGGAACACCTGAATCTCTTCTCGACCCAATTTATTCCGCTGACGCTGCTCTACTTTTTCCGCCTGGCCCGGCAAGGTGGCGCACGCAATATCGGCGGCCTCGGCGTGTGTTTCGCTTTGAATGCCCTTTGCAGCTGGCACCTGGGTCTGATGCTGATCTTGACGCTGGCGCCTCTGGTGGGTGTGGTGATCTTTCGGATGTTTGGAAGCACGCGTCCTCTCGGTCTTCTCGTCCGCGATCTGGCGATTGCGGCCGGCGTGTCGGCAGTCGTTCTGCTGCCGGCAGCCTTCCCCATGCTTGCGGAAATGACGTCCGGTGCCACCTACTTCGATAAGCGCCTCGTCGACCGCGGCATCGATGCCAGCTACCTGCTCACACCGTTCTTTGCGCACCCTTTTTGGGGTGATCTGACGCTAGAGGCCTATTCGAACCGGGCGTACCAGGCGTCTGGGTTTATTTGTTACCTCGGGTTCATCCCGGTTGGCCTCGCGGGCTGGGCGCTCGCGCGTCGCCGACCCGGGGCGGGGTATTGGGCTTTCTTGACCTTGGCGACGCTGGTGCTGGCGTTGGGCGCACACCCGTTCTGGGATGGCAAGCTCTACAACGAAATTAACCTTCCTTTTGCGTGGCTGAAGTTTTTTCCGGGGCTGGCATTTCTCAGAGTTGCCAACCGTTTCTTGATTCTCACAAGCTTGGGACTTGCGGTCTTGGCCGGGTTCGGATGGACAGTCCTGCGCAAACCGAGCGACCTCAAGTTTGCACTGCTCGCAGGGCTGATCTTTCTCGAATACCTCTGGGCGCCTTACCCGATACGGGAAGTCCCGATTTCTCCCATCTATGCGCAGCTACGAGAATCTGGACAAAAAGGTGCCATACTCGACATCCCTTTTGATCAACGAAACCGCACCGTTTCGAACCTCCTCGCTCAGACAGTCCATGGTCGATCGATAGCAGACGGCTACCTCTCGACGATCCCTCCGCAATCCTTCGAAGGTATTCAAACCGAGCCGGCGCTGCAGGATCTCGCGAACGTCCCGAAGCTGGAGCGGCCGATCGACCGCGGCCGTCTGCTTGAACTCGGCTTCGATACCGTCGTGCTGCACAAAGACCGTGCCAATAGCTACGCCAAACAGCGAATGGCTGAGGTGGAGCGGGGCGATTTATTGGGACGTAAGTCGGCTCTTCGCCTTGGCGGCATCCCCGACGAAACGATGAGCCGCATTCGGGTCGAGTTGACCGAACTGTGTGGCGAGCCGAGGTGGGAGGACCAGCAGATTGCTGTGTTCGACCTCCAGTTGCCATCACCCGCTGTCGCGCGCTGAAGAGGGGACAGCGGTTGCGCCGCGAATCGGCGAAGGGTCTAGCGCAGCGTATGGCGAAGCGGATCCCTGGCGCAGCTCCAAGATCAAGCCCCGCAAGACACGCAGGAAAAACTCAGGGATTCGACGGCGATCAAGAAGGAGTGATGCACCCTTTCGTCCGAAAAACGATGTATAATCGCACCGTACCGAGGCAGTTCTTACCTAATTATCAGTTCCCTAGTCAACGTGAACCCATGTCCGAAGCGAAACTGCAAAAGGACGGAGGAGTCGCTACCCGGGATCAGCCGGAAACCGCTGGACGCGAATCTGCATTCGACCTCCTCACCCTCACCGCCTACCGCCTGAAACCGGTCACCCTGAAGATCGTTCCAGCTCCCATAGACCGTGACTGGATGGACTGGCACCAAAACGGTGCGAATCGTTGTCTCCCGTTGCGCGTCGCAAATCAGGCCGGCTGGTTCATTCTCAACGATTGCGATCTGGAAGCAACATGGACCGGCAAACCGCAGATTGGCAGCCTTCAGGTCAAATATGCAAAGGGCAGCGAGTCGAAGTTCATCCGCAATATCTTCGGCCACGGCATTCTCACCTGGCACATTCCTTACCTATTCCGCACGCCGCCCGGCTACAACTTGCTCGTGCGAGGCCCGACGAACTGGATCAAGGACGGCGCTTGCCCGCTCGACGGTCTGGTCGAAACCGACTGGGCCGTGGCGACCTTCACGATGAATTGGAAGCTCACCCGCCCACATTTAAAGGTGAAATTCCGGGCTGGCGAGCCGATCTGCATGCTCATTCCGCAGCGCCGCGGAGAAACGGGATCTTTTCAGCCGGAAGTTCGCAACATCGAGTCTGCTCCCGAGCTGCAGCAGGGCCACCGCAAATGGGCCGAGTCTCGCAGCCAATTGATCGCTCAAAAGAAAGCTATGGCCAGGGAAAACAAGCTAGGCGGAAAAGGCGTGGTCGCACCCTGGCAGCCAGACTACTTCCGGGGCTCCGCGCCCGGCGGCGAAAAGGCTCCCGAGCATCAGGTCAATCTGCAAATACGGCCGTTCGAAGAGATCGAGCCCGCACTGGCGGCCCCGACAGACACCGCTCAGGAAACATCCGTTCGCCAGGATGCGCCGCCGCACGCTCCGTCGTCCTGGCAGCGACTCAAGCGTTTGTTGCAGCGCGACTAGACTGGCCGCTAATGCTCAGCGGCAACCGGTCCCGCTATAATTCCCCTGAACCCTCTTGGACTTTGAGTAGTGCCCCGAACGGTCGAGCCTAAGATCCTGTTGATCCGCAACAGAGTGAGAACCATGAAAAAAAAACAAACCAGTATCGATCGAAGAGACTTTCTGGCCACAACCACCGGTGCGGGGATTGCCCTCTCAGGCTTGTCAGCGGCAAGGCCCTCGGCGACAGCAAGTGCATCTCCCCAAGCAACAATCGCCAACGACACGATCCGTATCGGCGTGATCGGTCCCGGCGGCCGCGGCACTCAGGTCATGAAAGAGTGCATCGAATTCGGCAGCACCTACAAAGCGCGCGTTACGGCGGTTTGCGATATCTGGAACAAGCGCCTGGAGGCAGCTGCCAAGCTCGTGCGCGAGTCCTACAGCGTTGAGCCGAAATCGTATCCCAACTACGAGCAGGTGCTCGCCGACAAAGAGATCGACGCGGTCATCATCGCTACGCCGGACCATCAGCACTCCAAGATGCTCAAGGCCGCGATCGAGGCCGGCAAGGACGTCTATCTCGAAAAGCCGATGGGCAACGTGCTCAGTGAGCTGAATGAAGCTTTTGCCGCGGTCGAGAAGTCCGATCGTGTCGTTCAGATCGGCACACAGCGCCGCAGCTACCCGCGCTACCGCTCCGCTATCGACATCATGAACCAAGGACGCATCGGCGACATTGTGAAGGTCGACGTTATTTGGAACACCTACAGCAAATACCGTTGGGCCAAAAAGCAGGAAGAACTATACTCCCTCAAGGAAAGCGATGTCGATTGGAAAGCCTTTTTGATGGGCAAACCCGATCGGCCCTTCGACCCGAAGATTTATCGTTCATTCCGGCTCTTCCGCGAGTTTTCGAGCGCCATCATCGATCAGTGGATGACCCATGGCATCGACGTAGTCCACATGCTGACGGGCGAGCTGTATCCCAAGAGCGTCGTCGCGCTCGGTAAGATCTACCGTTTTCACGACTACCGCGAGAACCCGGATACCATGCAGGCGGTGCTCGACTACGGCCACGGTGGCAAGAACTTCCTGGCAAGCTACAGCACCTGTCTGGCCAATGGAGCCGGAAGCGCCACGAGAGTTCAGGGAACCCTCGGCACGCTCGAAACCGAGAATGTGTGGCGCGTTTCAGGAGACGGTATCGAGGGCGACCAGGCCCTCAAAGAAGCAGAAGAAATCCCCGAAAAGCCCGGCACTCTTCATCACATGGCGAATTGGCTGGACTGCGTTCGGCGGCGCGCCCCCCAAGATCTCTATTGCCCCCCCACCGCCGGCTACGGGCATTCGATCGCATGCATCATGACCACCGACGCGATGTGGAGCGGCCACCGGATGGTGTTCGATCCATCCCGCAGAGAGATCCACGAAGGTTAGCCCTCTTCTCTCACCAGGCTAGCGCAGGGTCGCGGCTCCCGTGGTGGCGCGAGCATCCCAGGTGGCGGCGTCGAGAGTCCTTCGACGCCTGATTGCGGCGGCGCCAATAGAGCAACACCCCGCTCTGATCGCTCTGGTCCACCGTATCGCTGCAGGAACCCTCAACCCCCGACTCGACTCGTTGCGCTTTTCCTGCATGCAAATTCAAAAAAGGTAGTACGACCTTGGTTTAGTTTCTCTATCACGTTAGTTGAATAGGCGAGGTGACTATTGTACCGGTACTATCAGGTGATGACAGTCGGATTCGAGCAGCATTCTCACCGACACAGAAGCTGACTATTCTGTCCTGGTACAAGAAAATGAACTTCTCCGCCGCACCCAGATCAAGAATTGCCAGTCCCAGGGCCCTCGAGGGACTCTTCTCGACGGCCATCGGGCAGACCGACCTTCGTTCCGACGGCTCTTATGTGACCACTCAATGGTTTTCGGCGCTGACGGTACCACTGGTACCCAAGACTAGCTTTCGCGTTCGGGAATCAAAGAATCTCCCCCAAGGAACATTCAAGACTTGCGAAGAGGTACCTTTCTGCCTGAGACAGGTATTCTCTGTCTACGCGTTCGCAGCTTTCTGGACGGCGTGGGCCCTCCTGATCCCGTTCGTCGCGAACGAGTATCTACTGGACCAGCCAATCTGGCTCTTCATGACATCCATCATTTTGATGCTGTGGGCGCCATTCGCAGTTCGGCAGGCGATTCGACGCAGCCGTCGGAAAAGAAGCCGGCTCAATGAAGCTTTCGAGTCCCGGACCTACCGGGCTCGGGCGTAGTCGCCTCGGACCCTTCCAATTCGACAAGCCGTCGCTTCTCAGGCCGCGCGAAGGGCGGTATCGCGAAGACCTCGCACCTGCGCCACGGGCTCGGAGAGACTTCCGTAGATCTTCGTCAGACACTCAACGTCGAGCCCAGTCTGCTTGAGCGTGCCTTTGTCCAGCCAGGCCATCATTTCTTCGACGTTCTTCTGCCTGTTCCACGAGCGGCCCACTTGAACGCCGACATGAATCAGGTTCATGAATGTCTGGCCGTCGGAATCCAGCGTCGGTTCCCAGGGCGTCTCCCAGTATTCAGTAGCATCCCCTAGAATGCGGCGCAGACGCCAAGCGTCGAGCAACCAGCGTCCAACCTTGCGCGAGTCGGTGCCGAACACCATGTGCTGTGCCGCGTAGTGGGTCATCTCGTCCTGCATGGAGACTGCGGCTTGGTACTCCTGTCTGAATTGGGAAAGCAAGGCAAACTCGCCGATATTGTGGAGTAGCCCACCGACAAGCAACTCGTCCGCGTCCAGGTCTGGAAAGAACTCTCCAACCGCCTTGCAGCCCGCTGCCGCCGCCACCGAATCCTCCCAGATCTCGTCCGCCAGCGGCTCCCGGCCCACCATGCGATGGAATAGTCCCGCTACAAACATCTGCAGCAGCAGCATTCGCAGCTTGATTTGCCCGATAACGGTGATTGCGCGCGAAATGCTGGCGATCGGCGACCTCATCGCGTAGAAGGCGGAGTTTGCCAACCGCAGCAACTGGGCGGTGAGCGCCTGATCCACGCCCAACACCCGTTCGAGGTCTTGGAACGAGCAATCGGAGTCTTCCGTCATCTGCAAGGCTCGCTGGAGCACCGGGAAGGACGCCGGCAGCCGGGTCAGTTTCGTGACCGCGGTCTTTACTCGCCGAGGGTCGGGAGCCTCGAGGACCAACTCGTTGGTCTGATAGCGAAAGCCTGATTCCACCAATGCCCATATCGGACACCGCGGAACAATCTAGAGAAAAAACCTTGGAAAAATACGAACCGCTTGGACAGAGGCTCTGTTCTTCACTGATTGACTTGCCGACTGGCCGAAGCAGGCGGTGAGTGACGGAATGTGGTCACCGCCGGAATTGGCGTCTGTTCTGCCGCGCCGGCGGGCAGCCTAGCGCCCCAAAGCCTAGCGCGACGAGGCGGACCGTCAGGCGGCGTTGGATTGGGGAGAGACTTCTTCCGTCATGCCAACGGTTAGGCTGTAGCTGTCTTTCTCATGCCTGCAGTTTTCAGCCACGCCCAGACCGCGATATCGATAGCCAGACAGAAAGACCATAGACGGAACCGGCACCGCATCCGGCGAGGATATCTCCAGCTGCCCCTCCGCCCCGTTCTTGATCGCAACCCGGGCCCGGCCCATCGAACCATTCGCAGCGGTCCACATCAACGACACTCGCCCAAGCCGCGCCTGATCAGGTTCAATCTCTTGCGCCTGGTCGAGCATGAGGCTGACGCGGAACCCCTCGCCAATTTCGTCGCAAGAACGCAGGGTACCCGACATACCGTCTCCGGTTGGGGGAATGCACCATACCTTCGTGTCGCTCTCGACGGCCTGCCGGCTTCGCAAGACCACTTCGTCACCCGACTGCTCGATGATCTGGGCTGAGGCTAGGCGGGCAGTCGAATCTTCATTGAGCCAGCCGATCAGAGCTGACCGCTCGACCGGAATCTGGCTGGGCTTCTCCACCGATTTTGGAGCTTGATTTTCGAGTCCCAACGAACGGGCGGCGTGCCGCCACAACCTGCTAAAGCCTAACTTCATGCTTGAAGTATCGTCGATTGCCGCCAAGTCCGCAATCAGCCAGAAACACTAGTTTACCCCTCCATGAAATCCACTAAGTCGCCCCCGACGCGAGTCGAATCGGTAGTCGCGCACAGTGAGTGGGGTCGTACAGGGCGGTTGGAAAAAGAGTTAGAACGCGGGACAGAATGCCCCGGTTGTCGCCTGATCGACGAGCGATCGGTACGTGACTAGTCGATGAGAGATCAATTGATGAACTGCTCGATCTCGCCCGCCTCCACTCGCCGGATCACGTGCAGTCCCACGAGGTAGCCACCTTGATAGGGCGTGCAGTAGCAAGTGGACCCGAAGCAATCTGACTCGTGGCCCTCTAGCCGAACAACAGCGGGTACAGGCACCTGGTCCGGCACGTGTACCTGCACGCCGTAGCCGTTGGCATCGCGGACGACCGCCTCGGCTTCCCTCTGCCCGCCTCCAGGCGCTTCCCAATGGAGCATCCCTTTACCACCAGCAGGCTGCCTTTCGGCACGACGCCTTTCCCGCAGCACTCGTCTGATACCAACGAAGTATCCACCGGTTTCCTCACGGCAATAGCGAACGCCCCCTTTACACTTCGTGTTGCCGTCCGTCGAGATCCACACGGTCTGGCCGACGCGTAGCAATTCGACCAAACTGATCCCAAGCCCTGAATCGGAAACATCGCGAATGTTGATCTTCATCTCGTGGCGGTTGCCGCCAGGGTTCAGCCATGCGACGCTGCCCTGCTCATTTGTCGGCAGACGCGCACGGTCTCGCCTTTCGTCCCGCTTCCTGAACCCATGGTTCCGCGAAGAACCGAGCGAGAGCGGAACTCGGCGAATCACTTGAGCGGTGCTGCGTAGAAGACCCCAGAAGAAACTTGGCACATTACAATTATGCAGGCATTCACCTTAATCATCAACCCCCCAAAGGTACTAAGGTGGTGCTAGTTTTGAGCTCCCGGGGCACTGCTTCATCTTTTTGGCAAGCCAACAAGCGAAAAGGCGGGCGGTGTCCAAAGCCACTTGAACACCGCCCAAGAGGGGCCTTCTACCCCGGGGGCCGTAGAAGCGGCTTAGCGGACAGCGAGTGGGGTCACTGTAACAGGCCGCCGTGACCGAGGGTTGAGATCTCGCCCGCGGAAAGTGAGTAGCGAGCCAGCAACGGAGGAAGAATCAGGTCGACAACATTGGCTTTCGGAGACCGGAAACACCCAGGCGCCGAAACCACCGGGATTTCGCCGGCGTAAGCCAGCAATAGGAGGTTCCCCGGCTCCACGGGAGCGAGGAAGTTCTCAATCCGGCACCCCGCCCGCTCCATCGCCTGCCCAACGACGTCGGAAGGTCCAGCCGGGGCCGTCGCAACCAGCAGGATGGTCGGCTTCGCCCGCAGCAGGTGCTCCAATGCGCGGCCCACGGTCTCCTCCTCCTCGACACAGGAAAGAGCGTAGCTTGCCGCCGTACCAAAGCGCTCAAGGCGCGTTCTCATGATGCCCTCAAACAACTGTCTGCCCCGCGCTCCACTTCGCAGATCAGTGTAGAGAACGGCTACTGTTGGGCTTCCGATGGGACGGCCCTGTAGGATCGGCCCCTTTTCCTTCAATAGAGAAAGCGTGGTTTCAAAGTTTTGTCGCTCGACCGCGAAAGGAGTGGTTTTCACCGTGGCGACCCGTTGACCCGCTTGAGCGAAACAGAAATTCGGAGCGGTGGCGATCGTGACATTCCCCGAGCAATTGATCCGCTTTAGGAGGTCTTCATCTACTAACAAGGAGCAATTCTCAGTCGCGAATAGATTCGCCCTACTCCCCGCGGCAAGGCGAATTTCCATCGACCCGCAAGCCGCCTCGGTGGCAACTAGACTGGATGCCTGATCCTCCGGGATATCATTTTCGTCTAGCATGGCCACCGAAACGCGGTTGTGTCCTTCTAAACCCAGCAAACGGATGTCTTCTTCGTTGATCTGGTGGCCCTTCGCGAGTAGCTTCTTTCCGGACACCTGGAAGATCGGCGTACATAAAAGCTTGCCTACGGCACTGCTGACATCAATGACTTCAGTTCGCAAAGCGTTTTCCTCCCGTCATGGATCCCCGGTCTTTATCACACGACGGAGTATACGCCCTATTTTGACGCAAAGACGATTATTGCTCGACACTTTAGATCGTTTTATACTTATTGTCAAGATTACGCTTCGAATAGGCCATCAACGCGCCCCGTCCGTCCGACATCTTCGTGGAGGATCCCCATTCAAGATCGCAACCTTGGCATGCCGGGTGTCAGAAAACGGCGGTTGAGCGGCACCCCCGGCGCAAATCGAGAAAACGAGAGGCAGATACTTCGATACGGGCCAAGGATCGGGAACTTGAGTCTGACGATGAAGATGCTGCTGATCGTCAGGGCGATCCAGAAAAGGAGTCTCGAAACCCGTCGATGCCGGCGGCCGCAAGCGGCCCAGTGCCTGCCCTATTCGGAAGTCAGCGTCGTACCCATTGACTCGCCGCGCGTCACCCGAGTCAACACGCCCTGCCGGGCGCCAGCAACGATCCGGACACGCCCAATACCCTGCGCCAGCCCGGCCATCGCGGCGCGCAGCTTGGCTTCCATTCCGCCGTGAGCAACGCCGCTTGTAATCAGATTCTCCGCTTGGCCGGCCGTCAGTTCGGGGACGAGCGTCCCATTCTGATCCAAAACTCCGTCGACATCGGTAAGGAATATCAGCTCGTCGGCCGCAAAACCACCCGCACACGCAACCGCCATCTGGTCGGCGTTGATGTTGTAAATGTCATCCTTCCGGCCGCCCGCAACACAAGCAACCGTGGGAAGATACCCCTGACTCGCTAACAGATTGAGGATAGACGCGTCGACCTGATCAACTTCACCGACAGCGCCGAGGTCGTCGGAAAGAGGGACGGCACGGACCAAACCGGCGTCAATTCCGGAAAGGCCGACGGCCCGCGTGCCGGCGTTATTCAGCTCCGCGACCAAATGGTGATTGATCTCTCCGGCGAAGATTCGCAGAACCGCGTCCAGCATATCCGGCGGCGTGACCCGAAATCCATGGCGAAATTCGCTTTCGATTCCGTGGGTGCTGAGGTAGCGGCTGAGTCTCTTGCCTCCGCCGTGAACCACAACGGTTTCGTGCCCGGCCCCAACAACAGCAGCAATCTCAGCCGCCAGGCGCCGCCGAGTTTCCTTTTCTTCGAGTAATGTCCCGCCCAGCTTGATCAGGAATTTCATGGCAATATGATCGAGAGAAAGGCCCGAGGGCTAGATGAGACCTTGGGTTTCGGGGAAGCCCAGAACCAGGTTCATGTTCTGAACCGCCTGACCGGCCGCTCCCTTGACTAGGTTATCGATCGCCGCGACAATGACCGCTCTGCGCGTACCAGGATTCATCCGAACGCCCAGGTCGCAATAATTTGTGTGAGCGACCGATTGCAGATCGGGGAATTGCCCATCTGGATAAACGCGAACAAAGGGTTCATTCTGATACACCTTCTGATACACCGCCCGCAAATCGTCGGCGGACATATCGGTCGCGGTCTTGACGTAGATCGTTTCTAGTATCCCGCGATGAACGGGCAGCAGTTGGGCGGTAAAGCAGAACTCCCGCTCCTCAACGTCGGAGGTGAGCAACACTTCCGGTACATGCCGATGTGTCAGCACTCCGTAGGCGGAGAAATTCTCCGTCACCGAGCAGAAATGAGTGTTGCCGGAGGGCTTCTTTCCCGCGCCGCTGACGCCCGATTTGGCATCGCAAATAATCCCCGCCTCGCGGTCCAGCACCCCTGCGGTAACCAAGGGCCGTATTGCCAGATTTGCTGCCGTCGGGTAGCAGCCGGGGTTCGAGACCAGCCGCGCAACCTTGATCACCTGCCGAAAGTACTCCGGCAGGCCGTAAACTGCTTCAGCCAGCAGGTCCGGCCGATTGTGCTCCATCTGGTACCAGCGATCGTAGTTGGATGTGGTCCGCAGCCGGAACGCACCGCTTAGGTCGACGACTTTTACACCGGCATCGAGCGCCAGCGGCACCAGCTCTAATGACACTTCGTGAGGCGTGGCCAGGAAAACAAGCGAGATATTGCCTTCGATCAGACTCTCCGCCGACCATGGCATGCGGTTGGTTTGCTGATACCAAACCCTCTTATCAAGGTTGGTCTGGCTACGATGCTCAAGCAGAACGACGTCGACGCCCCCGTGTCCCTTGAGAATCTTTACCAGCTCAGCACCGCTGTAACCGGTGAATCCAACAACTCCAACTCGCAAATTATCCGCCACAGTTGATTCCTCGCCCGAACCGATGATGATACTGGATCGGCGGATATCCGACAACTCCAAGGGCCAATTCAGCGGCGACCGCGCGTCGCCAAGGCGCCGGCACGCCCACCTGATATCATTCAATGATGGCCGCGAAGATGGCCGCGAAGATGCCCGCAAAGCCGCCCGCAAAGTCGCCCGCCCGCCTGCTGGAAGCGTGCCATCGGCGTCCGGTCGACCATACTCCCGTATGGTTTATGCGACAGGCGGGGCGGTATATGCCGGAGTATCGGAAGATCCGCGCAAGTCATTCAATCTTAGAACTTTGTAAGCGCGCCGACCTTGCCGCTGAAGTAACTTTGCAGCCAATCGACATCCTCGACGTTGATGCCGCGATCATCTTTGCAGACCTGCTGCTGCCCGTTGAACCCATGGGGCTCAAGCTAGAGTTCTTGGCCGGAGAGGGCCCATCCATTGACCCGCCCATTCGCAAGCTCTCTGACATCGAGGCGCTCAACACCACAAATTTCGCCGACCTCGGTTATGTCGGAGCAGCCATCGCTCGCGTCAAGCAGCAGTTGAGCGGCCGCGTTCCCGTGATTGGATTCGTGGGCGCTCCCTTCACCCTCGCCAGCTACATGGCGGAAGGAGGCAGTTCGCGCAACTATCTCAACACCAAGCGGCTGATGTACAGCGAGCCCGCCGCCTGGCAAAAATTAATGGACAAGATTGTCGACGTTCTTGCGCCCTACGCCGCCAGTCAAGTCGCCGCCGGCGCGGATGTGATTCAGGTCTTCGACAGTTGGGTCGGCGCCTTGTCCCCCGGAGATTACGCGAAAAATGTTCTGCCGTATTCGCAAAAGTTGATTCGCCTGATTCAGGCCACAGGCGTTCCGGTCGTGCATTTTGGGACTGGGGCGGGACCGTTCCTCGACCTCATGCACCAAGCAGGAGCCGACGTACTCGGGCTGGACTGGCGAATGCGCCTTGACCATGCTTGGTCATCACTTGGACACGAGGTCGCCGTTCAAGGCAATTTGGACCCACTCACCCTATTCGCCCCCTTGCCGGAATTGCGGCGGCAAGTCGAAGACGTTATGCGCCGCGCGGCCGGACGGCCCGGCCACATCTTCAACCTCGGCCACGGCATCCTCCCCGAAACCCCAGTGGAGAATGTTAAGGCGGTTGTGAAGATGGTCCGCGAGTTTTCGGCTAGATGGGTATCCGGTTGACTCAGGTAGCCCCAATATCTTGTGGTTTGGGGATTTTCTTGGGTTCTGTAACCGGGTGAACAATCATCTTGTAAGTCGCGGGATCCACGGCTACCGCCTGCTGGACGAGCCGATAGAAGAGTTTGCCGCGGCTTTTGGATTTGCGGCGGTTGAAACGGAAGGTGAACTCGTCCAGGTAGTAGTCCAGATGTTTGTGGCTCACGGCGCCCTGATGGGTGCCCAGCAGCCAGCGCTTGAGCAGTGACATCACGCGGTGGACGCGGGGCATCAATTCCGACGCGGACTGCTCCTGCCTGCTGACAACTGTGACCTGATGGACGTAGCCTTCCTTTTTCAACCCGGAGTAACCGGGCCAGCCGTCGGTATGCACCACGCTGCCCGGCTCGATGCACTCCTCCACGAAAGGCAACAGGCTCTCGCCCGAGGCATCCTCGATTCTCTTCATGCGAATCCGGCCGATACCCCGCCCATCCTCTTGAGCGGCTACTGCGATCAATGCTTTGTTTTTCAGGTTTCGGCCCCGCAGGCCCTCTTCGAGCCCGCCCCAGTAGCTTTCATCGACTTCCACTGTCCCGGCCAGCAAATCCCGTCCCGGCCGCACCATCGCGCGCCGCATTTTGTGCAGCCAGGTCCAAGCCGTTTCGTACCTGTTGAGCCCCAACACTCTTTGAAGTCCCAAAGCGCTGGCTCCGGTTTTTTGGGTGGTGACCCACCACATCGCACGAAACCACAACGGCAAAGGGCTGCGCGTGTCCTGAAAGATGGTCCCGGCGGTCACCGAGGTTTGGCGCCCACACGCAGCGCACTGCAGCAGCACTTTTCGCAAAGGCCACGACTTTCCACAACCGCAACCCGGACAGCGGAAACCGTCCGGCCAGCGCAGCCGGAACAGATACTCCCGGCAGGCCTCCTCACTGCTAAAACGGGCCTCGAACTCTGTCAGGTTCTGAGGGTAATCTTCCATCTGCCGGCATACTACATCTTGGGGCTACCTGAGTCAACCGGATACCCACCTTCGGCTATTAAAGGAACGTAGTGGCCCCTGCCGGATTTCCAGGCCTTCACACCTCGCGAGTTTGAAAAGACCGATGGTCGAAAACGAGACCGATTTCGGTTAAAGTCAAGGCTTAGACCACGCACGGGCCGCAGTGCCATCGAGCGGAAGGAAACGCTTAGAATAAGGACCAGGTGTAGCGGATACCTAAAGCCAGGAATGGCAAATCAGGAGAGGATGTGACCGAGAGCGAATACGAGGATTATCTTAGGTACCTCCTGCTTATACGGTAGTTTCAGCAAGCCCCAAGATGTTGGGGTGGAGGTCATCGCGTCTTGTCCAGGTCACGCGCGCGGCGGATGTGGGCGTAAGGCGTAGGAGCGTGTTGAGTTCCGAGACCGAGGAGGGTTTGGAAGGCTGCCATTGGGGTCTTGCGGCGGTTGTGTCGAAACACGAACTCATCGAGGTAAACCTGAAGCTGAGCGCGGCTCACGCCGTGGTACGTTCCGGTCAGCCATTGCTGCAGGTTGCCCAATGGCACGATCCGCCAGCGGCACCACCGACTTGGTGCCTTTCCGCAAGTCAGTCCGGTGAGGTTGCGGACGAGAGACGTGTTTGTAGCCGGCCTCTTCGAGGGCGGTAAAGGTCTTCAGACCGTCTGTGTAGATGGTCGAGCCGGGAACAACGTTCTGGGCAAGAAACCTGTCGATCGTCACCTTCTTGAAGTCTGGAATAACGGACATGCGAACGCGCCCGGAGCGCTTCCCGCGTTTCTCAACAGCGACCATCACAAGGGCCGCACGGCGCCCCTTCAGTTGCCGGCTGCCTCGCAAACCTGCTTGCGGGCCGCCAATCCAGGTGTCATCGACCTCTACTTCTCCGTGCAAGGGCTCGCGAGCTGCGTTCACCATGGCCCGTCGCAGTTTGTGCAACATCATCCAGGCGGTTTCGTAGCGCGACAGGCCGAGCTGACGCTGCAGTAGCAGCGCCGACGCACCTCGTTTATCAGTTGTCATCAGGTACGCAGCCCAAAACCAAACCGTCAGCGGGGTCTTCGTATTGTGGAGCACCGTTCCCGACGTCAACGAGACCTGGTGTCGACACGCCGCGCACTGCCACCGTAGTTTCTGCTCGAGAATGTAGGCCTGCCGATGCCCACACTGAGGACAAAGGAACCCGTCGGGCCAACGACAAGCAGCCAGGTACTTCTGGCAAGCCTCCTCGGTCGCGAACTCCACCTGAAACTGACGCAGACTCTTCGGAAACGGCGGCCGAGCCACGCCCTACCCTACATCTTGGGGCTTGCTGAAACAACCGTATAAGCAAGAGGTACCTAGGGCGTGTTAACACTAACGTGGGGTCTCGAAACGAAGAGCCTCGACGATGAGGGCGAAGTGGAGGAAGGCGAGGAACATCACGTCGAGCTTGTCGAAGCGGGAGAAGATTCGGCGGAATCCCTTGAGCCGGCGGAAGAGTCTCTCGACCTCGTTGCGGCGGCGATAGAGTACTCGATCGAACTCCCACGGCTCCAAGCGGGTACGCTTGGGCGGCACGACGGGAATCCATCCGAAATCCAGAGCCAGTTGGCGTGTCTGATCGTCCTCATAGGCGCCGTCCATGAGCAGCGGCAGCGGCTCGGGCAGTGGCCCCAGACCGCCCAGCAGCTCGCGGCCATGCTGGGCGTCGTGAGCTTGGCCGGGCGAGAGAGCGAACGTTATCGCCGTTCGAGCATCTGCGGCAACCATATGAATCTTGGTGGTCCATCCGCCGGGGGATTTGCCGATCGCCTGCGGACCGGTTTTTTAACGCACCGGTGCCGTCGGGATGAACCTTCCCGATGGTCGAGTCCATCGACACGGCTTCGATTTTGATGCGGACCAGTTGCTCGCGCTGCAGTTTCTCGAAGACGGCGTCGAGCACGCCGTTCTTCGACCAGCGGTTCATGCGGGTGTAAATGGTGTGCCAGTTGCCGAATCGCTGGGGCAAGCCGCGCCATTTGCAGCCCTGCTCGGCGACATATAAAATCGCGTTTAAAACCGTCAGGTTCGACAGGCTCACGTTGCCCCGCTGGCGCGGCAAAACCGGCTCGATGCGGAGGTATTGCTGCTCGATGATTTCCATACATCACCAGTATAGCAGCTTTTCCAACTTAGTGTTAACAGGCCCTAGTCAAAGAGTACGTAGAGCCGCGACTCCCGCGACTCCGACGCCACGGGCGTCACCACATGTTCGAAGAACTGGGCTATAACGAGGCTAGGTTGCCGAGTGCGATCCGGCATCTACGCAACGTCTACGCGGGGTCCGACGATGTCGACGACATTTACCGTACATTTAGGATGGAAGCCCTCCATCGTATGGTGGATGCCGTTCATGACGGAGTCCGTTTCTCGAACCGATTGGTGGATGAGTCTGGCATACAGGATTGCCTTGATGCTCATTACGACCAAATCATCCAGGGGCTCATGCCCAAGCACTTCCCGCCAGAGGAATTGAGGGTTCTTCGTGAGGGAGGCAGCGCCGATCCAGAAGCCGATCTTGCGGGCATTTTGGCAATGCTAAAGGCCAAGGAGCGCCGTCAACAACGCTTGTCAGAGCAATCGCTCATAAGCAACCAACTTGAGTCCACGGCGGCACGCCTAGCTGCAGATGAGACCGAGTTTCGCAAAGCGTCGAACGACGAGACCAAAGAAACGAGACCCAAAAGGCCTAGGCGCTGGTTCAAGGGCCTAGGGCAAATCGGGCAGGGTGCCGCGCTGACGATCGCAGATCACTACTGTCCGGTTAAAAGTCGAATAGAATCAGCTGGTTAGGGTCATCGAGTAAGTTTTCGTGGGAGTCGGACGGCTGCAAGGCCTGTAAAATGGGCGTTTTCTCGAAAAGGGTAACGCTGAGAATCTGTAGAATTTGGTAGAGACTCGCCTCCAGGCCCAACCTCTTGCGCGCGATCGCGACCAGTACGTAAACCGAGACCGCGATCCAGATTTGCGTCTTCACGGCGTTCTCGCTGGTACCGTAAAACTGCTTGATCCGCAGGAGCTGCTTGATCCACTTGAAGAACAACTCGATCTGCCAACGCGACTTGTAGATGCGGGCGATGGTCAGCGCCGGGAGCGCGAAGTTGTTGGTCAGGAACTTCAGCCGCTTGTTCGTCGCGGCGTCAAAGTAGCTGATCCGCCGCAACGGGTCCGGATACGCCAGGGCCGACTCGATGGCAGTCAGTAGGACGGTCTGATCCGAGCGCACCCCCGTGGACTTGTCGACGGGATGCGAGTAGCGCCGTTGGCGCAAGATGTTCTTCTTGGTTCGCACGACGAAGAACGACGAGCAGAGGGTGAACACGAAGAGACGTTCGAAATCGACGTAGGCCCGATCCATGACGTAGAAGGCGCCGGGCTCGGGGAGGAACTCGTCGAGGATGTTGACGTCGTGCGTTTTGCCAGCGGTAATGCGGATAAACGTGGGGATGTTACCCCGCAGGTCCAACAGCGTGTGCATCTTCAGGGCGGCCTTGTGCCGGCGGAACTTGGCCCAGGGGAACAGCGAGAGGCACAGATCGATGGTGGTCGAGTCCAGAGCGTAGAGACTTTGATCGAGATCCACGCCGATCGGATCGCGGGCGTACAAAGGCCGCGCGATGCGAATCAAGACCTGGGCGAAATCGGCATAGATCCGCCAGTCGCGCGACTCGTTGGCGTCGGCCAGTGTGGAGCGCGCCACCTGGGAGCGGAATCCCCTGTGGTAGAGCTTGGCGCCGAGCGAACGCAGGCACGCTTCGATGTCGCGCAGGCTTTCGCGGTAGGTCAGCTGGGCGAACGCCATGCAGAGGAACTGATCCCAGCAGGAAAAGCCGCGCCATCTGCGATCCCCGTCGTAGCGGCTTACGCAGCGGCGGAATTCGCGATCCGGAAGGAAGCTGATCAACTGGGAGAATACGGTGCGGCCGAGGTTCATGAACCATTGTCGGCCGCCTCCGAAGTCGTTCCAGCCGTCCTTCGCCGTTCAAATCGCGGCAAGGGGAAAACAGCCCTAAGCTATGCTGGAACACTCAGTTGCCGCTCGCCAGTGAGTCGTTAACCGGACAGTAGTGATCGCAGATATAGGCCTTGCGGCAGGTATGCTAACGTTTCCCGTCAGTCCAGAGACTCAAACGTGGGGTGCACTGGTCTCGGCAACAACTGGTGTCGGGATGGTGCTCACAGGCGCAGGGGAGCTTCGTGGCGAGTAGCCATACGAACTGGGAGCGCACAAGTCTTTGAAAGCATACGCTGCTGCTCTCACGGGTATTGCGGAAGTGTCCTTCGACGCTCGGCACCTTCGAGTATGGGTGTGTGACTTGTCTTTCGCAAGCTAAGAGAAATGGAGACACGACCGATCGAGGTTTTCGAGGAGTATGGCCGGACAAAAGACACCTAACAATGGCACCTGAATTATGCACTGCGGCGTGGACCTGAGGAGGGCTGAGCCGCAAGAGACCATTTGGGACCCCCGAAAACATGGGGTAAAAAGGTAGGCTGGCAAAGATCCCAGCTTCGCCAGCCAACCCCAAGGAGGTCACCCACATGGTTACCAGACGAAAACAGCATAGCTCCCAAAGGCCCGTCCAACAAGGCCCAGCCGTGACGGCCTCGCGGCCCAATAAAATCGGGGCTTCGACGCCTTACCACTTCCGCGGCAGGAAGCCGACTCCCTACGGCGGCTTGCTGCCGGTGGTCGGGAGGGCGCTGATCTGAGAGCCTGGCTATGCGCTATGCATAAAATTTTATGCACTAGCCGTAACGCACTGGAAACACGTCACTTCCGAGCGAGGTTTTGACGACGCGGATTCTGGGTGGGAAGGGAAACCGGACACGGAGAAGCCAAAAGGCCAGTTGCCGAGCTACCACCTCACGACGACCGCCAACCCGCTACGAACGCAGCCACACTCGCAAAGTGAATCTGTGCATAATTCAGGTGGCATACAACTCTCGGGGCTTCGCGCCACTGCTAATCTCGAAGCGGTTAGGAGACCCGCACGACCAACTCAGGAGTGAGTCAATGGCAAAGAAGACAAGTGCTCCGAAAGCGAGGAGGAGCACAAAGAAGAAGAAGACGGCCAAAAGCCCCAAGGCACCTGCGGCTAGATACCCTCGGCATTCAGTTGATAAATCGCTTCGTATCCCAAGAGCCATTCTGGAGCAAAACGCCGGAAAGGAATGTACCGTCAAGGAGTCCGCATCGTTCCTCGGAGTCGGGCACGCCGGTCCGTATACCGTTGAAGTCAGCTCCGGCATCAAGTACGGTTTTCTCGAACGCCCTTCAGCAGGTAGGATCGCAGTCACCGAACGTGCTAAAAGAGTCTTGCGACCTCAAGATCCACAGGACAAGTTGGAACGACTTCGGGAGGCTGTCTTAGGTGCGCCTGTAGTCTCTGAGGTCTACGGCCATTATCGGGGCGAGAATCTTCCGGACACCGAGTTTT
This sequence comes from Bryobacterales bacterium, assembly GCA_965224215.1. Lineage (GTDB taxonomy): Bacteria > Acidobacteriota > Terriglobia > Bryobacterales > UBA6623 > CBDCYS01. Next base: position 278,401 of record CBDCYS010000068.1, on the reverse strand, counting down.
TTCATAACGCGCTCACCGACAAGTTCAAAGTCCCGTTCGACAAGGTTGAGGAATTCACCGAAGTCTTCCTTGAGTCGCTAAGAGCTGCTGAATTGCTCGCTGAACATGACGGTAAGCGCCGTGTTGTCGATGTGTCACACGATTCCGCACAGGAAACCGGTGTGTCGGAAACCCTCAGGAAGCTCGAACGCTCGGTGACAGTTGGGCCCGCCGACTCTTGCTTCGTGATGATGCCTTTCACACCACCGCTCGGGGACTATTACGAGAAGGTCTACAAACCCGCGATCGAGAAAGCTGGTCTGCGACCTGTGAGGGCCGATGCCGAGATTTTTGGTACTGGCAAGATAATGGATCAGATCTGGTCCGGGATAAACGCCGCCAAAGTTTTGGTCGCCGAACTGACCAAGCGAAACCCAAACGTTTTTTACGAACTTGGGCTAGCTCATGCTCTTAGGAAGCCGGCCGTCCTTGTCTCGTCGAACGAAGACGACGTGCCGTTCGACCTCCACCACATAAGGGTGATCTACTACGACGTAACCGATCCGTTCTGGGGCAGTAAGCTTATGGACAAGGTTGCTGAGAACATACTGTCAGCAATCGAGAATCCCGAGGAGGCAGTTCTCAAAAGTGAAGGCGCAACCTAACGAATCTTGCCTAAAACCCACGAGGCACGCGGCTCGTAAGCGGCGCGGGCGCGGAGGGCCAAGATGCCTATTCACAACCACCACCACGGGCTCTCGGGAACGCGAAGACGTTTCATAAGCCGATCCTTGGCTGGCTCTTTGGTCTGCAGTTGGCTGGCACGCGATCACCCAACCCTACGAGCACAAACGGCCTCAAGCCCGCCTTTCGACCTGCTGGTCAAGGGAGGGAAGGTGGTCGACCCTTCCCAGTGCATCTCCGCAATCCGGGATGTCGCCATCAGCGGGCACACCGTTGCTCGCATTGCCACCACCATCCCTGATACCCAAGCCCGACACGTTCTCGATGCCACTGGGAAAATCGTCACTCCCGGACTGATCGACATACACGTCCACGTCTACGATGGCGTCGCGCCGCTGGCGATTCCCGCGGACCCCACGTGCATCGCCAAAGGCGTTACAACTGCCGTGGACGCCGGCTCAGCCGGAGCCCATACGTTTCCCGGCCTGCGGAAGTACGTCATCAACGTTGCCGACACGCGAGTTTTCGCCTTGTTGAATATCTCCGTTGTCGGCCAGTCAACCTTGTCCGACGACAACCCCTGGGGCGAATTGCTTGATCTACGCTACGCCAACCCCAAGCTGGCGGCCAAGACGATTGAGCGCAACCGCGACGTTATTCTCGGCATGAAGGTTCGCCTCACGCGCAACATCGCGGGAGACCACGATCTGAAAGCGCTATCGTTGGCGCGCGAAGCAGCCGACGCCGTCAACTTGTCGCTCATGGTTCATATTGGAGGCTCCCACTCACCCCTCCGGGACATCTTGGCGTTGCTAAAAAATGGTGACATCATCACGCACAGCTTTCGCGGCGGTGACGGCGGAATCCTGGACGATCGCGGACGAGTGATGCCTGAAGTCCATAGCACTATTGCTCGCGGAGTCAACCTTGACATTGGTCACGGCGCCGGCAGTTTCTCCTTTGACACCGCCGAAAAGGCCTTGGCGCAGGACCTGTTGCCCGGCACGATATCGAGCGACGTCCACCAATTTAACGTCAACGGACCCGTATACGATCTCGCTACGACACTCTCGAAGTTCTTGCACTTAGGGCTGACACTCGAGCAAGTCATTGAGCGCGTGACGACGATCCCTTCTCGGGTCTTCGGACGGCTCAATGGACTGGGGACGCTCCGGCAAGGTGCTGAAGCCGATCTGGCGGTGTTTTCATTGGACGAGGGTGACTTCGAATTCGTGGACGCCTTTGGCGAGAAGCGCATGGGCCACCGCAAGCTGCGCCCAGTCGCCACCGTCAAAGCTGGAAAGATCTACGGCTCAGCATCGATTCCAGTAGTACGCTTATGACCATACGCGGAACGAGCCGGGTAGAAGGGGAGCAGCAGGAGGCTATCGCACAAGTGGCGGGAAGTTCGGGAAGCAGCTACACAGGCCCAGGCGGAAGCCTGAGTTCAAGCCCGCCAATCCCGGGAATCCTGCAAAAACGCCGGATCATCCTTGTTCGGCTTCAGCCCATCTACATACTCTTGATTTGCTGCCTGTTCCATGCGACCGTTGCCAACGCCCCCGCTCAACAATCCCCACCAGGCCAGCCAACCGAGCCCAGTCCAAAACTATCTCCCGCCGAAGTCGTCTCGGCCCAACTCGCAGCCCTGAAAAACAACGGTGACGACAACACAGGAATTCGAATCACTTTCCGATTCGCCTCCCCCGGCAACCAGGCTCAGACTGGACCGATCGATCGCTTTATCGCAATGCTGAACAACGCGGCGTACCAGCCGATGATCAACTTCCAATCCGCCCATCCCGGGCCTATCGAGGTCGATGGCTCCATCGCCAAGCAGATCGTCACGCTGGTCGCGAGCAACGGTAAACGAACGCGCTATTTGTTCATCCTCTCCAAGCAAAAGAAACCACCGTGCCGGGGTTGTTGGATGACTGACGCGGTAATGCGCCTCGACCCGATGTCCGGGCCCGTCCAAGTGGCTTCCGACGTCCAGGTTGCTTCCGATGACGCGCCCGATCCCACCGACGATCGGTTCGGGTCCCGGGGATTTCGCCACGGAGTTCATACCCTCCGCTCACCAGTCGACGGTTTGGCCTAGGCCCATGCGAGCCGCGCTCGCAAGGACCACCCGAGCAGCGGCAGCGTCCTGCACCGCCACTCCCACCGACTTGAAAAACGTGATCTGATCGTCCGCTGTGCGTCCGTTCGCCGTCCGCCCATCCGCTTGCCCAAGAACCAGTTCCCCGATCTCGGCCAAAATATCATCGGCGTTGATCAGGCCGGCGTCGATCGCCTGGAGGATGTCACCCGCTTCTTCGAGTGCGGCTTCGCGGCTATCGACAAAGATGCGTGAACGAGCCACGGTGTCTCCCGGCACTTCGCGAATGTGGGGCTGGAATGAACCGACGGCATTGATATGTACTCCTAGCTTGAGGTCCCAATCGTCAAAGACAGGAGTCGGAGAAGTTGTCGCGGTGCAAATGACGTCAGCGGCGGCGGTCGCTTCGCGCGGATTCCTCGTGCACCGCACCTCGGGAGGCACCCATCCCCGCCCGGCGACTTGTTCAGCGAAGGCTTCGGCATTGCCCTCTGTCGGGCTGCAAACCCACACCTTCTTAATGGGCCGCACGGTGCACACCGCCTCGAGCTGAGTGCGGGCCTGCTTGCCGCAACCGAAAATTGCGGCCACGCGGCTGCCCGGTTTAGCGAGCAAGTCGGTCGCCAGCCCGGAAGCCGCTCCGGTACGAATCGCCGTAAGCGCTCCGCCCTCGAGCAGCGCATCGATCTTCCCCGTTTCGGGGTCAATCACCAGTACGGCCGCGTGAATCAATGGCAGATTTTTGGCGCGGTTGCCCGGGAATACCGAGACGGCTTTGACGGAAAGCGCGCGCGAGTCGCCGCTGTCCAGTAGCGCCGGCATCACCAGTGTCGTGCCACCGTCAGGCCCGCCGAGCGCAATACGTGCGGGCACTTGCGCCCTTCCCTGGGTCAATGCCGCGAACGCCTCCCTCATCGCTCCGACGGCAGCCGCCATGGGTAGCACTTGCCGAACTTCCGCTTCATTGAGGATCAGCATTTCTGAAAACTACCTATGTTATGGATCGAATGACAATCAGGTGAAAGGACCGCGGGGCTCGAGCGCCGCGCCACAGTGGATCGACCAACTCTCTCTTACGGTTCCGGCTCTGGGGCAGGCTGCATCAGCCAAATGCTCCCTCCTAGCTCGCTCATGGGAAATACTAGGACCCCACGCCCGGCCGCAAGCTGCCGATCAAGCGGGTGCATCAGTTCCAGCGAATGACGCACGGATGGAAAACGCTTGACAACTTGCGGGTCACCGGCCGCCCGTTTCGTCCGCGGGTCCAAGCGCTGCATCCATAAATCACGCGACCCCTCACGGGCCGACGTGAAGTACAAAATGTTTCCTCCAAGATCCCACGCCGGAGTGCCGTCCGAGCGATGAGAAGTCACTTCAAGCCATTCATCCTTGAGAATCGCTTCCATGCCTCGAAAGGGCGCAACGACCAGCCCCGCGGGATCGTCCTCGCGCACATGACGAAAAGCGATCCACTTCGCGTCCGGTGAAAACTTTGCGAAGTTTAGGTCGCCATCGTCCGTCTGGACAATCTCCTTATTCTCGCCGCTTTCTACTTCGAGGACGTGGATGCTGGACGAGGGACGCCGATCGTAGAGAATGAAGCGGCCATCGGAAGACCAGCTTCGGGGGGCCCCACAGTTCTCGCAAATCCGCCGCCCGACGCCGCCCTCGAACGGGCGCACATAGATAGAGCCTCTCCCCTGCTCGCGCGCTATATAAGCGACCCGTTCGCCATCAGGGCTCAGGACGGGGAAAAGTTGCTCGGTGCTGTCTTTTGTCAGGTTGGTTTCCTCACCGGTGGCCAGGTCCTTTGTCCAAATATCGCGGCCGCCCCAGCGGTTCGAGATATAGACGAGCCGGCCAGCACTCGCGTTCAAATCGGGAGATGTGTCGTCGGACTCGGTTTGCGTGAGACGCTCGAGCTCAGCCTCAATCCGACCAGCCGTCAAACCGAGCTTGAGGCTCCAAACGTCGCGCCGCTGGCGGACATCAGTGAAAGCGATCTTCCCATCCGCCGAGGCGGTCGGCATGGCTTCGGTTCCGGAGCCGAAGGTGAGCTGCTCAGGTGTCCCGGCGATCTTCCAGGAAGCGGTATCCAAATGCACCGAAAAAAGCTCGCCCGCACCCCCGACCAAAGGTCCGTCGCCGCTCCAGGTCCAGGATTCCGGGAAGGGAAACTCCAGCCCAGCGCTTTGAAATGCCTCGCGGGCATGAAGCTGCTTCGGTTCGGCCCCATCGATCGGTGCGGCCCACCAGTCGCCACGGCGGACCTCCGGGTTGCTCGCGTGGACAATGATGTGTGAGCCGTCGGGTGACCACAGGGGAGGCCCGATTCTCTCAAAGCCCGCCATCAGTTCGACCGGCTCGCCCATGCTTACCGGCGAGTAAAACAGTTTATTGCCTCTCCGATAAGCAATTGTGTCTTTGCTAGGGGCAAACGCTGGATCACGCCCGCCCTTCGCAACAAGATCGGCGTCACCCCCGAGGGCCGGGACTACGTAGATGCCTTTCCCCGGCCTGACGAAGGCGATCTTCGTTCCGTCCGAAGAGAAAGACGGTTGAACATCTTCCGCGGGATCGTCGGTGATCTGAATGACGCTTCCGCCCTCGACCTGCTGCATCCATATGTCCAGATCACCGCAGCCTGATCGGTCCGAAGAGAAGGCCAGCAAGCGGCCGTCGGGTGAGAGCGCGGGGTGGAAGGCCAGGCCGCCCTCCCATGTCAGCCGGTTCAGTTGATACTTTTGGCGGGTCGCGGTTGGTGGTTGGCTTGGCAGGACCCACCAAATCACAGCCGCGGACAACAGCATCGCAACGACCGCCGCAAGCGCCAATTGAGTTGCGCTGAAGCTGCCTTTGCTCGCCTTCTCCTCGATGGCAATCTGGGTCGCGGGCACGGCGATGGTAGTCTTTTCGGCCCGAACGGCTGCGGAGAGTTGCTCACTCCCTTCGCCGACGCCCGACGGAATCGCGGGCGCAGCGCCTGAGCGGGGTGGCTCGCTATCAACGGTTCGCTTGAGGGCATTGAGATCGACAAGCAGATCGCTGCAGTTCTGGTAGCGCTCAGCGGGACGCTTCGCAATGCACTTGCCGACGATGCGTTCGAGTTCCATCGGGACTCCGGTCCGCAGCGAGGTCATCGGCTTCGGCTGTTCGTGCATGATGCCGTAGAAGAGCGCCTGCTCGTATTCGGCCGCGAACGGCATCGAGCCGACGATCATCTCGTACGTCACGACGCCCAGCGCCCAGATGTCTGTCGTGGATTCGGCTGGGGCGCCCTCTACCTGCTCAGGGGACATGTAGCCCGCGGTGCCGAGCCGCGTGCCTTCCCGCGTGAGTTTGCTCGCCTGGGCGAGGCGGGCCAGCCCGAAGTCCATCAGCGTGCAGTGCAGGCGCCCTCTACCGCGCTCGTTGACCATGACGTTCGCCGGCTTAATATCGCGATGAACGACACCCTTGCTGTGCGCCTCTTCGAGGGCTTCGGCGGTCTGGATCGCTATGTCGAGAACTTCGCTGATCGGCCGCGGCGCCTCCGCGATACGCGTATCGAGGCTGCCGCCCGCGAGAAACGGCATGGCGATAAACAGACGGCCTCGTTCTTCTCTGATTTCGTAGACGCCGCAGATGTTCGGGTGATCCAGCGCGGCCGCCGCCTGCGCTTCGTGCAGGAAGCGGGTTTTGGTTTCACCGTCCCCGAGGGAGGCCGCGTTGAGGAACTTGAGCGCGACCACGCGCCGCAGCTTGGTGTCCTCGGCCTTGTAGACCACACCCATGCCGCCCTCGCCCAATTTCGCGAGGACCTTGTACTGCGCAATTGTCTGGCCGACCATGGCTAATTTAGAGGATAACGCCCTCGGTATGACTCTGGAGGCTGCTGCGTTGTTGAGGAGACCTACATAGAATACGGTCCACTACCCGCCGGAGGTTACGTCAGAGTCATTCTTGGACAGGGTAATATCTACAATGGCAGTACACGAAAGGCAGTACAGGCCGCTCCGAGGGTGGGAACCCTAAGCCGGCAGGAATGTAAAGCACAGGACCCCATAGGTGAACCAGATGGCCGCGAACACGAGGTTGTATCCGATGTATTGGCGGTAGTCGATGCGGGCGATGCCTCCGGCGATCACGGCCCAAAAGGGCGATAGTAGATTCCCCATATGATCGCCAACGCCCAGCGCCAGCAGTCCGCGCTGCGCGGTAACCCCGATGGTGAGCGCCGTCTTGGCCGTAATGAAGCCCTGGATGACCCATTGGCCGCCGCTCGAAGGCACAAAGACGGCCATCAGAGTTCCGGCCAGGGCTGTCAGTAGCGGAAAGGTCAGGGGTGTGGCATAGGCGGCGAACATCGAGACAAACTCTTCTCCCACGGTCGTGAACTGAATAACGCCCGCCACCCCTGCGTAGAGGTGGTAGAGCACGACTACCGGCCAGGCAGTAACGACCGCCCCAGGCAAGACCTTGGAGAAATTCCAGATCGTGCGGTGAAAGACCAGACACAAGAACAGCAACGTCGTGTTGAGGGCGTTGAGCTGCAAACCCAAGCCTTTGACGGCAAAGTGGTAGTAGAGCCAGCCTGCCAGCGCCAGGGCCAGCAGACCTGTCGGCACTGGGCTCGCTTCCAATCGCTCGGAGAAGGTCCCGCCCGCCGGGTAGCCCGCGGCGAGGTCGAGTTCTTTGGAGGCGGCCTGTGCGTCGTCGGCGAGCTGACATGCGCCCGTGAACTGTGAGATAAAGCGAGGCCTCTTGGGCAGCAGCAGCCGGGCCGCCACGAACATCAGGACCAAGAATCCAACCACGAACACTCCGGTCGCCGGAGCAAAAATCGTTGTACTCAGCGGCATGATGCCGGTGATCTCTTCCAGAAAGTGCCCTGGCGTATTCATCAGCAGGGGCGCGCTCGCCGAAAAGCCGTACTGCCATACAGAGCCGGCAGCGGCGGTCACGCTGAGCAGAAAGGGGAAGTCCATGCGCAGTCCTTTCTTCTCCGCCGCACGAGCGAAAAATACGGCAATCAGGGGATTGACGGCGAGGCCGAGTCCCCAATACATGTACGACATCACCGCCCCGAAGATAATGCACATCGCCAGCACGGCGGTTTCCGTTTTCGGCAGATTCGAAAGCAGAAGAATGGCGCGGCGAAAAAAGGGCGCCGCTCCGAGCGCCGAGCTCAACACCAGGATCAGCGTCATCTGCATTGTGAAGGCCAGCAGCATCCAGAGCCCGCGGTAATAGGCGTCGGCGACGGTCTCGAGCGTGTTACCCAGCCACAGAGCCGCAGCGAAGACAACGATCAGCAAAGCGATCGAAGTCGTCACAGCATCCGGTATCAGGGCGCCGAATGCTTTGGCGATGCCGGAAAGCCAGTCGCGCTTGGGGGCGGAGGGATCAGCAGGTGTCATCTGAGCCCGGCTTCCGCTGCCAGGCCGTTGCGTCGCCTCCCGCCTTCAGTGAACGTTTCGGCGGGTTTGTTGGGGACGATGGCTTGGCGGACCATGGCTTGGGGTACCGATGGCTATCGGTCGATTATGGTATCGCAAACTTGGGAGCAGCATGTGGGGGAAGCCCCAGATCCGTGCATAACGACTCTGGTTGCCTGCGAAAGCGTTTCGAAAATCCGTAGAGAAGATGGAGTGACCTGTCCAACCGCGAGAGTCGCGGGTTACGCTTCAAACAGATGCGCAGAGCCGCATCGAGGAGGACAGGTCATGAAAGAGTCTAGCGAGTTCAACAAAGAGATGAACAAGTGCAACAGTTACGACAAATACGTCGGGATGGACGTTCACAAAAACAGTATCTCGGTCGCTGTCGCCGCGGCGGGGCGGGGCGAGGCGCATTTCTACGGCAAGATCGACAACCGGCCTGAAGCCATTCGTCGCTTGATTTCCGCACTCGCCCCGTCTGGTCAGAGGCTGCACTACTGCTACGAAGCCGGCCCCTGTGGCTACGGCATTTGCCGGCAGATTCGTGACACCGAACACGATGGCGACCTGGTCGCGCCGTCGCTGACCCCGCGCAAATCCGGCGATCGCGTCAAGACCGATCGGCGCGACGCGCTGACCCTGGCTCGGCTCGATCGCGGCGGCGAGCTCAGCACGGTCTGGACGCCCTCTCCGGAACACGAAGCGATCCGCGATCTGAGCCGCGCGCGCGGCGACTGCAAACTCATCGACAAACAACTTCGTCAACGCCTCGGAGCTATGCTGCTGCGCCACGACAAGCGTTTCCCCGGGCGCAAGAATTGGACGCAAGCGCACTTTCGCTGGCTCGAGACGCAACGCTTTGAGCAGCCGGCCTCGCAGATCGCCTACGAAGAATACGCCGAGGCGGTACGCCAGGCGCAAAGCCGAACGGCTCGCCTCGAGCAGCAGTTGCATGATCAGCTGGAAGGCTGGAGCCTGGGAGGGCCAGCGCAGGCGTTGACGGCGCTGCGGGGCGTGGACTGGCTGGCGGGGATGACGTTGCTGGCCGAGCTGGGCGATCTCACACGCTTCGACTCCCCGCGCGAGCTGATGGGTTTCGTCGGGGTGACTTCGTCGGAGAACACGAGCGGAGCGCGACGCCGTCAAGGCGCGATCACCAAAGCAGGCAACGAGGAAGCTCGCCGTCTGCTGGTCGAATGCGCCCGGGCGTATCGCTTCCCGGCACGCCGCTCGCGGCTGATTCAACGCCGTGCCGAGAAGGCGTCGCCCCCAGTCCAAGCGATCGCCTGGAAGGCGCAGGTGCGGCTTTGCGGTCGCTTTCGCAAGCTGCGCAACAACGGCAAACACGCGAATGTCGTCGTGACCGCGATCGTGCGGGAACTGCTGGGATTCATCTGGGCAATCGTGATCGAACAGACCCGAACACAACAGGAGAAACAGGGATTGAATGCTTGCTGAACGCTCGAGACGGCCGACAGGGAGACCGCCAGGGAGACCGACAGGGAGATCGCCAGGGAGACCGCCATCGCCCTCGATTGACGTCGTAGGCGACCGGCCGAAACCTGTCAAGGGTACGCTTCGCCGCGGTAACCCGCGCCCTTGACAGAACCCGTCCGGCCGCCAAGAGGCACCTTATACGAGGGCGATGGCTAGCTGCCGAGGACGATGGCTGCTGCCGAGGACGATGGCTGCTGAGGGCGATCGCTAGCTGCCAGCAAGCGGTAGCGAAAACGATTTTGGTTGCCGGCTTCGGGCGGCAGCCACACAAGGTAGGACAAGGAGGACGGCTGACTGGAAACTGAGCCTGCCAGGAGAACCCTCGACTGCGCTAAGAAGCGCTCGATTGAGTGACCTTCGTCAAGGAATCGCTCGGTTGAGCGACCTTCGTCCGTAGAGTGAGGCAGCTCCACGACGCAGACTACTCTGGCGAGAACCCGCGAATATCAGATGGACACACCGTCGTAAACGCTCTCTTCCACAGGCTGTTCTTCTTGTCCTCGTTCGTTGGCCAACGCGGAGTTGAGGCTCCGCGCGACAGCAGTCGTGCGCGCAAACTTGACAGGTCACACTATATCAGCGCAGGGCTCGTCAGAGACCTGCGCTACGGAGTCTTCCGCAAATCGTGAAAGCGTTTCGCTTTGGCTTCCCAGCGGGGGAGCTCGTTTTCGGCTACTGGTTCGACGCCAACTCGGATTCCGATTTGGTCCGCGATCTCGCGTTTGACCCGGTCAGCCGCTGCGCTGCTTCCCTCTAACTCGATCGCCACTTGATCCATTTCATCCGATTTCGTAGCGGTGATTCGGAACTCGGCGAACCCGGCGATCGAGCGGATGATGTTTTCAAGAGCAGAGGGATAGACATTCACTCCACGCACGGTGATCATGTCGTCCAGGCGTCCGAGCACGCCGCCTTCGAGTAGTAGCTTTGCGGGGCCGTCGCCTACCCGAACCCGCCGGGGCCGCACCAGGTCCCCGGTCCGATAGCGGATCACCGGCCAAGCGCCACGTCCCAGATTGGTGATGATCAGCTCGCCGACAGTACCCTCGGCGACGGGTGCGAGCGAGTCGGGGTCAACGACCTCGGCGATGAACTCGGCTTCGTTCATATAGAGGCCTTTGCCTTCGGAGTCGCCGATCCCCCAAGCACCGATCTCGGACGCGCCGGCGTGGTCGAACACCTGCGCTCCCCAGGCTTCGGCGATTCGAGCGCGCGTACCGGGGATGCTGCCGCCCGGCTCCCCGGCGTGGATCGTTACCCGTATGGGCGAGTCGGCCAGATTCAGTCCCTCTCGTTCCGCGACCTCCGCTAGGTGCAGCGCGTAGGTCGGTGTGCACAGCAGGACTGTGGCTTCGGTGTCGAAAATCAGCTTGAGCCTGTGGAGCGAGTCGGAGCCGCCGCCGGGAATGGTCATCGCTCCGAGCATCGAGACACCTTCGTGAGCCGACCAATAGCCGATGAACGGCGCGAACGAGAACGCAAAGAATACGCGGTCCGCCGAGGTCACGCCCGCCGCCGCCAGGACTTCGACCCAGCAGCGGCCCCACCAGTCCCAGGTTTCGGCGGTGTCGAGGACCCGCAGGGGTTGCCCGGTCGTTCCCGAGGTTTGGTGATAGCGGGTGTAGTGGTCGAGCGGGTAGGTGAGGTTTGTCCCAAATGGCGGATGCGCGATTGAATCGGCGACTAGGTCCTCCTTTGTGAGAAGGGGCAGACTGCGGTAGTCGGCAAGGGTTTCGCATACGCGGTCGCCGCCCAGTCTGGCGCGCTGGAACCGGTTGGCGGGCAGGATTTCTTTGAAAAGTTGGTTGAGGCGGACGAGTTGATTTTGGGACGGTGTGGCGGCCGGAGGGGATGCGGCGACAATAGGTGTGTACGAATCGGTCATGCGGCAGTGAGCGCTGCTTAGTAATTCTAGCCCACCAAGTCGGAGGGTACAGGAACGTGTGAAAAAATCGGGGACTGCCACAAGCGGCCATTCCAAAGTTCCGGTATATCAGTGATGCCGTTGGCTGCGGTTGGCTGTCCCAAGCATTTCTTCACAGCTTCCAGTTCCCAAAAACTCTGGCTTGGAGAAGCACCCTCTCGAGAGAGAGTGAAGCAGGTGGGAGCAGGTCGCCAGTCCAGAGCGGCAGCCCTGGGGCTGGAGTTTCTGCATTGCGGGCGCTCGAAGTGGGGCAGGCATCCTTGCCTGCCATGCGACGGCATCCGCAGCCGACGTAAAGCCCGCTTCAGCGGGCTTGGCTTTCCTTAGGCCAGTCGTTTTACGGCTGGTTCACCCGCAACGCCGCTGAAAGCTGGTGCAGCCCGTTCACGGGCTTCCACACGCTCCAGCCGCTCATGCGTCGAACCACGAGCATGGTGCTCCTTCTGATTTCGAATATACGCGACTACCCACGGTAGCCCCTTCATCCCAAAGCTGACAACCCCGTAGCCGGTTTGCCATTCGAGGACCCTGCCGTTTGCAATTCGGTGGTTGATATGGTGAGCGCTGGCGCCCTTGATCTGGCCGATCCACTCGCTGACGTTCAAGGTTGGAGGAACGCTCACGGCTAAGTGGACGTGATCAGCCGTACCTCCGATTGCGCGCAGCTCAACTCCCGAGGCTTCGGCTATCTTTCGCTGAATGAATACAACTAGTTGCCGTTCGATTTCATCGACGATCACCGCGGCACGGCTCTTCGCGTGCCACGTGATGTGGAGATTGATCTCCGAATAGACGTTTCTCGGCATCGTTCTGCCATGGCTCAAGCCGCTAGCTCGCGGGCCGCTGAAGCGGCTCTCTCGGCTACCGGCGAATCCATTTCTACCAGCGCAGCGCTTCGGGTAGCCCGACGCATGAGCGGAGCGTGCGGAGCGCGAGGAAGTGGGGTAGGCATCCTTGCCTGCCAGGCGTCAGCCTCCGGGGCCGACGTAAAGCCCGCTTCAGCGGGCTCAGGGCAGAGCACCTGATCGCCTTACGGGATGGAACCGGCAGCTGACCGCTCCGCAGCTAATACATCAAGGCCCTGAACGGGCCCGGCAATGTACAAACTCTAGCCCCGGGTTTCCGCCCGGGCTGACGCTCTGGGCCATTGTTAAAAAGGGCAAGCCCTATGGTCCGACGAGTGAGATTTCAAATGGTCTTTGGCTAAATCAGTCCTGCTCGCGGTCTTTGAATTCTTCGAACCAGTTCTCGGTGACGTGGATCGACGGCGGTTTCGCTTCCTCGCCTTCTTCGCTGTCGACGTCTTCGACGACAACGAAACGCTGCCCGTCAGCCGAGACATCGTAGGTCGAAGAATTCCCCCTACCCAAACCGGGGAGCTCGAACAGCGGCTTCGCCGACCCGGCTGAGAAGCCCTCCGTCGTCGAGACGGCGACCGACATCAGTGTCTCCCCTTCGACATAAAACAGCTCCCTGCCGTCTCTGCCCCATCGGTGAAAGCCGCCGCCGTTGGCCGAAATCTGCCATTTCCCGCCACCTTGCGGAAACGGTCGCACGTAGATCTCGCGTCGGCCCGACTCGTCTGAAAGGTAGGCGACGAAACGGCCGTCGGGCGACAGACGGGAATTGGTTTCACTGAAAGCGGTCTGCAGAAACGGCCGGGAATCAAAGCCGTCTCCCTGCTCTTTGCACTCGAGATAAAAAATTTTCAAGCCCGTTTGCGGGCCTTGAACGACATATAAGAAATACTTCATATCTGGCGACCAGGCCGATGGCACCTCGGCGCGGAGCGTGGACACGAGCGAGACCGGCTCAGAGCTGCCGTCAGCCGCCCGGCTGAATATATCGAAGTTACCGGCACGGTTTGAACTGAAGACGACCTCCTCTCCCGACGGCGACCACTTGGGAACTACGTCGACTCCTGGATCGAACGTGAGCCGCGTCTTCAGCGCACGGTCAACCTCGTGTACCCAGATATCCAAGTTTGTCCCTTCTTCGAAGGCGTCGACGACGACGCGCCGGCCGTCTGGGGATAATGCGGGGTGTCGGATGCCCTGCTGGGGCTGCCCGATGGTCCCCACCTTGCGGCCAGCGCGGTCGAGCCAGACGAGTTGCTGCTGGTTACTTCCAAGAACATCTAGGGAAACCAAAGTGCCATCCATCGCCACGTTGGGGCGGGCGACATTCTCGACGATCGGGAAAGGTTCTCCGGTGGGCTTCAACGTCTCGATCGAGAAGGGCAAGGCCCACATTCCGCCGCGCATGACGTCCCTCTGATACAGAATGTGCCCGGTCAGAGAAAATACAGGATGATGGGTATCCGGTTGACTCAGGTAGCCCCAATATCTTGTGGTTTGGGGATTTTCTTGGGTTCTGTAACCGGGTGAACAATCATCTTGTAAGTCGCGGGATCCACGACTACCGCCTGCTGGACGAGCCGATAGAAGAGTTTGCCGCGGCTTTTGGATTTGCGGCGGTTGAAACGGAAGGTGAACTCGTCCAGGTAGTAGTCCAGATGTTTGTGGCTCACGGCGCCCTGATGGGTGCCCAGCAGCCAGCGCTTGAGCAGTGACATCACGCGGTGGACGCGGGGCATCAATTCCGACGCGGACTGCTCCTGCCTGCTGACAACTGTGACCTGATGGACGTAGCCTTCCTTTTTCAACCCGGAGTAACCGGGCCAGCCGTCGGTATGCACCACGCTGCCCGGCTCGATGCACTCCTCCACGAAAGGCAACAGGCTCTCGCCCGAGGCATCCTCGATTCTCTTCATGCGAATCCGGCCGATACCCCGCCCATCCTCTTGAGCGGCTACTGCGATCAATGCTTTGTTTTTCAGGTTTCGGCCCCGCAGGCCCTCTTCGAGCCCGCCCCAGTAGCTTTCATCGACTTCCACCGTCCCGGCCAGCAAATCCCGTCCCGGCCGCACCATCGCGCGCCGCATTTTGTGCAGCCAGGTCCAAGCCGTTTCGTACCTGTTGAGCCCCAACACTCTTTGCAGTCCCAAAGCGTTGGGTCCGGTTTTTTGGGTGGTGACCCACCACATCGCACGAAACCACAACGGCAAAGGGCTGCGCGTGTCCTGAAAGATGGTCCCGGCGGTCACCGAGGTTTGGCGCCCACACGCAGCGCACTGCAGCAGCACTTTTCGCAAAGGCCACGACTTTCCACAACCGCAACCCGGACAGCGGAAACCGTCCGGCCAGCGCAGCCGGAACAGATACTCCCGGCAGGCCTCCTCACTGCTAAAACGGGCCTCGAACTCTGTCAGGTTCTGAGGGTAATCTTCCATCTGCCGGCATACTACATCTTGGGGCTACCTGAGTCAACCGGATACCCACCTACAGGATAACCTCCCTCGGCGAGCACGGAAAATTCGCCTGTTTCCAGGTTCTTGAACCCGATATCCCCGTCGGTCAGCGACCCCAGCGTGAAAACAATCCCGTGCGCCGTCGCCTTCCCTGGCAAGAACCAGGGTCGAAAGTTGTAGAAGCCTTTCTCCGACTGTTCGGGTTCGAACAGCAGCTTCGGGTCGCCGCCTTGGGCGAAAACTTCGTAAATTTGAGGAGGAAAGGCGGTGCTGAAGGCTATAACGTTGCCGTCCGGGCTCCAGGAACCTCCCCAGAATTCGCTTGCGGGGAGTGGGCAAAGGGTGATTGCCGGACCTCCCTGGAACGAGATCATTCTCAGTTCGTTTCCGGCGGCGAAACCGATGAATTGACTATCGGGTGACCAAAACAGCCCGGAGTCGCTAGCGCCCGCGGTTCCGGGCAGCTCGCGCGGCTCTTCGAGATCGAGATCCCGCACGCAGATCGCCGGCTGGCTCGTGCCTGCTAGGTAAGCAATGTGCTTGCCGTTGGGAGAAATCGTGGCCTCGCCTTGGAAGTTTTCCGGAGTAAAGATGACCCGCCGCACCGACGCGGGCTCGCTGGACGCGGGCTGGCGGGTCCACGAGAACAGAATCAGTACAACAGCCAGGACGAAAAAGACCGCCGTGCCAATGACCTTCCAGCGTTGTCGCTGTTCCGCCCGGCGGGCCGCCGATTCCGGCAAGACGCTGATCGTGACCGAGCGGCTCAGTTGCGTATCTTCGGCGCGGTAGGCGGCGCTTTCGCCTCCGGAGCCGAGGTCCTCGATGATGCAGTAGGGGCCGAAGGTGCTGCCGGGGGTAACCGAGGCGGTAGGGGTTTGTGAGGTGACCCCGGGGGCTGACTGCGGCGCTTGCGCTGGCTCGAGATTCGGACCGGCAGGAGTGCCGGTCCTTACCGGCTTCGTCCTCATGATCGTCGACCGACCCGACTCCATCTTCTTTCGCAGGGCTGTCAGGTCGACGATCAGGTCAGCCGCGTTTTGGTAGCGCTCCGTCGCCTGCTTCGCCAGGCACTTGCCGATCATCCACTCCAGCTCCATCGGGACGCCGGTGCGCAGGCCGGTCAGCGGCTCCGGTTCCTCGCTGGTGATCGAATACATGACGGCCCTGTCGTAGTCGCCCCGGAAAGGCAACTGTCCGCAGACCATCTCATAGAGGACGACGCCCAGCGCCCAGATGTCCGTGCGGCTGTCGGTGCCCGCGGCCATCGTCTGCTCGGGGACATGTAGGCGATGGTTCCCAGCGTGGTGTCAAGCTGCGTCAGCTTTGAACTTTCGGTCAGCAGCGCCAGACCGAAGTCGAGAAGTTTCAGCTGTCCTTTGGGCGTAATGAGAAGATTGCCCGGCTTGATGTCGCGATGGACGATTCCTTTCTCATGCGCGGCTTGCAGACCGTCCGCGGCTTGGAGGGCCAGATCCAGGGCATCCTTGAGCGGCAGGGGGGCGGCTTCGATTCTGGCTTGCAGGCTCTCGCCGTCGACGAACTCCAGCGCAAGAAAAGTCCGTCCGTCGGCCTCGTCGATTTCGTGGATGGTGCAGATGTTGGGATGACTTAAAGCCGTGACCGCTTTCGCCTCGCGCTCGAAGCGCTTGCGGCTTTCCGCGTCTTTGAGCAGGTGAGCGGCGAGGAACTTGAGGGCGACGATGCGTTCGAGCCTGGTGTCCTCGGCTTTGTAGACGACACCCATGCCGCCTTCCCCGAGTTTTTCGAGGATCTTGTAGTGGCTGATGTTGAGGCCGATCACTTAGACGTCTTGCCGACCATAGCGGAAAACTTCATGAGGACCCGGCAGAGATGAAATGAGGAGGCTCGTCATCCGGGGAGTGAGCTAAACTCCCCAAACGGGCTTCGCCGCCTGCGGTGGCGATCCCAGGTTTTTTCCACTAAGAAAAAAAGGAGATGACGAGCCATGAAAAACAATAGCAAAACTTTCAGAGAAGTGTCGAAGCAAAAGATGATCGAACAAGGCCTAAACGTCGTAGCCGGGGTGGATCTGGGCGATAAGCACAGCCATGTCTGCTTGATCGATCTGGACGGCAACATCGTCGAGCGCAAGAAGCTGAGCACCTCGCCGGCAGCGTTCGAGCGCTACTTCGGCGGCTGGGCCGCGATGCGGGTGGTGCTCGAAGCCGGCTGCCACGCCAACTGGATCTACCGCTTGCTCGAGCGGCTGGGGCACGAGCCGCTGATGGCCGACACGCACCGCCTGGCGCTGATCACCCAATCGCTGTCGAAGGACGATCGCAGCGACGCCGAACGGCTGGCCGAGTTGGGGCTGCGGATGCCCGAGATGCTGAACGCCGTCGAGCCCCGTTCGCTGGCCAGCCAATGCGACCGCGCCGTGCTGAAAGCGCGGGAAACCCTGGTCGAGACACGCACGAAACTGATCAACAGCGTGCGCGGCACCGTGAAGAGTTTCGGGGGCCGCTTGCCGGCTTCGAGCAGCGAGGCCTTCGTATAACCGGAACGAGCCGCCTGCTGACCGCTCGTGTGTCGGCTGTCAGCCGCGAAATCCCTCCCGAGCGAAAAAGGAAGGCGGCATCGAAGCAGGCAAGTAGGAACGTCGGATTGAAGGAGGGAAGGAAGAACGTCGGATTGAAGGAGGTTGAGGAATCGTAACAGCGAAAAGGGACAGACCGAGTTCGCGGCGACTGCGAGTCCACACCCGGCCCGAAGAGGCCGAGATAGAGAGAGCAGCGCCGCTAGATCGAACTTCATAGAGCACCGCATCCTCAGCGACGACCAACGAGTGCGGATGGAAGCCCGGTCCAACATCCCATCAGCTGAAAGTTTCTCACTCCTCCCTTGACAATGACGAGCCTCCTCATGGAAGGCGTGGACGGAAGTCCACGCTCCACGCTGACGGAAGCCCACGCTCAACCGCCTGTAGGCGGTCAGATTCGAATGGGGGTTCTGGACAGAGCCGTGCCCGATGCGATCCGGTTTTACAGTGACTGCATTCCAGAGGTTAGCTGCCGCCCGCGAGACCACTAGTGTGGTTGGATCGGGATCTGCGAAACCGTCGGGGCGGCCCCCAGCGGACCCTACTGCGAGTCAGGCGGCGGGAATTTTCGAATAGGATTATAGCGGATATAATCCTCAAAGATTTGACCTTTCCCAAGCATACGTGGATCGCCGCTTTCCTTGAGATAGTTTTTTAGCTGCTCGCCCAGCCGGGCTCGGATCCGTCGAATTCAGATTTTTCTGCAAGATTATCGAGGCAGCCGGGATCCTTCGTCACGTCAAACAGCTCCTCGGAAGGACGTTTCCCAACAGCCAGATCGAAGAAGGGTTTCAGCTCATTGTCCAGCCGGTTCTTGATCAAAAACGTCAGCGAGGGCGACGAATCAATATCGTGGTAGCCGCCGTGCATCGGCCCCAGGGAGCCGTCCGTCTTGTATTTCTGCGGTGCTCCCGCCGGCCAGCGATCGGGAGCAAGATTCAAGATGTAAAGGTATTGCCGTGTCCGGATTGCCCGCTGCGGGTAGGTAAGATTCTTGTGACGCGAGGACGAGTGCCGCTCGCGGCCGCTGAAAATGTATGTTCGCGTCTCATCGACGTCCCCCTGCTCGTCCGAAGTCAGCGTGCCCAAAATGCTCCTTCCCGAGAGCGGGTAGTCGCCGGGATGCTCTACGCCGGCGGCGTCCAGTAAGGTCGCGGTCAGATCAACGAATCCGACCAGGTCGTCGACCACGCGGCCCGCAGGCACCTTCGATCCCCAGCGAATCGCCAAGGGCAGGTGAATGCCGAACTCGTAAAGATTGGCCTTTGCGCGGGGAAACGGCATGCCGTTATCAGAGGTCACGATGATCAGAGTGTTGTCCAGCTCGCCGGCTTGTTCGAGCATCGCCAGTATTCGTTCCAAGTGTGTGTCGAACCACTCGATTTCCACGCCATAGTCGAGGATGTCAGAGCGGATCTCAGGCGTGTCCGGCAAGAAGGGGGGGACAATGACATCAGCGGGATCTTTGCCTACTTTGAGTCCTGAACCCTTTTCGTACTGGCGGTGCGGCTCCTTGCCGCCGTACCAGAAGCAGAACGGCTTATCGGACGGGCGCTGCTCCAAGAATTCCGCGAAGTTTGCTGCGTAGTCGTTGTTGTTCATCCCCTTGTGAGGCGGTTCCATCGTGTGCTTGGCGAACTCCGGCCCAGCTGGGTTGCGCGGGCGGAAGTCTTGCCAATTCCCCGGACCCCAGCCCTTGCCCGTGAAACCGACGAAGTAGCCAGATTCTTCGAGCAGGTCGGGGAAGGTGACGTACTTTGCCGGGAAGGAGCTGGCGTGCGTACCTGCATTCTCGATTTGCCAGATGTGGCGGCCCGTTAGCAGCGCCGCGCGCGTCGGGCTGCAACCAGGCGAGGGCGAGAAAGCGTTGGTGAAAAGAACGCCCTCGCTTGCTATGCGGTCAAATGCGGGCGTGCGTACCGCTTTGAACCCGTAGGCAGACGCGTGAGGATACGACTGGTCATCCGAAATGGCGAACAGAATATTCGGGCGTGTACGTTCTGGCGACTCGGAACAACCGCCCAAGATCCCCGCCACGAGGGTCACAAGCAAAATAGAGAGGGCTTTGTTGTCAGAATTCATGGGCAGCATCCTTTCAAAATAGGCAGTACTGCTCGACCGTTCGCGGGCGGCTGAAGGGCTGGGATAATCCTCGGGCTAATCCTCTCGAGCTAATCCAGCGCCCCCGCAAACACGCGAGCCGCCAAGTCGGCATCTTTTTCGGGCAGGCCGATTACGCCGGCCAGCGACTTTCCTTTCTGGAACACCAGCACCGGCTGATCACCATTGTGGCCGAAATACCCGCCCATGTGGGCAATGTACTTCGCGTCCGTCAGATCGTTCCTGAAATCCACGAGAAGAAACGCCGCTTTCTCTGCTGTCTCAACTCGCGTTAGGAACTGCCGGTAGCTCTTGTCTCCTTGCTTGTATTCGGCGAGGTTGCCGCCCGGCAGGTAGTCCTTTCCCAGCAGGTTGTTCTTGACGAACTCGATACTGATTCGGTTCTCCGAAGTGAATCGCCGCGATTCATCAGCCACTTCCACGACGGGCCGCTTCGGCGTTTGCTTCTCAACAGGCTGGTCGCTCGGAATGCTACAAGCGGTCAGGCAAAGCAGTGGTGAGACCATCAGCCATCGTCGTTTCATTTGTGCAGCTCCTGATGTCCTTCGGTCTATCGTAGCGCGCATCATAGTGAAGGAGTTTTGCGATCATTCCGCAGGGCTTCAGGCATCTTTGCAAATTTCGGTCCGCGGCAACTGGAACTTGATCGCTGTGATCGGTGCGACCGTGTCAACCCGAAGGACAAAGGTCCTATTCGCCCCAGGTAGAAATGTCCAATTGAAGCGGGCCAGGCCAACGTAATCATTCGGCCCAACATAGGCGGCCCAACATGGGAGAGAGTCGATAACACTACTGTCCGGTTAACGACTCACTGGCGAGCGGCAACTGAGTGTTCCAGCATAGCTTAGGGCTGTTTTCCCCTTGTCGCGATTTGAACGGCGAAGGACGGCTGGAACGACTTCGGAGGCGGCCGACAATGGTTCATGAACCTCGGCCGCACCGTATTCTCCCAGTTGATCAGCTTCCTTCCGGATCGCGAATTCCGCCGCTGCGTAAGCCGCTACGACGGGGATCGCAGATGGCGCGGCTTTTCCTGCTGGGATCAGTTCCTCTGCATGGCGTTCGCCCAGCTGACCTACCGCGAAAGCCTGCGCGACATCGAAGCGTGCCTGCGTTCGCTCGGCGCCAAGCTCTACCACAGGGGATTCCGCTCCCAGGTGGCGCGCTCCACACTGGCCGACGCCAACGAGTCGCGCGACTGGCGGATCTATGCCGATTTCGCCCAGGTCTTGATTCGCATCGCGCGGCCTTTGTACGCCCGCGATCCGATCGGCGTGGATCTCGATCAAAGTCTCTACGCTCTGGACTCGACCACCATCGATCTGTGCCTCTCGCTGTTCCCCTGGGCCAAGTTCCGCCGGCACAAGGCCGCCCTGAAGATGCACACGCTGTTGGACCTGCGGGGTAACATCCCCACGTTTATCCGCATTACCGCTGGCAAAACGCACGACGTCAACATCCTCGACGAGTTCCTCCCCGAGCCCGGCGCCTTCTACGTCATGGATCGGGCCTACGTCGATTTCGAACGTCTCTTCGTGTTCACCCTCTGCTCGTCGTTCTTCGTCGTGCGAACCAAGAAGAACATCTTGCGCCAACGGCGCTACTCGCATCCCGTCGACAAGTCCACGGGGGTGCGCTCGGATCAGACCGTCCTACTGACTGCCATCGAGTCGGCCCTGGCGTATCCGGACCCGTTGCGGCGGATCAGCTACTTTGACGCCGCGACGAACAAGCGGCTGAAGTTCCTGACCAACAACTTCGCGCTCCCGGCGCTGACCATCGCCCGCATCTACAAGTCGCGTTGGCAGATCGAGTTGTTCTTCAAGTGGATCAAGCAGCTCCTGCGGATCAAGCAGTTTTACGGTACCAGCGAGAACGCCGTGAAGACGCAAATCTGGATCGCGGTCTCGGTTTACGTACTGGTCGCGATCGCGCGCAAGAGGTTGGGCCTGGAGGCGAGTCGCTACCAAATTCTACAGATTCTCAGCGTTACCCTTTTCGAGAAAACGCCCATTTTACAGGCCTTGCAGCCGTCCGACTCCCACGAAAACTTACTCGATGACCCTAACCAGCTGATTCTATTCGACTTTTAACCGGACAGTAGTGAGTCGATACAATGGCGTTCGGATGTTCGTCAGCCAACTAATTGTCACTCGCGCGCAATGCGTTGCAGGACTCGTTGTCTGTTTGACGCTGCTCGGGCCATCCCTCGCTGAGAAGGCACTCGGCCAGACGCGAGCCTCAGCCGCTGCCGGCGAGCGGTCAGCGAACGGCAAACAGGGCGAACGCCCACTGCCCGGGCTCGTCGCGATAATCCGCGATGACAGGCATTCCGTGAACTTCATCGCGCCGACGCCGAACTTCTACCTGGAAGCCGGTGAGTCTCTGCACCCTTCCTTGTCAGCGGATTTCGAGGCCACCCGGACCGGCTTCCTTTCCATCCTGAGATCTGGCAGCTACGTATTCGACGGGGGTAGGGCCAAGATCTTCGTCGGCGGAAATCTTGTCCCCGCCCAGGGTGTGGAACTGGAGACAGGCAGCCACCCAGTCATCATCCGATATCAGCGTGAGCCGGGGGCGGCCCAGTTGCGGCTTCGTTGGAAATCCGCCCATTTCGCAATGGAACCGGTTCCGGCCTCGCGTTTCAGCCACGCGCCAGGCAACCGCCCCAGCCAAGAGAACGAGCTTGCGGAAAAGGGGAGATTCCTCGCCGAAGAGCTCGGCTGCGTGAACTGCCATCGGACCGAGTCCGCTTCACTGCGTGGCCGGCAAGGTCCAGACCTGACCGCCATAGCAAGCCGCGTGGCTTCTCGCTGGCTTTACCATTGGCTGGGAGATCCCCAGGCGTTTCGACCGGGCTCGGCCATGCCTCGTCAGCTCGGCCAAAAGCAACGCCGCGACGTCACCAGCTATTTGCTCTCGCTCGGCGGCGGCGGCGATTTCGAGCATAAACGCATGTCGAACGAGCGGGGCCCCTATTTCGGACGCGAAACCTACAGCACGATTGGTTGCGCCGCCTGCCATGAACAGCCGGGGTTGTCCCTCGACGGGATGGGATCGAAGATATCGCTAGCAAATCTTCAGACTTACCTGAAAGATCCCTTGCGATTCGACCCAAGCGGGCGGATGCCGGCGATGATGCTGAGCGACGAAGAAACTTACAACTTGGCCGCGTTGTTCACACGCACGAGGAATGAAGCATTCGAGCAGCCATGGCAGGCGGGCGACGCGGCTAACGGTCGGCGCTTGGTGCAGTCCCAGGGGTGCCTCTCCTGCCATGGATTGAAAGAAACAGAAAAGAAAGGTGAGCGTTCGCTTGAGAACAATCTCTCCGCTCCCGGGCTCGAAGAGCTTTCACCGGATCGCGGTTGCCTGGCAGTCAAGCCCAGCGGAGTTCCCGTCTATCATCTGAGCGGCGAAGACCGCTCCGCGCTCACGGCTTTCCTGGGCGCGTTTCGCGAGAACCCCGACCGCACTCCGGCCCCGATTCACGATTTCCGCCGCCACGTGCAACAGCTTCGCTGCGTTGCCTGTCACGAAACAGACCGTGGCGGCCCGACCGCTCCGTTGGCGGAAAAGGTTCCCTCCCTGGCCGACGCTGGGGCGAAGCTGCGCGGCGCTTGGATTAGCGACGTGATGACCAACGACAAAAGGACCCAGACGCATGGCCATCTGCGAATGCCTCAATACGACCCGCCCTACGTCGCCGGGTTCAGCGCTGCGATGGCCGAGGTGTCCGGCGTAAGTCCTACCGGCGGTGAAGCGCGGCCGGCTGTTTCAGCCAACCAAGAATCCATCGGTGTCGGACTGCTGGGAACGAATTCCGCCAGGCAAGGAATGAGCTGCATCGGATGCCACGGTTTTGCCGGCAGGGCGCCGCTAGGAGAAGACGGACCCTACCTGAGCCATGCCGCCGAGCGGCTGCGATACGACTGGTTCCAGCGCTGGATGCGCGATCCGGCACGAATCCTCTCCGGCACATCGATGCCGAACTATTTCAGCTCCACGCCCCCGGACGAAGCGCACAAAACCATCGATGCGCTTTGGGCGGCATTCTCCATGGGCGCCCGCATGCCACTGCCCGACGGGTTCCGAGCCGAAGACGCGCCACCCGATGCCGAGGCAAGGCCGGTCCCGGGCTCGGAGGCAATTGTGGTCCGATTCTACATGCCGGAAGCGACGCCCTCGGCAATCGCAGTCGGGCTGCCTGAAAACGTTTCCTACTGCTTCGATCCAGGCGAGGTTCGTCTGCGCTACGTATGGCTGGGCGGATTTGTCGATCTGACCGGGACGCTTTTCGAGAAGCGGGACAGCGTTACCAACCTTACCCGAACGGTCGATTTGCTCGGCGATATTTTCTATCGCACCACGGAATTCCCTATTCGATTCGGCTCGCCTGGCCGCATACCTCAGCGGCGTTATCGTGGGTACCGCATGATCGATGGGCGACCCCGGTTCCACTATCAGGTCAACGGGATCGACGTTTACGAAACGATCGTTGCGGCGGCGGGCAATCAAGGGCTCGTTCGCCAATTCACGATCGCTCGGGTCGGGGGGCCGGCATGGTTCTTGGTGGAAAATCCGGAGGGAGTCGAGCTGACTTCGACGCTGGGACAACCCGTTGACGGCAAGCTCAAAATCCCACCGGGAAATGACGTTCGCTTTGAAGTGACCGTCATGAAACGGGAGACGAAGTGATGAGCGTCCTAAGCTATGCCCGCACCCTAGCGCGCAGGATGGCCACTTCTATTCGCAGGTCAACGGCAGCCCCGTCCCCCCAGACGTGGCCTGAGCGTCCACGCTTGCCGCAAACCGATTCGTCGGTTTGCTCGGCCCCAGGAGATGGCATCCAGGGCAGGGCACCGCAGCCTCTGAGAGATTTCTTGCGCTCGACCCAATGTTGGCGGACACTACGCACCGGCAACACCTCGACAAATCGAGGCGCGGCAAACCTGGAGGTTCACGCCACGTCTCGGCTCGGAGCTCTGTTCATCTTCCTGGCGGTCGCGCTAAGCGCCCACGCACAGGTCCCCGCTGATTCCTGCTCGATCGAGACGATTCGCGGACCGCGCGAGATTGCGCCCGAAGTCAGTGCTATCGCTTTCGGCCCCGACGGCAAGCTCTACGCGACTTTCCGCCGAGGCTACATCTACTCGCTCGACACCTGCTCAGGCAACTGGCACAAGTTTGCTTCGGGGCTGCACACCCCGCTGGGAATTCTGCCCGGAGAACCGGGCGAATTCTTCGTAGCGCAAGTACCCGAGTTAACCCGCGTCGCCGACAGCAACGGCGACGGATTGGCCGACGTTTATGAAACCATCGCCGACGGCTGGGGACTTTCCGGTAACTACCACGAACTGATCGCCGGACCCGTCCGCGACGAAGACGGAAACCTCTACGTGACGCTCAGTTCGGCCTCGGGAGGGGCCAACCCCCGCTTCCCGATCCGCGGTGAGTTCACACGCAAAGGCCGCAAGTCCGAAAATCCCAAAGAAGGCTACGTCAATCGTGTCGGACACTATTCGCCGGTTCCCTACCGCGGCTGTGCGGTGAAGATTAGCCCCGAGGGCAACGTGAGCCGCATGTCGTGCGGGTTTCGGCAACCCAACGGCCTCGGCCGCAGCCCGGACGGTGACATATTCGCGACCGACAACCAGGGCGATTGGGTTGGCACCTCTCCGCTGCACCATATCACCCAAGACGCTTTTCACGGCCACCCCGGGTCGCTCAATTGGGATGAAACTTTTGGTCAAGATCCGGTGGAAGTCCCGATCAAAGTGCTCGCCGAACGCCGCAAGATGCCCGCGATTCAGTTCCCGCAGAACGACATGGGTGGCTCGGTCTCTCAGCCGCTGTTCGACACAACGGGAGGTAAATTCGGACCCTACAGCGGCCAACTTTTCGTCGCCGAATGGACCTACCGCCGCATTCTGCGCGCCGACCTAGAAAAGGTCGGCGGTGTGTACCAGGGCGCCTGTTTCATCTTCATCGAAGGCAATGGATTGCGAATGGCCAACAACCGCCTGGCCTTTTCCCCGCGCGACGGCAGCCTCTACACCTCGCAAACTTCACGGGTATGGGGCGGCTCGACCGAGGGCTTGCAGAAAATCACCTGGACCGGCAAGGTTCCGATGGACATCCTGCACATGCGCCTCACCAAGAAGGGCTTCGAGCTGACCTTCACCAAGCCCGTGGACCGGGAGTCCGCCCAGCAAACCTCGGCCTATTCGATGACGCACTTCTACTACCTCTATCACGCCACCTACGGATCGCCCAAGACCGACGTCACCCCGGCCAAGGTAAGCGCAGTCACCCTTTCAGAGGACGGCCTGCGCGCAACGCTCGAACTTGGTGAGAACCTAGAACCCGGTAGGGTCTACGAGTTAAGACCCAGCGGTCTCCGCGCGGTCGACGGCGAGCCGCTTGCAACCCGCCTTGCGGCCTACACGCTGAATCAATTGAAGGAGTAGGGTGCGGTGTATCTGTCAAACCGCAGCTCCAACGCCCGTGGTTGCAAGGAGAGACAGGCGACCCGCTAGAGCCGACAGCCGCGCCGCATCGAAGATATCTCGATATTGAAAATCTGATCGCCGACGGCCACCTGGCCCGCAAGATCTGGGCCGGGGACCGAGACCGTCGCCTTGGAAGACGCGCTGGGGACACAGAGAGTCATTCCTGATTCCGAGCGGCCTTTACGTTGGGCTTGGAGTCGTCGGAGACATCCCACGCTCCTCTGGTGTTGTCTCGAAGATCGTTATCTTCGAATACCCCTCCCCCGCCTTCGTCGATCCAAATAGCTTCAAAAGCATTCTTGTTGATGCGGTTGCGGCGGAGCGTTGAACGACCGCCGCCGATGATCTTAACGCCCGCACGTTCATTACCGAAGATGTCGTTGTCCTCCAGCGTCCCTTGGCCGTTATCGTAGACATGAACGCCGCCTTGCTTGCCGTCGTGGATGCGGTTGCCACGCAGAGTAGGATTGCCACCCTCACTTATCGCAACCCCCGCCAAAGCGTTGCCGAAGATGTCGTTGTCCTCCAGCAACCCTTGACAGTTGGAGTGAACGGCAACGCCGCCTGTCTTGCCGTCGTGGACGCGGTTGCCACGCACAGTGGGATTGCTGTCGTCCCTAATCTCAACCCCCGCCAAAGCGTTGCCGAAGATGTCGTTGTCCTCCAGGGTCCCCTGGCCGTTCTCGTAGACATAAACGCCGGCTGACTTGCCGTCGTGGATGCGGTTGCCACGCAGGGTGGGATTGCTGCCCTCTTTGATCTCAACCCCCGCCAAAGCGTTGCCGAAGATGTCGTTGTCCTCCAGGGTCCCCTGGCCGTTCTCCCAGACAAAAACGCCGCAGGCCTTGCCGCTGTGGATGCGATTGCGGCGGACGCGAGGGTCCGCGCCCCCGCGCACCGCAACGCAGGCCAGACTCTTGCTGGTTATGTCGCAATCCTACAGATCCAAGCGGCCCTGGGTGACGTACACGCCAAACCCGCGGTCACTGCCGATTTGCCGGATGGTTAGGTTAGCCACGCGCCCCATTGTCGTTTGAAACATCAGGGCATTCTTTCCCTTCGTTTCTATAACCACGTCGTCCCGTTTGCCGTCCCCGATAATCTCCAGGGTCTTGTCGATCACAAGGCCCTCGCGATAAAGGCCCGGGCGAACGAGGATGCGGTCGCCTGGCTGTGCTGCTTCGATGGCCGCCGTGATTGTGGAAAAGTCGCCGCGATGTAGCGCATCAACCACATGAGTGGGCGGCTCGGTCTTTCGGGAAGGGCCGCTCGTGGTTCTGGTGGTTTCATTTTCGGCCCCTACCACGGCGCTAGAAGGACTTGCTTTCATCGAGCCACGCGCCCTGCCGCCACCCGGTGCCGCAGGTTTTCTCCTGGAAGCCTTCTTCGTGGCGCGCTTCCTGGACGCGGGGCGCTGAGTTGCCCTAGCCGGTCCGCCCGTGGCGGCCGCGGCCGCGGACGCCTCAGGTTGCTCACTCTGGCGCTGGAGCGCGTCGCGGGTCTGACTGGCCAGCCGGGCGACCCCCTTACGCACCGATGCCGAATTCAACGATTCATAGCGCAGTTCCCGCCAATCGGCGTACTGATGCTCCATGATCGACTCGGCCAATGCGTCTTGAGAACGCTAATCGGCATTGTTGAGCAAAGGAGTGTCGAAGTAGTAAATAGGGAGGATGGGTATCCGGTTGACTCAGGTAGCCCCAATATCTTGTGGTTTGGGGATTTTCTTGGGTTCTGTAACCGGGTGAACAATCATCTTGTAAGTCGCGGGATCCACGGCTACCGCCTGCTGGACGAGCCGATAGAAGAGTTTGCCGCGGCTTTTGGATTTGCGGCGGTTGAAACGGAAGGTGAACTCGTCCAGTTAGTAGTCCAGATGTTTGTGGCTCACGGCGCCCTGATGGGTGCCCAGCAGCCAGCGCTTGAGCAGTGACATCACGCGGTGGACGCGGGGCATCAATTCCGACGCGGACTGCTCCTGCCTGCTGACAACTGTGACCTGATGGACGTAGCCTTCCTTTTTCAACCCGGAGTAACCGGGCCAGCCGTCGGTATGCACCACGCTGCCCGGCTCGATGCACTCCTCCACGAAAGGCAACAGGCTCTCGCCCGAGGCATCCTCGATTCTCTTCATGCGAATCCGGCCGATACCCCGCCCATCCTCTTGAGCGGCCACTGCGATCAATGCTTTGTTTTGCAGGTTTCGGCCCCGCAGGCCCTCTTCGAGCCCGCCCCAGTAGCTTTCATCGACTTCCACCGTCCCGGCCAGCAAATCCCGTCCCGGCCGCACCATCGCGCGCCGCATTTTGTGCAGCCAGGTCCAAGCCGTTTCGTACCTGTTGAGCCCCAACACTCTTTGAAGTCCCAAAGCGCTGGCTCCGGTTTTTTGGGTGGTGACCCACCACATCGCACGAAACCACAACGGCAAAGGGCTGCGCGTGTCCTGAAAGATGGTCCCGGCGGTCACCGAGGTTTGGCGCCCACACGCAGCGCACTGCAGCAGCACTTTTCGCAAAGGCCACGACTTTCCACAACCGCAATCCGGACAGCGGAAACCGTCCGGCCAGCGCAGCCGGAACAGATACTCCCGGCAGGCCTCCTCACTGCTAAACGGGACTCGAATTCTGTCAGGTTCTGAGGGTAATCTTCCATCTGCCGGCATACTACATCTTGGGGCTACCTGAGTCAACCGGATACCCATCATAGGGAGAATGAGATCGTTCCGATCAAGCTGCTTCTCACGATCCAGGAACTTCTCAACCTCCCCGCGGCAATAGTCACTTTTGAGAAACTCGGAGTCAGAATTGGAATCAGAAAGGTCACCGCGCCCAGGGCTCCATGGATGCGGGTTTTCCAATTCTGGCCCCACTTGATGTCGTTGCGGTCTTGGAAGATAAGAAACTCTTCACTCGTCTGGAACTTTACCTCAAGGGTCAAGCGCTCCCGAAGCTCAGTGATGCGGCCACCCTCGTGTTCGTCATCGAAATGAGAGTAGCTCAGGAATGCCGCGGGCAAGTTTTTCTTGGAGGCCAAGCGTTATCTCCCCCCGTTTCTTAACCCGGACGAGCCGCAACCAAACGGGGCTTCGCGACCGCTGCCGGCAGCCACTGGCCGGGTGCCTGACCCCACGCTCACGCATGGGGGTGTGAACTCCGGCTTGGAAATTTCTGCTCGGCTTGGCAACGATTTCGCTCCGTAGGTAATGATCCTCACACATTTTATCCAAATCGGGCAGCATCAGGGACCGTGGCTCGTGGTCGAGCGCGCGGGCACACGTCAAGGGCATAGACCTGGAGCGATCTGCTTGACCGGTATTTGCGGAAACGGTTGTGTCCGCAGGGGAAAGTCGGTGGAAAGTGTGTCCAGTCAAGGCTGGCATGTTCAGTGGGAGACAGTCCCACCGGGGTAAAAGTCAGAGCCCCGTAGCTTGGGTTGCATCCGTGTGGAGGAAACGAAGCCGATGAAGCCAACTGACAAAGCCATCCTTGGGATGGTGAGCAAGTCACCGGGCCGTAACAAAAGTGAACCCATAGGTGGCCTCGAAAAGCTAAAACTCCGGAGGCCGAACCCTCTTTCCACGGGTGAAGGCAGCATGGCCTGGCGCAGACTGACTGCAGCGCCAGTTCACTCCGGCGGGGTGCTAGGGACAGCACGGTGACAAGGGCATGCTAAGCAACTGGAGAAGCCCTCCTCGTCCCGTCGAGAAATTGGCGGAGCAGGGAAGCCGTATAACTGGCGAAAACCAGGAAACGGTGGAAGGCGAGAGGATGGCGGCTAGGTTCGTAGTAGTGAGGAAGCGGGGTAACGCCCGTGGAGCGAAGGAGCCTTGCTGCACATGAAGTCTTGGTCAACACAGTGAGGCAGGGGCGAAATGATAAAAGCGTCCGGTAGTCTGCAGGATCTGAGACGAAGACTATACGGCAAGGGGAAGGCTGAACGGACTTGGCGTTAACCCAAGGCCTCGGTCGGAAGCGGTGGAGTAGTCAATGGCGAGAGCAGACACCTGGATTCGGGTGACGGCTTCCGAGCTGTCGTCGCAAGCAACTCCGATCGGATAGGTCTCATAAACCTTGTCGTGAAGTGTGCAGGAGCGCGTAGTGAAGGAAATCTTCATGCTGCGTGCGAGGTGGCGGGAGCTGGAAACGGAGCCACGGACACGGTTAACCGGGCACGAAGGGGGAAACCCCGGATACAGCCAAGCCAGGTCCTGACGGGCCACCGCGCCAGTTCCCGACCCTACGGTTGGGACAGTATCCGCGACTTTCGAGACGATCACTCGATCGCGGCAGCGCCGACCTCGAGGCTGACCGTAGGGGCGTAGCGTGCTACGCCCGAACGCCACCACGAGCACCAAAACAACAGGATGTGGCAAGGCCACCCGTTCAGTCACATAGGGGCTTAGTGCTCTTTCGCTGAATACTTCGTCAGCGCGGCGGAAAGCACCTTTGTCGAAGCGGGTCCGGCAACCTTGCCCGAGAGAATGTCGGTGGGCGTCACTTCTTTGCCGTAGATCGCTTTGTTGTCGTCGTTGTCTGGCCGCAATGTGGCGCCCTCCAGAGATATGCCGGCGAAGGCGCCGCGCGATCTCGAGTAGGAGAGAATCTCGGCATGCATCTGCGCATCGGTCTGGGCTTGGGCGGAGCGGCCCACCGGCCCACCGGCCACAGCCGCCTCGGCGCCGAGCGTGACCTTACTCGCCAGCAGCTTGTCCTTGCCCTTCTTGTTCATCACCAAGAGGATCACGTCGGTCGAGCTGCCGCCGATCTGGAATCCGACGCTGCCGCCTTCAATGCGGACCGTCGATGGCCCTGTCCAGCCGTTGCCGCCCTGGCCGCGGCCGTTGCCGCCCTGGCCGCGGCAGGTGATCACGCCCTTGCCGTACTTGCCGCCGAGGCCCAGGCCGACTTTCTTGACGCCGGGGATGATCGCCACGCAATGGGTTTTCGAAAGCAGGTCCGAGGGGACGGCCTTTTCGGGCGTTCCCATGACTTCGGTCAGCACTTCAGTCGCCCTATCGACACGCTCGACGGCTTTGTGGGCGCCGCTGAGTTCGGCGGCGACGGCAATCGTTAATACACAAATTCGTAGTTTCATGATGTTCGGTCTCCTCGGTTGAAACGCGAGCCATAGCAGTGCTCGCGGCAGGGTCTAGCTACGACAATATCACTCTTTTTCACTTTTTTCGCAAGTTTTCAGGTGATGGGAAATACAGGCTAGCGATTTGATTCACTTTTGTTGCGATGCCAGTCGGCGATGATCTTTGGCGGACGACCCCGCTTCGGTTGATCGCCCGCGACCGACTCAACAGCTTGAATCGCTTGGTCCAGCACGACTCGTTGCTCTCTGAGCACACGAATCGCTTGCATGATGATGTCTTCGTTCATGTATTGCTCCCTTCGAAAAGCGCCGGGTACACGGCTCGGCTTGCACTCCAGTGGTGCAAGTACAGTGCCAAATCAAGGAAAGTTGCAAGCCCCAAGGAATCAACGCGACCAAGCAGACAGGCCGGCGCTCACTCCTCAGACAGAGTCTATTTCGTGGGCAATCGCCAACCTAATGGGCTGCTCGAAGGGCTCGCGCATCCTTGGGCTGAGATAAAAACCTCGTCCACAGTCCGGTCCTCGGCCACGAGCCTTGTTCGTTCTAGGCCGGTCCTTTAGGGACGGTGCGAAAGAGAGTGGGCCCGCAAGCCCGGCCCCGATAAGGACTTGGCCATTCTGAAGTGGGGCGGGCATCCTTGCCTGCCAAGCACCCAACACGCCGATAACGCCAAAGACCAAAGTCCAGTCACGGAACCGAAAAGAAGCATCCCCTCTGTTTTCAACAAATGTTCCCGCTCAAGGCTTGACATCCGCAATAGTGCCGTTATTCTAAGAGCGGTGAATCGTCGAATCAAAAGCAGTCATGCACAACCCCCTGCTCTAGCGAATGCAAAGGCAAGCTGGACCTCACGAGGGCCCAAAAATTCCAAAAACCTGACAAAACCTGCCAAACCCTGCAATCGAATTTCTTATGTCACTGAAACAAAGCAGCTTGCCCGAATCCACAACCCCTCCGATCCAGCCCGGGAGGCCGAAAATTCACGTGAAAGTACATCGAAAAGTCCAAGGAAGTCTACGAAAACAGCACACTTTGCATCTAACTCACCAAAGGGCGGGCCCCGATGTGGCGCGCGCCTTGGCGGGCCGCGTCGGCCTCCGGGCCTCAGTTGTGGACTACGCGCGCCGGGGCCATTTCTTGCGGCCCATTTTGGGTGCCTCACGCTCGGCACTCGACTCAAGCTTTGCTCGGCGGCGAGTGTCTGATCGACGTTCGCGTTTCGTCCGGCTATTTCGCGATCGGTTTCGCGACGAGCGAATAGATCTCGCCGAACACAGGGTGCAGATCGGCTTCCCAGCCGAGCTCCAATTGCTGGATGGCCGCTTCGAGAGCTTCGTGCCCGGGGATAGCCGGAAGAGGCCAGCGCAGGCCGATCGTGTTGATCCCTTTTGTGAGAAGACCGCGGTCAACGTGGAGGCTCTGGCTGCTCCATTTCGTACCGAGTGAGATCGATCCGGCGCTCTCGTTGTTCACCGTGAGCGTTACGCGCTCCTGTTGTTTGGTATCTGTTTCAAGTTGACTGGTTGCCGGCAGGCGCGCGGTGACGGAGAGTTCGATATCGGCGTCGGTGTCGCAAATCAAGAGGAACCGCGAAACCGGCCAGGGGGAGCGGTGGGTCGCTCGTTCGGTCAAGTCGTCGAACTTGAGAACCTCGGGATAGAAGCGCTCCAAGGGCTCCCCGAGGAGAAACGGCGGGTCGACGAGGTCTCGCCCATCTTTGCGGAGTTTTTGCTTGATGGGTATCCGGTTGACTCAGGTAGCCCCAATATCTTGTGGTTTGGGGATTTTCTTGGGTTCTGTAACCGGGTGAACAATCATCTTGTAAGTCGCCGGATCCACGGCTACCGCCTGCTGGACGAGCCGATAGAAGAGTTTGCCGCGGCTTTTGGAGTTGCGGCGGTTGAAACGGAAGGTGAACTCGTCCAGGTAGTAGTCCAGATGTTTGTGGCTCACGGCGCCCTGATGGGTGCCCAGCAGCCAGCGCTTGAGCAGTGACATCACGCGGTGGACGCGGGGCATCAATTCCGACTTGGACTGCTCCTGCCTGCTGACAACTGTGACCTGATGGACGTAGCCTTCCTTTTTCAACCCGGAGTAACCGGGCCAGCCGTCGGTATGCACCACGCTGCCCGGCTCGATGCACTCCTCCACGAAAGGCAACAGGCTCTCGCCCGAGGCATCCTCGATTCTCTTCATGCGAATCCGGCCGATACCCCGCCCATCCTCTTGAGCGGCTACTGCGATCAATGCTTTGTTTTGCAGGTTTCGGCCCCGCAGGCCCTCTTCGAGCCCGCCCCAGTAGCTTTCATCGACTTCCACCGTCCCGGCGAGCAAATCCCGTCCCGGCCGCACCATCGCGCGCCGCATTTTGTGCAGCCAGGTCCAAGCCGTTTCGTACCTGTTGAGCCCCAACACTCTTTGCAGTCCCAAAGCGCTGGCTCCGGTCTTTTGGGTGGTGACCCACCACATCGCACGAAACCACAACGGCAAAGGGCTGCGCGTGTCCTGAAAGATGGTCCCGGCGGTCACCGAGGTTTGGCGCCCACACGCAGCGCACTGCAGCAGCACTTTTCGCAAAGGCCACGACTTTCCACAACCGCAACCCGGACAGCGGAAACCGTCCGGCCAGCGCAGCCGGAACAGATACTCCCGGCAGGCCTCCTCACTGCTAAAACGGGCCTCGAATTCTGGCAGGTTCTGAGGGTAATCTTCCATCTGCCGGCATACTACATCTTGGGGCTACCTGAGTCAACCGGATACCCACCTTTTGCTTTTCCAAAAGTATCGACTGGATCCGCTCGCTGGATGCTGATGCCGAGCGCCTGAGAACGGCCTCGATTGCCCGAATAACGTCCGCGTCCAGGTAGTCGTATTGCCAACCAGCTTGGAACGTCAGCCGGCAAAGGGAGGAGTAGTTCCGTTGCTGCGCGGAGGTGAGGACAGCGGGCAGCCCTGTCGCACGGGCGGAAACGAAGTCCAGCATGGCTTCCTCGACGAGGTGTGAGGCTTTGAGCGCTTGTTCGCACCAGTACTCGATCAGCGATGCTTTCGGTCCCACAGTCAACAGCCGGTGGGCGTTGTGGATCGCCGCGCCGAACTTGGCGGCTGCATCGGCTTCGGGTGTTATTGCCGGATCGGGCAAGTCTTCAACAAGCGTTTTCCATTCGAGCGGATTGCTTTCGTTGGAGATCCCTACAACAGGAGCGGCGTCGGGCAGCGTCAGGATTTCGGCTGTGACCGCGGCCATCGCCACCTTCATCGCCTCGATCGTCAGATGGCAATAGTCAAGGAACATGCGGCGCCCGGGAACTGGCGAGCCGGTATATTCCGCGAGATGGGTATCCGGTTGACTCAGGTAGCCCCAATATCTTGTGGTTTGGGGATTTTCTTGGGTTCTGTAACCGGGCGAACAATCATCTTGTAAGTCGCCGGATCCACGGCTACCGCCTGCTGGACGAGCCGATAGAAGAGTTTGCCGCGGCTTTTGGATTTGCGGCGGTTGAAACGGAAGGTGAACTCGTCCAGGTAGTAGTCCAGATGTTTGTGGCTCACGGCGCCCTGATGGGTGCCCAGCAGCCAGCGCTTGAGCAGTGACATCACGCGGTGGACGCGGGGCATCAATTCCGACGCGGACTGCTCCTGCCTGCTGACAACTGTGACCTGATGGACGTAGCCTTCCTTTTTCAACCCGGAGTAACCGGGCCAGCCGTCGGTATGCACCACGCTGCCCGGCTCGATGCACTCCTCCACGAAAGGCAACAGGCTCTCGCCCGAGGCATCCTCGATTCTCTTCATGCGAATCCGGCCGATACCCCGCCCATCCTCTTGAGCGGCCACTGCGATCAATGCTTTGTTTTTCAGGTTTCGGCCCCGCAGGCCCTCTTCGAGCCCGCCCCAGTAGCTTTCATCGACTTCCACCGTCCCGGCGAGCAAATCCCGTCCCGGCCGCACCATCGCGCGCCGCATTTTGTGCAGCCAGGTCCAAGCCGTTTCGTACCTGTTGAGCCCCAACACTCTTTGCAGTCCCAAAGCGCTGGCTCCGGTCTTTTGGGTGGTGACCCACCACATCGCACGAAACCACAACGGCAAAGGGCTGCGCGTGTCCTGAAAGATGGTCCCGGCGGTCACCGAGGTTTGGCGCCCACACGCAGCGCACTGCGGCAGCACTTTTCGCAAAGGCCACGACTTTCCACAACCGCAACCCGGACAGCGGAAACCGTCCGGCCAGCGCAGCCGGAACAGATACTCCCGGCAGGCCTCCTCACTGCTAAAACGGGCCTCGAACTCTGTCAGGTTCTGAGGGTAATCTTCCATCTGCCGGCATACTACATCTTGGGGCTACCTGAGTCAACCGGATACCCACCTTCCGCGAATATTCGAGGCAAATCGACCGAGGCGAATCCAAGCCGGACAGGAAGGTCGCGCTGCTGCTGCTTGCTGTGCGAGCTTATCTGCGGCGCACTCAGGAAGCACAGGGTAGCCTTTTGGTTGCTATCCACCTCGGCTTGAGAAGCGCCCTGGGCTTCGTCAAGATGCCCCGCGCCTAGATGAGCGCACGCTAAGACCCGGTGAGAAGTTGGGCAGAGTCCCTTGTCCAGTACGATCATCTGGCGGGCGGTCTCGGCGGCGTGCTGCCACTGGTTGTTTTCCAGGTGGAGCCGGGCTTCTTCGTATAGCTGATGCCAGCGCGCTGTTTGGTTGCCCGGCAGCCACATGACGGGTTGGCGGGTTTCCCAGTCGGCCAAATTGATCTCCGGGATCACGATCACGACGGGGATTCCGGCGGTCTTGGCGATGCGGGAGATTCTCGAGAAAGCCG
Source organism: Bryobacterales bacterium (assembly GCA_965224215.1). Lineage (GTDB taxonomy): Bacteria > Acidobacteriota > Terriglobia > Bryobacterales > UBA6623 > CBDCYS01. Next base: position 242,371 of record CBDCYS010000068.1, on the reverse strand, counting down.
TGCTGACTACTCGCCGGAGCCCTGCCGTTGCAAGTTCAAAGACACGCGGGTTGCCGCCTTCTCTCAGGGCCAAAGCAAGCAGTTGACGCTCGTCAATCGAAGGTGAGTAGGGTGTCGCGAATGGGGTATTGAGCAGAGTCCAGTTGTTGCCTGTGAAGATGACAAGAGCATCCGGTTCGAGCTGCATCGAGCTCCTGACGGTGCGCAGCAGCTCGGGGATGCTCTCATTGGTACGCGCAAGGTCGATGACTTCGTACTGATCCGAGCCGGCCAAGCACTGGAGCTGGTCCTGCAACACTTGCGCCGGCGTCAGGTGCGGCGCGTAGAGATAGCCGGCGGCTACCGATTCACCAAAGAAACAGATGCGGCGTGTTTGTGAGTTCTTCTTCGCCTTCAGGGTCGTGGTGGCCGAATAGTGGTCTCCGAGGGGCAGCGGGTCCGGCCGCACGAAAATGAGTTCGCCGTCAGCGTTCTCGGGTTGCCAAATGCTGATAGGCTGCGGCTCGCCGTTCTCGGCTTTGAGGTCGGGTTGAGAGGCGCCTGAGGTTGCGGCGGAAACAGCGGGTTTTTTCCCGCCTGCGGCTTGCCGGGCAACGCCTGCCGTGCGCCCGAAGAATGCTCCGCGCTGGAGGTGGCGGGCTCTGGCAAGGCCCTCGGCAGTCGACAACAGCTCCGCCGTCTCCGCGCACGACTGCTCGCGAAGATGGCTGCGGGGCTGCTCTGGAGCATGGTCTTTCATCCATTCAGACGAACGTGTATAGGTTCTCTTGGAGCGGGTTCTTCGTCCTCGAAAAGGCGTCTGAGCGGTCGCGCCGCCAAGCCGCAAAAAGTTCATCCCAGTTATCCGGCAGAACTTCGCGGTCGATCAGAAAATCTTCAAGAACGAGGCAGTCCAGCCCGGCCCGCCCCATGCAAAAAAGCGCGTCGACAGGCGAACAGACAATCGGCTCACCGCGGACGTTGAACGAAGTGTTGAGCAGCATCGGGCAGCCGGTACGCCGGTAAAACATCTCCAAGAGAGCGGCGAACCGGGGGTTCTGCTTGGCGTCCACGGTTTGCGGGCGAGCCGAGCCGTCGACATGCGTGATGGCGGGCAGATCCAGATTTGAGGTCACTTGGCAAGTTTCCAGCATGAAGGGCGAAGGGTGATCGAGTTCGAAATGGTCCGCTGCATGCTCGGCGAGGACACTGGGCGCGAAGGGCCGAAAGCTCTCGCGCTTCTTGATCATGCGGTTGACGCGGTCGCGCATGCCTCGGTCCAGCGGATTGGCGAGGATGCTGCGGGCGCCGAGGGCACGAGGGCCGAACTCCATCGCTCCCTGAAACCAGCCAACGACTTTGTTCTGCTCGATGCGGTCGACGACGGCTTCGAGAAGTTCGGCTTCGCGATCACGGAAATCCTGCGCATCGAGGCCCGTTCCCGTGACGATCGATGCGACCTTCCGCGAAGACCAACGGGGTCCGAGGAAAACATCGTGCAAGGCTGTTTGAGTCGAGCGCTGGCCGCTGAGTTGTTTGTGCGCTAGAGCAGCCGCGCCGAGGCTGCCGCCGGCATCGCCCGCGGCGGGCTGCACGAAGAGCCGCTCGAAGGGGCCTTCGCGGACAATACGGCCATTCGCCACACAATTGAGTGCGACTCCGCCGGCCATGCAAAGGTTCGGTGAGGTAGCTTCGCCGGCGAGGTAGCGCACTTTCTCGAGCAGAATCTCTTCCAGAACGACCTGCAGGCTTTTGGCAACATCACAGTGGAAAGAAGTGATCTTCTTCCCGCGTTCGCGTGGCGGTCGTCCGAATAGCTCGCTGAGGCGATCTGAAAACATGGTGCGCCCTCGGACGAAATCGAAGTATTGCATTTCGAGTTCGAACTGTCCGCGCGGCCCTGACCGAACCAAAGTACGCACTTGATCCGCATAGTTTGGCTCGCCAAAGGGGGCCAGGCCCATGACCTTGTATTCGCCGTCGTTGACGCGGAAGCCGAGGTAGACGGTGAGGGTCGCGTAGAGCAGTCCAAGGGAATGCGGGAACCGAACTTCTTCAAACACATCGAGAGCATCACCCCGGCCGTGGGCATAGGTTGTGGTGGCCCATTCGCCGACGCCATCGACCGTGAAGACCGCCGCATCATCGAAGCCCGAATAGAAAAACGCGCTGGCGGCGTGTGAGCGATGATGGTCGAAACAGAGGATGGGACCGTCAAAGCCGAGCTGCCGCCGGACCGCCCGCTCAGCCTGCCCGGAGTCGAGCCAAGGCAGATCGCGCGCTCCGCCTTCGGGCGCGCCCGACCACAACTGCCGCGCCAGCTTCTTAACCGGGGACTCATAGTAGGCGACGCAATCGAGGTCGACGAGCGTGATCCCGCCTTCTCGCAGGCAGAAACGAAAGGCCTGTACCGGCAGCCGCGAATCGTATTTGACGCGTGTGAAGCGCTCTTCCGATGCTGCCGCCACAAGCTTGCCATCCTGGAGCAGGCAGCAGGCCGAATCGTGGTAGAAGGCAGAAAGCCCGAGGATATTCATGACGGCGTTACGGGCCGGAGTGTCCGGTTGAGTAGATGGGTCGCCGCTGCGTTGTAGCCGCACTCGGGAATGCACGAGAAGGCACGTGTCACGCTGGGCTTCATGCGAGATGCAAATACAACAACCGAACGAAATGACCGCCGCGCCTCGATGCCCGTTTCGCCAATTAACCACTCGGGCTCGGGACCTGCCTGGCAGCCCGTGGTCGAAGTCCGCAGATGCGAAAAAAGGGGACAGCCAGCCAATTCCCTTTCTTTGAATCACAGATTCTTGAATGGGTTAGCAAGAACGGGAATTGGGGGCATTCCCCCTTTTTCGCCCCGGACACTTTGCCACGGGTTGCTAGGGCAAGAGCCCGCCACCGTTCCGTGGATTGACAGGTTCAAGGATGTCAGACATGTCGAAGGTGGTCTGAGGTTTATCGAGACTGTTTTGCTCTTCGTGGTTAATGACGACGCCCCCGGCCGCGTCTTCTAGTTCCGCGTCGCTTAGTTCGCTGGTGTCAGCAACCCTTGCTTCGTCGACTTGCTTTGCATCGTCCTTTTCCTGGTGCATGGATTCCTCCTTGGTCCGTCGTTTATCGAATGCACGCCCGGTTGCTCGCCGGTATGCCTTGCGGCGTTTGCTCGGCAACCCTGGACATCCCTGCAATCGTTGGTCAGCTACCGACAGTGTTCGTATAGCACGTGCGTTGCCACATGACACCATAACCGATAAGGCTTTCAAAATCAACAGCGCCCAGGATTGCAGAATTCCAGATGTTCCTTGATTGCTAACTCGCTGGGCAACGTTCTGACAACGCTGTTGACAGCTAGCCCTCGGCTAGTCAGGGCTCGAGTGGGCAAGACATTCTCAACCTCGCGCCTAGGCAGCTCGCCGACTACGACGCCCATCACCCCGGACTCGTTTTCGGCCAGGATACCCGCGCAATATCCATCGCCGATGCCTACGCGCTTCAAATCGAAGTCGCCCGGCTCCGTCAGGCACGCGGCGAGGAGCTAGCCGGCTACAAGATCGGCTGCTTGAGCGCCGATGTTCGACAGCAGCTCGGGCTCGATGAAGCCGTGTTCGGCCACGTCTACTTGACCGAGATTTACCCGGCCAGACGACCCTCTATTCGTCGAAGTTTGACGGCCTCGCCATCGAAGGGGAGTTCGCGGTCAGGCTGGCCGCAGATATTGACGACCCCGCGCCCGTGCGCTAGGCCCCAGCCGACTTCGTCTCGTCCGTCTTCCCCGTCGTCGAGTTACACAACTACGTGTTTCGTGGAAAGCCTGAAAACTTTCCGCCGAGTTGATCGGGAACAACGCAATCAACGCCGGAGTCGTGATTCCGAACGCCGACCGGATCTACTCGGGGCAGATCGGCTTCTCGCAGAAACGATCACCGTCCGCATTAACGACGAACTCGTCGGTACCGCCGATGCGGGCACAATCCCAGGAGGGCCGCTCGCCTCGCTCGTCCATCTGGTCGAGCGCCTTCACGCCTTCGGAATCCATCCCAGGAAAGGACAGATCCTGCTGACAGGCTCGCCTCTTCCGCTCTATCGCCTGAATGTCGGGGACAGTATCCAGGTGCAATGTCCAAACTTGGGCAGCGTCCAGGCCCGAGTCAACTAAGTCCCCCGAGCGAGGGATGCGGCCGCCTGACCGGACAAGCTCCCGACAAAACGTCGACCGTAGGCACAGAGCCGTGGACGGAAGTCCACGCTCAACCGCCTTCTAGGCGGTCAGCTGCTAACACTCGAACAAAGGTCAGCTTCCCGCGAAGCGGCACAGGCCGGCCAGACTCTCAGTGGCGTTCGGGGCTCTGAATCCGATCAACTCGGGTTCGCCAAATCCCGGAAGAGAAAACGCTTTTCCATCGCTTCCACCGGCTGACCGTCCAGCTCCGCATAAGGATAAATGAAATAGTTGAGCGGTTCGCCCACTTGGTCAGCGTCCAGCCTGATGTCGCGCCCCGTAGTAAACTGCACGCGGTGCTCGTCAAGCGCCCCAAAGAAATAGTCCTTCCGCGCCGGATCCTTCCACGCCTCCGAGGCATCAACCGGAATCCAGCCGATGCCGTCAACATGGAATTCTGCCCAGCAATGGTAGCCGGGGACGCTGCCGCGCTTCTCGTTTCGCGGCAAGGGGAAGCCGATTTCGAAACGTGCCGGAATGCCCGCCGCGCGCATCATCCCAATAAACAAGGCGTGGAAGTCGGTGCAGTTGCCTTTCTTGACATCGCAAGCGTAGATCGCGTCGCCTCTTCCCCAGCCTTCGCCGCTCTTGTCATAGGCCATGGTGGAGACAACGTAGTCGAAAACCTTGCGAGCTTTTTCGAGCGGGCTCGCTGCGCCGGCCGTGTGCTGCCTCGACAGATCGGCGATCATGCCGTCGAGAGGAACCAGCCGATTAGGCAGCAGGAATTTCTCGTAACTTTCCGCGGCGTAAACCGCGCCGGCCGTAGACCCGCCTGACGCTATTGACTCAGCATCGAAATCAACCCTATGTTCCTGCCTCGTAGTCTGGAAGCCAACCGTCACCGATAGCGGCCAAGGATATTCAGCGCGGTCAAATTCGATGTAGGCGTAGCGGTTTCCAAAAACACTCTCTTCACGTTGCTTGTAGCCAACGGGACTGACGACCTTCAGGTCATGAATCTGCTGGGCGGGTCCTTCGCTGGGCAGGGGCACCCAGATGCGATACTGTTCGCCGTCTTTCGGGATGGCGGGCAACAACGCCTGATAGTGAAATTCGAATGTGCGCGACTTGCCGGCGGGGTTTTCCGAAGAACACCCAAGCGTCAGAGCAGCGGCGACCAGCGGCGAGAGCAGCGTGACGCCGCGGAGCGAAAGAATACCTGTCTTCGAGAAGAGCATGGGCATCATTATAGCGGGGATGGCGGGGCTCAATCCCCGGAGCCATGAGTATAGAGCCGCCATTCGAATCAATGCAATGGCGCGTCAGCGGCGAAAGCTCCCCGCCCCTCCGCCCCCTACCCTCTCCGCCGTTATAATAGGGTCGAAACGTAACGCTTTCAGTCTGGAACGGCTCAACCGAAACAAGGCGCCGTCCCCCGAAGAGCACTAGGGAGCAACCATGAATCTCCAAGAAGCCGAACGCCTAATCATGACAAGGCGCCAATTGTTAGGCGGCGCCAGCACCGGCATCGGAGTCGCCGCCCTGGCCTCGCTGCTCAACCCGGAACTCTCCGCCAACCCAGCCCTCGACCCCATGGGCCGGCCGATCAACCCCGATACAGGCGGACTTGCCGAGTTGCCGCACTTCAAGCCCAAGGCCAAGCGCGTCATATACTTGCACCAATCCGGTGCTCCATCGCAGATTGATTTATTTGACTACAAGCCCAAACTGAAAGACGTCCATGGATCCGAGCTCCCCGACTCGGTGCGCCAGGGGCAGCGCATCACCGGAATGACGTCCGGCCAGGACTCCTTCCCCGTTGCGTCGTCTGTTCTCAATTTCCAGCGTCACGGCCAGAGCGGAACCTACCTCAGCGAACTTCTGCCTCACCACGCCAAGATCGTCGACGACATCTCGATCATCAAAACGATTCACACCGACGCCATCAACCACGACCCGGCCATCACCTTTATCCAAACCGGCAGCCAGCAGCCCGGACGCCCGAGTATGGGCGCCTGGCTCAGCTATGGCCTCGGCAGCGAGACGCAGGATCTGCCTGCCTACGTTGTGCTCGTTTCGCAAAAGGTCTCGAAGAACAACGCCTAGCCGCTGTTCTCGCGGTTATGGGGCAGCGGTTTTCTGCCGTCGCGTTATCAGGGGATCAAGTTTCGCTCCAGCGGCGACCCCGTACTGTATCTTTCCGACCCTCCCGGGGTCGACAAGGAAACGCGCCGGCGCATGCTCGACAGCTTGCAAAAGCTCAACACGTTGAAGGGCGAGGCGACCGGCGACCAGGAGATCAACACCCGTATCACGCAGTACGAGATGGCCTATAAGATGCAGACCTCGGTCCCCGAATTGATGGACCTCTCGAACGAGCCCGACCACATCTTTGACCTCTACGGTCCGGACTCACGCCGCCCCGGAACCTATGCCGCCAACTGCTTGCTGGCCCGCCGTCTGGCCGAACGCGATGTGCGCTTCGTGCAGCTTTACATGCGAGGCTGGGACCAGCACGGCGACTTGCCGCGCGACATCACCCTCCAAACGAAAGCCACCGATCAGGCATTCGCCGCGCTGATCCTCGACCTGAAACAGCGCGGGATGCTCGATGACACTCTGGTCGTCTGGGGAGGCGAGTTCGGCCGTACAGTTTATTGCCAGGGCAAGCTAACGGCGACCAATTACGGCCGGGACCATCATCCGCGCTGCTTCAGCATGTGGATGGCCGGCGGAGGCATCAAGCCCGGCTTCACGCTCGGCGAGACCGACGACTACTGCTACAACATCGTCAAGGACCCGGTTCACATCCACGACGTGCAGACCACCATCCTGCACTGCCTGGGCATCGACCACAAGAAACTAACCTTCAAATTCCAAGGCCGCCACTTCCGCCTCACCGACGTGCACGGCAACCTAGTCAACCAAGTCCTAGCCTAAGTCCCCGGACCCGAATCCCCCGGCTGGAGCCGCGCGCGTAAGCAAGCGGTCGGCTCGAATCGACTGATCCGCGCGCAATGGGCAAAATGAGGAACCGTCCATGACTGTGTCCCTTTGTCGCCCAGAGTCGTTGAGCCGCGAAGCGGCGCAGGATCGTAGCCCTGGGTGAAGCGAAGCGGAACCCTGGGTGCAAATCCCCAATGCGAAAGCCCCGCAAGGGTGCAGGAAAGCACGCCGCCTGACTCCGATGACGGGGCCGGAGTTAACCGAAAATATTACGATGAACTTGGACAAGCAACCGGCAAGGAAACGTTAAGTGAGAGTATTGCTCCTAGCCTGTCTCACGCCCGAGCCTGACGGTCCCCAGGCCGACGAAATTCCCATTCTTGCGCCCGAAACCACCTACATTGCTAGATTTCGGGACTGGCCAAACAATCGCTCCTTTGATGTCGCTGTGAGGCCATCTGCACAACGGCTTCGACAAGTTCGCATGCGCTCCCTGCGAACGAGAAGGAAAGCAGGGCTGTGACGTCCCAGACGATTGATCCGAAGAGCACACCACGAGTACCTCGGAGAGCACGAAAGGTTGCCCCGGTCGACATTCTCCCCTGGTCTTAATGGCCGACCTCCCCAAGAGGTTCAACTGTTGTCGTTCGCCTAAAGATTGCGACAGCCTCAGACTACCGGCGGGAAGACAAGTTTTTCTAGCCGAGCTCAAGGTGCTGGCGAGGCGCAGGGTGGTTCGGGAATGCACCTATTGAGCTAAGGGGTGAGAGCGATATAATCGAGGCGCGTCGTTGTCGGCACAACCATTAGCGACGATAAAGGGAGACAAAGTTTCGAATAGTCTCAAACTTGAAGACGGCTTCGTGAACGCCGAGTCACCACATGGAAGAGCAGCAATCTAGTCAGCTCCTGCTTATACGGTTGTTTCAGCAAGCCCCAAGATGTTGGGGTGGAGGTCATCGCGTCTTGTCCAGGTCACGCGCGCGGCGGATGTGGGCGTAAGGCGTAGGAGCGTGTTGAGTTCCGAGACCGAGGAGGGTTTGGAAGGCTGCCATTGGGGTCTTGCGGCGGTTGTGTCGAAACACGAACTCATCGAGGTAAACCTGAAGCTGAGCGCGGCTCACGCCGTGGTACGTTCCGGTCAGCCATTGCTGCAGGTTGCCAATGGCACGATCCGTCAGCGGCACCACCGACTTGGCGCCTTTCCGCAAGTCAGTCCGGTGAGGTTGCGGACGAGAGACGTGTTTGTAGCCGGCCTCTTCGAGGGCGGTAAAGGTCTTCAGACCGTCTGTGTAGATGGTCGAGCCGGGAACAACGTTCTGGGCAAGAAACCTGTCGATCGTCACCTTCTTGAAGTCTGGAATAACGGACATGCGAACGCGCCCGGAGCGCTTCCCGCGTTTCTCAACAGCGACCATCACAAGGGCCGCACGGCGCCCCTTCAGTTGCCGGCTGCCTCGCAAACCTGCTTGCGGGCCGCCAATCCAGGTGTCATCGACCTCTACTTCTCCGTGCAAGGGCTCGCGAGCTGCGTTCACCATGGCCCGTCGCAGTTTGTGCAACATCATCCAGGCGGTTTCGTAGCGCGACAGGCCGAGCTGACGCTGCAGTAGCAGCGCCGACACACCTCGTTTATCAGTTGTCATCAGGTACGCAGCCCAAAACCAAACCGTCAGCGGGGTCTTCGTATTGTGGAGCACCGTTCCCGACGTCAACGAGACCTGGTGTCGACACGCCGCGCACTGCCACCGTAGTTTCTGCTCGAGAATGTAGGCCTGCCGATGCCCACACTGAGGACAAAGGAACCCGTCGGGCCAACGACAAGCAGCCAGGTACTTCTGGCAAGCCTCCTCGGTCGCGAACTCCACCTGAAACTGACGCAGACTCTTCGGAAACGGCGGCCGGGCCACGCCCTACCCTACATCTTGGGGCTTGCTGAAACAACCGTATAAGCAAGAGTCAGCTAGGCGGTCACGTTGTTGACCTCCACGACGCTATTCGCAAAGCAGAGCTCTTCCTCGAGCACTGCGTCATCACAGGGAAACCGCTTGACGGCGAGCATATCGCGATAATCGTCAGATCAAGGCGCATTATCGATACCGATGAGTGGACTATTGAAGAAGAAACACGATTGTGGAGAAGCCTCGACGTTCTAGCTCGGGTAGCCTACCCTGTCACGATCAAGAGCCTTCTTTCGGCTCAGAGCGACCTACGAAATGCGGGTATTTTGGCGAGATTATGGCGATGGGCCGTCGGTACTCCGGCGGCTAGTTCCGAAGCGCAGAGAGCCGTTGTCCACACCAGATTCTGGGCAAGCGTCACACTTACTCTTCTAATCATCTTCCAGGTGTACTGGTTCGTTGGGTATCAGACAGTTCAGGGCATAGATCTGGAGGCTGCCGAGAGCAGTCACCAAGCGTGTACAGAGTCTCATCGCAATTTTGAAAATGCTGAACCGGGAGGTGAGGATGAGCGGGTACTTGAGCGACTCGACGCACTAGCTTGGAGTGAGTATGAGTCGGCGGTGGCTCCCATCCAGATGAGGCTGTCCTTCCTCGAAACATGGAACGCTCCATGGGTAAAGTTGATCGAAACTCTTCCCAAACCCAACAGTTCTCTTCCCGACAAAGCAGAGGAGATTCTGACTGAAGAGGAGTGGCGGAAAACACAATTTGCCTGGTTGAGCATGCGGGTTGTTACGAGCAGTACCTTCACTCTGCACACACTGTCGGACTACTTATTACCCTTAATTTACGGGCTTCTTGGCGCCTTCGCCTTCGCACTGAGGTCTATCACTGAGCAGGTTAGATTGCTCTTGTATACCGATGTCGCGCGGATGCGGTTGGGAATCCGACTGCAGCTTGGTGCCTTAGGCGGTCTTGCGATCGGTTGGTTCTTATCACCCGATGACCTCAGTCAGGGGCAGTTTTCGTTCTCGTCGCCATGGGCCCTGGCTTTCTTGGCTGGGTACAGTGTGGAAAAGCTCTTTGACCTCTTGGATAAGGTTGTGCCCCTGGGCCTCGCAGTCGGTTCAGGTGAGGGGTCGACGAAACCAGTTCTAGACAGTAAATCTGTGGAGAATCTCTCGACCCAAATTCGTTTTACAGAGTCGTCCGAGGTCAACGAGCGGGACGATCGGGGTCAGATCAAGACTGACAACACAAAAATCTGAGGTTTGAGCATCAGCGCCGATACGATGTGCAAACCTCCTTCCGACGTTCGAGAGTCGGCGGTCGAGCTTGATTCCCCCTTAGGGCCTGGTCCGCTCCTTGGGCTGCAACCGACCGCCCCTCAGCAATCCGGGCCAGACTGTCGCCTTCCCCCCTCAATTCGCGACGCTCCTACAGACGACTCCTTGCTACCTGAATTATGCACAGATTCACTTTGCGAGTGTGGCTGCGTTCGTAGCGGGTTGGCGGTCGTCGTGAGGTGGTAGCTCGGCAACTGGCCTTTTGGCTTCTCCGTGTCCGGTTTCCCTTCCCGCCCAGAATCCGCGTCGTCAAAACCTCGCTCGGAAGTGACGTGTTTCCAGTGCGTTACGGCTAGTGCATAAAATTTTATGCATAGCGCATAGCCAGGCTCTCAGATCAGCGCCCTCCCGACCACCGGCAGCAAGCCGCCGTAGGGAGTCGGCTTCCTGCCGCGGAAGTGGTAAGGCGTCGAAGCCCTGATTTTATTGGGCCGCGAGGCCGTCACGGCTGGGCCTTGTTGGACGGGCCTTTGGGAGCTATGCTGTTTTCGTCTGGTAACCATGTGGGTGACTTCCTTGGGGTTGGCTGGCGAAGCTGGAATCTTTGCCAGCCGACCTTTTTACCCCATGTTTTAGGGGGTCCCCAATGGTCCCTTGCGGCTCAGCCCTCCTCAGGTCCACGCCGCAGTGCATAATTCAGGTGCTATGTTACCTATTTCCAGTAGAGTCCTCCTGACATACTGCGACAGTCTGTCGCACTACATGAGAACTTACGTCGGAGGGTTGCCATCCAAGACCTGCTGCTGACCGAGGTGAGGCGAGCGCCGTCGCCTGCGTCAACACCACGCCGTTTACGGGGTCTACGCAGTTCGACTACCCAGCGCGCTTGAGTTCTTCCCGTAAAACGCGTCTCAATGTGCTCTCCAGCGGCTCCCGGCTTCGGTTGACGAAATCTCTTAGCGCCAGGTTGATCAGTGTTTGATAGTTGCCCCCGCCAGCCTTGTCTACTTCATTCCGGAACCAGTCCAGAAGGTCGTCATCTAGCCGAATAGTCACTCGAGTCTTGCCCTGCGGGACGGGCGCCACGGCTCCGCGTTTGCCCTTGCTGAAATCGTATTCCTGTCTCAGGAGTTCTCCAGATACTGCCTGCGTTCGTTCGGCGTGGCCGGGCGCGCCGAGATGACCCGGACTGTGTTGTCACGCCAGGTGTACACCACGGTCAGAATCCGTGCCAACGGCTCCATCCCAATCGTGACCCACCGTTCTTCGCCGTGGACGTCGTCAAACAAGGTGATGGCGCGTTCGTCTTCCAACACCGGAACGGCATCGGCGAATTGGATTCCATGTTTGCGCGTATTGGCCGCAGCCTTCCGGGGATCCCATTGAAGCTCAGTCGCTGTGTACGATTGTACACCAGCGTGCCCCGGCATCGGTAGCCTTTCAGTTGAGCAACTGCGCCCAGACTAAGTTGCGACGCGCTCAGCTTTTCGTCACGTGGACTGTAGTGGGGCCGCTCAAAGCGCCGAGTTCGTCATTCCACCAGCCCACACCGCATCCGGGCACTGGCTCAGCGCCAAGATGAAGTACCCGACCCGCGAAACCGCCTCATCGAACACTCACCGACTCCCGCGCCACCGCAACACCCAAACAGCGAAAAAGCCAATTTCCAACCAAAACTTCGCGAAATTGCCAAGCAAACCGTCATCATTACCACCCGAAAGCAACGGGCCACCCCGTCCATCCGCCGCCCCTGCGATCAGCCATAGTTGCCAAATTCTCCAATTCCCGTTTTTCGTTCACGGATATTAAAATAAGGTGGGTATCCGGTTGACTCAGGTAGCCCCAAGATGTAGTATGCCGGCAGATGGAAGATTACCCTCAGAACCTGACAGAATTCGAGTCCCGTTTTAGCAGTGAGGAGGCCTGCCGGGAGTATCTGTTCCGGCTGCGCTGGCCGGACGGTTTCCGCTGTCCGGGTTGCGGTTGTGGAAAGTCGTGGCCTTTGCGAAAAGTGCTGCTGCAGTGCGCTGCGTGTGGGCGCCAAACCTCGGTGACCGCCGGGACCATCTTTCAGGACACGCGCAGCCCTTTGCCGTTGTGGTTTCGTGCGATGTGGTGGGTCACCACCCAAAAGACCGGAGCCAGCGCTTTGGGACTGCAAAGAGTGTTGGGGCTCAACAGGTACGAAACGGCTTGGACCTGGCTGCACAAAATGCGGCGCGCGATGGTGCGGCCGGGACGGGATTTGCTCGCCGGGACGGTGGAAGTCGATGAAAGCTACTGGGGCGGGCTCGAAGAGGGCCTGCGGGGCCGAAACCTGAAAAACAAAGCATTGATCGCAGTAGCCGCTCAAGAGGATGGGCGGGGTATCGGCCGGATTCGCATGAAGAGAATCGAGGATGCCTCGGGCGAGAGCCTGTTGCCTTTCGTGGAGGAGTGCATCGAGCCGGGCAGCGTGGTGCATACCGACGGCTGGCCCGGTTACTCCGGGTTGAAAAAGGAAGGCTACGTCCATCAGGTCACAGTTGTCAGCAGGCAGGAGCAGTCCAAGTCGGAATTGATGCCCCGCGTCCACCGCGTGATGTCACTGCTCAAGCGCTGCCTGCTGGGCACCCATCAGGGCGCCGTGAGCCACAAACATCTGGACTACTACCTGGACGAGTTCACCTTCCGTTTCAACCGCCGCAACTCCAAAAGCCGCGGCAAACTCTTCTATCGGCTCGTCCAGCAGGCGGTAGCCGTGGATCCCGCGACTTACAAGATGATTGTTCTACCGGTTACAGAACCCAAGAAAATCCCCAAACCACAAGATATTGGGGCTACCTGAGTCAACCGGATACCCATCTAAAATAAAGTAGATGGGTATCCGGTTGACTCAGGTAGCCCCAAGATGTAGTATGCCGGCAGATGGAAGATTACCCTCAGAACCTGACAGAATTCGAGTCCCGTTTTAGCAGTGAGGAGGCCTGCCGGGAGTATCTGTTCCGGCTGCGCTGGCCGGACGGTTTCCGCTGTCCGGGTTGCGGTTGTGGAAAGTCGTGGCCTTTGCGAAAAGTGCTGCTGCAGTGCGCTGCGTGTGGGCGCCAAACCTCGGTGACCGCCGGGACCATCTTTCAGGACACGCGCAGCCCTTTGCCGTTGTGGTTTCGTGCGATGTGGTGGGTCACCACCCAAAAAACCGGAGCCAGCGCTTTGGGACTTCAAAGAGTGTTGGGGCTCAACAGGTACGAAACGGCTTGGACCTGGCTGCACAAAATGCGGCGCGCGATGGTGCGGCCGGGACGGGATTTGCTGGCCGGGACGGTGGAAGTCGATGAAAGCTACTGGGGCGGGCTCGAAGAGGGCCTGCGGGGCCGAAACCTGAAAAACAAAGCATTGATCGCAGTGGCCGCTCAAGAGGATGGGCGGGGTATCGGCCGGATTCGCATGAAGAGAATCGAGGATGCCTCGGGCGAGAGCCTGTTGCCTTTCGTGGAGGAGTGCATCGAGCCGGGCAGCGTGGTGCATACCGACGGCTGGCCCGGTTACTCCGGGTTGAAAAAGGAAGGCTACGTCCATCAGGTCACAGTTGTCAGCAGGCAGGAGCAGTCCGCGTCGGAATTGATGCCCCGCGTCCACCGCGTGATGTCACTGCTCAAGCGCTGGCTGCTGGGCACCCATCAGGGCGCCGTGAGCCACAAACATCTGGACTACTACCTGGACGAGTTCACCTTCCGTTTCAACCGCCGCAAATCCAAAAGCCGCGGCAAACTCTTCTATCGGCTCGTCCAGCAGGCGGTAGCCGTGGATCCCGCGACTTACAAGATGATTGTTCACCCGGTTACAGAACCCAAGAAAATCTCCAAACCACAAGATATTGGGGCTACCTGAGTCAACCGTATACCCATCATAAAGTATTTCCGTTTGTTTCAGTAACTTATGATCCAGCTACGCCCGGAGCGCCTAGTTCCGTTTGATATAGTGAGTGCCGGAAGAGTGATCACGTAATGCCAAAGAGAAACCAGCACCGCGCGGTCACGGCCTCGGTTATCGGGCCAGAAAATGGCTCCAAAACCTGGCATATCATGGCATTTCAAGACATTTTGTAAAGGATCTTTATGAATTAGCAGCTTACGTCACGGCAAGACCGCGCCGTCCAATCCTTGATCTCCGGCACCAGTATTAGCGACGCCGCGAAACAAGCCAACATCCACGAGCGCACCCTCTATCGCTGGCTGCAGGAAGAGGAATTTCAAGGCGCTGTGAGACACGCTCGGGAGCTCTCCCTGACCCAGCTCGCAACCCACCTGCAACACATGGCCGGCCGCGCCGCCCGTACGCTGGACACCATCATGGAGGACGAGAAAGCCACCTCCGCGAGTCGAGTCAGCGCCGCCCGCTACTCCATCGAAATGTTCTACAAAGCCGCCCAGCTCGAAGACATGATGGAGCGCCTCATGACAATGGAAAAGCGCCTGACGGCGGGGGAACACTAGCGGGCGGTCAGGTGAGAAATGCAGTCTGGCGATCCGCGTGTTGCGGCCGACTTCCAAGCCGCGCCGAGGCTGGCTGTTGGATGAACCTACGACTCAACCACCGAAGCCCAAGTAGGGGGACCGCAGTTGTGCCTGCCCTTCGCCGCGAAGCGACGACCTGGAGTTTCTACATTCCGCTTCGTGGGGCAGGCATCCTTGCCTGCCAAGGCGGCGTGAGACGGAAGTCCACGCTATTTGACGCGAAGCGGCGACGGCCGAGCTCTAGCTACACTGACAATGTGGGTCTTCAGCGCAGTCGCCGAGGCAGCCGTGCGCCCGTGCTCCTGGCAGCATGCCTGGCTCTCGTCGTCGCGCCCAGCCTGCTCCAAGCCAAGTCGGATCGGCGTCCAGGTGACCTCGCCAGTCCGGTCACTACGCAACTCATCCACCAGCAAAACATCGCGGCGCGGGCGTCGAGAGGGCTGCCGCCGCCGCGAACCGTTTCGCTGGAAGTCGCTCCCGAACCGGTCGACGAGTTGTTCGTTGACGACATCGGAGATATCGCCATCGTGGACGACGGGGACGGAGTTTTCCTGCCCCCCCTGCCGTTCGACCTGAACGGCCAGACGCTTTCCTTCGTGCCCGTCGATCCGGAAGCGAGCGCCTATCGCTATGAAGTGCGTGATGGCGGCTTCGATGCTCAGGCCGCGGCGACCGGCGAGTTCGTCGTTCTCGGCGATGATGATTCCCTGCCACTCGACTTGGACTTTGCTTTTCCTTTCTTCAGCGAAGCCTACACAGGCCTGTTCCTCAACTCCGATGGCAACCTCACCTTCGGCCAAGGGGACAACGCGTCCGGGGTGCGTGATCCGGCGCGAGCTGTCACCGGACCGCCGCGCATCATGGGTTTGTTTGCCGATCTCGACCCGACGATCGACGGCAGCGCAATCCGAGTTCTCTCCAGCGCCGAGCGATTTGTCGCGACCTGGATCAATGTACCTGAGTTCAGCTTCGACGCTACGGGCTTGCCACAGAACTTCCAGGTCAGTCTTTTCGCCAACGGCCGCATTGAGTTCTCCTATACCGATGTCTCGACAGGCGAAGCGATTATCGGGATCGCCCCAGGCGCCCGTTTCAACGAATCCCTGGCAGGCGATTTCTCCGAGCCATCCACCAATACCTTCTCCGCGGCGGTCGTCGAGATCTTCCTGACGGCGGTCGTCGATTTGGCGATACTTGGCCAAAAGTTTTACCTCGGCCATGAGGACGCCTACGACTTCATCGTCATTTTTCAGAACTACGAGATCCCGATTGATACCGGAGCATTTGCGTTCTACTTGCCGATACGTAATTTCGTACAGGGGATCGGGCCCTTTCCGTTCTTCGCGGAGGCGCAGAATGTGACCGACGTCGGTTCGCTCTTGGGTTCCTTCCAGCGGTTGCAAGGTTTGATGTACATGGGAGAGCTCGACCAGTACCCGGAAGACCCCAATGGACGAATCTCTCGCAATTTCGGGCTCGGACTAAGCACGCCGCAGACCGTGCTCACCCACGAAGCAGGTCACCGCTTTTTGGCGCGAACCCTGTTTGTCGATGCAGAGACAAACACCCCATCGGCGGAGATGCTGGGACGCCAGTTCAGCCACTGGAGCTACTACTTCAACTCGAAGGCGTCTTTGCTGGAGGGCAACCGCATCGTCGACCATGGCAGCGGCGCATTTCGTTTCGAGACCACGGAGACGATCGCGGGTTTCAGCGAGTTGGACCTCTATCTCATGGGACTACTGCCGCCCGAAGAGGTTCCTCCCAACTTCTTTGTGCGGAATCCCAGCATCTTCGACAATTTGTTCAACGAGTCCCACGAACCGCTGGCGGGGATTTTCTTCGATGGAGAGCGGGTTGAGGTAACGATCGACGACATCATCGCCGCGCACGGCACACGTGCGCCCGATCACACGGTTTCGCAGCGGAGCTTCCGTTACGGGTTCATCTTGTTAAAGCAAGAAGGCGAGGAAGTTCCCCCGGAAGACATCGAGAAGATCGAGGGGTTTCGAGTGGCCTTCGATGAATACTTCGATCAGGCTGTTGGCAACCGGGCGCAAATTGAGACGAAGCTGGTGCGCAAGCTCGGGCTCACAACCTGGCCAGCCGCCGGAGTATTAGAAGGAAGAACGACCGAGGGCGTCGTCTTCCTAGAAAACCGCACTCTCGAGCCGGTTGAAGTTCAGTTTTCGAGCGACAGTGATTTGATCCAAGTGCCCCCGAGCGCTACGATTCCGGCCGGTGCACAGTTCATCGAGTTTCCCATTACCGGGGTGAGCGCGGGGGCCGCGAGTTTAACGGCCTCTTCAGGTGACGAGTTCGAGGTTTCGCACTCGAGAATTCGAGTGCTCGCTGATCGCACCAGCCTTTCGAGCCAGCGGATTTTCCCGCTGGAGATCCTGCTGGGCGATCCTCGCGAGCGGCTGCGAACCGGACGCGTGGGTGCTCCGATGCCCTTTTCGTTCTTCTTCCAGGTATTCGACGAGAATTTCCTGATTTACGAGGACGTGCGCTTCAACGTCAGCGTCACTGGCGACGGCCGTGTTGACCTGCCAAACCCGATCAGCGATGCGTTCGGTTTCATCACGGTCAACTGGACATTGGCTTCCACGCCGGGCCCGAACCAAATGACGGTTCAGATCGAAGGAAGCACGAGACTACCGCTTGTCATTGAAGCCGTCGGCGTCCTAGCGCCGCCCCGGCACCGCAACGTCCGGAAACTGCTTTTCGGACCCTGATGATTCTGCTGGCTCGCTTCGGCCGCAAAGACGCCCGGTGATCGTCGTCGGTCACGGCGCTCGATTCATCAGAAATGCGGGTTACGATAGGGCTAGTTTGGCAACGGGAGGTCGTTGTTCTGAGGGTTTCAGGCACCCGGATCGTCGCTACGACGCTCGGATGGATAAAAAATGGCGCCCCATCCTTAGAAATGATTCCAGCATGAAGCCGCACAGGTCGTTAGCCGGGTTGTGGTTCAGAAACCGCCTACTCGGCAGCCACTAGGACGGTGTTTGACACCCGAACCGCTAGTTTGCGAGCATGAGCATACGTAGTCGCTTTTCCTGCCTCTACTCCTCAGTAGCTCAATTGGTAGAGCATCCGGCTGTTAACCGGAGGGTTGTAGGTTCGAGTCCTACCTGAGGAGCCAATCTTTCTCCCCAAGCTATTGAACCGTTTGAGCTTCCCGACCATGGGTAACACCGTCGGGTAACAACATCGAGCCTTCGATGGCTCGAACTGCCCCATCGTCGGTCACGTGAGAGTAGATCTCCAGGGTTGTCCTGATGTCCTTGTGCCTCATGAGACGTTGCATCACTTCAGGGGCGATTCCGGCCTGTCGGCCAAGGGTACAGAACGTATGCCTGAGATCGCGTACTGTCCAAAAACTCGAACGTATTCTGTTCAAGGGAGTTAGGGCTGACACGAGGCACACCAATCCGACTGTCGACATGCTAGCGTGTCCTCGATGGAGCAAGTTCTGAGTCCGTTTCAGTTCGTTGTCACCTGAATTATGCACTGCGGCGTGGACCTGAGGAGGGCTGAGCCGCAAGGGACCATTGGGGACCCCCTAAAACATGGGGTAAAAAGGTCGGCTGGCAAAGATTCCAGCTTCGCCAGCCAACCCCAAGGAAGTCACCCACATGGTTACCAGACGAAAACAGCATAGCTCCCAAAGGCCCGTCCAACAAGGCCCAGCCGTGACGGCCTCGCGGCCCAATAAAATCGGGGCTTCGACGCCTTACCACTTCCGCGGCAGGAAGCCGACTCCCTACGACGGCTTGCTGCCGGTGGGCGGGAGGGCGCTGATCTGAGAGCCTGGCTATGCGCTATGCATAAAATTTTATGCGCTAGCCGTAACGCACTGGAAACACGTCACTTCCGAGCGAGGTTTTGACGACGCGGATTCTGGGCGGGAAGGGAAACCGGACACGGAGAAGCCAAAAGACCAGTTGCCGAGCTACCACCTCACGACGACCGCCAACCCGCTACGAACGCAGCCACACTCGCAAAGTGAATCTGTGCATAATTCAGGTGTCACTGCCCTGGCCGGTTGGGCGAACCAGCAGCAGTCGGACGTCGTTGAGTATCTTCGCGAGGAAAACCGCGTATTGCGGGAGCAACTCGGCGGGCGGCGTCTTCGATTGAGCGACGATCAACGCCGCCGTCTGGCGGTGAGAGCGAAGAAGCTGGGCCGCAAGGTGTTGGTCGAAGTTGCTTCGCTCGTCACGCCGGACACGCTCTTGGCCTGGCATCGCAAACTGATTGCCCGCAAGTACGATGGCAGTAAGCGGCGGGGCCCCGGCCGACCACGCGTGATGGAACAGATTCGCGACTTGGTAACTCGCATGGCGACCGAGAATCGTGACTGGGGCTACACGAGAATCCGTGGAGCCTTGGCTAATCTCGGCCATCGGGTCTCGCGCGGCACGATCGCCAACACCCTCAAAGAAGCCGGCATCGAACCCGCGCCGGAGCGATGCAAGAAAACAACGTGGAAGGAATTCTTGGAGGCGCATTGGGACGTGCTCGCAGCAACCGACTTCTTCACCGTTGAAGTCTGGACAAGTTCGGGTCTGGTTCGAGTTGTTGTGTTGTTCGTGATCGAGTTATCAACGAGACGTGTCGAGATTGCTGGGATCTGCAAACAGCCTGATGGAGCCTGGATGACGCAGATCAGCCGTAATCTGACCGATGCCTCTGATGGTTTTTTGGTCGGCAAGCGCTATTTGATTCACGATCGAGATCCTCTGTTCACGGCGGAGTTTCGAGAGACGCTGGCCTCGGCTGGAGTGGAAGTCGTGAGGCTGCCGCCGCGGTCACCGAATTTGAACGTATACGCGGAGCGCTTCGTGCGCAGCATCAAGGAATCGTGTTTAAATCGCATGATTCTGTTCGGAGAACGGTCATTGCGCTGGACGATCGAGGAATTCGTGGCGCATTATCATTTCGAGCGCAATCATCAAGGCCTCGACAATCAGCTGGTGTTTCCGGATCGAACCGAATCGCGGCCAAGCGCGCCGATCGAATGTCGGCGGCGTTTGGGAGGGATGTTGAAGTACTATCATCGACAGGCAGCTTGAGATGTTCTGGCGCCGGAAGAGGATGACCGAGGTAGGCCGCTCGGCGATTGTCGTGACTCCGGCTCAGCCGTTTTTGGATTGGCTGCAGTCGGTAGACCCGACCAGTATGGAGTTAACCCTGGCCGATCTCGGTATCGAGCCACGATCTACCTGATTCCCGAATGTGAGACGCCGGAGGATGTGACCGATTGCTTGCGGGATGTATTCGACGAGATCTTTCAGAACCAGTTGGACGGCTGGTATCGAGTACGCGAAACGTGGCCAACGAATCGAAGCTATGAAATGTTCTGTCGCTGGTTTGACTACAGCTTCCCCTCGGTACTGCTGGATTTGGGCTGAACGGTGTGACTCAAACCGGGTTATTGGGTTCGTTCCAGTTTATGGACACTACGAGGTTGAAACCCGCGACCGTCCATCAGGAGTTTCGGGTCTTGCGGCGCATCCTTAATCTGGCGGTTAAGTACAAGCGCCTCACAGTCAACCCTTGTCAAACCGTTGAGTTCCCAGTTCGGGTGAGTAATACTACGCGCAAGCCGCACTACATGACAGCGAGTGAGCAAGCGCGGATTGAGTTCTTCGCCCCCAGTTACCTGAGGCACGCGGTCGTGATTTTGGTGGAGATGGGCTTGCGACCGTACCGGGAGATGACGCCAATAGAGAAACAGCAAGTGGATCTAGAGAACCGGGTTGTTCACATCTCCGACTCCAAAACTCCAAACGGCGTGGCGGACATGCCGATGACCGATTTGGCTTACGAGGCTTTCAAGGCTCGAATCGAAGAGACCCTCGGATCGGATTACTTGTTTCCGACTTCCAGCAAGAGGGCGACGAAGCCGTACATCACGGCCTTGAAGAAGGTGTGGACTTCTACCCTGGAGCGAGCTGGCGTAACGCATTTTCCCATTTATCACCTGAGGCACACATTCGCCACACGGCTAAGCGCAGGCGGAGTGGCAGACCACTTTGTAACCCAGATGCTACGACAAGGTGACTCTCAGGTATTCAAACGGTATAACCAAGCCAAGCTCAACATGATGCGGGAAGCCTTAGGGAAGCTCGATCGTCAAGCGAATGAACATGCGAAGACTTTTGGACCAGCGATGCCGAACTGACCAGTTTTGGAACAGCTTGGCAAGTTTGCGTGAGTCAAACTACACTTTGACCAGTCATGGAAAGACAAGAAACATTGAAAACAAGGGAGAAAATGGTAGGCTCGGCCGGATTCGAACCGGCGACCTGCCGCTTAGGAGGCGGCCGCTCTATCCATCTGAGCTACGAGCCCTTTGAATGGGAGGCGAACTCGGGAGCCGGATTGGTCCCGGTTCGGCCTGCACCTCATTCTATCTAATTGGCAAACGTGAACTTGCGGATCGGTGAGGAGCGGATGGCGCGCCTGTGGGGCGTGACGGGCTGCAGGGACAAGTAATCCTTGCCGGCACCTACATCTATCCGCAGGCCCTCGATAAGCTGCTGGCCGCCGTTTTGCGGCGAGGGACCCGCAAGATGCCGGTCCCCACTGATGCCGCTCACAAGGGTGCCTCGCCAGCGCTAGAGACGGTTACCGCGAGCCTATGCGAAAGGATTTTCGTCGGCGCTGGGGCCGTAAATCGATGGCACCGGAACTTCCAGCAGCCTGAGGTAAACCGACAGTTGCCCGCGGTGATGATACCAGTGGTTCAACATAATCGAACGGATGGCGGCGACGCGAGGCAGGGCCATCACATCCTGGCCGTCCCTCTTAACCGACCAAGTTGCCATTGCCGCTCCGTCGTCTAGACCGCCCAGGAATTCCTTCGCGGTGGCGACAGCGTTTTCGAGCGCCGGCAGCAACTCGTCGACTGACTCGGCTGGGGCTTGCTCGAAGGACGGTGGAAGTTCGATTTCATCCGGCGTGAGAATTCCCGCTACCGTCCCAGGAACTGTGGCCACGTGAAGGGCCAGCTGACCCAACGACATGGACTTTTCGTGCGGCTTCCAGCTGAGCTTGTCGCCCGGCACTCTCTCGAGCACTCGTCTAGTTGTGGCGGCTTCCTGATCGATCTCCCCTAAGAAAGATTCTGCAATGGGCATGGTTTGTTTTCCCCTTTCTGGACTGACCTGCCTGGAATGGCTCAGCAGTGACGATGTCGTCAGAAGGCTATCTTAACCCAATGGTTAAGCAACTTGCACTAGCGCTGGGCACGTTGTGTTAAAAATTTACACACCGTCGGCATTTTTCTCGCGTGACCACCTCGCAGCGACTCGATTATCCGAGCCGAAGCTGATTGGCGCGAATCTTGTCCTCTGGCACCGTGATGCCGAGTCCCGGCGTGTCAGGGACGGTGACGGTCACTCCCTTCATGTCGATGCCATCGACCATCATGTCGGTGAGGAATTGCGGGCCGTTCAACTCTGGAGGCAGGAGAAGATCGAGCGTGGAGTAAAGATGAATGGCCGCCATGAAACTCACTCCGGCGTCGGTCAAGCCGCTGCCCAGCAATCCGATCCCGTTTGCCTCGGCCACGACGGCGCTCTTGTAGCAGTTCGTTACCCCCGCGCTCTTAGGTACCTTCAGCACGACCAGGTCAGCGGCGTCGAGGCGGGCCATGCGGGCGACATCAAACGAGGAGAAACAGCCCTCGTCGATTGCCAGCGGGTAGGGGCTCTTTTCACGGGCGCGCCGCAACCCGAGCCAATCCTCGCTTCGCACCGGCTGTTCGAAACAGCGAATTTTTTCGAACTGAGTTATTTCTCGAAAGAAGCGCTCCAGCGCAATCGGTTGGTAAGACTGGTTAGCATCGAGCCAAATCACAACGTCGGGCCGCGCTTCTGTAATCGCCTTAAGCCGCGCGATGTCTTTGTCGGTATCGCCGGAGACCTTGACCTTAAAGCACCAACAAGCGGGCCAGCGCTTCACCTCATCCGCCATCGCCTCGGGTTCGTCGATGCTCACCGCGTAGCAGAGGTCGATTGTGTCGTGAATCTTGCCGCCGAGCAAAGCGTGAAGAGGCTGGCCGGTGATCTTACCCGCTAAATCCAGGAAAGCGATTTCCAGCGCGCTCTTCGCAAAGGGCGCCCCGTTGCTCACCGCCGGCCGGATGCTGATATCCATTTGCTTCTTGAGCGCGTTGAGCTCGAAAGGCGTCTTGTCAATCGCCAGCGGAGCCAGGTGATGCCGCAACGTCCCAGTCACCGCCTCGACGGTCTCGTAACTCCAGTTCGGCACGGTGTTTGTTGCACCCCAGCCGACCAAGCCGTCGGCGGTTTCGGCTCGTACAAAAACGTGCTTGCCGGGGAGCCCTTTGCCGCCAACCTTCCCAACTCCGATATTGAAAGCCGACCTAAACTCCACTGCTGTCGGCAAGACTTCGATCTTCTTGATGCGATTCCCTTGCGCAGTGCTGGCGGCCGTGCCCTGCGACAGTCCGGCCGCGAGAGCCAAGCCGCCGCCGGCGAATGCTTGGGTGAAGCCCCTTCGATTGGTTTTCATGATGGATATCCTGTTTGAGGAGGGCTGAAATCGGCGTAGCTTTTTTCCGCGAAGCGGAAACGACTAGCTCGCCAGGAAAAACGCTCCTCGATCACACTCAACGACCGAGACACCAATTCTGACACTACCTTATCTGATCTGCGCTGCTGATCTGCGCTGCAAGGTTGAGCGGGAGACGCTGGCGGTTGAGCGTAGCCGCCAAATGCCAACACGCCATATTACTCGGCGCGCCCAATCTCTGGGGAGTTTTGCCCCTTGGATGAAACTGTTCCAAGACCGCGTTGGTTCAGCGTGGGGATGGGTTCGTACGAGTCGCGTTAGCGCTCGTTTCGCGCCAAGATCGCTGTCGGGGACCCCTGCAAGATCGAGGACGCGACCGAAGCTGTCGTCGTTCTGTCGCCTGGCACCGTGCGCGTGGGTTCAACCACCTGCATGCCCGACGGAGTGAACTTCACTCGGCGCACCTGCCCGCGTGGCCCGATGTCGGCCATGGGCCTGCCATTTAATTCGAGTTTCAATCCACCCGCGTTTCCGACCAGCAACAGGATCGACTGATCGGCCTCAATCGACTTTCGCTCGCCGCTCCGGAAGGTTTTCTCCCTAACTCGTTTGCCATCGGCGGTGGCACGGATCCAGACCTTCTCGATCGCCTCCAGGTGAACTTGAAGACCTTCGTCGCGTGTGGCCTCACTATCGGTGGGGGCTGTCGACGCAGCTATTTCACCGATGCTTTGTCGGGCTGCAACGGAGCCGCCGTCACCATCGGCGTCAGTCGGCCAGGCCCAATAAACTGTTGTGCTCAAAAGCAACGCGAGGCACGCGGAGAGTACACTTGTCACCAGGGGGCGGTTGCGGCGATAGAGTTCCGTAACTTCTTCAGCGAAACTAGCTGGGTCGACCGGAATCTTAATCCTGCTTTTGGCTGGCTCGACCCCGAAGTGCTTTTCCAAGTTGACTTCTTGCGGAGGCGATAAACGTTGAAACGCGGCGACAGTCTGCTCTTCGTCCAGCCCAGCGGCATGGGCGTATTGGCGGACAAAGCTAGTTCTGAAAACTCCTCCTGGTAGCTGATCGAAGCGTTCTTGCTCGATCGCCTCCAGAAGTCGCACGCTGATGCGAGTCGCCTTGGACACCTCTTCCAGAGAGGTTCCACGCGACTCCCGTGCACGCCTAAGGTCTTCACCGAAATTTTGCATAGGAGTGCTAGTACTGTTGTTCCACCAAGCTTATACTATTTTGGTCGCGCTAGGCAAGCCCATGTCGTACAAAAATCAAAGCACCAACGACTTAGATACCTGAATTATGCACTGCGGCGTGGACCTGAGGAGGGCTGAACCGCAAGGGACCATTTGGGACCCCCGAAAACATGGGGTAAAAAGGTCGGCTGGCAAAGATTCCAGCTTCGCCAGCCAACCCCAAGGAAGTCACCCACATGGTTACCAGACGAAAACAGCATAGCTCCCAAAGGCCCGTCCAACAAGGCCCAGCCGTGACGGCCTCGCGGCCCAATAAAATCGGGGCTTCGACGCCTTACCACTTCCGCGGCAGGAAGCCGACTCCCTACGGCGGCTTGCTGCCGGTGGGCGGGAGGGCGCTGATCTGAGAGCCTGGCTATGCGCTATGCATAAAATTTTATGCACTAGCCGTAACGCACTGGAAACACGTCACTTCCGAGCGAGGTTTTGACGACGCGGATTCTGGGCGGGAAGGGAAACCGGACACGGAGAAGCCAAAAGACCAGTTGCCGAGCTACCACCTCACGACGACCGCCAACCCGCTACGAACGCAGCCACACTCGCAAAGTGAATCTGTGCATAATTCAGGAGATAACAATGGTTGATGAGAAGGTTTGCTCCCCTACTGATCCAGGTGGGCTTGATCCATTGGTCACCGTGGTAGTAGTCAATCGGGATCGATGCAGATTGCTGCGGGACTGCTTGCGATCCATAGTCAAGCAAGTTTACCAAAACATAGAGGTTATTGTCGTGGATAACGGATCAACCGACGATTCCGAAACAGTAGCCCTTGGGGGGGAGTTCGCACAGCTTCAGGTTCGCCTGATCAAGAACTTCATGAATCGCGGCTTTTGCGCTGCAAACAATCAGGCTTTGCGATTTGCCAACGGTAAGTATGTCGCTTTGTTGAACAACGATGCTGCGGCCGACAAGCCTTGGTTGTAAGAGCTCGTCCGGGCTCTGGAGGCGAACTCTGAATTTGGGATGGCTGCTTCGAAAATCCTGCGATACAGTGATCGGAGCGTCATCGACAAAGCGGCGCACTTGATCTATCCGGACGGACAGAACCGCGGGCGCGGAACCGGCGAGCGAGACGTTGGGCAATACGACGCCGTGGAGGAGGCTGCTTGGCCCGACGGTTGCGCGGCCTTTTACCGGCGCGCGCTGTTCGAGCATGTCGGCGGTTTCGATGAGGACTTCTTCGCCTACGCGGATGATGCTGAGCTGGGGCTCCGGGCCCGCATCGCTGGTTGGCGATGTCTTTATATCCCCTCGGCTCTGGTCTATCATCACGGTGCTTCCACTCTCGGAGCCGATTCAACGCGGCGCTTGTTTCTGATTGAAAGGAACCGTTCCTGGCTGGCTGCCAAGCTTTTTCCGTGGAGACTTCTATTGCTCAGCCCGTTCTATTTCTTGTTCCGCGTGCTGGCGACCGGCCTCGCGGTGGGAATGGGCCGGGGCGAGGCGAGCAGGGCTGTCTCGTCGAATTCTTTTTGGGGACTGCTAAAATGCGTTCTCGCTGCGAACCTGGCGGCGATTGCCGGACTGCCCGCGATGCTCAGAAAGAGGCGCACGCTCGAACCGCTACGAAAGCTCTCTCCCGCCGAAGTCGGGAAAACTATCCGCAGATTCCAAATTCCCCTGGCCGACTTGGTCCTGAAGGCGCGATAAGTGGCGGACTCCCGTTACACTGCTGAATCGGACGGCGACGCCAATCAGTGCCCACGGTGCGGCGGCCCATCCTATCTGATCCTGTTTCGTGCTTCCGATCGGCTGTATGAAACCAAGGCGCGAACTTTCCATGTTGTCGAGTGTAGTGCGTGCCGATTGATCCGCCTGCGCCCCACTCCTACAGCGCATGAGGTGAGGAGTTTCTACCCGGATAGTTACTGGTGGGAAACTGACTCCTCGACGTCGGGACGACTCGCGGAACGCTACAGGCAGTTCGTTCTTGGCGACCACGTTCGGTTTGTCACCGGCCATGGCAAACACTCTGCACCCGTGCTGGATGTCGGATGTGGTGGAGGCGCTTTCGTGCGGGCGCTGATCGATCGCGGCATCCCGGCGGTGGGTCTCGATGTTTCACCCATCGCAGCCGGTATGGCACGGGTCGAAGGATATTCCACAGCGGTCTGCGGAGCCTTGCCGCTCTCGCCATTTGCCGCGCGGAGCTTTAGCGCGGTTACTTTGCTCCACGTCCTCGAACATGTGCTCGACCCGGCCGCACTCTTGCTCGCGATTGATGACCTGCTTGTCCCCGGCGGAAAATTGATTGTCCAAGTACCCAACGCGGCCTCCTGGCAGTTCCTGCTGCTGGGAGAGCGCTGGAGCGGGCTTGACATGCCGAGGCATCTGACGCATTTCCGTGCGGCGGATCTAGAATCCCTGCTCGAAGCGTGCGGATTCACGGTTCTTCGGCGAAAGTTCTTTTCACTGCGAGACAACCCTGCGAGTCTGGCGACGAGTCTGTGTCCCAGCTTGGAGCCGGTCGTTCGGCGCGTTCGGGGCATCAAGGAATCCAGCCCAGTCCGTTTGCTCAAGGACGCTCTCTACGCGTCACTGGTGGCTGCCGCTCTTCCGCTGACATTGGTCGAGGCCGCCAGCGGGGCCGGGGCGACTGTCATGTTCGAAGCCATACGCACGGGGGAGGCGTAGGTGGGTGCCTTTCTGATCGAGGGGCGAATGCGGGGCTGCGCGCGTGCGTTTCGAAAACCACCTCGCTTGGCTGCGAGCGAAAGTCTGGCCCGTATGTTCCTTGTGCTATTGCTGACCGGTACGAGTTGCGCCGCGCCGCCACTGCCACCACCAGATATCCAGGAAGCCGGCAAGAACGCTTTGGAGTGGGTCGAACAATTGGTGGCGCTGGGTTCGAGGCCCGCTGGAAGCCCTGCGCAGACAAAGCAGCAGGAAATGATCACTGCTGAGTTGCGGTCCCTGGACCTGGAGGTGGTGGAGGACGACTTTATCGCCCAGACTCCCAAGGGCAATGTCCCCATGAAAAACATCATTGTCAAGCTGCCGGGGGCAGGGAAGCGGATCGTCGTTGTCTCGGGGCATTGCGACACTCTTCAAAGGCCCGGGCTGCATTTCGTTGGCGCCAATGATGGCGGCTCTTCCACTGGCTTTCTGCTGGCGTTAGCTCGCTTGCTGGCCGGCCGTCCTCTCAAAGGCAGCGTGTGGCTGGTATTCTTCGACGGTGAAGAATCGTTCGTAAGCTGGAGAAACAATGACCACACTTACGGCAGCCGCCGGCTTGCATCGCACTGGAGCGCTGATGGAACGGCCGGCCGCATCAAAGCTCTGATAAACGTTGACATGATCGGGGACAGCGATCTGCGGCTTACCCCGGAACAGAATTCAACCGCGTGGCTGAGGGAGCTGGTGGCGAAGACGGCAGGAGAGCTCGGCTACAGCTCAATTTTCGCGCTGCAAAGATCAACCTACATAGAGGACGATCATATTCCGTTTCTAAACGTAGGGATTGACGCAGTCGATTTGATTGATTTCGACTACGGCCCATCGAACGGATATTGGCATACGGATGAGGACACGGTCGACAAGCTCAGCGCCGAGAGCTTGGGAACAATGTTGCATCTCGTCACCGAAATGCTGCGAGAGTTGGAATCGGATCCTTAAGACGCCAGAAAGCCGCGCTGGATCCGCCGCGTTTCCTACTCGCCGCCCAACAGCGCTTTCACGCTTGCAGCTGCATTTGGATCCACAGCATTAACCCGCTTTTCTCACCGCACGGCGAGCAAGCGCAACGAAGTAGTGACGCGCCTATCGCGTGCTTCGGTCGTCATGCGGTGAGAAAAGCGGGTTAACCTCGAAGACCTCATACATCGCGCGCCCCTGGCGATCGGCGATGGCGCGTTTCAAACGCGGTTCATATCCCAGCCGCCGCGCGGATTGATAGAAAACCGCGCGCATCTGAGGGAACGGATTTGGCTGGTCTTCGTCGAAGAGCACAAACAGGCTTTCCGGCCTCGGTATCCACTGTTCCAGCTTGTCGAGCGGGTCCTCGGGACTTCGATGTGGTTGCGGCACTTCGACCACGTGCAGCCGGTTCTCCGAAAGAAAACGCAGCTGCGTAAAGACGCCCCACTGCAAGGCGACTACTAGGCTAGGCTGCTCCGATTCGAGATAGTCATCGAGTTCGTAGATTGCCTCCGACCAACCCGTGCTGCCGCCATACCTCAGCATGACGTCGTACTGCTGCAACAGGCTGTTGAAGTTTACGAGCGTCAGAACAATCACGAAAACAGTAGTCGCCGCCGTCGCGGCCTTTGTGATCGAGAAGCGCTTGCCCAGCCATTGCGCCGCGGCGACGATTGCCGCCGCGATAAAGATTTGCGGGAAGGGGTAAATCAGGACAAGGTGATGCACCGATCCAATGGACTGAACGGGAAACATCGCCCCGAGAACAAGGACGCAAAACAAGAGCGAAAACACCACGCCTTTGCCGTGCGAAGACCGCAACGAGAACGGCAGCAACAACAGAGCAAAACCGAGCGCTGGCACCGTCCAGGTTTGCTGAACCTGTCTCCCGTTCGCGGCGCCCAGCGGCAGCCAGACCGCTGAATCGGAATCCGACCCGCCAGCGGTATTCTCAGCGCCCCCGTTGTCGCTCGCCAGATTTTCGCTCGCCAGCCAGGTGACCACCGACGTGCCTTCCAGCGAGGCCGAAGCATAATGTACTTTGCCAAATAACCGTCTGATTCGGTTACGAAATGAAGTGTGCTGGAGGCCTCGGGGGCCCGGACGGTTGGGTACCACCAGAACGGCAGGGAACCAATACCAAATGCCAGGAGTGCGGGGACTGCCCATTTATTCCGTAAACCTTTGATCAGATCACGCGGGAAGACACAAACCGTCGCCAGTGCCAGTCCCAGCATCAAGAACAGAAACGTGGCCTTGTCGAATACGCCAATACCAAACACCAGGAAGCCAACGATCAGTTGCCACGCGACTCCCTGCCGCGCCCAGCGCAACACAAGCAGACAGCCCAGCATCAACAGCAATCGCTGAAGAACCACAGGACCCCAGTCCAGACGAGTCGTGAGAACAAGAAGAGGGTCGCTCGCGGCGAGCCATGTTGCCGCTAGAGCGATCTGCCACCCGAATGCGAGGCGCGTAAAGTAATACGTCAGCCACAACGTCAGCGCGCCCAACAGAAGAACAGGAAAGCGCAGCGCCGCCGCCGAAGCTGGCGCCAGCGCCAGCACCGGCATATACAGCCAACCTTTGAGCGCCCCCAAATAGGGCATGATCAGCACGCATACGGGATCGCCAAGAACGCCTGTGTGCCAAAGCCCGGCTCGCAACGGGTCCGAATAGGTCGCATGAACGAAGAGCGTCTCCTCGTACTGCAGGCCGGGGTAGTCGATCCAAAGCCCGCCTATGAGAAGAAACGTGAGCGGCGCCAAGACAGCGAGGATCTGCGCCCAGCGGGGAGTGTGCATCTTTTTCGTCTCCATCGCCAGTTGGTCTCAATCGCCAGTTCGGAACCCGGCGCCTTTCAGGCGGTCGGCTTTGAGCGTGCGTTCTGAACAGCGCCGCGCCCGCAAGGGTGCGGTCTACTCTGGCAGTGACCGCATTCCGATGGCGGCCCCGACGAACCGGCTACGCTCTACATCACACTTGCCGGCGCGGCGCTGTTTCGCCTCGAACCAGGTCTTCGTAGGTTTCGCGCCGCCGGATGACCTGAAAGCTGCTGCCCTGAACAAGGATCTCCGGCGGACGCGGACGCGAGTTGTAGTTCGAAGCCTGGACGAAACCATAAGCGCCGGCCGTGCAGACGGCCAGCAGGTCGCCCGGTTGTGCATCCGCCATCTCGCGGTCACGCGCCAGGAAATCGCCCGTCTCACACACCGGCCCAACGACATCGGCGACGATAGGCGAGCCAGGCCGCTTCAGCAGCGGGATGACTTCGTGGTGCGACTGATAAAGCGATGGCCGGATCAAGTCATTCATCGCGGCGTCGACGATGACAAATTCCTTCTTGCCCGTTCGCTTGCGGTAGAGGACTTTCGTGAGCAGCACGCCGGCTTGGCCCACGATCGAGCGGCCAGGCTCCAGCATCAGCCGCAGATCCTTGCCGTGCAGTAGGCGGGCCAGCCCCTTTGCGTGGTCCTCGACCGATGGGGTTTTCTCGCTCTCGCTGTAGGAGACGGCGAGTCCTCCGCCGAGATCCACATGACGGATCCGTACTCCAACGTCCGACAGTCGTTTCGCCAATTCGACTAGCGTCTCCAGCGCCTTGAGAAACGGCTCCGAGTCGAAGATTTGGGACCCGATGTGGCAGCTCACTCCCTCCAGAGACAGATGAGGGTTTGACGCGAACTTTCGGTAAATTGCAAATGACTCGTCCAGTCCGACGCCAAACTTATGCTCGTGCAGCCCCGTCGCGATATAGGGATGCGTTTCGGCGTCGATGTCAGGATTGACCCGCAGGGCGGCAATGGGCCGAACACCGCGCCGTTCCGCGATTTCTGCCAGTCGGGCGAGTTCGGGTTCCGATTCACAGTTGAAATAACCGACGCCGGACTCAAGCGCGTAGTCGATCTCGGCGCCCGTTTTCCCAACTCCCGAAAAAACCACTTTGGACGGATCTCCACCAGCCTTAATTACGCGGTAGAGTTCTCCGCCCGAGACAATGTCGAACCCTGCACCTTCAGCGGCGAGCAGCGACAGAATGCCAAGTGACGAATTGGCCTTGACGGCGTAGTGAACCTCGTGCGGAATATCTTGTAGGCTTCGGTCGTACGCCCTGTAGTTGGAGAGAATCGCGCTGCCGGAGTAGACGTAGCTGGGTGTGCCGGCCTGTTCAGCAATGGCCGAGAGAGAGACGTCTTCACAATGCAGGTCGTCTTCGCGGTAGTTGAATCCGAGGGTGGGCATGTTCGCTACAAGATGTTCGCTACAAAATGCTCGTTAGAAGGTCGCTAGAACTTATTCGCTAGAAGAAGGAAACCGGATCGAGTCCCGCAAAGGGCCGGCCGCTATCGCCCCGCACGTCGCCGGTCCCTAAGTCGCCTTGACAACAACCACAGTGCGGTCGTCGTCTAGTTTGGAACTACCGGTAAAGCTCTCTACGCCTTCGAAGATTCGCGACAACAAATCAGCCGCGGAGCCGTCCCCATGTTTCTTCACCAGATCCGTCAAACCATGCTCGCCGAATTGCTTCCGGGACGAACTCTCTGCCTCCGTGATGCCATCGGAGAGCAGCACAACCGCATCTCCAGGCTCGAGCGTCAGCGGATAACTCTCGTAGCTCGACACTTCAAGCAAACCCAACGGAATTCCCGAAATGTTCAGTGCTTCCACCCGGCCCTGGCGGTAGAGCAGAGGCCGGGGCTGGCCGGCATTTGACATCTCGAGGCTGCGATTTTGCGGGTCCCAGCGTGCATAGAGCGACGTCAGATAGCGCGCCTCGATTTTGCGGCTCAACAGGGTCCGATTCGCAGCGGCGAGTAAGGCTTTAGGAGACTGCTCCTCCAGCACTAGATTTCTCAGCATACCGCTGACCAGCGCGCCGTAAAGTGCCGCCGCCGCGCCCTTGCCGCTGACGTCACCGATCAATATTCCCAGCGTCTTGTCTGGAAACGGAAAGAAGTCATAGAGATCGCCGCTGACCTCGGCGGCCGATTCGTTTCGAAAGGCTATCTCGAGTCCTTCGACGTCAGGACTTGTCTCGGGCAGTAAGTGCTTCTGGAGCTCGCGTGCGGCGCGCAGGTTGCGGCTGAGCCGGTCCTGCCGGGTAACGACTTCGCCGTAAAGCCTGGCGTTTTCAATCGCCGTAGCAATCTGCGGCGCCAGCAATGTCAGCACTCGAACGTGCTCGTTGGTAAATGCGTCGACCTGCTCGCACTCCAGATCCAGGACTCCGACTACCTTGTCCCGCAACATCAAGGGCACGGCGACCTCGGAGCGAATTCCGTCGACCATCGCCACGTAGCGCGGGTCGAGGTTCGTGTCGCCCACCAGAACCGGCGAAGCTTGCTCGGCGGCGGCCCCGACAAGCCCCACCCCAATCGGCATGTTGTCCCACTGAATCCGCTGGTCGTGCCGTACCCCGAAATAATGTTTGAGAAGCTGAGACTCCTTCTCCAGCAATAGGATGCTGAACGCGTCGTAGGGGATCTGCCTCCTGATTAGGGTAGAGACCTTCTGCAGCAGCTCGCCCAGATCAAGGATATGAGAGAACTCCTGGGCGATCTGCGTAAGCATTGTCAGCGTACGATTCTGCCTGACGGCTGCGCTGTAGAGGCGAGCCGTGTCGATCGCTAGCGAGAAACGCGAACCGATCAGCTCGAGCATGTTGCGCTCGTAGTCCCCGAACGCCCCAACTTGTGTCGATTGAAGATCGATGACGCCGACGAGCTTTCCGCGGGCGACCAGCGGCACCGAGATTTCAGATCGAACATCGTCCGCCGATGCCAGATAGCGCCGATCATTCCGCACGTCATTGACGATGATGGTGCGCACCTCCTTGGCCGCCGTTCCGGTGATGCCTTGGCTGATCTTGACCCGCAGGTTTCGCACCAATTTGGGCGTGTGACCGACAGCCGCGCGAATCCGCAGAACGTTCTCGCCTTCGCTTTTCAACAGGACCGCAAAAATTTTGTAGTCGACGACCTTGCGTACCAGCTCGCGGAGAGCCTCCAGCAGCCCGTCGAGATTCGTGGTGTAGGTCGCCGCAATCTCCGAGGCCTCGACGAGGATTTCCAGCGTTTCAGCCTTTTGGCGGACCACGGCTATGGATGGGGACGGCATGGTCTAACTCGCGCCCCCGGTTGGAATTCCCGCGGCGGCTTGCTCGATGGCTTGCTCCCCGCTGGCTTGCTCCCCCAAGGCTTGCTCAATGATACGGACGCCGGCGGACGCACCGATGCGAGTCGCGCCGGCCCGCATCATCAACTCCAGTCGCTCGTAGGAGTTCACGCCGCCCGCCGCCTTGATTCCCATCTCACCGCCGACAACCCGGTGCATCAGAGAAACGTCCGCTGGTTCGGCGCCGCCCGGACCGAAACCTGTCGAAGTCTTGACAAAGTCGGTGCCGGCCAGCTTCGCCAGAACGCAGCCTGATACCTTTTGCTGTTCGCTGAGCGAGCCCATTTCTAGAATGACTTTTAGGATCGCGCCGGCCTGGTGGGCAACTTCCGCGAGACAGCGAATTTCAGCGAAAACCAAGTCTTCGTTGCCGGACTTGAGGGCTCCAACATTGACGACCATGTCCAGCTCTTCCGCACCCAACTTGAGGGCCTGCTCGGCTTCGGCGGACTTTACGGGCGTCAGTGTGGCCCCGTGCGGGAAACCGATCACGGTGCATGTCTTGACGTCCGAATCCTGCAACTCACGGACCGCCCTCGCTGCCCACGTGGGATGAATGCAAACCGTTGCGAAGCGATGCTTTCTCGCCTCAGCGCACAGCTTGATGATCTCGGCTTCGCAAGCATCAGGCCGCAGCAGCGTGTGGTCGATCAGGCTGGCGATGCACTCTTTCGGGGGTGCCCAATCGGGGCACGCTACACCTATCTCCGACAGAACACCGCTCAGCGAAGTCGCCGCCCCGGCACCATTCACCGGGTGCCTGCAGCCGCACGAATCCGCAGCCGGACCAGCGCCATTGGCGGACTCGTGGCCCAGCTTCGCCAGTAGTTCGTCGCCGACTAAGCGGACGATTTCGTCGAGTTCGTGTTGCGTCATGGTGAGCCTCCGCAACCCTCACCCATTGCGGATTCAAATCCACGAAAGGCGAGCCGCCGGACGCACTTAAATCAAGCGATTTCCAGAATTCCTAATTGTAACGGACGCGGCTTAGAACAACCTTGCGAGCCTTCATCGCCCTTGGAACTACAGTGAGTCTCTGAGCTGGACCCTGCGGCCGCCGCTGCTACCATGAAGCGCCATGAGCTCTGACATCGGCGAACTACATCTTCAAGATGTCCCGGCTATCCATCCCGAGGGGCGGGTCGGGCGAATTCCTTCAGAGCCGAATTCCTTCAGATACGGATTCCTTCAGAGCCGTATTCCTTCAGAGCCGAATTACTTCAGAGAACGAAACAGGGCAACCGGACGCTTGGCAAGAAAGGGATGTTCGGCCGTTAGCCCACCGGATTCCGCGGCGATTCATTCAAGGGAATCTATTGGCTTAGTGGAATCCCTTGACGAAGCCTCTCTGACCCGCGCGCACCGGAGCGCCGATGCGATTCTGCGGCGGCGGCAAGGGACACGTTGCGTAAGGCGTAAATACGCAAGGAGGGCTATAAGACTTGTTGAAGTCGACAACGATCGGACCCGCTTCTTCGGGCAGATCGAGCACGATAAAACGTCCGCCCCCGTAGGTCTCTTTTCCGTTCGTTTTGTCTCCGAAGACGAGCAGGAACGAATCACCGTCGGGAATGGGGTCCAAACGGCAAGTTTCCCCTTCTACCTCAAAGACGAGTGCACCGGGAGCCGTTTCGTGAAAAACGCCCCCGAGGACGTTCGGAACGTCCACCGGCTTGGGGGGATCATAAGGTTCATAGCGCGCGCTGAGCCGCCAGGCCGGATCGACAGGATAATAGTCCAGTCCTTTGAAATCTCGGCGCGCATCGCTCTGTGAGTCTTTAACGCGGACGCCGAGGCGGTCGCCGCGCTCGATCACATAGAAACTCACCGAGCCGATTTCAAGCAACGTGGGCCCGCCGTCCATGTCGGTTTGCATCAGGACTTCAGTCACCGGCTTACCTTTGTGAGTGACGCCGCTTCCCTCTAGCACGACGGCTTTGACGCCTTCGTTTGTCATAAGGAAAGAACCCGCTCGCTCAAGAGCCTTTCCCCTAGGCAGGATCACGCGGTTTTCCGGACCGCCGCCAAATGTATTCTCCCCATCCTTGAGCCAGGAGAGGCCCACCAGCGTCAGCCATCCATCGGGACTCGTGAGCCGCTCGACGCGCGATTGGCGCCAAGTTTGGATTTCGTCTGCGTGAGTTTTGTCGCTTTGCGCACTCGACGAGGACATGCTGACTCCGCCGGCCACGAGAACAAGGAGCGACATCCGCAACATTGCGATGGACGTGATGAGGCGGGTGCTGGTTCGTGGAATCACGGGCGCCGACCTTACAACGGACGCATGAATTCGCGCCCGTCCCTTCCATCATAAGGGCTCAGGAAGGTGTGAAAAATCGGGGACTGCCACAAGCGGCCATTCCTAAGTCCCTGTTTATCAATGATGCCATTGGCCGCAGCTGGCAGCCCCCGGTTTTTCACACCTTCCAGTACCCGCGAGTCCGCGCAGACAGGCTATCAACAGAGCCGCTGGCATCGGCGGAGGCTCGAGCTAGTGCCACCCCTCGGTCACCGGCTCGGGTTCCCGATCCAGCTTCTTGAGTTTTTCGACCAGTGTCGTCCGTTTCAAGCGCAGTATCTCGGCTGCGAGAGTCTTGTTCCCTTGGGTTCGCCCGAGGACAGTGCTGATCAGCTCTCTCTCGAACTGAGACACAATCTCCTTGAAGTTCCCGCCCGCTGAGCCCGAGGCTGCCGCGGCGGCTCTGCGAATCCGGCGCGGCTCGGGAAAATCGGCCAGCTTGACAACTCGACGATCTTGCGAGCGAATGACCGCAATTTCGACCGTGTTTTCGAGTTCCCTGATGTTGCCGGGCCAATGTCTGGACACCAGATCCGCCTCAGCGCCTTCGTCGAGGCATTTCGACTCAAGTCCGTCGCGCAGGCAGAAACGGTCCATGAAGTAGTCGATGAACAAAGGGATGTCCTCGTGCCGTTCTCGCAGCGGCGGAAGATGAATGGGGAAAACGTTGATGCGGTAGAACAGATCCTCCCGAAACAAGCCGTCTTGGACACGCGACCAAAGGTCAACGTTCGTAGCGGCGACAATACGGGAATCGAAGCGAACCGTTTCCACTCCCCCAACCGGATGGATTTCCCTCTCCTGTATCACTCGCAATAGTTTGGGCTGCAGCTCGAGTGGCAGATCCCCGATCTCATCGAGAAAGATCGTGCTTCGATGAGCCTGCTCGAAGCGGCCGATCCGATCTTGATGGGCGTCGGTGAAGGCTCCCTTGACATGGCCGAAGAATTCATCCTCGAGCAGGTTCGCCGGGATTCCGCCGCAGTTAACCGCGATACCATGTCGCGGTTGCCGCGGTCGCTGAGCATGTGGATCGCACGCGCGACCCGCTCCTTACCAGTGCCGGTCTCCCCCATGATCAGCACCGTCGTGTCTTTCGGTGCGACCAGGCGCACCTGACTGATCACGCGGGCGAAGGCTTCCCCACGCCCAATCAGCATGTCGTCGAAAGGCTCGGCCGCCGTTTCGTTCGCGGTGGTGTCGCAGAGGGGCTTGGTGGCCCCATAGGGTCGTGCCCTGCGAGGGGCGAGCCCAGCGCCATGCCCCTCCCGTGAGTTTGATTTCGACGCCGGATCACCAACGCCAGTAAACTTTGAAGCGACCAGCGCTATCTCGATGCGGCAAATGAAGTCTGGTATTAAGAATGGGCCTGTCAGGAAGTCGTTGGCTCCTGCCTCCATCAATTCCGCCGTGAGTGCGAACCTCTCCACGCCGCCCAGGATAATGACCGGGGCGGCGGCCCGGCCCTGATCGGAACATCGAACAAGTTTTTGACACTTGTTTGATAGCTCTGGGTCCTGCAGGGTGTCGATATCCGCCAAGATCAGGTCGGGTGACAGAATCGGGACCCTGGCACAGGCCTCTTCAAAGCGGCTGATCACATCCACCCGAAAGCCGTTGACTTCAAGGGCGGCGGCCAGCTCCTGGCGCCCGGCCGGGTCTGCTGTGACGAGCATGACCCGGCGACTACCTGCCTTGGAATTGATCGATCTGGCAACCATGATATGCCCGGAACTGGTTCCCGGTGGTATGACTATTGGCAACTACAGGGCCAATTCAGCCTGTTCCCTTGGAAACGTTGAAAATAATGAAGTTGACGCCGCATTTTACTTAGTCCGCACTTGGTTCCAACGCCGAATATTTCTGATACGGACATGCCCCGCTAGCTGCATTAAGGCGTAGTTCCTTTCATTGCTGCGGCTTAGGGCGCCAGGTGGGCTTGTCCCGAAAAGGGATTGGATTCTCGATTTGAAACTAGATGCCACTAGACCCCTCATCTAGCCTTCTGCCTTGCTTGGCGTAACCCTTTCTATTCGCATAGGCCACCTATCGCCTCTCCGTTGAATGGTTAGGACCTGCCCGGCAGATGAACCTATGCTTCTCTGACACTCGGCGTCAAAACTTTGACGACTGACACCTTTTCGTCTCTTGGCTGATGCTGATTCACAACAACTTACGGCGCGGCATCGGGTTGGCATCCGCAATGCATACTTGCCCGGCGAGCAAGCGCTTGGGACCAAAAGAGAACCGTGAGTCAACCCAACAAGCACCAGACGGCCATCAACCTAATCCATCGGCTGTCGGCGGCCCGCGGTTGAGGCTCGAGCGCTAAGTTGCTCATCCCACAAGCTTCTACTAGTTGGAGGACTAGACACTAATGCCGAATATGGCCACAGCCACCGCTTCTGAAATTGCTCTTGTCGCTATCCCCGCCACTGCCCCTGCCACCCCCCCCGCCTGCAAACTCGTGCTGGAGGCACTGACGGAAATCCCGCGAAACAAGGAAGAACGAGACGCGCTCATCGTGAAACACCTGCCGCTGGTGAAAGCGATCGCCAGCCGCATTCGCGACAACCTGCCAGGCCAGGTCGAAGTTGACGACTTGATTCACGCCGGCATCCTGGGACTTTTCGACGCCGTCAACAAATACAATCCCGAAAAGAAAGTGGTTTTTCGTCTCTACGCCAAGCACCGTATCCGCGGATCCATACTGGACAGCTTGCGGCAACTGGATTGGGCCTCGCGGGATTTGCGTAAGCGATTCAAGTCGATTGAGGCGATCACTCAAAAGCTGGCCCAACAACTCGGAGGTGCGCCGACCGAGGGTCAGATCGCCAAGGAAATGGGTGTCACCGAAGACCAATTCCGAAAGATGGGTATCCGGTTGACTCAGGTAGCCCCAAGATGTAGTATGCCGGCAGATGGAAGATTACCCTCAGAACCTGACAGAATTCGAGGCCCGTTTTAGCAGTGAGGAGGCCTGCCGGGAGTATCTGTTCCGGCTGCGCTGGCCGGACGGTTTCCGCTGTCCGGGTTGCGGTTGTGGAAAGTCGTGGCCTTTGCGAAAAGTGCTGCTGCAGTGCGCTGCGTGTGGGCGCCAAACCTCGGTGACCGCCGGGACCATCTTTCAGGACACGCGCAGCCCTTTGCCGTTGTGGTTTCGTGCGATGTGGTGGGTCACCACCCAAAAGACCGGAGCCAGCGCTTTGGGACTGCAAAGAGTGTTGGGGCTCAACAGGTACGAAACGGCTTGGACCTGGCTGCACAAAATGCGGCGCGCGATGGTGCGGCCGGGACGGGATTTGCTCGCCGGGACGGTGGAAGTCGATGAAAGCTACTGGGGCGGGCTCGAAGAGGGCCTGCGGGGCCGAAACCTGAAAAACAAAGCATTGATCGCAGTAGCCGCTCAAGAGGATGGGCGGGGTATCGGCCGGATTCGCATGAAGAGAATCGAGGATGCCTCGGGCGAGAGCCTGTTGCCTTTCGTGGAGGAGTGCATCGAGCCGGGCAGCGTGGTGCATACCGACGGCTGGCCCGGTTACTCCGGGTTGAAAAAGGAAGGCTACGTCCATCAGGTCACAGTTGTCAGCAGGCAGGAGCAGTCCGCGTCGGAATTGATGCCCCGCGTCCACCGCGTGATGTCACTGCTCAAGCGCTGGCTGCTGGCCACCCATCAGGGCGCCGTGAGCCACAAACATCTGGACTACTACCTGGACGAGTTCACCTTCCGTTTCAACCGCCGCAAATCCAAAAGCCGCGGCAAACTCTTCTATCGGCTCGTCCAGCAGGCGGTAGCCGTGGATCCGGCGACTTACAAGATGATTGTTCACCCGGTTACAGAACCCAAGAAAATCCCCAAACCACAAGATATTGGGGCTACCTGAGTCAACCGTATACCCATCTTCCGAAAAATGAAATCCGAGCTCTACAACGCCGGGTTCAGCAGCGGGCAGTCTCATCGCGTGGAGCGTCCCGATCACGGCAGTTTCGTAGAGTCCACTGAAACCAATGACCGGCGCCCGGACCAGCTGTTTGCCGACCGCGAGCTGCGCAGCATTCTCGAGCGGGTCATCTCGACGTTGCCGCCGCGCTATCAGCGGGTTGTAACGCTCTACTACGATTATGAGCGCACGATGAAGCAGATCGGAGACGAGCTGGGGGTCAACGAGAGCCGGGTTTCTCAGATTCACAAGACGGCGCTGGAAAAGCTTGGCGTGGCCCTGCGCGGCTTGGGTTACGGCTCCGTGCACGCTTTTCTTGAGGAGTCGAATAACTAGCCCGCATTTCTCATCGGGTGGCGAGGCAAAGTGCATGAGAGGCCTGTCAGTACGAGGCGCGCGCCGCTTGACGAGCGGAGGCGTACTCGGACAGTACGTCGAGCACGGCGAGCAAGAGCAACGAAGTAGTGGCGGGCCTGTCATGTGCTTAGCCCGTCAGCCGGTGAGAAATGCGGGCTAGATCTTTCCTTCTGGACTCCGGCCTGGGATTGGTTGGGCCCCAGGCGTCGTTTGGGGCTCGACCGTGGAGGGAAGTCCACCCTGGCCTGGGAGTGAAGAGCTGTGAAAAAATGCCGGCGCAGACAGAATCCGCGGTAGTGTGCCCGTGGCCCAGTTGCAATGACGTAGAAGCCATATTCGAACACCGGCCATCGTGTTAGCCTGGGAACCATGTTTCGACTATGCATGATTCTGCCAAGCATGATTCGGCCAAGCATGTTGCGGCCGCGCTTGCTGCCAGAAACGAACCCTGTATTCCTGCGGGCCTGCTTTGTTCTTGCTATTACCTTTGCCTGGGCGTTGCTGCCCGCTGCGCAAACTGCGCCCGGGCCCGAATGGAAGTGGTACAAGGGAAACCTTCACACGCACACCATCAACAGTGACGGCGATAGTTCG
Organism: Bryobacterales bacterium; assembly: GCA_965224215.1. Lineage (GTDB taxonomy): Bacteria > Acidobacteriota > Terriglobia > Bryobacterales > UBA6623 > CBDCYS01. The sequence goes on along the minus strand of CBDCYS010000068.1, from coordinate 201,790 downwards.
CCGGATGCGGTTGCCCGCTGGTACAAGGAGCACCGCTACAACTTCCTTGTCTTGACGGACCACAATTTTGTGACGCAGCCCGAGGGGTTGAACTCGATCTTTGCCGCGGAGGATCGCTTCCTGCTGATCCCCGGGGAGGAGGTCACCAGCGGGTTCGAAAGCAAGCCGATTCACGTCAACGGATTCAACCTGCCGCACACGGTCGATCCGCTGGTCGGTGGCAGCGTCGTCGATACGATCCAAAAGAACGTCGATGCCATTCGCGGGGCCGGCGGGATGCCTTCGCTCAATCACCCCAGCTTCCGTTGGGCGGTGACGCCCGGCGAGCTGCGGCAAGTCAACAACATGAAACTCTTCGAGGTCTACAACGGGGTTCCAACAACGAACGATGCCGGCGGCGGCGGAGTTCAGGGTCTGGAGGAAATGTGGGACTCGGTTCTCACAGCAGGCCGTGAGATTTACGGAATCGCCGTGGACGACGCGCACACGTTCAAGGTATTCGCCCCTGGGGAGTCGAATCCCGGCCGTGGCTGGGTCCATGTGAAGGCCCGCGAACTTTCGACGTCGGCGGTGCTGGCGGCGTTGGAAGCGGGCGAGTTCTATTCCTCGACGGGCGTCGAGCTGGAAGAAGTCACGCGCTTACCCAACGGACTGCGAGTGCATATCAAGGCCGGCGAAGGCAGCGACGCGAAGTACACGACCGAGTTCATTGGCCAGGAAGGGAAACTACTCGCAAAGTCGTTTGACAATCCGGCGGAGTATCAGTTGAGGGCCCAAGACAAGTACGTTCGGGCGAAGGTGAGTTCGTCGAACGGGGAGTCTGCCTGGGTGCAGCCTGTTTTTACTCGATAGCCAGGGTGCTGCTTGCTTAGAATTTCTGACGTGACGCGTGTCTCCCGGCGGGCAGCGTTGGCCTCCAGGCCGGCGTAGAGAATAGCGGGCTACGCCCGAGCGCGGCAGTACGCGCCCAGACCGTCACCCAACACCCCGCCCACCCAAAAAATACTGAATTTCTGCAAGATCACCCCAACCGGCCGGAACGGTCACCGATATTTTGTTCTTATAGTTCCTTTTGAATCAACACTGCAACTGTCCAAGCCCCTGAAGTAGATGGACCCATGTTGTAAAATGCGAATAGAGACTCTGTAACCTGAATTATGCACTGCGGCGTGGACCTGAGGAGGGCTGAGCCGCAAGAGACCATTTGGGACCCCCGAAAACATGGGGTAAAAAGGTAGGCTGGCAAAGATCCCAGCTTCGCCAGCCAACCCCAAGGAGGTCACCCACATGGTTACCAGACGAAAACAGCATAGCTCCCAAAGGCCCGTCCAACAAGGCCCAGCCGTGACGGCCTCGCGGCCCAATAAAATCGGGGCTTCGACGCCTTACCACTTCCGCGGCAGGAAGCCGACTCCCTACGGCGGCTTGCTGCCGGTGGTCGGGAGGGCGCTGATCTGAGAGCCTGGCTATGCGCTATGCATAAAATTTTATGCACTAGCCGTAACGCACTGGAAACACGTCACTTCCGAGCGAGGTTTTGACGACGCGGATTCTGGGTGGGAAGGGAAACCGGACACGGAGAAGCCAAAAGGCCAGTTGCCGAGCTACCACCTCACGACGACCGCCAACCCGCTACGAACGCAGCCACACTCGCAAAGTGAATCTGTGCATAATTCCGGTGTCATACAGGAGTCAAGAGCTTAGAGAGGGGTCAATCGCAAACGATAGGTCGGGAGCGAACACATTATTGCGGCAACAAGGCCGGATTGCGGCAACAAGGCCGGCGATTCAATCGGGACAAGAGCAGCGGTGGCGCAAGCTGTCAGCTTGCTGCGTCGACAATCCTGTCGACGCTTGGCGGCGCAGCAAGAAACGTCCCAGTCACAAGAAAACGCCTCGCACCAACCAATCTGTGCAAGAAACGGTACGCAACTGCGCCGAGAAATTGTAGGACAAAGAGTAATGCAAGACACACATTTTATGGATCTTACGGCCATACCCGCAGGGCCAAATAAGGAGAAAAACACAAGATGGGTATCCGGTTGACTCAGGTAGCCCCAAGATGTAGTATGCCGGCAGATGGAAGATTACCCTCAGAACCTGCCAGAGTTCGAGGCCCGTTTTAGCAGTGAGGAGGCCTGCCGGGAGTATCTGTTCCGGCTGCGCTGGCCGGACGGTTTCCGCTGTCCGGGTTGCGGTTGTGGAAAGTCGTGGCCTTTGCGAAAAGTGCTGCTGCAGTGCGCTGCGTGTGGGCGCCAAACCTCGGTGACCGCCGGGACCATCTTTCAGGACACGCGCAGCCCTTTGCCGTTGTGGTTTCGTGCGATGTGGTGGGTCACCACCCAAAAGACCGGAGCCAGCGCTTTGGGACTGCAAAGAGTGTTGGGGCTCAACAGGTACGAAACGGCTTGGACCTGGCTGCACAAAATGCGGCGCGCGATGGTGCGGCCGGGACGGGATTTGCTCGCCGGGACAGTGGAAGTCGATGAAAGCTACTGGGGCGGGCTCGAAGAGGGCCTGCGGGGCCGAAACCTGAAAAACAAAGCATTGATCGCAGTGGCCGCTCAAGAGGATGGGCGGGGTATCGGCCGGATTCGCATGAAGAGAATCGAGGATGCCTCGGGCGAGAGCCTGTTGCCTTTCGTGGAGGAGTGCATCGAGCCGGGCAGCGTGGTGCATACCGACGGCTGGCCCGGTTACTCCGGGTTGAAAAAGGAAGGCTACGTCCATCAGGTCACAGTTGTCAGCAGGCAGGAGCAGTCCGCGTCGGAATTGATGCCCCGCGTCCACCGCATGATGTCACTGCTCAAGCGCTGGCTGCTGGGCACCCATCAGGGCGCCGTGAGCCACAAACATCTGGACTACACCTGGACGAGTTCACCTTCCGTTTCAACCGCCGCAACTCCAAAAGCCGAGGCAAACTCTTCTATCGGCTCGTCCAGCAGGCGGTAGCCGTGGATCCGGCGACTTACAAGATGATTGTTCACCCGGTTACAGAACCCAAGAAAATCCCCAAACCACAAGATATTGGGGCTACCTGAGTCAACCGGATACCCATCAAACACAATATCCTGCCATTTCCTGCCATTTCCTGCAATAGAAAATACCAAGTCGTAGATAACAAGTTACTTACAGAATCCAAGGTTTGTAGCACCGAAGGGGTTTCCCCACGAATTCTTATCGGTTTGCCGCGGATTCTCGTCGAAAGAAGCTAGAAACTCGAAGGTTTGGCCCGGAGGCCGAGCCTGCTTGCCGCAAGGCCCGCGCAATTCAGAATGCCAAACTAGGGCAGCGGCTGTATCGGATCAAATACCGGCTAGAAGTCTAGCGACTCGATCAATGTGGCCAGCTCGCGCCGCTGATCGTCGGTTTGACGTTGCATCCCGGTTCTGTTGTCCCGCAGGGTAACAAGCTGTCCCTCCTGCGCGGCCAGTTTGTCGGCGTATTCCATGACTCGTTGTTGCTGGCCAGTGACCGACCGCAAGGTTGAGATATTGCTGCGCAACCGGCTTTGGTCTTGGACCATCTCATTGATCTGCTGATCGAGACGCTGGGCTTGGTTGTCGCCGTCGGCGATCTGGCGCTTTAGGTCCGCGATCTGGCGAAGCTTCTCGCGGCCCGCTTCGTCGAGTTGCTTGTTGCTGACGTAGGAAAACAGCTGATCGGGCGTTAGGTTCGTGATTCCTATTTGCTCGGAGTAGACTCGTTCCTCGATGATCGGGAACTTCGCGGTCTCTCCCCCGGCTATGTTCACTTCGAAGCGGTAGGCGTTGGCGGTCTTCTCGGCGGCCTTCATGTCGACGAGTTCGTAGCCGGGCCGCGCGGCGTGTTCGATGATCACCGTCTTGGCGTCCGAGTCCACATTGCGAATCGTGAAGGTCTTGGTTTCCTTGAGCGCTCGGCGAAGCGTCATGATGCCGCGGCGGTAATGGAACTCGCGCTGCAGCTTGTTGGAGCTATCAAATGCCGCTGTGATGCGCGTTCCCAAGTCGACGGCATAGCTGATCAAGCGTTTGTCGCCGGACTTGATCGTTTCCATTAACGCCTCTCCGGCATATGCGCCTGCGTCGTAGACCGTAATCGCGCCGCCGTCCATCGTAGTGCCGCTGGAATTGTTCAGCTCGACTGCATTGAGTGGGTGTTGCGAGCCGTTTGCGTGGTCGTAGATCAGAAGCCGCCGGGCCTCGATTTGCTCGCGGATGAAAGGCAGCATGGCGGACTCGCCTTTGCGAATGGTTACCGGCTCTTCGATCTTGTATTCGAACAGCTCGCCGAGTTCGGCCCCGACGGCGGCGGCCGCAACCGTCGACGCCATCTGATTGCGTTCGAACGCGCCGCCTCCGGCAAACTGTCCGCCCACTCCGGCAGAGACGCTCTGACGGTAGGATCGCCCCTCTCGCATGTCTGCCGCGAGTTCCTTCGCAACTGGAGGCGGGGCCATCGCCGGGCCCAACATGGCCATGTTCTGCGCCACCCGGTTGCCCCGGCGTTTTTGAGCCGAGCCCTGGGCAAGCTGCGCTACTTCGCCTTCAATGACTCCCCCATGCACGGTCGGCCGCCAGGCGCGGTCCTGGGCGAGCTGAACCACCGGACGGGTCAAATAGCGCGGCTCGTAAAGCTTACTGATGAAGGATACGGGCAGGCCCGAAACTAGAGACATGTGCACGTCGGCCCAGTCCTCGCCCGTCGTGTTGTCTACGATGGCCCAACCCTCGAGTAGCGGCTCGCCGCCGCTGAGGATCAAGCGGTAGCTGCTCTTCCAAATCGGGGTCGGCACGACGTAGCTGACGGCAACCTGGCTGGCTCCGCCGCTGGATTCGATGGTGACCGTGCGCTTGTCGAGGCTTCGGGCGCGCGAGATGACCTGCAGGTAATCCTGAAACTGCGATTGCAGTTTCGGGTCGACAAACTTCAGTCCGGCGGCTCCGGTCGGATCGACGGTTTGCAACTCACCGTTCTCCATGAACAGCATCAGCTCGATGCGTTCGGGTTGGCGGTCCGTTGCCGGACTCAAACGAGAGCTGATGATGGCACCACGTACGGCTCCCGTGCTGAGGCGCAACTCCAACTGAGCGCCCTTGAACTGGTCGAGAATATCGGCCAGATTCACCTTGCTGCCGATGCGGAACGGAAACACTTCGAGCCGCTTGGCAAGAGGATCGCTCGAGTCGTAGCGAACGGCGGACACGCCGCCTCCGCCGCGTTTCTCGACGGTGAGCGACTTGAGCACGTCGTCCATTTCCGTCGCTTTGAATTGAAGCTGGGCCTCGTCACCCCCGGGTACCGCGCCCGACCTCTCGAAGAAGCCGATGCCGTGTTTGTACAACACGACTTTGCTGACCGTCAGGTCAGCGGCGGTCAGGCCGGGGACAACAGTTGTGCCGCAAGCGGCAATTGACAGAAAAATATAGGCGGCGGACGAGCGAATGCGCATTTGTTCCTCCACTATTTACATACGTCTCAACACCGCTGAACGTGCAAGTGGAATTTGTACTTAATCGACCATTCGATTGCAACTATGTGGAGCGGCCGGACGGGAAGGTGGCAGTCCGGGTGGCCCGCCATCCACCCGCAAGTGACAATTTGACCTGTATGAGTGTTGCAACAAATCATGTAACGCCGGACTCGAAAGAGACCTACGGCCTTTCGTTGCTCCGCACCCGGCAGGGGAACGGAATTCAAGGCCGCGGGCGGGTCGCGGGGTGTGTCGAGCAAGACGATCCAGCCGGTTGCTGGCCCGCATTTCTCACCGGCTGACGGGCCAAGCACATGACAGGCCCGCCATTACTTCGTTGCACTTGCTGGCCGTGCTCAACGTACTGTCCGAGTACGCCTCCGCTCGTCAAGCGGCGCGCGCCTCGTACTGACAGGCCTCTCATGCACTTTGCCTCGCCACCCGATGAGAAATGCGGCCTAGGGCTTCGTGATGCGTGCCGTTGCGCGCAGACTGATCTTGGTTGTCCCGGGAAGCAGTGGACGGTCGCTGACCCGTCACTGGCGTTTCGGGCTCTGACAGGCTCGGGCCTCTGACGGCTTCGTGGCACTGTTAGTAGTTGAATTTTACTTCGAGCTGCTCTTCGACTTCGTCGATCGGAGTCATGTCGATTGCATCCCAGGGGCAGCCGTCCAGAAACGTATCGTCCGGCCCCTTGCTGATGCATTTCTTACAGCCGATGCAGAGTTGATAGTCGACCTCGATGCGGCCGAAGGGAGGGTGGTCTTCGTCCGGTACCCAGAACATGCACTCGGCCACGGGACAATAGATAATGCATACGGGAGAGCCGGCGCACCCTGTACATGAATCGTTAATGACCGCGAGTTCCTTGGGCTTTTTCTTGCGCGCATTGGTAAGCCCTTCCGACCAGGGCTCCAGCTTCTCTAACCCAAGGTCGATGGCTTCGAGATCTTGTACAGTAGCGGCCATTCAATTTCTCTCCGAAGCAACATTCTAACAAACACTTCGATCGCTGCGGATGGGCGAGGAGCGCGCGCGAGTCGGCTGATTGTTGGGATAAAGAAAGGCGTTTGCCTACAGCCCACCGACGCCCACTTGCGTCGGCCCTAAAGGACCGGGCTACGTTACACAAGGCCTGGACAGGACCCGCTTACGGGACTTGATTGTGGACGCAGCCGGCCTGCTCCTATGCCCCTTCCGAGCCTTATCGTCTCAATTCTCCGGCGAATTGAGTTCGGCAAACATGGGTTTCTCCAGCCGCTCCAAAGCGTCTCGGTTTCCATGCTTGGCATCGCGGAATGCATAGAAGAACCGAAAGACCAGCGGCTTCCTGAGCCCCTGCAGAATCACCGCGGCGGGATTGTAGTTCTGGTTCTGCCCGCAGTAGTGCCCATGAATCTCGGTAGCCAGGGACAACCGCCACAGTTTGCGTTGCGACCAGTTCAGAACGATCATCTGCCCGCCGACTTTCGGCAGCCAATGCTCTTCGACGTGGGCCTTCCAGTGGCGAGAGTCTGAGTAGACCAGCACCCCTCGGATACCGGCGCGGCGCCATGACCAGATAGCCCCCAACCGTATCGCCAACCAGTAGATCTGCTGGATGCCAGCGAGAATGCCCGGAATCGCAACGATGCCCACATACCAGTACGAGGTCGCTGTTGCAATCCAAACGGCCCCGATCGTGAATAAGCCGACGAGAAAAAAGCAGCCCAACCTCAATGCATCGGATCCGTCCGTGGCGTCGGGTTCCGGTGTGGTTCTGTGTCCCATGGGGGGGCCGCCGTTTAGAGGAGGACTTGCTTTCCCAGCAATATGAGTGCAGATAGAGCGGAGATCGACAGCACCGCGATTCGGACTCTGCCCTTGTCAACGAATCGGGCGATTGGTGCTGAGACCAGAAATCCGATCAGCAGGGAGGGGATGAGCTGCAGACTCATCATCATGTGATCGAGGCCGAAATGGCCGAACGTGGCCAGGGCGCCCAACGAGAATACGACGCCCACGACGAAAAAAGCGCTAATGGTGGCGCGCACGCGCGGGCCCGGGGCATGCTGGTAGAGAATCGCCATCGGGGGCGCACCGATAGACGTGATGGTCCCCATATAGCCGGATGCAACGCCGGCGAGCAGCAAGTTCCTCCTCGACGGCTGAAGCGCCCAGCCCACGATGCTGATGCCCACAGCCGCTAATACCAGGACGGAGAAAAAGACCGCGAACCCGCCCGGCGGCAACAGCGCCATCGAATAGCCGGCAAGAAAAGACGCCGGCAATCGCCCCGCCAATGAATAGCAAACACCCTGCACGTCAATCGCCCGAAACTCACGCAGCATCACCCCAACGGAAACCATCGCCGCGAGCAACAGCAGCGGTCCGGGAAGAAAGGCAGGCTCGATCAGCGCGATGATCGGTGCGGCGAACATGTTGAACCCAATGCCGGTGGAGCCCTGAATTGTGGCGGCGATGGCGACGACGACCGCGACGAGGAGATAGGTTTGGAACTCAGGAGACATCGGGTCTTGGGGAAGGGTTCGGCAGCGTCTTTCAGCATGCAAGCGTGCGCCGGTTCGCGGCGTAGCAAGATCGCATGCCTAGCGCGTGAGTGGGCAGCACGGGCATTGGAACGACGGCCGGGCAGGCTACGAGCTTGCGCCTCGTTCGCGTCTCACCGCGGCGTCAGTGAAACGCGAGCTAGGACCACTCGTAGGTGAAGCTCTCGTAGAAATCTTCGGCCTCGCGGAATTGGTCGTCGGATATCAAGCCCAGCTGCCACTCGATTTGCGCGATCTTGTAGCGGGTTTCGGCGCGGGCTTCCTTATTCGTTAGGATCTCCTGCTTTTTCAGCAGGACTGCGAGCTGCTGCCGCAAGGCGTCTTCGTCCGGACCTTGGTCTGGCTGACTCGGGTCCGGCTGAGCTTGGTCGGGCTTCTGGTCCTGCTTTTCATCTGCCATGACAACCCTCCACGAAAGATTACATCATGCAGTCAGTTTGGCGCCGTGCGGATTGTCGAGGGTAACGACGAGCGGCCCCGACCCGCGATTAGCGATTACGTTGTCTTTGGCCAGGTAATCGGTCCGCTCTGGAACGCAGGTGTCGACCGGGCAGGCCCACTTGCAGCGCGCCTCCGGGAAATAGCCTTCGCAATCAATGCAGACGTCGGGATCGATGATGTATTTCGACGGACCCGGTTCGATGGCGCGCACGGGGCACTCCAGCTCGCAGGCGCTGCAGTTGATGCATTCGGCTGTGATCATGAACGACATAGCTAAATCACCTGAACGAAACCACTCGGCTAAACCTCTCGCCTAAACCACTCCGCTAAACCACTCCGCTAAACCACTCGCCTAAACCTCTCGCCTAAACCACAGGCTGCTGAAAGACATTCGTGAGATCAGCGTCCGTGACACGTTGGGCGATCTGGCTGTTGTCGGTCGAGTAAAGCCCTTTCGCCTTCATCCGTTGGAAGTAGACCGAGCCCGAGAATGTGTACTTCTGCATCAAGCCCTCTTCGGTTTCCATCGATTCGCGGACGTTCGTGATGGCGTCTCCGACCGCCAGCGTATCCGGTAACACGAGAGTTTCGCGTCCGGCCATGGCGCGCACCGCGTTGTGACCACCGAGCGCGCCGGTCACCATGGCTTCGGTGTGACCCACCAGCAGGCCGGCCTTTTCTCCTCCGCAGAAGAGATTGTCGACGCCGCCCTGCACCTTCATCGCGTCGTCACGCGGCGAGAGCGCCGCGTAGCGGATGGAGTTGCCGACCGTGCCGGAATAGGGGTCCTCGTATCTCACCTCTTCAAGCCCCGGAACTTGACGCAATTCGTGCAGCGGCACGAAAGAGGTCATCAGCTTGACTTGCCCGGTGTCGAGCAAGATCACGTTTTCGGCGTACTCTTTCAGAGCGTATTGCTGGCACGCTTTCGCGCCGAGCTTGTTGGTGTGGATCAGGTGCTCCGGCATGGGGATGATGGCCTTCCCGGTGCGTTCAAGCTCTTCAACGACATGGGGCGCCATCGTGTCTTTATTCAGCTTGCAGGAACCGCTGACAGCGCCGATCGAGCCGTCTTTCCTTTTTCCTTGCTTCTCGGCGATACCGGCCAGTGCGGTCAGACTCACCCGCGGGCCGAACGTGGGGCAACGCACGATGCACATCACGCAGCCATTGCCGTGGTCGGTGCAAAAGCTTTGTGCGCCGACTGTCCCGGTGGCGTCAACGAGGACGTCCCCCTCGACGGTCGCACCGCTTTCCAGCTTGATCCCCGAGATAGAGCCATTGGAGCGATCGATGCCCGTCACCCGGCTGAAGAGCCAGATCTCGATACCGTGCTCAAGCAGGCAGCGCCGCACCGCCGGTTCGATTTTGGCGACATCGTAAAGAGCGGCGTGTTTGTGGCCGGGAAATTCAAAATTGCTGTGACGCGCCACCGAGTCGCACACTTGGAACAATTGACCGCACCCCAGCGAGATCATCTCTTCGGTGGCCGTGTAGCGCCCGTTGTTGCGCATGATGCCGCCGACCAGCCCGGTTCCGAGCAGGCCGTCGGAGCGCTCCAGCACAACCACCTTTTCCGCGCCCGCCAAGCGCGCCGCCATGGCCGCCGAACATCCCGCCCAGCCGCCGCCAACGATCACAACTCTGCTTGTCATATTCTTTTCTCCGACTTCGTGCTTGTCTCCAAGCTAGCTTTTCCCCAAACACGCGCTTCAATCGAAAACATGTTTACACCAGCCAACATACCTACGCCACGCGTTGTTTCATCGCCGCCCGTGTTTCGTTATAGCCCGCTTCCATCGCCGCGACGTTTTTCTCAACGGTTCTCAGCGGAACCTTTGCGGCGACGCTTTGCCGCAGGGACTCCAGGGAAATGACTTCCGACGCAGCGGCGACGCACCCAAGCGCCACCACTCCCGCCGCGATCGGCTTCCCGGCGTGCTCTCGTGCCAGCCGAACGATCGGAACCGGTATCGCTCCGGGAGGGAGCTGTGTGACTTGATCGGAATCCGCAACGAGATAGCCGGCCGGGTTCAGTTTGGCGGCGTGCAGATCGGCGGCGGACTGGCTCATCACAACCAGCACGTCAGGACGATCAGCCCCAGGATAGGTAATGCGGTCGCTGCTGACGACGACATCCACCATGCTCGGACCGCCCCGCGTCGCTGACCCGTACTCGCCTCGATAGGTCGCCCATAAGCCTTCGTAGATGCCCGCCGCCTGACTCAAAACCGTGCCTGCTAGTTTGACACCCTGCCCGCCAATGCCGGCAATACGAAACTCCTGCCGCCGAACGATCCGGTCACTCGAACCCTTGCCTGAGCCATTGATGGAAGAAGCGCCCGGCCTGGCGCCCTCAGCGGACAACTCGGCGAACGACTTCGCCCACTTGCGGTAGGCGTGAAAAAATTCCGGCCACTCGACCCGGCTCAAGACGCCCATCTCGAGGCCCGAGGCCGAGGTGACTCCGATCAGCGAAAAACCCGGCGTATCAAGGGCTTCGTTAATGAGGCCGGCCAGGCCTTCCGAGTCGTTGATATTGCCTCGCGCAACCAAGGCAGCTTCCAGAGCCTTTGCCCACTCCAGAGGGTCGCGGCGCCTTCGATGCTTTCTTGGAAACCAAGCGATCCCCAGCCCAGACGGTCGAGGGATTCGTTTTCCGCCGTACCAGTCAAATCGGACCGCAAGAGCAGAAGCGTCATCTGGACATTCCGCCGTGCTGCGTGGTTGAGGTGGTTGGTTCCCAGCGTAATGGCGTCCGAGTTCATAATGAGCAGAATCGGCACGTCGGGGAGGGCCGCCCGCAAGCCCATCGCGATCGCGATATTTCGCCCGGGCGGTCCCTGAATGAAGGAAAAAGGCTGATCGGCGGCTATGTCCGTGGGTAAGTGGGGCAAACTCGACAGGATCAGGGGAGCCGGGCCGTCAACGCGCAGCTTGACCGCGGCGGAGATCACCTCTAACAGCCGCCGCCAAGTGTCCGCATAAGTACCCGGGCTACTCACGCGGCGTACTCCTGATCGAGGACTCTCTCGACAATCTGATGCGGTGAGATTTGGAGTCCATCCGCGCGATGAATCCCTTCCACGGGCGTGAGGCCGGCAACTGCGCGCTCGACCTCCAGGCGAACCTGGCCGAAGTTCAATTCCGGCACGATGATGCGCTTGACCCGCCCTGCCAGCCCTTTGATCAGTGCATCTGGAAACGGCCAAATGGTTTGCAGCTTGAGCAGCCCCAATTTGATCCCCTGCTCACGCGCCAGTGTCACGGCGTGAGCGGCTGCCAGCGAGGTGCCTCCATAAGCGATCAACGCGATTTCAGCGTCATCAAGCTGAGTCTCTTCCCACAGCAGGATTTCGTCGAGATGGTCGCCGATCTTGCTGTGCATGTGATCCCACCAGGCGCTGACGAGTTTGGAGTCCTCTGTCGGGAACCCTCGTTCGTCGTGCAACAGGCCGGTCGCGTGGAAGCGATAGCCCTTACCGAATGCCGGCAACGGAGCCACTTCGCCTTTCGAATACTCGTAGGGCTTGTACTCCTCGGGAGGAACGGTCGGCTGGGCGCGATCGACGATCGTCAGATCGTCCGCATCTGGAATCTCGATCTTCTCGTGCAAAGTGGAAACGATGGCGTCGGCCAGCAGGATCACGGGAGTACGAAACCGCTCGGAAAGATTGAAAGCTTTGATCGTCAAGTCGAAACAATCCTGAACCGAACCAGGACTGAGCACGATGATCGGATGATCGCCGTGGGTGCCCCAGCGGGCCTGCATCACGTCGCCTTGCGCTGCCTTGGTGGGCAACCCCGTACTGGGACCGACTCGCTGCACGTTGACGATGACGCAGGGGATCTCGCAAACCACCGCGAATCCCAGGTTCTCTTGCATCAGTGAGAATCCCGGACCGCTCGTCGCCGTCGCCGACTTCAAGCCGCCCAGCGAGGCGCCGACGATCGCTGCCATGCTGGCAATCTCATCTTCCATCTGCACGAAAACGCCCCCGACTTGTGGCAGTTTTTCGGAGAGGATCTCGGCGATTTCGGTCGACGGCGTGATCGGGTAGCCAGCGTAGAAACGGCAGTTGGCCGCAATGGCCCCCTCGGCAACCGCCTGGTTACCGTGCATGAATGAGGGCTTCGACATCGGCTACCTCCTCATTTGGCGGGATGATTTCAATGGCAAAGTCGGGGCAGTGCCGCTCGCAGAGCTTGCAGTTGATGCAGTGCGCGAGTCCCGGCGTGATGGGGAATCGCTCTTCGTCCTCGCCCAGTACGTCTTGCGGACACCAGGCCGTGCACAGACCGCAGGCCTTGCAGTAGTCCTTGTAGATTCTGATTTCGAAAATTCCCCGTTGAATCTTAGCCATGCAGCAGCTCCTTCTCGGCGCGTTCGGCTTTGATCTTGTCGAGCATGTCGTAGTAACGGCGGCTCAGGTCAACCGAGCCTGAGCGCTCGCACATGACGCCACGAAGCGTGCGGGATTCCGGACTGATATCTTCCGAGGTCGGTGGATCAATCTGCGTGGAGGGAGATTTCATCGAAGTGATTCGGATCGGCATATCACCACGCCGAAGCAGCGTTGGGTTGGTTCGCTGCGTGTCGCTATCCATCGCCTCAATCATGGTCGAGGCCTCGGACATGTTGTTCATCTTTCCGTAGAGGACATGACAATTACTGACCACCTCTACCAGCGCGAAACCGGAGACCGTGAGGGCCCGCTCGATCAACTTCGTCAGGCGGCGGTGTGATTCACCGTGGCGCGCGCATAAAACGGTGCGCCGGCCGCGCGAGCCAGGGCCTCCAGGTTCATGGGCCGCTCGAACGAGCCGGTCGGCGCCGTAGAGGTCTGACCGCCGATTGGAGTGGCGGGCGAAGACTGTCCGCCGGTCAGCCCATAGACGGCGTTGTTGACGACGATGGCGACCATTCCAATATTGCGCCGCATGGCGTGAATGAGATGATTGCCGCCGATCGACATCACGTCCCTGTCCCCCATCACGGTGAGAACGGTCAACTTCGGATTAGCCATCTTGAGGCCGGTCGCAAAGGCGGGCGCGCGGCCGTGAGTCGTGTGGATCGTATTGAAGTCCACATATCCTGACATGCGCCCGGTGCAGCCAATGCCCGACACCATCGCGACGTCGTCTTTCTTGAGGCCGTGAAAATGGATGGCTTGGACGATGGAACTCATGATGATGCCGAGCCCGCAGCCTCCGCACCAAGTTGTCGGAAGCACCTGCGGCCGCAGATACTCGCGAAGAACGAATGAGGTTTGCAGTTGCATTCGTAGTTAAACTCCCTTGTCCGCTTCTTTAGCGGTAGTCCTGTCACCGTTCGCATCCGAGGCGGGCTGGAAATCACGGCGCGGCGCGATCCCTCCGAGGGATGCCCCACCCACATTCAGAACGTGACGGTTCGCCAGAATCGCCGCCAGATCCTCGTCACCCGCCAGAATCGCTCGTGAAATCTCGGTATGCTCTTTCCAAGACTGGCCGGCTCGCCATCCAAACGCAGACCCAAATAGCCAATAGGTCTTGTAGCGCAGCGACTTCATGAATTCCGCTAAATATCGATTCGCACCGGCCTCGGCAACCAGAGTATGAAACTCGCGGTTGATCTCCTCGAGGGCGTCGTGATCATCCTTTTCGGACAACTCGTTTCCGCGATCGAGGAGCTCGGTGATTCTGCGCCCGAGATCGGGCGTACAGCGGCGAGCCGCCAAGCGTGCGCTCAAGCCTTCCAGTGCAGCTTGCAGTTCGACGATCTCGCGCGTCTCTTCTTCCGAAAGATGCGCCACGGTGGCGCCCTTGCGCGGGACCATCTTGACGAGGCCTTCACCTTCGAGGGCGAGCAGCGCTTCTCGAATCGGATTCCGCGAAACGGCCAGTTCTTCGGCCAGCTTGTCTTCGACTAGACGATCACCCGGCTGGTACTGACCGTATACAATCGCCTCGCGGATGGTATCGATCACAACATCGCGAAGAGAACGGTGCGCGGAGCCAACACGTTGAGGACTAGAGACTTCTACACCCTTTGGAGCTGAGGTTGATATTGGAGCTGAGGTTGCGCTCATGGCCGCGGGGCCCGCCTATTGACGGGATTGTAGACATTATACGATACTTTGACGTTGAGGTTAGGCGAAGGTGGGTATCCGGTTGACTCAGGTAGCCCCAAGATGTAGTATGCCGGCAGATGGAAGATTACCCTCAGAACCTGACAGAGTTCGAGGCCCGTTTTAGCAGTGAGGAGGCCTGCCGGGAGTATCTGTTCCGGCTGCGCTGGCCGGACGGTTTCCGCTGTCCGGGTTGCGGTTGTGGAAAGTCGTGGCCTTTGCGAAAAGTGCTGCTGCAGTGCGCTGCGTGTGGGCGCCAAACCTCGGTGACCGCCGGGACCATCTTTCAGGACACGCGCAGCCCTTTGCCGTTGTGGTTTCGTGCGATGTGGTGGGTCACCACCCAAAAAAACCGGAGCCAGCGCTTTGGGACTGCAAAGAGTGTTGGGGCTCAACAGGTACGAAACGGCTTGGACCTGGCTGCACAAAATGCGGCGCGCGATGGTGCGGCCGGGACGGGATTTGCTCGCCGGGACGGTGGAAGTCGATGAAAGCTACTGGGGCGGGCTCGAAGAGGGCCTGCGGGGCCGAAACCTGAAAAACAAAGCATTGATCGCAGTAGCCGCTCAAGAGGATGGGCGGGGTATCGGCCGGATTCGCATGAAGAGAATCGAGGATGCCTCGGGCGAGAGCCTGTTGCCTTTCGTGGAACCTGAATTATGCACAGATTCACTTTGCGAGTGTGGCTGCGTTCGTAGCGGGTTGGCGGTCGTCGTGAGGTGGTAGCTCGGCAACTGGCCTTTTGGCTTCTCCGTGTCCGGTTTCCCTTCCCGCCCAGAATCCGCGTCGTCAAAACCTCGCTCGGAAGTGACGTGTTTCCAGTGCGTTACGGCTAGTGCATAAAAGTTTATGCATAGCGCATAGCCAGGCTCTCAGATCAGCGCCCTCCCGACCACCGGCAGCAAGCCGCCGTAGGGAGTCGGCTTCCTGCCGCGGAAGTGGTAAGGCGTCGAAGCCCCGATTTTATTGGGCCGCGAGGCCGTCACGGCTGGGCCTTGTTGGACGGGCCTTTGGGAGCTATGCTGTTTTCGTCTGGTAACCATGTGGGTGACCTCCTTGGGGTTGGCTGGCGAAGCTGGGATCTTTGCCAGCCTACCTTTTTACCCCATGTTTTCGGGGGTCCCAAATGGTCTCTTGCGGCTCAGCCCTCCTCAGGTCCACGCCGCAGTGCATAATTCAGGTGGAAGAGTGCATCGAGCCGGGCAGCGTGGTGCATACCGACGGCTGGCCCGGTTACTCCGGGTTGAAAAAGGAAGGCTACGTCCATCAGGTCACAGTTGTCAGCAGGCAGGAGCAGTCCGCGTCGGAATTGATGCCCCGCGTCCACCGCGTGATGTCACTGCTCAAGCGCTGGCTGCTGGGCACCCATCAGGGCGCCGTGAGCCACAAACATCTGGACTACTACCTGGACGAGTTCACCTTCCGTTTCAACCGCCGCAAATCCAAAAGCCGCGGCAAACTCTTCTATCGGCTCGTCCAGCAGGCGGTAGCCGTGGATCCCGCGACTTACAAGATGATTGTTCACCCGGTTACAGAACCCAAGAAAATCCCCAAACCACAAGATATTGGGCTACCTGAGTCAACCGGATACCCATCTAGGCGAAATAGAATCGAAGCTCCGCCGGGTCGCGTCGGCCCGGCCTTGGCTCCTCCATCGTCCGGCGGACATTCTTACCGCCCTTCTGTTAGTAACCGCTGCGATCAGTACCGGCTGTACCCCCGACACAGGGTCGCCTGGCGTCGACCCCGCTCAAACTCTGACCATTGCGCTGGGGTTGGAACCAACGACGCTTGACCCGCAGGTCCGGGATGCGGCGGCGAGCGGGCGGTCAACGACAATATCTACGAAACGCTGATGGTCCGCACGCAGGACGGCAACCTGGTTCCCGGCCTAGCGGCCGAGCGCCCAACGCAGGTCGAGTCCGCTACCTGGGAATTTCGGCTGCGCCCCGGGGTGCAATTCCACAACGGAGAACCGTTCAATGCCGCATCGGTCGTCGCCAGCATCAAACGCATTGTGAATCCGCGGTTCAATTCGGAGCAGGTCTCGTATTTTTCGACCATAGAGGACGCCAAAGAGCTGGGCGAACTCACTCTCCAAATCACGACGAAGGGGCCGGACCCGATTCTGCCTTCGCGAATGTACTGGATGAAGATGGTCCCACCGAAATACTCCGAGACCGAAGGTTTCGCCGAAAATCCCGTCGGCACTGGCCCGTACCGCTTTGTTTCGTGGGATCGCGGCAGCCAGATCCTACTCGAAGCGAATCCAAATTACTGGGACGGCGAACCGGCGATCAAGCGAGTCACCTACCGCTTTGTCGAAGAACTTGGAACGAAGCTTTCCGGCCTCTTCGCGGGCGAATTCGATCTGGTGAGGAATCTTCTGCCCGAGTTTCTCGACCAGGTGCCGAAAGGGGCGCACATTCAAGGACCGGAGATTCCGGTCGTCATTCTGAGTGCGGTCAGTGGTCCAACCAAAGACCCGCGCGTACGCAGGGCGCTCAACTATGCGGTCGATAAGCAGGCTCTGGCCCGCGACTTGTTCGGAGGCTATGCGCAAGTGGCCAACGGGCAGTTGCTGGCGCCGACGTTTTTGGGTTACACCGATACGGTCGCGCCCTATTCCTATGCCCCCGAGAAAGCCAAACGGTTGCTCGCCGAGGCAGGTGCGTCGGGCGCCACGATCGAGCTGATTGGAACTTCGGGACGCTGGCTCAAGGACCGCGAATTGATCGAGGCGATTGCGGGTTATTGGCAAGCGGCCGGGCTCGAAGTCAATGTTCGTATGTTCGAATTTGACGAATACCTCAATCGACTTTTCGACCGCCAGACCCGAGTCGACGCCCTGTTCTTCACCAGCTCCAACGAACTATTTGACGCCGATCGGCCATTCACGGCCTACCTGCACGCCCAAGGCATCGGCTCATCCAATGACGACCAGGAACTCGCCACGCTCATCGACCGGGCGCAGACCGAGGCTGACCCGCTGCAGCGTAAGGAACTCTACGCCCAAGCTGTACGGCGTACTCACGACCAAGCCTACTTGCTTTGGCTGCTCTATATCGAAGACATCTACGGTATGAGCGAACGCCTCGATTGGCAACCCCGGGTCGATGCCAAAATGCTCGTGAAAGAAATGCGGATCGGTCCAAAAAATCCCTGAAATCCTAAAATTTCCCCGCAAAAATCCGCAGTTCCCGCACACCCCGGGGAATTCGGGCCAGGGGATTGGACCAGACCGTCTTTGTGCGGTCGAGTCTTGCCGCTATCGCAGCACGGCCATTAATACACGCCACGCTGGTGTGACGAAGACCAGCCCCACACTGACCGTCATCGAAAGCGGTGCCAGCAGCGTCGGCCAGGCGCGCGCGCGAACCCCGGCTAACATCACGAATAGGAGCAGCGGCGACACCGTTCGCGCGAATCCGTCGGCTTCGGTCAGATAGTAGGGGCTCCCAAGTACCAGCCCGAGGACGCAGAACAGCGCCACTGCGATCGTTGCCGGATTCACTGGCCGCTTCGATATCCACCACAGTGCCAGCAGGATGCTCAACAGCAGGCCGAGCACGGATAGCAGATCCACAGCTTGAAAGATCGATTCCTTCCAAGCCGGTCCCGCGAACTCGCGAACCGTGAACATTCGCTGCACGATTCCCACTAGCGGCCAGGCGATTACGTCAGGTAGCGTGCCTGGGTCGGTGTTCCGCCACACGAAGGCGTACCAGGCCACGGCTGGAAGGGCAGCCGTGCTGCTCAAGATGGCGCGCCGATATTGCTTCCGCAGCAACGAATCAAGGACTAGGCCGGAGATCAGAAGAATGCCGGTCTCTCGCGTCAACAACGCCAGTACGGCGATCAGATAGGCCTTTCTCCACGAGCCTATTTCCACATACAAAAGAAAGCCTGCAAACACGGCCGTGAGCGGACCGTCCACGACCATGCGATCGATGGAAGTGAGGGTAGCGGGCACCAGCAGAAACAGCAGTCCCCAGGCTGGGTTTCGCCCATGCACGTGAAAGTACCGGCTGCACCAATAGACACCCAGCGCCATTAAAATCCAGACAACCGCGACGTACGCGCCATCAATCCAGGCAGGGCTTCCGGCGGCTAGCAGATGTGCCAGCCCAGGGATCAGGATTCGGCGGTACCGGATGCCCGCGACGTCGATAAATTCCGCCAGTCCTTGCCGAAACAGCGGATCGTGGGCGATGTAGCGATACCACATCCCGTCGTAGCCGTCTGTGTTCTCGAAAACGTAAGTGCCGGGGGAGAGGCCGGGCGGCACGGGATATGTGTCGCCGGTGCAGAACAGGGCGGTCCAGTTTCCTGAATAGTTGTAGTGAACCGTGAGGGATTGCCACAGCAGCACCAGAACAGCCGCTGAAACCGCGGCCACGACGCACTCGATTGATGGCCCGGGCGAAAAGGGGATCGCCGCGTCAATTGGGAGCCGGGATTGTCGCAATTCCTCTTCCGGCGAGCCAGGGGTTTCCATCAGGACCTATCGTAGCGCGGAGCTGTCGTAACCAAACAGAGTCTGTCCGACTTCCCGCGTCCCGAGTTCATGCCGACGACCCATTTAGAAGGGGTCTGCTAGATTATCCTAAGATGGGTATCCGGTTGACTCAGGTAGCCCCAAGATGTAGTATGCCGGCAGATGGAAGATTACCCTCAGAACCTGACAGAGTTCGAGGCCCGTTTTAGCAGTGAGGAGGCCTGCCGGGAGTATCTGTTCCGGCTGCGCTGGCCGGACGGTTTCCGCTGTCCGGGTTGCGGTTGTGGAAAGTCGTGGCCTTTGCGAAAAGTGCTGCTGCAGTGCGCTGCGTGTGGGCGCCAAACCTCGGTGACCGCCGGGACCATCTTTCAGGACACGCGCAGCCCTTTGCCGTTGTGGTTTCGTGCGATGTGGTGGGTCACCACCCAAAAAACCGGAGCCAGCGCTTTGGGACTGCAAAGAGTGTTGGGGCTCAACAGGTACGAAACGGCTTGGACCTGGCTGCACAAAATGCGGCGCGCGATGGTGCGGCCGGGACGGGATTTGCTGGCCGGGACGGTGGAAGTCGATGAAAGCTACTGGGGCGGGCTCGAAGAGGGCCTGCGGGGCCGAAACCTGAAAAACAAAGCATTGATCGCAGTAGCCGCTCAAGAGGATGGGCGGGGTATCGGCCGGATTCGCATGAAGAGAATCGAGGATGCCTCGGGCGAGAGTCTGTTGCCTTTCGTGGAGGAGTGCATCGAGCCGGGCAGCGTGGTGCATACCGACGGCTGGCCCGGTTACTCCGGGTTGAAAAAGGAAGGCTACGTCCATCAGGTCACAGTTGTCAGCAGGCAGGAGCAGTCCGCGTCGGAATTGATGCCCCGCGTCCACCGCGTGATGTCACTGCTCAAGCGCTGGCTGCTGGGCACCCATCAGGGCGCCGTGAGCCACAAACATCTGGACTACTACCTGGACGAGTTCACCTTCCGTTTCAACCGCCGCAAATCCAAAAGCCGCGGCAAACTCTTCTATCGGCTCGTCCAGCAGGCGGTAGCCGTGGATCCGGCGACTTACAAGATGATTGTTCACCCGGTTACAGAACCCAAGAAAATCCCCAAACCACAAGATATTGGGGCTACCTGAGTCAACCGGATACCCATCTATCCTAATTATGGCGGCCCGCTATCGTCAGGCTGAGCTCGAAGCCTTCATCTTGGGGGACGGCGTCAATTTGACGTATTCCCAGGTTTCTCGTGCTTCGAAATCCCTTAGCAAAGAAGACGCCCGATTACTGCACTACTGCCGCACATTCCGAACTCTTGAGAAGCACGCGCTGCAGTGGTCTCGGGAAGCCAAGTTCCAGGGCTTGCGAGAACTCTCGAATGTTCGCCTGCCCGGCTTTATGAGCGGTGCATTGCAACGGTTTCGAAACTATGCGGAGAGGCATCGCAGTGAAATTGCGGTCGACGCCAAGCAACTCGCCTCGGTGAAGTCTCGTCTCGAAGCATTTGCCGCGTCGGGTTTTCTCGTGTCTGACGAAGACCTGGTGCGCCAGTGCAAGAAGACGCGGGCGGGCCCTGACTCAGACTCGCCCTCGGTGACCGCGCTGGGGATGGCGACGCGCGGCCGCGAGGAGATCCTGCGGCGAGGCATTGCTTCCTATCTCGATAACGGCACGCGGTTCGGCAGATCCGTCGAGATCATCGTGGCCGACGATGCCCTGGAACCCAATGCCCAGCAACGAACTCACGAAGTACTCGAGGGACTCAAGAACGAACGTCACGCACCGCTCCGTTATGCCTCAAGGCGGGACCGCGCCGAGTTCGCCGATCGACTTGCGGCTTACTCTGGTCTGCCCGGAGATTTGATCCGATTCGCGCTGCTGGGGCGGGAGCCGAACGACCGCACCACCGGCTCTTGCTACAACAGTCTGCTGCTGGACGCAATCGGGAGCTGCTACGTCGTGGCCGATGACGACACTCTCTGCCAAGTCTCGCCCGCGCCTGAGCAGCAAAATAGCCTTGCGCTTACGTCCCAATTCGATCCGACCGAATTCTGGTTCTATCGTGACCGGGGGTCCGCGTTCGCGGCGCAGACGCCTGCGGATCAGGATTTCTTTGCCATCCACGAGAGCCTGCTAGGTCGCGGGTTGGGTGCCTGCCTGCCCGATGCCGAAGGCGCCGCAAGCCTTGACCTAGACCGCATGGCGACCGCTCTCGATTGCAGGCTGCGAATGCGGGGAGGGCGAGTCGCGGCGACCTTGGCCGGCATTGTCGGCGACTCTGGAGTCGGCAGTACCGGATACCTGTCGGTGGGCCCGGCGTCACGCCGCCGGCTGCTTCGTTCCAAGCAGGACTACCTGGCGTTCGTCGAAAGCCATCAGCTAGCGCGAGCGGTTACCAGGCCGACGGTAAGCGAAGGGTTCTTCTGTATGGCCGGAAACCTCGGACTCGACAATCGAAGCCTTCTGCCGCCTTTCATGCCGGTCCAGCGTGGTTCCGACGCGCTTTTTGGGATCACGCTACGCAAATGTTTCCGGGATGGCTACATGGGCTATCTTCCCTGGACGGTCAGGCACGACCCGCCGCATCAACGTACCCAGCCACTAGCGGATTTCATGCAGAACGCCGCAAGATTACGATTCTCCGAGATCGTGCGTCAGCTGATAACCGGTGCGCCAGAGGCTTCCAGCGAGGGAGACGACCCAAGCGGGCTGCGGCGGCTGGGCGGTTACCTTCAGCAAATCAGCTCGGGAAACCTGGCCGAATTCGAGGACACCGTTAAGACGTGCTTTTGGCGAAGCCATAGCGAAGCCATCGCCGAAGCTTCGAAGTATCGAGACGATCCCGAAATACCGGACTACTACCGGGTCTACCGCGAGCAACACCGCAAAACGGTTCGCGAGGCGATCGTCAGCCCCGCCTACTTCGTTCCCCGCGATATGGAGGGGCTGGGAAGCGATGAGGAAGTTCGCCGCCTGGTCCAGAGCCTAATTCATGAGCACGGGAGACTTCTGGAACACTGGCCGGACTTGATCCAAGCCACCCGTGAGCTGCGCGAAGAGGGCATCAGGCTCACGCGACCCGTGTGACCGATTAGGCGCTCGGCATGAAGCGCCCCAGTCGGTCGCGCAGAAAGCTTTCGACCCCTTCCAATGTGATCGTGACGGTCACCGAATCGGGCAAACCCGGCAGCTCAGAGCGGTCCGCCAAGTAGGCGACAACCGGCCGGCGATACTTCACAGCCAGCGCAACTTCGCTCGCCGTACCAGGGCCGCCGGGAAGCGCAACAATGACGTCGCAGCTGAGAACATTGATGTGGTTGCGGGAAAGCGACTCCATCCCATGCGGGCCGCTCAAAGGCAAATGGGTCGCAATAGGGATCTCAACCCATTCGTTTGGATAGCCGGCTCTTGTCCGGCAAAGCGGATCATCGGGTGCGCATGGCAGTATCCCAATGACAGATCCTCGACATCCCGGTGTTTCGAAGAACGCACGGCTGACAGACGCCATCACGCCCGCACCGCCGCCGGTCAGTAAGTGAACGCCGAGATCCGCCAACAGGCTTCCCAACCCAGCCGCCCGCGGCTCAAAGGGATCAACTCCCGATCCCATGACACCCACAATTGGTCGACGAGACGTTGGTCGACGAGACAAGGGATACTCCTTCCAATAGAAAAGTTCTTCGTTCCCCGCGAGGCTAGCGGGATGTACGAGAGTTTCTTGCCCGCTTACGGCACGCACAGCAGAGCGAACAAGGCAAAGCGTGAAGACGGCTCATCAATAAGAGTACTGCAGACAAGAGTAGGGTAGACTGAAGCCCTGAGGCCCGTGTGAAGGTTTCATAGTCACTTCCAACGGAAATCACAACGCGCATTGAAGCACATGGCACTGGGTAAAAAATGGCGCTTATCGTACCTCGCGATCGCCGTATCGATTATCGCCCTGGACCGCCTGACGAAGGTAGCTATTGTTTCTGAAATGCCGCTCCACACAACCAAGAACATCATCCCCGGTTTCTTCGACCTGGTCCATGCGCGTAACACAGGGATCGCGTTCAGCATGTTCTCGGGTGCAGGTCCCTTCATCACGAGTTTTTTGATTCCTCTGTTTTCCGCTTCGGCGGTGGTGATGGTGCTGGTCCTGTTGTGGAAGTCAGATCCGGCCGCGCGTCAGTTTCATTACGCTCTGGTGTTAATTCTTTCGGGAGCTGCGGGAAACCTTTATGACCGGGCCGTCTATGGTTATGTAACGGATTTCTTGGACGTCTTCATAGGGACCTATCATTGGCCGGCGTTCAACGTGGCCGATAGCGCGATTACGATCGGCGCCGGCTTGCTGCTGCTCGACGCCGCCCGTGGCACCGCCGAAGAACCGGAAACCCAAAGCTCGAGCTGACCCGCTTTTTATGTGTCCCAGGCTCTTCACGATCGGTTCGTTCTCTCTCCCCACCTATGGAGTGCTCGTGGCGATCGGGTTCCTCGTGGGGCTCTACGTAGCCGGCCGGCTCGCTAGAAGATCTGGATTCGATCCCGAGAAGATCACGAATCTGGGTGTCTACATCTTTCTGGCGGCGATTGTGGGGGCCAAGGCTTTCATGATTCTCCACAACTTCGACTACTATGTCGAGCGGCCCGGCCAGATTCTGTCTCTCTCTTCGCTCCAGGCCGGAGGTGTCTTCTACGGTGGGTTACTGGCGGCGATCGGGACCGCGATTTGGTTTTCCCGCAAGCACGGCTTGCCGCCTCTGGCCACTGCGGACACTTTCGCGCCGGCGCTGGCCATCGGGCATTCGATCGGGCGCCTGGGATGTTTCGCGGCGGGATGTTGTTGGGGCAAGCCGTCGTCGCTTCCCTGGGCCGTCGAGTTTACCGACCCAGTTGCTCACGAGTTCGTCGGCGTGCCGCTCAACATTCACCTCCACCCAACCCAACTCTACGAGTCGTTCGGGACACTGGCGATCGGCCTGTTTCTGCTCTGGTACTTCGGCAAGCCTCACAAGACCGGCGCGGTCATCGCGTTATACCTTGTGCTCTATTCAAGCTTCCGCCTCGGTGTCGAGTTCTTGCGCGCCGAGACGGAAAGGACTTTCCCGATGGGCGGTCCGCTGAGCAGCACACAATGGGTCGCCGCCGGACTCGTCGTCGCAGGAATCATCTTGCTGCTTCGGCAGCGGAGCGCGTCCATGGTCGAGCCCGCCTGATCGTGACTTCCGAGAGAGTCAAAGCCCTCGCAAGGGACCTTGGATTCGAACTCGCCGGCGTCACCTCGGCGCGGCCTACGATCGAGGCGCTTTCCTATCCCCGATGGCTTGAACAGGGCTTTGCCGCCGGGATGGACTACTTGACAGGCCGCCGCGGTGAGATGCGCGCCGATCCGCGGTCTCTGCTACCCAGCGCGGAAACAGTAATCTGCGTCGGAATGCTTTACAACACCGATGTCCCCTACTCGACCGAGGTTGAGTGCGGCGACCGCGGTTGGATATCCCGTTACGCCTGGGGAGAGGACTATCATGACGTCCTCAAGCAGAAACTGCACAACCTGGTCGAACTCCTTCGCGAAGAAGCAGGCGCTTTCGACTACAAAGTCTGCGTCGACACTTCGCCGCTGCTCGAAAGAGCTTATGCCCACCGCGCCGGCCTGGGGTGGATCGGTCAAAATACCTGCCTGATTAGCGAGCAATTGGGCTCGTGGGTCTTCCTGGGAGAGGTGCTGACGTCGTTGGAGCTAGAAACTGATCAGCCCGCGCCTTTCCGCTGCGGAACCTGCACTCGCTGCATAGAGGCTTGTCCGACCGACGCGATCGTGGCGACCGGGCAGAGTGACGGACCCGCCTACGCACTCGATTCGAATCGCTGCATTTCGTATTGGAACATCGAACTCCGTGGTCCAATTCCAGTGGAGAACAGAGCCGAGTCGGGAGCCAACCTATTCGGCTGCGATATCTGTCAGGACGTCTGTCCCTGGAATCGCGACGCGGCCCGAACCGATGCCGAAGAGTTCCAGCCGATAAACGATCTGCCGTCTCTCGCGGAGCTGGCTGCAATGACAGTGGAAGAGTTCAGCGAAAGATTCAAGCACACTCCAATCGAGCGAACGCGCTACCAGGGTTTCTTACGCAACGTCGCTGTGGCGATGGGAAACAGCGGCGAGCGTAAGTTCCTGGAACGCCTCAAGGTGCTAGCGGAATCTCCCGACCCGGTCATCCAAGAACACGCCGAATGGGCGATTGGACAAATAGAGAACCGAACAGCCGGTTCGACGATGACCGAATCGCAAGAGTAGCCACGAACGCACAACCGCGTTCGTCTGCGTGTCCGAGGCCCAACAGCCCTTCGGGCGCAAGGCTATTTCTTCTTCTCGCCGGGTAGCGGCTCCGCTTCCTGCTCGACGATCTCGAGTTCCGATTCCTCTTCTTCGGGTAGTTCCTCGCCCACCGCTAGCACCTGGCAAGAGACAGGTTGTTCGAGCAGGGCTGGCGTCTGCCCGGCGGTCTGCACCATCAGCCGGTAGTAGCCGGGTTCGACCTTGTCAGGGACCGCAAACAGAATGGATCCTGCCTTCTGCTCCTCCATGACAACCCTGTGGTCGTTCGTGCCATCGGTGAGGAAAAGTCGTGTTACAGAATCGGCACCGAGGTTCTCTCCGGCGACTACCAGTTTGTCGCCGGTGTGACCTCCGCTGGGCTTGACGCCCGTCACGCGTGGCGAAGCGGCCCACGCGAATAGCGATGTCAAAACCAGTGCTCCGAGTAATCGACCGCTTTGTTTCATGTCTTGGCTCCTCCGATTGCTACACAAATACTATTCCCCTGACGCCGGAATTGCAATACTTGTTAGAACATGCGAGCCAATCGAACGAAAGAAATGTTGAACCAGGGTAAAGTGGCGCTGGGTTCCATCGCCGGACAAATCCGCTCCACGGAGATCGCGAGGCTCTACGCAGCGGCCGGATTGGACTGGATTTTCATCGACACCGAGCACGGTTGTCACACCGTGGAAACAGTCCAAGACATCGTCCGCGCTTCCCTGATGACCGACATGACCCCGATCGTGCGATTGCCCGACTTCCAATACGCACTTGTCGCCCGCGCTCTGGATATGGGCGCGGAAGGCATCATCCTGCCGCGCGCCGAGTCGCCGGAGTTGCTGGCGAAGGCCGTGAGCTGGACAAAGTTCCCGCCTGTCGGCGTGCGTGGCTTCGGCCTCGGCCAACCGCAAATTGGCTACCAGGCTGCATCCTTCGACGAGATTATCGGCCATTACAATGACCAGACACTCGTCGCGTTTCAGATCGAGAGTCAGCTAGCGCTCGACCGGCGTGACGAGCTGATTTCAGTTCCAGGCGTCGATGCGGTCATGATTGGACCGGCCGACCTCTCGATCTCTCTTGGCGTGGCAGGCCAGTTTGAACATCCCAAACTTGTCGATGCGATCATGCAGGTCATCGAGACGTGCAACAAGTACAATCGCATACCGGCGATACAGGTTCGCAGCCCGGCGCTAGCGAAGTTCTGGATCGACCGCGGTATGAAGCTAGTCGGATGCGGCGCTGACCTAGCGATTCTATGGGACGCTGTCAGCAACATGGCGACAGACCTGAAAGCAGCCCGCGGCGACTAGGGCCGAAGATTTCTAGTGATCGGACAGAGCCGTGGACGGACGTCCACGGTCTGGAGTTTCTACAATGCTCAGGCCCCCGGGGCGGCTCAGGTCTCGCTGGCGGCATGTCAGGACGTCGTTCTCGATCGCCTTCTCATGCGCCTTCTCATGATCTTAAAAAGTTGTTGAAACAAAAGAGGTTGTCGGTTGAGTGTATAAAGTTTCGTTACAAAATGTCAGGAAATGTCATGATATGCCAGGTTTTGAGGGCATTTTCCCTGGTTTTGGGCCTCTCTCATTTCACTCATTCCTATAGTGTTTTTGTTTTCAATGACTTGAGGCGAGGACGTCGGGTGGGCGAATGTCAGACTCCCTAACAAACTGGCTGCTTTGGGTCGGATGTTGTGTATTTTTTTGCGGTGACAGTTCGGCTGATCTGATGCTGACGGGGTGATGCGAGGAAAGACATGTCGCCACGGATGGCGACACGGCACGCTGGAAGCGTGCGCCACGTCGGGCGCCCCACCTTTTGTTGTCTCCTGGCCCACCTCCCCCCCCCGACTTTCTGTTCGCATTGTAGCAGGAGGGGTTCGGTTTTTCGGTTCGTTTGACGGCGGTGGGTGGAGGTAAGTGATTGCAAGGATGCAGTTTACACATTTTTTGTTCTTACGTGACTGATCGCTCGAGTTTTGGACTTTAGAACTGCAGGCCCATGCGACAGAATGTAGAAACTCCAGGCCGTGGATTTCCTGCCACAGTCGGGAGTAGCGGTAGCACGCAAGGCCAAAACGTCAGCCGTGCGGCCGATGCCGCCTCAGAGGTCCAGCTTCTGATCACCTCACTGCGCCCGGCAGGTGTGCCGGTAGGTGTGATGATGCATCACGTGATCCCAGCCGCGCCATTCCTCACCCGCTGACTCCACAGCACCGCCGCCCAAAGCAACCCCACCCCGGTCATCTGAACCGGCGTCACTTCCGTACCCAAGAAAACCCAATTCAGCACGGCCGCCGCTGCTGGGAAACACAACTCGGCAAGCGTAGCGAGCGATGCCGGCGTTCGGTAAAGTCCGCGATAGTAGACGAACAAGCCGAGAAACCCGGGGACTAGCGCGATCAGCAGCAAGCTCAGAGAATCACCCGTTTCGACAAGCGGGAAAGAGACCGTAGGACTGCCAGCCAAAACCAAGACGGAAAGCAACGGCAGCGCCAGCAAGATCCGCAACGACGTCAGCAGCAATGGGGAGACGGCGGGCAGAAGATAGCGCCCCGCCACGGTGCACGATCCCCAAATCGCAGCAGCCGCCAGCGCCCAGAACGACGAAGAGCGGAACGGGTCTCCCTGAAGAGTCCAATCGCTTTGCCCGCCGACTGAGATCAGCACGGCCGCGCCCATCGCCACCCCAAGAGAAACCCAAAAACGCCCTCTCAGCGGCTGCGTCTCACGAAGCCACAACCTTGCCAGCAGCACCGCAATCAACGGCTGTAACTTCTGCAAGAAGACTACGGCCGTCGGGTTCCCCAGCTTGATTGCCTGTGTGTAGCAAAGTGTGCCCAGCGCCGAGCCACCCCAGCCAATCCACAAGACGGCTATCCACTGCGTAACCCGAAACGCGCGCCATGTGTCGCGCTGCAGCACGGCTGCCGGCAACAATGCGGCCGCCAGAATCAGGTGCTCATAGAAGACGATCGTGGAACTCGCCAGCGTATCGGTCAACGGCTGACGGAGAACGCTGTCAAAGCCCCATAAACTTGCGCCCAGAGCAACCCAAACGACCCCGTTCGATTGGGCCCCTTCCTGAACCTTAGGGGATTTCACGCGACTCCATTGTAGAATACGTCTTCAAGACAATCCTGACGATTTCGAGCGGGGAACCATGGAAAAAATTACTATTGTTGGCGGAACCGGCCATGAAGGATTCGGGCTGGCGTTGCGCTGGGCTCAGGCCGGAGAAAGTGTAATCATCGGTTCGCGGGAATCCAGCAAAGCGAGCGCTTCCGCTGCTGAAATCAAGAAGATGCTTCCCGATGCGTCGGTCGAGGGCCTCGCCAATGCCGAGGCTGTTGCCCAAGCCAGGGTCGTGGTTCTCGCGGTGCCACTGGTGGCGCAGATCGCGACTCTCAAGTCGATTCGTGACCAGCTCCAGCCAGGAACTGTGTTCATTGACGCGACAGTGCCGCTCGAAAAGGCTATCGGTGGCAGACTGTCTCGGGTCATGCAGTTGTGGGACGGCTCCGCCGCCGAACAGACGGCTCGCTACGTGGGTAAACAGGTGCGAGTCGCGGGAGCTTTTCACAGTTTGAGTGCCGAAGCTCTGCGAGATCTGGAACACCCGGTTGACTCAGACGTGCTCATTACCGGGGATAGCCGTGATGCTCGGGCGGCCGTCTCCGCGCTGGTAGCCAAAATTCCCGGCGCTCGTCCACTCGATTTAGGCCCGCTCGAAAATTCACGCTACGCCGAACAACTGGCGGCGCTGCTCATTACTTTGAATCTTCGCCACCGGCTGTCGAGAAGCGGCATCCGTTTCACTGGCATTCCCGATGCGCGGGATAGCCACCTGTCGTGAGGATGCCCTGTCGTGAGGAATAGACGCTAAATGCCGGGCAAGGTAGTAGTGCTAGCCGGCGGGGTTGGTGCAGCTCGATTCCTGCAGGGGCTGGCGGCCGTTATCTCGGCGCAAGATATCACCGTCATAGGAAACACCGGCGATGACTTGGAGGTCCATGGACTTTACGTTTCGCCGGACCTCGACACGGTCACATACACTCTGGCCGGGGTCGTCGACCCGGCTCAAGGTTGGGGCGTCGCCGGCGACACATTCGAGTGCTTGGATCATCTCGAAAAACTCGGCAGCGAAACCTGGTTCCGGCTTGGTGATCGGGACTTGGCCACGCACATTTATCGGACTTCTCTGCTGCGGAGTGGCCTTCCGCTCTCGGAAGTCACTTCGCGGATCAGCCGCTCCCTCGGCGTTCGTTCGCGTCTACTGCCGATGAGCAACGACGCTGTCCGAACCTTTGTGGAAACAGATCAAGGACGCCTCGACTTTCAAACTTATTTCGTTAAGCACCAGTCCCGCGATCAGGTCAGAGGCGTGGAATTTGTCGGCGCTGAATCGGCGCAGCCAGCTCCCGGCGTGGTCGACGAGATCCTCGCTGCTAGAGCGGTGATTGTCGCGCCGAGTAATCCCATCATCAGCATCGGGCCGATCTTGGCGGTCGCGGGCATTCGGGACGCGTTGCGGCAGACCAAAGCCACCGTCGCCGCCATAAGTCCGATCGTGGCCGGCCGCGCCATCAAGGGTCCTACCGCGCGAATGATGGAAGGTCTCGAGATGGAAGCTTCCGCGGTCGCCGTCGCGCAACTCTATCGTGACTTTGTCGATTTCTTCGTGCTCGATCAACAGGATGCAACTTTGTCGGGCCGGGTGGAAGCCCTTGGCGTGAAGCCGGTTGTCAGCGATACCGTCATGGCCAACTCGGTCATAAGGAAGGAGCTGGCGCGAGCGACTTTGCGGGCGATTGAATCATGATCTGTGGACTCCTGCCGGTCAAATCGCTTTCCAGCGCCTTGCGGCGCTTGCGATCTGTGCTGTCACCTGCCGAGTGCACCGGGCTGGCACGGACGATGTATCAGGTCATGCTCGAAAAAATGCTGCGCGCCCAGCGTTTCGACCGCGTCGTCGTTGCCTCAAGCGACAAATCGGTTCTTGACGATGCCCGGCGCGCTGGGGCTCTTGTGCTGGAGGAATCCCGTCAAAGTAGTCACAGCCTATCGGCGGATTGGGCGGCCAGACGCTGCGCTGAAATTGGCGCACGAACGCTAGTGTTTGTCCCGATTGACGTGCCGATGGCAACGCCGCAAGAGTTGGACTCGCTTGCTGATGCCGCAAACCAACTCGGTCATCCAAGCCTAGTCATTGTTCCTTCGGCGGACGGTTCAGGCACGAACGCGCTGGTTCGCACCCCGCCCGGTATCATCGCAAGCCGCTTTGGGCCGGGGAGTTTCGAGGCCCATCTAACGCAAGCGAGGCAGAAAGCTCTGGCGGTCGAAGTCATGCGTCCGCCCGGTATCGTGTTTGACCTCGACACCCCAGAAGATCTGCTGACCCTGCGCGGGTGCGCCGACACTGACACCGACGGTGGCAAGACCGTCACCTATCTCCGAGAAATCAACGCCTTCGAGAAAGCAGAGCACTACCTAGCCTGAAAGCTCATGCCATAGTTGAAGAAGTTTGAAGGAACCAACCGTGAACGAACCAACCATGAACGATACCAACTCGCAAGATCTGCCGCTGCGGCTCGCGGCCATTCCTTACACCGGCGCAATCAGCGACATCCTCGATGAAATGGGGTTGCACGGCCAGGTGCTGCCCCATGAAATTCAGGCGCTACGGGCCGGGCAGACCGTGGCCGGCAGGGCATTGACCGTCCTCGGAGAAGTGACCCAGAGTGACGATCCTGAAGTCATCTTCGTGCCACTCCTTAAGATGCTCGGCGACGTCAAG
Source organism: Bryobacterales bacterium (assembly GCA_965224215.1). Lineage (GTDB taxonomy): Bacteria > Acidobacteriota > Terriglobia > Bryobacterales > UBA6623 > CBDCYS01. The sequence continues at coordinate 170,648 of CBDCYS010000068.1, read as the reverse complement.
CCTGGAGACGTGTTGGTCAGCCAGCCGAACGACAACGTTGCCGCGCACCTTGGCGAACTTTCGGCGGAAACCGCACAGTATCGCGGATGCAAGGGGGCGGTCATCGACGGCGGGGTCCGCGATGTGGACTATATCGAGAAACTAGGCTTCCCGGTATTTGCCCGCTACCGTACTCCGACCGATATCATTGGGCGCTGGAGGCTGGTCGATTTCAATGTGCCGATCTTTATTGGGGCAGTCGAGGTGAACCCTGGGGACTACATCCTGGGAGATCGCGATGGGGTGGTCGTGATTCCCGAGGGAATTGCCGAGGAGGTTATTGCCAAGGCAGAGGATGTCGTCAAGACCGAAAATCTAGTTCGCGATGAAATCTTGGACGGTGTTCACCCGCTGGAGGCCTATAGGCGGCATGGACGGTTCTGAGCCTGCGTCCGGGCTAGCCTGCATTTCTTACCACCTGACGGCCGAAGCACGCAATAGGCCCGCCATTACTTCGTTGCGCTTGCTCGCCGTGCTCGACGTACGGTCCGAGTACGCTTCGTTCATCAGGTGGGGGTCGTCAACCGGCGCGCGCCTCGTATTGACGGGTCTCTCACGCACTTCGTCTCGCCACGTGGTGAGAAATGCAGGCTAGCGATACACTCGCGTGACCCATTCAGCGACCGCTGCTGGTTTGGGAGAGCCATCCACCTCCACGTGAACATCCCACACGAATTGATGTCCGCCCTCGATATCTTCCGCTGATTTGAGTCCGACGCGGCCCCGCACCTTTGAGCCCGCCGGAACCGCGGCCGGAAAGCGGACCCGATTCAGCCCGTAGTTGATCGCCCGGTTGAAACCGGCGTCGATCACGACTACTCCTTGAATCAGCCCGGATAACAGCGAGAGAGTTAGGAAGCCGTGCGCGATGGTAGTGCCGTAGGGAGATTCCTTGGCGGCCCGCTCGCGATCGAGGTGAATCCACTGGTGATCCTCCGTGGTATCGGCAAAAGTGTTGATGCGTTCCTGAGTCATTTCGACCCAATCGCTGACGCCGATCTCTTGGCCGACCAGTTTCCTGAGCTCTTCGATATCGGTGACTATTCGAGCCGCCATGCAGTCCTCCTCGTGAATCGCTAGGATAGCCGACTCGCGGTTTCACGGGGCCGATCGTGGGTCTGCTACCTGGCGGGTCCCCGCTGCCAATGACCGCTTCCCGATGGCGGCTCCAAGGCATCGACGACACTCGACCGCATCCTTGCGGGCGCGGTTCTGTTTCGGCCAGACCGGACCGCGCCACGAGGGCGCCGATGAAACACCAAAACAGCCGGAACGGCACGGCGGCCAACAAAAGCATTGATTCAACAGCCGGACGAGAGTAGACTAAGCGACATACTCGGGAATAAACGAGAAATCTAGTAAAAACGTTCACTTAGTAAACTAGGTTCTCGGAATAGTCGCCGAGCAACAAACGATCGAGCAACAAACGATCGAGCAACGAACGATCGAGCATCTAACCCAGGAGATCCCATGATCGAAATCCCCAGTCTGAAACCAGAAACCCGCTACGGAATGCCGACGGCTGACCGCATCCTGTTCAATCGGCAATACGTCGTTGGCTATTCCTATCTTTTCCGGCCGCCCCGGTTTGCGCTTGAGTTGATTGATGACCAAACAATGCAGATGGAGGACAAAGAGCTGAAACGGCTCGACAATTTCCGCGAGGACCTCAGGATCGATGACATGTTTCGCGCCACCCTGAAGGATTATCAGGCCTCAGGATATGACCGGGGGCACTTGGTATCCAGCGCCGACCACCTCGGACGTACAGTTGTGAACAGTGAAACCTGAATTATGCACAGATTCGGCGTAGCCATCGTCGATGGAGTTGTGGCGATAGCGGCACTCGTGTCAACTCAGTGATTTCGCAAGTCGTCTTTTCTGCTGTTTCCCTCCCCGTTTGAGCCGCCTCCTGATCCCGGCAGGGCAAAAGCGGGCTGGCAAGCGGCGTGTTCCCAGTACGTTGCGGCGAGTGCATGAAATTTTATGCATGGAGTGCCCCTCAGCTCAGCGCACCCTCCACCACCGGCGCTAAGCTCGATCCCGGCGGCCCCATCGCCCGCAGCCGTCGCATCAGCCGTTCAAACAGGCCCTTTTCCTGATAATGATCGCTGTAGCTGACACCCGTTCTGCCGGCGTGCCGCCAGATCTTGGCCGCCACGAACAGAAAACGCAGCCGCGCCGTCGCCAGGGTGGTGTGCCGCAGCGTCTCCACGCTGGCCTGGGCTTCGCGGTTGAACAGCAGCAGCCAGCAGTTGAGATTGTAGGCCAGCATGGCCAACTGAAAGTGATTGCGGTTCATGTCAAAGCGGCGCGAGGGATGGGCCGCCAGCCCGGCGTCGTTGTTGGCCTCCTTGATCAGGTTCTCGGCTCCGGCGCGCTGATTGTAAAACCACACCACCGCCGCGATCGGCTCGGCCAGATTGGTGACAAACACGCGGTAGGTGTAAGCGCTGGTGGCGAACAACTGGTATTGCTCGGCCGCGCCGGCCTTGGGCTCGTTTTCGTAACGCAGCGCCAGGAAACGGCAGGCCCGCGCCCAGCCTTGCGGTTGGTAGAGGAATTCGCATTCCGCGTCCGCGTCGGAGCGGGGGGAGGGTTTCCATTCTGCTTGCTGCAAGCGCTCGACCAGGCGCCGCGTTTTGCGCGCCACGATGACGAACTGACAAGCCGCCTTTTCATAGGCCTCCACCGCCTCCCAGCAATAAAAGCCGGAATCGGCCCGCGCCAGGATTTTCTTCACGCCGCCCGGCAAAGTCCGGAAAGCGCTCTCGAGGTGGGCGGCGATCTGTCGGCCCGTGGGCCGGTCGCCGTTGCGCAACCCGCCCATCAGGTATTCGCGCGTCTCGGCCAGGAAGGTCAGTATCGGCTGGTAGCTGCGCTTGCCCTTGTTCTTGGGGTTGTAGCTCTTGCGCCCGCCCATCTGGCGGCCGTAGAGGGTATGCACGGTGGTGTCGGTGTCCAGCGTCACCGTCTCCAACTTCACGTGGGCCGCGGCCCAGACTCATTCCCGCAGCTGGCGCTGAATGGAAAGGATCTGCTTCGCCACGTTGAGGTGCAGCGAGGCCAGAAAGCGCCACAGCGTGGACTGCGGCGGCAGACGCGTCACTTGCAAGATGCCGGTCAGGATGGGGTCGCGAGCGATGAAGCGGAGTTGGTTGAGCCGCGCAAAGCCGACATAGACGCCGAGCACGAGGGCCAGCACGAACTGGTAGGGGCTCATGGCTCGGGTGATCCGTTTGGTCGTGAGGGTTTCTTCCAGCAGCGCTTGGAAGCCGAGTTTTTCGAGCAGGGTGGCGACGGGCAGCAAGCCGCCGTAGGGAGTCAGATTCTTGCCACGGAAGTGATAGGGCGTGGCAGCCCCGATTTTATTGGGCCGCGGGGCCCTCGCGCCGGGGCCTTGTTTGACGGGCCTTCGGGAGCTATGCTGTTTTCGTTTGGTAACCATTTGGGTGACCTCCTTGGGGTTGACTGGCGAAGCTGAAATCTTTGCCAGCCTACCTTTTTACCCCATGTTTTCGGGGGTCCCCAAATGGTTCCTGGCGGCTCAGCCCTCACCAGGTGCACCGGCAGTGCATAATTCAGGTGAAACGTTCCTGATGACGAATATGAGCCCGCAGAAACCCGGCTTCAACCGTGGTATCTGGAAGAATCTAGAGTCCGCGGTGAGAAATCTGGCGGCACAGGAAAAGTACGTCGAGGTGTAGGCTATCTGCGGCCCGCTTTTCAAGATCGGCGACCCGATCGCCGTTATCGGCGCCAACCATGTGGTCGTGCCAGATGGGTATTTCAAATCGGTCCTCGCCGAGGATAAGAAAACCGGGAAGCTTCGGCTGTGGACGTTCGAATTCCTGAACGAGAAGACCGACAAGCCACTTTCGGACTTTCTTGTTCCGACAGAGGACGTGGAGCGAAAGGCGGGATTGATGCTATGGGACCGTTTGCGCGGAAGCAAGAGCGACAGTCTGCGCAAAACCAAAGGCAGGATGTGGGCGCTGACTTGAGTCGTTAGCGAGAGAGGCCGACCGTCTCGATGGGAAGACTTCATCGCTGGCCGGTAAAGGCTCGATTGCTTGTCGATAGAATTGGAAAGTGGGGTCAGACTACAAGACCTATATTTTCGATTTCGACTACACTCTCGCTGATTCATCGCGAGCTGTCGTCGAATGCGCGAACGCCGGCTTGCGCGGGCTAGGCCTTCCGCCAGCCCCTCCCGACGCCATACGGCGAACCATTGGCTTGTCGCTCCCAGAAACGCTAGTCCGGCTCGCGGGCGAGAGTCAACGCCCGTTGGCTGATGAGTTTCGGAGATTCTGGCGGCAACGATCCGACCAGATCATGGTCGACTGGACAGTGCTTCTCCCGGGGGTTCCCGAAACCGTGCGGGCGCTGCGGAAGAAGGGCGTTCGGACCGGAATCGTCTCAACGAAATATCGCTCCCGCATCGAAAAAGTCTTGCAGCGGGAGAGGCTGAGGGATGCCTTCGAAGTCATCATTGGAGGCGACGACGTCGACGCGCACAAGCCCGACCCGGAAGGCCTGCTCCGAGCCATTGACGAGCTAGCGGCTTCCCCGGAAAAAACCCTCTATGTCGGTGATAGCGTAACCGATGCTCAAACCGCTGAGCGGGCAAACGTCTCCTTTGGCGCTGTGTTGTCGGGCGTGACCTTGCGAGAGGAATTCGAGGGCCTTGCGGTGAGCCGATTCCTTGCGAATCTAGGCGAGCTGATCTTCTGAATATTGCCGTTTCTCGAAGGCACTGCAATAATGGAGCTAAGCAGAACGAGTGGAATGATGGGACAAACCCCTGGAAGGGTTTTGCTCCTACCCGGTTGGCCGTTTATTCTCTTGCCCACGTTTGGCAAATCGCTTCACTGCCCGCTTTAGAGGTTTTCCGCCCGGCCGGGTCAATCCAGCCCTGATCAAGCGGACGTAACGCTTGTGCGGTCCAATTCGCCGAGCGCCGTAGAGGATCGTAGTATCTCTGGAGGCGTTTGGCTCGTCTAAGGATGAAATTCAAATCCTACGATACGGAAGGCTTTTACGACGAGCTCTTTCTCAGCGACGGCCATCCACGGCCGGGCGTGGGTCCGCTGATCGAGAGGATCGAGTCGCTTGCCAAGGGTGATCTATCTCGCAGGCAACGGGCCGCGGAGAGAAATTTGAAGCAGATGGGCATCACGTTCAATGTCTATGGGGAAAGTCAAAGTCAGGAGCATATTCTCCCGTTCGACCTCGTCCCTCGCCTGGTCAGCGCGGAGGATTGGGAGTGGATCGAGCGCGGGTTGCGGCAACGCATTCAAGCATTGAACCTTTTCATTGACGACATTTACCACGAGCAAAAGATCGTCCAAGACAAGGTGATTCCTCGGCAAATCATCGAATCCGCGGCAGGATTTCGAACCCCATGCATGGGTCTTGATCCGCCCGGCGGCGTCTGGTGTCACATCACTGGGACGGACCTCGTTCGTGACGCTGACGGCCAACTTTACGTTCTCGAAGACAACCTGCGCGTTCCTTCGGGGGTTTCCTACGTATTGCAAAATCGGGCGGTTCTGAAGCAGACCTTCCCTCGGGTGTTTGAAGGCCTGGGCGTTCGGCGGGTCAACGACTATGCCGGCCGGCTGCTCGCGATGCTGGAAGCGGTAGCTCCCGCTGGCCGCGAGAAGCCGAAAGTGGTCTTGCTGACGCCAGGGGTCTACAATTCCGCGTATTTCGAGCATTCGTTCTTGGCTCAACAGATGGGCGTGGAACTGGTCGAAGGCCGTGACTTCTTGGTGGTGGACGGCCTCGTCCAGATGAGAACCACGCGCGGGCTTGAACGCGTCGATGTCATCTACCGGCGCGTCGATGATGACTTCCTGGACCCCCAAGTTTTTCGCCCCGAATCGGCGCTAGGAGTTTCGGGCCTGATGGAAGCGTATCGCCGCGGAAATGTCACCCTGGTGAATGCGCCGGGGACAGGAGTTGCCGACGACAAGGTGATCTACGCCTACGTTCCGAAGATCGTTGAGTACTACCTCGGAGAAGAGATTATCATCCCCAACGTTCCGACGTACATGTGCTGGGAGCAAAAACAGCGACAATACGTCCTCGAGAACCTGGAGAAGCTCGTCGTCAAGCCCGCCAATGAGTCGGGCGGATACGGGTTGCTGGTGGGGCCTCACGCAAGCGACGAGCAGTGCCAGGACTTCCGGGACCGCATCAACGCCAATCCGCGAAACTATATCGCTCAGCCGACGCTGTCACTCTCGCGGGTGCCCACTCTGATTGACGATCACTTTGAGGGGAGGCATGTCGATCTGCGCCCGTTCATACTTTACGGCAGAGAGATCTACGTGCTTCCAGGAGGGCTTACTCGTGTGGCTCTCAAGCGTGGCTCGCTTGTCGTGAATTCCTCACAAGGAGGCGGTGGTAAGGACACTTGGGTGTTGTCACCGGCCGCGACAGAAAAGAAGAGTGCCCCGGGCAGTGGGTCATGAGCTCGCCGGTTTTGACCAGGAAGGGAGTCAGCTCAAGTAAATAGCATGTTAAGCCGCGTTGCAGATTCGATCTATTGGATGAGCCGCTACATCGAGCGCTCCGAGAATGTCGCTCGTTTTGTAGACGTCAATCACCACTTGATGCTCGACCTTCCGGCCGAGGCGGCGGGCCAGTGGGAACCGTTAGTCATCACCGCCGGCGGCGCGGAAGATTTTGCCGGTCGCTACGGGGAGCCGAGCCAGGAAAACGTCATTCAGTTCCTGACTTTTGATTCCGAGAATCCAAACTCGATCCTCTCCAGCCTCCGCGCCGCGCGAGAGAATGCCCGGTCGGTTCGAGAAATCATCCCTGCCATCCTGTGGGAAGAGCTGAATGAGTTCTACCTGTATGTGGAAGCGCAAGCAGCGAAGAGAAAAAACCGTGGTTTCAACTATGACTTTTTCCGGCAGGTCAAAAAAGCCGGACACCTGTTGGAGGGCGTGACGAATGCCACACTGTCCCGTGGGGAAGCCTGGCACTTCAGCCGGATCGGAAGGCTGCTGGAACGCGCCGACAAAACCACCCGTATCGTTGACGTCAAGTACTTCATGCTATTGCCTTCCCCCGCCGAGGTAGGCAGCCCCACCGACGACCTGCATTGGACTGCCGTGCTGCATTCCGCAAGCGCTTTCGCAATGTACCGCCGGCGACACGGAATGGTGCAGTTTGGCCACACGGCCGGCTTCTTGATTCTCGACCCGGAGTTCCCTAGATCGGTCCGTAGCTGTGTCCGCCGGGTCAGCGAATCGTTGCATGCGATCACTGGCACTCCATTGGGAGCGTTCCAGAATTCGGCCGAGCGCCACTTGGGACAACTGGTCGCGGAGCTCGACTATACTGACATGGAAGAAGTCATCCTGCAGGGCCTGCACGAATTCTTGGATGGTCTTCAAATCAAGCTCAATCAAGTCGGAGACGCGATCATCGACTCTTTTTTTGCCCTGAAGCCCGCGGGCTAGCGATAATCGCTCCGAGGAAGACTCAGAACGTGACTTTTTGCCTGGGTATCAATGTTCAAGAGGGTCTGATCGGTATCGCCGATACGCGCATCACGTCTGGCAACGAATGCCTTACGGCGCGCAAAGTGTCGGTCTATGAGCAAGAACAAGGCGCCATGTTCATCATGACGTCGGGGCTTCGATCGGTGCGCGACAAGGCCTTGACGTATTTCGAGGAAGCCTGGGATGAGCGTGAAGAGCCTTTTGAGCGCTTGTATGAGGCGGTCAACCTGTTTGCCGCTCAGGTGCGGCGCGTTGATGAGGAAGACAGGGAGTCACTGGAAAAGGCGGGTCTCAAGCTCAATGTCCATACGCTGATCGGCGGACAAATGTCGAAAGACCGAACCCACAAGCTCTATCTGATGTATCCCGAGGGGAACTGGGTGGATACGAGCCGGGGAACCCCCTACCATGTGATTGGATCTACTCGTTATGGAAAGCCTATTCTCGACCGGACGCTAACCTACCAGGACGCGATGAAGCACGCCTTCAAAGTGGGCTGCCTGGCTTTTGACTCCACCAGAATTAGCGCGGCCGACGTGGACTTCCCTATCGATGTCGTTTTATATTCCCCCGACACGTACCGATTCGTCGAGCACCGCTTCGACAAAGAGGATCTGGCGGAAATTTCGACTTGGTGGCAAGAAAATTTACGGCAGGCCGTTCAGGACTTGCCGTCGGATTGGTTAGAGAAAACCTTCGCCCGGCTTAAGCCGATTGCTGACGGTAGGCTGGCCGTCGCTGAGATGCCCGAGAAAACTGATGCGCTTTAAGGTCAATCACACGACCCGGCATAAGTATAGCCGGCCGATTTTCTTGGAGTCACATACGCTGCGGCTGCGGCCGCACTCTGACGCGAGTCAAGAGTTGATGCACTTCAAGCTCGACGTCGAGCCAAAACCCTCCGTTTGGACAGAAGCCACGGATGCTGAAGGCAACGATATCGCGCATGCCTGGTTTGATGGTCTCTCGGAGTCGCTCGTGGTGAAGTCGACCTTTGAAGTGGAAACGCTGCGGCTCGACCCATTCGACTTCATCCTTCTTGAATCATCAGCGAGATTTTTGCCGCTGGAGTACCCCGCTGACTGGCGGGGGCAGCTCGCGTCTTATCTAGCGAATAACAGCCGTAGCGACGGTCCCGTTGCGGAGTACGCCCGGTCCGTTTCAGAGTGGGTAGGCGGAGAAACTCTGCCGTTTCTCAGCGTTCTCAACGAGCGAATCTCCAGCGGCTTCGAGGTGATCATCCGCGAAAACGGGGAACCTGTTCCCGCGGAGGTGACACTTCAGTCGCAACAAGGCGCGTGCCGCGACCTGGCTGTGCTCTTTATGGAATGCTGCCGCCGGGTCGGTATCGCGTCACGTTTCGTGAGCGGGTATCAGGTTCAGTCCACCGAGCCAGACGCCGCTCAAGCGTATATGCATGCGTGGGCGGAAGTCTACCTTCCCGGAGCGGGCTGGCGGGGGTATGACTCCACCCAGGGTTTGGCCGTTGCAGACGGCCATGTGGCGGTCGCCGCTTCAGCCGTACCGCAACTGGCGGCGCCGATCAGCGGATCGTTCCGGGGAACCGGCGTATTTTGTTCTATGGAAGCAGAAATCGCAGTCACGGCAAGTGACGCGGTGACGCCCGGCCCCTGACCGAGGCTGGATCTGATCTACGGTCTCGGTCTCTATTCGTGATCGAATCGCGACGCCTACATAGGCAGCGGGGCGCGCAGCACGAAGTCGAGCCGGGTTTCCGAGGGAATACTCAGCTGCTTGCCTCGCGAAGCGGAAACCGCCACACCGGCGCCGGCGCCGGCTCCTGCCCCGATCGCCGCTCCTTTGCCGCCTCCCAAGATTGCACCTAGTGCGGCGCCGATTCCGGTCGTTACCGCCGTTGTCTTGGCGGTACTCTTCCCTTTTCCGCCCGTTTTCACCTCCGCGTAGTTGGTAGCGATTTCGTACGATCGGCCATCAACGGTGATATCGAAAAGCTTGAGAGAAATCTGGTCGCTGCCGCTGATCTTCCCCGATTGCTCGACTCGCACTACCTGAACGGTTGCATCTGCGTTGCGAGGAATCACGACCTGGTTGTCGACGACGAGCGGGTCATCGATACTCGCCCGAAACCTTTCCCCCTCGCCCGTGACGTCGGAATCAATGGAGTCGATCATGCGTACCGTGACGACCGTTCCCGCGGGGATCGTTACTCCCGAGGCTGCCCGTGGCGGGGGAACACTTGCGGCTAACGTGGACCTTGGCGCCGGCTTCGGGATTGGGGCAGGCTTGGGCGCCGGCGAAGCCGCCGTTGCAGCTCCGGACACAAAACTGACGTTCGCTACGTCGGCCACCGAATAGGTCTCGACACCGCCACGAGAATCGAGAAACCGGATGGTGCGCGTGTCACCGCCGAGAAACGTCCCATCGACGCTGTCGCCGTTTTTCAGCATGAGCGTGTCGGCGGCCAGTGGCAAGGCCAAAAAACCGATTACTACCACCTGAATTATGCACAGATTCACTTTGCGAGTGTGGCTGCGTTCGTAGCGGGTTGGCGGTCGTCGTGAGGTGGTAGCTCGGCAACTGGCCTTTTGGCTTCTCCGTGTCCGGTTTCCCTTCCCGCCCAGAATCCGCGTCGTCAACACCTCGCTCGGAAGTGACGTGGTTCCAGTGCGTTACGGCTAGTGCATAAAATTTTATGCATAGCGCATAGCCAGGCTCTCAGATCAGCGCCCTCCCGACCCCCGGCAGCAAGCCGCCGTAGGGAGTCGGCTTCCTGCCGCGGAAGTGGTAAGGCGTCGAAGCCCCGATTTTATTGGGCCGCGAGGCCGTCACGGCTGGGCCTTGTTGGACGGGCCTTTGGGAGCTATGCTGTTTTCGTCTGGTAACCATGTGGGTGACCTCCTTGGGGTTGGCTGGCGAAGCTGGGATCTTTGCCAGCCTACCTTTTTACCCCATGTTTTCGGGGGTCCCAAATGGTCTCTTGCGGCTCAGCCCTCCTCAGGTCCACGCCGCAGTGCATAATTCAGGTACCAGGGAAAGAATGGAAACTCTTCGTGTCATTTGATCTCCTCGTTTGCGTGAAAACAACGATCTTCGTAATTATGCCAAACCTAGCTTTGGTTGCTGGTTAGACGCAGGCGCGGAACCAGCGGTTCCTTTGGAGTCGGTGATGTTCTACTCACTTGATTGAGTACTCACTGGCGTTCGGAGCTCTGAATTGAGGTCGGACTTGACAGCTATTCGTAGGCTAGGGCTTCAATGGCGTCTTGGCGTGCGGCGCGGGTTGCCGGATAGATCGTGCCTAAAATGGCCCCTATCAGAGAGATCACACTCGCCCAAATGATGTGGTTGGGGAGAAACTGGATCACTATCAGTGGGAAATTGTTGTGGACGAACGCTCGTGCGCCGAACGCCACTGCTATTCCAATTACGATCCCGCAGCCGGCCATTCCAATCGACTCTCGCAAGAAGATCTGAAGAATGTAGCTTGGCGAGCCCCCGAGTGCCTTGAGTATTCCAACTTCTCGTGTGCGGTCAAGAACCGCCGTATACATCGCCAACAGCACCACGATGAACCCCGCCGAAATTGCGATTCCGACGATCACCGCAATGAACTCCGACCCCAAGGCTTTGGTCTGAGCCGTGAACAGAGTAATGAATTCCTCCATGGAGTAGACCGGGTGATTCGGCAATATCTTCCGTAGCGTGAGGACCATCGACTGAGCTTGCTCGGGGTCGTGCAGCTTAACGTAGATTTGACTCAACTTGCCGCCAAGCGCCATAAGCTCTTGCATCGTTCCGAGCGGCACGAAGATCCGGGAGAGTTTTCCAGTCTCGGTGATCCCAGTGAGCCGGAAATCACGATTCAAGACCCGCACGGTGTCCCCGACCACCAGCTTCTTGTGGCCGGCGTAGGACTCATCGACGAGCACATCGTAAGGCCCCTCGAACGGCCCGCCGCTCATATAACGCAACCCGCCGGACATGCGGCCGAATCTTTCCAAGTCAACGCCGGTCACGGTGTTGGAGTCCGACTGCATCTGCACGGTCGTGCCGACCACGACCGCGACCTCGGGCAGCGCTTCGACCGTTTCGATCAGTTCGCCGGTGAGATCGGCCCGCCCAAGTCCTGTAGTCGCCGTGCTGGTGGAGGCGCGAATCAGGATATCGGCGCCTACGCCGCGCTTGCGGCGGTTGGATTCACCCACGAGGCCGTCGGCCAAACCCCAGATCAGCAGGATCAGGGCAACCTCGACTCCGATAGCGAGAACGGTAAGGACGGTGCGCAGAGGGCGGTGGCGAAGGTTGCGGTAAACAACGAGATTGATCACTGCGCTCCTTTATGGCGTGTCGTGGGCTGGATGGAGACTCGACCGCGATGAATTGCTCAGCCCGTTTTCAACGGCGTAGCCCGCCGCCGAGCGTGGACTTCCGTCCACCCCTCTGTCCGGCCAATTGAAATATGGCGTATCTGGTTATCCACTTTACTCTAGTTGGTGGGCTGGGGCTTGGTGATAATGTCTCGATAGGTCAAGGCCTTACGGAGAACCAACTGTTCGACGAGTCGGTGGAAGATCTTGCCTACGTGGCGGGACTTTCGACGGTTGAAGCGAAAGGTGAATTCATCGAGGTAGCCTTGCAGATGCACTTTACTCACCTTCCCTTGGTGCGTCGCTACCAACCAGCGCTTGAGCAGCGAGGCAACCAGGTGGACATGCGCGAATTCCTCGGCGGCTATCTGCGAGTCTCCCGCTGTGTGGGTGACCCGATAGCGATAGCCGGCTTTCTTCAAGCCCCGGTAACCCCTCCAGCCGTCGCTATGGACCAGACTGCCTGACGCCACACAGTCGGTCACAAAACCCACCAGACTCGGTCCCGATGCGTCGGGGACATGACGCAGACGAATTCGCCCCATTTTGCGGCCCTGCAGTTCCACCGCAACCACAACCAAGGCTTTGCCCACCAGCTCTCGCCCGCGAACGTGCTTCTCCTTGCCGCCCAAGTAAGTCTCGTCGACTTCGACACTTCCGTCCAGCCGTTCCCGACCCAGCCGAACCATCCGCCTGCCGCAACTTCTGCAACATCAGCCAGGCGGTCTGATAGCTGCCCAGACCGAGTTCACGCTGCAAACCCTTGGCGCTCAGCCCTGTTTTCTGAGTGCAGGCCAGCCACATGGCCAGAAACCAACTCCGCAGCGGCACCCGCGAGTTGTGCAGGATGGTTCCCGCCGTGGGAGAGGTCTGGCGTCGGCACCCGCTACAGAACATCGTGCCTCGTCGGGTCGTCCAACCCTTCGTGGCCGAGCAGTTCGGACAAACGAACCCCGCTGGCCAGCGGACACCGAGCAGATACTCGCAGCAAGCTTGCTCGCTGGCAAACCGTTCAGTGAACTCCACCAGATGTTTTGGAAAATCGTCGCTCAACAGACTCGGTCTTCGCCGCCAACAGCGCGAGTCCAAGGATAGCTTGATTCATCACTAGAGTAAAGTGGATAACCAGATATGGCGTATTTTCGCTAATGGATGTAGCCGAGAGTTTTCAAAACCTCTGTGTCGCGTTTGGTCAGCTTCGACTCTCCGGCGGAGAGGTCGGTTGCCTTGAACCATTGTGCCAACGGCCTGGCTGTCGCACTATATTGGGCATGCCGGCGTGAAAAGACCTGGGGGTTTGCTTCGAAAGGATCTTTATCGATATTGAAAACAGAGATTGATCTTCCAGTGGGGTCCCAGACCATCTTTTCAGAGCCCAAGCTTTGGCCAACCCGCAACGGTTTCTCGTCCGGCGACACCCACACTTGGGAGAGCCAGCGCGGCATCCAGCCCTTCTTGCCGGCAAACGTAATGTAACGAATCGGCCGCACGGGGATCTGCTCTTCTGCGGTCATTGCCGAAGCCAAACTTCGTCCAGCAAACGAGGTGGGAAGGTCCTGCTCTCGCTGCGGGCCAATGGCGAGTTCCAGTATGGTCGGAGTCGCGTCCAGCAGCGAAACATTGCGCGAAATAACCTTGCCGGCGGGCAACCTTTCCGGGTAACGCATGATCAGCGGGATATGAACGATCCCCTGGGAGAGCTGCCGGCCATGACCAACATAAGCGTGTTCTCCAAGGCTTTCGCCGTGGTCGGATGTCAGCACGACGAGTGTCGATTGCTTCAAGCCAAGCGCGTCCAGCCTGGCAAGCAATTTTGCGATATGGAAGTCCGCATAGCCGATCTCGGAGTCGTATTTTTTGATGCGATTGGCCATCTTGGCGTTGAGCGGCTCTCTCGTGGACTTAACGTGTCCGCTGGCCTCGGGGTCCGCGAAATCCTGGCGCAGGTTGTAGGGAGAGTGGGGATCGAAATAGTGAACCCAGAGAAAGAACGGTCCGGCGTGGTTTTCCTCCAGCCAGGAGACGGCCAACGGCGTTACATCCTCGGCGTATCGGCTTGAGTTGAAGACTTGATATTGGCGAGTCAAATCTTCGTCGTAATGGTCAAACCAGCGGTCGAGATGCGTCAGCCGGGCCGTCAGCGGCCAGGCACTGACGAAAGCGCCATTCTGGTAGTCGAAGCGCTTGAGAATCTGCGGCAGTGACAGCCACTTTGAATGTTTGGGGGCGGCGAAGCCATTCATCCGGGCGCCGTGCTCTTGCGGGAAACGGCTCGTAAAAAGTGATGTGTGCGAAGGCCCTGTCAGCGGTATCGGCGAGTAGGCGTTCTCGAAACGAACGCCCTCCGCAGCCAGCTTGTCGATTGTCGGGCTGGTCTTCAGATGGTAGCCGTAGGAAGAGAGATGGTCGGCGCGAAGAGTGTCAACGGTGATGAGAACTATATTTGGGTGGTTTTCCGGTGGCGGCGGCTTCACGGCGGGTGCGGCTAGGGTCGAAAAGACAAACACACCCAACCCCAACTGAAGGCGCAACCCCATCTCAACGATTGTAGCGTGCTGGACCGGTGGCCACAAATCGCGGATTCGTTGGCGCGATGACCGGGTCCTCTCGTAGCGGCCGGCAATCTTGCCGGTCACTACTCTCCACGGCCAACTTCCTCGCCCGTTGGCGACCGGTATCGCTTCTTCACGAATGCCAGGGCGTCTTCTTTGCTCTCAAACGCGCCTTCCAGTTGGGCATCTTCGGCCCGATCGAGAATCTCCTTGAAAGCCAGTCCGGGCGTATATCCCGCCGCAATCAGGTCGCTTCCTGTCAGCAACCGTGGCGGACTCAACTCCTCGACGGGCGTTTCGTTCAGCTTTCGCCGCACGAACTCGTGGTTGTCCAAGCTGCCGTGAGAACCGCGACAATCGAGCCGGTGCAGCTCAAGATGCTCGTGGAAGCTCTCGATTCGCATGAATTTTTTCAGCGTACTAGCGCGCATATCCATGACATTCATGAAGCGCATGTGGTTGGCTACCAGAGCCATCACTTGATCTCGATCGTCATGGGAGAACCGCAACCGCTCAAGGATTTGCTCGGCAATCCTCACGCCGACTTCCACGTGGCCATCGAACCGGATGCGTTCGGCGAAACGCAGCGTCGGGGGCTTGCCGACGTCGTGGAGCAGCACTCCCCAAGCAAGCGGGATAGATGGATTTTCCATCTGACTCAGCATGAGCAAAGTGTGTACCCAAACGTCGCCTTCGGGATGAAACTGTGGCGGCTGCGGGACGCCTTTCATTGCAGCCACTTCCGGCAACAGAACCTCCAGCAGGCCTGTTTCGTCGAGCAGCTCAAAACCGTGGTGAGCACCACCCTCGGTGAGAATCCGGTTCAGTTCGTCGCGAACCCGCTCGGCGGAGATTTCCTCGATCTTTGCCGCCTGGTCCTGAAGCGCCCGCAGCGTTTCCTCTTCAATCGCGAAGCCCAGGCGTGCCGCAAACCGGATCGCCCGCAGCATTCGAAGCCGGTCCTCGGCGAAGCGCTCCGCGGGGTTTCCGATGGCCCGAACAGATGCCGCCTTGAGATCGGCTTGGCCCCCGACGAAGTCCAAGTAGCGCCCTTCGGCAGGATCGAACAGCATGCCGTTGATCGTGAAATCCCGGCGCTCGACGTCTTGTTTCGCGCTGCGGGTGAAGCTGACGCTTTCGGGGCGGCGGCCGTCCGCATAGTCGTGGTCACAGCGAAATGTGGCCACCTCCACTTTGGCTTCATCGCCAAGAACGAGAATCACGCCGAACTTGGCGCCGACCGCAACGCTGTTTGGGAAATATTCGAGAATCTGGTCGGGAAGCGCGGCGGTCGCCACGTCGTAGTCGTTCGGCGTGCGGTCGAGCAGCATGTCCCGGACGCAGCCCCCAGCCAAATAAGCCTCGTGGCCGGCCCGGTGCAGCCGCTCGATGATTTCGCCAGCTAGTTTCTGGTTGGACACTTCAACCTGTCAACCTGTGGATCGCCTTCTTTCGACTAGGCGATAGACTTCGCTTTTGGGAACCCCGTACTCCTTTGCCGTCTGCTTGATCGCGTCCATGCGCCCGGCGCCATTTTCCAGTAGCTCTGCAACCCGTTCGTGGATTGGCTTGTCCGGAGGGGGAACAGCTTCGGCCCGTCCGATCATCAGGGTGATTTCCCCCTTCGTGCGATTCCTGGTTTTCAACTCCGCCAAGATGCTCGACGCCGTTCCCCGCAGGAATTCCTCGTGGAGTTTCGTCATCTCACGCGCGACGACAACGGGCCGCTCCCCCAGGATTTCGACAATGTCCGCTAGCGTTGCCTCGATCCGGTGGGGCGCTTCGTAGAAAACAAGCGTTGCCGTTTCGGCGGCGACTTCGGCCAGCACTTTCCCTCGCTGTAATTTGCGCGCGGGCAGAAACCCCCCAAATCGAAATGAATCCGTCGGCAGACCGGAAACGACCAGCGCGGTCTCGAGAGCGACCGGGCCGGGTATCGGCACTATCGTTATGCCGGCTTGAATCGCTTCTTGGACCAACTTGAAACCGGGGTCGGAGATTCCCGGCATGCCGGCATCGGTAATGACGGCGACGTTGTCTCCCGCCTGGGCGCGGAGGGCCAGCCCTTTTGCGCTGGCCTCTTCGTTGTGCTCGTGGTAGCTGAGCAGTGGCTTGTGAATCGCGAAGTGATCGAGCAGCTTGCGAGACCGCCTTGTGTCTTCACAGGCAATCACGTCGGCTTCGCAGAGAATCCTCAAAGCCCGCAGCGTGATGTCCTCCAAGTTGCCGAGGGGTGTTCCGACGAGATAGATGGTGCCTTGCATTGGTTTTGGTCCGGCCATAGGAGCTGCTGACCCAGCAACTCCTACGCAGCCCCACGGCAGCCCCTACGGCAGCTCGACAGCACCAATGTCGGGCGGCGTTGGCCGCTGATGTAGAGCCCCGATCAGAGAGGCCTCTGACTCATCATCGCAATCCCGCCGGCTTCCTGATTGTCCGGAGGGCACGAGCGGTTGCTAGAATCGACTTAGAGATCGTCGTAACTTGAATGCGATGTACGCGCTTCTAGAACAGGCAGAGGTTGCTCCCTGGGTCCTCCAGATGCCGAAAGGCTTGGACTTGACCGACGATCAGTTCTTCGAATTCTGCGTCCTCAATCGCGAGCTGCTGCGAATTGAGCGGACTGCGGAGGGAGAGATACTGATCATGAGTCCAACCGGAGGCAGGAGTAGTCACCAGAATATGGAGATCTCTGGCCAACTTTACCTTTGGGCCAAGGGTGACGGGACGGGAGTCGCGTTTGATTCAAACGGCGGATTTACGTTGCCGAACAATGCGATGCGCTCGCCCGACGCTGCTTGGGTGGCTCGAGAACGGCTCGCGTCGTTCACCGCAGAGGAGAAGGGGAAATTTCTGCCTCTTTGTCCCGATTTCGTGGTCGAACTGCGGTCCCCGTCCGACCGTCTTGCGGACCTGCAACAAAAGATGGGAGAGTACGTCAGCAACGGGGCGCTCCTCGGGTGGCTGATCGAGCCGTTCGAGCGACAGGTGTTTGTCTATCGGCCGAACCAGTCGATCCAGCAACTGGACCAGCCCCCGAGCGTAGATGCCGCGCCGGAGCTGCCCGGGTTTGTCCTCGACCTGACTAAAATCTGGGAACCCGACCTTTAGCGGGTCGGCTAGTCATAGCGCCCAACGTCTTACCGCCCATCGTCATTTCTCCCACCATACGCCAACTGAAAGCCATGTCCGCGCGATCCAGCGAAGGGGGCCTTTCCTCCCAAGGCCCGATCGGAATCGCCGGTGCTGGCCGAATGGCGCAAGCCGTCGGCCGCTTGCTTGCCGAAGCCGGTGAGCCTGTCGTCGCGATCGCCAGCCGCAACCCCGCGCGCGCCTCCGAAGCAGCCGCTTTCGCCGGTTCACAGGTTCAGGCGGTGCCCCTCCGAAAGCTGCCGCAGCTGGCGAATCGAGTGCTGATCGCTGTCTCCGACGATGCAATCGCAAGCGTTGCCGCCACGCTGGCCGAAGGCGGCTTGGGCGGAGAGAATCACAGCATTGCGCTGCACACCTGCGGGGCCCTCGGGCCGGAAGCGTTGCGGCCGCTAGCCGAGCAAGGTGCCGCTTGCGGCGTAATTCATCCATTGCAGACAGTAGCGACTCCAGAGCAAGGTCTGGCGGCTCTGCGCGGCATCACATTCGGTATCGATGGAAATATTCAAGCACTGCAGTGGGCAGAACAGATCGTGCACATACTCAAAGGAAACGCGCTTCGAATCACCTCGGAACATCGCGCGGCTTATCATGCTGCCGCCGTCATCGCCAGCAACTACGTGGTCAGTACGGTCGACGCAGCCGTTCGACTGCTGGAGCAAACC
The DNA here is from genome assembly GCA_965224215.1 of Bryobacterales bacterium. Taxonomy (GTDB): domain Bacteria; phylum Acidobacteriota; class Terriglobia; order Bryobacterales; family UBA6623; genus CBDCYS01. The sequence continues at coordinate 152,370 of CBDCYS010000068.1, read as the reverse complement.
GGCGTGGATCGTGAGATTGCGCTGCGCGCAGTGGCCCCTCTGGTGCGGGCCAGCGCCGAAAACGCGGTGTCGATTGGCCCGGAGAAGGCTCTGACGGGCCCGATCGATCGCGGCGACATTGAAACCGTTCGCGCTCATCTAATTGCGCTTGGAAAAAGTTCGCAGCCAATCGCCGATCTCTATCAAGCGATCGGCCTCTACGTTGTGGATATGACCCGCCGAAAGCAGGGTACTGGAGAAAACCTCTTCGAATTAGAGAGAATGCTAGCAGAGGGAGTAAAACCAAATGTCCGAGAAGATGAAGAAAATATTCGCTCCTGATCTGAGACGAATGAAAAAACGTGGCGAGAAGATCGCCATGCTCACGGCTTATGACGCGACGATGGCGAAGCTTCTCGACCGTGCCGGCATCGACGTTATCCTGGTCGGTGACTCGCTGGGGATGGTTGTGCTCGGCTACGAAACGACCGTGCCCGTCACGCTCGACGATATTCTTCATCACACCAAGGCGGTTACGCGCGGCGTCTCGCGGCCGCTCGTCGTGGCCGACATGCCCTTCCTGACGTACAAGATTTCGGTATCCGAAGCGGTCCGCAACGCAGGGCGGTTGATCCAGGAAGGGGGTGCGTCCGCCGTCAAGGTGGAAGGGGGGGTGTCAGTTATCGATGTGGTTCGCCGGCTCGTCGATGTGGGAATCCCGGTGATGGGCCACTTGGGTCTTCAGCCACAGTCCATTCACCAACTAGGAGGCTTTCGGCGCCAAGCGCGCGACGAAGGAGGGGCTGAACAACTGATCAGCGATGCCCGCGAATTGCAAAAGGCAGGAGCGTTTGCTCTTGTCCTGGAATCAATCCCGAAAGCGGTAGCGCGGGAGGTCACGGCTCAACTGCGCATCCCGACGATCGGGATCGGCGCGGGTCCTTACTGCGACGGGCAAGTGCTGGTGAGCCACGACGCATTCGGACTCTATGACGAGTTTGTGCCGCCGTTCGTCAAGCAATATGCCAAGCTGGCGGACCAGATCGTCGCCGCGGCCGGCGATTATGCCGAAGAGGTGAGGGAAGGAAAGTTTCCCGCTCAAGACAAACCCGTGCCCATCTCGGACGCACGTGACAAGAGCAAATGAGTGTGAAACTCATCTCCACGATCGCGGAACTGCGCGAGCATCTCAGGCAGGCCAAGGCCACGGGCGCAGTCGTTGGCCTGGTCCCGACCATGGGGGCGCTCCATGCCGGTCACACTCGGCTGATCGGCCAGGCGGTCCAGGAGTGCGGCCACGTTGTCGTCACGCTATTCGTGAATCCGATTCAGTTCAACCAGCAAGGCGACTACCAGCGCTACCCGCGCACGGTTGATGACGACCTTGAAGTCTGCCGGCAACATGGAGCGCATGTCCTGTTTGCCCCTTCGCTCGAAGAGATGTACCCGCATGAGCAGCGCGCATTTGTCGAGGTCACTCACCTGGACGAACACCTTTGCGGCGAACACCGACCAGGTCATTTCCGCGGTGTCACGACTGTCATGATGAAGCTTCTGAACATCGCGCAACCCGATCGCACGTACTTCGGTGAGAAAGACGCTCAGCAACTAGCCCTCGTCCAGCGCATGGTCCGGGACCTCAATCTGCCAGTGACGATTGTCGCCGTGCCGACCGTACGCGAAAACGATGGGCTTGCCCTCAGCTCACGGAACAAGCACCTGGCCCCGGAGCAGAGGCGTGTTGCCGTCGTGCTTTACGAAGCTTTACGGGCCGCCGAAGCGGCGATTGCGCGAGGTGTGCGGAACAGCGGCGAAGTTATCAAGGAAGCCCAGCGGGGAATCGGCCAACACCCCGATGTTCGCCTGGAATATTTCGAAATTGTCGACCCGGACCAGCTGCAGCCCGTGGCAGAGATCAGCGGGCCGGTACGCATCGCCGGAGCCATTTGGGTTGGCTCAACTCGGCTGATTGACAATCTGTTGTGCCAACCGGAACATGCTTCTACCTGAATTATGCACAGATTCGGCGTAGCCATCGTCGATGGAGTTGTGGCGATAGCGGCACTCGTGTCAACTCAGTGATTTCGCAAGTCGTCTTTTCTGCTGTTTTCCTCCCCGTTTGAGCCGCCTCCTGATCCCGGCAGGGCAAAAGCGGGCTGGCAAGCGGCGTGTTCCCAGTACGTTGCGGCGAGTGCATGAAATTTTATGCATGGAGTGCCCCTCAGCTCAGCGCACCCTCCACCACCGGCGCCAAGCTCGATCCCGGCGGCCCCATCGCCCGCAGCCGTCGCATCAGCCGTTCAAACAGGCCCTTTTCCTGATAATGATCGCTGTAGCTGACACCCGTTCTGCCGGCGTGCCGCCAGATCTTGGCCGCCACGAACAGAAAACGCAGCCGCGCCGTCGCCAGGGTGGTGTGCCGCAGCGTCTCCACGCTGGCCTGGGCTTCGCGGTTGAACAGCAGCAGCCAGCAGTTGAGATTGTAGGCCAGCATGGCCAACTGAAAGTGAGTGCGGTTCATGTCAAAGCGGCGCGAGGGATGGGCCGCCAGCCCGGCGTCGTTGTTGGCCTCCTTGATCAGGTTCTCGGCTCCGGCGCGCTGATTGTAAAACCACACCACCGCCGCGATCGGCTCGGCCAGATTGGTGACAAACACGCGGTAGGTGTAAGCGCTGGTGGCGAACAACTGGTATTGCTCGGCCGCGCCGGCCTTGGGCTCGTTTTCGTAACGCAGCGCCAGGAAACGGCAGGCCCGCGCCCAGCCTTGCGGTTGGTAGAGGAATTCGCATTCCGCGTCCGCGTCGGAGCGGGGGGAGGGTTTCCATTCTGCTTGCTGCAAGCGCTCGACCAGGCGCCGCGTTTTGCGCGCCACGATGACGAACTGACAAGCCGCCTTTTCATAGGCCTCCACCGCCTCCCAGCAATAAAAGCCGGAATCGGCCCGCGCCAGGATTTTCTTCACGCCGCCCGGCAAAGTCCGGAAAGCGCTTTCGAGGTGGGCGGCGATCTGTCGGCCCGTGGGCCGGTCGCCGTTGCGCAACCCGCCCATCAGGTATTCGCGCGTCTCGGCCAGGAAGGTCAGTATCGGCTGGTAGCTGCGCTTGCCCTTGTTCTTGGGGTTGTAGCTCTTGCGCCCGCCCATCTGGCGGCCGTAGAGGGTATGCACGGTGGTGTCGGTGTCCAGCGTCACCGTCTCCAACTTCACGTGGGCCGCGGCCCAGACTCGTTCCCGCAGCTGGCGCTGAATGGAAAGGATCTGCTTCGCCACGTTGAGGTGCAGCGAGGCCAGAAAGCGCCACAGCGTGGACTGCGGCGGCAGACGCGTCAATTGCAAGATGCCGGTCAGGATGGTGTCGCGAGCGATGAAGCGGAGTTGGTTGAGCCGCGCAAAGCCGACATAGAGGCCGAGCACGAGGGCCAGCACGAACTGGTAGGGGCTCATGGCTCGGGTGATCCGTTTGGTCGTGAGGGTTTCTTCCAGCAGCGCTTGGAAGCCGAGTTTTTCGAGCAGGGTGGCGACGGGCAGCAAGCCGCCGTAGGGAGTCAGATTCTTGCCACGGAAGTGATAGGGCGTGGCAGCCCCGATTTTATTGGGCCGCGGGGCCCTCGCGCCGGGGCCTTGTTTGACGGGCCTTCGGGAGCTATGCTGTTTTCGTTTGGTAACCATTTGGGTGACCTCCTTGGGGTTGACTGGCGAAGCTGAAATCTTTGCCAGCCTACCTTTTTACCCCATGTTTTCGGGGGTCCCCAAATGGTTCCTGGCGGCTCAGCCCTCACCAGGTGCACCGGCAGTGCATAATTCAGGTTCTACCGAGTCGTCCTTGGGCAATCTAAGGGCTGAGAGCAAAACAATAGAGATTCAGGCCTGAGATCAAGACAGGGCGCAGTCCGATGCTAGGCGTGGCCGACCTACAGCTCACTTCCGCACCGAAACGTCAAGCTCGAAGCGGCCGTTTACGAAGTCAATCAGCATCTTTCCGCCGTAGGCGACATCACTACCAAGGCGGCCGTCCGCCTCGATCACGGCCAAATCCTTGACTCCTTCTTGCATCGACATGCTTTCGAAACGGAAGAGTCTATCGCCGCTCATGAAGGATAAATCATCAACTTTGCGCCTGGTTATCCCGTCTAGGCCACCCGCTCCAATCGACATGCCGCCACTGACGCGGACCGGGCCCAGCGCGACTTTGTGGCGAATGTTTTCCTTTAGGATGGTGTCGCGGGCGCCGGTGTCGAGACCGGAATGCAACGGGACACCGTCCAAGTTGTGGAGAACCACCATCGGATAGCCCAGCCAGAAAAGGTTTCGCGGGTGGCTGGACTCGCGAGGCTTTCCTTCAGTGAAAACCGTCTCGCCGCGTCCGTAGTTGATCTCCGGCCGGAGGCGCTCACCCGAGACGCGCTCCCCCCCCCCGGCAAAGTCACTAAACTAGAAAAGTAGACCGTCGGCCTCGTTCCCGACGGGCGTCCTTACAATGTCTGAAGCTCCCTCGACCTTGGCGGTCCTTCCGTCGCAACAAGAAACTACCGTCGGCAACTACTTCGTTGCCAACTACCCGCCGTTCTCCCTGTGGACCTCCGACCGTCTGGGAGAAGCCCTCGATCAGCTCGAGCGTCCAGGCAAGGTCGAGACCCAGCTCGGCATGTATGTCCACATCCCGTTCTGCCGCAAACGGTGTGACTTCTGCTATTTCCGGGTCTACACCGACAAGAACAGCAAAGACATCGCCAACTACCTTGACGCGATGATCGCAGAGGCGGAGTGGCTCGCTCGGAAGCCCTTTACGCAAGGCCGCAAGCTGCAGTTCTGCTACTTCGGGGGCGGAACGCCGTCCTATCTATCCGAAGCGCAATTGACCCGTCTGTTTAGTGGCTTGCAGCAGGCCTTCTCGTGGGATGACGCCGAAGAAATCACTTTTGAGTGCGAGCCCGGAACGCTGACGGAGAAGAAAGTTCACGCAATCCGGCGGCTCGGCGTTACCCGCCTGAGTCTTGGAGTGGAGAACTTTGACGACCGCGTGCTCGAGGTCAACAACCGGGCACACAGGTCGAAAGAGGTCTACCGCGCCTATCAATGGGCGCTCGATGCAGGCTTTCCGCAGATCAATATTGACCTGATCGCGGGCATGGTGGGCGAAACTGAAGAAAACTGGCAGCATTGCATCGAAGAAACTATCAAACTTTCGCCTGACGGCATCACGATCTACCAGATGGAGGTGCCCTACAACACGACCATCTATCGCGATATGAAAGCTCAGGGCAACGGCGCCGCTCCCGTCGCGGACTGGGCCACGAAGCGCCGCTGGGTAGAAGAAGCTTTCGAGGCGCTGGAGGCAAACGGCTATACCATCGGCAGCGCCTACACGGCGGTGAAAGACCCGGTGAATACCAAGTTCATCTATCGCGATTCGTTGTGGACCGGCGCGGACATGCTGGCGGTCGGCGTCTCATCGTTCGGTCATCTGGCCCGAGTGCACTATCAAAATGAAGTTCATATGGATCCCTACATTGAGGCTATTCGGCAGGGCCGCCTACCGGCTTCGCGGGCGCTCAGGATCACCGACGAAGAAGAGATGATCCGGCAGTTCGTCTTACAGTTGAAAATCGGCCGCTTGTCGGCTGAGCCGTTCCGTCAGCGTTTCGGAGTCGATGTCATCGAGCGTTGGGATGGTATTTTGAAAGCGTACGAGGAGGCTGGTTACCTAACTGCACGCGACGGCGAGATCGAACTGACTAGAGCTGGCTTGCTTCAAGTGGACCGCTTGCTCAATGCATTCTTTCTTCCCGAACATCAGGGGATCCGCTACACCTAGGAACAGAGCCCCGAACGCCACTGAGGGGTCGAATCCCGCAACTTGAGCAAGCTTCCGCCATGTCAAATCTACCTGCTAGTGGCGGCGGTGCAAGGAAAGACTAGCCCCTGTCATGCACCTATCGGACAGTACGTTGAGCACGGCGAGCAAGCGCAACGAAGTCATGGCGACGCTGTCATGTGCTTGGCCCGTCAGCCGGTGAGAAATGCGGGCTAGAGCCAGCTCCCCATCAAGTACCTCATGAACGCTAACGGCCAAGATAGCGACACTGCCCAGTTCGACGCGATCGTCATCGGCGCTGGACCGGCCGGGTCCACCGCAGCCGCCGTCCTAGCCGAAAAAGGCCGTCGCGTTGTCATTCTGGAAAAGCAAAAGTTCCCAAGATACAGCGTCGGCGAATCGCTCATCCCTTATTGCTATTTCCCGCTCGAACGCATCGGAGCCCTTGAGAAAATCAGACAAGCGGCTTTCGTCAAAAAGTACAGCGTTCAATTCGCCGGAGTCGACGGCCGCATTTCCCAGCCCTTCTATTTCTTCCAACACCTCGAGCACGAAGCGGCCCAGACTTGGCAGGTGTGGCGCAGTGAATTCGACAAGATCTTGCTGGACAACGCGACAGGAAAGGGAGCTCAGGTTCTCCAAGAGACGGTCGCCAAGAAGCTGATCCACGAGGGAACTCAGTGCGTCGGCGTGGAAGCTCGTGGCAAAGATGGTGTTTCGCGGTCTCTCTATGCCCCCATCACAATCGACTGCAGCGGCCGGGACGGTTTTGCGCTCAAGCGCAACAACTGGCTTGTCCGCGACCCCAAGTTGAACAAGATTTCGATCTGGACTTACTATCGCGGCGGACTGCGCGACCATGGCCACGACGAAGGAGCGACAACAGTTGCCTACCTGCCCGAGAAAGGCTGGTTCTGGTATCTGCCTCTCGCTGGTGACGTGGTGAGCGTCGGGATCACGGCGGAAGCCGACTATCTTTACCGCGACGGCAAGGATGTGCCGGCGATCTTCGAGCGCGAAATCCACGTCAATAAGTGGATCGAAGAGCATCTCGCTCCCGCCGAAAGAATCAACGACTTCCGGGTCACAGGAGAGTATTCCTATCGCTCACGGCACTGCGCCGCGGACGGACTTGTGCTTGCCGGAGACGCTTTCGCATTCCTCGACCCGGTATTCTCCTCCGGTGTCCTTCTTGCACTCCGAGGCGGCGAGATGGCTGGCGATGCCGTAGACGCGGCCCTCACCGCGGGCGACTTTTCAGCGGAAAGATTTCGTGCTTACTCCAAGCAGCTCTGCGCAGGCATGGAGGCGATGCGGAAACTCGTTTACGCTTTTTACGACGACGCCTTCAGTTTCGGTAAGCTTTTTCGCAAATACCCCGACCTGAGATCCGACACAACCGACTGCCTCATTGGCAACCTCTTCAGGGATTTCGATCCGTTGTTTAAGGCAATAGCTGAATTCGCTGACGTTCCCGGGCCGGTACCTCACGGTGCGCCCATGACGAGTGCCTCCAAGGACATGACTGAGGATAAAGCCGCCCCCGCGTAGTCTGTTGCTCTTCGCACCCACCCGCAATGGCTCTACAGGAGCCGACAGTTCACCTCGACAGTTGCCTCTACCCGAACTGGGCTGCCGCCAATCGTCCCTGGCTGGAACTCCCACTGCTGTACGGCCCGCAGTGCTTGGTTATCCAAGCCAAGGCCAAGACTTCGAATAACGCGGATATTGTGGGCCTTCCCATCGGGCCAGACCTCGATTCGCAGGACAACGGTTCCCTGCATCCGCGCCTTTCGGGCTTCCTCGGAGTACTCCGGTTCGACCCTAAAGCGCAGGATCGGAGCCGATACGCCCTCGCCGAAACGGTAGACACCGTCTATGCCTCTTCCAGACCCCGGACCTGATCCAGGACCGTCACCAGGGCCGACCCCCGGACCGTCCCCCCTCCGATGCCACCGCTCGATCCTGAGCCATCTGATGGTGGCCCTATGACGCCGAGCGGATCACCCCAGATCAGCGCTTCTATGCGGGGAAGTTCGAAGTCTTCGGGCCCCACCAACGCTGGCGGAACCGGGAGTTTCGGATCTGCGTTCTTTTCAACAACCGCTGGCGCCGCGATCGGGGCAACTTCGAATCGCAACAAGCTGCCCCGGCTGGAGGGCAGGGGAGCGTGTTTGCCTCCGCCGCCTCCCGATCTCCGCGCTCGCAGCCAAACGATCGATTCCGACAGATCGACCGGGATGTTCAACCCGATCGAGTGCGTGCCAAAGCTCCGAGTCGCGACGCTCGACGAAAGGACGAGCAAGAAGATCACGAGGATAGCGTGAGTGAAGCTGGAGTAAAGAAGAGCTTCTCTGCGATGATCGTACGCGCCCCAGATGCTTCTTACCGGGAGAGGCGTCGAGGTGACTTCCATGGGCGGAAGCAATCTGCTCGATGCTGCGTCGCGCAGGTTCGACACGATCATTCGGTACCAGAGATCGTGCAACGACTCCAAGACGCTCGGTCTCAGGTCGTGTTCATTACCATCAGCAGCTTGACGTGGAATTGGCATGGTTGAGTCGTATCCTCCTGCGCGATCGCTCGGAATCAGACCGGCTAGCAACGAGCGGGAGCCGAACGTATAGTTCAGCGAATCGCTGCGCTTCGGCGTGCCTTCGAGATGAACCTGGGAGCTGGTCCGGGCTTCAAAAGCCTCATACGCACACTCAAGTTTTAGGGGTCACGCACACGGCCACGGGCTGTGTGGAATAGCACGGATTTGAGCCCGAACGGGCGCAGGATCGTAGTTTAGAGTGGAGCGAAGCGGAACCCGGGCTTGAAGTCCATCAACGAGAAGCCCCGGGACGGGGCGCAAGAGCAAACTCACCTGCTCGTCTCAACGGAGAGTGATATGCGCCGGGCGTTCACCGAAGCTGGCGCAAGAGTACATGAGACGCAGCAACAGGAATCGTCCCCGCACGACTAGGCAAACAATTTTTGGGGAACTAGGTGGACCAGCCGCAGGAGAGCGTTCTCGCGAACACCACGGATCAGATCCGCGAAGACCGGCCATTCACCAGCCATCCGCATACCGGAACGCGTAGGGGTCCGCTCCAGCTTCGATCACTCCGTCCGGCTTCATCTTGACTGCGGTCGGTGCCGAACCGCTGCTCCAACGGCTGCGGCGCTCTACCTTGTGCCCCATCAGCTCCAGTTGTTGGACCGTCTCTTGCGGAATTCGCTCATCGAGCAATAGAACGTTTCGCTCGATCGCGTGGTCGTCGAAACTAGCCACCATGTGCTTTGTTTGGAAGCGTGCAGCTTCCACTGCCTCCTGAGGATTCATCCCAAACTCCAAGGTTGCCAGCAGTACCTGGAGCAGGGCCTGGTCTTGCTGGTCGCCTCCAGGGGTGGAAAGTGCCATGTACGGGTGACCGACCCGGGTAACAATCGTGGGAGAGAGCGTGATCCTGGGCCGTTTGCCGGGCTCGACGACGTTCGGATGGCCTTCGATCATCACAAAACTTTGCGCCCGCTGCGTTAGCGGAATTCCCGTGTCTCCCGCGATCACCGAGGGCATCCAGGCGCCTGAGGGAGTGGCCGAAAACATAATGCCGTCCTTGTCGATGATATTGACCGAAGTGGTGTCCTTCGACATCAGCGCGTCGGTTAGGGGCCGCAGTTGCCCAATGTGTGTCGAAGGATGCGGAGGATCCCCAGGACCGAATTCACCGGGACGAAACTCACTCGACGCACTATTCACATCGATGCTTTGGCGCCGTTTCGCGGCGTATACCTTGCTGGTCAATTCCTCTGGAATCGCCGAGAACTCAGGGTCCGCATAGTAGGTATCGCGGTCCGCGTACGAAAGCTTGAGAGACTCGACCAGGGCGTGGATGTAGCCGCTCGAATTCCATCCCATTTGTTTGAGGTCGTAACCCTCCAAAATGTTGAGGGCCTCAACCATCACGGCGCCTTGTGTCCAAAAGCCGGCTTTATAGACCTCGAACCCTCGATAGTTGGTTTTTAGAGGTTCTTCGACAGCGGTGCGATAAGCTGCCAAATCCTCATATCGAAGCAGTCCGCCGTTCTCCTCGACGAATCGGCCGATCTTGCGCGCAATGTCGCCGCGATAAAAGAAGTCGCGCACGGCATCGATCGCCGCTTCCCGATTGGCTCCTTTCTGCAAGGCCTTTTTTTCAGCCGCGGCCATTGACCGCAGAGTCTTTGCCAGGTCGGGCTGGCGAAAGATATCGCCGGGGCGGGGCAGTTTCCCTCCCGCCATGAAGACTTTCTGTGAGGTCGGAAACTGTCGCAGAAACTTCCTCGCCTGGGCGATCGAACGCGCCCTGACTTGGTCGATAGGCAGGCCGTCCGCTAGTTCAATTGCCGGCTGGATAACTTCGTGAAAATGCTTGGTCCCAAAGGTTTTGAGAGCAACCAAGCCGGCGTCCACCATGCCGGGTACCAAAGCTGGCAACAAGCCGTAAGAGGGAATGAGCCCGTTGTTTCGGTCCCTCCGCCGCGCTTCTTGTTCGTTGCTGGGTTCAAGCCTGCGGCTTTGGAAATACTCACGCGTCATCAGTTTGGGCGCCGGCCCCAAACCGGGTATGCAGTGTACTTTGCCGTCTTTCGTCCGAATCAAGATCGGAGCTTCCCCCCCGAATCCGAAGTGAGAAAACTCCGAGACCGAAGCGGCGAAAAGGGAAGCAATACCCGCATCGACAGCGTTGCCGTTGGCATGAAACACGCGCATGGCGGCCTCAGTCGCCATCGGAGTTCCCGCTCCAACTGCCCCGCGGGTGCCCCGGACAACGGGACGAAGTACCGGCCAGCGCATCGCCCGCTCGCGCCGCTGCTTTGCGCGCTCTTCGCGGGAGGGCGACTGCGATTCAAGCGGGACTGCGAAGTAGACAAGCGAGCCGATACAAAGCAGCGCTGCGAAACGTGAAAACCGCCTCAGGAGGACCTTCCCCATAGCCACTGTCATCATAGCAGCTAGCTAGCGGAATCGCCGCTCTGGGGTAACCATCTCTGGGGTAACCATCCCCGCGGCCGCTAGGGGGCGGTTCGGAACCCGCGCATAGAGGCCGATCGAGGTCGCCTTGATCTTGATGAAGCCCCCTTCTCACTGTCAGACGTGGCCTCTTATAATAATTTGCAGGGACCTTTCTCACCGTTTGGAGTCGAGTCATCGGTCAAAACGAGCGTACCGAGCGTACGTGAGCTGTATCCAACGTCGCTTCCCCTTAGGAGCAGAACCCCGTGAAAATCACCGACAAATCCGATCAACAATGGCGATCAGAGTTAACCCCCGAGCAATACCATGTCACGCGCGAAAAGGGGACCGAACCAGCTTTCAGCGGAAAATACTGGGATTGTAAGCTCAAAGGAATCTACCACTGCACCTGTTGTGGCGCGCCGTTGTTCACCTCGGAGGACAAGTTTGATTCCGGCAGCGGCTGGCCCAGCTTTACAAGGCCTGTATCGCAAGACAGCGTTGCCACCGAGACAGATCTCAGTCACGGCATGCGCCGAAGCGAAGTCCTCTGCCGTGCCTGCGATGCTCACCTGGGCCACGTATTCCCAGACGGTCCCGCCCCCACCGGCCTGCGATACTGCATGAATTCGGCGTCGCTCAAACTAGACGAACAGGAGTGACGAGGTGCCTTGGGCCCCGCCCCGACCCTGCCGTCTTGTGACATACCCCCTACACAACTCGACATGGCGGCGAAACGCCCTGTGAGCCCACGAACTGCGTCTGCAGCACTCAGGTTGGGGGTCGAAACTCGGCTCGAAGCATTGTTTTGTTTGCTGGTATGAGCCTCACTCCGGAAACGCCAAACCGGTATCGTGGCACCCCTTCATGAGTGCTAGTAGGAACCCCGATAAGCAATAACCAGCAGCAGAATAGGCAAAACGCACGATGCCAGCAGCCGTCTTCCGAGCGTAGCCTGGAAAAGGTGCTAGAAGTGTGCCTGGTGTGATTTGCGCATAGTTCCGGCGGCAACGACACCAGGGATCACTAAGTGAGTCTCAAGGCCCTTGCGAAAGAGACCGCTTCACGCCGGTCACTGTAGATCGAGATGGGTTAGTCAAGAGCGCTTGCCGACGAACCCGGCGGGATAGTTGATCCGTCGCAGGTCAACTAGGGGCGAACAACTTAGGTCCTGTTAGGTCCTGGCAATTCTTATGTCCTGGCAATTCGAGCTGATCGACGGCCCCTTGGGGGGGGTGACCGAGGGTCCTGCCTGGGACGGCACGGGTCTGCTATTCACCCACATCCCAGCTAGCCGCATCATGAGGTGGGACCCCGCGACGAGATTGTCCAGCGTCTATCGGGAATCAACGAACTGCGCAAACGGCCTGATGTTCGATCCTCAGGGCGTTCTGTACGCCTGCGAAGGAGATGCCCGCCGCGTCGTTCGTTACGACTCCGCCGAAAAAGTCACTATTCTTGCCGACGGATTTGAAGGCCAGCGTTTAAATATCCCCAACGATCTGGCGGTCGATCCTCTAGGCCGCGTCTGGTTCACCGATCCCTTTTATGAAGGGGCCGCCGGACCCTGGAGCGAAGACCGCGGCAACAAGCAACTGGACCACGACTCGGTTTACCGTCTCGACCCCACCGGCGATAGCAGTTGGAAGACCCACCGCGTTACCTTTGACACGACGCGGCCGAACGGACTACTGTTTTCACTCGATCACAAGGCTCTTTACGTCGCGCAGAGCGGCAGAAGGCCAGACGAGGACCGTCAGCTCAGGGCCTACCCGCTCCTCGATGACGGCTCGTTGGGGACACCCTCGACCCTTCACGATTTCGGTGAAAACCGGGGTATCGATGGAATGTGTCTCGACATCGAAGGAAATATCATTGCGACAGCGGGCTGGGACCTGGGCGGGCCCGGGCCGATGATCTATGTTTTTGCGCCCGATGGCCACGTTCTTGAAACCCATCCTGTGAGCGCCAAGCGGCCCACGAACTGTTCGTTCGGTGACGCCGATCTCAAGACCCTCTACGTAACAAGCACAGAGGGACACCTTTTCCGCTCTCGAACTGAACGCCAAGGTCGGCTATGGTACCCTGGGCTCTCGAACGGGACCCGCCCGGTCGAGTGATGAGCGCCTTCTTACAGAGGGACATGAGTCCTGCCGTGCCTCGCCAACGACGATCAAGCCAGTGGCCGCGTCGCTCACGAAGCATGTGACGGGGCCGCCTGATGGCGCTCTATACCGGTACCTTCTGGAGAGTCAGGCGGCGCGGAGCCCATCCTGATGAGATATAGCCAAAAGCTGAAGGCTATCTTGTCGGTGGCGTTTGTCATAGTGGTCGTCGGGTCGGGTACCTTTCGCTTCAGCAAGGGTGAGCCCCTATTCGTCGAGAACTCGGCTGGGGTTGTGGCCGATACAGCCAGACACTTATGGGTATCTGGAAATATCCAGAACCCGCGGTTTCAAGAACTCTATGACCTGAATTATGCACTGCGGCGTGGACCTGAGGAGGGCTGAGCCGCAAGAGACCATTTGGGACCCCCGAAAACATGGGGTAAAAAGGTAGGCTGGCAAAGATCCCAGCTTCGCCAGCCAACCCCAAGGAGGTCACCCACATGGTTACCAGACGAAAACAGCATAGCTCCCAAAGGCCCGTCCAACAAGGCCCAGCCGTGACGGCCTCGCGGCCCAATAAAATCGGGGCTTCGACGCCTTACCACTTCCGCGGCAGGAAGCCGACTCCCTACGGCGGCTTTGCTGCCGGTGGTCGGGAGGGCGCTGATCTGAGAGCCTGGCTATGCGCTATGAATAAACTTTATGCACTAGCCGTAACGCACTGGAAACACGTCACTTCCGAGCGAGGTTTTGACGACGCGGATTCTGGGCGGGAAGGGAAACCGGACACGGAGAAGCCAAAAGGCCAGTTGCCGAGCTACCACCTCACGACGACCGCCAACCCGCTACGAACGCAGCCACACTCGCAAAGTGAATCTGTGCATAATTCAGGTATGATGAACTGATCGAGAGAAGCCCGCGGCATTCCGCGGGGCTCGTTGGTGCAAGACTTTTTTCTCGATAGGAAGCGACGGCAACCTCTATCCCAAACACAGCATTCTTTTTGCCGCCCTCTCGGCCGTCTTTTACGGTGTATTCGGGGAAGTGGGCTTCTGGATACTCGTTCAGGTCGGGTTGTTCGCGCTTCTTGCCGGCGTCTACCGGCTCTCCCGACGGGCCAGCTCAGCCCTTGCCACAGCAATCGCGTTGATAGCGACGCCCCTGTCACCTGAATTATGCACAGATTCGGCGTAGCCATCGTCGATGGAGTTGTGGCGATAGCGGCACTCGTGTCAACTCAGTGATTTCTCAAGTCGTCTTTTCTGCTGTTTCCCTCCCCGTTTGAGCCGCCTCCTGATCCCGGCAGGGCAAAAGCGGGCTGGCAAGCGGCGTGTTCCCAGTACTTTGCGGCGAGTGCATGAAATTTTATGCATGGAGTGCCCCTCAGCTCAGCGCACCCTCCACCACCGGCGCCAAGCTCGATCCCGGCGGCCCCATCGCCCGCAGCCGTCGCATCAGCCGTTCAAACAGGCCCTTTTCCTGATGATGGGTATACGGTTGACTCAGGTAGCCCCAATATCTTGTGGTTTGGAGATTTTCTTGGGTTCTGTAACCGGGTGAACAATCATCTTGTAAGTCGCGGGATCCACGGCTACCGCCTGCTGGACGAGCCGATAGAAGAGTTTGCCGCGGCTTTTGGATTTGCGGCGGTTGAAACGGAAGGTGAACTCGTCCAGGTAGTAGTCCAGATGTTTGTGGCTCACGGCGCCCTGATGGGTGCCCAGCAGCCAGCGCTTGAGCAGTGACATCACGCGGTGGACGCGGGGCATCAATTCCGACGCGGACTGCTCCTGCCTGCTGACAACTGTGACCTGATGGACGTAGCCTTCCTTTTTCAACCCGGAGTAACCGGGCCAGCCGTCGGTATGCACCACGCTGCCCGGCTCGATGCACTCCTCCACGAAAGGCAACAGGCTCTCGCCCGAGGCATCCTCGATTCTCTTCATGCGAATCCGGCCGATACCCCGCCCATCCTCTTGAACGGCCACTGCGATCAATGCTTTGTTTTTCAGGTTTCGGCCCCGCAGGCCCTCTTCGAGCCCGCCCCAGTAGCTTTCATCGACTTCCACTGTCCCGGCCAGCAAATCCCGTCCCGGCCGCACCATCGCGCGCCGCATTTTGTGCAGCCAGGTCCAAGCCGTTTCGTACCTGTTGAGCCCCAACACTCTTTGAAGTCCCAAAGCGCTGGCTCCGGTTTTTTGGGTGGTGACCCACCACATCGCACGAAACCACAACGGCAAAGGGCTGCGCGTGTCCTGAAAGATGGTCCCGGCGGTCACCGAGGTTTGGCGCCCACACGCAGCGCACTGCAGCAGCACTTTTCGCAAAGGCCACGACTTTCCACAACCGCAACCCGGACAGCGAAAACCGTCCGGCCAGCGCAGCCGGAACAGATACTCCCGGCAGGCCTCCTCACTGCTAAAACGGGCCTCGAACTCTGGCAGGTTCTGAGGGTAATCTTCCATCTGCCGGCATACTACATCTTGGGGCTACCTGAGTCAACCGGATACCCATCTTCCTGATAATGATCGCTGTAGCTGACACCCGTTCTGCCGGCGTGCCGCCAGATCTTGGCCGCCACGAACAGAAAACGCAGCCGCGCCGTCGCCAGGGTGGTGTGCCGCAGCGTCTCCACGCTGGCCTGGGCTTCGCGGTTGAACAGCAGCAGCCAGCAGTTGAGATTGTAGGCCAGCATGGCCAACTGAAAGTGATTGCGGTTCATGTCAAAGCGGCGCGAGGGATGGGCCGCCAGCCCGGCGTCGTTGTTGGCCTCCTTGATCAGGTTCTCGGCTCCGGCGCGCTGATTGTAAAACCACACCACCGCCGCGATCGGCTCGGCCAGATTGGTGACAAACACGCGGTAGGTGTAAGCGCTGGTGGCGAACAACTGGTATTGCTCGGCCGCGCCGGCCTTGGGCTCGTTTTCGTAACGCAGCGCCAGGAAACGGCAGGCCCGCGCCCAGCCTTGCGGTTGGTAGAGGAATTCGCATTCCGCGTCCGCGTCGGAGCGAGGGGAGGGTTTCCATTCTGCTTGCTGCAAGCGCTCGACCAGGCGCCGCGTTTTGCGCGCCACGATGACGAACTGACAAGCCGCCTTTTCATAGGCCTCCACCGCCTCCCAGCAATAAAAGCCGGAATCGGCCCGCGCCAGGATTTTCTTCACGCCGCCCGGCAAAGTCCGGAAAGCGCTTTCGAGGTGGGCGGCGATCTGTCGGCCCGTGGGCCGGTCGCCGTTGCGCAACCCGCCCATCAGGTATTCGCGCGTCTCGGCCAGGAAGGTCAGTATCGGCTGGTAGCTGCGCTTGCCCTTGTTCTTGGGGTTGTAGCTCTTGCGCCCGCCCATCTGGCGGCCGTAGAGGGTATGCACGGTGGTGTCGGTGTCCAGCGTCACCGTCTCCAACTTCACGTGGGCCGCGGCCCAGACTCGTTCCCGCAGCTGGCGCTGAATGGAAAGGATCTGCTTCGCCACGTTGAGGTGCAGCGAGGCCAGAAAGCGCCACAGCGTGGACTGCGGCGGCAGACGCGTCACTTGCAAGATGCCGGTCAGGATGGGGTCGCGAGCGATGAAGCGGAGTTGGTTGAGCCGCGCAAAGCCGACATAGAGGCCGAGCACGAGGGCCAGCACGAACTGGTAGGGGCTCATGGCTCGGGTGATCCGTTTGGTCGTGAGGGTTTCTTCCAGCAGCGCTTGGAAGCCGAGTTTTTCGAGCAGGGTGGCGACGGGCAGCAAGCCGCCGTAGGGAGTCAGATTCTTGCCACGGAAGTGATAGGGCGTGGCAGCCCCGATTTTATTGGGCCGCGGGGCCCTCGCGCCGGGGCCTTGTTTGACGGGCCTTCGGGAGCTATGCTGTTTTCGTTTGGTAACCATTTGGGTGACCTCCTTGGGGTTGACTGGCGAAGCTGAAATCTTTGCCAGCCTACCTTTTTACCCCATGTTTTCGGGGGTCCCCAAATGGTTCCTGGCGGCTCAGCCCTCACCAGGTGCACCGGCAGTGCATAATTCAGGTGTCAACAAACTTTCTTCAGCAATCCTTGGCCTTCACCTATTCCTTTTTCGCACCGGCATGCGTCGTTTGGTCGCTTGTTCTCCTCCCCAGAACTCCGCTGGTCGCCGGACTTGTTTTCTCACTGTCGTTCTACTTGCGAATCTCGCACCTGGCTCTATTGCCGATGCTACTGCTCGCTTACCAGCCCCTCCCGAGTGGACGGATTACGCACTACGCAAAGGTTCTGTCTGGTGTCGTCAAGGGATGGATTCCGCTACTCGTTCTCAACCACGAACTGTGGGGCGCGCCGCTGAGAGGGGCCTACACCCGTTTGCCAGTATTTGGAAATGGGCATGTGACTATCGACACGGGCAGTCACACATTCGCACTGGAGTTCTTGACACGGGGTTGGCGTCACCGCCTCTTTGATAACGCAGAAGGGCTGCTTGCTACTTCTCCGATCTGGTACCTGCTGCCGCTGATGGTTTGGATTGTTTGGAAACATCCACATCGCCGTTTCCTGGCAAGCCTACTTGCGGGCGCTTGCGGATACACTGTTCTGATGCTGACCTTCAGCTACTGGGAGACCGCTAACGGCACTCGGTTCGTGTTCCCGTGCACGGTGTTGCTGTTCGTGTTGGCGGCTGCGCTATTTGACAGAATTATGACTCCGCCCCGTCACAATGCCGGCCCCATTGACGCGCCCCTTGACGCGAATGAAGCTTCAAATTGAGCGCCGGCGCGAAAAGCCAAGAAGTTACTCCAGCACGAAGAAGCCCTGCCGGCACCCGGCCGACGCAATTGCCGCCAATGGTCCCTCGCGCCGAAACGGTCGGCTGGCGCAGGCGACCAAAAACCCTTCCCAACAGCAGGAGCCTAAGCCAGTGAGGATAGGGATTCAATCGCGGCCACGCGGCCATGCGGCGATTCCATTACGATGAAGGGCGCCGTGGCTGTTCTTACCCGCCGAATCATCAGCAGTGCCGCCAACCCTTTGTTGAAGGATATCCGCCGTGCGGTCTCGAGCGGCGGCCTCACCTCCGACGGCTGGATGGTTGCGGAATCCTTTCATTTGCTCGAAGAAGCTCTGCGAAGCGATCTCGAAGTCGGGACCGTTCTCGCGGCGGCCACGGTTCGCAACGCGGTTGAACAGCATGTCCGAGGCCTCACAACCGTGCGAGTCACGGTGGTCGAAGACGGCTTGATGCAGCAAATTTCAAGCACGGAATCGACCCAAGGCGTCATTGCGTTGGTTCGCCCGCCCGTGTGGAATTTAGAAGCGGTTTTTCGCGGCAGACCATTGACCGTTCTGCTCGAGGGACTGCAGGACCCGGGAAACGCCGGCGCGGTTGTTCGCTCCGCCGACGCCTTCGGGGCGACAGGAGTGATCTTACTTGCCGGCTGCGTCAGCCCCTACAATCCAAAAACTTTACGCGCGTCGGCCGGCTCGCTGTTTCGAGTCCCCTTCGTTTTTGGCGTCGACCCGGACTTGGCTCAGGCCGCGATGCGCCAGCGAAAGCTTCAGGTCCTCTCGACCTCTCCTCGGGCGAAACTGCGGCTTGACCGCTGTGATCTGACACAACCCACGGCCGTCGTATTTGGGTCCGAGGCCCACGGCGTTGGCGCACCTTTCGCGACCTCGGCACGCGGTGTGCGAATCCCCACCAGCGGAGTTGAGTCGCTCAATGCCGCCGTCGCCGCCGGGGTCTTCCTATACGAGGCGGCGCGCCAGCGCGCGGAAGCTCCAAGCCAGGCGGCCAAATCAAAATGAGTCTGTTCGAGGCGCCAGATCCAGGCCCGCCCGCCGGCGATCGCGGACGCCCGCTCGCCGAGCGTCTGCGGCCGGTGTCCCTTGACGAATTCGTTGGACAAGAGCATCTGCTCGCTTCTGGTAAACCCCTGCGCACTCAGATCGAGCGCGACCAGTTGAGTTCGATGATCCTGTGGGGGCCGCCCGGAGTAGGGAAAACGACTCTGGCCCGCATCATCGCCCACACCACGCGCTGCCGGTTCGTCCCGTTCAGCGCCGTGCTCAGCAGCATCAAGGACGTCAAAGCCGTGATGGCCGACGCCCAGCGGATGCATCGATCAGGACGCCGCACGGTTATCTTCGTTGATGAAATCCACCGCTTCAACAAGGCGCAACAGGACGCCTTTTTGCCCTATGTCGAGCAGGGCGACATTGTTCTCATCGGGGCGACGACGGAGAACCCCTCCTTCGAAGTGATCTCGGCTCTGCTCTCTCGCTGCAAAGTCCACGTCCTGCGGGCGCTGACCGCGGAAGAAATTGTCCGGATTCTCAAGAGGGCGCTGGCCGATGAGGAACGCGGGCTGGGGAGGCTCGCGGCCGATGTCAGCGATGAGATGCTGACGCGCATGGCGCTTTTCTCCAATGGAGACGGGCGCTCGGCCCTGCAAACGCTCGAGACGAGCGTTGTTGCCGCTGACGGATCCGAGGTGACCGAAGAGCTGCTCGAAAGCGTTCTGGAGCGCAAGATCGTTCGCTACGACAAGAGCGGCGAAGAACACTTCAATCTGATCTCCGCGCTTCATAAGTCGGTTCGGTCAAGCGATCCGGACGCGGCGCTTTATTGGCTGGTTCGTATGCTGGAAGGGGGCGAGGACAGGCTCTATGTTTTGCGCCGGCTAGTGCGCATGGCCTTTGAAGATATTGGCCTGGCCGATCCGCGCGCGCTCGAACAAGCGACCGCGGCGGTCGAGGCGTTTCGGCTGATCGGCGAACCAGAAGGGGATCTCGTTCTAGCGCAAGTCGCCGTCTATCTGGCGATGGCGCCGAAATCCGATTCGGTTTACAGAGCCTTCGCCCAAGTGAAGAACGACGTTCAGCAGACCATCTCCGATCCGGTGCCGATGCATCTTCGCAATGCGCCAACCCGGCTGATGAAAGAACTTGGATATGGCGAAGGTTACCAGCACGCCCACCAATTCGAAGACGCCGTAACCGACATGCAGTGTTTGCCCGAGGCTTTGCGGGAGCGGCGCTATTACTTCCCGACCGATCGCGGGATTGAAAAGCGCATCGGCGAACGCCTCAAAGAACTTCGACGCAGGATGAAGAGCCGCGATGTTGACCCCTCATCCACCTGAGCGCCGCCTAGCCCGCATTACTCATCGGGTGGCGAGGCAAAGTGCATGAGAGGCCAGTCAGTACGAGGCGCGCGCCGCTTGACGACCCCAACTTGATCAACGAGGCGTACTCGGACAGTACGTTGAGCACGGCGAGCAAGCGCAACGAAGTAATGGCGGGCCTGTCATGTGCTTGGCCCGTCAGCCGGTGAGAAATGCGGGGTAGCGCTCAAGTGCCCGCTAGAAAGACTTCATCCGACCGATGCAGCACCTTGCCCGCCTCGGATCCATCGACGCGCGTATTGACGCATAAACGATAGTAGTGATCAAAGCGGCTTTTCTCCGCCCAGGAAGGCAGCGTGTCGCGCCGCCGATCGGCGAAAATCCTGGCGAAGGCGGATTCCGCGATTTTCCCTGTTTGCGAGTTTCGCGTGGGTACGGTGCACCGAGCGCAAGGATTCACCCCCTGCAGGGTGACATTCCCGATGCGGAAAGTGGCCGATTCTCCCTCAAGCCCGTAAAGCTGATCTTCCCAGAACGCCGCTACCCCGTCGATCTCGAGGTTGGCACGGAAGCGGCGACGCATTTCGTCCGTCGAGGATCCAGGGAACCAGGACGCCACCTCGCGCAAGGTTGCGGTGCTGATGATCGTCGGGCCTGCGGCTTCCGGATCATCCGGAAAGCCGCCCTCGGAGTTGCGTGCCAGCGTAACGGGCCGGCCGAGCCGGCTGGAGAACCAACCCTCGATCTCGCCGCCGTCGTTCGCAAGGCGGAAGACCTGATCGGTTCCGTTGGAACGCAGGGTCAGCTCGCCCAAACCGAGATCGACTTGCGACCGAATCGGGATGAGTTGCTCCCCGAAGCGCTTCGAGTTGACGATTTCACCTTTTTCGTCGAGCAGACAAAACTCGCGGTCATGGGCTAAACCGGCGCCGCGAAGCACGACCACCTCATCGACCTCCAGCGGGTCGAGAGACTTGATGGGATACAGTTGAATACGCGCGATATGAGGATTCATGGATGGCTTCGATTCAAAGAAGCCTTAGCCCGCATTTCTCACCGGCAGACGGGCCAAGCACGTGACAGCCCCGCCACTACTTCGTTGCGCTTGCTCGCCGTGCTCAACGTACTGTCCGAGTACGCCTCCGCTCGTCAAGCGGCGCGCGCCTCGTACTAACACGTCTCTCATGCACTTTGCCTCGCCACCCGATGAGAGATGCGGGCTAGGGTTGATCGGCAATTGCCACCACGGCGAAATTGCTGGGCTGACCGTCTATGGTAACAACGATCGGAACTTCCGGACCGATCGGCGCGTCAACGGGAATCAAAATATTAGCTTGTCCGAGGCCGACGAAATCAGGAGTCAGACCCAGAAAGAAGATATCGGCTGCTGCCTCGCCGATGGTCGCGGTGGCTTCAAGATCAGCCCGGGCCAACGGTTCCACGCTGGGGGCCGCCGCGCCGCTAATAACGGGCGGGGAGACAGCCCCCAAGCCCGTCAAATAGAGAATGAGGGCCTCACCCCGGAAAGCAGGATTATCCGGTGTATTCAAACTCAGGTCCTGATTCTGCGCAATCGCTCGAGCAGGGCCACTCGAGGAAACCACCGCAAAGACGCCGGGCCGGGCCGCGGCGACGATCGCTTCTTGGGGCACGGAATGGCGGCCGTTGACGCGGGCGATCAGTTGCGTCACGCCGGGCGCCGTCTCGAACGGCAGTTGTGCGTTGACCTGGCCCGCTCCGGCGAAGTAAAGAGGCGCCGGACGTCCGCCGGCAAGCAGAGTCAAGCCGGCCAGCGAGTTGGGGAGAGGTGTCGCCGTGGCGGTGAAGATGCCCGGCGCCAGATTGATTCCGAAACTGCTGATGATTCCGCCCGACGCCAGAGGCTCTCCAGGTGCGAAACTGGCTCCGTTCACGGTTCCGCCTCGAGATAAGATTGGCGCGCTTGTGCTGGTGACGTTGACCACAATGGTGGTCTCGTCCGTCCACGGACCGGCTGTCCCCGTGAGGTGGAGGTTGACCTGAGGGGAGGCGCTGCGCGGAACCCACGTGCCTACATAAGGCCCGTTGCCGTCATGGTTGAGGTGCATGGCGGGGTCGCCGTTGCTGAACTCTGCCAGCACCGATCCATCGCTGACGATCGTGCCGAAGACAGCGTCCCTGAGAACGACCTCTATTCTTGCCGGGTATCCGGCTAGTACCGCCTCGTGATGAAACAGCGAAACCGGGGCCAGATGGGCGCCCGAAGGGAAGCAGCCAGAGTCGGGGGCAACAAACTGGCCGAATAGGTCAGCAGCACTCACACGGAGCGTGATGTCCAACGGGCGCGCACTTCGCACAATTTGCAGGAGTGAAACCGGCACCGATTGCACGATTCCGCTCCCCAGAGTGACGCTGATGAGGCCCTGATAGACACCGCCCGGGAGTCCTTCTGGGCTTACATCCACAGTGAGCGTCGCATTCCCAGACTCAGACGTGGTGTCGGAAGTGGGTGTGACGGCCAGCCATGATTCGCTGTCAAAAGTGGAGGCCGCTGCCTGGAAACCAAGCTGCCCGCCGCGGTTTCGAGAGATCGCAAGAAATTGGCTCGGAACCGCGGAACCACTACTGGCGAAGAATAGCCCGCCGGGACTGATGTCCAAAGCCGGTGTTGCACTTGCCGCCCGAACGTTGAGCACTGCCGTCAGGAAGCGAGACGGGCTTTGAGAGTCAGAATCCACCTCGACAACCGCCGTATAGGTCCCTGCGGTGAGGCCGCTCGGACTGGGCGAGAGTGTCATGCGAGCGGGAGGGGCTCCAAGCGACATCGGGAAGGCTGGGCGCGTTTCCGGCGTAACGGAAAGCCAGGCAACAGCGCCGGCCGGGTCAACTACGGCCGCGTTCCAGAGCAGTGTGTCCGTTCCAGTGTTCAGCACCCGAATTCCTTCGGATGCCAGCGAGCCGCCGTCTTCCACAGTGTCGAACAAGACTCCGGATTGAACCGTCGATAAGACTCCGCCCTGCGGAGACACGACCAGCGTCACCGGCACGGAAAGCTTTTGAGGTCCGGCCTCGATCGCGATTCGTCCCTGGTGGATGCCCGCCGCTAAGCCGGACGTATTGACCGAGATTCGGGTCAGCGTCGGAGCGATTCCATCAGGGGGAAAGATGCTGAGCCAAGCGACGCCGTTCTCTGTTTCAGGAATCGCCGTCCAACCAAGCTCCGGTCCGCCGTTGTTTTTCACCACCAAGTTCTTGTCGATAATCTGCGCGCTTGTTTCCGAGGCCGTGAAACTCAAGCCGGCCGGCGCCGCGCCCAGTACCGGACTTTGGCTCTGAAGCGTGAGGCCGACCGGGATAACCAAAGCGGGTGTTGATTGCGGGACGGGAGCGGCAGGCGATCCGGACGTTGTGAGCGGCGAAGCCCCGGTCAACGCGGGGGTCGACACCGGCGTCGGCACGGGCGTGATGTGTATTTCGGCCGTCTTCTCACCGGCGGCGAGGCCCGTGTTGTCGACTTCGACGAACAGGTTTCCGGGAACTCCGCCCTCAGCCGGAGAGAGCCGCAGCCAAGTAGCTTCGGGAGGACTAACGGTCGCCGTCCACGAGAATCCCTGCAGCGAGGAGCTGAAAAGGCTCACTAGCCTTTTCTCGCGGATCGGTATACCTCTGGGTCCGAAGAAACTGAAACTGTTCGGGGAGGCAGAAAGCAAACCCGGCGGATGCACGGTCAACGTCACCAGCGCGATTTGGGGCGAGTTGGCCGCGGATTCACTTTCCACGCTCACCAGGCCAAGAAACGTACCCGGGGTTAGACCGCTCAAGTCCACGTCGACATCGTGTAGGCGCGCACCGGTATCTGTGTTCCCGCTGGAAGGAAAAACAGTGAGCCAGGGCTGGTTCGTCGTGACCTGGTAGGCAAGGCCGGAAGTGCCGGCGCTGGAGATGCTCAGAGTCTGCGTCGCTGAACTCGTTCCACCTTCGAAACCGGAAAACTCCAAGCTGCCGGGCTCCAGCAGGATAGTGGGCGCGGAGCCAACGGTCAAGCTCACTGGAAGGTTGCGCGGGCTGTTGGCCGCGTTTCCCGTGATGCGAATCGTAGCGGAAAATTGCCCGGCCGCAAGCCCTGTCACGTCCGCCGAAACTTGGTGCGTCGAGGGCGACCCCGACGAAGTTCCGAAAGTGCTCGACAATTGGATCCATCCGGTCGGCCCCCCGCCAGGATAGATTGCCTCCAACGCATAGCTGAGAGTTCCCGTGCCGGTATTGCGAACGGCCATCGCCTGCGGTGGCGGATTCAACCCTTGCGCCGAGACGCCGAAAGTCAGGGCTCCGGGTTCGAAGCCGATCGAGGGGTTATCCGTGCCCCCTCCGCCGCCATCGGTCGAAACGACCACCGTCACGGCAATGACCACGGATTCCTCCGTTCCATTCAAACTGACAATGACGTTTGCGCTTCGCTGCCCCAGTCCAAGCGAGGTCGGGTCGATCGTCACGGCGATGGACTCGGGGGTCGTTCCGTTCGTTCGGTCGAGCTGCAGCCAGTTATTTCCGACGATCCCTGTTTGAACTTGGGCCGCAAAACCTTGTCCGGAAGGGTTGGAAGTGACTAGCAGCAGTTGCGCGGGCGGCGCCGAGCCTCCCTGCTGAACCTGGAAAGCCAAGTTGCCAGGATTGACGCTGAGGTTTTGGCCGCTCGCCAGCGCGGCGGCACAAACCGCCAGACCAAGGAGCTGGCAGCAGGCTGAGAAGCGCCTCATCCGAACAGGGGGCCTGAACATACCTCATCTTAGCCCGCGTCCGGCGTATTCATATGCGAGGGATATCACCTAGCTTTTCCATCCTTGCTCGCTCGTCGCACTTGGGGATATCCGGGTCAGAGCAGCACTGCCAACCGACCGCTCGCTAGCCGTTGATCCCCTCGCTAGCCGTTGATCCCTACGTCAAGTCGGATATCCATTGCCCCCAAGTCGAGCGCAACCCAATGGGATGATCGGTGCCCCGCAAGGGGCCTCCCGCTGCGGAGCCTTGCGACGGGAACGATCCGAGTTGTCATAATCTCGGGGTGGGTTGGGATAGTTTGCACAACGGTCATTCCGCCGTTGCCGGCAACGGATGTGAGCCGGATATCCCCGGCTCGTTTGGGGGGCGGTGCGAGTGAAGACAGGCAGATCGATCGAGCGGCTAGGTCTGTCCACGGAGTGGGAGCGGAGCGTCACTCGCACCGCAATAGTCGTCGCCGCTCTGGCACTGGTTGCATCCGTCGGGCTGGCGGCCGTGCTCGTCGGTGCGGAAATCTCCGCGTGGGTTTGGATACCGCTTTGCGCGCTGATCGCCTACCTCACCTACAGCGGTATGACTCGCAAGATCCGGCGTCGGCAGCGGATTCTCTCGCAGCCTTTCCCCGCCGAGTGGGAAGCGGTCCTGCAGCGCGAAGTCCTATTCTTCCGCGCCCTCGATCCCGATGAGCAACAGCGTTTTCGCCGCGAGTTGCAGGTCTTCATCGGGGAAAAACTGATCACGGGAATCAAAATGGAGATGGACAGCACAACGCGGGTGCTGACAGCGGCAAGCGCCATCATCCCCATTTTCGGTTTTCCCGAGTGGGAGTGGGATCAGATCAGCGAGATCCTCGTCTACCCCGATCGCTTCGACGGCGAATACGCGTTTGACGGCGACTCTGAGCGGCAAACCCTGGGTATGGTCGGCACTGGCGCTATGAATCGGCTGATGATCCTGTCGAAACCCGACCTGGTGGCTGGCTTTCGCAACTCCGGGGACAAACGCAACGTGGGATTGCACGAGTTCGCCCACTTGGTGGATAAATCCGACGGCACGATCGACGGTCTGCCCGGGGTAGGGCTCGATCGAGCGGCGATCGGTCCGTGGATCGAACTAGTGCGCCGAAAGATGGATGAGATGCGTCGCGGCGACTCGGACATCAACCCATATGGCCTGACCAATGAGGCTGAGTTCTTCGCCGTCACCAGCGAGTACTTCTTCGAGCGCCCCGGCGTGATGGAGCGCAAACACCCCGAGTTATACGCAATGCTCTCGGGTGTCTTCCAGCAGAAACTCGGCGCGCGCGCGGTGGCGCTAGCACGAGAGAGGGCACGGGGCAGGCCGCGCTTTGGCCGCAACTCACGCTGTCCATGCGGCAGCGGAGTGAAGTACAAGAAGTGCTGCCTCGAGCGTTAGCCTGCATTCTGAAAGTGGGGCGGGCATCCTTGCCTGCCAAGCCGTGGACGGAAGTCCACGCTCACCGCGAGCAGAAGCCTGCTGTAGGGTCGTAGCGTGCTACGCCCGTGCCTCGGCCTCCGGGCCGACGTTCAATTGACTCTCCTCGCCCAAAAAAGGGCCCCTCAGAACACACTCCATTACTTAATAAACAACATCTCCTGATAGGTCGGCAGCGGCCACAGATCGTCCGCGACGATCCCCTCCAGCTCGTCAGCGTGCTTGCGAACCTCGGCCATTGCCGGCAGCACGTCATCGAGGTAGTGCTTGGCGTGGTCGAGCGCACCGCCGTGATCGGGAATAACCATCGCCTTCTCGAGCCCTCCGATCGAGTCTTGCAGTGATTTGACGAGTGCGGTGACCTTGTCGAGCGTATCGGTGTCGAACTCCGTGCCGATCGCTTTGAGGTTGGCGCAGGTCGACGCTAGTTCGCCCTGATAGCGAATGGCCGCCGGGAAGATCATCGTCTTTGCCATCTCCTTCATGAGGTTGGCTTCGACGTTGAATGTCAAGCAGTACTGCTCAAGATAAGTCTCGTAGCGGCTTTCGAGTTCGCGCTCCGACAGGACGCCGTACTTCTCGAACAGTGCCTTCACCTCGGGCTGGTCGAGCACGGGGAGAGCGTCAACCGAGGTCTTGAGGTTGAGCAGGCCACGCCGGGCCGCCTCGGTATGCCACTCCTCGGTATAGTTGTCACCATTGAAGACGACCGAGCCGTGCTCGCTAATGATCTCTTTGAGCAGCCCCTGCAGAGCCTCGTTGAGTAGCGATTTCTTGCCGCCGGTCGCCTCTTCAATTTTCGTTGCGCAGTAGTCCAGCGACTCGGCGACGATGGTGTTCATCGCAACAAGTGGACCGGCGATCGACTGGTTCGAGCCGACCGCGCGAAACTCGAAGCGGTTGCCGGTGAACGCGAATGGACTGGTGCGATTGCGGTCACCAGCGTCCTTCGGGAGCGGCGGGAGGGTGTCGACGCCCACGGTCAGCGTGCCTTTTGGCAGTGACGATTTAGCCCCGCCGCCTTTGATCTGCTCGAAGACGTCCGTGAGTTGATCTCCCAAGAAGATCGAGATGATCGCCGGAGGAGCCTCGTTGGCGCCGAGACGATGATCGTTCGAGGCCGATGCCACGACGGCTCGCAGCAGGCCTTGATATTTGTGAACGGCTCGGATGACGGCCCCGCAAAAGAGCATGAATTGTGCGTTGTCGTGAGGCGTATCGCCTGGATCGAGGAGGTTGCCTTGCGAGGAGCTGCCCAGCGACCAGTTGACGTGCTTGCCCGAGCCGTTAATGCCCGCGAAGGGCTTCTCGTGCGTCAGGCACACCATGCCGTGCTTTTCGGCGACTCGCCGCAGCGAGATCATGGTCATTTGCTGGTGGTCCGTCGCTACGTTGGCGGACTCGAAGACCGGCGCGATCTCGTACTGCGCCGGGGCAACCTCGTTGTGTCGCGTCTTCACTGGAACGCCCAGCTTGAAAAGCTCCCGCTCGGTTTCCAGCATGCAGGCCAGCACGCGCTCGGTAAGGGCGCCGAAGTAGTGATCGTCGAACTCCTGGCCCTTCGGCGGCAGCGCGCCGAATAGCGTGCGGCCGGCGTTGATCAGGTCGGGACGAGCGAAGAAGAAGTTGCGATCGATCAGGAAGTACTCCTGCTCGGGGCCGGCGGTCGACGAAACCAGCGCGCCGTCGCGATGCCCGAAGAGCTTCAGGGCCCGCTGTGCCTGAGTGTTGAGCGCTAGCATCGAGCGCAGCACAGGTGTCTTCGTGTCGAGCGCCTCGCCCGTCCACGAGACGAACGCGGTGGGAATGCACAGCGCTGTTCCATTGCGGTTTTCGAGGATATAAGCCGGGCTGGTAACGTCCCAGATCGTATAGCCGCGGGCCTCAAACGTGGCGCGGATCCCGCCGGTCGGGAAGCTGGAGCCGTCGGGTTCGCCCTGGATGAGTTGCGCGCCGCTGAACTCGGCAATCGCGCCGCCATCGCCGTCGGGAGACAAGAAGCTGTCGTGCTTCTCGGCAGTGGAGCCAGTCAACGGATAGAAAACGTGCGCGTAGTGCGTGGCGCCCCTGCCGATCGCCCAGTCTTTCATGGCCGTAGCGACGACGTCGGCGACGGAGGGATCAAGCTTTTCGCCTGTTTCGATCGTCTTGACGACCAGTTTGTAAATTGCCTTCGGCAGGCGAGCTTTCATTTCCGCCTTGCTGAAAATGTTCGCCCCGAACAACTCCTGCGTCGGCGTGTCGATGAAGTTCATCGGCGGACCCGACGGACTGTAGTTGGTCACTGCGGCGATCGCTGCGTTGCGCGCGGATCCAGTGGTTTGTGAGTGTGCCATATAGGATGATTACCTCTTGTTGTTTTGATCTGGTCTTTGCTTGAATCTGGTCTCGGGCCGCGTGCCTGCCGACACAGGCCGTGGGCTGTAAGAAAATTGTAGGAGTATTTAAGCTAACAAAACCCCCGGCGAGAATGGAAATCAAAAATCTCTATCAGGTTGATAAACCGGACAGGGGTTGAGCCGCTACCGGACTCCGGGAAGGCCCTGCCGGCACGCGTGGAGCCAGCCTCTCTTCGCACAGGGTACTCGCCAATATCGATGCGGCATGGGGCATGTATGTTATGTCGATTCCGGGTCGCCTGCCTTCTTGCTCGGTAGCAGGCCGATTGCGATAGCGCCCAACATGGCCATGCCGAAGACAGCCCAGAGGGCGGAGCCGTAGCCGGCCCACAGCATCCTCAAGTGAGCGACCGCCGGGGGAAACCAGAACTGCGTAATCGTGTCGGTCGGGAGGATAGCCGACATCGCCCGCGGAAGTGTAGCTAGGCCGAACTGATCCGCGGCCATCAGCGGGATCAGCATGTAGTCGGCGCCCATCGCCAGACCGAACACCAAGGCGAAAACGTAGACCAATCCGGCTTTGTCGGGTGTGACCAGGAACAACGCCGGGATTGCCGCCGCAACAATCACGTACGTCGCCAGCATTACGAATTTACGTGGCAGCCTGTCTGAGAGGTACCCGGCTAGCAAACGTCCAATGATGCTGGACAACAGAATCCACCCCTGGGCCGTGCTCCAAATCTCGTTCCTAGCCGCCTGGTCAGTGAAGCCTTGCTCTTCAAAGATAAACTTCATCAGAAAGTTCACCGCCGCGATAGAGCCGATCGAAGCCGCGCTGCCCACCAGCAGCAGCCAGAACGCCGTCTGGCCCATCAGAAAATCGAAGCCCTTGGCAACTTCGAGGGGCTTTGCGTCGGCCTGTTTATCGCCCGGCTCTTTGCCGTCCGGCAATTGCCCGATGTCTTGTGGCTTGTCCTTGATCAGGAAAAGCGCCAGTGGCCAAGCCAGTAACAGCATGAACCCCATAACTCGCAGGGCTTCGGTGTAAGGCATCTGCGCCGACAGCCAGGGGCCGATTTTGGTGCCCGCCCAACCGACGACCGCGACTCCGACGTAGGTGATTCCCATCGCCATGCCGCGCTTTTCCTTGTACCAGTTCGAAATGATGATCTGGTGAGGTATGGGTCCGGATAGAAAATACCCGATCATGTAGAGGGCCCAGGCGCCGAAGTACTCCCAAGTCGAATCCCCGATGACGGCAAACCATTCAAACGCAAGAAACGTCGCTCCTGTCCCGATCAGGATGAGCTTACGAGGACTGACCCGAGGAACGATCACCGGCCCGACCCAAATCGTCAACAAGACAGCGATCGGAGCTCCGAGCGTCACAAACTGCTGGGTCCAGCCGTGATCATCGCGGAAGTAGTCGAAAAAGAACGCGATGTTGTAATAGGGGAAACCGGTGGAGAGGCCGAAAGTGAAGAAGCAGGCGGCGATAATCCAGGGGCCTCGGAAGGGCTTTTGAGGGGAATCCATAGAAGGTTGCCTCGACGGGGGACTTCACAGTGTACACAATCCGTTCTACCGCTGCCGCAACTTGTTGCAGATCCGTCCGTAAGGACTCTGGCTGCCTCCGAAAGCGAGTTGCATGCCCGCGGCGCAGCCTCCGTCAGAGACCTGCGCCTCAAGTTTGTTTCTGAAGTGGGGCGGGCATCCTTGCCTGCCATGCGCCGGTCTCCGGTCGCCATGGAGGCGCAGCGTGCTATGCCCGCAACGTGGACTCCCGTCCACGCCGGCGCAACTCAAGCTTGGTAGCTCACTCTCCCGCACACTTTCCCGTTAGCTGCCGAACTCCCTTCTTGTTCACACCAAGGGCCTAACAGCCCGTGGCGGAAGTGGCTGCGGGCGAAAAGGGGGGCTGCCACCGATTCCCGGTCGCCGAACTGCCTTGTTTTCAATGCCAGTCGCGCGGAAATCGCTGGCTGTCCCCTTTTTTCGCCTGATCTCTCACCGCCCGGTCTTCTGCGAGCAAGCCGTCCCCGACCTGCAGGGCAATTTCAAAGCGCCCAACACACCTATACCGCCAAAGACCGAAAGCCAGTCACGGAACGAAAAAGAAACATCCCCTCTGTTTTCAACAAATGTTCCCGCCCGAGACTTGACATCCGCAATAGTGCCGCTATTCTAAGAGCGGTGAATCGATCGAATCACAAGCGGCCAGGCACAAGCCCATGCTCAAACGAATACAATGGGAAGCCGGTCCTCGCCAGGACCCCAAAACTCCAAAAACCTGACAGAATCCGCCAAATCCCGCAATCGAATTTCCTATACTACTGAAACAAAGCAGTTCAACAGAATCTCCAAGGTCCGTTTTCCTGCCGGGAAAGTCGAAAATTCACGCGAAAGTACATCGAAAGTCCAAGGAAGTCCCCGAAATCAGCACACTTTGCACCAGGAACGATCAGCCTAGCGAACAATACTTCATCGTGCGAGGCGCGGAGGGGTCGCCTCTTTCACGGCCCTTCGTCGCCAACCGAGAATGGCCGTCGTGCGGCGCTGGCCTCAATCGCTATCTTGACTACCGTCGGCAGGCTATAAATCGCGGAAGAATAGTGCCCGCACTCGTGCGTACAAAAGCAGCCGTTGGCGGCTTCATCGGCCACTTCCTTAGCGCGGTCGTTGAACCAGAGCTTGCCGAAATCGTAGTCGACATCGCGAAGATTACCAAGACTGCTGTTCTTGATTTCGCATTCCACGACGTCGCCGTTGCTGTAGATCACGCACGCCAAGCGGCCCGAGACGCACGAGAACTGAGCTTTTTGCTCGGTCAGCGTACGGTCGATCGTGCGGCGGACATGTTGGTCCAGCAGATGGTTGGCGGATCCGAACGCGGAGGAGCCGCTGGGCTGAAGACTCCCCGACCGGTAGTCGCGTTCCAGCCGCGCGGCTAGTTTCTCGTAGATCTTGCGGTCGACCTCCGTCTGGCTGGGGTCCAGCGGATTGCCGCGACAGTAATTCATCGAAATGCCGTCGGGCTGGAAGCGCCGCTTGAGCTCTTCGTAGATGTCGAAAATGTCGTCCTGATTCTCCTTCATGACGGTCGTGAGCGTGTGGAGAATCAGGTTCGGAAAGCGCTTGCGAAGAGGCTGCACTGCGTCAAATGTTTCGAGCATTTTGCGGTAGGCGTTCTGTTTGCCCCGAATGTAGTCGTGCTTGGCCTCATCGGTGTGATCGACGCTGAGGTTGAGATGGAAGCGCATGGCGGGCGCTTGGCGGAGGGTTTTCTCCAAGGTGTCAACGGTGCGCTCGGTGTGTTGGCCGTTCGTCGGGAGATAGACATTGGCGACACTGTTCCTGCGTGCGGCGGCGAGGAGAATGTCGGCTAGGTCGCGGCGCAGGAAGGGCTCGCCTCCTCCGATGAAGAGGTTGTAAATCTCCCCCAGCGAGGCAAAAGTTTTCTCGAACTCGTCAAGCCGGAAGTCGCGATTCGTTTTGGGGTTCAGCTCGTCCCAGTAGTAGCAGTGAATGCATTTTTCATCGCATCGGGTGGTGACGTAGAGGGTGACGAAGGGCGGTGTGACGCGGCGGCCGAAAGAGGTTTTCCATTTGGTGCGCAGCAGGTGGGGGAGGAAAGAAGGCTGCTTGGCCGGCGCGTGGGTAGGCGATGCCATCGAATCTTAGGCTACACCCAAGTCTTGGGGGACGTTCAGGTTGGTGAAGAGTTTCCCGTCTTGGTTAAATCGTTGATACTCCTGAGGGTGGATTTCCCGAATCGCCAGACTTTCGAACCCTCGGGTCATTTTATGGATACCGCTGTCGACTGCTCGGCGGATGGTGGCTCGGGCGCGTGAGGAATACACCGCACAGAGAGGTTCCGGCAGCCCGTTTGGACCGATCGGCAGGAGGGCGTCAGCGGTCGAGCCGTGCGCTTCCCCCAGGAGAAATATAAGGAATTCTTGCGTGAGATGCGGCATGTCGCAAGCGATGACCAAGTTCCAGGAACTGCTTGAATCCTCAAGGACCGCGAGTAGACCGGCCAGCGGGCCAAAGCCAGCTACCGGGTCCGGGATCACCCGATAGCCGAGGTGCGAGTATCTCTCAAGCGAACCCACGAGGGTGGCGGATCCAGCCGCGGATTGAACGATTCCGGCTACATGAGCGGCGAGCGGCTGCCCCTGCCATTCAATCAGAGCTTTGTCCTGGCCGAAGCGGGAGCTTTTTCCGCCCACAAGGACGTATCCGGCAGTTTCCGGCATGAGTTGATTGTAGCGCGGGGCCGGAAGGTTTCCGCTCTGTTTGCGCTGGAACTGACCTGAACAGAGGCTAGGTTTGTCCGGTCGGCAAGATGCTGCGATTTTTCGGCATTGACCCTTAGGTTGATGCCTGGGGCTCTGAGCCGCGTCATGAACTTCCCGTTTGTCTGGTCGCGACTCAACAAACGGGAACCGAAGCGGCAGGGCCCCGGCTGATTTGTACAATGAGAGATTCGCGCAAGAGTCAGAGGAATATTAATGGAAAACGTCGTCATCATAGGCTCGGGTTGTGCTGGGAACACCGCCGCTATTTATGCGGCTCGGGCGAGTCTCGATCCGTTGGTATTCGAGGGCTTGGAGGCCGGTGGTCAGCTCTCGCTCACGACCGAGGTCGAAAACTATCCCGGTTTTCCCGAAGGGATCATGGGTCCCGAACTCGTCGAGAACATGAAGAAGCAGGCGCAACGCTTCGGCGCCAAATACCGCCCCGGCAACGTTACCAAGGCCGACCTTTCCCAGAGGCCTTTCAAGCTATGGATCGGTGATGAAACCGTCGAGACGAAAACGCTAATCGTCGCGTCGGGAGCCTCGGCGCGCTGGCTCAATCTTGAATCAGAACAGAAACTGATCGGCCACGGCGTCAGCTCCTGCGCAACTTGCGACGGGTTCTTTTTTCGCGGCAAGCCGGTGACCGTGATTGGCGGTGGCGATTCGGCTATGGAAGAGGCGACATTTTTGACGAAGTTCGCCACCGAGGTCACCGTCGTCCATCGCCGCGATGAGTTCCGCGCATCGAAAATTATGTTCGACCGGGCGCAACGCAACGAGAAGATCAAGTGGGTCACCGGCGCCGTCGTCGAAGAGGTTTATGACGTGAGCCAAAACGAAGTGACGGGCATCCGCTTGAGGACCGCGAAGAACGGGAAAAGCTGGGACCACCCGACGAGCGCACTCTTTTTGGCAATCGGGCACATCCCCAATACGAAGGTCTTCGGTGGGCAGCTCGATCTCGACAAGGATGGCTACATCCTTTCAAAAGGGGGCGCACGAACGAATATCGCGGGGGTCTTCCACGCAGGTGATGTGCAGGACCGTGTGTACCGCCAGGCGATCACGGCATCAGGAGCCGGCTGCATGGCGGCCATCGAGGCCGAGCGGTTTCTAGAAGGGATGGAACACTAGGCGGCTTTGCAACCCAGTGCGCCGACTAGTTCGGTTTTAAAGGTCGGCTGGTTTCAATCCTGTTTTTGCTGCGATTCGCGAAAGAGCCTTGGGGCCTATCTCGTCACGGTCATGGAAAGCGAAAATGTACTTACCCCACTCGGGCCTTGACAAAACACGATGGGAGCCGCGAGATCGCTTCACTCTCCATCCGATACGCTGAAGGGCCGAAAGCACTCGTTTCGCCTTCGCGGCTTTCCAATAGCTCAAGGGCTTTCAAACACTCGATCAACCGCCCGGGGGATCGTTTCACCATGTTCCAAACCGTCGGCGATCGTTCGAAGGGCCAGCACTTTCGCCGCATTCGCAGCCTTTTCCGAGCTTGTACCATAGGCCATCACACCGGGTATGCTAACTACCTCAGCTAGCCATCTCCCGTCATCTTCTTGTTCGATCTCAATCTTCAGCGAAGATGCGGAAGCCGACATAGCAGGTGCTGATCCTTGAACGTGCGTTTCTTGAGGGTGAGTGCTCGTCGTCGTGTCTGCCATACGATCGCGCCTCTCTTATCGTATCATCGGGTTGTGGTCATCGGATTGTGGATGGCCCGCTTGCATTTTTCGGCTGACAGCAAGCGTCAAGCCGAGTATTTCCTAGCCAATTCTCGAAGCCGTCCCAGATGTCGCAGCACGGCGGTGATCGGGTCCTCCTCGGCTTCGTACTCCAGTGAGACGTACCCCCGGTACCCGGCCCCGGCGAACATTTTCATCACTCGATCCCAATCGCACGGCTCACGTCGGCCGTCCTCATAGTGGATCGTGACCTTGAACTGCGCGTTGACCGCATGAGGCAGGCAGGTTGCCATCTGAGCGTAGGGATCGCTGCGGAAATTGCCGGTGTCGAGATTGATTCCAACCCAAGGATGGTCGACCGCTTCCACGATTTCGACGATGCGCTTCGCGTGGAGTGTGATGCCGCCGTGGTTTTCCAGGCCTAGGATGACCCCCTTGCTTCGCGCGTAGTCCGCCGAGCGCTTGAGTATTTCCGTGACCCATGTCGCGGCTTCGTTCTCGTCGGCGCCTTCCGGGACCGTGCCTCCGAAAACGCGAATGTGGCTAGCGCCGAGCTGATTGGCGATATTCACCCAGTGACCCAGCCAGGCAGCTTCTTGCTGCTGTTCGCGGATAGCAGGGCGACACAGATTCGAACGAATGGCGATGCTCGGAATCTCGACCGCTGCCAGGTAGGCTTTGCGCCGAAGCGAGGCAAGAAACCGATTCAGATGGTCCTGCGGAAACCAGTAAACCGTCAGGTCGAGGCCGTCGATATCGTTTTCAACAGCAATGTCGACCAGGTTTTCGTAGGTCATCTGATTGCGCTCAAGTGCATCACGATAGGAGTAGGCGCAGATAGCGCTCCTGATACGCGGCTTCGCGGAAGCATCGGTTCGTGGCGCGGCTGCGAAAGAGAAAGGTGCGGAAGCGAGGGTGGCTGCGGCTGGCGGCAGGGCTTTGAGAAGCTGGCGTCGGTTCATAGCGATCTCCCGTTGAGAGGACTGAGATCGGCCGCGGCGCTGCGGTTCGCCGAGCCATCGCGACCTCATCCAAGTCTATAACTGACCGACGGGTTCGTGGGGATCACTTGCAGATCACCCCCGAATCAAGTCCTGCCGGCGTGGCCTCCGTTCCGGAACCTCGGTTTCGATAGACTGAGTCATTCCGCAAGCGTGCTGGGGTTGACGCTGTTCGCGGCGACATTCCGCAACTTGACATGAAAATCCTCTTTATCGGCGACATCATCGGCAAACCGGGAAGACGCATCGTCCACGACGAGCTCGATACGATTGTTGCTGATCGGCAAATCGATCTAGTGGTCGCTAACTGCGAAAACTCAGCGGCAGGTTTCGGAGTTACGGTAGACATCGCCGAGCGGCTGCTCGAAGCCGGTGCCCATGTTCTGACCTCGGGCAATCACATCTGGGACAAGCGCGAAGCTCACGCTTTTATGGATAGAAGGCCCGAGTTGCTTCGCCCCGCCAACTATCCGGAGGGTTCGCCGGGCGGGGGAATCTACGTCGGTACGACGGTGGGAGGCGTTCCGTATGCAGTGATGAACCTTCAGGGGCGTGTGTATCTGCCAGCTATCGACTGTCCTTTCCGTAAGGCGGATGAGTTGCTCGAGAGCCTAGGCGATGACGTCAGAGTGCGAATGATTGATCTGCATGCAGAAGTCACCAGCGAGATGGTTGCATTCGGGTGGTACGTGGATGGCCGGGTCTCGGCTGTCGTCGGGACACATACTCACATCCCGACCGCCGACGAACGGGTGCTGCCGAAAGGGACCGCCTACATTACCGACGTAGGTATGACCGGACCGTACGATTCAGTGATCGGGATGGGTAAAGAAGCCTCGATCCAGCGCTTTCTCAGCGGTATCCCGGTCCGCTTCGAGCCCGCAAAGAATGACGTTCGGATGGCAACCGTCGTGATCGAAGTCGACGAAAGAACGGGTCACGCGACATCGATCGAACGTTTGTCAGTACGCGAAAAACCAAATTGAACTATCGGCGAACTTCTCGCCCAAACGGAAGTGCCGACTCGACTCGGTACGTTCCCTGGTCCTGCCTGAGCGGTTCGCTCGGTAGACTTCTCGGTTGGTTGTCCGAGAAGATGAAGGAGGGAAGAGATAGCCTTTTTCCTCCTGCTCCCTAGCAGTCAGCAGCTTGATGCCACCACTCCCTCTTGGATTCCGGATTGCCGTCTGGCTCGTCAAACTGACGATTCTGGCCGCTCAACTGCACTTATTCGTGTGGCTGAAGCAGGCTCTCGTCGCCCGCTATCCCCGAATGGAGCGCTCTCTGGCCTCTACCGTAGCGCTGGTGAGTGCAGGCCTGATTTGTTCCTCTGATCTATTCGACTCTGAGCGCAGCCTGGTCGGTCTGGGTTCCCTGCCGGATCCGTTGCGGTATTCGGCTTCGATTTGGGTCGTGGGCTGCTTCGGAGCTTATCTGATGTTGGGAGCCTACGCAGGCTGGCGCGCGCTGCGAAGACGCATTTTCGTCCTGACGCCCCGGCGGCCTGGCCCCGGGGATGCATTGTCAACCAGCGGCCTCGTCAGACGCCGGATGATTGAAACTGCCGCCCGAACGGCGCTGGCGGCGCCCTTGGCGATCGCGGGCTATGGCACCTTCATTGGCCGAACGCAGTTCGGCGTGCGTGAGATTGACCTCAAGGTGAAGAATCTCGCACTCGGCTTGGACGGACTGCGGCTGGCTCAATTGACGGACTTGCACTTCGGATTGAACCTATCGGCCGTCGAGCTGGAAACCGTCGTCGGATTGACGAATGAAGTGCGGCCACACATCACGCTCGTCACCGGTGACCTGATTACCGAAGCGAGCGACCCCCTGGAAAAATGTATCGACATCCTTTCTGATTTGCGGGCTGATTCAGGGGTCTGGGCCTGCATGGGAAATCACGAGGCGTATGCCGGCGGGGTCGCCCACTGTGAGTCCTATGCCCGCGATGCCGGAATTCGGTTCCTGAGGCAGCAGTCGGAAATCTTACGTTTCGGCGGCGCCAATCTGAATCTTTGCGGGGTCGATTATCAGTCGCAGCGGAAGCCTTACCTGCCCGAAGCCGGTGCTCTGGTTCGCGACGATGCCTTCAATCTGCTGCTGAGCCACAATCCCGACGTGTTTCCCGTGGCTGCAGATTTAGGATATGATTTTGTAGTCTCCGGCCATACGCACGGCGGGCAGGTGACGGTTGAAATTATCGAGCAATGGGTAAATCCAGGGCACTTCTTCACGCCTTATGTTGCCGGCGAATATCGCCTTGACCGCTCCGCTCTTTATGTGAGCCGTGGCATTGGAACGGTGAACCTCGCCATGCGAGTCGGAGCTTTGCCGGAGATCAGCTTGCTGACCCTTCGCCGCGCCTAAGCGGGCGCGCGGTTTCCCAGATGCGCTACCTCATACTCAGCGACATTCACGGCAACAAGGAAGGCCTGGAAGCGGTCCTCAACCATGCGGAAGGGGACTACGACGAAATCTGCTGTTTGGGAGACATCGTCGGCTATGGCGCCGACCCCAACGCCGTCACCGATTGGGTTCGAGAGAATGTCAGCCAAGTTATTCGCGGCAACCACGACAAAGCCTGCTGCGGACTGGAGGATGCTTCGACGTTCAACGTTATTGCGCGATTGGCGGTGCAATGGACCGAGGAACAACTCACGCCGGAGAATCGCAAGTACCTAATGGGCCTGCCACAAGGGCCGATGGTCTTCAACGGGTTTTTGATGGTACATGGTTCGATCATCGATGAAGACGAGTACGTGGTCGACCCTTATGACGCTGTCATGCAGTATCCCTATGTCGAAGGCAGGCTTGTCTTTTTCGGACATACCCATCTGCAAGGAGGGTTTATTCTTTGGGGCGAAGAGGGACACGTCGCGCACCAAACGATCCGGCCGGAATCGGGTAGCGTCCAGACTTCGACGGGCCGCAGCTACTTGGTCAATCCGGGGTCGGTAGGACAGCCCAGAGACTTCAACTGGAAGGTCGGCTACGCCATTTTCGATTCCGAAAAGCAAGTCGTGGAATACCGGCGTTGCTCCTACGAGATTGAGACCACGCAAGAGAAGATCCGCGAAGCCGGCCTGCCCGGCGCGCTGGCGTCGCGCCTGTCGGAAGGACGCTAGCGGCATCGCTCGAGAATTCTCCAAGGCTAGGCAACGTTGGCCTATGTCGTACACCCGCTATCGTGACGGCTCAGCCAGCAGCGGCTCGAGATACCCCATCACATGCACAGCTACTTTGCGGGTTCCATCGACATTCGGATGCACGCCATCCTCTTGCATAAACTCGGAATATCCGCCAACGCCCTCCAGCAAAAAGGGAATCAAAGAGGTACCCATCTCCGCCGCCAATTCATGAAAAACCGCCTCAAAAGCCTCGGTGTACTGGCGGCCATAATTCGGAGGTAATTTCATTCCCGCCAAAACGACCGTTGCCCCATCTCTCTTGAGCGCCGTCACGATATCGCGAAGGTTATCCTTCATGTTCTCAGGAGCGAGGCCTCGCAGGCCGTCATTGCCCCCGAAAGCCACGATGACGAATTCAGGCTTCCGCCGGGCCACGATTCCGACGCGGACCAGCCCGGCGCTGGTCGTATCGCCGCTGATGCCTTCGTTGCGCACCTGGTAGCCGTAGCCCTTGCGGTCCAGCTCTTGCTGCAGGAAGTCCGGATAGCTCTGACCCGGTGCAAGCCCATGCCCGGCCGTCAGGCTGTCGCCGAAAGCCACGATCACCGGACGCGAGTCCTCCGTTACCTGTGACGGCTGCTCGGCGCTGCCGGGAGTCTCAACGCTCGAACGCTCCGGTTCCGAGGCCCGCTCGGAGGAAGGCCCCGCCCCGCAGCCAAGCTGCAAGGCGAGCAACAGCACGAAGAAAATAGCCACTGCATGTCATAATAATTTTTTTCGAGGGCTATGTCGAATCCACTTTCAATAGTTGAGGTACGGGGTCTTGCCAAGAGAATCGATAGCGGCTCTCACGAAGTCCAGATTCTGCGCGGAATCGATTTCACAATACCGGCCGGCCAGTTTGTCGCGATCAAGGGGCCGTCGGGCAGCGGGAAGAGTACTTTGCTGGGGTTGCTGGCGGGACTCGACACGCTGAGCGAAGGGCAGATTTTTCTCGACGGCGAAGAAATCACCCGGCTGAGCGAAGACGAGATGGCACGGCTCCGTGCGCGCAAAATTGGCTTCGTATTTCAGTCCTATCATCTCGTGCCGACTCTGACTGCCGAAGAGAACGTCATGTTGCCGATCGACCTGGCGGGCGACGGATCCGTGGGGCCGGAACGGGCCCGCGAGCTTCTCGAAGGTGTGGGTCTGGCCGACCGCCTGGACCACTACCCGGTGCAGCTCTCGGGCGGCGAGCAGCAGCGAGTTGCTCTAGCCAGAGCGTTCGTCAGCAAGCCGCCGGTCGTCATGGCGGATGAGCCAACGGGCAATCTCGACAGCACGAATGGCCGCCTAGTGCTCGACATGCTGCTCGATCTCAACCGCCGTGAGAAGACCACGCTGATTCTAGTGACACACGATCAGGATCTAGCTTCCCAGGCGGATCGTTTGATTACGTTGATGGATGGCGAAGTGGTCTCGGATGAACTCGTGCGCCACGCAGCGGAACCCGCGGTCCGATAGAAAGCGCTCTGCTGCGGACGGCGCTGGCGGAAGCACGTCCAGCGGCATGCGCCCTGCGCCGCGCAACCAATTCAAGAGTGCGCCCTGTAGCAACCCACAATATTGGAAAGCCGCAACAGCAGGGGCGCGGACTCCTCGAACGATCGGGCAGCACGGCGAGCAAGCGCAACGAAGTAATGGCGGGCCTATTACGTGTTTCGGCCGTCAGTTGGTGAGAAATACGGGCTCAGGCTCGTTCGGCTCGGCGCCCACTGATTCATTTGGCTCTTGCCTGCAACAGGTCCCGAATCTCGGTCAGCAGAACCTCTTCCTTGGGAGGCTCGGGCGGAGCCGCGGGTGCTGCTTCCTCTTCCTTCTTCATCTTGTTCATTTGCATGACGACCATGAAGATGGCGAAGGTAACAATCATAAAGTCAATCACGGTGTTCAACCACTTTCCATACTTGATGGTCACGGCCCCTGCTTCGGTCGCCGCGGCGAGCGTGGCAAACTGCCCTTCCGACAGATTGATAAACAGGTCGTTGAAATCGACCCCTCCCAACGCTAACCCGATAGGCGGCATCAGAACATCGGCCACGAATGACGAAATGATCTTCCCGAAGGCGGCCCCCAGGATGATGCCGATCGCCATGTCCTTGACGTTTCCACGCATCGCGAACTTCTTAAACTCTTGAACATTGACTATCTCCTTTGTGGTTTCCAACTCCCCAAACATGAACATGCCAGCTTGCGTGTCAAGGGAAGCGACGACTCTACTCCGTTGGGCGACCTCACTGCAACCACTCACTCTTGTACCCGCCCACTCTTTAGCGATTCATGCGCAGTCACAACATCCAAAGCTGCCAGCATCTCTTATCCAAGATAGCCCTGTTGTGTCAGCCCATCGCACGCACCGGGTTATAGATCTACCGGAAAAATGCAAGTTCCCGGGCGGCCGCCCCCAGCCAACAGCCGCCCGGATTCCGCGTGACTAAGACTGCGGCGCCGACGGCTGCGAATCTTCCGGCGGGGATTGAATGCTCCGCACCCAGCCGTCAAGTTGGCGGGCGGCAATGTCGCGCCCCCCGATTCCAAAGGCGATAGCAGCGGCGACGGCAACTGCGCCAAGGGTTAAGCCAAAGCCCAGGCTGATGATCTCGTTGGCAAGTCCCATCTGCCTCAAGGCCATTGCGCCGGCGAGCAAAAGAATGGCCACACGGGCGATCGTCGCTAGCGCTCCGGCGCTCGCGGTTCCCGCCGCGCGCACTGTCGATGCAGCCAGGTTGGCAAGGAAAAGTCCCAGTCCAAGGATGACCATACCCAACACGATGTGACCTCCAAAGCCGACGAACTCGGAAACCATCACGGAAATCGCTTCGAAGCCAAGCAGTCCGGCTGCCTCGGTGGCGGCGAAAAGCATGATCGCGATCATAACCAGCGACCCGACGATCGAAGAAGCAGTCGGCCCGTCGGATTCTCCCGATTCCTGACCTATGCCGATACGGGACAGGACCGCATTGAAGCCGATTCCAAACAGGAAATTCGAGACCAAGCCCGCCACGACGCGCCCGACCATCCAAGAAATCGTGATCACCAGCATGGCGGCGAAAATCGACGGAATCGATGCCAGAATCATGGTCAGCATGTTACTCAAAGGCGCAGTCACCGAATCGAGCTTCAGCGCTGTGAGCGCGCTGATCAGGATGGGAATAAAGATGAACACGTAGACGACCATCCCCAATACATCGGAGAGCTTCTGCTTGCCAAGAGCACCGGCCAGTCCGACCTTTTCGCTCAGGGAGTTGAGTCCGACAGCCGCGAGCAGGCTGCTAACGACGCGTTGCAGGATGCGCGCCAGAAACCAGCCGATCAGCAACGTGACGGCCGCAGTCAGCAAGTTGGGAAGGAAGCCCGTTATCTGGCCGACCATTTCCTGCACGGGGTCGAGCATGCCCTGCAACGCGAGTGCGTTGAGCACGCCAGGAAGGAAAAGCAGGAAAACAAACCAATAGATTGCTTCGGCGAAGGAATGGCTGACCGAGCCGTCTTCGGCACCCTCGTGACCGGCTTCTTTCGCCAAACGCTCATCAAGAGTAGTGGCTGCAAGTGCCCGCGTGACGAGCGCGCGAAGTCCGGTGGCCAGAATCCAGGCCACGGCCAGCAGGAGCCCCGCGCTCAGAATTCGCGGAGCAAACGCAAAGACCTGATTCAATAATCCATTGAGCGGTTCAGTAACGATCGTCAACCCCAGGGTCTGAAAAACCGACACCAGTACGAACAACATGACCAGGTAGTAGGCACACTTCCCTGCCCAGCCCTCGATATCCATCGTTTTGGCTTTTTCTCCCGCCAGCCAAGCCGCCAGACGGTTGTCCAGCGTGGTGCGCTTCAGCGCCCCGCGAACGATCGCCCCGAGCAGCAACGCGACGATCCAGCCGACAATCAGGATCAATAAGGCAGAGAAGATTCTCGGGATATAGGGTGCAACAACATCAGTGATTTGGTTCAGGAACTCGTTCATGTCAAATATCCTCCTGGGCGCCTTTCGCCGGCGCAGAAAAATGGGAAATCAACCAACCGCCCCAGGCTAATTACGAGACTTTGCGACGACGCTGATAGAGAATGTCCGTCAACGAAACCCTCCGCTGTGGCATTGGCCGCCAAGCAGATTGTCGCGGATCCTTGCGCCAGGGAGTGAGTCGGATGATGCAGTCGAAATTCTAGCGGTCCGCGGGTGAAAACACAAGAGGACCACTTCGGAATGTCGCTGCCGAGTGATAATGTCCTAAACGTGCCAAGTAGAAATGTCCTATTGACAAGGTCAGCCTGGAGGGATGAGCAAGCAAGGACAACTACTAATGACACAAC
Organism: Bryobacterales bacterium; assembly: GCA_965224215.1. Classification (GTDB taxonomy): domain Bacteria; phylum Acidobacteriota; class Terriglobia; order Bryobacterales; family UBA6623; genus CBDCYS01. The sequence continues at coordinate 109,390 of CBDCYS010000068.1, read as the reverse complement.
GAGAGCGCGACCGGCTGGTGGCGCTGCGCAAAGCAGACAAAAAACTCATCACGCAAAAGCAGGCCGCCCAGCAGACGGGCCTCAGCGAACGGCATCTGAGGCGGCTGCTGGCGAAGCTTCGCAGCGAAGGCGACCAGGCCGTGGTCCATGCCGCGCGGGGCCGCGCGTCCAACCGCAAGCTCAGCGCCAAGGCGGAAAAACAAGCCGTGGCAATCCTCTCCCAACCCGTCTACGCCGGCTTTGGCCCGACTCTGGCGGCGGAGTATCTCGAGCAGCGCCACGGCGTCCAAGTCGGCCGCGAAACGCTGCGCCGTTGGATGGCCGCCGCGGGCCTGTGGAAGCCCCGCCGCCGCAAGTCAGGACGCCCGCATCCGTGGCGGCCCCGCCGCAGTTGCCGCGGCGAGCTGGTGCAATGGGACACCTCCGAGCACGACTGGCTGGAGGGACGCGGGGAGAAGCTGTACCTGATCGGCATGATCGACGACGCCAGCAGCGAGTTGCTGGCGCGCTTCGTCCGGCACGACTCGGGCGAAGAGAATCGCCGTTTGCTGAAGACGTATCTGGAACAAAACGGCCGACCCGTAGCCTTCTACACCGACCGCGCCAGCCTGTTTGTCAACACGCCCAAAAACAGCGCCGGCGAGGATCCCAAGCTCTTGCCTCCCACGCAGATCGGGCGGGCGCTCCAGGAGCTGGACATCGAATCGATCACGGCCTATTCGCCGCAGGCCAAAGGCCGCGTCGAGCGCAGCTTTGGCACCGCCCAGGACCGCCTGGTGAAGGGTCTGCGGGTGGCCGGGGCCACGACGATCGAACAGGCCAACGCCTACCTGGAAAGCGAGTTTCTGCCCTGGTGGAACGCCACGTTGCGGGTGCAGCCGGCTCACCCCGACGAGGCGCATCGCGAGCTAGGTCCCGAGCACGATCTGGACTCGGCGCTGAGCCAGGTCGAGACGCGGCGGGTCGCCAACGACTACACGATTCGCTTCCGGGGAAAGAGCTATCAAATCGACCGCAAGGCGATTGTGCCGGGTCTGCGAAACAGCCGAGTGCGGGTGGATAGTGTGTCCAGTCAAGGCTGGCATGTTCAGTGGGAGACAGTCCCACCGGGGTAAAAGTCAGAGCCCCGTAGCTTGGGTTGCATCCGTGTGGAGGAAACGAAGCCGATGAAGCCAACTGACAAAGCCATCCTTGGGATGGTGAGCAAGTCACCGGGCCGTAACAAAAGTGAACCCATAGGTGGCCTCGAAAAGCTAAAACCCCGGAGGCCGAACCCTCTTTCCACGGGTGAAGGCAGCATGGCCTGGCGCAGACTGACTGCAGCGCCAGTTCACTCCGGCGGGGTGCTAGGGACAGCACGGTGACAAGGGCATGCTAAGCAACTGGAGAAGCCCTCCTCGTCCCGTCGAGAAATTGGCGGAGCAGGGAAGCCGTATAACTGGCGAAAACCAGGAAGTCGGTGGAAGGCGAGAGGATGGCGGCTAGGTTCGTAGTAGTGAGGAAGCGGGGTAACGCCCGTGGAGCGAAGGAGCCTTGCTGCACATGAAGTCTTGGTCAACACAGTGAGGCAGGGGCGAAATGATAAAAGCGTCCGGTAGTCTGCAGGATCTGAGACGAAGACTATACGGCAAGGGGAAGGCTGAACGGACTTGGCGTTAACCCAAGGCCTCGGTCGGAAGCGGTGGAGTAGTCAATGGCGAGAGCAGACACCTGGATTCGGGTGACGGCTTCCGAGCTGTCGTCGAAAGCAACTCCGATCGGATAGGTCTCATAAACCTTGTCGTGAAGTGTGCAGGAGCGCGTAGTGAAGGAAATCTTCATGCTGCGTGCGAGGTGGCGGGAGCTGGAAACGGAGTCACGGACACGGTTAACCGGGCACGAAGGGGGAAACCCCGGATACAGCCAAGCCAGGTCCTGACGGGCCACCGCGCCAGTTCCCGACCCTACGACGCCTGGACGGCGTCCTGGCCGCGCGCTGCGGCAAGCACGAACTGGCGCTGAAGCGCTGCGGCGCGCAGCCCCAATCGGAGCGCCCGCAGCCCAAGAGCGCCCAGGCGGAACCCGCTGCGGCAGCGGCCGAGAAGGCTGGCGGCAAAGCTGCCGGCAAGCGAAGCAGCGACTGGATGAAGGACTTCGATCTGAAAGACAGCCCGCCTGTGTGGCAAGCGGCGCAGGCATCCGGCGCTCGGCGAGACGATACGCAGGACTAGGAGTCGCTGCCAAACCAAGACTCTATGCGGAGCGCCCATCGGGCCGATGCGCTGAGTTGGCAGTCGCTGCCAAACCAAGACGCTATGGGGAGCGCCGGGCAAACGGCGCCCGGCGATCGTCGCGTTGGCGAAGCCCAAGGCCTCCGCTCCGAAGCTTCACCAAAGCAATCTCTGTCACGAACAGAAAACCCTCTGACCGGGAGGCCAGAGGGTCGTCTGCTTCAGCCGATTGCTTGGGAGCCAGCTCCATCGCTTCGGCCTTGGGCATCAAGAGCAGGCGCGACCCTGCCCTCAACGCCAACCACTCTACCATCGCCTCTCCAGCCACCTGCCCCAAAGCGGACATTTCTACTTGGCAGCGACTAGGACATTTCTACTTGGCGTTGACAGAGGACCACTTCGGAAACGGAGGCCGTACTCAAGGTTCGCTGTTTGGGGTTGGTGCGGGAGCGGACCGGAGAATAACGGATGAATTGATCGAAAACTTGGCTGACAGCGAGCAATCGTTTGAACGGCTGAAAAACAATAAAGGCGGGTCCGCCCGCACTGGGCATACCCGCCTTTTTCAGGTTAAGTACCTAGGTAGCTTAGCGATTCGGTTGAACGTTGACGGCCTGCAAACCCTTGGGGCCTTGCTCCACGTCAAACTCGACTTCGGACCCATCTTCCAGGGTCCGGTAGCCATCACCTTGAATCGCCGAAAAATGCACGAATACATCGCCGCCACTCGAGCGTTCGATGAAACCGTAACCTTTGGATTCGTTAAACCACTTTACAACACCTTGTTCTGCCATTACAAAAATCTCCTTCAATCTTTCTATTTGTCTGAGCTTGCCTAAGATCTTGCAGGTGGGACAATCCAGAGGTTGGAACCTTTGTTACTTTCCGTTCTGCGAAACGATGGTAGGGAGTTCAGGAATACTACGTCTCCATTATGACACCTTCCGCGTCTCGATGCCAGTTTTCTTTTTGTAGCATCTGGATTGTAGCTTACGGAGGCAGATTTAGAACAGCCGGTGTTCTGGCGTCCGGCTACGAGCACGCTGCCGCTGAAAGTGGCCAACCCGAATCAAGCGATTTCAACGTTTTGCCCGAATCTATTCACCGCCGCCGCGCGTCAATCGGCCGCGCGTCAATTGATGGAACCGTATGAATTCATACGTGTGCGTCAGTCGAAGTATTGCGCCCGACGTCCAACATGGCCGTCGAACAGATACGACGTCCACTAAAATGGAGAGGCAATGAGCGAAACCGAGCAGTCGGCACCATCGCGCGTACTGATCGTTGACGATGAAGCGGACCAGCGCGCGGGCCTGGCCAGCCTGGTCTCTTCGTGGGGATTTACCGTTGAAACCGCATCCGATGGCCAGGACGCCCTGGAGAAGCTGGCATCCTTCTCGGCCCACGTTATCGTCACCGATCTCAATATGCCGCGCATGGACGGCTTCGAGTTGCTTCACCAGTTAAGTGTTCAAGGCAGCTCCCCCGCGGCGATCGTGCTAACTGCTTTCGGCAGCATCGAAAACGCCGTGAAAACCGTCCGTGACCTGGGTGCGTTCTGGTTCTTGGAAAAGCCGATCCAGGCTAGCGCGCTCAAGGTGTTGATTGATCGGGCGGCTTCCCAAGGGCGGCTCACCGAGGAAACCGACCTCCTTCACCGGCAGTTGAGCTATCAAGGACTGCTCGACGGCCTCGTTGGCGGCTCGCCGGCGATGCAGGCAGTCTTTTCGATGACCCGCCAGGTCGCTCCCAGCAAGGCTGCGGTTCTCGTAACCGGGGAAAGCGGCACCGGCAAGGAACTCGTCGCCCGGGCGGTTCATGATCTGAGTCCGAGGAAGAACGGTCCATTCGTCGCGATCAACTGCGCGGCCCTTCCAGAGACCTTGATGGAAAGCGAACTCTTCGGCCATGAGAAGGGCGCTTTCACCGGGGCCGTTCAGCGCCGCTCGGGCTGTTTCGAGCTGGCAAGTGGCGGCACGCTGTTACTGGACGAGATTGGCGACATGCCCATTGGTACGCAAGCCAAACTATTGCGAGTTCTCGAGGATTCCCGGGTTCGCCGGCTGGGCGGCTCCACGGAGCTTCAGGTCGATGTCCGGGTGATCGCTTCCACTAACAAAGACATGGACGCGGCTCTGAGGGAGAACGTGCTACGTGAGGACCTTTACTACCGCCTCAACGTCTTCCAGATCCATCTGCCCCCTTTGCGTGACCGAATGGACGACCTATTGCCAATTGCCGAGGTTTTGGTCCGGGACCTTAACAAAAAGCACGAGTGCCGCGTGGTCGATTTTCATCCCGACGTGATCAAGACCTTCCGGGGACACACATGGCCGGGCAACGTCCGGGAGTTGCGAAACGTGTTGGAGAGAGCCGTGATCCTTGCGGGTGAGGGAACCATCTTGCCCAGTCACCTGGTAGGCAGCTTTCGCGGTTCCGCGCAGCGGGCTCAGCAAAGCCAGACCCCTGACCCCAGTGCCGTGCACTTGCAGGTAGGTACGACCGTTCACGACGCGGAAAAAGCGCTGATCCTCAAGACGCTCGAGCATACCGGGAATAACAAGACCCGTGCGGCAGGCATCCTGGAAGTCAGTCTGAAGACGCTGTACAACAAGCTGAAGGAGTACGGATCGAGCGAGTCCGCCGGATAGCCTCCATTTCTCACCGCGTGGCGAGGCAAACTGCATGAGAGGCCTGTCAGTACGAGGCGCGCGCCGCTTGACGAGCGGAGGCGTACTCGGACAGTACGTTGAGCACGGCGAGCAAGCGCAACGAAGTAATGGTTGGCCTGTCATGTGCGGCCCGTCAGCCGGTGAGAAAGGCGGGCTAACGATCCCCGCTCGCCGATCTCTGCACGCGGTCGGTTCGCCCGCTTGACCGCAAATCATGTCATTGAAGAACCGGCTGCGCTTGTCGATCGTCGCGCTCGTCGTGACGGTCGTGGTGGCGCTCTCAGTCCTCCACGTCTACAGCGTTGTCGAGTCCCGCTTTCGGGACGGCCGGGAACTGGCGACGATCGGCGGCATGCAGGTGGAAAGTTTCATCCTTCAGATTGTCGACGAGCAGACGGCCCACTACCAACCTCCTCCCGAAACCATGGAGGACGTGAAAAAGGTCTGGAGCGAGATTGTCGAGCAGGACCCAGGGCTGGCCGTATTGCTGCAAAAGCTGACCGGCAGTACTCCGGTGATCGTCGAGATACTGGTCACAGGAGAGAATGACAGGATTCTGTCAGCCTCATTCCCGTCGCTGCGGGGCCAAAGGGTGCAGGAGCGGCCCAGCTTCGATGAATTCGACGACAAGCCGGTTTGGGAAAAGCTCCAAGAAGTCTTGGCCGGGAGCAAGGACTACGAGGTGCGAAAACCGCTTGGCGCGCGCGGGGAAGAAGAGCCCGTATTTACCGTCCGAGTCGTCTTGAACTCGGTTCTGCTCCGCAGTCAGATCCTGCCCAGCCTTCGCAATCTTGCATTGGTTTCTTTGCTGGCGCTGCTGCTATCGGTGGTGCTGGCCATTGTGGCATCGAACATAGCTTTCCGTCCATTGGTCCGCATCGGCGAAATCGTTGACCGCATTACACGTGGAGAGCACGACATCGACGCCGCGGCATCTTCGGAGGGCCCCAAATCGGACGGTGCAAAAGAGGTGGCTGCGGTCGAGTCGAAGCTCAACGTCCTCGGTGAACAATTTCGTGGAGCGCAGGCAGACCGTGCGCACCTGCAAGCGAACATCCACCGATTGCTCGAACGGCTCGAGGAAGCCGTACTGCTGTTCGGCCCCGACGACCGGCTGATCATGGCCGGCCGAGCGGCCGAGCGCTTGATCGGCGGACGCTGGGAGATGATGGGCACTGCGATGGACGACATTTTCCCCAGTTCCTCGGCGCTGGGGGCGTTGGTTCAGGGCGCTATCCATTTAAACCGCGGCATCACCGACCGGGCGGTCACTCTTGACGGGGGCGGCGCCTCGCCTGTCCAGCTGTTGGTGAGCGTAGAGATTGTCGATGACTTCGTAAGCCACGAGCGCCGCGGAACTATGGTCACGCTTCGCGACGCCGCCCCCCGCCAGCAGATCGAATCGCAACTCGATGTGGCTTCGCGACTGGCTTCGATCAGCCGCCTGACGAGCGGCGCCGCGCACGAGATCAAGAACCCATTGAATTCCATTGCGTTGCATCTTGAAGTGCTCAAGAACAAGCTGGACGGATCGTCAGTCGATGCCGCCAGCGAGATGGAGGTCATCGGCCGCGAAATTACGCGACTAGACCGCGTCGTGAAGAGCTTCCTTGATTTCACCCGGCCCGTCGACGTCGAAATGCAGCGCGTAGATCTTGTCAAGTTGCTCCGCGAAGTGACGACGCTCGTGAGGCCCGAAGCAGATCGTCTGAAGGTGAACGTCGAGTTGCAGCCGGAGGCGGATAGCGCTCCGATCCAGGGCGACCGCGATCTGCTGATCCAAGCGATTCTCAACGTGGTAGTCAACGGCGTGCAAGCGATGGATAAGGGGGGGCGCCTAGAGATTCGAACCGAGCTCGCATCCGGGTACTACCTCGTCAATATCCGCGATCAGGGCGGGGGGATCCCGCAAGAGTTGCGGGAGAAGATTTACAACCTCTACTTCACAACGAAGAGTCAAGGATCGGGGATCGGATTAGCGATGACTTTCCGGGTTGTGCAACTCCACGGTGGTACAATTGACTTCGCGAGCCGTTCGGGCGAAGGAACGGAATTTCAACTGCGATTTCCCGCTGTGGAAGAGAAGAACCGCGACCTGTCCGCGGCTTCGGATCACGAGCCGCCGGCCAGTTCGGCAAATATTGCCTGAGTCACCAAGAGGCTTCGCGGGCGCCCGATACAGCAGGCTGCACGCATGATGTTCCCTGGTTACAGCTATTTCCCAGATTGGACACGCTTGAGATTGATCAGTACCAGGACTCGTCTAAAACCGCTTCGGTGCGGTGCCGTTGGCATAGGCCCAGCAGCGATGTTTCTCGCCGTGCTGGCGGCAGGATCTTTCGTCTCGTGCGCTAAAAAAGCTGCCTCGGCGCCCCCGGCGCCGCAGCCGACAGTAGCGCTTCAGCCGCAGCCGCCCGAGCCACCGGCCGGGCCTGTATCCGAGCCGCAGACGACAGCACACCTGCCCCCACCGCAGCCGATACCAGAAGGAGCTGTTCCGGAAGGCCCGACGCCGCTGGCAGGTGAGGCGGGGTTGTTGCCGGCGGGACCTCCGGCTGATATTGAAGATCAGCAGTCGGCGGAAGTGAGTGACGAGGGATCTAGCGCCAGCCCGCCAGCTCCGAGCCCCCCGTCTCGCCCCGTCCCACGGCTCGGGCAGGTCCTGACGGCGCAGCAGCGCAGGGAGCTGAATCAGGCAATTGACCGTAGCGTGGATGCCGCTCAAAGGAGCGTGGCCAGTGCCGTTAAGCAGACGCTCTCGACTGATCAGATCAACTCGGTAAGGCGAATCCGGGCGTTTGTTCGTCAAGCGCAAGAGACTCGCGAACAGGATCTCGCGATTGCCAAGAATCTAGCGGACCGCGCCCGCCTGTTAGCACAAGACCTGGAGCGAGGACTGCGCTAGGGCGCACGCTGCGCAAGGAATCGTCTCGACCCGGGGCCCCAAACTCAAGCGATCAAATGATGGAGACCAACCAAGACGATTACGGGGGGCGCGTCCAGCACTCGCTCGACTCGGCTCGATCTCGCGTCGAAAGTGGCTGGCAACGTTTGCAGAGATTCACGGCCCTTCGGCGCAAGCGCGTACTCATCGGTCTTGACATCGGTTGCGAGAAAACGAAGGTAGTCGTCTTGCACCGCCCTCACGGGCGAATCACAGTACTGGAAGCAAGCATTGCCAGCACTCCGGCCGCGGCCCTGACCGACGGCGTATTCACCGACAGCATTCGGGTCGCGGATCTCATTAGATCGATACTCGGGACGTGCGGTATCCGCCAGAGAAACGTTGCGGTTGCCGCGGCTGGTGATAAGGTTTTCCTTCGCTCCGAAGTGGTGCCCGAGGACCGCAACGGAGACCTGCTTTCCTTTGCGCGCGAGGCGGCGCAAAAGGTCATTCCCTACTCGATCGATTCCGCTGTACTGGACTATGAGCCACTTGAAACGCCTGCCGGCACCCCGCGACAAATCATTTGGGGCAGCACGATGACCGAGCAAGTCGAATGGTTGCGCGAAGCGGTGGCGCTGGCAGGCAGAAATCCAATCATTGTGGACATAGAAGCCTGCGCATTGGCAAACGCGTTCGTTCATAGCGCGGAGCCGAAGCCGGATCAGACTTCTCTGCTGGTGCACATCGGTGCGCGTTCCCTCAATATGTGCCTGCTGCGGGGTCGGGTCTTACTGGGGTCCCATCAGAGTGCGGAGGCCCTGAACCGCGTGTCGGTGAGGATGGAAAGTCTTCCAGACCGCGTTGCGGCGGCGGTGCAAACGCATTGGGAATTGCTGAAGAGAATTGCAGCGCCTCACAAGATAGGGCGGATTTACCTGTCCGGCGGTGCGGCCCGGCAAAAAGTGATGGGCGAGAACCTGGCACACCGGTTGGGTCTGCCGGTGGAAGAGCTAGACCCCTTCCGCACAGTGAGTTATTCTCCGTCCAGCGATGCCGGCAGACTGATTCGCGAGCAAGCACCGGTATTCACCGTCGCGGTTGGACTCGCCCTGCGGAGTTTCGAGGACCTATGATTCGAGTGAACCTTCTCCGGCCCCGAACCCAACTGGGTGGCGATCTGCAATCCCCCCTGCCTCGTGGCCGTTCTGCGTTTGTCTCGGGCCGTGAGATTCTGATCGCACTTATCCTGCTGGTTGCGGGCGCCTCGATGTTGCATCTGCACTACGGTCTGTCGGAACCGGAGCAGGCGGGTGCAGGGGAGGGCGATGGCGCTGATTCACCGTCCTCCGACCTGGCTTCCCCAGCTCTGGGGCCTCGTTCCCAGGCGGCTGGCTCGGATGCTGCAGGCGAAGTTGAGGAGGCCTCGCCCTTCACCCCAGCCACCGATGGTTCGTCGTCATCACTAGCGGCGTCGCCGACCCCGGAGCAGCGAGCCATGGTGAAAGCCCGCCAAGAAGCCGCTGAGCGCGCGGAGCCAAAGTCGCAACCTACAACCCCGCCGGCCCCTCCGCCAGCCACTGCCATGTTGAGGGACATGATCATCACCGATCGCGGCGGCACTCTCCGCCTGTCGCTTGTCACCGGCGAGCGCTCTACCTACACGATGTTTCGACTCGGGGACCCCAACCGGGTCGTTGTCGACATTCCAGGATCGTGGATCACCTTGCCCTCCGCGCGCCTGCGCCAAGAGATCTCCCACCCTCTTGTTCATCGCATCCGCCTCGGGCAATACAAGGCTGATCCCCCAACCTCACGGCTGGTCTTGGATGTCGAGGGATTCCCAAACCTGCTGATCTTTCCTCATTCCAGCGGCCTCGATATCCAGGTTTCCAATACGACCGAATAAGCGACCCCCAGACCTGATGAGCCACGAAGAGGGACAAACCAGAGTCACCCAGTTGCGGCGCCGTCTGGCCCGCGCCGAACATGAATTCCTGCTCGTCTCCGGCCTGCCCAACATCCGCTACTTGACCGGCTTCACCGGCAGCAGTGGCTTCCTGCTGGTCGCGCCCGATTCACTGGTGCTTTACACCGATGGCAGATATAGCATTCAGGCGCGCGCGCAAACCCGTGATGTCGAGGTTCGGATAGCCGCCCGCAGTGTGATGAGTGCACTCGTCGAGGATCTCAAGCGCCGCCGCATTCGGAGGCTGGCATTCGAGCAGAACCGCATCTCGTTCGACAACTATCAATACCTTCGCGGCCAGCTACGTGGCCGCCGCTTCCAGCCGCTGAGCGGTCTGGTCGAAGACCTTAGGATGATCAAGAGCAGTGACGAGATCAGCCGGATCCGTGCATCGGTGGATCTGAACTCGGCAGCGTTTGAGTGGGTCTGCGGCAAGGCCCGCCCAAGTTGGAGCGAAGCCCGGCTGGCGTCCGAAATCGAGCATGAAATGCGCAAACAAGGCGCCGAAGGCGCTGCCTTTGACACAATTGCGGCCTCCCGAGAGCGGTCCGCCCTTCCTCATGCTCAGCCAACTGCCCAGAATTTGGGCCGAAATGCGTTGATCGTCGTCGATCATGGTGCTATACTCGATGGTTACGCCAGCGACATGACCCGCTTGATCTGTTTCGGACAGGTTGACCAGCGCCGGCAGAAATTGTTTGATGCTGTTCGTGAAGCCCAACTGGCCGCTGTCGGCTCTGTCAAAGCAGGCGTCAGGGCGGGAACGGTCGACAGAAGCGCCCGCAAAGTGCTCAAGAAGTTCAAGCTCGAGAAGGAATTTAGTCATTCGACGGGGCATGGGCTCGGTCTCGAGATTCATGAACCGCCCCGCATCGGCCCGAAAAAGAACTTGCGGCTGCGTGCCGGCATGGTCATCACGATCGAACCGGGCGCCTACCTGGAAGGAGTCGGCGGCGTACGAATCGAGGACGTCGTAGCGGTGACCGACAATGGCTGCGAAGTGCTGACAAAAACTCCTCGCGACTTGCGGATCCTGTGACCCAATATCAAGGCCTCTGGTAGGCTGCATCTGACAAGTCACTGCTTTTGGCAAATCACATGCATCTGACAAATCACTGCTTTTGACAAGTCATGGATTTCAGAAAAATCAAAGCTCTCATTGAAGTGGTGACCGAGAAGGACATCGCCGAGCTGGAAGTCGAATCGGCCGAAGGAAAGATCCGCATTCGGCGTGATACGGCGCGGAGCCAAGCCGAGCAAGGGCAGCAACCCTACGTTGTCGTCTCTTCTTCCGCCCTGCCGGCGCCCTCGGGCGCCCCGCCGCCGGCCCTCGAGCCTTCCGTTTCAGCTTCTGCCGGCGCCGCACCCGCCGCGGCATCGGAACCCGCCAAAGAGGAAGAAGACGACCTGGTCGTCGTCAGTGCGCCCATCATCGGAACTTTCTATGAAGCCTCCTCCCCCGACGCGCCGGCGTTCGTCGAAAGCGGCGACAGCGTAACCGCCGGACAGGTGCTCTGCATCATCGAGGCAATGAAGTTGATGAACGAGATCGAAGCCGAAATCGCCGGGGTCATCGAGAAGAAGTTCGTCTCCAACGGCCAGCCGGTCGAATTCGGCGAGGCCTTGTTCGCCATCAAACCCACAAAGTAGTCGCGCCCAACATTACGAGCTGGACCCACCACGAGCGGTCCCCACAAAACCATGATTCGGAAGCTTCTCATTGCCAATCGAGGCGAAATCGCGGTGCGTATCATCGCGGCCTGCAAGGATCTTGGAATCCGCACCGTCGCCGTCTACTCCGAGGCCGACCGCTCCTCGCTGCACGTGCGGCACGCCGATGAGGCGCTCTGCATCGGTCCGGCGCGAAGCACGGAGAGCTATCTCAACGTCCCGGCCGTCATCAGCGCCGCCGAGATCACCGACGCCGACGCCATTCATCCCGGATATGGTTTTCTCGCCGAAAATGCCAGTTTCGCGGAAGTTTGCGACGTCTCCGGGATCACCTTCATCGGCCCCAAGCCCGAAGTCACCCGCATGATGGGCGACAAGGCCCAAGCGCGCCGTGTCGTCAAGAAGGCCGGACTGCCGATCCTCCCGGGAACGGAAGAGCCGATTCACTCCGTGGAAGACGCACGCCGCTCCGCCGACGAAATAGGCTACCCGGTAATCATCAAAGCCGCGGCGGGTGGCGGCGGCCGGGGCATGCGGGTGGTAAACCGCTCCAAGGATCTCGCCGACCTCTTTCACCAGGCGCAGCACGAAGCTGCAGTCAGCTTTCACTCCTCCGACGTCTACTTGGAAAAATTCATCGAACGCCCTCGGCACATCGAATTCCAAGTCCTCGGGGACAACCATGGAAACGTCGTCGCGCTGGGCGAGCGCGACTGCTCGATTCAAAGGCGGCACCAGAAGCTTCTCGAAGAAGGCCCATCCCCGCGGCTCGACGCCTCTGTCCGAAAAGATCTTTGCGCCAAGATCGAAGAAACGCTCTCGGAAGTCGGCTACTCCAACGCCGGAACCGTGGAGTTTCTGATGGACGAAAAGGGCGAGCTTTATTTCATTGAGATGAACGCCCGCATCCAAGTGGAGCACCCTGTCACTGAAGCGATCACGGGAATCGACTTGGTCAAGAGCCAGCTACTATTGGCGGACGGCGAGAAACTTTCTTCCGTCGTCCCCGATAAGATCGAGATCCGCGGACACGCCATCGAGTGCCGCATCAATGCCGAGAACCCGGAAACCTTTGTCCCCTCGGCCGGCCGTATCTCGAACTTCATTGTTCCCGGGGGGATCGGCGTGCGAGTGGACACGGCGGCCTATTCGGGCTGGTTCGTGCCTCCCTACTATGACTCGCTCGTTGCCAAGCTGATCACCCACGGGCGCGACCGCAACGAAGCGATCAGCCGCATGCAACGCGCGCTTGACCTCTTTGTCGTGGAAGGAATCCACACCTCGATTCCACTGCACCAGCGCATCATGGCCGACCACGATTTCTCGGCAGGCAAATTCGACACCCACTTCATCGAAGACTTTACCCAACGCCAGAAGTCAGCCTAGCCCGTAGCAAGAGTGTGCTGGGCGAAAAAGGAGACTAGCCTGCCGTTGAGCCGCGAAGCGGCGAAAGAATAACAGCCTAGGGCGTCAGCCCTAGGAAAACGAACGATCCCATTGTTAAGCCCTGACAGGGCGGCACTCCACCAAGTCGGAACAGGCACCGATCCGCGTGGGACAGACTACCGAGCCGCTACCCCTGCCGCTGCGATCTCCTCATTCAACTCCTCGACAATCGCCTCAAGCTGTTCGGCAACGTCGTACCACCCCTCGCGCTGAGGCGTCCAGCTACGCACCGCCTTGGCGCCTGTGGGCAGCGCTTGCAGCTTCGAGAACCCCTTGAACACCGCCCTCCTCTCCCACAAACACTTTTCCAGGATCACCGGAATCACTCGCGCCTCGCCGGCCTCGCGGCGCTCCAGCGCAATCTTCAATTCCTTCTCCCGAATGTACGCGGAATCCAGAAAAGACGGGCTGACGATCAGCAGAATAATGTCCGCCGACCGGATGCGTTCGTCAATCTTGCGGTCCCACTCGTCACCCGGCGGGATGTCGCGGTCATACCAATGCGACATCAGCCTGTCAATGACAAGGACATTCAAATGCTTCTGTAGTTGGTTCAGGTGCCGCTCATCTTCGTGCGCATAGCTGTAAAACAGCTCCGGCAAGCGCTTGCCGGCAGCCCTCTCGGGCGGCTCGTGACGGAAGCCCTTTGGGTCGACACGGTTCAGCATCTTCGTGACCGAGGCCCTGACGACCTCGCCGCCGGCATACCTGACAACCTCTTTCTCACCCGCGGCCTCTAACGCCAGCAGCTCTTCGTGCGCAATCGCGATATTGGCGGCCTCCGGGACGAGCTGTTCGGTGACCTGAAGCCCGTGAATCTCGTTATGCACATGCTCAAAATCAACTCGAATGACCGACAGCAGCCGTTCGCGCCCCTCCTCCGGCCCAGACACCGAAATCCGTACCCGCCGCTCGGACAAGTGCCCGTAAACCAGCGCCTGGTTCTCCCGCATCCGCAAGATCACTCCCGAGCGCCAGCGCGGTTGACCGGTACTCAAGCTATGGGTCCGGACGATGAAACGGGGCAGCAACCCTTCCGGCATCATCACCGGATAGGTGTACTCAAACTCCAGCGTCGCCGAGCGGTCAAAGGCGTCGACCTCCTCAAGAGTCTGCTTCTCCAACAACTGCGGGATCAGATAGTGTTCGGCATCGTCCGGGAAGCTGAACCAAAGTTCGAAGCGGCGCATCAGCTCGCAGAGATAATTCTGCATGTCCACCGGATAGTCTTTGCGTGGCAGAATCTTGCCGACGTCCCCCAGCCGCAAGTCGCCGTGGTTCTTTTGCACAGTCTTGGCGTTGAGGATTTTGTAGATGCCGGTCGTCACCCAGTGAGGGCTGAGGACGTGGGCGTGACGAAGCCGAGCATCCTCGGCGTAGTTCAGCGCGATACCCAATACGTGCAAGAAGCGCGAAAGCTGCTTTTGTTTCTCGGGGTCCATCTCGCCATGCTGCTTGCAGATCTTGGCGTAGGTTTCTGGGCGCAAATAATTCTCGCCCTTCTCGGCCATCTCGCCCAGCCGGTCCTTGATGCCAAACCAGCTTCCCGGGAAGGACGCCCGGATGTCCTCCAGCGCATTGGTTTCTTTTCGAACCAGCTTCCGTAACTGCGCGATGCCCGGCGGGCGTTTGCCCGCGCAGTCCGTCTTCACGAAAGCCTTGATGAACGGGTAACGTTTCTTGAGATCGCGCTCGTTCAGCTCGAAGGGTGTCCCTTTGATCTTGTTGAGCACGACGATCGCCGGCGAGCTCTGCCCAAAATTCTCGACCATTTTTAGCCAGTAGTGCGCGTCTTCGTCTTCGAAGCCGTCGCGGCCATTGAGTACCACGAGGTAAAGGCTGCGTTCGGTCAGGAAAAACTGGTGCGTCGAGTGCATGATCTCCTGACCGCCGAAGTCCCAGACGTTCATCCGCGCTGTTTCGCCGGGCCCTAGCTTGAGCGGCCACTCGGTGATGCGGATGCCTTCCGTCATCTCTTCATCGGGATCGAAGGTGTTGTCGAGCAGGCGTTTCACCAGAGAGGTCTTGCCGACGCCGCCCCGGCCGACAAGGATGAGCTTGCCTTCGAGCAGTGGCTTTGCTGCTTTGACGGTGCCGAAGTAGTAGTTGAGAATGTCGGCGGGCTTGGCGGCCGCGCTGGAGTCCCAGGTATTTTCGCCGAGAACTGCTTGCGGCAGCTTCAGGGCGGGGTTATCGTGCAGCCACAGCACACGAAGACTCGTGAGCTTGATCAGCGAGTCGGGCAGCGCGGGCTTTTCTTGCCTTTTCGATTCGTTTGAGGGCTTCTGCGTACGCTTGGTCTTTCGGCATGGCGACTCCAGCAATCTATTCTCTCGAAATACGCGCCAACCGCGTCAAGTGCGCCTGGCTTTCGACGAAACCTCTCCGCCGGTTCGCCGGCCGGCCTCCCCTATCTCCCTCCCCAAAATCCCAGCATCCCAAGAGCCATCGTCTTCTCTCTGGCGCAAGGCCCGTCCTGCGGCCTTGCGGGGGTGGAGTGAGCCTACAGGTGACAGCCGCGTCCAGCGGGCGTCACCTCCCGCTTGAATCCGCGCCAAAACCCATCCTCAACACAATGCGGTCTTCCCGGGTGGAGAGGCCGTTGAGATGGTTTCCGTGATTCGGGCTGTCAGCGGTTTTCAGCGGGTTATGGCTATATTCGCTCATCCTATTATATAGACCTCATTTTTCGCAATTTCGTTTATACTTTCTTTAGGTTTCCCCAGGGTCGATCGAGCACGCCGGATTGTCCGCTGGACGAGCGTTTCGCCTTGTCCGGCGGACGGCCGATTTTCGATGTTCTTCGGCTGAATTGGGGCGGATGGGCACGCGCGGGCCGCTGCTGTCATGGTTAGGCGAGCGGTCCATTCGTGACCCGACACTTGATTCCCGCATGCCGCGATTGGCGTATGGGGGGATCGGCTTTTAGATTGTTGAGAAGAGTGCCGCTTCTCGTGGTGCAGTCAGAGGATGGCTGCCCTGATTTCGGAATTCGATGTTTTCCTGGTTTACCTGCTTCTATTATACCAGGTGGGTGTTTTTTGATTTTTGTTTTTGGGTTATGTTGTTGACTTGATTGTGTATAGGGTGGTTTTTGGCGCGAATTCGAGTGGGAGTGACGGCCGCTGGGCCGGCTGTTTGTCTTGTAAAAACATACGTCGCCAACAACAGAGCCGTGGACGGAAGTCCGCGGTCGCGTGGGGAAGGATGCCACGCTGTTTTGGTTTTTTGTGTTTTCTGTTTTTCGGGTGGGGCGGTTGTTTTTTGGTGCTTGACGCGCTGCGTTTGACGCGCTGCGTTTCACGCTGCTGCGTTTCACGTCGCCGGTTCACGTCGCTGCTTGACATGTCGCTTGACATGTCGCCGCACCCTCGCTTGTTGCGGTTGCCTCGCCCGCTTGACCGTGGACTTCCGTCCACGGCTCTGTTGTGTCAAGATGGGAAGGTTTCAAGTGGACCTTGCGGAAAATTGACGAGCCCTTGCGCCCTGGTGGCGGGCCCTGGGCCTATTTCCTCACCTTTGCCTGCTACGGCGCTAGACTTCATGGATCCGAGAAGGGTTCGGTTGACCGGCACCACAACGCCGCCAGGACCCCGCTTCTGCCTGCCGACCCCTCGCGGCTACTGGCTGGACGCGGCCGAATGCTTGATTCTCCGGCTCTCCTAAATGCTAGAGCGCGCTCTATTGCACTAGCGGCGACCCGGGACGCCTGCGCATTTCGAGGTTGGGTCCTGCACGCAGCGCACGTCCGCAGCAACCACGTTCACGTGGTCGTCGCCGCTCAAGTTGGCCCCTCCGAGCTGTTAAAAAAGCTCAAGACACGAATCAGCCGGGCTCTCAACGAGCAAGTTGGCAAACGCCGCTGGTGGGCGCACCATGGCAGCACGATCCCGCTGTGGGACCCTCACCGTGTCGACGATGCGGTGAAGTACACCTGGGACCAAGGCAAACCCATGGCGCGCTACGTGAATCCAAACCGGTGGCGCGAGCAAATCCGCACCAACACCTGACCCGAATTGACGATGCCCGAGTCGTTTTCGCTTTCCGTGCTGCGTTTCCGCAGCGGGCTCCTTTTATCGTTGCGGCGCTTGTCTTTCGGGACGACATGACGATTTGCGGGACGACATGACGACATGTTGGTGCGGCGTTGGCTGTTGCGGTTGCGGAGGGTTTTTGACCGCGGACTTCCGTCCGCGGCTCTGTTGCGGGGCTTTGAAATTTCGTAGGTCGGATTGCTTCCGTTATGCTGCCGCCGTTACGATGAGATACTGATTCGTTCAGATCCCTGCAGGTTCCCCTTGCGCGCAGCCGAATTAACCATCCTCGATCAGATCATTGTCCGTAAACGGGCGGAGTTGCTGAACCAGCAAACGATTATCGGGATCGAGGAGCTTGAGTGCATTTCGCGCCCACCCCGGCGGCCCTTTCGCTCAGCCCTCGAAAGCAAGCAGCCGGCGATTATTGCGGAAGTCAAGAAGGCGTCGCCCTCGGCGGGAGTGATCGCGGAAAACTTTGATCCCGCGGCGATTGCATCGAGCTACGAACAGGGCGGTGCGGCGGCGCTATCCGTCCTTACGGATCAGCAGTTTTTTCAGGGCTCGCTGGAACATCTCGATGAAGCGCGGCAGGCAACCCGGCTGCCCGTTCTCAGAAAAGATTTCACGCTCGACCGCTACCATCTGCTCGAGGCCGCCGCGGCGGGTGCGGATGCGGTTTTGCTGATCGTCGCGGCGCTCCCCAATTTTCAGTTGCGCGAGCTGCTGGAGCAGGCCGAAGAGCTGGACCTGGAAGCACTCGTCGAAGTCCATAACGAGGACGAGCTCTACCGCGCCATCGACGTCGGTGCGAACTTGATCGGAATCAACAACCGAAATCTCAAGACTCTCGAGGTGTCGCTGGAGACTTCGCTTCAGCTTGCGGCCAAGGTGCCGCCCAGTGCACTGTGGATCAGCGAAAGCGGCATCCGCACGCCGGAAGATATGAGGCGGCTGATGGACGCGGGCTGCCGGGCTTTCTTGATCGGCGAGAGCCTGATGAAACAAGCGAACCCCGGAGTTGCTTTGGCGAATCTCATCGAAGGAGCACGCGCTCTTGCCTCCTGAAATCATTCCTACCGGGACCAATCCTCCAGGGCACAATCCCGCCGGGACCAGTCGTGCTGGGACCAGTCCTCCCGGGACCAGTCGTGCCGGGACCAATGGTCCCGAGATTATCAAGGTGTGCGGCATCACCAGTCTGGCGGATGCGATCTTCGCGGCCCAAAACGGCGCTACGGCCCTGGGCTTCGTCTTCCACAAAGGCAGTCCGCGTTGTATCCGCGTCGACCAGGCCGCCATGATCGCCGCGGTCGTTCCCAAGGACGTGCTTCGAGTCGGCCTATTTGTCAACGAGACGCGAGAGCAGGTCGAGAATACGGCGAGCGCCGCAAGGCTCGATGTCGTCCAGTTGCACGGCCATGAATCAGCGGAGTATTGCAACGCGCTTGAGGGGCTGCGCGTCTGGAAGGCCTTCCATGTCCGGGAATATTTCAACCCGGAGATGCTGGAAGAGTATTCCTGCGAAGCCTATTTACTGGACGCCGCCTCGACCGACGGCACTTTCGGCGGGACCGGCCGCACCTTCCCATGGCCGGTGGCGCGAGATGCAAAACGCTATGGCAAGATCATCGTGGCCGGCGGCCTCGACGGAGAGAACGTCGCCGAGGCCATCAGGCAGGTCAAGCCGTGGGGTGTTGACGCCAGCTCGAAGCTCGAGAGCAAACCCGGAGTCAAGGATAGCGAGAAAGTCCGCCGCTATCTGGAAGCCGCGAAATCGGTAGAGTAAGTAGATGGCAGCTTCCCCCGCGCTACCCGACACGCAGGGCCACTTTGGGCGCTTCGGGGGCCGCTATGTGCCGGAGATTCTGATCGCTCCGCTTGACGAGCTGGAGCGCACTTACAACGAAGCCGTTGCGGACCCCGCCTTCCAGGCCGAGCTGGCAAATCTCAACCAGCACTACTCGGGGCGTCCGACGCCGCTTTACCACGCCCGGCGGCTCTCCGAACATCTAGGTGGGGCGCAGATCTATTTGAAGCGGGAAGACCTGCTTCACACGGGCGCTCACAAGATCAACAATTGCCTGGGCCAAGCGTTGCTGGCTCGGCGCATGGGCAAGCAACGTATCATTGCTGAAACCGGTGCCGGCCAGCACGGCGTGGCTTCGGCAACCGTTGCGGCGCTTTTCGGTGTCGAATGCCGCGTCTATATGGGCGAAGAAGACATGCGGCGGCAAGAGCTGAACGTTTTCCGCATGAGATTGCTCGGGGCGGAAGTTGTGAGCGTTGACGGAGGCAGCCGCACGCTGAAGGACGCCATCAGCGAGGCCATGCGCGACTGGGTGACGAACTTTGAAAGCACGCACTACTTACTGGGGTCGGCGCTCGGCCCGCACCCCTACCCCACGATGGTGCGTGATTTTCAGTCGGTCATCGGCAACGAAGCGCGGCAACAGTTTCAGGAAGCGACGAACGGGGCCTTGCCCGATATGCTGATCGCCTGCGTGGGCGGCGGCAGCAATTCGATCGGCCTGTTCCATCCTTTTCTAGGCGACGATAGCGTGCGAATGGTGGGAGTCGAAGCGGGCGGGCGAGGGCCTGAGCTGGGCGATCACGCGGCTCGTTTCTCTGGCGGAGCGCCCGGTGTTCTGCACGGCTCTTATACTTATATCCTGCAAGATGGAGACGGTCAAATCTCGCTGACCCACTCTGTTTCCGCTGGGCTCGACTACGCTTCAATTGGTCCCGAACATGCCTGGCTCAAAGAGACGGAACGGGTGGAGTATTTACCTTGCTCCGACGAGGAAGCGCTCGAGGCGGTCAAGCTGCTTTCCCGCCTGGAAGGGATTATCCCGGCACTGGAATCGGCGCACGCAATAGCCGAGGCCGTCAAGCGGGCTCCTGAAGCGAAAGGGCAAACGATCCTGATCAATCTTTCCGGACGCGGCGACAAAGATATCGGTATCTTCCGCGAAAACATGCCGGACCTTGGATAGCTCGAGCCGCGACCGGAAGGGAGCGGTTGCCAGAGAAACCCGAGGAACTGGCGACGCCCACGGAAGGGGCCAGAATCTAGATCGTCCGCGGGCCAATCCGAGTTACAGATCAAGCCAAGTAACGGACAAGCCTAACAGCACAAATGAGCCGCATCTCTAAATCCTTCGAGCGACTTGGGCAGGAGAAAGCCCGCGGACTGATTATCTATCTGACCGCGGGAGATCCTCATCCCGATCGCACGGTGGATCTGATTCTCGGCCTTGAGAAAGGCGGCGCCGACATTATCGAGCTGGGCGTTCCGTTTTCCGATCCGATTGCCGACGGCCCCGTCATCCAGCGAGCGAGCGAACGCGCTCTGGCCGCCGGAACGACGCTGAAAGCTGTCCTGCGGATACTGACGGAACTGCGTTCCCGATCCGAGATTCCGGTGGTGATCTTTAGCTACCTGAATCCGATTTTGCGATACGGATTTGAAAGATTCGCCGCCGACGCCGCGGTTGCCGGTGCTGATGGGGCGCTGCTAACCGACCTGAACGTGGACGAAGCGGGACCCTATCTGGCGGAAATGCGGCGCCACGAATTGGATCCGATTTTCCTGGCCTCTCAGACCACGCGTGATGATCGGCTCAAGCAGCTCGCGCAATCATCGAGCGGTTTCGTTTATCTTGTTTCAAGGGCCGGGGTCACCGGTGAACAGCAAGCTTTGTCAAACCACGCGATTCCGTTGATCAAAAGAACTCGAGCGGTCACATCGCTGCCTCTGGCTGTCGGTTTCGGATTATCCACGAAGGAGCATATGCAGTCGTTAGCGCCTCACGTGGATGGCGCGGTCGTTGGCAGCGCCGTGGTTCGGCTCATCGCCAAGCACCACAATGAACCTGATCTGGCGGCTCGACTCGCGGCGTATTGTGCCGAACTGAAGAGCGGTTTGGTTCTCGGAGACGAAGCGAACTAGTCGCTAGAGTTGGAGTGAATTTGCAATGGACGTTTCAGACTGGCGCAAGCGAATCAACGAGGTGGATCGCCGCATCCTCGATCTGCTCAATGAGCGGGTCGGCTATGTGCTGCGGTTGGCGCCACTCAAGCGCCAAGGTAATATCCCAGTTCATGAACCGCGGCGGGAAGAGGAAGTTTTGTCGAAGCTGCGCGAGCAGAACGGCGGCCCGCTTTCTGACGAAGCGGTGTGCCGCGTCTTCGAGGCTGTTATGAAGGAAATGCGGGCGGTGCAAATGGACAAAGATCAACCAGGGGAAGAAGTTGACGCAGGGTAGCGCGGATTCTGCCCGGAACTCTTTTGTGAACCCCGCTGCAGCCTGAACAGCCAGGACCGGGTCGGGCCGCGAAAACCATCGCTGACCGGACCCTTTCAATCATGCCGATCCAAACAGTCGCCATCGTCGGGGTGGGCCTCATCGGAGGCTCGTTCGCGCTGGCGTTGCGGGCAAGCGGCTTCTCGGGGAGGATTCTCGGCGTCAGCTCTCGACGAACCCTGGACGCCGCGCTGAAACACGAAGTGATTGACGAAGGTCTGCCTATCTCGGAAGCCGTTCCCCAGGCCGACTTGGTGTATTTGTCTCAACCCATCTCGGGAATCCTCGACATCCTCCCGCAAGTCCGTGAACTGGCGAAACCGTCCGCGCTCGTCACCGACGCAGGCAGCACGAAAGCCCAGATCGCGGAGGAGGCCGGCCGCTACTTTAACGAGAATCCCTGGTTTCTCGGCGGACATCCAATGGCGGGAAAGGAAAAGCGCGGTGTGGAGTTGGCCGACCCAGATCTTTTCCGAGGCGCTACTTACGTGCTCACCCCGGCCGGCGGCAAGCTACCAGGCGCGCCCGTTATCGACGAGTTCGTCCGGTGCCTCGAAGCGATCGGATCCCGTGTTTCGGTAATGCCGCCGGCCGACCACGACCGCGTCGTCGCCTGGACGTCGCATCTGCCTCAATTGATCTCAACCGCGCTAGCCGCCTCGATTGCCGACAGCCTGGATGAACAAGACACCACCAGAGTGGCCGGACCCGCGCTACGGGACATGACCAGGCTGGGCGAAAGCTCCTTCGAGATATGGAGGGATATCTTGCAAACCAACCGGACCAACGTGCGGCTGGTGCTCGACGCCTACATTCAGCGACTGGAGCAAGTTCGGCAGGACACTGGCGGCTCCCTGACCGAAGATGAATTTGAGAAGGCAAGGACGTTTAGAAATAGCCTGCCGACATAGGGCGAGTTGCCGAATTTTCCGAACTGCTCAAACAGCCGAATCGCTCGCTGGTCGGCCATTCAGAATCGCGTTCTGACGATTGCCCGAGCATCTCATCAGACGTAGTATGTCCCGCATGCAGTACGCCGAAAACAGAATCCCGAAAGCTCCGATTCCCTCCAGCGGAGTGTCCGCGGTCGAAACCGGGTCATCGGCGCGTCCGTCAGTTGAATGTGTTGGCCAGGTATTGGCTAGCGCGGACCTTTTGGGCGACCGCCGCCTTATCTAGCGCCGCCTTATCTAGAATGATGAATGCGTTAGAATGGAAAGTTCTTAAACGCCATGGAGGAGACTTCGCAATGCTTCGCGCACGTTACCTAATATTGACTTTCGCCCTCGCGCTCGCCACACCCTTGCTCGCTGATCACCACGAAGGTGACGCCGAGAACGGCAAGGAACTGTTTGAGACGAAATGCTCTGTCTGCCACAACGCGGACAGCAAAGAGAAAAAGATCGGCCCCGGTTTGCAAGGAATCAAAGACGGCAAACTCCCCAGCGGAAAGGATGCCACCAAGGAAAACATTCTCGAGAACCTCAACAAGGGCGGCGGCGGCATGCCTGCCTTCGAGAAGCTGATCACCGACGAAGAAAAGGGCCACGTCATCGCATACGTTTTGACTCTCTGACAAGCGGCCGTTTCGTTACAAACGCAGCAGCAGAGGCGCGGACGGAAGTCCACGCTACGTCGGCCCGGAGGCCGACGCTGCCCGCCAAGAGGCGTGCGCCACGTCAGAATGGTCAAACTCGAGAGGCGTGGACTTCCGTACCACGCGGAGCCCAGACTTCCGTCTGGGCCTCTGTTGCGTCGGGTGCTGGGTCAGGTTGATGGTGGCGCAGATTCAGAATGCGTAGGGGAGGTCATCGACGGCGCGGCTCCCTTGTGCTGATCCCTCGGGTTCTTCGTCGTCTTGCCCTGCCCAACTCGGCAGGAAATCAAAGTCACATCCTTCGTCGGCTTGCAACGTATGGTCGATATACAGGCGCCCGTAGCCGCGGTCATAGTGACGCCGGCGGGGCTTCCAGGCGGCTAGCCTCGCTTGCAGCTCCTCCTTGGAGATCAAAATGTTGATCTTGCGGCCTTCGACGTCCAGCTCAATCTCATCTCCGTTCCGCACGATCGCCAGCGGCCCGCCCACCGCCGCTTCGGGAGCAACGTGCAGCACCACGGTGCCGTAGCTGGTGCCACTCATACGCGCATCGCTGATCCTCACCATGTCGTGAACGCCTTGCTTGAGCAGTTTGGCGGGAATCGGCATGTTGCCGTATTCGGGCATCCCGGGAGCGCCTCTCGGCCCGCCGTTCTTGAGCACCATCACGCAGCTCGCGTCGATGTCGAGGTCGGGGTCGTCCAGCCGTTCCATCAAATCGGAGTGGTCTTCGAACACCACGGCCCGGCCGGTATGTTTCAGTAGAGCCTTGGTGGCCGCGCTCTGTTTGACCACCGCTCCGTTGGGAGTCAGGTTGCCGTAGAGAATGACCGTCCCGCCCTCTTTCTGCAACGGGTTCGTGATGGGCCGAATGACGTCATCGTTGTGGCATTCAGCCGAAGCAATGTTTTCGCCGATGGACTTGCCCGTAACTGTAATCGCGTCGCCATGGAGCAGCGATTCAATTGCTTTCATCACAGCGGGGACGCCGCCGGCGTAGAACATGTCCTCCATTAGATATTTGCCAGAGGGACGAATGTTCGCGATCATCGGCGTTGTTCGGGAAATCTCGTCGAACGCCGTCAATGGCAACTTGATCCCGAGCCGCGCGGCGATCGCCACCAAGTGAATGATGGCATTGGTCGAGCCGCCGATCGCCATGTCGACTCGGATGGCATTGTCGATGGCTTCCCGCGTGATCACCCGCGAAGGCTTGAGGTCTTCGAGAACCATCTCGACGATACGGCCGCCGCTGCGCTGAGCGATCTCTTGCCGCCGTGAGTCCACCGCTGGAATGCTGGCGCATCCCGGCAGCGTCATCCCCAGTGCTTCAGCGATGCTGGTCATAGTGGAAGCAGTTCCCATCACCATGCAGTGACCGGCGCTGCGCGACATACAACTTTCCATTTCGCACCAATCTTCCTCAGTAATGCGGCCGGCGCGCAGCTCGTCCCAGTAGTGCCAGACGTCGGTGCCGGAGCCAATCTCCTTGTTGCGCCACATGCCCCGCAACATCGGACCGCCGGTCACCACGATGGAGGGAATATCCGCGCTGGCAGCGCCCATCAGTTGCGCTGGAGTTGTCTTGTCGCAACCGCAGAGCAGCACGACACCGTCGAGCGGATTCGCGCGAATCGACTCTTCCACATCCATCGCCATTAAGTTGCGAAACATCATTGTCGAGGGCCGCATGAAGGGCTCGCCTAGCGACATAGTTGGAAACTCGAGTGGGAACCCGCCGGCCGCCCAGACTCCCCGCTTGACCGCCTCGGCGACCTGGCGCAAGTGAGCATTGCAGTTCGTCAGCTCGCTCCAGGAATTGCAAATCCCGATGACAGGCTTGTTCTCGAACACACTGGTCTCGAAGCCTTGAGCCCCCATCCAGGAACGGTGTATGAAGCCAAGCTTGTCCTTTCGTCCAAACCAATCCTGACTTCGCAGTTTGCGTTTCGTTTCCATATCTCACTCCGATTTTGAAGACAAACAAGGATTATAGGGTGCCGGGCAGGATGCCGGTGTTGTCGGCCGCATGCATTTCGGGCGAGGTATGGTTGTGACCTCTCGTACATCGAACTATTTTCGCTGGGGTGGAACCATTCCGCTTGCGATATGGGATGCTTCCAGGTATGCGAGAATAGAAATGAAGTAGCTGTTGCGTTTCTACTGAGGTGTCCGAGGTTGTTTCTCGGAGAGAAGTCTTCGCGTAGAGTTCTCGCTTTCCAAGCTGGTCGCGGTTCGACCAACTCGAAGTGAACCCCAACAGTGAGTACCTTACAGGAGAGATTTGTGAAAGAAAAAGGAACAGTAAAGTGGTTCAACGAAGCCAAAGGCTTCGGTTTTATTCAGCGCCAGAACGGTGGGGATGCCTTCGTGCACTTTTCCGCTATCGCCTCCGACGGTTATCGAACCTTGCAGGAAGGCGCCGAAGTCGAGTTTGATATTGAGGAAGGTCCGAAGGGGCCGAAAGCTATCAACGTGATCCAGCTCTAGTTGCGACCCGGGTCTGGTCGCAAAATCCACGAGCTTCGCAAAACTAGTTCGCTTTCCTCAGCGCGTTTTACAGCGTGTTGAATAACGGAAGATGGGTATCCGGTTGACTCAGGTAGCCCCAAGATGTAGTATGCCGGCAGATGGAAGATTACCCTCAGAACCTGCCAGAATTCGAGGCCCGTTTTAGCAGTGAGGAGGCCTGCCGGGAGTATCTGTTCCGGCTGCGCTGGCCGGACGGTTTCCGCTGTCCGGGTTGCGGTTGTGGAAAGTCGTGGCCTTTGCGAAAAGTGCTGCTGCAGTGCGCTGCGTGTGGGCGCCAAACCTCGGTGACCGCCGGGACCATCTTTCAGGACACGCGCAGCCCTTTGCCGTTGTGGTTTCGTGCGATGTGGTGGGTCACCACCCAAAAGACCGGAGCCAGCGCTTTGGGACTTCAAAGAGTGTTGGGGCTCAACAGGTACGAAACGGCTTGGACCTGGCTGCACAAAATGCGGCGCGCGATGGTGCGGCCGGGCCGGGATTTGCTCGCCGGGACGGTGGAAGTCGATGAAAGCTACTGGGGCGGGCTCGAAGAGGGCCTGCGGGGCCGAAACCTGAAAAACAAAGCATTGATCGCAGTGGCCGCTCAAGAGGATGGGCGGGGTATCGGCCGGATTCGCATGAAGAGAATCGAGGATGCCTCGGGCGAGAGCCTGTTGCCTTTCGTGGAGGAGTGCATCGAGCCGGGCAGCGTGGTGCATACCGACGGCTGGCCCGGTTACTCCGGGTTGAAAAAGGAAGGCTACGTCCATCAGGTCACAGTTGTCAGCAGGCAGGAGCAGTCCGCGTCGGAATTGATGCCCCGCGTCCACCGCGTGATGTCACTGCTCAAGCGCTGGCTGCTGGGCACCCATCAGGGCGCCGTGAGCCACAAACATCTGGACTACTACCTGGACGAGTTCACCTTCCGTTTCAACCGCCGCAAATCCAAAAGCCGCGGCAAACTCTTCTATCGGCTCGTCCAGCAGGCGGTAGCCGTGGATCCGGCGACTTACAAGATGATTGTTCACCCGGTTACAGAACCCAAGAAAATCCCCAAACCACAAGATATTGGGGCTACCTGAGTCAACCGGATACCCATCTAACGGAAAATGAGGAGGCAATTGGTGGACGGTTGTCTTTCCCCAATTGATTCGCCCCAAGTGACTCGCCCAAGTGACTCGCCCAAGTGACTCGCAAAGACAGCCCGCGAGACCGCCTACGGCGCGTCTCCGGGCTATTTTTAAGAGAGTTTTCAATCCCTAGAACCTCGGTCTAAAGTTGGTCAAACAGCCCAGTTCGAGAAAGCCCCTTTTCGAAAGTCAAAGTGTATTCGCAACCGTGTATTTGGCCGGTCAGTCCAATCAACAAGTCAGGAAGGTCTGCCCGCGTCAGTCGGCCTAGCTGGATCAGTTTTTGCACCGCTCGAAAATTCTCTAGCCGCAAAATAGGCATTTCCGCGAGAAGTTCGAGCGCTTCGATCACTTCATCGCGAGTGAAGTCATAGACTGCCGATAGCACCCATATCAGCTCCAGCAGTACGGGCATGGTGACGAAGAGGCTCTCGCCCGTTTTTTCAGCGGAATCGAATAGGTCTCGAACTTTTCTGCCCTGAACCTTGTCGTCGTTTACCAAGAAACGCACAACGACGTTCGTGTCCAACGCAATCATGTACGGCCTTCACGGAACGCTCTTCGCAGGCCCCTTTTTATCCCCAGCGCCGATTTGGGCTTGCTCGCCTTGTGCGCGAAAAATCCGAAAACCTCGGAAACTTTCTTCGCTATCGGGAACACTCGCAATGACCCATCTTCTGCAAGTCGAAAATCGAGCTTGTCCCCCGTCCGGAGATGAAGCTGTTCCCTGATCTCCTTAGGGATGGTGATCTGTCCTTTCGACGTGATGGTTGAAAGTGCCATCCTAATCCTTACATTCTGATTCTCCTTACTTAGTGCGCGCTTGTCAAGCAATTCCGTAACTTTCTTGGAAGCGAGCCCTCCGTGCGATCAGGAATTGGCACTCCGCTCCGCGAACGCCTGGAGCCAACTCACAAAGCGGTCCGTCACTCTTTCCACGCCCATCTCCTCCAGCCGGAAAATGCCGCCGATGTTCCCCGCGTTGATCTCGCTCACTTTCCAAGTGCCGTCGTCGTCCTGCAGCAGGTCATAACCCAGCAAGTGGATGCCGGCATCTCCGTATGGACGGCAAGTCTGCCGCACGATTTCACGTTCTTCGTCGCTGACTGAGACACGCTCGCAAGTCGCACCGAAACTGACGTTCTGCACCCAATGACCCCGAGCTGATTTGCGCACGTAAGGACCGATGACTCGGCCGTCGACGACGATGATTCGCTTGTCTCCTTCGGTGACCCGGGGCAGATAGCGCACGAGCAGGACCGGGTCGCCGGCCGGCACGCTCACGTGGTCGAAAAGCTCGGAGAAAGTAGCAAAGCTCTGCGTCCCTTCGACCACGTTGTCGCTGGCGAAGTTCCCACTATTCGTCCGGAAAACCTTGAATACACCACGCCCACCGCAACTGTTCGATCGCTTCGCCACGATGGTTTGGTGGCGTTCCAGGAATTGCCCGGCGACCGATCGGTCGGCGGTGAGAACTGCAGGCGGCATGAACTCGCTAGCCGCCTCGACAAAGAACTCCTGATGGAGTTGACGCTCGATCCCGGCGGGATGATTCACGAACAGCAGCGCGCGAGACCACTCGTTCAAACGCGCAATATATCCCAAGGGAAACGGTTTTAGCGTGGGGCACAAAGCGACGTCGAAAAAATCCGCGCCGACGGCCGTTGCGGAGCGGCTGCTCAACTCGCCGAACTCTTCCCGCGCGAAGCCCGCCTCCACCCGCACGGCATCAATACGGTCTCCCGGGCGGTTCCCAGGCCGCAACAAACTGTCTGTCTCCGCGTGGAAAAGCTCCACCTCCGGGTGCGCCGCCAAACGCGCGTAACTCAGCGGAACGTCCGTGCTCGCGCTGGCGTAAGCAGCCGGGTTCGCTATACAAAGAAGCCGCATGGGTAGAGAAAGCGCACGGTTACGATGCCGAAATACTCGCCTCGCCACTATCGGAAACGCCTTTGGGAGTAAACTTGCCGACGTTCGAGACGAGGGTTCCCAGCGTCACAAAACTCAGCGCGACCAGCTGCGTCTGCCCCGGTGTTTCTCCGTTGATTAGGAAGGCAAAGCCCATCGCCAACACCGGCGTCATCACGGTCCATTTCGCAATCGTCGCCGGTGTCAGCACGGAGATCGAGCGAAACCAGGCGAACTGTGCAGTCACGATGACAACCAGCGCGTAGACAACCATGATGATCCACAGCGGCCCGTAAAAAGCGTCCGCGAAATGGTCTGAACCGTAGATGATGTTCGCTATCACGAAGAAGACGATTGCCGAGAAGAAATTTCGCGCGAAGACAAGTCCTGCCAGATCCAAGTGAACCAGCAGTCTCTTGCTCATCGCCGTAGTAGCGGCGTATAAGAATGCCGAGCCCAGGATAAGCAAGTCACCTGTAGCTATCTGAAATCCGCTCCCGGAAAACACGGTTGCTACGACTCCCAGCACAATCAGTCCAAACCCAGCCCACTCGGATCTCCTCAACGCCTGGCTGAAAAGAACCGCGGATGCGGCCGCGTAGAGCACCGGCCCGATGCGTGAAAGCAGAACTGCGTTTGTCACCGTGGTTGTCTCGAGCGCCGTGAAAATCATGGAGGAAAGCATCGCGGCCAAAGAGGCAAAGAAGAGCATCTCCCATCGCGCGCGGACAGGAAGCTTTTGGAGCGAATTCTTGATGCTGCGCGGCCCAAAGAAACCCAGCACAACAAACGACGCGCAAAGATTGCCGACGAATAAGACATTGCAAAGAGAAATGGCGGTTTCGGCATTCTCTCCTAGATCACCGGCGGTGGCGATCAGCAGAGCCACGATCGGCGCCGAGAGCGATTGCAAGCCGCGAGAGACGATGAGCAGCAATTCCGGCGGAAGTGAGTCGACGAAGCGTTTCAGCATGACTAGCTCAAAGCCGCCGGTAGCTTGCCGGATCGGCTTTCAGGATGAAGCGATCATTCATGCGAATCACTTCGCCGCTAATCTCAACCGGTTCGGCGATCGAGTCCGCGATGTGTTGATTCACAGCGGACCCGTCGGCGGCGACCAGCAGAAACGTCAGCTCCCCGCCACTGGCATCGCGAACAAGCAGCACCGGCGGAATGCCGCCGAGAATGCAGCGTGCCGCGCACCCACGATGGACCTTCGTGTTCCCGGGCCGCATGGTGCCGAAATAGCATTTTGCGTCCACGATCTCACCTTGAAGAGTGAAAACGCCGAGCGACTCGTGCGTTGCCGCAACGCTTGCAGTGGGAATAAAGTCGGTTTCTTTTGGGGAGTCGCCTTCGGCTGGGACGTCCCCTTCCACCGCCTTCTCTTCGGCCGACCTCACCGAAATCAAAGTCCCCCGGCTCCCGGCCCCCCGGTAGATCAACGAACCCTTGACTGTCACGTATTTGCCGTCGAGCGCTTCGACGTCGATCTTCGGTCCCGACTTCCCTCTGCCGACAAGCAAATAACTCGAGAGCTGTTGCGCCCCCGAGCTGCCTGGGCGCATCACTACGAGTTGCGGCGCCGGCTTCGCCAACAGCAGACCTTCAAAATCGCGAATGTCGCGGTAGTCGCTGCGCGAAAGATCGTAGGAGTTGTGCAGCTTCGGCAAGACGTAGGCGAACACCGCTGCTGAGGCGAGAAGCAGGGCGACCACCGGCCGAACGAGCCGAGCATAGCCGGGAGGCATCTGGGGGAGATACCCCACGTAGAACTCGCCGCGGTTTTCGCCGGGCTGACTCATCGGACGCTCTCTTCGATCCGTGCCGGCTCCAGCTTCGTTCCAGGCGGATGCGGCTTCGGATCAATGAACGCGACGACGCCCCGAATCTCGACTCGGAACGTTGGAACGCGCTCGGTGAACGGTGGTGGAGACGCTCCCGAAGCGGGTTCGTACTGATAGCCATGCCAAGGGCAGGTGACCAAGCCGTCAATAATTCGTCCCTTGCCGAGCGGTCCGTTTTGGTGCTGGCAAACGTTCGATATCGCGGAAACTTTGTCCTCGTATTTAAAGACCGCGACTCGCTCGTCCGCCACGCAAACGACCTTCGCCCCGCCCTCGGGGATCTCCGACACAGCCCCGACTCTGACTAAGTTCTCCGCTCCCGCCTCCGCGAGTACATCGAGCGTTTCTTCGCGCCGTGCCGCCGCGAAATGAATGCCAACAATCCACAACGCACCAAGAACAACCAGCCCCGTCAGGATAGGATCCTGATTCGATTGCAGCGGCCCCAGCAGTACATGACCGACCAACAACACGTAGGCCAGGTAGACGCCCATGTGCAGGGCCTTCCAAACCGGAGCGGTCAGATTGACGAGCCAGAAGTCATGACTTGTGGCGGCCATCAGCCCCAGGATGAGCAGCGCGCCGGCACCGAGTATTTCAAACGGAAAATCCACAAAGGACGCGAACTCCGTGTTGCTTGCGAAGAGGCTGACGACTGGATCGGTGCTCGAGAAGGCGTGATACCAGCCAAGTACCGTGCGGCTATGGAGCACGCCTAGCAGGCACATCGTCACTCCCATGTGCCTGCGGTTGTAAAGCAGCGGCAGGAACCTCTTGTCGAGGCGGCAGAGAGGGCCGATCGACGGGATAATGTGCAGTGCAAGATGAACGCCGCTGACCCATACGCCCGCATGCGCACGTCCCAACTTTCGGCATTGGGGTCAAGTTCTGGAGTGAGCCAGATAAACCCGCCGACGTACAGAGCAACGCCTATCAGCAGAACTCCGTCATAGAACATCTTCTGGCGGTTCCACTGGACGGCGGTGTAGGCGTGGCCCATGGGATTACTCCGCGACCCCGCGCGGGGCTTCCGCGCCCGCACCGCCATCGACTTGAGTCATCGGAATCCGCGCCAAAATCTCTTGATGAGGCAGGCTGTAGACAAGAAGGGCGCCGCGCGCCCCGGCTGCTGCACTCGGCAGGGTCAGCGTCTGGCTCAGGTCCTCGGAAAGACCGCCGACGAGAATCGCGTCCGCCGGCAGGCCGCTTCCTTCATCCGATGCCGTCCAATAGACGAGAACATCGGGTTTGAAGATCGGCGCTGTCGGACGAATCGTCAAGACGGGTTGCTCCCCCGAACGTTCGTCAACGGAAGTCTCGAACGCAAAGGGGTCTGCCGTGCCTCCATGCGGTGGACTGGAGGAGGGAACAGACGAGGAGGACGAAAAACCCGCTGCATCTGGTAGCCGGCCGTCCACCTGAGAAGCGGGCGGCGTCTCGGGACGCAACAGCAGTCCCGCGATCAGCAGCACCGGCATCAGAACCATTAGCATCGTAAAGACGCCTCTGTGGACTTGCCGCCGCTCTCGAATCATGACCGCGCTTCACTCTTCGCGGCCGCCGCGACCCGAAGCGCGCAACGCCGGTGAGCATTGGTTTCTTGAGGGACCTGCCGTCGCCGGATCACCCGCGATAACAGCAAAGGCCACAACATCGCCGTACCGGGAATCACGAGGATGCGAAAGCCCCAACTGGCGCCGTGTGCGTTGGGGTCCATGCGGCCGGCGAACACGAGAGCGAAAGGCACCGCGAACACCAGTCCGGCGATCAAATAGAGCTGGAAGGCCCCTACCAGCACTTCGGCGATTGCTTCCGGAGTCATGATTTTCTGCTACGCGTCCGGAGCGGACTGGAGCCGGGTCAATTCCCGTTCAATGTCGAACGCCTTCTGAATCAGAGCCCGGTCCGCTTTGTGAGTGCCGAGAATTCGTTTCACCCGCTCCAGCATCAGGTGGTTGTGCAGCACGACCGTCTCATGATCGCAGACGGGGCAGTCTTCACAAGTCACGATCTCGGATTCCGGAAGGCAGAAGAAGACGCCCCCGTCGGTCCGCTGAATTTCTCTGGCCCAAAAGTCGAAGACCCGCGCGTCGCCCGTGATGCATTCGGCGGCGTCGACGCGGCCATAGAGATGAAGCGATAGGAATGGCTTGCCGGTCGGATTCCCCATCATGTGAATCAGGGAGGAGTCGACCGGACAGACCGAGTTGTACTTCGTCGTCATGCGCTCACGTATCGATACGACTCCGTCACGTTCCTCGAAAATGACGTGATCGGCCTCACCGAAATACTTCACCGCGCCCCACTCGGCGACGCCGTGGTCGTGGATCGCGCTGTAGTCGCCCGGCATCCACGACATGGCCATTAGCTCAAAATTTGGTCCGCGGGCAATGAGTTTTCGTCCGTAGCTGTCTTGGATGGGGTGATCGAAATCAACCCACGGCGCTAGTTCCGAGGGTTCCAGACGCAGGTCTTGCAGCATTTCCGCCGCTGCGGCTGCGTCCATTTGAGGCTTGGCGTCTAGATCGCCGAGCAGGCCACAAATTCCTTGCGGCAAACCGAGGCTGATCTGAGGGGTAACTAAAGTCGCTGACATTGATGTCCTCCTACTGGCCCTGACGGGCTGCGTCCAGGATTCGTTGCATGATGACGACATCGTGCCACTGACCGTTCAGAAATCCAATTTTGCGCTGGGTGCCAACGATCTCGTACTGAAATCGCTTGTGAAACTCGATGCTCCACTCATTGACCGCGAGAATCTTGGCAACCAGGTGGCGATAGCCGAAGGCGTCGGCCCTCTCGACGACTGCTCGCTGCAAGACCGACCCGTAACCTTTGCCGTGCTGGTTGGCGCCGACGTAAACGGAAGTCTCGCACGCGTGGAGATAGCCCGGCCGATCGCTATAACGCTTGGCGACGGACCAGCCAACGATGCCGGCTTTCGCTTCGCCCACTAAAAGCACTTCGCGATCGGTCAGCGTTCCGAGTTGACGAATAAAATACCGCGAGTCAACCAGTTCGGTATCCATCGTGCTAACGCCCGATCGAATGGCGTCATTGTAGACCTGAGCCAGCCGGGCGGAGTCGCGTTGTTCAGCCCGCCGGACGACGATTTTGGGTCGACCTCTAGAAGTCATATCTGAGAAGTATAAGCCTTCGAGGGGATTGTTTTCGACTGAAAAGTTGTTAGCGTCGATCGTCACTATCTCGAAAACGCGCTGGGGTGTGAATTCATTCCAGGCTGGGGCAAGTTTTCTTGTGGAGAAGGGTTGTCGGCTGAGTAGCTCGCAATTCGGGTAGCCTCTGGAGAGTTGCGGACGTTCCGCCTAGGCCCAAAAGAGTGCCCCAACTGAATGACTTCGGGGCTGTTTGGGATACGCGCGTTTCCGGGGTCGGCGGCGCGCATGCGGCAGCCGTGGTCAAATGTATTGATCGTCAGCCCAGGGCGACTCGATTTGACACATGCGAAGCATCAGCGCACTTCCCAGACGCGCGCCGTATTGTCCCAGCTGGCGGTGACGATGCGGCTGCCGTCGGGCGAAAACGCCGCGTGCCCAACCACGTTGGTGTGGCCCTCCAGAGCCACGACCAACTCGCCGCTGGCCGCCTCCCAGACCCGCGCCGTATTGTCCCAACTGGCGGTGACGATGCGGCTGCCGTCGGGCGAAAACGCCGCGTGCTCAACCGTGCCGGCGTGGCCCTCCAGAGCGACGACCAACTCGCCGCTGGCCGCCTCCCAGACCCGCGCCGTATCGTCAGAGCTGGCGGTGACGATGCGGCTGCCGTCGGGCGAAAACGCCGCGTGCGCAACCGCGCTGGTGTGGCCCTCTGAGCCACGACCAACTCGCCGCTGGCCGCCTCCCAGACCCGCGGCGTATCGTCAGAGCTGGCGGTGACGATGCGGCTGCCGTCGGGCGAAAACGCCGAGTGCCGAACCGCGCTGGTGTGGCCCTCCAGAGCCACGACCAACTCGCCGCTGGCCGCCTCCCAGACCCGCGCCGTATCGTCAGAGCTGGCGGTGACGATGCGGCTGCCGTCGGGCGAAAACGCCGAGTGCCGAACCGCGCTGGTGTGGCCCTCCAGAGCCACGACCAACTCGCCGCTGGCTGCCTCCCAGACCCGCGCCGTATCGTCAGAGCTGGCGGTGACGATGCGGCTGCCGTCGGGCGAAAACGCCGAGTGCCGAACCGCGCTGGTGTGGCCCTCCAGAGCCACGACCAACTCGCCGCTGGCTGCCTCCCAGACCCGCGCCGTACTGTCCCAGCTGGCGGTGACGATGCGGCTGCCGTCGGGCGAAAACTCCGCGTGCATAACCGTGCCGGTGTGGCCCCGAAGCTCTGCGGCAGGCCAATGCTTTGGCCGTGTGAGCCCCGCTGGCAGCACCGCGTGGCTATCACCACGAGCGGCGTTAATTTGCTCCTGCGAAAGGTTCATCGCCCCGCTGAGGTCGAGGCTGTTCAGCACGGCGCCGCGGAGTCTCGCCCCTTGAAATTCAGCCCCGCTCAGAAGAGCGCCCCGGAGATCGGCGTCCCGCAAGTCAGCACGGGCTAGATTGGTCCCCTGGAGGTCGGCTTGACGCGGGTCGATACCGCTAAGATTGGCTCGTCGCAGGTCCTCGCTTGCGAGTTTCGCTCCAAAAAGATTCAGTTGCCGCTGGAAGAGGTTCCTCCCCTCGTACCCCGCGTAGGCCAGAAATGCCAATGCAATGACCGCGAACCGACGAACTGCGCGAATCCCTTTGTGTGCACTCCCATACATGTCCCGCCGCACATGAAGATAGAGGAACGCAGCCGCGACACAAGCCGCGAGGCTCGCGATCTGCCATCCATCTGGCTGTGGTGACGCCTTGTACGCAAAGTAACCCAAGATCAGTGGCACAAGCCAATAAAAGACCAATGTCGAAAACAAGTGAGCCAGCCTGTTTTCACGCATATTGAAAGCGTAGGGTATCGGCGCCTGGTCTTTCGAAAGTGGATGATGATTGAGTTCGAGCCATTTTCCGACAAACAAGTGGAGGTAAGACGCGACACCGAGCAATACGAGCGGGCCGATCAAAATAAACGAGCTAAAGGCGATCTCGGTGTCCGCGAAAGGGATTTTGATTTTCGCGTTGGCTGACACGAGCGAAGCGTCGGGCGCTCCCAGCGTCAAAATGCAAAAGAAGCTATAACCGAGTAGCACCATCATGACTCGCCGAATCGTTCCCGACACTTCGTCGTGCTGCTCTTTCCACTGCTCCGGAGTCAGGCGCTCGTCGGGCGGAGGCGGCAGGGGATGCCACCAGCACCGCGGCCACTTGGCGCGGTCCGCCAGGCGTGTTTTGATGGGCGCCCAAACACGGCCCACCGATGCTCGGACTCGCGCCCGTGTGCCAAGTTTGACGGCTGGTTCGCTGGTAGGTTCTGTTTCCGGCGGGCTTTCCTCACCGGACGGCTGGGCGGGAGCCGGCGGCGAGATCGACTCGGCCTCTTCAGTCTCCGCGGGCTGTGTGCCGGTTGTGGACACGGGGTTTAGTTCAATCACCAGGTCTAAACCCACCGCCTTTCAGGCGGTCAGCTTCAAGCAGTTCTGGATGAGAATGGGGGGATGGAAGAATATCGGCGAGGAGCGCATTCGGTCTACGACATCAAATATCACCTCATATGGATCACGAAGTACCGCTACAAGGTGTTACGGGGCAGGGTGGCAGAGCGGGTGCGGGATCTGATCCGGCAGAGCTGTGAAGCGAGGGGAGTGGCGGTGATCCGGGGCGCGGTGTCGCCGGATCATGTGCACATGTTGGTGACGGCTCCGCCGCAACTAGCGCCGTCGAAGCTGGTGCAGTACCTGAAGGGACGGTCGTCGCGGCGATTACAGGACGAGTTTGGAGAGTTGCGGAAACGGTATTGGGGCCAACATCTGTGGGCACGCGGCTACTTTTGTGCGACGGTGGGCGCGGTAGATGAAGAAACGATCAAGAGATACATTGAGAGCCAGAAATGGGATGAGGACGGGGAAGGATTCAAGATTACAGCGCCCACCAAGCCTTGAGCCGGCTGTGAGCCGGACAGCTTCAGGCGGCTTGAGCCGCAACCCCGACTTTCAGTCGAAACGTAACCCACCGCCTTTCAGGCGGTGGATGTTTAGTGTTAGTTAATTCGCGCCTTACGGAGACGATTCTAGCTGCCCGGCCAGATTGTAGCAAGACATTTCTTCCAGCATCAGCCATAAACTTACCGATTCAGAAAATCCTGGCAAGATGCTCCTCGGGCGGGCGATGCCGGGCGGTGAGCTTGCTGATCACAAGATAAGCCACGAGCGATAGACAAAAAGCCGGGATAATCTCATGCACGTCGCGCATGCCCGGCACCTGGAAGCGCACGCCAAAGCGCCAGACGATCGTCGCGGCCATGCCGATCAGCATCGAATAAAAGGCTCCGTGGCCCGTGCCCCTACGTAAATAGAGCCCACCGAAAACCGCCGGGAAGAAGCCTGCCGCGAATACCGCTCCTGAAAAACTCGTCAACTCGACGATGCCCGCCGGCGGGAATATAGCCGCAAGAAAAACGATCCCCGAGTAGACAACAATAGCCGCCTTCGTCCGAACCACAATCTTCGCCGCCGGCATCGGTTTCCACACATTCCAAATGTCGCCCACCGCCGCCGTGCCCACGATCAACATGACGGAGGCCAGTGACGACATGCCCGCCGCGAATAGGCCTGTGATGCAGATCGCGCTGACCGCCGTGTTGTCAAACTTCGCCAGCATAAAACCGACCACTTCGTCGGTGTGTTGAATCAAGTAGGCGGCCTCCTGCTCGGTCGTCATCCCGTGGACCAGCGCGCCCAAGCCCATCACGCAAAGCAACGAGACTCCCAGAAAGATCGGCGTCCAGATCATCGCGAAGCGCATGCCCTTGGCGTTGTCGACAGAGTAGAAGCGCACCAAGCAGCGCGGCTCGGAAATCTGCTTCATGCCAACCGACAGGCCGATCCCCAGAATGTAGGTGAATGACACCAGCGAGCAGAACGTCACCAACCCGTCGCTCATTGGCACGCCCTCCGCCGTGACGTGGGAAACGTCGGCGATGCGCGTCATCAACTCACCAACTCCGCCGACGTAAACGAACGGAATTGCCACCATGACCAGCGCCACGGCGAGCATCATCACGCCCTGTACGGCGTCCGTCCACAGCACGCTGTACATGCCGCCCATCACCGTGTAGACGCAAGTGAAGCCAATGATCGCGAGCGCGCCCCAGGCATAGGGTGTGCCCAAAACCGACTCCAGCAGGTGGGCGCAACCTTTCGCGATGCCTGCCATATACCAGATGGTCGCGAACAGGATCGTGAACGCGGATAGAATCCTAGTCGCCTTCGAGAGCCGGCTCTTGTAGCGAAAGTCGAAATAGTCCGGAATCGTCACTGACTTGAGTCCGGCGGTCTGGTCGCGCAGCCGAGGCCCCAGCAGCAACCACGAGATCATGCAGAACATCGTCCAAAAAACACCGACCCAGGCCCAGCTCAACCCCGCCGCGAAAGCCTGCCCTGCTTGACCGATATAGGTATTGGTGCTGGCGAATGTCGAGAAGAACGCCAGGGAAATCACCCAGCCGGGAATCTGGCGCTTCGCGACGTAATACTCGGAAACGCCTTGTGATGCGCGGCGCTGGAAATACCAGCCGATCCCCAGGCACACAGCCAAGTACACGGCGATGGCTAGCAGGATCGGCCAGCGCTCGGAGAGGATGTCCACGCTAATGGTCCTTTTCTTCGTCGCGGTCTTCGTCGCGGTCTTCGTCGCGGACCGTGATCTTCATGCGCCTGACGACCCAGGTGTTGACGACTACCAGGACGACGATGGAGATGTAGGCGGCTGAGGTTAGGAAGTCCATTTAGTGGGGTGGGCTTTTATTTGGCCTGTGAAGCAGGAGTTGAGAGTGCGGTCCGTTCATCGCTCCCTAGCGCGGACCATCCGCAACCTAACGGGAGCGGACGTGGCGTGAGCGTCCACGCTTGCCGCAAACCGATTCGTCGGTTTGTTCGGCCCAGGGGCGAGGGATCGGGTCTCAGTCCACCGAGCGCCCCGCAGCCAGCAACGCCTCGACGAATCGAGGCGCGGCAAACCTGGAGGTTCACGCCACATCTCCAGCTCGGGGTTCTCACCTTCCAATTCCTTGTCGGCATTGACGATCGAGCCGCCTACGGTCGCATCTCCGTCATCAAGAGGTGCTTTTGTACTTTACCCAATGCATTGCGCGGCAGGGCGCCGGTCACAACAAATCGTCTCGGCACTTTGAACGATGCCAGGCCATCACGGCAGGCCTGCTGGAGTGCTGCGGCATCCGGTTCCTCGCCTTCCGCCGCCACGATGAATGCCATCGGGACTTCGCCCTTGAGTTGATCGCCAACCCCAACGACGGCTGCCTCTCCTACTCCCGGCAGCTTCGTCAAAAACTCCTCCACTTCGCGTGGGTAGACATTGAAGCCCCCGCAAATGATCAGCTCTTTGCCGCGGCCTTGCAGCGTGATGTAGCCGTCGCCAGATCGCACGCCCAAATCGCCCGACCGGAAGAAGCCGTCCTCAGTGAAGGCTTCCGCCGTAGCCTCCGGCCTCCTCCAATATCCCGCGAAAACATTTGAACCGCTTATTTGGACCTCGCCTGTTTCACCCTCTCCAAGCTCCGCCCCTGTCTCGGCATCGCACAGCCGAATCGACACGTTGGGCATCGGCAACCCCACCGACCCCGGCCGTCTCTCACCGTCGTAGGGATTCGATGTGTTCATGAGAGTTTCGCTCATGCCATAGCGCTCGAGAATCGTGTGGCCGAATAGCTCGCGGAACTTTTCCAGCGTCCTCACGGGCAAGGGCGCCGAGCCGGAAACGAACAGCCTCATGAAACCGCCGATCGCGTGCGCTTTCTCCCGCGGCGTATCCAGCAGCCTCTCATACATCGTGGGTACGCCGAAGAAAACGGTCGGTCGAAACTCAAGGAATTCGTCGACGATGGTTTCCTTGAGAAATCGCTCCAGCAGACGGGTTCGATATCCCAAAGCCAGCCAGGTATGAAGCCCGTTACCGAGGCCGTGAACGTGAAAGAGAGGCAGGCTCAACAACAAGCGATCCTCAGCCGTCATCTGCCAAGCGTTGACGAGGTTGAGCGCGTTCGCCGTGAAATTGCCGTGCGTCAACATGGCTCCCTTGGGCTTGCCCGTCGTGCCGGAGGTGTAGACGAGAGCAGCCACGGCGTCGTCGCTAAGCTCGTTT
Organism: Bryobacterales bacterium; assembly: GCA_965224215.1. GTDB lineage: Bacteria > Acidobacteriota > Terriglobia > Bryobacterales > UBA6623 > CBDCYS01. The sequence continues at coordinate 69,957 of CBDCYS010000068.1, read as the reverse complement.
TGAGATTGCTCGCCGGCAGCATCCGCTGGGATCTGCGTAGCGGCAAACTCCGCAAGATCCCCGGTCCAATACAAGCGCAAAGAGGGCAGCCGCTCAAGCAAGGGAGCCAAAACGTCCTCCGCTTGTCGGTCGGCGAACAGCGCGGCGGGCTCCGCATCGCCGAGGATATGCTCGATCTCAGCTCCTCGATAGAGAATGTTGATGGGAGTGAATATGAATCCCGAGCCAACTGCAGCGAGATAGGCCACGATCAGCTCCGGGCTATTCTTCATGTAGACGGCAACGCGGTCTCCCGTCACGAGGCCATCGGCTCGCAAACGGGCGGCCAAGCGGTTCGCTTCAGATTCGATCTCGCAGAAGGTCTGCCGTCGGCCCTCGAACTCCAGCCCCTCGATATCTGCCCTAAGGCTAAACGCGGGTTGACACAGCGACGGGATGTTCACGCGCTAGCCTCCCCTTGCCGTTCCCGCCGCCGTTCGCGCCCCGCCGCCACCAAATAGATCATCGGCCCAACCAGCCCAAGCGCAAAAAGCTGCATCAAATCGATACAGGCTTTGAAAGCCGGGCCTAGGTCGAGCATGAAACTGCCCATGATGAGTCCATTCCAAAAGTAGATCGCTGTGACCTGCAAAGCGACCGTTGCCGAGACCAGTACTGCTAGATCGAGCAGCAGCACAGCCCGCCACTTCGTCAATCTTGACGCCAGAAACCAGGACGCGCCCACGAGCGCAATCGCCGAGGCGCCAAGATCAAATGCAAAAAAACGAGGCAGATACTCCTGTCGCCCGACCGCGCTCAACGAGTAGCCCAGGCCGGACACCCAGAACAGCAGGTAGTACAGCCCATAGTAGACAAGCACGGCAGCCGCCAGCCAAAGCGCGCTTCGTGGCCGCCGGACGCCGGTCCAAAGCAGGACCGCCGAAAAAAACGTGAAGAACCCGATAGCACGCAGACTGCGTTCCCGCCGCTCGGCTTTGAGGCCCTGTTCGCGATTGGGAAGCTTGGCAATGGCAAGTTCCCGCTGTTGAAGTTCGCGCCCACGTAGTTCTGTTTCGTCGCCTTCGTCCACGTCGAGAGAATCCCAAAGTATGCCGCCTTGATTGGTCGCGGGCAAGGGCAGACCCAGCAATGCGCAGATCGTCGGAGCGATATCGACCTGGGCTCCCGTCCACCCGGAATGCTCGCGAACACCCGGCCCGAAAAGGACCAGCGGGACGTCCAGAACTTCATCCTCGCCGCCGCCGTGGCCGCCTCCCCCTCTGCGGTGAATATGCCCATGATCGGACGTAATCACAAAGGTCGCTTGGCTATCATCGAAAGCTTCGACCGCCTGCCGCAGGCAATCATCCACACTCTTCGCGGTCTCCAAATATTCTCCTGACTTGCCGCCGAAATCGTGGCCAATCGAGTCGGCTGCCGTGAGCCCGAGCACGACGAGCCCACTACCCTGGTCATCCAAAAACTCAATATCGGATGCGCAAGCCTTCTGTTGCCACGCAATCAGTTCCGAGGGCCCATCGCCGACCTTCGTTCCCTTTCGATGAGTCAGGACGCGATCTCCCAGGTAAGCCCCGAAGGCCTTTGACCAGAAACTGGAGCCAGCCGCGGCTTGATCTACGCCCAAACGCTTGGCGAGTGAGAAGATCGAATCGACTTCGGGTGCTGAATAGTCGGAATTATTCGTCACGCCATTCACTTCAGCCCACGCGCCGGTGGAGATGACCGCCCGTGAGGGGTTCGAAAGCGACGGCTGGCCGATTCGGACGACGCCCGATGAACCCCGGCGGCCCAGTGCCGTCAAGAAATCCATCTCGGGAACAGCGTCGACGCGAATACCGTCGAGCACCACCAGAACCAGGCGATCGGTGAGGGGCCGGCCCCCTGGCAAGTCAGCGTGATACGCGTTGGCGGGTTGATAGTCAGTGACGCTTTTCCAGATCGTCCTGGCAAAGAGCAAACTGCCGATGCCGAGCGCGAGCAAGTAGAGGAGCAGCAGTTTCGGCAAAGTCCGCTGGAGCGTGATTACATTCAATGGCTTGGTTCGGATTCGTGCCGTTGGGGAAGTATTTCGTTGAGACAAGTTCCTCCCAAATAGTCTAGAGAGTATGACGCTAAAACTCCACGTTCATGTGACTCCCGCCCGTCGGCGCTCGTAGCGTAGGGCCTGGAAGCCCGACGCCAACACGCCGGAAGTATGCGTCAGATTCAGAACGTTCCAGGCGTCTTGTGCGTGGGGCTGCCCGATCAAAAGCCTTGAGGTTAGCTGGCGCCGGCTGGTCGGGCGGACAGGCCCAAACCGGCCCGTATGTCTTTGTAGATTTCTTGGATCGGCCGGTTTCCGTCAATGTTGATGAGCAAGCCCATCTCTTGATACAGGCTCAGCAGCGGCCGTGTCTTGGTGTGGTATTCGAGCAAACGAATCCTGAGAGTTTCGGGATTATCGTCCATTCTCTTCGTGAAGCCGCCTCCCTCCCCGCTCGCCGCACGCTGCATGATGCGCCGGTGAACGACCTTGTCGGGAAGATCGAGATAGATCACCTGGTCGATATCCCAATTCTGGAAAAGGTATTCTGCCTGGGGCAGTGTGCGGGGAAAGCCGTCGAGTACGAATCCGTATTGCCAGTCGTGTTCCGCAAGCCGCTTGCTCATGACCTCCGCGACGATTTCATCCGGGACCAGCTCCCCCGAATCGGTGATGCGTTGGACTTGGGCTGCCAGCTTGGTGTGGTGCGCGACGTGCCAACGGAATATCTCGCCGATCGAAATGTGGACAAAGTCGAATTCGTCGCAGAGCATTTGGCTCTGCGTACCCTTGCCCGAACCCTGAGGGCCGCAGAATACGTACTTGTGCATGGTTTGCTCGTGTGGCCGCTTCACGAAGGCATCCGACACGATCCAATCGGCGTCGAAGCCCAAAACACTTAGAGGCGGACTTGCTTTAGACGGCGCGTCAAACCCGCCGTACCAGATACATGCTATTCGATCCAGCCGCCACCCACCACCAAATCTCCTTGGTAGAAGACAGCCCCTTGCCCGGGAGTCACCGCTCGCTGAGGCTCGTCGAATTCGACCTCAACGCGATCGATCTCCGGCGTTGGACGCACTTCGGCCGGTGCCGGCTTGAACTGATGACGGATCTTAACCTCGACACGAATCGGTTCGCTCAACTCCGGAATCGCAATCCAATTCAGGCCACTGGCGTAAAATTTCTTGCGCATCAGCGAACTATTGTTCCCCACCACCACCTTGCGGTTCTCGGGCTGAATCTGTACGACGTACATGGGTTTGCCAACCGCTACGCCGAGCCCCTTCCGTTGGCCGATCGTGTAATGGTGGACGCCCGAATGCTCACCCAACACCGCTCCATCTTCGCTAACAACCTCACCCTGATTGTCTTTCATGCCTGCGCCCTTCTCTTCCAGATAGCGCTCGACAAACTGCGCATAGTCGCCGTTGGGCACGAAGCAAATCTCGTGGCTTTCCGGCTTCTCGGCCACGGGCAATTTCATGTCGATGGCCATCTGGCGGACCTCGGACTTCGGCATATTCCCCAGTGGGAATAGTGAGTGCGACAGCTGCTCTTGCGTCAGACCGAACAGGAAATACGATTGATCCCTAGTGGAGTCCACTCCCGCCCGCAGAAGATAGCGGCACAGGTCTGGGTCATAGTCGATGCGGGCGTAATGGCCGGTTGCCACTCGATCAGCGCCGACTTGTTTGGCCACCTGGAGAAACTTGTCGAACTTGACGAAGTTGTTGCACAAGGTGCACGGAATCGGAGTCCGGCCCGAGACGTAGTCGTTCACAAACGGCTCGACGACTTCGGCTTCGAAGCGGTCCTCGAAGTTGACGACGTAGTAGGGGATTCCAAGATGATCAGCCACGCTGCGGGCGTCGTAAACATCATCGAGCGAACAGCAGCGGCCGGAGGTGACCCCCGGCGGAATCATTTCAGGAAAGCGGCGCTGGTCCCATAGCTGCATCGTCATGCCGACGATCGGCTGATTCTGCTGCTGCAGCAAGCCCGCCACGGTGGCGCTATCAACGCCCCCGCTCATGGCCACTGCGATTAGATCATTTTCCATGGAAACAGAGCCCCGAACGCGAGTGAGTGGGTCCACTCCCGAAACCGAACAATCTTCAAGAGCACCGATCTGCGCAGTCCCCGCAACCTCAGTGCTCACCCAACATAAGCCGTTGACAGCTTGCGTAACCGCTCGACCACGCCTGGAATAATCTCCAACAGCCTGTCAATCTGCTCATCGTCGTTCTGCTTACCCAGCGAAAAGCGAATGCTGGACCGCGCTTCATCAGCCGACAGCCCAATCGCGGTCAACACATGTGAAGGATGCACCGCCCCGCTCGAACAGGCCGCCCCGCTCGAAACCGCCACGCCTTTCAAGTCGAGTGCAATGACCATGGCCTCGCCTTCGAGGTAATCGAACCGGATATTCGTCGTGTTCGGAACGCGAGCTGTTCCTGCTCCGTTTACCCGCGTGGATTCGATCCGTCCCAAAATCTCTTCTTCCAAGCGGTTGCGCAAGGCTTCGATGCGACTGCCTTCGGCGGCTAGACTATTCTCGGCCAGCTCCGCGGCGGCTCCCAGTCCGACGATGCCGGGAACGTTCAGAGTCCCGGGACGCCGATCACGTTCATGACTGCCGCCGTATTGAGTCTTCTCGATATCGGTTCCCTTGCGAATATAAAGGGCCCCGGCCCCCTTGGGACCGTAAATCTTGTGGGCGCTCAAGTTGAAAAGATCGACCCCAAGTTCATCCATTCCCGTCGGGATCTTCCCCGTGCTCTGCACGCCATCACAATGAAACACGACGCCGTTTTCGCGCGCGATCCGGCTGATCTCCGCAATCGGCTGCAGCGTTCCCAATTCGTTGTTGGTGTGCATGATGGAGATCATCACGGTCTCGGGACGCACAGCTTCCCGGATCTCTTCCGGGGACACGACGCCATCGGAGCCAACGCGGACATACGTCACCTCGACGCCGTCGTCCTCCAAGCGCTCGCAAGCGTGTAGCACCGCCGGGTGTTCAATCACGCCCGTAATCACATGCTTGCGCCCGCCGCCGGACGCCCGGACCGTCCCAAAAATAGCGAGATTGTCGGCCTCGGTGCCGCCGCTGGTGAAGACGATTTCCGCGGGCGTGCAGCCGAGAAGCGAGGATACCTGCCGCCGTGCGTGCTCGACCAGGGCGTTCGCCTCTTGCCCGAAAGAATGGATACTGGACGCATTGCCGTACCCCTCCCGCAAACAGGGCAGCATTGCCTCCAAGACCTCCGGGGCTACCGGGGTCGTGGCATTGTGGTCAAAATAGTAGCGCGTCATAGCCGGACACTGGCATGCTGGACACTGACATGATTGATTATAACGTGTCGTCCCGGATCATCAGCCTCACCACGGATTTCGGTCTCTCCGGCCACTATGTCGGTGTGATGAAAGGAGTTATCGCGTCAATCGACCCAACGGTCCGAGTCATCGACATCTGCCACGAAATCCCTGCCTACTCGGTCGCCGAAGGGGCTTTCGTGATCGCCCAATCGTGTCGATTTTTCCCTGCCGGGACAGTCCATGTCGTGGTCGTTGATCCAGGAGTGGGAACATCCCGGTGCCCGATTGTCGTCGAATCAGGCGGTCACTACTTTGTCGCACCTGACAACGGTGTTCTTTCTCAGGTCTATGAGCAGGGGCCTTACCACGCGCGCGTGATCGACGTGGAGCGACAGGCTCTGCAGCCGATGAGCCGCACTTTTCACGGACGAGACGTCTTCGCCCCCGTGGCGGCGAGACTGGCAGCCGGCCGGCCAGTGGAGGAATTCGGCGAGCCGGCGGGCGGTTGCGTCCAACTAGCCGCCACGATCCCCCAAGAAACGCTCACGGGGAGGTGGCTGGGACGCATCTTGATGATCGACCAGTTCGGAAACATCGTCACGAGCTTTCGTGAGGAGCTGCTCCCCCCATCCAGCACGAACTTTCTTTTATTGACCGGGAGGCAAGAAGTGACCTCCCGCGCCGAGGCCTACGACGAAGCCGAACCGGGCACGGTGTTTGCGATCGTTGGCAGTTCGGGCTACATCGAGGTATCGGCCGCAAGGCAGTCGGCGGCAAAGTTGGCGGGTGTAAAGGTTGGCGATCCGGTCGAGCTGATACTGCTGTAGCGGCGGATAATCCCCCGACAGCCTTTGAGTGTGGCTAGCAGGTCTTGGGAAAATCTCACGGAGGGGCAGGCGTGGACCGGATAGCCCGGGACGGCGGAGTTCCTCAACAGACCCGTAAGTTGAAAGACCCACCGGCGAAATGCAGGTACAATCTCGACAGAGGTGCAGCGCAATGTCAGAAGAAGACCAAAACCCAGACCGCGACCAAGATCAAGAGATCGATAGTGGGGAAGAGCATGAGCTGGGCGAAGCGTCGCTGGAAAAGGCGTCTGGAGGTTCGGGCCGCCGGGCTGAATTGGATCACATGGGGGCCTACAACTTTATCATTGAGAGTGAAGGGGCAACTCCTGGCGGCGGCGGGACGAATGAGATTCGGTTGGACGATGCATCGGGCGCTGACGAAAACTTAAATTCGGGTTAAAGGCCACAAACCATTGTCCATCGTCGACACCCACGCCCATATCTACTCGCCGGACGAGCAGCGCTATCCGCCTATCGAGAAACCGCTACGGCCACCGGGCGGCAAGGGGTCGCTCGAAGACCTTCACGCTCAGAGTCGCGCAAACGGCGTCAACGCCGCCTGCATCATCCAAACCAGCACCTTCTACCGCTTTGACAACCGCTACATCTGCGACAGTGCAAAGGCTGCGCCCGATTGGACCGCCGGTGTCTGCACGCTGGACCCCGATGACCGCCACAGCCCGGCGCTGCTCGAGCAGTATGTTCGTGAATACGGCGTCCGAGGCATGCGCAGTATTCCGGCATCAGACGGCCGTCTCGATCATCCCGGCGTCCGAGCTTTGTGGGAAGTTGCGGCCGCGCAAGGCATCGTGATCAACGTTCTGATCGGCCCCGAGAAAGCAGATCAAGCGGACCGCATGCTGGCCGACTTCCCGAAATTGCGAGTCGTTCTCGATCACTGTCTGAACCTGAAAGCGGGTCCGAATCTTGGCTCTACGCTAGAGAAGATTCTGCAACTGTCTCAGCGCCCCAACCTGCACGCCAAGCTGACCTTCGTCCCCACGGGGAGCGCTACCCTCTTCCCCTGCGCCGACATGCACGAAGCTTGCCTCAAGGTGATTGGCGCGTTCAGCCCGGAGCGCTGTGTCTGGGGCAGCGATTTCCCCTGCGAGCTATGGACCCCGAAAGTCAGCTACGCCGAGCACCTCAAGATCTTTACTGAGGTGCTGCCGCTGAAGAGCAACGCCCGCGAGAGAATCTTAGGCGGAACCGCAAACAATCTCTGGTTCGACGGCCGACTCTGAGCACTCAACCGCCTATCGCGAATACTAAGTCCATCATGATCTAACCCTCACACCGGGGCCCTGCGAAGCACCAACACCGCATTGAGCCCCCCGAAAGCGAAGGAGTTGCAAAGAGCCGCCCCAAGCGCCTTTGGCCTCGCTACATTCGGAACATAGTCGAGATCGCAATCACGGTCGGCCTCCGTGTAATTGATCGTCGGCGGGATCATCCCATGTTGCAGCGCCAGCGCGGTCGCCGCCAGCTCGATTGCCCCGGAAGCCCCCAGGGCATGCCCATGCATCGACTTGGTCGAGGAGACCGCGACCTTCTCGGCGAGCGTCCCGAAAACGCGCCGAATCGCACGAGTCTCGGTGACGTCATTCACTTGCGTACCCGTGCCGTGGGCGTTGATGTGATCGATCTGCTCTAGCGAGAGACCGGCATCAGCGACTGCGGCCTCGATGGCCCGCGCGGCCCCCTGTTCATTGGGGTGAATCAGGTGGTCAGCGTCCGCCGACATGCCCGCGCCCGCCAGCTCGGCGTAAATGCGAGCCCCGCGCGCCTGCGCCCGCTCGAACGATTCCAAAACGAGGACGGCGCTTCCTTCGCCCAACACCATACCCTTGCGGTCGCGGCTGAACGGGCGGCAAGTATCGGGCGCCATCACCCGCATCGCCTCCCAGGCCTTCATCGTACCCAGCGTGAAACAAGCCTCGCTGCCACCAGTAATCGCTGTGTCCACGAGCCCGTGCCGCACCATGAAAAACGCCTGAGCGATCGCGTGACCGGCTGAGGAGCAGGCGCTCGAAACGGTAAACGCCGGTCCGGTAATACGGAACTCCATCGTCACGTGGCTCGTCGCCGAGCTTGCCATCAAGCGCGGAATGACCATCGGGTGAACCCTTGGATTACCCTCTCCGTAGAGCTTCCAGAAGGCGTCGTCGTCGGTGGTCTTGCCGCCGACGCCGGTGCCCAGGATCACGGCTGTGCGCCCGGCGACCTCAGGACGAAAACCCAGGCCCGAGTCCGCCACCGCTTCACGCGCCGCAACGAGCGCGAACTGCGAAAAACGGTCGAGCATCGCCAGCCGCTTGGGCTCGAAATGTGACCCGGGATCGAAACCGCTAACCTCGGCGCCGATTGTGATGCTGAGCTTTTCCGGGGGAACCAGCGTCAACGGTCGAATGCCACAAACGCCCGCGGCCAGCGACTTCCAGAAGTCCGGGACATTCAATCCCAAAGCCGAGATACAGCCAAGACCGGTGACGGCGACACGCTGCATGGGGTCAGCTCTCAGTCGTGGCTTTCTTTGCCGCCAAAAGTTTCTCGACGCCGTCAATCACGTCAGCGATGCCACGCAGTTGCTTAGCGTCGTCATCGGAAACGCTGATATCGAACTCGCTTTCGATGGCAAACAATACGTTGATACCGTCGAAGGAATCGATATCCAGCTCGGCAAACGTTGAGCAGCGGGTGATGTTCTTCGCGTCGATTTGCTGCGTTTCAGCAATGACTCGAATCACCCTTTCTTCAATATCGGACATGCATTTTGTCTGGATACGGGTAGTCTCGGCCGGCGAATCGGAGGTTGCCGAGACGAAGGCTCCAAAGTCGCAATCGCCCTGATACGATACCGCAAGTTATGTTTCGACCGTGGCGTGTGGCGGGCGGTTTTCCTCGACCGTATCGATGCAGCCTGAACAGGTACCCAGAGCCTCGCGCGTAAGTGCGCGGTCAAGTGGGCGTAGCACGCTACGCCCCTACGTCGGCCCGGAGGCCGACGGGCCCGCCAGGAATCGCGCCCGGAGCTATCCGGTTTACACCCGCAACTCTGCCCCGTATGCCGCCAGACCTTCACCGCCATTCAACTCATCCAACATCCGGCCGGCCGTAACGAAGCTGAACCCGCGCCCACGAAGTCCTTCGATAATCTCAGGAAGCGCGGCCACGGTTTCGCGGCGGTCAGCAGGATGATATACCTGGTCGCCATCGTGGAGGCAAATAATGCCTCCCTCGCCGGGCCGCCGCAATACCCGCTCCGCGATCGCTGCCCGACCCAGTTTCCAGTCATTGCCGATCACGGTCCATAGGACCGTCGTGAGTCCCAGCTCGGCTTGAATGCCCCGCAGGCTCGGAGACCGCACACCGTAAGGCGGCCGAAATAGCCGGGGCCGCACGCCCGCCGCTGCCTCGATGGCGTCCTGCGTCCGCTCCAACTCCAGCCTGATCTGCCATGCGCTTCGCAGCAGCAGCCCCGGATGCGAGTACGTATGATTCCCGATCTCGTGCCCGGCGTCAGCAATTTCGCGAACGAGCTCAGGGAACTGTTCCACATTCTTGCCGCAAACGAAAAACGTCGCCCGCAGGTCATAGCGTTGCAGGGCGTCCAGCACGGCCGGCGTACACTCGCTTGGACCATCGTCGAATGTCAGCGCTATCTGGCGACGGCCACGCAGGCCGCGATGAAAACCGCGGCCCCACACCTGCGCCAAAGGGCAGCAAGCAGCATAGGCAACGTAGAGCCCGGTGAGTCCGGCCGCTGCAAAGATGGCTTTACCCCGCACTGGCCGCGATTGTAGCAGTGTGCGATGACACATTCACAAGAGCCCGCCTATGTCTCTAATTTCAAGAGGCTTAAGCAGATGTCCGCAGTCTCCCAATCGGAAACTGGCCGTGGTTCTTGGAAATGGACACTTAGACCCCTTTTTAAGCACAAGAGGGGCTGTCGCTGCCGAGTGATAATGTCCTAAACGTGCCAAGTAGAAATGTCCTATTGACAAGGTCAGCCTGGAGGGGTGAGCAAGCAAGGACAACTACTACTGACACAACGAGAGCGCGACCGGCTGGTGGCGCTGCGCAAAGCAGACAAAAAACTCATCACGCAAAAGCAGGCCGCCCAGCAGACGGGCCTCAGCGAACGGCATCTGAGGCGGCTGCTGGCGAAGCTTCGCAGCGAAGGCGACCAGGCCGTGGTCCATGCCGCGCGGGGCCGCGCGTCCAACCGCAAGCTCAGCGCCAAGGCGGAAAAACAAGCCGTGGCAATCCTCTCCCAACCCGTCTACGCCGGCTTTGGCCCGACTCTGGCGGCGGAGTATCTCGAGCAGCGCCACGGCGTCCAAGTCGGCCGCGAAACGCTGCGCCGTTGGATGGCCGCCGCGGGCCTGTGGAAGCCCCGCCGCCGCAAGTCAGGACGCCCGCATCCGTGGCGGCCCCGCCGCAGTTGCCGCGGCGAGCTGGTGCAATGGGACACCTCCGAGCACGACTGGCTGGAGGGACGCGGGGAGAAGCTGTACCTGATCGGCATGATCGACGACGCCAGCAGCGAGTTGCTGGCGCGCTTCGTCCGGCACGACTCGGGCGAAGAGAATCGCCGTTTGCTGAAGACGTATCTGGAACAAAACGGCCGACCCGTAGCCTTCTACACCGACCGCGCCAGCCTGTTTGTCAACACGCCCAAAAACAGCGCCGGCGAGGACCCCAAGCTCTGGCCTCCCACGCAGATCGGGCGGGCGCTCCAGGAGCTGGACATCGAATCGATCACGGCCTATTCGCCGCAGGCCAAAGGCCGCGTCGAGCGCAGCTTTGGCACCGCCCAGGACCGCCTGGTGAAGGGTCTGCGGGTGGCCGGGGCCACGACGATCGAACAGGCCAACGCCTACCTGGAAAGCGAGTTTCTGCCCTGGTGGAACGCCACGTTGCGGGTGCAGCCGGCTCACCCCGACGAGGCGCATCGCGAGCTAGGTCCCGAGCACGATCTGGACTCGGCGCTGAGCCAGGTCGAGACGCGGCGGGTCGCCAACGACTACACGATTCGCTTCCGGGGAAAGAGCTATCAAATCGACCGCAAGGCGATTGTGCCGGGTCTGCGAAACAGCCGAGTGCGGGTGGAGAGACGCCTGGACGGCGTCCTGGCCGCGCGCTGCGGCAAGCACGAACTGGCGCTGAAGCGCTGCGGCGCGCAGCCCCAATCGGAGCGCCCGCAGCCCAAGAGCGCCCAGGCGGAACCCGCTGCGGCAGCGGCCGAGAAGGCTGGCGGCAAAGCTGCCGGCAAGCGAAGCAGCGACTGGATGAAGGACTTCGATCTGAAAGACAGCCCGCCTGTGTGGCAAGCGGCGCAGGCATCCGGCGCTCGGCGAGACGATACGCAGGACTAGGAGTCGCTGCCAAACCAAGACTCTATGCGGAGCGCCCATCGGGCCGATGCGCTGAGTTGGCAGTCGCTGCCAAACCAAGACGCTATGGGGAGCGCCGGGCAAACGGCGCCCGGCGATCGTCGCGTTGGCGAAGCCCAAGGCCTCCGCTCCGAAGCTTCACCAAAGCAATCTCTGTCACGAACAGAAAACCCTCTGACCGGGAGGCCAGAGGGTCGTCTGCTTCAGCCGATTGCTTGGGAGCCAGCTCCATCGCTTCGGCCTTGGGCATCAAGAGCAGGCGCGACCCTGCCCTCAACGCCAACCACTCTACCATCGCCTCTCCAGCCACCTGCCCCAAAGCGGACATTTCTACTTGGCGTTGACAGAGGGGCTTGCAGGCAGTTGAGGCCGGGGCTATACTGAATCTCTTGGCCGTCGAACCCAATCATCGAGAAGAGGGGCTTGCGAGCGGAATGCCGCCCGGGGTGGATCCCGAACTGCATGCTCCGCAGCGCGAAGCTGCCATCTTCTACGGGATGTTCTTGCGAGGGCGTTCGGAGGAAGAGATTCGGGACGAGATTGACATCTCTCCCAAGCTATTCCAAAAGTGGATGCGGGCGCGTGAGTACGGCCCAGACTTCCGCACCAACCTTCGCCGCATGTACATCTACCGCAAGCAGGTGCTAGCCATTTTCGAATCGCTAGTCACCAGCGACAAACGAACCCACAACCTTCAGAGCCAGTAGGCCGGTGAGCAGGTGCGCGCGGCGCAGGCATCCTTGCTTCGCGTCCGAACACAAAATTTCGTCCCGGCGCTCAGAGCCGCGGGTGTGAACCCGCGGTCGCGTGGAGCGTCAATCCGCAATGGCAAAGGATCGTCATCCGACGGTCTTAGCCCGACATTGCACTTAGAGCGACAGTACCCAGCCCGCATGTCCCACCGCCCCGTTTCATGCCCGCCAGCGCGTCTCAGAAGCAAATCTTAACCTCCCCTTAATCGGCTTTTAACCGTATTTTCATCGATCGAGCGCCCCATCCAAGGCGACCAAAGATTAGCGTAAGGGTATGAGATTCACCGAGTGCATAACCGCCGTTGTTGCCGGTTCCGTTCTTGCCCTGACCATCGCCGCCGCCGAGCCCGCTGACGAGCTGGTCACCGCGGCGGCCAAGCCGGTTGCCGCAAGTTCCGCGGCAGCCGAGCCGGTTGCCGATAGCCCAGTAGACAAGGCTACAGCGACAGACGAGATCAGCAAGCCTCTGTTCCAATACAAGCGGTCTGGCCTCCACATTGGAGAACAGGGAACGGGCAGGTTCTTCGGCAAAGTCAACATTCGCTCCCAGCTCCGCTTCTCGTCGCCGTTCCAATCCTCACCGCGCGACGAAGGAGATTTCTCAGCAGTACGTGAGGTTGATTTTCGCTTCCGCCGCGCCCGCTTCAAGACGGAAGGCCACGCCTTCGCCCCGTGGATTAAATACAAGTATGAATATGACCTCGTTGACACCCGCATTCTGGATGCGAGGATGACGATCGGGAAGTGGGATTGGATGCAATTTCGCTTCGGACAGTGGAAGGCGGACTACAGCCGCGAGCGGATGGACTCCTCCGGCAAGCAACAGTTCGCGGATCGCTCGATCGTCAACCGCGCTTTCACTCTGGACCGTCAAAAGGGAGCGACCGTCCTGGGCCGCCTGATGAAAGGCACGCTCGGCGACTCCCGCTACTACGTTGGCGTATTCGCCGGAAACGGGCGCGGCTTTCAGACCAAAACGGGGAAGCCGAGTCTCGACCACGATGACGGGGCGCCGATGTTGATGGCCCGTTACCAATGGAATTTTCTGGGCCGGGATGTTGGGCACTCGCAAAGCGATCTGGAATATCACGAGAAGCCGGCGGCCGCCCTAGCAGTTGGCACGGCGAGCAACCGCAGCCGCTACACACGCTTTTCGTCCAGCGGGGGCGGACAGCGCGACGGATTCGAGGCAGGGGAACCCGGACAGTATTCGCTACGGCAATTCATGGAGGAAGCGACGATGAAATACTGCGGGCTTTCTCTTCAGCATGAGCTGCACTGGAAGCGCATCAAAGACAACGTCAACTTCAGCACCACCTACACCCGCGGCAGTTATGTGCAGGCAGGCTATTTCTTCCACCACCTGTTTCCCCGCATCCCGAAACAGCTCGAGATCGGCGGGCGCTGGGGATTCGTCGATCCAAACCGCGACCGGGGCAACGACCTGCAAAAAGAAGCGGCCCTGGTGGTCAACTGGTTCTTCTACGGCCACGGGAATAAGCTCACCTTCGACACATCGCGCTTTTCCCTGGGACAAATCAACGCCCCGGACCTCAGCGACACCCAGGTGCGGCTGCAATGGGATGTTTCATTCTGAGGAGTTTCTTCCCCAGGTGTTTCATCGTGAGGCGTTCCTTCGCTCGGTCTCGGGCGGGCCGATTCACATGAACGCCTTGAGAATCCGGGCGTGCGGGTCCTCCAGGATGTCCTGGATACGGCGAACTTCCTCTGTTCGCAGGTGCAGTTTTTCCGTGGTCTCACCAAAAGCGCGCAGCAGGTCGAAGCACACCCGCTCGGCTTCGGAGCGGACCAACTGATTTTCCTTAACCAACACCCCGTATTTCTCAGCAGCTTCAAGCACTCTCAGTTGATCTTCGGGTGAGACTTGCCGGGATAGGGTCACGAAGACGGGCGACGCGCGATCGTCTTCCCTGTCGTCTTCTTTAATCGGGGAACCAAAGACCACGACCGGCGGCAGGTTCGAGTTCTTCAACAAACCCCGAATCTGCTTTTCGAGCCGACGGTTGCCTTGAGAGCGAGCGACGACAATCAGATCGAGTTCGGCCTTCGCGGCGAGCTCGCCCGCTGACTCGCCGTCACTACATTCGACGATGGTGTAGTCTCCTTGTTGCAGGAGACAAACAAACGGGTCGCGGATTGCTGCTTCGTCTGCCAACAGGAGGACGGTACGCGCGAAATGAGCTGAGCTATTCATGATGAATGGGGAATCAAATCTCAGCCCATGGGGCCCGAGGCGAGTCCTATTCTCGGAGTAGCGCCGGAAGCGCGTGTCCCAGGCCGTCAATCCGAATTCACTAACAACCCAGCCTAACGCTGCACTCAAGCAGAAACAACTATCTGGTCGATGAGGGGAGCGCCAGCAAGATGTGGCGCGCGCCTCCCGACGGGCAAAGTCGGCCTACGGGGCCGACGTTCGAGTTTGGCCCTTCTGGCGTGCCGTGCGGCTCTGCCGGCCGTCTCTGAGTCCGGCGAGCGGTTTCGCGAGCAACCATCTGCAAAAACCTGCAAAAATCGCCCCGCCAAGTAAATTTCAGTCCGTTTCAATTTCAGCTCCCTTCACTTTCAACACCTCAGACCATAAGCTTGAAAGAGTCAACCCGCCGAAGGAGTCAGCCCAAATGAGCCATTCGATAACACGACGGCAATTCGTGAAGAGCGCCACAGGCATCACCGGGGCCCTCGCCGCAGCCTGCGCCACCGCACCCACCCCTGACGTTGCCAACGAGGTTGCCGGCGCCCGGCCGAACATCATTCTCCTGATGGGCGACGACCACGGCTGGGACGAGACCGCCTACAACGGTCACCCCCATCTCCAGACTCCCGTACTCGATGAGATGGCTGCCACCGGTCTCCGTATGGACCGCTTTTACTCAGCGGCGCCCGTCTGCTCCCCGACTCGCGCGAGTGTAATCACCGGCCGCCATCCGAACCGCTGCGGGACGTTCATGCCGAACTGGTCTACGCGTCCCGAAGAAATCAGCATCGCCCACATTTTGAGCAAGGCCGGCTATGCCTGCGGTCACTTCGGTAAATGGCACCTGGGTCCGGTGAAGGCCGATTCGCCGATAAATCCCGGAGCGATGGGTTTTGAAGAATGGCTCGCGCACGACAATTTCTTCGAGATGGACCCGTATTTTTCGCGCAACGGCGGGCCGCCCGAGCAGTTCAAAGGCGAAGGCTCCGAAGTTGTAATTGATGAGACGATTCGCTTCATCGGCAAAGCGACCCAAAGTCAGCGGCCTTTCTTCACCGTAGTCTGGTTCGGGTCGCCTCACGAACCCTACAGCGGGCTAGCCGAGGATCTCGCACTCTACAACGACCTGCCGGAGAACTACAAACAGCGGGTCGTCCGTCTCACCGGAATGGAAACCGGGCTTCCCGTTGAACGGCCCCTCGATCAGGTGCTGCAAGAGCGCTACGCCGAGATCACGGCGATGGATCGCGCCATCGGACGGTTGCGGGACTACCTGAAAGACCAGGGCCTTCGGCAAGAAACGTTGGTGTGGTATTGCGGCGACAACGGAGTGCCCGTCGAGGCGGCCGTGACCACGCCGTTCCGGGGCCACAAGGGCGATGTCTACGAAGGTGGCGTCCGGGTACCCGGAATCATCGAGTGGCCCGAGCGGATTGCGGAACCTCGCGTGACCGATGTCAATACCGTCACCAGCGACATGTTCCCGACGATCTGCGATCTGATCGGCGTGCCTCTGCCGGAACGGCCCCTAGACGGCATCAGCTTAAAGCCGCTGCTCGACGGCGGCATGGCTGAACGGCCTGAGCCGATCTGCTTCTGGAGCTACGACACGACACTCGAAGCGGAAAATCACCCGGAGCCCTACATCGACTCTGAACTCCAGCAGGGAACAACGCCACTGGTCAAGCTCATGGCAGGTAGCGCGACGCGCAGTTTCACCAACTTCCACCACCCGCGCATCACCGAGCAGGACTTCGCGGGTCCCAAGGCGATTCTCGCTAACCGCTACAAGCTCGTCGTGGACGGCGAACCAGTAGCCGCTGGCAACGGCAGTGAGCCGGTAAGAGAGCTGTTTGACCTCCGCAACGACCAGGCCGAGGGAGATAACCTCCTCGATAGCAAGCCCGAGATAGCCAAGAAGATCGCCCAGGACATGCAGCGGCAACTTCGAGAATGGCAGCAATGGGTGCTCACGAGCCTCACCGGCGCCGATTACGGGTAGCAATTCAAAGACCGGGGTTTTGGTCGATCCAGCGCCGGGTGTGTTCGGATAGATCGCCTTCGGAAACGAGCCTACGCAGATTCTCGATGGTGTCGACGTCATACCAGGCAGGCAATCGCCTAGACGCCAGGCCGACGCGCGCAAATGCGCCCTCGGTTTCGGCGAGCGTTGATGAGCTTGACCAGCTCACTTCGTCAAACATTCCAGCCTGCGACGAGCAGCAGCCCACGGCGTAATAACCGCCGTCCTCGCAGGGTCCGAGCACGGCATCGACTTCCCGTAGTACCTCAAGCCCGGCGCGAAGATTTTCTGGCGGCAGCGTCGGACTGTCGCTGCCGACGATGAGCTTGCGGTCATGCCCCTGTTGGCTGAGGTCTTCGAAGCAATGGAGCATCTTCTCGCCCAAGTCCGCACCGCGCTGCAGACCCAGCCGCTCCGGGCCCGCCAGGTCACGAAACGCAGGCCATTCGTGGTCCGAATAAAGGTGTACGGTAACCCCTTCGATCGAGTTCAACATTGCCCAAGTGTCTTGAACGAACGCCAAGTGCAGCGCCGCGGCCTGCTCGGCGCTCAGGTGTGGCTGCAAGCGCGTCTTGACAGCTCCAGGGATCGGGGCTTTGGCGAAAAGGGCTATGGCGTTGGACACGAGAAGGTTGGGTGCGGCGGGTCAATCGAAAGCGATGAGTCCACGGAAACCTATTCAGTCTGTCGTACCGTTCGGGTGTCGGGTGAGGTGCAGATACGCGGCTTCCCCCCCCCTTTACGGTCGCGCCTCCGAAAGTTCATTGGACACGCATCGGAATCCAATGTCAAAGCTGAAGCTATGCGGCACAAGTTTAAACCGATCCGAGACCCGCAGCACCCGCGGTGGATTGTAAAAGGACCCGCCCACCAGCACCCTTTCCAGACCGCTGGGAGCGCCCGGCGGGTCGCTTTTCGGCGACAACGAATAGTAGTTTGGAGAGTACCAGTCGGCCAACCATTCCCAAACATTCCCCGCCATGTCGTAAAGGCCGTAGCCGTTCGTGCGGAAACTGCGGACCGGCGATGTAGTCTCCCAAGCATCTTGCCAACCCGTTCCCCGGTAGTTGGCGTTCTCGTGGCTGAGGGTGTCGCCCCAAGGGTACCTCAGCCCTTCGCGACCACCGCGTGCGCTATATTCCCATTCCGCCTCGGTGGGCAATCGGGCACCGGCCCACTCGCAAAACTCGGCCGCATCCGCCCACTTTACCCGCACAATCGGATGGTCTTTCTTGCTCCATTCAACATTGAATTCCGGAGCCTCCGGCAAGGCATGTTCGGTGGCCGCCGAGAAGGCGAGGTAGGCCTCGACGGTGACGTGGCTCCGCCCTATCCAGAAACCCTTCGTGAGGGTGACTTCGTGGTGGGGATACTCATCGTCCTCGCAGTAGTAGTCGTCAAGGACGCAACCCATTTGGAACGTTCCAGCCGGGATCCAGGCGTACTCTTGGTTGTCGATCGGGTTGACGCGAACCGTCCTAGCCCGCAGCTGCTGGTTGGTCGGCGCCTCGGTAGAGTTCTCCTGCGCACAAACGGCCCACGGATTCGTGAGTGAAGCCAGGACGAGTGCATACAGGAGCACAGTCATTTCAAACTGGCTTACGCTCGAGCCCCACGTTGAACGATGTTCCATATTTCCTAACAATCCATTTTACGGAGAAATCGAGATCGCGAAGGGCATGGAAATTACAAGTCCGAAAGGTCCGGTTGCTTGCTACCCGAATTATGCACTGCCGGTGCACCTGGTGAGGGCTGAGCCGCCAGGAACCATTTGGGGACCCCCGAAAACATGGGGTAAAAAGGTAGGCTGGCAAAGATTTCAGCTTCGCCAGTCAACCCCAAGGAGGTCACCCAAATGGTTACCAAACGAAAACAGCATAGCTCCCGAAGGCCCGTCAAACAAGGCCCCGGCGCGAGGGCCCCGCGGCCCAATAAAATCGGGGCTGCCACGCCCTATCACTTCCGTGGCAAGAATCTGACTCCCTACGGCGGCTTGCTGCCCGTCGCCACCCTGCTCGAAAAACTCGGCTTCCAAGCGCTGCTGGAAGAAACCCTCACGACCAAACGGATCACCCGAGCCATGAGCCCCTACCAGTTCGTGCTGGCCCTCGTGCTCGGCCTCTATGTCGGCTTTGCGCGGCTCAACCAACTCCGCTTCATCGCTCGCGACCCCATCCTGACCGGCATCTTGCAAGTGACGCGTCTGCCGCCGCAGTCCACGCTGTGGCGCTTTCTGGCCTCGCTGCACCTCAACGTGGCGAAGCAGATCCTTTCCATTCAGCGCCAGCTGCGGGAACGAGTCTGGGCCGCGGCCCACGTGAAGTTGGAGACGGTGACGCTGGACACCGACACCACCGTGCATACCCTCTACGGCCGCCAGATGGGCGGGCGCAAGAGCTACAACCCCAAGAACAAGGGCAAGCGCAGCTACCAGCCGATACTGACCTTCCTGGCCGAGACGCGCGAATACCTGATGGGCGGGTTGCGCAACGGCGACCGGCCCACGGGCCGACAGATCGCCGCCCACCTCGAAAGCGCTTTCCGGACTTTGCCGGGCGGCGTGAAGAAAATCCTGGCGCGGGCCGATTCCGGCTTTTATTGCTGGGAGGCGGTGGAGGCCTATGAAAAGGCGGCTTGTCAGTTCGTCATCGTGGCGCGCAAAACGCGGCGCCTGGTCGAGCGCTTGCAGCAAGCAGAATGGAAACCCTCCCCCCGCTCCGACGCGGACGCGGAATGCGAATTCCTCTACCAACCGCAAGGCTGGGCGCGGGCCTGCCGTTTCCTGGCGCTGCGTTACGAAAACGAGCCCAAGGCCGGCGCGGCCGAGCAATACCAGTTGTTCGCCACCAGCGCTTACACCTACCGCGTGTTTGTCACCAATCTGGCCGAGCCGATCGCGGCGGTGGTGTGGTTTTACAATCAGCGCGCCGGAGCAGAGAACCTGATCAAGGAGGCCAACAACGACGCCGGGCTGGCGGCCCATCCCTCGCGCCGCTTTGACATGAACCGCAATCACTTTCAGTTGGCCATGCTGGCCTACAATCTCAACTGCTGGCTGCTGCTGTTCAACCGCGAAGCCCAGGCCAGCGTGGAGACGCTGCGGCACACCACCCTGGCGACGGCGCGGCTGCGTTTTCTGTTCGTGGCGGCCAAGATCTGGCGGCACGCCGGCAGAACGGGTGTCAGCTACAGCGATCATTATCAGGAAAAGGGCCTGTTTGAACGGCTGATGCGACGGCTGCGGGCGATGGGGCCGCCGGGATCGAGCTTGGCGCCGGTGGTGGAGGGTGCGCTGAGCTGAGGGGCACTCCATGCATAAATTTTCATGCACTCGCCGCAACGTACTGGGAACACGCCGCTTGCCAGCCCGCTTTTGCCCTGCCGGGATCAGGAGGCGGCTCAAACGGGGAGGGAAACAGCAGAAAAGACGACTTGCGAAATCACTGAGTTGACACGAGTGCCGCTATCGCCACAACTCCATCGACGATGGCTACGCCGAATCTGTGCATAATTCAGGTGCTACGGAATGGCACCGGTATAGTTGGCTAACGCCTGCGATACTGTTGCACAGGTCGTGCCTACAATTGTGTTTCGTCACTTTGAGTTTCTTGCGCCGGAATCAGGAAGATTGTCAACCCTTCTCACGCGTTGCGTCGTCGCCTCGCTTTTGATCGGCTTTCTCGGCCAATGTGGCACGAGCCAACCCGAGGCCGCGGACGCTGTTCCCGAGGAAAACACCCGCCCCAACATCGTCTTCCTTTACACCGACGACCAGGGTGCCTGGACCACCGGCCATTCCGGCAACACCGACGCCCACACCCCCAACTTTAATTGGATCTTTCGCGAAGGCGCGTACCTGAAGAATAGCTTCACAACGACCCCGGTATGCAGCCCTTCCCGTGCCTCGCTGATGGTCAGCCGTTATGGGACGGAACTAGGGATTACCGACTACCTGAACCATTCGCAAGAACCTGATCTCGGACTCGACCCAGCCACGGTGACTTGGCCCGAAGTGCTTCAAGCGTCCGGCTACACGACCGGCCTTTTTGGTAAATGGCATCTCGGCAAGCTGGACCGCTACCACCCGACGGCATCCGGTTTCGACGAGTTTTCGGGCTTTCGAACGAACGGGCAAATTTCCAAGGATCCCGAGGTCGAGATCAAGGGCGAGGTGCGGCGGGTCGAGGGTTACACGCCGGACATCTTGACGGATCTTGCTATTGATTTCGTTCGCCGCCACAAGGATCAGCCGTTCCTGGCCAATGTGCACTACTGGGCGCCACATGCCAACACGGCCAATCGCACGCCCGATAACGACCGCACATGGCTGCCGCTCAGTGAGGCGGACTGGACGAGATTTGAAGGCCTCGACCCGATCGTGCCGGACCGCGACTATCCGAATCTTGACATCCCGCGCGTGAAGCGAATGATGCGCGAGTACCTGGGGAGTATCGCGAGCGTCGACCGAAATGTCGGGCGGCTGCTGGACACGCTCGACGAGCTGGGTTTGGCGTCAAAGACGATCGTGATTTTCAGCAGCGACCACGGCTACAACTTGGGACACCACGGCATCTGGCACAAGGGCAACGGACGCTGGATTCTCACCAACAACCAAGGGCCGCGTCCTAACATGTTTGACCGCTCGCTACGCGTGCCCGCGGCGGTCCGCTGGCCTGGCGTGATCAAGCCGGGTACGGTCGTCAAGGAAACAACAACCAATCTCGACTGGTATCCGACCGTTCTGGCGGCAGCCGGCGCTTCGCTTCCTCAAGGAGAGCTGGTTCGAGGCCGGAATATCCTGCCGTTGCTGAAAGGCGAAAGTCCTCCCTGGGACAACGACCACTACGCCGAATACAAGCAGTACCACTTTTCTCTCGCCGACCAGCGCACCTATCGGACGCCCGAGTGGAAACTGATCCGGGACTTCACCAATCCAGGGAAAGACGAGCTGTACCACCTCGCGAACGACCCGGGCGAGCAAAAAATCTGATCGACTCACAGGATCCAGAGGTTGTTGCCGCGCGGAAACAGTTGGAGGCAAAGTTGCTGGCGAAGATGGAAGAGATCCAGTAACGCCAGCCATGGCAACAGCCGCCGCTGCGCCAACCTACGGTGCGGGTTGAGCCAAGATTTGGTTGTACGTCCGTTGCCTTCCGCCGCGCGCTTCGAGCAGCGGCAGTGCGCCGTTCTTAGCTGCTTCCGTCCACCACAACGCCTTCAAATCTTTCAGCTTTTCAGGCTGTTGCGACGCCAGGTCGGCAGTCTCGGAGAAGTCAGTGGTCAGATCATATAGCTCCCAGCGGTCGTCGTCGAAGTCCGTTCCCGGCGTGTGGAACGCGACCGCTTTCCAGCCGTTGTGGTAGATCGAACGGCTGCCCCAAAGCTCGAAGAACTGAGTGTCTCGCGGCGCCGGGCTGCTTGGATCGTTGAACGTGGCTCGAATGGTCTCGCCTTGAATCGGCATCTGACAGACGCCCTCGAAGACCGTAGGCGCGGCGATTCCCGTAATATCCAGCACCGTCGGCGTTAGGTCAATCACGTCCACGAACTGCTCGCGCAGACCCGTTCGGCGAATCTCCTTTGGCCACGAAATAATCAGAGGAGTTCTGACGCCACCGTTGAAGGGCCACAGTTTGTAGTACTTGAACGGCGCGCTCGAAGCCATGGCCCAGGCGCGTTGGTAGAGCGGTTGCGTAGTCGCTGAACCGAGATCGTCGAGACGCTCGTGCATGTCGTGAACGGTCATCGTGTCTCTGTAGGGGTAGGCGAAATTGCCTTCGGGGCCGGCCTCGGGAGCGCCGCCGTTATCGGAGAGCAGGAAGATGACCGTGTTGTCGAACTGGCCGTGCTTTTTCAAGAAGTCGATTAAGCGGCCAATCTGTTCGTCGGTGTGCTCGAGGAACCCAGCGTAGGCCGCCATGAAGCGCGCAAATACGGTTTTCTCCTCGTCGCTAAGATCGGACCAAGCAGGGTCGCCGGGGTTGCGGCGGGGCAGTTCCGTGCCGGCGGGTATGACGCCGAGTTTGAGTTGCCGGCGGAAGCGCTGCTCCCGAATCATGTCCCAGCCGTCGTCAAATGTGTTGGCATATTTCTCGATGTACCTCTTCGGGACTTGGATCGGCGCATGCACGGCACCGAAGGCGAGGTAGAGAAAAAAGGGCCTTTCCGCGTCGGCCTCAAGCTGGGCGCTGAGCATATCGACCGACTGCTCGACGATGTCTTCGGAGAAGTGGTAGTTCGGACGATCCGGTGGCTTGACCGAGTGGTTGTCGACCACGAGGTCAGGACTGTATTGGTCACTCCAGCCGGACAAGAATCCGTGGAAGCGGTCGAAGCCTTTCTGGAGAGGCCAGTGTGTGCGGTCACCCGCCGCGCTCATGTCCTCGCTCGGGACCAGGTGCCATTTGCCGGCGGCGAAGGTGCGGTAGCCGTTCTTGCTGAGAACCTGAGCGATATTGGCGGCCGACGCCGAGACCTGGCCGCGGCTATGCGGATAGCCCTGGTCGTTTCCCGGGAGTTCTTTCATGCCGACCGAGTGAGCATTGCGCCCGGTTAGCAACGAGGCCCTGGTCGGGGAACAGACCGCCTTTGAATGGAAACTGTTGTAGAGGAGCCCGCCGCTCGACAGCGCATCGATATTCGGCGTGGCGACAGCGGATCCGTAACAACCGAGGTCACCGAACCCGGTGTCGTCGAGTACGATGTAGACGATGTTCGGACTGCCGGACTTGGCCTTCACCGGCCGCAATGGATCTGGCGTCGAGTCAGCCGCTACACGGCCGATAGCTCCTCGGAACTGCTCAGCCGGGAGGTTCCGGCAGCTTTCCTGGGCAGACGCCGTGGACGCCAAGGCCAACGTGAACAGCCACGCGCCGAGAAAGGCAGGGAGCAAGCTCACTTTGTCTTGCATGTGTCTGTTGTAGCAGGGTTACGTTGTCCCGGAGCCCCGATCTTCAGGTCCAGTTAAGACAGGTTCAGTTACGACGCCGGTGGGGCGCTCGACAGATGGCTGTCGATAAGGCCGGCGACCTTTTCTTTGCCCACCGCGCCAACCAACTGTTCGACGACGTTCCCATCTTTGAACAGCAGCAGTGTGGGGATGCCGCGCACCTGATAGCGGGTCGCGGTTCCGGGATTGTTGTCCACGTCGAGCTTGCCGACCTTCGCCTTGCCGTCGTACTCAGTGGCGATCTCGTCCACCACCGGTCCCATCTGACGGCACGGACCACACCAGACCGCCCAGAAATCCACCAGCACGGGAACATCCGACTTCAAAACATCCACATCAAAAGAATCGTCGCTGAAGGTCAGCGTATTCGGTCCGGCCATCAAAATCCTCCGTTGAAAATAGGTCGTTGCGCTTGAGGCGGCATCGCACAACCCGCGAATTGTATCGGCGGGCAACGCACGCACCAAGCCCCGCCATGCGGCGAGAAAGCAGGCTAGACCTCAGATTACCAGATCTTGGGAACCGCGCCGTTTCGCCAATAAAGCGGAGTTATCGCGCCCCAAGTAAGGCCGATTTTGTTGCCTGCCCGGCCCGCGTTCGGCGGGTACCACTGGCTTCGAACGTTGGGGAAGCACCGTCGCGTACCTCGATTATCTGAGGTAAGGATGAAAGGCGTCAACCATAGTCATCCGACCACTCGGACGAGTCAGCCAATTACTTGGACGCCGTGGCCACCATGCCAAACGCCTTGACCTCCATGCTTTCAGCCTCGAAGTTGGCTTGCATTTTCGGCCATACCTGCTGGTGAAGGTCGGAATTCGCCCAGCTCACGCGAAGGTCCTCGCTGTCGAAGGCGATCGTCAGAACGTAGGTGCCTTTGTGATCCGGAGAGCGCAAGAGGTTGCAATGTCTGAAGCCGGTTTGTGCGCTGATCGCCGGGTGAAATTGCGTCTTGAACACCTTCTCGAGATTCGAACCCATGTTGGCCTTGGCGTTCGCGTACACGTGAATCTCGACCGGGCCTGGACCCTCGAATCGGCGCACCTCAGCAAAGCAAACCAAGCTCCCCAGCAGCAGCAAGGCTAGAGCTCGAAAACACCATTTGTCGCTAAACATCGTTCCTCCGTTCGTCTGTTGACTCTGTACGACTAGGATCACGCATTGCGGGACCCAACTGCAAATCTGGCGGGACTGCCTGGTATCCTTCAGCGGCCTTGCTAGCCGCGAAGCCGTGATTGCCAGGCTCGTCCAATGGCGTCGGCCGCTCGAATCGCATCCGCGACCATATCAGGCTTTACTTCGAAGGGCTCGTTGTGGATCGTCTCTCCCTCGGCCGTTGCTCTTTCGGCGACCTGCTGCAGCATCTCCGCGTGCAGCTCGCCGAGTCCGACTTCCTCCAGCGTGATCGGCAACCCGACCCCGGTGGAGAATTCCATCACTTCATCGATCAGGGTCTGTGGCTTGCCTTCGAGCACCAGTTGCACCAATGTTCCGAAAGCCACTTTCTCGCCATGGTAATAGTTGTGCGTGGGGGGAGCCGCCGTCAGCCCATTATGTACCGCGTGCGCCGCCGCCAGCCCTGACGACTCGAACCCTAGTCCTGACAGTAGTGTGTTGGCCTCGACCAGTCTCTCGAGCGCGGGAGTG
Organism: Bryobacterales bacterium; assembly: GCA_965224215.1. Taxonomy (GTDB): domain Bacteria; phylum Acidobacteriota; class Terriglobia; order Bryobacterales; family UBA6623; genus CBDCYS01. The sequence continues at coordinate 44,783 of CBDCYS010000068.1, read as the reverse complement.
ACCACCTTGGTCTCCAGGGCTCGCCGTGCGGCCAGGCCATCGTTCAGCAGCGTCCGATAGCAAAGTTCGGCAAGCGCCAGCGCACTTTGAGTCGAGGCCCCTCCGCGTATGTTTTTGATGTGCCCGTCGACGCAGGTCTTTGCTTCAAACATCGTTGCCAGGGCATCCCCCATTCCAGCCACCAGCAGCCGCACCGGCCCCTGTGCGATGACCTGCGTATCGACCAAAACCAAGTCCGGATTCTTGCGATAGAAGCGGTATTCCTGAAAGACGCCTTCGTCGGTATAGATCACCGAAAGCGCACTGCACGGAGCGTCACTCGACGCCACCGTCGGACAATTAACCGCAGGCAGGTCGAGGTCCGCCGCCACGGCGCGGGCGGCGTCGAGCACCTTGCCGCCTCCGGTTCCGATGATGACTTCAGCCTTTGCTTGCCGGGCCGCCTCTTTGACTCGCTCGATTTCGGCGTGTGAACATTCGCCCCCGAAAGGATGAACCGCGTACTGGATACCCGCCCCGCCAAGAGTATTCGCCCAAGTTTGCGACAGTAGACGCTGGGCCGACCTGCCGGCCAGGATGAGAACCGGCCCCTTCAGCCCCAGGTTGACCATCTCCTTGCCGAGCTGGGCGGTAGCGTTTTTTCCCTGGGTGTAGCGGCTAGGTGATGAAAAGACCGACAGCATCACGAACCTCCGGCTTCAGCAGGTTCCCGGCTCTCGACAGATTAAGTTGGGCTCTGGAAACGATAGCTGCATAGCATTACCTTACGAGGACATACGAGGACCGGCGTTGGTAATCAACCTTGCCGGCGTGATACTATTCATGGTCTGGCCTGCCCGCGCCTTTTGGCTCGGCTCGCCAGGAGACCGCTCACGACCTTCGTGAATTCGCCAAACGCACTCACGGCGCATTCCGGTGGCAGCGCGATTCCTGAGGCAGTTTGTTATAAAGGCGGACCGTGATTTTTCACGCTCTGTCAGTGAGTTCTATAAGGCAGGGAGAATGAGGAGACTGCCGGCAAGGCTGTTGGGCTGATGATTCGGACTATCGTATGGATACTTCTGTGCCTGCCTGCCGTTGCCCAACAGCAGCCCATAGAGTTCTCTCACGACAAACACGTGCGGATCGGGCTGGAGTGTATCGACTGCCACAGCCTGGTGGATTCGCGGGCGCGCGCGAGCTTGCCGTCGGTCCGCAAATGCATGTTGTGCCACGAGAAGGTTGCTACCACTGGTCCCGGTGTGACGGTACTGCGGGAGTTCGCCGCGAAAAAGCGTGAACTCCCTTGGGAGAGGGTTTATCAATTTAACGAGTCGGCTCACGTCGTGTTCCGGCATGCTCCCCATATTCGGGCGAATGTATCGTGTGAGAAGTGCCACGGCGAGGTTCGGAACATGACGGTAGTCCATAAGGTTGTGAATCACACAATGGGGAGTTGTGTGAGTTGCCACCGTGAGAATCAGGCGACCGATGACTGTGCCGCCTGCCACTTTTAGCGGAAGAAACGCGAATGGATCGACGCAATTTCTTTAAGATCGTGGGAACCGCATCCGGCGGTGTGCTGACCGGCGCCTGTGGTAACCAGGCACGAGAACTCATTCCGATCCTTGTTCCCGCGACGCAAATCGTCCCTGGTGAAGAGCAGTGGCACCCGAGCGTGTGCCGTGAGTGCTCCGCCGGTTGCGGAACCATCGTTCGCGTTATGGAAGCGGAGCGCGAAATCGAAATTGACGGGGAAAAGGTCCGAGAACCGATTGCGGCAATTAAGAAGATCGAGGGTAATCCGCTGGACCCGGTGAGCGGGGGACGCCTTTGCGCTCGCGGACAGGCAGCGGTGCAGCGTTTGTACCACCCGGACCGTCTCCAGGGACCCCAGAAGCGCTCGGGCGCGAAAGGCGGGGCGAGTTTTGAGTCCATTTCCTGGGACGAGGCGCTTGACGAGACGAGCGGGATGCTACTGGGCGCGATGGAAACAGACCCTTCGACCATCGTTTACCTGTCGGGTCCGGGAATCGGATTCGGCGCGAGCGTGGTCGCGGATTTTCTAGAGGCGATCGGCGCGCCCGGCGCGTCCACCGTCGGACTCTGTGACCACACCGTGGAGCGGCGCGCTTCCGAACTGGTCTACGGTTGGACGGCCCTGCCGGTCTACGAGCTGCAAGACGCGACTCTCGTTCTCAGTATCGGCGCGGATTTCCTGGGTGGTTGGGCGTCTCCCGTTTTCTATAGCCGCCGTTTTGGCCATTTTCGACAAGGACGTCCCGGCCTGCGAGGACGGCTTGTGCATGCCGAATCACGTTTCTCGACAACGGGATGGAGCGCGGACCAATGGTTGCCCGTCGCGCCCGGCGGCGAACATGCCCTGGCGCTTGCCATCGGTCACCTGCTGCTCAAGGAAGGAAGGGCTGGAAATCCCAATGGAGTGCCAGGTGCGGTGCGAGAGGTTTTCGAGTCCGTGAATTTCGAGCAGGCCGCTGCAAGAACGGGGCTGGAGCCGCGCAAGATTCACGATGTGACGAGACAACTCGCGGCGGCGGCGGCGCCGTTAGTCATCGCGGGGGCCTCGATTGTGCGCGAGAACTCCCTCGACGCTGTGGTGGCCGCTTCCGCGCTCAATCTTCTACTGGACAATGTCGGCAAGGAAGGCGGCGTATCGCCACCGGCGGACGCCGGCGAGCTCGAAGCCGCTCGACCCCGCTTTCAGGACATCGAGGACAGGCTTTCGAACGCCAAGGTAGTCTTGCTCGACGGCGCGAACCCCGTGTTTATCTCTCCGGCGGTAAAGGAGATTCTGTCTCGAGACACAGCCGTTGTCAGTTTCACGTCGATGATCGATGACAGCACCGCTTTTGCGGATCTAGTTTTGCCCGCTCACGACCCGCTGGAAGCGGGCGACGTCGTGGTCCCCGAAGTTTCACCGCTTGTGTCGCGCACGGGAGCGCCTTCCTTCGTCAAACCGCTTTACGACACGCGGGCGATGGAGGATGTACTGGCGGAGTTGGCCAAACGTGCAGGCAAAAGCGTTGCAGACCGCTCGACGGCGCAAATCTTCGAAGTGCTTTACGAGGCCGGCGATCTCGCTTCCGACTGGGAAAGCAGATCGCAGTTCACCTCCTACGCCGAACGTCAAGGCGGATGGTGGGAAGACGTCAAAGCTGTTCATGGGGAGCCGGCGCTGCAATCGATCGCGGGCCTGGAGCCCAGACAAGATCCGGAGCCGGAAGCCGACTCGTTTCTGTTTCAAGCTTACCCGTCTCTACAGTTCGGTGACGGGTCAGGGGCGAGCCTTCCTTGGCTGCAACAAATGCCGGACCCGACTTCCAGCGCCATGTGGAACCTTCCCGTTGAGATCGATCCGAGCACGGCGGCGAGCCTGGGGCTGAACAACGGCGACTATGTCCGTGTGACATCGGCGACAGGCTCACTGGAAGCGCCTGTTTATGTTCATTTAGCAGCTATCCCCGGCGTCGTCAGTATGGCCATCGGGCAGGGACACAATCACTACGGACGGTACGCCTCGGGACGTGGGGCGAATCCCTTGACCCTTGTTGCGGGCATGAAAGAACAGGAAACGGGGGTGCCGGCGCTGGGCGCGGCCAGGGTGCGAATGGAGAAGATCGACCGTCGCGGGCTTGCCCAATTCGCCACGGTTGACCGGGAGGTTGTCTCCAAGCGGCCTTGAACCCCGAGGTTCTGAGAATCCGGGCCGGCGGCGGCCACCCAGCAGCGGGATAACCTGACGACCAGACAACGGCAAGTGGAGGAACGAATCATGGCAACGGAAGCAGCCAAAGTGAACGAGAACGATGGGGAACAGGACGTTCCCCAATGGGGCATGGCGATTGATCTCGATCGCTGTACCGGGTGCGAGGCCTGTGTCATCGCCTGCCACGCCGAAAACAACATTCCTGTATCAACGGAAGAGTCCGCCGGCCAGGGCCGGGCGAATCACTGGATTCGGATCGACCGTTATTACGAAGGAGAGTTTCCCGATATCAAGGTTAAATACCGTCCCGTGATGTGCCAGCAATGCGACGACGCCCCGTGCGAGCCGGTCTGTCCGGTCTATGCGACCTATCAGAACCAAGAAGGGTTGAACGTCCAGGTCTACAACCGTTGCGTGGGGACGCGCTACTGCGCGAACAACTGTCCCTACACCGTCCGATTCTTCAACTGGTTTGATCCGGTTTGGCCCGACTCGCTCAAGCTCCAGCTCAATCCGGACGTGTCGATCCGGCCGGGCGGGGTGATGGAAAAGTGTACCTTCTGCGTGCAACGGATTCAGCGCGCCAAGCTGGATGCTAAAGCTGAAGGGCGGGGGGTGGCTGACGGAGAAGCACAGCCGGCGTGCGTACAGTCGTGTCCCGCCGAGGCGATGACATTCGGGGACATCAGCGACGAAAAGAGCAAGGTTTCGCAATGGATCGACACCGGGAGGTCAACTCAGTTGCTTGGTGAGCTCGGGACAAAACCTCGCGTGTTCTATCTGGAAAGGGCAGAATAGGGCGCTTGGAGCATTTAACCCGCTTTTCTCACCGCGTGGCGAGGCGAAGTGCGTGAGAGACGCGTCAGTACGAGGCGCGCGCTGCTTGACGACCCCCACTTGATCAAGGAGGCGTACTTGACAGTACGTCGAGCACGGCGAGCAAGCGCAACGAAGTAATGGCGCGCCTATAGCGTGCTTCGACCGTCAGGCGGTGAGAAATGCGGGTTAAAGCCCGCGCCCGGCTGATCCTCGAGAAATGACTACGCTCGGCGAACACTTAGAAACGGCAACGCCCACGGCAAGTGTCCGCGAAGACCTGCTCCGTCCGTTGGGCAGGCTTAGTGGACCCTATCTTCTTGCGGTCGCATTGAGCGCAGCCGTTGTGGCGTGGGCCGGTTTCGCTTGGGCCTATCAAATTACCTATGGCATCGGGGTGGCGGGTATTCGACGGCCTGTCTTCTGGGGCTTCTACATCATCAACTTCGTTTTTTGGATTGGCATCTCTCACGCGGGGACGTTGATTTCCGCGATCTTGCGCCTCACCGAAGCGGGATGGCGGAAGCCTATTACGCGGGCCGCGGAGGCCATCACGGTTTTTTGTTTGATGATCGGAGGCATGTTCCCGCTGATCCACCTCGGCCGCGTGTGGCTTTTCTACTGGCTGATACCCTATCCCAATGACCGCCTGCTGTGGCCCAACTTCCGCTCGCCGCTGCTGTGGGACATGACGGCCATCTTTACCTACGTCACCGGAAGCGTGCTGTTTCTTTACCTGCCGTTGATCCCCGATCTTGCGCTCATGGCCAACCGCTCGACCGGCCTTTCGCGCCAAATTTATCGCGCTCTGTCCCTCGGGTGGACGGGCAGCGACCGTCAGTGGCACGCCATTGAACGAGCGATGAAACTAATGGCGGGCATGATCCTGGCGGTGGCGGTTTCGGTCCACTCCGTGGTGGCCTTTGACTTCGCCATGGCGATTGCGCCGATGTGGCACAGTACGATCTTTGCTCCCTACTTCGTTGCCGGTGCGATCTTCAGCGGTATTGCCGCCCTGGTACTGGTGATGGCGGCACTGCGGCATTTCCTTCAGTTGCACAAGTATTTGCGCCCCTTACACTTCGACAATCTCGCTAAGCTGCTGTTGTTGATGTCGCTGGTGTGGATGTACTTCACGGTCGCGGAGCACCTGACCACCTGGTACGGCAATGCGCCGGCGGAGATCGCCGTCTTCAACGCACGAGAGCACGGTGGCTTTGGAGTTGCCCTAGCGACAATGGTCGTGTGCAATTTTGTCATCCCGTTCATCCTCTTGGGCATTCGGCGGCTTCGCAACATCACGACGACTTGTATCTCCGGCGTCTGCGTGCTGGTAGGAATGTGGCTCGAGCGCTTCCTGATTGTCGTTCCGACCTTGGCTCATCCTCCGCTTGGTTCGGGTTGGGGCTCCTATTGGCCCACTTGGGTCGAGCTTTCCATCACCGTCGGAACGTTCGCCGGTATGGTGTTGCTCTACTTGATTTTCGTGAAAGTCTTTCCGATCATAGCCATCTGGGAGTACGAAGATGATCATTAACGCCCAGTTTCAGGACACTCAATCCGTCGCGGCAGCAATTCAGTCGCTCCAAGAGTACGGCCTCGGGCCGGGCCAGATCGAGATCTTTTCCGCCAAACCCGTGGCGCTCGCCCCGGGCATTCTCGACCGTCCTAGCCGGATGTCGCTGTTTGCGGTTCTCGGCGCAATTGCAGCCGGAACATTCAGCACCTGGTTCGTGTTCTACACTCAGCTCGACTATCCCCTGGTAACAGGGGGAATGCCCCTGACCTCAGGCTGGGCTACGGGTGTCGTTACCTTCGAATTCACCATGGTGGGAGCGATTCTGGCGACGATGTTTATGTTTCTTTGGGAAGGGGGGCTACCGCGGAGATCAAGCCGCCCCGCCCCTCACATTCCCGACGACGCAATCATTTTGCAGGCCGAGTGTGACAACGAATTGGCCGACAGTGTGACGAGCACTCTCCAGCGGATGGGTTCCCTGCGAACAGAGCGGGTGGAGCCGGCGACGTGATCGGCCGGCCTGCGGTAGCGGTCTTCGTGCTCGCGATGGGCTGCGGCGTTTTGCTGCCCGCGGCTGAAAAGCGACCTCCGCCGTGGGAAAAGCCGATTGCGGCTGGGCGTTATCTTTTTCTGGAAAACTGCTCTGTCTGCCACGAGGTCAACAAACCCGCATCCAAGAAAATGGGCCCCAGCCTCTTCCGCTTGTTCCAGAATGAGAAGCTCCCGTTTTCAGGCGGCAAGCCCAGCGTCGAATACGTTCGGATAAAAACTCAATTCGGAGGTGACGTTATGCCCGCGTTCGTGAACAAAGTGACGGCCGCACAGATCGACTTGATCATTGATTTCATCAAGACGAAGCGATAGATCGGGAGCACTTCCGCGCGGGGAGCGCTCGCTGAAAAACAACGGCTAGAAGACGATTCCGCGCAGCACTGAGCCCGTCACCTCCGTCAACCGGAATTGCCCGCCTTTTGTAGTTGTGATTGCTTATCCGTACGAGTACGAGTGCGAGTTCGGCATGCCAAACGAACGTCGAGTATCTGATGTCCCCGCCGGCCAAATAGCGAGGCGGAAGCCGCGGGCGGCGCACGGCAACTCGATTGGTTTGCGAAAGACCCGCTTATAGGCACAACGGACCGCGTTTGCCGAGCTGAACCCGTAGTTTCCCGACAGGCGTATCACGCTACAGGATGGCCCTGTTGCTCCTGTGCGCTTCGATATTCGCCTTCTCGTCGTCGGCTCATGCCGGTGAGCTGTACGTCAACGTCGTCGATTCGTTCGGGTATCCTCTCGAAAACGTTTCCGTTGTTATCACGCCGGTTGATCTCTCCGAGGACCAAAAGAAAGCGCGTCGCAACAAGCCATTCTTAATCCGGCGGACCGACAGGCTCGGGCGATTTCTATTCGTGAGAGTCCAGCCGGGAAAGCACGTCTTGACGGCCAAACATCGAGCAGGCTCCAGCAGCCGTATCTGCTACCTGGTGGCAGACATCCAAATCGACTATACGGAGAACGTCGAGTCTCATTCCGTAGAAATTACTTTGCAGTCTGTCCGCAGGTACAAGGTCTCCGGGCGCGTTCTGGGCCTGGGCGAACTCACCGGCCAACAGCTCGTTATTTTTTTTGAACCCCGCGCATATCCCAGTGAGGCCAAGCCCCCTTCACCCGGATGGCCGTCTTCATCGACAGTGATGGGAGATTCGAAATATACGTTCCTGGCGGAAGATACGAACTGCGCTTGGGTACCGCTGATCGAGGAATGTTCGAAGAGATTGCCGGCACGCCTGGCTCGCTCGACATTTCCCAAGATCAAGAAGGATTGCTACTCGACCGCTTCCAGAAGATGGCCGATCCGTCCTCACCACCTTGAGCCGCGCGCCCCGAGCCGCGCGCGTAAGCAAGCGGTTTGCTCGAAATCGATTGATCTACGCGCAACAACCAGCCCCCGCCGCCGTGGCTCCCCGCCGCCGTGCCCCCAACAGTTGTGGCCCCAACCTGAATCCGCCAGCCACAACCCCGACGATAGTGGCTGCGACAGTCAAACCCGAGAGATCGGTAATGTAGTTGCACGAAAGGCCCCCGCCACTTTTTGGCCGCGAATCCTATTCCCTGCGTTTCACGATGTCGATGTCGCTCACCACGATCAGGGCTGGACACCGTCCCCTGGATCCGTAACCATTGCCAACGTAGACAGGTCCCCCATCGAAATCAAGCTGGTGAATTTCGAGATCTCTTTTGGTTCGTACCTTCCCTTTCACCACTACCAAGGTCCCAGGCCCATAGCGGTCTCGCACGATAGGAATCCAGATCCGGTCCAGCTTTTCAGCGTCGGGCGTCGAGCACCTTCCCGTCTCCGGTTCCGATGATGACCTCAGCCTTTGCTTGCCGGGCCGCCTCTTTGACTCGCTCGATTTCGGCGTGTGAACATTCGCCCCCGAAAGGATGAACCGCGTACTGGATACCCGCCCCGCCAAGAGTATTCGCCCAAGTTTGCGACAGTAGACGCTGGGCCGACCTGCCGGCCAGGATGAGGGCCGGCCCCTTCAGCCCCAGGTTGACCATCTCCTCGCCGAGCTGGGCGGTAGCGTTTTTCCCCTGGGTATAGCGGCTAGGTGATGAAAAAACGGATAGCATGCGGTCTTTCTCCTACAGGCTCCAACATTACGCGCCTTCCCGGCGCATTCAATTGCGATCCCAGCGGTAACCCTTCATCCTAGTAGATGCACTCACAGAATCGGGTTCCCCTCGAGTGTGAACCGGCGGGTATGCGACCCAATGTCGCGGATGAGTATCCATCAATATGCGTCGTATCCAATACGCGTCGTATCCCAGGAAACTGCTGTTTCATGGGTCCGTGGCGGCTATCGGCGAGAGTGATACGAAGTCTTCCGCAAGGGCCGCAAGGGCAGCCAGACCCTGCAGGAATAGACCGGTATAGTTGAGGCCGGGGACAGCAACTGGAAAGCGCGCCGGGCTGCCTGAGAGCCCGTGAAACCCTGCGAAACTGGGTCCGAACCATCCAAGGAACGAAAACCCTTCCGCGGGTGTTGCCACGGCTTCAACCATCGTTCGAGCCCTGTAGAAACCGTCAGACGAAACGGGACTCAAGGACACCGCGCCGCCTTCCGGGGGCAGTGCGCCTGATTCCAGCTTGAACTGCTGGATGAAGTGAGCCGTGAAAACCGTGTTAGCCACAAACGGAACAACCGGGCGGCTCTGGCCTCCCGAATCGCCCCAGCGCGCGAACAGGAATCGCTCCGTCTCGTCCCCTTGTGGTGAGGGGATGTTGACGGTATGGTTGCTGCCTGGGGCCCAATCAAAGCTCTCAGGAGAAATGAATGTCTCGCCGTCCACCTCAATTCGCAGCCCGGGAGGATTGGTGGAGATCGTGGTCATCGTCGGCGCTTGTCCATAGAGCCGATTGACGCCGTCGATGTCTCCGGCGGAGAGCCCCTCCGCTTCGCCGATGAGAATTCCCGGAGGTATGGTTTCCAGAGTTGGCCCTCCGTTCCTGGAAAACAAGAACGCGCTGTAGTGCATGATCGAACCGTAGTCATAGTGCCCCAGGTCGTCGCTAACACCGAAGATTGTGAAAAAATTGCCGGTGAACCTCTTGTCCGCGTTGTCCAGCAGCACATTCACATGGTCGTCACGGTCGTCCCGCGTGTGTTCATGGAAAAGACCCGCCGCATGTCCAATCTCATGAATTACGGCGGGTACACCGCAACCATTCTCAAGTAACAAGAGTTGCTCGCCGCCCGCCATTCCTACCAATGACGCGCACAGACCTCCTTCGCCGGCGGAAACAAAACGCACCCAGCTCAGCTGGTCCGTCCTTTCAACCAGTTGGATTTGGGTGTTTCCGTTCCAGTGCGCGATAGCGTCGGTAACCCGCTGCGGCTCGGGCAGGTCCCCGTCAATGGCGTAGGGGATGATTCCGCCGGGCCAGAGTTCATCTGCGTCGTTGAGGGCGCGGGCTTCCTTGGTGGCGTCGGCTCCCTTGATGCGCTGGGAGCCCTCCGGTGGCGTCAATTCTTCTGGAGCGCCCAGAATGATGTCGCCTTGCCAGATCGCGAGCCCATCAATCACTTGGTAGGTGACCGAGTGCCCTCGATAAACGCCTCTGCGGAAATCGGGCGCTTCCGCGCTCTGGGCCGAAGCCGACCCGATCGTCGCGACTGCTGCTAGTAGCGCGATTGCTGCCGGGCGGAAATTGTAATTCATCATGAGAACTCCAATGTTCGACAACAGGAATGTTCTACAACGGGAATGTTCGATAACAGGAACATCGTTCAAAGTGTAGCCTCATTCACCGGCCGACGCCACGAACTCTATTGCCTTGCGCGATCGGTGGTGATCAATGGTAGACCTATCCCCAAGATATATGGCGTAAAAACCGGCCGATAGGGGCCAAAAAAGTTTTGGGCGGTTGGGCGGGTGCTGGATCGTCACCCCACGAGTCGCAGCCCGTCCCGACGTTTTCCCGGTAAAATAGTCCCTTGAGGCGCCGAAACCCCGCTCAATATGCGGCCTGCTATGGGCGACCGGTGACTCGGCCCCAGGCGGACTGAGCGACGGCGAATGACTCGCGGAAAGGAGAAAACGATGCACAGAATCTTACGGCACACGATTTTCGGGGCGGTTTGTGTCTTGCTTCCTCTTGCGGATTGTCTGCAAGGCCAATTCCCGCGCTGCTTCGGCACGATCACGTGCCAAGCGACGATTGACGAGATTTCGCGACACCCGTTCGGGCTGACCAATCGGATCGGCGAGATTCAGCTTTCGTGTACCAACGATGGCCGCACCCCGCCGGGCGCCGAGCGGGAGTTCCCTACACACGTGATGGTTGATCTGATGGTCAGCTTGAACGCCAACATCGGCAACCGTATCGATTTCGGGGAAGGGGAAGACGTTACCGACGTGGTGCTCGCCTTCGGCGGCGACGAGGACCCCGCCGGCGTTGAATCCACGCTGGGTTCTTCGGTGGACGCGCGTTTCCCTCGGCCGCAGTACGGACGGCTGGCGATGAGCAACGGCCAGTTGACCGAAACCGGCAAGCGGCTGGGCCTCGCACCGCGCCTACAGGGGAGCGGCGACGATACGATTCTGTTTTTTGACGATGTGCAATTTCCGGTTCCGTTCGCGGCGAACGGCAACTACCCCCGCTGTATGGATTTTAGCGCCGACAATCCAAACGGCTGCCTGCCTTCCACGATCCCGTTGGAGATTCGGAATCTGCTCGCCTCGCCTCGAAGCATTTCGCCCCCAAACTTGTTTAGCCCTTACCAACCAACGCTCTCGGCATCTACCGATCGCCTACAGTTTGCGCTAGGGACTCTGGATCTGAACCGCGTGTGCCGGCCTGCGCCGGCTGCCGTGCCTGGGCCCTGCAGCGGACCCGACCCGGCGACGGGCGCGCGCTCGTGCGGGACTTTTTCGTTGTTCGACTCCAGCGACGAGGCCAATTTCGATCTTTGTATCAAGGTCTTGGATGGCACGTCGATCAATGACCGCTTTTGGATTTTTGCCGCCGCGACGACCAACGTGGAATACACCCTGACCGTCACGGACACCGAGACAGGCCTGCGACAGGTTTTCAATCCTAACCCGGACGGGACCGGTGGTCAGGTCGATGTGAGCGGACGGCCGATCACGAATGCTGATTTTTCGATCGACAGGCTTCTTGTGGAGATGGGTTCAGCCGATCGTGGCCGGGAAGACAGTTTGAAGTTTGACTACGAGATCCTCGGCCCGGATGACCTCGACGATCTCGAATTCACCGTTGCCCCCGCGCCAACCAGCGACGTCAACATGGCATCGGCCGACGCCCCGATCCCGCGATACCTGGAGATCAGTGGGCTGCTACCGGGCGAACAGGTGGAGCTGACGGGCGCCTGCCCAACAGTCAATCTGTTCACGGGAGAAGCCGTCTGCGGCCCCTCGATTTGCAGCATTACCGACATCAGTTTCATCGAAGGAGACTTGGTCCGCAACGGCTTCTTCTCGGTATTCCTGGCCGGCGCGCCAGCCGAAACGTTTTTCGCCGATTCGCTGCCGCTGGGCCAAAGCGGTCCGATTACCATCAAGATCACCCAGGGGCAGGTGACCGTCGAGGCGCTCGATGTCTTTTCGGACGGAAACCAGTACAACGGCATCATTCCAAAGGACGCGCCGTTGGGCGAGGTCGAGGTTCAGCTTTGCATCGGCGATCAGGAAAGCGCGCCGTTCCCGGCGGTGATTGTCGAGAAAAAACCGCGCTTGTTCACGCTGGACGGCAACGGATCGGGCCTGGGGGTTTTCCAGAAATTCGACGAGCAGCGTGTCCCGACGATCCCGATCTTTGCCGACGGTTTTGAGAGCGGCGACATTTCGGCCTGGGGCACGGGGTTGGGAACGTCTTCCAGCCGTAGCGACCGAGACGCGTCTCCGGTGGAGAACTTCGCCGAGTCCAGCAACGTGGAAGTGCGCGTCGGCGGTGTCCCGGCGAGGCGAATTTTCTATGGCGGCCCGAATCCCGACTTCCCGGCGCTCGATCAGTGGAATATCGAGCCGGACGCCGGCACGCCGCCGGGCTGCTTCGTGCCCCTCGACATCGTTGTGAACCAGTGCCCCCCGAGCAACTTCGTGGGCCTACCGGTCTCCTCCAATGGCGGGGCCTGCGAGGACCCGCTGAACCCCTATCTGGAAGGCTCCGGGGCTTGGCCGCGTGAGATCTTCGACGTGCAATTGTTGCAGGCGCACGTGACGATTCCCACCTTGGATGGTGGCCGGACGCAGGTCCGCGTGGAGCAGGCCCGCGTCGAGGCCGGAAGCTACAACTTCACGAATGTGAACCTGGGTGTCCACTACCCTTCGATGGGAACCTGCACCGCCTTCAACGGAGCCGGCATGGATCAGGACGATGTGTTTCGCCGGCCCCCGCCGGTCGCGCTCAACACTGGCGGATTCCGCCTGGCCCGGCTCAACCCGAGCGACACCGTCATTCTCGACAAGTCGGATCCGGGCGTGGCCACCTGGTCGATGCAGCTCAACCTGGAAGACGATCCGTTTTTCGTCTTTGATGACGATTACATCCTGCAGCACACCGGCGGGCAGCAAGCTAATATTCCCGCAGATGGGTATCCGGTTGACTCAGGTAGCCCCAAGATGTAGTATGCCGGCAGATGGAAGATTACCCTCAGAACCTGACAGAGTTCGAGGCCCGTTTTAGCAGTGAGGAGGCCTGCCGGGAGTATCTGTTCCGGCTGCGCTGGCCGGACGGTTTCCGCTGTCCGGGTTGCGGTTGTGGAAAGTCGTGGCCTTTGCGAAAAGTGCTGCTGCAGTGCGCTGCGTGTGGGCGCCAAACCTCGGTGACCGCCGGGACCATCTTTCAGGACACGCGCAGCCCTTTGCCGTTGTGGTTTCGTGCGATGTGGTGGGTCACCACCCAAAAAAACCGGAGCCAGCGCTTTGGGACTGCAAAGAGTGTTGGGGCTCAACAGGTACGAAACGGCTTGGACCTGGCTGCACAAAATGCGGCGCGCGATGGTGCGGCCGGGACGGGATTTGCTGGCCGGGACAGTGGAAGTCGATGAAAGCTACTGGGGCGGGCTCGAAGAGGGCCTGCGGGGCCGAAACCTGAAAAACAAAGCATTGATCGCAGTGGCCGTTCAAGAGGATGGGCGGGGTATCGACCGGATTCGCATGAAGAGAATCGAGGATGCCTCGGGCGAGAGCCTGTTGCCTTTCGTGGAAGAGTGCATCGAGCCGGGCAGCGTGGTGCATACCGACGGCTGGCCCGGTTACTCCGGGTTGAAAAAGGAAGGCTACGTCCATCAGGTCACAGTTGTCAGCAGGCAGGAGCAGTCCAAGTCGGAATTGATGCCCCGCGTCCACCGCGTGATGTCACTGCTCAAGCGCTGGCTACTGGGCACCCATCAGGGCGCCGTGAGCCACAAACATCTGGACTACTACCTGGACGAGTTCACCTTCCGTTTCAACCGCCGCAAATCCAAAAGCCGCGGCAAACTCTTCTATCGGCTCGTCCAGCAGGCGGTAGCCGTGGATCCGGCGACTTACAAGATGATTGTTCACCCGGTTACAGAACCCAAGAAAATCCCCAAACCACAAGATATTGGGGCTACCTGAGTCAACCGGATACCCATCTTCCCGCATTTGAGTTCCGCTTCAAGATCGGGTTCCGTTTTGGCGGTACGCCCCCGCCGAACCAGCTTGGCGGCGTGAACGCCGGAATGCCCGCTTTGTCTCAGGCTTGGACAAACCAACCAAACTTCGGCCGTAAGACCGTGATTGGCCAAGACCTGACTGTCGAGTGGGATGCGGGCGGCCTGGAACCGGCGGAAACGGCAATCACGATTTCGGGTGTCAGTCTGGGCGAGAATCAAGTGGGAGGATTCATTTGCACGGTAGACCCGACACTGGGAACCTTCACCGTGCCGGGGAGATTGACAGCGAACGTCCCTCGGACCCGTGATCCTAATCGAACCGTACCACTCGGAGCCCTGGCCGTCGGCACGATCGGCACGAAAGCGGGCCGCATTGTCATCGATCCGCTGGAGCAAGCCGGCAAGCGGGCGTACATCGATTTTCAGGAGCGCGAGGTGCTAAGCACCGTTTACGACACTTGCGCGTCGCCGACCTGCCCGTAAGCCGATAAGGCGGGCCGTTTCGGCTTCTACACCCGCAGCGCTTCGACGGCGCGGCCGCGAGCTTGATCTTCGGCGGTAAGATAGAAGCAGGGCGACAACAATGGCGAGTATTCCGCAGTCAATCCCGAACCGGGAACGTACCGAGCGGCGGGCTCGCGTCGCGCGGGCGGTGGCTTCGGTGCGCTTGGAAGGACTGGAGCCGGGTGGCGCGGCCGAGGCGGTTTTCGACCGATACGTGTCCGGCGAATTGACGGCCCAGGAGATGACCGCGGAGATTCGAGCGCTGAATGCCTGGGACCTCGGCCCCATACATTTATCCGGGGATTGAAGTCCTTCGGAATATCCCCGGCATTCGGAATCCGGAGCGGCTCGCCGCACTCGAAGCCAGCGTGACCGTTGCCCGGCTCGTCGAACTTGATGCCTCTGCGTTGCACGGACAGTTCGATGCCGCCCACCTAAGGGGCGTACACCGGCACATCTTTCAGGACATCTACCCGTGGGCTGGTGAGTATCGCACGGTCAACATTTCCAAGGGCGGCCAGTTTTTCGGCGCCGCTGCCTTCGTCGGGAAGGCCCTGGACGGCGTGCTGCAAGAACTACCGCGCGAGGATTACCTCACTGGATGCGATCGCCGGACTTTCGCGGGGCGGGCCGGTCCCTACATGAGCGAGATCAACGCCATCCGTTCCGGGACGGTAACGGCCGCGCTCAGCGGGAATTCATACGGCAATTGGGTCTCGGGGCCGGCTTTGCAATCGACTGGGGCGCCGTCACCGCGAGACAGATGATGGCGGCCTCGGTGGAGAGCTTCGCAACGGGAAAAAGCGCTGCGCTTGCTGACCTAATCCACCGCTGCCTGACGTGAGATCTGGCTTGACTACCTGTCCCCCTTCTCCCTAAGAACCGCGACCGCCGTCCGAACCCACGAGACAACTCCACTCACGATTATCCCAGGACAGAAACATTGCTAAGCTGACCAGCACGGGTTACTGTCGTTTTGTTGGGCGCAGAATAGACGTGTGGAGGCCCTAGTGAAAACGCGACGCCTGAGAGCGACGTGTCCGTAGGCCGACGATGCGGGCCGTTTCAACCCACCGCCTGACGGCCGAGCAGCCAAAGGTTGCATCTTGCCCGCACTTTTTCCGAGTCTTGGCTGTCCGTAATCATGTATCCAATCGAATCGGCGACCCTTCCCGCAGCGAAATTAGGGAGACTGTGCGGCGATGCGGCATGCAAACTCCGTCGCCTCTAGGAACCTGAGCCGAGGCAAAACGAGTTCAACGCGACTCCACCCGAGAGTTCATCCACATCTAGGCGGCAGGTGGGTGAATCAATGGTATTACTTCGCGTCTACTGCGTCGATAAATCGAAAGATGGGTATTCGGTTGACTCAGGTAGCCCCAAGATGTAGTATGCCGGCAGATGGAAGATTACCCTCAGAACCTGACAGAATTCGAGTCCCGTTTAGCAGTGAGGAGGCCTGCCGGGAGTATCTGTTCCGGCTGCGCTGGCCGGACGGTTTCCGCTGTCCGGATTGCGGTTGTGGAAAGTCGTGGCCTTTGCGAAAAGTGCTGCTGCAGTGCGCTGCGTGTGGGCGCCAAACCTCGGTGACCGCCGGGACCATCTTTCAGGACACGCGCAGCCCTTTGCCGTTGTGGTTTCGTGCGATGTGGTGGGTCACCACCCAAAAAACCGGAGCCAGCGCTTTGGGACTTCAAAGAGTGTTGGGGCTCAACAGGTACGAAACGGCTTGGACCTGGCTGCACAAAATGCGGCGCGCGATGGTGCGGCCGGGACGGGATTTGCTGGCCGGGACGGTGGAAGTCGATGAAAGCTACTGGGGCGGGCTCGAAGAGGGCCTGCGGGGCCGAAACCTGCAAAACAAAGCATTGATCGCAGTGGCCGCTCAAGAGGATGGGCGGGGTATCGGCCGGATTCGCATGAAGAGAATCGAGGATGCCTCGGGCGAGAGCCTGTTGCCTTTCGTGGAGGAGTGCATCGAGCCGGGCAGCGTGGTGCATACCGACGGCTGGCCCGGTTACTCCGGGTTGAAAAAGGAAGGCTACGTCCATCAGGTCACAGTTGTCAGCAGGCAGGAGCAGTCCGCGTCGGAATTGATGCCCCGCGTCCACCGCGTGATGTCACTGCTCAAGCGCTGGCTGCTGGGCACCCATCAGGGCGCCGTGAGCCACAAACATCTGGACTACTACCTGGACGAGTTCACCTTCCGTTTCAACCGCCGCAAATCCAAAAGCCGCGGCAAACTCTTCTATCGGCTCGTCCAGCAGGCGGTAGCCGTGGATCCCGCGACTTACAAGATGATTGTTCACCCGGTTACAGAACCCAAGAAAATCCCCAAACCACAAGATATTGGGGCTACCTGAGTCAACCGGATACCCATCAATCGAAAAATCTCTTACATCGGTAGTGATCACTGCGTGATTCGGGAAGAGTTCACTTAGGCGGATCACGCAGAGGTCAGCCAAATCGGGTTTCCGGTCTTTGTATCGATTCGCGAGTTCCACTAGGCGCGGAATCTGACCGTGAACCTCCAGAGCAAGTGTGACCAAGCCGTCGCTTACGAAGGCAAGCGTCAACGCGGTATTTCCAAGGTGAAACGCCGTTTCGGCGAGAACCGCCTCGCATGTCAACAACGGCTCTGTAACTAGCTCCGCGATTCCGACCGCCCAGCGATGGTGCTCGTCCGTGCGGTTCGCGAATGCCACAAGGAAACCGGTATCCGCTATTGCCCTCATTTGCGGGAGAAACCCTTGCGATTCGAAAGATCTCTCGGGCCGGACATAATGCCGGCCAACCGCAGGAAGGGTCGGCGTTCCTCCTTGCGTGCCTGCTCCAATCGCTCTCGAATAATCTGTCCTCGCGGCAGACCGGAGCGTTTAGCTGCAGCGGTGAGCCACTCATCCAATTCGTCCGGCAAACACACTGTGATCGCACTACGCATATGCTTCAATTGTAATACATCAAGACTCGTTGGATACGTGCAGCAACGCAATCAGCCACCCCGCCCGGCCCCCTATCTCCCCAAGAATCCCACCAGCCCCACTTTGAGTCACGGATTCATAAGAGAACAATCCCACTGTTATCAACAAATGTGCCTGCTCGGGACTTGACATACGCGAATGTGCCGCTATCCTGAGAGCGGTGAGATGAACAACCGACAAGCGATCATTTACGGCCCCGTTTCAAACGCCCGTTCACAAGCGGAATCAAAAAGGTGAGTTGGCTCCTGAAGGGGCAAAAAAAGCTTTTTCATGACAATATCTGCCAAATGCTGCAGTCGAGATTGCCGATTCGCTGAAATAAAAGAACTTACGGATTTCTTCGAAGCCTCCACAAGGGCGCCTAGGGTCGACATTAACGCATGTTGTAGTCGCAAAGGACAAGAAAGCCGTCAAGAATGACACGAAACCCCCCAAGGCCCTCTAGTGCGATGCGCCTGAGAGCGGGCTCTCCCGCCCCTGTGTCGTTCGTGACGACTCGCAGCGAAACGACTGGTAGCGGAACGATTGGTAGCGAAACGACGCTTCGTCTCGTTGATGATGTCTCGGGATCCGCTCGCTCTGGTTCTTGTTAGCTCGCCTATTGGCAACCAATCGTTGGTTTTACTCGGTTGGTTTTCATCGCTCTGAGGTCAACGGAGGCGGAACTTTTGTACTATTAATTTTCTTTAGATTGGGGACTTTCAGGCTATAGACGCTCCTCATAGTTCGCTGTAATCATTAGATTAGACGAGGGCTTCAGCCCCTTCGGAAGTTGTGGTACCTCTAACGGAGGAGTCATGTCAGGAAAACAGGAACGCCGCCACCCGCGCCAGACTCCAAAGCGCCCTGTGGGGCTTCAGCTCGAGGTCGCCCAAGGCGACGGGAAGGTTCTAGCGGTTCCCGCGACCCTCATCGATTTCAGCGACTACGGCTGCGGGCTGCAGACTGGGTCCGCTCTGAATGTCGGCGAAGTGGTTACCGTCAAGAATCTTGGGTTCCCCGGCAACTTGGTTCGAGTGAGCGACAAAAAAGCTCGGGTCGCCTACTGCCGCCATTTTGATGAGGGCGTTTTCCGTTCGGGGCTGGCCTTTGAAGATCAGCCCAATTCCAAGCAGCCACCCGCCAACGGCTACCCAGAAGCGGCGGACAGCTCCTTGCCCGACTACTACGAAGTCCTGCAAGTGAGCCCCCAAGCGGATCTCGACACGATTCAGCGCATCTACCGCATGCTCGCGCAGCGCTACCATCCTGACAACACCGACACGGGCAATGACGCGAGATTCCGGATTGTGCTGCAGGCCTATCGTACTCTGAGCGATCCCGAGAGCCGAGCAGCCTATGACGTAAAACACAAGGCCGCCGCGGCATTGCGCTGGAAGATCTTCGACAAATCGGACGAAACTGGGGGATTCGAAGATGAGACCAAGAAGCGGTGGGCCGTTCTGTCGGCGCTCTACATGAAGCGGAAACGAGAGCCGGAGAAGCCCGGAGTCAGGCTCAGGGATCTAGAGGTTCTGCTGGGATGCCCCAGCGAACACCTGACCTTCAGTCTCTGGTACCTGCGAGGAAAGGGTCAGATTATCTCCGGAGACAACGGCAACCAAGAGATCACCCCCGAGGGTGCGGACGCGCTTGAAGCAGCGGGCCCCGATGTTCTGCCGAAGATGCCGAAGCTGCTCGAGCAAGCTGGCGCAACGTCGGAGCGGGAGCCCACGCGGCCCGGCCCAGTTGATTGGAGCCTGTCAGGCGCGCGAAAAGCCGGCTAGAATGTCCAGCGGAAGCTTGAGTAGCCGACGTGGGCATGGTAGTTCTGCTGCCCGATGAACTGCTCGCTGTAGTTGTAAAACTGCCAGCCCAGATTCCAGGACAAGTTCTCGCTGAGTGCCACTGAAACCCTGGCCAGCGGAGACTGATAGCTGAGCGGGAAGCTGTTGCGCAAATCGCCGTCGAAGCTGAAATTCGGATAGGCGGGCGAGACACCGGATGTGAATGACGGGGCCTCGCCGCTGTCGCCGGTGTCCTTCGAAATTGTGTATCCCAGATAAAGCAGTAACTTGGCGTGTGCCTCGATGCGTGCTCCCGCATAGAAAACGTGCAGATTGCTGGTGTAGAAACTGTTGCGCACGGCCTCGGGTTCTATTGCATCCAGAAAATTGAAGATACCCGAGCGGGTGTTCATGTCCAGCTTGGTGTAGCTGGAGTCGAGCATGAAGCGGCCGCTGGGCTCACTCCAGGAGGCGTTGGCTCCAACGCTGCGGCTGGTCGAGCTGTGATTGATCAGTGACGCGCCGTTGTCATTGACTGCGTTCTTGAACTGGAAGCCCGCGACAAACTCTTCTTTGCGCCACTTGACCCTGGCGCGTTCGGTGTGAAACTCACGCTCGCTGATCGGAGTGAAGGGACGGTCGGCGCTTCCCACTTCAGCGTCAAACGATACGCGCAATCGGCGCACCGGCTGCCAGCGAAAGCCGCCGCCGCCGGAGTTGATCTCGTTATCTTGTCCGAAAAGGGGTGACGAGAAGTCAAAATTCGGAAACCGAAATGCCTCGCGAGCGCGGACGCGCCGGGTAGAGAAACGGTATACCCCGTAGAGGCCGAGTTGGGCAACCGGGCGGAAGTTGGCTTCGGTCGCGTTCGAAATGTGGCGAACGCCCAACTCTTCGAATTGTATGAATTCATTTCTGAAGAGACTGGTCTCGAGAAACGAAGCTTCGCCGAGGATGCGCGTATTATTGATAGCGGTCGTATTGGTGATCGTCCACCTCTCCGACGGCATAAACGTGACGGTGAAATCGCCCGACCCCTGGTGGCGGTCGGCCTGACCGAATACCAGGGTTTGGCGCAGCGTCGAGAGCCCTTGGGACGAGTTGACTCCGGTCAGGACTTCGTTCAGCGCAAAGTTCCTCTTTCCGCCGGCATAGACGTAGCGTCCGTGAAAGCCGACGAGGTGTTCTTTTTCGGTACGGATGTTGATGCTGGTCACCGGCGTGTTGCCATGAATGGGCTCATCCCTGCGGAACCCCGATACCTCCTGAACGTTTGTCAGAACGCCCGGTAGTTGCGATGCATCGCCATACTCAGTGTCTTCTTTGTAGTTGTCAAGAGCCTGCAGAAACGTGATCGCCAAACCAGCCACACGCACGTTGGCCCCGGCTCGGTACTGGTTGTTCACTTGGCGCAGATTGTTCGAGAAGCGAATGAAGTTCTCTTTGTTCAACGCACCGACGCTTGTTCCCACCGCTGCGGAAGAAAACCCTGGGCCGTTGTGATTGTTGCGGGCATAACCCAGAAATAGTTCGACCCGCCGGCCCGGAAACAGCGTCAAGTCGTGGTTCTGGAAAATGCGCTCCGAGTTGACACCGTGTTCGCCGTTCCAGATTGACGGCAAGCGATTGAAATAGTTCACGATGCGAAAACGCATGTCGTAGCGGTAGAGCGCGTTCTTTTCGACGCGCAAAGAGCTGGACTGGTAAGGGTCCTGTCCGGTCCCCAGCGTTTGGAATGAAAACTCGTCGAAGTATTTGCCTTTGCCGTCCTCGCTATTGATGCGTAGCTGGCCTTCGAGGAGCCGAAACCCGTTGCCGTAGTTGACGCTGCTGCGGTAGACATCGCGATTGCCGCTGACGTCGCTCAAGCGGTAGCCGACTTCGAACGAATTGGAAACCGTGTAGGCTCCAGCTTTCTCGATCTCGTCGTTGCGGTCCGGGGTCAGCGCGACCACCGGCTGGGCGAAGACGATGGCGGGCAGGCCTAGCACGGCCAACCACGTCGAGATGCAGCGAGGGATCCTCATCGTCTGAAAAGCGCGTCCACGTTCGAGCCGTGGATGCGCGAGTGGCAGGTGACGCAGTTCTGGAAGCGCGGTTCAGCAATGTTGTGGAAGGACGTATTTGGCCTCGGAATACCTGTTTCTCTGGGTCCGAAACCCGCCACTCTGTTGTGGCATTCCAGGCACATCGTAAATACCGCCGGACGGTTCAGTAGTCGCGCGTTTGTACTGCCATGCGGGTTGTGGCAAGACTGGCATCCCTCGACTCGCACGGGCGGGTGCTCATGCAAAAACGGTCCGCGCTTATCGGTGTGGCATTTGACGCAAGCGATGTCGTTGCCAAATGCATGAGACACCATTCGCGGCGACTGCGCGGTCGCCCACGTCGACGTCGGTGCGCCGTGCGGGTTATGGCAGTCCGTGCAGTCGATCGCCCCTTCATTCACGCGATGCTTGAAGGGCAGCTCGAAGCGTGCACGAACGTCAAGATGGCACTCGTAGCAGACTTCGCGTTGCTGAGCCGCCAGCAGGCTGGTGCGCTCCGGCGAGTGGTGAACCGAGTGGCAACTGATGCAGCTCACCTCTCCAGTGGAATGAGACGAGCGGCGGATCTCCGTTTTGCCGATGTCTTTGCTGTGGCAGCTCAGGCAGCGGGTGATGACTTCGCTCGGTTCCAGGAATGGAAAGCGAGTGATCTTCGACTTGTCTCCCATTCCCTTAACGTGGAGGTCACCCGGCCCGTGACAGCCTTCGCAGCCGGTTTTTTCAGGAGGAGAATTTTCGAGCGCGACCGACTTGAAGTGCGGATTTCGGTTGAACCCGTGCCATAGGTTAGGGTGGCAGGCCTGACACGCCTGACTGCCGATAAAGTTATTCGGCTCGGGCGTTTGTTGCGCACCGAGTCCAAAGCTCCCCATCAGCAGGAGAGAGATGATCCAAAGCAACCCCAATATTCATACTTTCTGGTTATCCACTTTACTCTAGTGATGAATCAAGCTATCCTTGGACTCGCGCTGTTGGCGGCGAAGACCGAGTCTGTTGAGCGACGATTTTCCAAAACATCTGGTGGAGTTCACTGAACGGTTTGCCAGCGAGCAAGCTTGCTGCGAGTATCTGCTCGGTGTCCGCTGGCCAGCGGGGTTCGTTTGTCCGAACTGCTCGGCCACGAAGGGTTGGACGACCCGACGAGGCACGATGTTCTGTAGCGGGTGCCGACGCCAGACCTCTCCCACGGCGGGAACCATCCTGCACAACTCGCGGGTGCCGCTGCGGAGTTGGTTTCTGGCCATGTGGCTGGCCTGCACTCAGAAAACAGGGCTGAGCGCCAAGGGTTTGCAGCGTGAACTCGGTCTGGGCAGCTATCAGACCGCCTGGCTGATGTTGCAGAAGTTGCGGCAGGCGGATGGTTCGGCTGGGTCGGGAACGGCTGGACGGAAGTGTCGAAGTCGACGAGACTTACTTGGGCGGCAAGGAGAAGCACGTTCGCGGGCGAGAGCTGGTGGGCAAAGCCTTGGTTGTGGTTGCGGTGGAACTGCAGGGCCGCAAAATGGGGCGAATTCGTCTGCGTCATGTCCCCGACGCATCGGGACCGAGTCTGGTGGGTTTTGTGACCGACTGTGTGGCGTCAGGCAGTCTGGTCCATAGCGACGGCTGGAGGGGTTACCGGGGCTTGAAGAAAGCCGGCTATCGCTATCGGGTCACCCACACAGCGGGAGACTCGCAGATAGCCGCCGAGGAATTCGCGCATGTCCACCTGGTTGCCTCGCTGCTCAAGCGCTGGTTGGTAGCGACGCACCAAGGGAAGGTGAGTAAAGTGCATCTGCAAGGCTACCTCGATGAATTCACCTTTCGCTTCAACCGTCGAAAGTCCCGCCACGTAGGCAAGATCTTCCACCGACTCGTCGAACAGTTGGTTCTCCGTAAGGCCTTGACCTATCGAGACATTATCACCAAGCCCCAGCCCACCAACTAGAGTAAAGTGGATAACCAGATTCATACTTTATCCGGCGCGCTGAGTTCGCACAACTGTACAGGGAAGGAAACCGTACGGTCGAACCCGAGTTGCCGTCGGAAGGGGGTGCTGATGGGTAGAGTAGTCTTGTTCGGCGAGCTTGGCGGTGAAGCCGCGCAGGCTCGGATCACGTTGGGGGCTGAGCCAGGGCCGCCTTGAGCGCACCCGGGTTTTCACGGATTTCGCGCTCGAGTTCCTGCAACTCACGGTCGACGATATACCAGGAGACGCAGGAAGCAACCGTGCTATCGATGCCTCGCTCGGAGCGACGCTCAATCAGTGTAAGGGTGAGTTCGCTTCTTTTTAGCCGGTCTGTTGTGTCCGTCATTGTTGTCGTTGGGTTGGGTGCTACGGCCGCTCGGTCTACGAACAATCCTACGCAAGGAATTCGATTTGGACAATCGGGTATAACTCCATTTCCCATGGCCCGTCGGTACTTTCGACACTGGGACCTTCGGGTAGGTTTGTTCTCAGGTGTTGACTCTAAGCCTTGTTGGACACGGCTCCGTTTCGTCAATCGGGCTGGGATCCAGCGTCACGAATCAGCTGCTGCGAGAATCGGAAAACGGTCGCGCTGGCGACTCGAGTGTAGTCGGCGACCGTCATAAATACAGAGTCCGTCAATGATCCGGCATTGAAGGCGATGCGGTCGTTCGCGACGATTGATTCATCAACGTAGAGATCGAAGGGAAGAATCGGTTCACCGAATGGAGGAACGGAACCGGGCACGAGTCCGGTCAGTTCTTTCAATTCGTCGGCGTTGGCAAACCGTGTCTTACGGACTCCGAAATGGGTGCGAATCGCCTGCGAATCGACCCGCAAGGCAGCGCTGAGGACGAAAAGACGAAATCTCCCTCCGACCTTGAGTAGCAGTGCTTTCCCGCCGATACGTATGTCCTCTCCCCGAACGCGAGCCGAGTCTTCGGAGGTAATGGTCGGTTCATGATGAAGCTGTCGATACTCGACGCGATTTTCGTCGAGAAATTCGCGGATTCTGTCGAGGACGTTCGGACTGCCCATATCAGAAAAGCATGACCGAAAACCGTGAGCCGGGTCAAACCCGCCGTTACCCAGCCAAGTGGATTCCCAGCCAAGAACTGAATGCGATCGGACAGGGACAGGCGTAGCGGTTCAGCGCAGCTTTACTCAAAACCACGGTGCTATCATGTGATTCCTCCTACTGGCTGGGGCGAATCTCAGTTTTCGGATCTCTCAGTATCATCATGGCTTCACGAACAATCGGCGCTTCACGAGCAATCGGTCTCATCGGTCTAGGACTCCTCGGCTCCGCGTTGGCCGAGCGCCTGCTGGCATCGGGGCACAGTCTCCTGGGATTCGACATAGATCCCGAGCGCCGTGCCAATCTCGAACGGTTGGGGGGCGAGGCCGCAGACTCCTCCACTGACATTGCGCAGCGATGCCGCCGAATCTTCCTCAGCCTTCCAACCTCCGATACCGTTGACAAGTTGCTCAGCGAAATCGAAAATGGCCTCGCGCCGGAATCGATCATCCCGGAATCGATCATCATCGACACCACCACGGGCGCTCCCGACCAGATCAGCGCCTTCGGTCCCCGGCTTGCCGAGCGCGGTGTTGAATACCTCGACGCCACGGTTGGGGGATCCAGTCAGCAGGTCCGTACGGCCGAGGCGCTGGTTCTCGTCGGCGGCGAGGCGGAAACCTTCGAAGCCTGCCAGGCACTGTTTTCGTCGTTCGCCAAGCGAGCATTCCACGTGGGTCCATGCGGCAGCGGCGCGAGAATGAAGCTGGTTTTCAACCTCGTGCTAGGCCTGAATCGCGCTGTGCTGGCCGAGGGCTTGTCTTTCGCGGAAGCGAGTGGAATCGATGCAGCTCAGGCGCTGGAGGTCCTGCAGGCAGGCGCGGCCTACTCCACGGTCATGGATACGAAAGGCCGCAAGATGATTGACCAAGACTTCTCGGCCCAGGCGCGACTCTCGCAACACTTAAAGGACGTCCGGTTGATTCTCGCCTCTGGAGGGCGCTCGGGAGCGCGGCTCCCTCTCTCGCAATTGCACCGCAGTCTGCTAGAAGAAGTCGAGGCCGCTGGTCTCGGCGAAGCAGACAATAGCGCTATCATCAAAGCCTTTGAGCCAGAGCGGCGACCCCAGAGCGGCGACCCCAGATCGGCAACAACGACAATCGAATGAGAACTCTTCAACCTCGGCTTAGCCGGTCCGTCGCGGCCCTCGCCGTCCTCCTGGCACTGTTTGCGGCGGTTTCATGTGGCGACGCCGGCGATAGCAGCAACTCGTCAAGTTCCAGCGTCACGATCGGAGCGATGCGACCGGGAACATCTTGGTACGTTTTCGCGGCCACCCTCGCCAACTTACTCCAGAAAGATCTGCCCGAAGGAACAGGAGCCGAGGTCATTGCCCGCGGTGGGGCAATCGGCAATCCCATCCTCGTCGACCGCGGGGAAGCGTCCGTTGCGCTGGCACAGGCCGCCACCGCCGTGTGGGCCGCCAACGGAGACCCCAAAGCTTACAAGAAAAAACATGAAAACATCCGAGCTCTCGTCGGCGGACTGAACTCGGTTTGGGTCACCGCCCTGCTGCGCGAGGAATACATCGCCCGGACGGGTAACGACACACTTGAAAAAGCGCTGAGCGACGACCAACCGATTCGCGTTGTCATGAAGCCGGCCGGCAGCGTCGTGCCCGTCTTTGCCGACATGGTGCTCGCGGCATTCGGCACCAGCCGTGAAAAGATTGTTTCGGGCGGCGGCGAGGTCACGCAGGTTTCCGCCAATCAAATTGCGGCCATTTTGCGGGATGGGCGTGCGGATCTTTACTTTGAAACCGCTATTCGAGGCCACCCCACGATCACTGAGATCACCACGACCGTGGACATCCGATTCGTCGACCTGCCCGATTCGGTCCTCGACCAGCTCAAGGGCCCGGGAGTGAACGCGATCCCGCTGCCCCAGTATTTCAAAGGCCAGACGGGCCCCACCAAGGCAGTCGATATGGGGACGGTCCTGATCTGCCACAAGGACTTTCCCGACGACCTCGCCTATCTCGTCACCAAGACCGTCTGCGAGAACAAAGAGGAGATGGGGCGAGCGCACAAGGCCTGGCTGGACTTCGTCCCCGAGCAGGGGGGATTGATAGAGAAGACCGGCATCCCCTTGCACCCCGGGGCTGCGCGCTATTTTACCGAAAAGGGCTGGCTGTAGGCCTTTGTTGCGGGGCGTCTATTGCTGCCGAGTGTTCAGCGCAGCCGGTCGTTTAACGCAGCCGAGCACTCAGCGCAGCAGCTCGGCCGCTTCACTATCGAGAAACAAGTGGACATTCCGGCTCTGCCGCGCGAACAACTGCACCGGCCGCAGTGAGGCGTCCAGGGGCTCTTGAAAAACCTCTCGCAACGGCTCTGCTTTGTCGGAACCCGCTACGAGGAATACCGTTTCGGCCGCGTTCAATAGGACTCCTGGTAGCAGCGTGACGCGATAGCTTTTCTTGGAGGCCGCGTAGACCGAAGAAGCTATCCCCCGGCGATCGTCAATCAAATCTTCTCCCGGGAAGCGGCTGGCTGTATGGGAGTCGGGGCCCATCCCGAGGTGGACAACATCAAAGCGCGGCAGGGCGTCCTCCTCAAGTTTGAAAAAGCGGCGAATATCGGCCACGTAGTCGCCGGCGGCTTGCTGGGCTTGCCACTCGCCTTCGATGCGGTGCACCTGGTCGAGATCCAAATCGACGCTGTCGAGCCATCCTCGCGTCGTCATACCGAAGTTGCTGTCGGCGTGATCCGGCGGGACGCAGCGCTCGTCCACCCAGAAGACGTGAACTCGCGACCAGTCGAACTCAGCCGCCGCCATCGCTTCAAACATCAACTTCGGCGTCGATCCGCCCGAGACAGCGATCGTCGCCAAGGGACGCTCCCCAAGAGCAGTTGTGAGCGAGCGCAGAATATGGTCCGCCGCTGCTTTGGCGGCTGCGGTTTTGTCTGGCGAAACGTGGCAGTTGGGTGGCATCAGAGGACTCACTGTATCATTCGGCGGTCAGGCCCACGGCTGTTAGGTCCAACACCTTTCGGCTTTCTGGAGGTGCGGAGGGCAGGTTCTTATGTCTCCATCCACCGCCTGAACTTTGCAGGTTCATTCCCGAGTACGCGCTGCACTCGTATTTGATAATCTACTCACGCCGATGCGGTCTTACTCGACACCCGAATCGGCCCTGAATATCGATATCACTCAGCGAGCTCGTTCTTGACCCTCGAGAACGCAGATCTCGGAGACACATATTTTCGGGGACGAAGGCAATGAAACGACGTGAATTGATCCAAGCAGCGATGGCGACTGCTCTTTTTGGCGGAGCTACGGGCAGTTTGAGTGCCGCGGACGCGGGGGCTGCTAAGCAACTCGATCGATTCGGCGGTTGGACGGGCAAGAAGTTCAAAGCGACAGGCTTCTTCCGGGTGGAGAAAGACAAACGGTGGTGGTTTGTTACGCCCGAAGGAAATGCATTTATAAGCTTTGGGATCAATCACCTCCACAACGACTTATTTCCGCAGGAATACAACGGCGAGGCATGGAAGAAGCATCTGGGGATCTCAAATCTAAGGGGTGCCGAGTTCGCACCGGCGCTGAAAGCCTGGTTTCTCCAAACGTGCCGTGAGTACGGTTTCAATACCGTAGGGGTCCATGCATCATTGCCGGTTGTTAACACCTGAATTATGCACAGATTCACTTTGCGAGTGTGGCTGCGTTCGTAGCGGGTTGGCGGTCGTCGTGAGGTGGTAGCTCGGCAACTGGTCTTTTGGCTTCTCCGTGTCCGGTTTCCCTTCCCGCCCAGAATCCGCGTCGTCAAAACCTCGCTCGGAAGTGACGTGTTTCCTGTGCGTTACGGCTAGTGCATAAAATTTTATGCATAGCGCATAGCCAGGCTCTCAGATCAGCGCCCTCCCGACCACCGGCAGCAAGCCGCCGTAGGGAGTCGGCTTCCTGCCGCGGAAGTGGTAAGGCGTCGAAGCCCCGATTTTATTGGGCCGCGAGGCCGTCACGGCTGGGCCTTGTTGGACGGGCCTTTGGGAGCTATGCTCTTTTCGTCTGGTAACCATGTGGGTGACTTCCTTGGGGTTGGCTGGCGAAGCTGGAATCTTTGCCAGCCTACCTTTTTACCCCATGTTTTCGGGGGTCCCCAATGGTCCCTTGCGGCTCAGCCCTCCTCAGGTCCACGCCGCAGTGCATAATTCAGGTAACAGCCCCCAACCCTCCATGCCTTATATGCAACCGATCCATTTTGTCGACATTCCGCATTGGAAGCCGGAGATTCCTGACGAAAACTTCAAGGATGTTTTTTCAGATGAGTTTGCATGGGATTGCGACCGCATGGCAAAGAAAAGCGCCGCGCCGGCAAAGGATGATCCATTCCTGCTCGGCTATACCATGACGGACTGTCCGTTAATGACGGAAGAGGATTGCCGAGAACGGCCCGATGTCATCGGTGGGGCGCGGCGGAAGGCTCGCATTGGCTGGCCGCGGCGGCTCCGAAATCTGGGAGCGGCCGCCGCTGGAAAGAAAGCCTACGTAGAGACAATGCGGGATGTCTATCGCGGCGAAATCAGCGACTTTAACACAACCTACGGCAGCCAATTCGCTTCGTTCGACGCGCTTGCATCCTCTGAGCAATGGCGGCCACACACCGACCTATCGAATGCCAACGAAACCCGGGACAACGTCGAGTTTCTTCAGCGTGTCGTTGCTAAGTACTATCAAACCTGAATTATGCACTGCCGGTGCACCTGGTGAGGGCTGAGCCGCCAGGAACCATTTGGGGACCCCCGAAAACATGGGGTAAAAAGGTAGGCTGGCAAAGATTTCAGCTTCGCCAGTCAACCCCAAGGAGGTCACCCAAATGGTTACCAAACGAAAACAGCATAGCTCCCGAAGGCCCGTCAAACAAGGCCCCGGCGCGAGGGCCCCGCGGCCCAATAAAATCGGGGCTGCCACGCCCTATCACTTCCGTGGCAAGAATCTGACTCCCTACGGCGGCTTGCTGCCCGTCGCCACCCTGCTCGAAAAACTCGGTTTCCAAGCGCTGCTGGAAGAAACCCTCACGACCAAACGGCTCACCCGAGCCATGAGCCCCTACCAGTTCGTGCTGGCCCTCGTGCTCGGCCTCTATGTCGGCTTTGCGCGGCTCAACCAACTCCGCTTCATCGCTCGCGACCCCATCCTGACCGGCATCTTGCAAGTGACGCGTCTGCCGCCGCAGTCCACGCTGTGGCGCTTTCTGGCCTCGCTGCACCTCAACGTGGCGAAGCAGATCCTTTCCATTCAGCGCCAGCTGCGGGAACGAGTCTGGGCCGCGGCCCACGTGAAGTTGGAGACGGTGACGCTGGACACCGACACCACCGTGCATACCCTCTACGGCCGCCAGATGGGCGGGCGCAAGAGCTACAACCCCAAGAACAAGGGCAAGCGCAGCTACCAGCCGATACTGACCTTCCTGGCCGAGACGCGCGAATACCTGATGGGCGGGTTGCGCAACGGCGACCGGCCCACGGGCCGACAGATCGCCGCCCACCTCGAGAGCGCTTTCCGGACTTTGCCGGGCGGCGTGAAGAAAATCCTGGCGCGGGCCGATTCCGGCTTTTATTGCTGGGAGGCGGTGGAGGCCTATGAAAAGGCGGCTTGTCAGTTCGTCATCGTGGCGCGCAAAACACGGCGCCTGGTCGAGCGCTTGCCGCAAGCAGAATGGAAACCCTCCCCCCGCTCCGACGCGGACGCGGAATGCGAATTCCTCTACCAACCGCAAGGCTGGGCGCGGGCCGGCCGTTTCCTGGCGCTGCGTTACGAAAACGAGCCCAAGGCCGGCGCGGCCGAGCAATACCAGTTGTTCGCCACCAGCGCTTACACCTACCGCGTGTTTGTCACCAATCTGGCCGAGCCGATCGCGGCGGTGGTGTGGTTTTACAATCAGCGCGCCGGAGCCGAGAACCTGATCAAGGAGGCCAACAACGACGCCGGGCTGGCGGCCCATCCCTCGCGCCGCTTTGACATGAACCGCAATCACTTTCAGTTGGCCATGCTGGCCTACAATCTCAACTGCTGGCTGCTGCTGTTCAACCGCGAAGCCCAGGCCAGCGTGGAGACGCTGCGGCACACCACCCTGGCGACGGCGCGGCTGCGTTTTCTGTTCGTGGCGGCCAAGATCTGGCGGCACGCCGGCAGAACGGGTGTCAGCTACAGCGATCATTATCAGGAAAAGGACCTGTTTGAACGGCTGATGCGACGGCTGCGGGCGATGGGGTCGCCGGGATCGAGCTTGGCGCCGGTGGTGGAGGGTGCGCTGAGCTGAGGGGCACTCCATGCATAAAATTTCATGCACTCGCGCAACGTACTGGGAACACGCCGCTTGCCAGCCCGCTTTTGCCCTGCCGGGATCAGGAGGCGGCTCAAACGGGGAGGGAAACAGCAGAAAAGACGACTTGAGAAATCACTGAGTTGACACGAGTGCCGCTATCGCCACAACTCCATCGACAATGGCTACGCCGAATCTGTGCATAATTCAGGTCAAACGGGATGCGATTCGCCGATACGATTCAAATCATATGTTCGTCGGCGACAAAATCAATGCCAACACGGATACATTGGACACGGTGCTACCGATCACAAGCCGCTTCACCGACATTGTGTTTTATCAGATGTATGCTCGATACGAGGTGCAGAAGCCGGGACTGGATCGATGGTCGAAAATGGTTGACAAGCCTCTGATTAATGGAGATTCCGCCTTCACGATGATTACTGATAACATGCCGCGGCCCTACGGTCCCGTGGCCGATACTCTCGAACAACGCGCCGAGTGGACCGCTGAGTTTTTTCGGAGCGCGATTTCGCGCCCAGAGTTCATCGGCTGGCATTATTGCAGCCTGATCGATGCTTCCAACTTGATCCCACGCAAATGGGACCGCCAACATTCGGGTTTGCTTGACGGCTACGGCGAACCCTATCCGGGGCTCAAAGAAGTCATCAAGGCCTGCACGGGCGAGATGTATCAGCTCGCAACACGCAGACTCTGAGTTTTGGTGTCGCCCAGCGACCAGAAAGGGTCTTCTGTTGTAGGGTCTTATAGCGCCAGGAGCACGATTCACGGAGAAACCAAAAAGCAATGAGTGACGAGAACAAAAAAGAACAAAACGAAACTGACGAGCAGAGTGGTTAACTGACTGATGAGCAACTGGAGAAAGGGGGGGGCCGATCGCCAACAACACTATCTTCGAGGATCGTGGTGAAGTCGTGATCGAGGCAGGCACAAACCCACCGTCGTACCTATCTGCCCGAGCAATTCGGCGACGACCCGCTCAACTTGTGAGCCGGCTCGCTTGTCTGGCTGCGCCGCAATCAAGATGGAGTGGAGGGGAGGAATCGAACCTCCCTTGCGCTCCTCCTGGCGTCAGCTCCCGATTCTCTCTCCAATGCCCGCTCTCGCGTGAGGGGGTGAACCACCAAGTCTCCACAGGAACGCTACCCCGTACCACACGTATCCCAAAATGGCGCTGAGTACAAACATGAGTTCCTCCCTCACCTCAAAAATGAGCGTGAAGAGGCGGCTCACTCCCCTCAGCGAGAAGGTCACCGAGATCGTCGCGGTCGCCTTTTGCGCCAAGCCTTCGAATCCGTGCTCCAATAACCCAGCCTAACCGACTCTTGCTTATACGGTTGTTTCAGCAAGCCCCAAGATGTAGGGTAGGGCGTGGTCCGGCCGCCGTTTGCGAAGAGTCTGCGTCAGTTTCAGGTGGAGTTCGCGACCGAGGAGGCTTGCCAGAAGTACCTGGCTGCTTGTCGTTGGCCCGACGGGTTCCTTTGTCCTCAGTGTGGGCATCGGCAGGCCTACATTCTCGAGCAGAAACTACGGTGGCAGTGCGCGGCGTGTCGACACCAGGTCTCGTTGACGTCGGGAACGGTGCTCCACAATACGAAGACCCCGCTGACGGTTTGGTTTTGGGCTGCGTACCTGATGACAACTGATAAACGAGGTGTGTCGGCGCTGCTACTGCAGCGTCAGCTCGGCCTGTCGCGCTACGAAACCGCCTGGATGATGTTGCACAAACTGCGACGGGCCATGGTGAACGCAGCTCGCGAGCCCTTGCACGGAGAAGTAGAGGTCGATGACACCTGGATTGGCGGCCCGCAAGCAGGTTTGCGAGGCAGCCGGCAACTGAAGGGGCGCCGTGCGGCCCTTGTGATGGTCGCTGTTGAGAAACGCGGGAAGCGCTCCGGGCGCGTTCGCATGTCCGTTATTCCAGACTTCAAGAAGGTGACGATCGACAGGTTTCTTGCCCAGAACGTTGTTCCCGGCTCGACCATCTACACAGACGGTCTGAAGACCTTTACCGCCCTCGAAGAGGCCGGCTACAAACACGTCTCTCGTCCGCAACCTCACCGGACTGACTTGCGGAAAGGCGCCAAGTCGGTGGTGCCGCTGGCGGATCGTGCCATTGGCAACCTGCAGCAATGGCTGACCGGAACGTACCACGGCGTGAGCCGCGCTCAGCTTCAGGTTTACCTCGATGAGTTCGTGTTTCGACACAACCGCCGCAAGACCCCAATGGCAGCCTTCCAAACCCTCCTCGGTCTCGGAACTCAACACGCTCCTACGCCTTACGCCCACATCCGCCGCGCGCGTGACCTGGACAAGACGCGACGACCTCCACCCCAACATCTTGGGGCTTGCTGAAACAACCGTATAAGCAGGAACCGACTAGCGCTTAGTGCGTGCGCTGTGGCATAACCGCAGCAAGAAATCGACTAGGTCTCGTCACTGTTGCCCTCCTTTACCGTCACTTGTATCGATTTGGCCCCCGACGTCACATCCTGGAGAAGTTTAGCTATTGTTTCAAGCTGTTTCGCAGTCTTTTGGTCCCAGTTGTGATCGGATGCATCGGTCGCCTGGAAGGACATGATGTCAATCCGCGAAACGGTCTTATGTTTCCTTCTCCAAAACGCGAAGGCCGGTTTGCTGAAACATGTCGCGGTTATATCAAGTGTGCTGTCCCCCAAGGCACTATATAGTCCTCCGAACTGCCCCCACGTGATCACTCGCTTTGAGCGAGGTCTCAATTGCGGAATCCCCGTGACAAGTGGCCCGGACACCATTGAATTGGGAGAAGGCTCAGACTCCGCTGGCTGTAGACCGAACGCTTCTTTCGGAATCGGAAGGGAACTTGAAAAGCTGATGTTTTCGGCAACACCGCGCCCGACATTTTCAATCACCAAGATGATTATCGACGGGCGCCGTTCGTCGTGGGCCGTGTATACGACGATTTCAGGATCTCGCTGTGCGCGAAACCGAAGATAGTTAATCAATAAAGCCGCTGTGGCGATTACGATGGCAACGAGACTGAGAATACTTGGATCGAAGTTCGTCATGTGGCAGCTCGCCAATCAGCCGGCGGTGGCATATCATGCTGCAAAGGTCCTCGCGCCGCTTCTACCGGACTTGCACCTTCACCATCACGTCTTGTCTGCGGTAGAGGCAAGTCCCGTTGACATCCTCGCAAACGTAGTAAAGCGCATAGCTAGGCACCTCGACCGTGCCTGACCCCGCATCGTTCGGGCAACGCAATTCAAACTCGATACTTCTCGGCTCCAGACTCACGACTTCGGGCGGAATGGGGTGAGTCAAGTACCGCCCGTCGGCCTCCCAGTCCTCAGGCGGTTCAACCCAATAAGCCAGCTCTTCGGCCTCGTTGTTCCAGTGAGACTTGGTTTCCAGATTGGGACGCATCGTCACGTGGACACGAACCGTCTCACCAGGCGCGACCACGGGGGGCACGACCGTTGCCTCGGCGTGCACAAACTGTCCTTCGTCGCGTTGGATACGTCCGCCGGGGTCGGGTTCTTCCACTGGATCCACCCCCGTTTCAAAGTGCTCCAGCGGTTTGGCAAACTCCGCGCCACGGGGTTCGACAGCTAACTCCAACGGTGTCTCGCCGCGAGTGCTGATCGCAGCCCAGGCCTGGGGCACCCAGTCGTAGAAGGGGTAGGGCTTGTCGAGGCGCGGCCCGTACTGCTGAATGCGCCTCCTCCAGATATACTGATTGGGATCCAAGTCCAGCGCGATTTTCCAGTGCTGGACAGCGCGCTGAAAATCGCTCGCCTCCCGATAGTCAGAGTCGTAACGTTTTCGGAAGGCGACACCGAGCCTAAAGTGATCCGGGTCAAAGCCATCTGGGTCATGGCCCCGGTCGACCGCGATGACGTCTTGATAGGCACGAATCGCTGCGCCCATTTGTTCGGGGCCGCCCCAAATGGTCAGCTGATTCGCGTACTGCCGCAGGTCTTGTTCAGATCCCCGCTCAGCAGCGGCTCTTAGCGATTCGATATCGGGGGATGCAGGATTCACAGACGCTGACCTTCGTTCATCCTCCGGCGCATCGAACGACTGGTTCAGAAAGATCTCTTCGATCGTCTCGGCTTCTTGCAGACTCAGGCCCTTGTGCCGAATGATCCCGTGTTCATCGATAGCCAGAGTGATCGGGACGGCAGTAACCTCGAGCAGATTCAGAGAGTCCACGAGAATCGGCCAATCCATTTGCTTCCATTGCAGAAAGAGGCGGCAGCGGTCTGGGTGCTGCTCCTGGATAATCCCAACCATCTGGAGCTTGCCCTGCGCCTGCAATTGCTTGGTTGCTTCGTGCCACCCGGACACGTGCACGCGGCAGCCCGCTCACCAAGAGGCGAAGACGTGGAGTAGAAGTTTTCGCCCGCGAAACTGAGCGATCGATCCCGCGCGTCCATCGGCGAGGTTGGGGAGAACGATATCTGGGAAGGGTTGGCCGACTTCAAGTCTCATCGGGACATTAACTTCCTGGAAACCGTCCGCTTGCAGGACAGTAGTACCGACAGGCACAGCGTGAGGATGAAAGCGATCCGCATGAGAGGTATGGTATCAGAGCGAAGCGAACGCAAGCTCTTCGCTGGCCCCATCAACAAGCCGTGCGGCGATGCCTCGGCCGACTATGGATTCGCGCCACCGGAGGCAGCCCGCAGCTTCCGTTCGATTTCTTCTGACCGCTCCGCCGCTGCCTCGACGGCGGACATCAATGATGCCTTCAACCGGCCCTTTTCCAGTTCGTGGAGACCGGCGATCGTCGTTCCGCCGGGAGTGGTCACCTGGTCCCGGAGAACCGCCGCCGGCGTTCCATCTCCGCGCAGGCGTTTGGCCGTGCCCAGCACCATCTGTTCCGCCATATCGGTGGCCACCGCATGTGGCAGCCCGACCTTCACGGCACCGGAAATAAGACCCTCCAGTACCGCACAGACAAACGCCGGCCCGCTGCCGGCGAGCGCGGTCACCGCGTGCATCATCGCCTCAGGGATAAACGCGACCGTGCCGACCGTTTGAAAGATCTCCTCGACGAGTGCTCGCTGCTCTTCGGTCGCAACACGATTGGCGCTGATGGCGGTGGCGCTTTCGCGAACCGTCATCGCCAGATTGGGCATGACCCGAAACACCGGAGCCGGCTTTCCCAACGCCTCCTCAACGGTAGCCAACGGGACTGCCGCGGCGATCGTAATCAGAATGTGGCCGGGGCCGACCGCATTCCGAATTCCCCCGATGACTTCGGAAACCTGATGGGGCTTGACGCAAACGACAACGACGTTCGATTGGGAAACGACCTCGGCGTTTTCGTGTGTTGTGACGACCGGGATCTTTAACCGTGCGGATGCCTCCGTCGCCTCGACTTCGTCCAATACGGTCGCGCGAATGGAATCTCTTGAAACCTGCCCGGTTTCAAGCAGGCCTTCAATCAACGCCCCACCGATATTACCGGCGCCAAGGACCGCGAGCTTTATGTCTGACAGCATGGGATTATTGTAGCCTTTGCACTGGTTCCGCGGGATGCTCTGCCACCCCTCAAACGGGCCGACTGTGGCCTTGCTGCTTGTACCTCTCGAGCAGCGCCTTCAATCGTTCGACCACATCAGGGTGCTCGTTGTAGAGATTCGTTCGTTCCCCCATGTCGGCTGACATGTCGTAGAGCTGCCCCGGCGGGTCTCCAGACTTGGGCATCCATTCGCCATAGAAACTCGAGCCCGGACCCTGGCCGTCAATGAACTTCCATTTTCCCTGGCGGATAGCAAACATTCCTTCAACGGAATGATGAACCGTCGCCTCGCGTATTGACCGCTCCGAGTTTCGCCGCTCCTTCTCGACGCCGGCCGTCTATCGGCCCGTGGATGGGCCGGCCGAGCTGATTGTTCCGGGCGCGTTTGCGATGACTGCCTATGCGCTCGAATCGGGGGAGGAGCTGTGGCGTGTCAGCGGCCTCTGTTGGCAACCCAAGGCCGTGCCACTGATCGCCAACGGCATCGTCTACCTCAACTGTCAGGGCGCTGGGACCGACCCGAACGCCGGCCGCTATCCCGATTTCCCGGAGGCGTTGGAGGCGTTCGATGCCAGTGGCGACGGCTTGCTCTCGCTCAAAGAGTTCTACTCCGAAAAGGCTGGGCGCTTCCCAGACTTGGATCTAAGCCAAGACGGCCTAATGGACGAAGAGGAGTGGGACTACTTCCGGGCCCGCATGTCGACCCGGCCCGGCTTCTTCGCCGTGCGGCTAGGAGGCCGAGGAGATATCACCGACTCGCACCGCGAGTGGACCCTGGACCGGCCGATGGGCAACGTGCCGTCGCCGCTGCTGCTCGATGGTGTTTTCTATTCGGTCAGGAACGGCGGGATACTGGCGAGTGTCGAGGCCAAGACAGGCGAGATCGTGAAGCGAGCGCGGCTCCCTCAAGCCTTGGGAACCTATTTCGCCTCCCCGGTAGCGGCCGACGGCAAACTGTTCTTTGTCAGCGCGGAAGGAGTCCTCACGGTCGTTCGCGCCGAAGCGGACTGGACCGTCCTGCACACTCTAGATTTAGACGACGGAAGCCACGCTCCCCCGGCCATCGCCGATGGTCGCCTTTATGTACGCACGTTTGGACATCTATATTGCTTCGGGAAGTGAAGCGAGTGGCCAGTCGAGCGAGCCGCCGCGCCTGGATCCGTTCGCCGGCGTCAAAAGCCGAACTGCAGAAAAAACCGAAAAGTCCGGCCGTCGTTCAGTGTGTTCGTAATTCGTCCGAAATTCGGATCGGCTAGAGCTGTGCCCGGCTCGGCAAACTGCGGAGTGTTGAATAAATTGATCGACTCGGCCCGCAGCGTCAGCACCTTTTCGCCACCCAAGGCCCAGCGCCGTGAGAGTGCGGCGTTGATATTGCGAATCCCGTCCTTGCGAAAAGTATTGCGCCCGAGATTCCCGGCCGGTTCGGTTGGCTGAATGAACTCGAACGCCGCGCGCGGTATCGCGGCCACGGAGGTGTCGGGGTCGTCCACTGTCCTGCCGAGAACTTCCAGGGACGCGACGTTCGGGCGATCGCTCGTCGAGCCGCCCACGTTTCCGAATCCGGGAGCATCCGAGCCGGCAGTCACCGAGAACGGCGTGCCCTTCTTGAAGAGCAGCACTCCGGAAACTTCCCAGCCTCCGAAAATTTGCTGGATCCAGGCTGGTTTGCCCGTCAGTCGGGGCATCTCTTGCACCAGGCGGATTAACGCTGCGTGGGGCTGGTCAAAGTTGCTCAGGGCCTTCAAGTCCCCGTGCACATCGAATTGGAACTGGCTCTCGGCACCACCGGTCGCCGGCTCCGCGGTCGTTGTCGTGTAGTCGCTGCCGAGGTCGATGGCCTTGCTGAACCAGTAGGAAGCATCGATCGACATTCCCCTCCATCGGGAAACTCGCAAAGCGGCCTTGGCGGCGTCGAAGTAGGCGCGCGAACCGTTCAAGATCTGCCGTCTCTCCAAAAACTCAGGCTCGGGGCGACGCTCGTTGACTGTCGCTGTTGTTTGCGCAAACCCCGGCTTAGGAACAGCCCGATTCAGGGCCCACAAAGACAATAGCTTGTGCGAGCGGCTTCCGACGTAACCCAAGTCGAGCGTCCAATTCCGTGCGAGTGGAATCTCCCAACTGAAGTTGTACTGATGCGAATAGGGCGTCACGAAATCGGGAGAGAATTCGAAAGTCGTCGCCGGCGTATCGGGATCGAGATTGCTCGCATCCAGTCCCGCGAGAGGATTCAACAGGTCCGGCGACTGAATCCCCAGCCGTCGATTGGCAGGAGGGTTAAAACGAATCTGACTGAATGCGACCGGGAAGATCTCCCCGTACTGCACGCTATAAGCGGCGCGCAGCACGCTGGCACCCGAGCGATACGCAAATCCGAACCTCGGCGCCAGGTTATTGCAATCACAGGAATAGGGAAACGAGTTCAGATCATTGACCTCCCCGGGCGCGGTGACGATTTGATAACGCAGGCCGAGCTGCAGAGTCAGATTTGCGGTGGCTCGCCACGAATCGCCGATATAGGTTTGAAAATCGCGGTTCCGAAAACCGCGATGAACGTTCCCGATCGAAATGAAATGAACGCTGGGCGTGCCCAGCCGGAGGTTGGTAATCGCATCCCGGCCAAAGTCGTTTCGAAATGAAAACGCGCCGGTGTGCAGATTGCTCTCGAAGCCGTTGATTTGTTGGCGGCCCAGCTCGAAGCCCGCCGTCCACTGATGGTTTCCTCGCACATGCCGCAGGCGTCCCGCGGAAAGGGTTCGGTTTCTCGCGCGGTCAATCGGGATGCTGAGTCCTGGCCCCAGCCGCGCCACCGCCGAGCCGGCGAAGATCCGCGAGCCCGACCAAGTCTGATCGGCAACGAGCAATGACCCGACGCGGCGATAGCCGCTGGAAAACTCCGTCGTCGTGGACGGAGACCAGGTCCGTGTCCAAGTCAGGCGGCGCTGCCCCCGAATTCGGTCCCAAAGTAACCCTGGTCGATTTGGAAATCCTTGACGGTCGTCGCGGTGGTGCCGATGCGCTGGTTCAGCTCTTTGAGGACATTGTTGTCGATCAAGTTGATCTGAACATTTTCGTTGCGGCGACTCTCGCCGGACGCGGTGTCGGTCTGGCCGAGCAGATTGAGTTCCGTTCGAGTGCCGGCATCGACGGCTCCGATCTGCTGGGCATTGATCTGCTGGTCACTGGGAGCACCTGCGGTTTCTGGTCTGGCGCTGTTTTCGGCGGACGGTTCAAGGGGGGGCTCGGCCTGGAGGGTCTGGTCATGTCGATCAGGAGAACCCTCGGCCTGGGCGGTTCGTTCAGCGGAGCCTTCGGCTTGGGTGGCTCGATCAACCTCAGCAGGGCGCCCGGACTCTTGTGGAGCCGGAGTGGCGAAACACTCTACCGTGGCGATCAAGCTGACATAAACCAAGGCGATGAAAAACGTGCCTGAGAGCCGAGCAGGATGCCGAGGGCTGGGAACGCTTTGTTCCGTTGAAAAACTGTGCTTCAAGGTGGGAACTCAAACCGCGAAGGCACTCGGCGAGAACGAGTGTCGCGCTTCATTTGAGACTAGCCCAAGTTCGAAGAAAAAGCCACTGGGTGCGGGTCAACGACTGCACTCTCGGCGTTCCGCGCTCCGTAGATGAGCGCTGGCCGATCGAAGAGTTCGATCTCGTCTTCTAGCACTTCGCCTATTCGTTCAGCGACCGCAATGGAAGGGTGGTTGTCCGGGTGAATTAGGCTGATGACGTGCTTCAGGGCACGTGCGTTGAATCCCCACTTCAAGGCGGCCTTCGCGGCTTCGGTTGCAAAACCGTTGCCCCAATGAGGTCTTCCCAACGCCCAGCACAACTCACAGCCAGGCCAGCCTTCCGGGTGAATGAACCCGACGCGGCCAAGCAAAATCCCCGTTTTCTTGTCTTCAATCGCCCACATGCCGTAGCCACGAAGCTGCCATTGACCGAGGAACAGAGCCAGATGCCGCCAAGCCTCCGGCCGCGTCAGGGGTTTGCCATCGCCCAGGAATCGCGTGAACCGCGGGGTCGGCGCACATGTCGGAGTATGCATTGAGGTCGGACTCGCAGAATATCCGCAGTTTCAGACGACTTGTCTCGAGATTGACTGAGGAATGTGCCGCCATGACTAGCCTTGCCATCCTAGCGGAAGTTGGCGTGCGATGGACAGATGGGAATTGGCGGTGTCAACGCCAAGTAGAAATGTCCTAATCGCTGCCAAGTAGAAATGTCCGCTTTGGGGCAGGTGGCTGGAGAGGCGATGGTAGAGTGGTTGGCGTTGAGGGCAGGGTCGCGCCTGCTCTTGATGCCCAAGGCCGAAGCGATGGAGCTGGCTCCCAAGCAATCGGCTGAAGCAGACGACCCTCTGGCCTCCCGGTCAGAGGGTTTTCTGTTCGTGACAGAGATTGCTTTGGTGAAGCTTCGGAGCGGAGGCCTTGGGCTTCGCCAACGCGACGATCGCTGGGCGCCGTTTGCCCGGCGCTCCCCATAGCGTCTTGGTTTGGCAGCGACTGCCAACTCAGCGCATCGGCCCGATGGGCGCTCCGCATAGAGTCTTGGTTTGGCAGCGACTCCTAGTCCTGCGTATCGTCTCGCCGAGCGCCGGATGCCTGCGCCGCTTGCCACACAGGCGGGCTGTCTTTCAGATCGAAGTCCTTCATCCAGTCGCTGCTTCGCTTGCCGGCAGCTTTGTCGCCAGCCTTCTCGGCCGCTGCCGCAGCGGGTTCCGCCTGGGCGCTCTTGGGCTGCGGGCGCTCCGATTGGGGCTGCGCGCCGCAGCGCTTCAGCGCCAGTTCGTGCTTGCCGCAGCGCGCGGCCAGGACGCCGTCCAGGCGTCTCTCCACCCGCACTCGGCTGTTTCGCAGACCCGGCACAATCGCCTTGCGGTCGATTTGATAGCTCTTTCCCCGGAAGCGAATCGTGTAGTCGTTGGCGACCCGCCGCGTCTCGACCTGGCTCAGCGCCGAGTCCAGATCGTGCTCGGGACCTAGCTCGCGATGCGCCTCGTCGGGGGGAGCCGGCTGCACCCGCAACGTGGCGTTCCACCAGGGCAGAAACTCGCTTTCCAGGTAGGCGTTGGCCTGTTCGATCGTCGTGGCCCCGGCCACCCGCAGACCCTTCACCAGGCGGTCCTGGGCGGTGCCAAAGCTGCGCTCGACGCGGCCTTTGGCCTGCGGCGAATAGGCCGTGATCGATTCGATGTCCAGCTCCTGGAGCGCCCGCCCGATCTGCGTGGGAGGCAAGAGCTTGGGATCCTCGCCGGCGCTGTTTTTGGGCGTGTTGACAAACAGGCTGGCGCGGTCGGTGTAGAAGGCTACGGGTCGGCCGTTTTGTTCCAGATACGTCTTCAGCAAACGGCGATTCTCTTCGCCCGAGTCGTGCCGGACGAAGCGCGCCAGCAACTCGCTGCTGGCGTCGTCGATCATGCCGATCAGGTACAGCTTCTCCCCGCGTCCCTCCAGCCAGTCGTGCTCGGAGGTGTCCCATTGCACCAGCTCGCCGCGGCAACTGCGGCGGGGCCGCCACGGATGCGGGCGTCCTGACTTGCGGCGGCGGGGCTTCCACAGGCCCGCGGC
This sequence comes from Bryobacterales bacterium, assembly GCA_965224215.1. Classification (GTDB taxonomy): domain Bacteria; phylum Acidobacteriota; class Terriglobia; order Bryobacterales; family UBA6623; genus CBDCYS01. The sequence continues at coordinate 2,891 of CBDCYS010000068.1, read as the reverse complement.
GGCCATCCAGCCCCGCAGCGTTTCGCGGCCGACTTGGACGCCGTGGCGCTGCTCGAGATACTCCGCCGCCAGAGTCGGGCCAAAGCCGGCGTAGACGGGTTGGGAGAGGATTGCCACGGCTTGTTTTTCCGCCTTGGCGCTGAGCTTGCGGTTGGACGCGCGGCCCCGCGCGGCATGGACCACGGCCTGGTCGCCTTCGCTGCGAAGCTTCGCCAGCAGCCGCCTCAGATGCCGTTCGCTGAGGCCCGTCTGCTGGGCGGCCTGCTTTTGCGTGATGAGTTTTTTGTCTGCTTTGCGCAGCGCCACCAGCCGGTCGCGCTCTCGTTGTGTCAGTAGTAGTTGTCCTTGCTTGCTCACCCCTCCAGGCTGACCTTGTCAATAGGACATTTCTACTTGGCACGTTTAGGACATTATCACTCGGCAGCGACAGATGGGAATTGGCGGAACTAAACATCCACCGCCTGAAAGGCGGTGGGTTACGTTTCGACTGAAAGTCGGAGTTGCGGCTCAAGCCGCCTGACGCTGTCCGGCTCACAGCCGGCTCAAGGCTTGGTGGGCGCTGTAATCTTGAATCCTTCCCCGTCCTCATCCCATTTCTGGCTCTCAATGTATCTCTTGATCGTTTCTTCATCTACCACACCCACCGTCGCACAAAAGTAGCCGCGTGCCCACAGATGTTGGCCCCAATACCGTTTCCGCAACTCTCCAAACTCGTCCTGTAATCGCCGCGACGACCGCCCCTTCAGGTACTGCACCAGCTTCGACGGCGCTAGTTGCGGCGGAGCCGTCACCAACATGTGCACATGATCCGGCGACACCGCGCCCCGGATCACCGCCACTCCCCTCGCTTCACAGCTCTGCCGGATCAGATCCCGCACCCGCTCTGCCACCCTGCCCCGTAACACCTTGTAGCGGTACTTCGTGATCCATATGAGGTGATATTTGATGTCGTAGACCGAATGCGCTCCTCGCCGATATTCTTCCATCCCCCCATTCTCATCCAGAACTGCTTGAAGCTGACCGCCTGAAAGGCGGTGGGTTTAGACCTGGTGATTGAACTAAATTTAGAACTAGTAGGTGCCGGGCCAGACCCCAGGAGTCACGAGTTCGAGTGAGTGCCCGTCAGGGTCTCGAAAGTAGATGCTGCGGCCGGAGCTGCGGGAGATGGGGCCCTCCCACGGCACTTTGGTCCAGTCCACCCGGCTTTCGATTTCAACCCCGCATTCTTGGAGCTGGTCTTCCCATTCGTCAAGCGCCGCGTCGGCAACGCTGAAGGCTATATGCATCTGCCCGTCGGCGTCGCTAGGCGGGATCGTGCCGCCCGGCGTCTCGGTCGGCTCCCGGGATCCGCCTTTTCGGAAGAGCAGCAGAACATGGTGGGAGTTCACGCTCATCGCCACGCCTCTCGGAAACCTGGCGATCGGATCTAGGCCGAGGGCTTGGCGGTAAAACACCTCCGACTTGAACGGATCATTTACGTAGAGCGCGGTTTCGACCAAGGCTTCAACTTGCATAATGTGGTTTAGCCGAAGAGTACCACTTGCGGTGTCCCTTTCGACAGTCCGCGGTCTGGAGAAGCAGCGAACCTGGACTCTTCGGATGTATTGGTGTATGGCAGCCGATCAGGTTCGACCACACTGCCGTCGGCGTGAGGCTGTGCGGGGAAGCATTCAGCCGATCGCCGTTGAGACGATCGATGTTCAGCTAGACGCCATCCAGGCAAGCGTCCGGTTCGCAGAGCGGTGGATTCTCCGGCTGAAAGCAAACTCCCAAGGCCGCTATAATTGGCTTCGCGACTTGTACTGCTAGGACGGATCATGTCACGGCGAAAAGCATTGATTACCGGAGTCACCGGACAAGATGGGTCCTATCTTGCCGAGCTGCTCTTGTCCAAAGGCTACGAAGTTCACGGACTGGTGCGGCGCGTTGCACTGGAAGATCCCGAGCATCGGCTGTCACGAATTGCGTCAATTCAAGATGAATTGGTGCTTCACGCCGCTTCGCTCGAGAGTTACGCCAGCATCCATCGGGTTATCGAAGAAGTGCGGCCGGATGAGTGCTATCACCTGGCGTCGCAGAGCTTTGTGAGCTACTCCTTCGACGATGAGTTCTCGACCTTCAACACGAACATTAACGGCACTCATTTTTTGCTGGCCGCGGTGAGAAATCTAGCTCCGGATTGCCGTTTCTATTTCGCCGGATCCAGTGAACAGTTCGGCAAAGCCGATGAGGTGCCCCAGAAGGAAACAACCCGCTTCCATCCGCGTTCGACATACGGAATCAGCAAGGTCGCCGGGTATGATCTAAGCCGCAACTACCGCGAAGCGTATGGCATGCACGTCAGCAGCGGCATTCTGTTCAATCATGAATCGCCGCGGCGGGGCTTCGAATTCGTTACCCGTAAGATTTCCTCTGGAGTAGCGCGCATCCTGGCCGGCAAGGCAACCAGCTTGCAGCTAGGCAACCTGACGGCCAAGCGCGACTGGGGTCATGCCAGGGAATACGTGGAGGCGATGTGGTTGATGCTGCAACAGGCGGCGCCTGATGATTACGTCATCGCCACCGGGGAAGCACATTCGGTGCGCGAGTTTGTCGAGTCGGCTTTTGGCTGCGCAGGCCTGGACTACCGCGACTACGTGGTGACCGAAGAGGGCCTCTATCGTCCCGCCGAAGTTAATTTGTTGTTGGGTGATCCCTCCAAAGCGCGCGAGCGTTTGAAATGGCGCCATAGGACGAACTTTGGAGAACTCGTTTTCGAGATGGTCAGCTCCGACTGCAAGACGCTCGGTGTCGAGTCGGCGCTGCGGCGTGCCGCTGTGTCTGCTTCCTAACCTCGTCGAGCTCTGGCAGAGTGCTGACTGAGTTCCCCGATGCGAGCGGCGCCGGACGCA
>CBDCYS010000067.1:0-167352 GCA_965224215.1 Bryobacterales bacterium | reverse complement strand
ACAGCCTCTGCTTTTGATGCCCTGCACTTGCTGCTGGAGTTCCATAAGTGATCGTCTACGAAGATTGTGCGCTGGTTCTGATCTGCGTTCAATAACGCCGCGGTACCCATTCCAGGCCAGCATTTGAACTACAACTCCGTGCTTGGAAGGGTGGAGTCCAGCTGCTTGGAGTGGCTCTTGGCGACTACCTGGGTGGCTGCTGGATTGGCCAAGTCTGCCGCGCTGCCGGGCTCACCGAGCTACCACTCCCGCGCGCGATACCGGTTCCGCAGGCCCGAGCCTGGACACGCGGGCTTCCCGGCGGAGGGATATGACCTCGGCCGGATTTATTTAGCATAAAAGGAACTAAATCTGTATCGACCACCACAGCACGACGCTCAGCCCGCGCCACAGCTTCACGCGCTGCCGCAAGTGCATCCACGAAAAACTGGACCCGATCTGCTCGTAGCACCCCGTCGACAAGGAGCTGGAATGCTGCCGCGAAGAACCACCACCCTAGCGTTTGTCGCAATCGCCTTTTTCCTCGCGCAGCCTTCCATTGCGGAGGATGAGGTTACGCCTGTCTGGAGGGATTGGCGTCGGGTCGAGTTGATTCAACCCGGCCGTCATGTGACCGTGAACCGGTTTCGCGGGTTGGGCCCAAAAGCGAAGGGCTCTCTTATTTCGGCGCTACACGAATTCATCATCGTTGAAACCAAGACCGGGCAGATTTCGGTGGCGAAGAGCGAAGTATGGGAAGTGAGAGCGCGCAGACGCAAGATGCGCCGCGCGCCCTGGATCGGTCTCGGCGCTGGTTTCGCCATGGGTGCTCTACTGACTTCAGGCGAAGGAGACTTCCAACAGCCGTCGGCTGCGTTTGCTTTCGGCGCCGTGGGAGCCGGCCTGGGATACCTGGCCGGTCTAGGTGTACGTGCCATCGGGCAAAATGCGCTCGTCTACCGTGCGCCGAAAAAAGCAATAGGCAATTGACGAGTAATTCACGGAGCGTAATCGCCACAATGATCAGGCGGTCTCCCTTCTTTCCCGGTTTTGGGGTCGTCACATCCATCGCGGCGATTCCTGTTAGAACCCCGTCGCAATCCTGCGCGCCAAATCCCCCACAAGATCTTGCTATCATCTCACTTCAGGAAAGCCATGAGAATCGCTAGCTTCCAAACCCGCCTTACTTCCCCCGCCAAAGGGATGGACCCAGTGCGTGACGGCCCGGGAGCCGCCATGGCGAACTTCGTCACCTTGCAGCTTCGAACCGATGACGGCATCGAAGGCATTGGCTACGCCGGGTTCGTCGGCCGCGAGATGCTCGGTTCGCTCAAGGAAGCGATCGATGCGCTGGCGCAACACGCCATAGGCGACGACCCGCTCGACGTCGAGGCCATTGGAACAAAGCTGCTCGAATGGGGCGGCAAGGGCGCGCCCGCGGGCACCATCACCCGTGCGGTCGCAGCGATCGACGTAGCACTATGGGACATCAAGGGCAAAGCGCTTGGGCAGCCAGTCCACAAGCTACTGGGCGGCTACCGGGATCGCATCGCCACTTACGCCAGCGGATTCCTTTGGCGCACTTACGATGCCCACGCCCTCGCGGAAACCGGGGCCAAGCTGGTGGAGGAAGGTTTTCGCGCCATGAAGTTCCGCATGGGAGCCGAAGACAGCGCCGCGGCTGAGGTCACTCGCATGAAGGCGCTGCGGGACGCCGTCGGTGACGAGATCGATCTGATGGTCGACATCAACCAGGCTTGGGATGTGAACCGCTCGATCGCGGTGGGCCGCGAGATGGAGAAGTGCAACCTCTACTGGCTCGAGGACCCCATCCATCACCAGGACTACGAGGGACTAGCGCACATCGCCAACGCTCTCGACACGCCGATTTCCGCCGGGGAGTATCACTACGGCATCCCGCCTTTTCGGCACATGCTGGAGCGCCGCTCCGTGGATATCGTCATGATCGACTTGCTTCGCGCTGGCGGCATCACTCCGTGGATGAAGATTGCCCACCTTGCCGAGGCCTACAATCTGCCGGTGGTCAGCCATCTAGCGCCGGAGGTGCTGGCCCACGCGGTCGCGGCTGTTCCGAACGGGCTCGTCGTCGAGCATATGCCTTGGAGCTTGCCGCTGTTCACCGAACTGCCGCGGGTCGAGAACAGCGAAATCGTTTTGCCGCAAACTCCCGGCTTGGGCCTCGAGTTCGACCAGGAATCGCTCGACCGGTTCGCCCCCTAGGGCCGCTAGTCTGCTTCAGCTCTGCAGAGCGCTTCGTCCACCAAACTAATCGTGACCGCCGCGCACGGGATGCCCCTAGCCGGGCCCCTTCGGAGATACACAAGCTTGCACTCCCAAACGAAAGCCGTCGCTGAGATCCGTCCGGGCCGCCCGTATCCATTGGGCTCAACGTGGGATGACGACGGGGATGGCGGCGGGGATGTCAGCGGCGACGGCGGCGGCACAAACTTTGCGATCTTCTCTCAGAACGCAACGCGTGTCGAGCTTTGCCTGTTCGACTCGCCGGACGCCGAGAGCGAAAGTCGGCGCATCACATTGCAGCGGCGGACGAATCTTGTCTGGCATGGGTATCTCCCGGGGGTCGGGCCCGGGCAGCTTTATGGCTATCGCGTTCACGGGCCTTACCAGCCAGAGCAGGGTCATCGATTCAATCCCAACAAGGTTCTGCTAGATCCCTATGCCAAGGCGATCGGGCGCGGGATCAAATGGCATGACGAGCTCTGTGGATATCGCCGGGGAGATCCCGCTGGGGACGGTTCCTTCGATGACCGTGACAGCGCGGAGTGGGCAGCTCTAGGGGTTGTCATCGAGGGGTCGTTCGACTGGGGAGATGACCGGCCTCCGCAAACATCCTGGCGGGACACGATTCTCTACGAGGCGCATGTGAAGGGGCTTACGAAGCTGCATCCCGGAGTGCCCTCGGAGTTGCGGGGCACTTACGCAGGACTGTGCTCCGATGCCGCAATCCAGCACTTGTTGGACCTCGGGGTCACCGCGGTCCAACTGATGCCGGTCCATCTTCACGTCGATGAACGAGACTTGGTGGAACGCGGTCTGAGCAACTATTGGGGCTACAACACGCTTGGGTATTTCGCGCCGGAAACGCGCTACGCCGCCGATCCTAGTCCCGAGGGCGCGGTTCGCGAGTTCAAGCAAATGGTCAAGAAGCTCCACTCCGCGGGCCTCGAAGTAATTCTTGACGTCGTCTACAACCACACTGCGGAGGGAGACGAGTCGGGTCCGACTTTGTCGCTGCGAGGCATTGACAACTCGGTCTACTACCGCTTGAAGCCGGGCAATCTCAGGGCATGTCTAGACTTCAGCGGTTGCGGCAACACTCTCAACACGGTGCATCCGCGGGTAGTCCGGCTCGTGACGGACAGTCTGCGCTACTGGGTCAGCGAGATGCACGTCGACGGATTTCGCTTCGATCTTGCAAGCGCTCTTGCCCGTGTGGACAATGGCGTCGATATGAGGAGCGCGTTGTTGACGGCAGTCAGCCAAGACCCCGTGTTGTCACAGGTCAAGCTAATCGCCGAGCCTTGGGATCTAGGCGAGGGCGGGTACCAAGTTGGGCAATTCCCTACCGGCTGGTCGGAGCTGAACGGGCCCTTTCGAGACGACGTTCGGCGTTTTTGGCGGGACGATCGCGCCATGGCGGCGGCTATGGCCACGCGCTTAGCGGGAAGCAGTGATCTCTATGCGCATAGCGGGCGCGAGCCCTCCGCCTCGGTCAACTTCCTGACCTCGCACGACGGTTTTACGTTGAATGATCTCGTCAGCTATAGCGAGAAGCACAATGAAGCCAATGGCGAAAACAATCGCGACGGAGAAAGTCAGAATCACAGTTGGAACCGCGGCGTCGAGGGGCCAACGGATAATCCTAGCGTGCGGGCCTTGAGGGCAAGACAGAAGCGCAGTTTGGTCGCGGCGTTGTTGTTTTCCCAGGGAGTTTCCCTCATCTCGGCGGGTGACGAGATATGCCGAACACAGCAGGGCAACAACAATGCCTACTGCCAGGACAATGAGTTGAGCTGGCTGAGCTGGGATCTGGCTCCCGAGAAAGCGGATTTCCTAGAGTTTGTACGCCACGCGATTGTGCTGCGGCGGAATCAGCCGGCGCTGAGAAGGCGAGACTTCTTCAATGGCAAATCGATTTTGGAAGTTGAGGGGAAGGACCTGACTTGGTATCACCCAGACGGTCGCGAGCTAGGCGGCGATGCTTGGCACGGGGCTTCTATGGCCTGTTTCGGAGCCCTGCTACACGGCGAACGTCCCGACACCCTCAATGGACAGGGCGAATCGGAGATCGGAGACACACTTTTCTTGATGCTCAACGCCGGCGCCGCTGAGATTCCGTTCCTGCTGCCGAGCGACAAAGCAAGTGGACGCTGGGAGCAATTGCTGGATACCGCCGAGAATGATAAAGGTGGGAAAATCGTCCAAACCTCAAAAGCCTATACACTCCAAGGGAGTAGCGTCGCGCTATTCCGGCTCGTTCCCGCCGAGTGACCCTTCCGCATTGTTCGCGTGAGCCATTCTCTCCAAACAGAAACAGAGTCTCTGCACAAACTCGCGCGGCTCTATCGGGTGCTCGTCCGATATCAAGATGGCTTTCGGATGGTTCGCGCACCCTCTCGCGAAGCGCTGGTCGCCGTGCTGCAGGAACTGGGTGCTCCGCTGCACTCCCTTGACGACGTTCCGGCGGCCATTGCGGGGCGGCGAGAAGAGCTTTGGTCGCGGGTGCTCGATCCCGTTGTCATTGTCTGGCATGGGCATTCCCCCAAATGCAGGTTGCGGTTACCCGAAAGCCACGAGGATTTCTCGGCCGGTTGCGAGCTGCGCATGGAAGACGGCGCCGAACAGCGCTGGACGTGCCCGTTAGCCGATCTCCGCACCCGCGGAGGCGCACTCGTCAACGGCCGGAGATACGTGACAAAGGCTTTGCCGCTCCCGGCCGAGATGCCCATCGGCTACCACCGGCTACGGGTCGAGACCGCGAGCCAAGTTCACGAAGCTTCGGTGATATGCGCACCTGTGGCCGCACACTCATTCGATTGCTCCGGAGGACATCTGTGGGGACTCTTTCTGCCGCTCTATGCCCTTCATACGGAGCGAAGTTGGGGAGCAGGAGACTTCACCGACCTTGGCCGCCTGCTCGCTTGGACCCGAGAGCTCGGCGGCAGCGCAGTCAGCACCCTGCCACTGCTGGCCAGCTATTTGGACAAGCCCTTCGATCCGAGCCCCTACTCTCCCGTCAGCCGGCTCTTCTGGAACGAGTTTTACCTTGATCCGACGGCCCTGCCGGAATTTGAGCGTTGTCCCGCGGCGAAAGCGTTGGTGTCGTCCAATGCTTTTCGAACGCAAATCGAGGGTCTGCGACAACAGAGTTCCGTCGACTATCGCGGCCTGTTAGAACTCAAGCGCCACGTTCTGGAGGAGCTAGGGGAGACTCTGTTAGCCGTTCCCTCCGATCGCCAGGAAGCCTTCCGGCTGTACATCGATAGGCATCCCGACCTGGACTCCTATGCGCGATTCCGCGCTACCGTCGAAGCCCGAAAGGAACTTTGGCCGAGCTGGCCAGGGTCGTTTCGAGATCACGGTCCTCCCGAGAGCGAGTTCGACCAGAGCGCACGAGACTACCATCTCTATTGCCAGTGGGCTGCCGAAGAGCAGATGGCGTCACTCGCTCGCCAAGCTCGAGCCAAGGGACCCGGGCTCTATCTCGACTTGCCGCTTGGCGTTCACCCCGGTGGGTTCGACGTCTGGCGGCAACCCGAAGCATTTGCGCTTGGGGTTACCGGCGGTGCTCCGCCAGACAGGTTCTTCACCACCGGGCAAGACTGGGGATTCGCTCCGCAACATCCGGAAAACATTCGCGCGCAGGGTTACGGGCACTTCATCGCCTGCCTGCGCCATCATCTTCGCCATGCCGGGGTCCTGCGGATCGATCACGTCATGGGACTCCACCGTCTCTACTGGATCCCGAAGGGGATGGACGCGAGGCAGGGAACCTACGTCCAATACAGGCCGGGGGAGTTCTATGCCATTCTCGCGCTCGAGTCGCACCGGCACGAAGCGGTCATCGTTGGCGAAGACCTCGGCACGGTGCCGAAGTATGTTCGCGGCCGGATGACGGAGCATGGACTGAAGCGAATGTACGTGGCGCAGTTCCAGTTTCGGCCCGACCCGAAGGAGCCGCTCGGCGTGGTCCCTGGCAGCTCGGTCGCGGGCTTGAACACCCACGACATGAGGCCTTTCAGCGGTTTCTGGAATGAGTTCGATATCGACGATCAACTCGAGCTGGGGTTGCTGAGAGAAGAGGACGCCCGGGAAGATCGGATTCGCCGCCGCGACCTCAAACTCGCCTTGCTCGAATGCTTTGGAGAGCCTGGGACAAGCCAGACGGGGACCGACTCCGACGGGCACGAAAGCAGTGGTTCCGAGGGCGCCCGGTCCGGGCGTGTGCAGTCCGGCAGTGAGCAGTCCGGCAGTGAGAACGATTCGGGTGATGCGGCCTTGAGCGAGGGCGAGAAGTTCCAGCGCACTGTCCGGAGCAATGCCCCGAGCAATGTCCGGAGCATCGCCTCGTCCTGCTTATCCGCGCTGGCATCCAGCGATGCTGAGTTCCTCATGGTCAATCTCGAAGACCTTTGGGAGGAGGCTCTTCCGCAGAACACGCCTGGAACTCTCAATGAGAGGGAGAACTGGCGCCGCAAGTCCCGCTACAGCTTGGAAGAGATTCGACAAACACCACGGATCGTCGAATTGCTGCATGGAATCAACCGTCTTCGAAAGGCTCGGTTGAAATCCGGTGACGCCCCTGGGGCAGGCAAACAAGCCGACTCATAGTGCTTAGCAGCATCGCTACGCCAAGAGGTCAATCGCATGCTGGTTTATTTCATCAGCCGCCTTTGCTACCTCCAGCGACGCTAGCGCCGCCGTCCGTGCGGATAGCAGTTTTACAGCTTCGGTGCTGAGATCAAGCCGGTCAGCCGAATTTGGCCCGGGTTGAGAGGCACGGCGGACACCTTCCGCAGCTTGGTCAAATTGCTTGAGTGCCTGTGTGATGCCTGCGAGGGAAGAAGAAGAGATGCTCATTTATAGGTTCCCTCCATCTTCTTTTCGGCCCTCATCGTAGAAACTTTAGAGGATTCGGAGACGCGACAACTCTTGAGCGCTTCTCAGGGCATGAGCGCTTGTCAGGGTACGATGAAGCTGATCTTCTTGATCAGAAACCGGGCTGGCTTTTGATGCGGAATCTTGACGTCGATCAGGTTGTACTGCGCGTCTTCCGCCGGTCCGGGCATCATCTTGCCTTCGTAGAACTGATTGCGTTCCAGCCGGACTCGGTCGCCTGCTGGGATTATCTGCGCTTCGATATAGGTGGAATGCATCGGCAGCAGGAGCTTCACCTGACCTTTCTTGGCGTTGATCTCGGTCACCTTCAAATTGAGTGCGAAAAGTCCGGGAGCCAATGCGCACGCTAGGACGAACATACGGGTGAGGGATTTCACGATTGCCTCCTTGCATCGTGGGCCCGCCGGTTTTGAAGAAGCACTTACGTGGGACTTCAATGCGACGGATTCTCCGAACGGCGTCATGTTTGCGCCGTCCACAAAGGCCTTATCGGTCGTGAAACGGCTATTTGAGACCACCACGCAGAAGAGGTGGGCGAATAGGACTGTCAGTCGCCGTTCCGCAGCGACCATTCGACCAGCGAATGTTTCGATTGAGCGGTTTTTGGGCACCCAGACTACCCAGGCAGGCAGCTCGTTCTATGTCGTGCCAGAAACCAGGAGGTAGATCAGAGCGTTGGGCTTGGCAGGACCCTCACGGCGTCTCTTTCTCAACCTCTGTCTCGACAATGTACTCGCGGGTTTCGACGACTTTGATGGGGGGAACACCCTGGTCGGGCGTCTTTGATTTCATCTGGAGAGTTCGTGTGATCTTCTCGGAATAGATCTTCATCGTTGCCGGATCGATGACCCTCGTGCCGCCACCGGTGATGTCGGCCGGGAGTTTCGGCGGCGCTTGCTCGGGGTCCGGCGGAAGTTGCATGGCTCCCTTGGCAACCTGATTCGCTAGCTTGGCAAGCTCGGCCGGGTCGGTGTGGTAAATGTATCGGAGTTGGAGGCAACGGCTTTCCGAGCAGTCGACCCAGCGCTCGAAGATCGTGGCCTTGTGGAGTTCTATCCTGCCGCCGGTTGGCAATGGGTACTGCTCAGTTTCCGTCCAGGCCTTTCCGACCTCCGCGGTCTTGCCCACGAATTGGCCGATGCGATCTTGCCATTCGGCTTTATCCTGTTCCCGCAGGGATTGCTCGTTAAACAGCGGGCCAATTGTTTGCATCAGGACCGGCGGAAACTTCGTCTTGAGGTTCTCGAGTACGCCGCCATAGCCCTTTATGCTTTCCAGCCGGCCCTCGCCGCTGATTGTGTAAGTTAGTTTCAGTCCCTTCATCGCTTCGAGCATGGGACTCGCGATATCGTGCTCATTGCGACTCAGAGTCGACGTCAGCGTTTCCGAAACGATGACATAGCCATCACCGGACTTGGCGGCAGTCGTGCGGACCTTCGTTTCGCTCACGTCAGTCTGTACTGTTTCGGCACCCTTTTCATGTCGATGATACGCGCGGGTATGACGCTTGGTGACAACCTGGTTGTCACCTTCCGGAGGAGAGAAGCGGAACACTACGCTCTCGGCCATGAGAACGGTGGCCGCGAGTACCAAGACGAGCACGAAACGGGTTGAGGGATTAATCATAGGCGGCAACTCGGCAGATACTAGGAAGATAGCAGATGCGGCGCTTTGTGCCGGTTCAGCCGGAACGGGAGAGAGGGCGCTCCGCGTTCGTGTAGATGCCGCCCTGCGGGCGGGGATTTTCAAGGCATCGGGGTCTTTCGATCCGATGGGGTGGAGCGTGGGCGCGAGACGCTCGTTCCCGCGCCCGTGATCATCGTCTCGATGAGCCCGCCGGGCTATCCCTCGGCAGGGTTGCTTCCCAGCAGAGCCCGCTTCCGTTTCACCCGGCAACGCCATTGTAACTCCAAAAGTCAGACCGCCTGGCGACGGCGCAACTGACGTTGCTCTCGTGCCCGCTCCAGCTTGTGGTCTCGCACGGCGTGAATCTGTTCCCTTCGTCCTGCCAGCATGTCCGCCGGCGTCACGAACCCGATCGCGCTGTGCAGACACACCGTGTTGTAATGCACGACATAACGCTCGATCAGCCGCCGCGCATCCTCGGGCGTCAGCGGCACGCCCGGCCGAATGCATTCGCTCTTCAACGATTTGTGCCAACGTTCCAACTTGCCGTTGGACTGCGGATAATACGGCGACGTTCTCACGTGCATCATTCCCGAAATACGGATGAATTCCTTGAAATCCTTGGCGATAAACTGCGGCCCGTTGTCGGAGATGATGCGTGGTTTGGCATCCGGATATTTCTCCTTGGCGGCCTCGAGAATGATCTCGACATCGGCTTCCCTCATCGCCTCGCGCAAGTCCCAATGCACAATCGCACGGCTGTAGCCGTCCAGCACGCTGCAGAGGTAGTAGAACGTGCCCGAGATGTTGATGTAGGAAACATCGATATGCCAATGCTGATGCGGTTTCAGGGGCTGTTGGAAGCCCGTCCCTTTCAGCGACGTTTTGCCCCTCCACTTGCGCAGCAAGCCCGCCCGGCTCAACACCCGCCAGACGCTCGACGGGCTGACGGCCACGATGTCGGCGTCGAGCATCATGAACGTCAACCGCCGGTAGCCTTGCAGCGGATGCTCGCGATAAAAGTCGAGGATGGCCTGCTTCTCCCACTGTTCGAGCCAGAAATCTCGGGGAACCCAACCGTTGTGCTCGTTGACGCAGCCGTAGCGCCGGCGCCAGGAATAGAACTTGCTCGGCGCGATGCCGAGCCACTTGATAAAACGCCCGGCACCGATCTCGGTCTTCTCGGACCAGCGCCGCACGAAATCGACGATCTGGTCGCGCACGTCGGGCGGCGTCCAGGTTTTGGTTAGAGTTCCCCAAGACTTTTTTTTAACGCCATGTGCTCGGCCATCAACTCGGCCAGAACTTCGTCCTTGGTCTGGATCTTCTTCTCTAGCCGCTCGATGCGTTCCTGTTCGGGCTGGCGACTGTGGCGGTTGTTGGTCTGGAAGGCAGCGGCTCCGTTTTCAAAGAATTCTTTCTGCCAGCGGTAGAACACCGTCGGCTGCAGCGCCAACTCGTCGCAGATCTTCGAGACCGGCTCCTTGTCCACCAGATGCCGCCTCAAAATAGCGACCTTCTCTTGGGCTGTGTAGTGCTTTCGTGTTTTTTTCATGCGTTCCCTCCGTTAGCTTAACGGCGGAACACTGTTCTCCATTTCCAGCTGAGGCGGGACAGCTTGTTGCCGTGGCGTTGGGTGAGCGTGGTTACCGCAACACCATTCTGGCGCTCTCCGTCGACGTGTGTGGGCGAGACTGACTCATCGCACAGCTTCAACCCTCCCGGGGAAATCCCGGTGCGACAATGTTGGCATGGCTTGGATTGAAACGATACCCGAAGATGACGCCCAAGGCGACTTGCGGCGGAGTTACGAAGCCGCCGGAATGCGCGCGGGGAAGGTATGGAACATCGTCAAACTGATGAGCTTGTCGCCAGCCACCCTGCGGGCTTCGATGGGACTCTATGTTTCCAGCGTTCAAAGCTCCTCACCTCTGACACGAGCACAGAGGGAGATGCTGGCGGTCGTTGTGTCGAAAACGAACAACTGCCACTATTGACTGGAGGCACACACATACAACCTCCGGGCCGAGGTCGGCGAGGATATATCCGAGAAAGTCAAAAGTAACTGGCAGACCGCCGGACTCGACGCTCCTACCCAAGCGCTGCTCGAGTTTGCCGAGAAGCTCACCTTGCGGCCCTTCGAAATGTCGCCCGGAGATCTCGATCTGTTGCGCGGACAGGGATTTTCAGCCACCGCCATTCATGACGCCGTGCAGGTCATCTCCTACTTCAACTACATCAACAGGGTCGCCGATGCTCTCGGCGTAGACCTGGAAGAGTGGATGCCGGAGAAGGCATAGCTGCGCGACTTTCTCGCAGACCTGGGTCTGAAGTCTGTGCCTTCTCCTGCTAAGCAACGGCGCGTCCTACTGGAAGAACGGCACCTCGAAGAGGATCCCGCCGAACAGCAGATACGCAATGAGCAGCGTCCAGAAGACGTTAAACGCCTGGGCGCCTAGGAAGGCTAGGGCCGGGCGGCCTTCGTCCATCTTGATGAGGTCGCTGAATTGCGTTTCGAGGCCAATACAAACGAAGGCTAGCGCGAACCACATCGTGCGCAGGCCCTTCAAAAGCCCTTTCACCTCGCCGACCGTCGCCGGATCAATCAGAAACGAGAAGATGACGGAAGCCGCCATGAACCCGAGCACAAACTTCGGGAAACGGTCCCAAATCACTGCGGCACTTGTCCGCTCCCCTGTTTTGGCGCCGGAGCGCATCGTCCACCAGATCGAGAGCGCAAATGCGGCCACGCCGATCAACGCATTCTGAGAAAACTTGACGATCACGGCTGCCTTCATTCCAGCTTCGCTGAGCAGCGCGCCGGCAGCCACTACGGCCCCGCTCGTGTCGATCGTTCCGCCCATCCAAGCTCCGCCGACGACTTCTGGAATATCGAACCAGCGAATGATCCACGGCATCACCAGCATCATGGGCGCGGCAACGATCAACACCAGCGACGTGACATAGGAGAGTTTCTTGCGGTCGCCTTGGATCGCTCCGCAAGCCGCGATCGCCGCCGAAACGCCGCAGATCGACACAGCGGTCGAGAGCATGGCCGCAAACTCGTCGTCCACTCGAAGCTTTTTTGCAAGGTAGTAGCAGGCGTACCAAACCACTCCAATGACGAGCAGCGCCTGCGCCAGCCCCAGCAGTCCGGCCTGCATGATTTCGCGAAACAAGACGCCCGACCCCATGATCACCAGGCCGGTCTTGATGTAGTATTCCGTCCGCACCGCCTCTCGCAGCCAGGACGGCAGGCCGATCACATTGCTGATGAAAAGCCCGATCAGAAGCGCGAATATTACGAATTCGAACCCAAAAAACTTGATCGTGACGTTGCCGGCTAATAGCAATGCCACCAGCGCCAGAGCGAACACAACCGGGAAACCGATGATGTACTGCACGGCTTTGCCACCCATTAAAACGACACCGATGACCGAGATAGCGAGGAACCCCGCGGCAATTATCAGCGACCCCGAAAGATTCCCAACAGCGAACACCTTCCCGAGAGTCGCGCCCGCGCTGGCGCCGATCTCCGCCGTAATGACGTCGACCTTGCCCTGCAGCTCACTGTCCTGGGCTTCGGCTGAAGCCTTGCTGAGCGCGGTGGTGGCTTCAGCGATTGCCTGCCGGTCCGCGGCCGCGATGGCGCTGCTCAATGCACGCGCCGCCGATCCGGCAGGGTCGGTTCGGGCCGCAACCTGGTCGACGTCGGCCTTGACGGTCTCGGCAGCGGCGATGACTTCGGCATCCAGCGCCCATCCGAATTTCGACAACTGCGGGCGGACTCCTATCAGAACCACGCCGATCGTTAGGCAGCCCAGCCAAACCGCCAGCCAGTCTTCGCTCCGCAGCAGGGTCGAGCCGTTGCTTTCGCTACTCATCGTTACCTCGTTCGCTTCCTATCGAGACCTTGTTTGATTCCCATCAGGACCTCGTTTGCTTCCAACATCCAGTCGTTCCGTTCGGCACACAGAATAGCACCTTGCGCGGCGTGCGGCGCGTCGGCTCAGCCGCGAAGGGTTGACTTGACGACGGCAGCCCGGCTATGGAACGCCGCGGCCGCGCACCAACCAAGCGGATGTGGCTTCTCGCGGATGTGAGGGGTGCGCGATCAATGCGTACGAAAACGGGTTGAAGCGGAACTCCCCGTGGGCGCTGGACCGCATCCCTCCTTCAGCAACTGACGGCCGAAGCACGTGGCGCGCGAATTCCATCAAATCAAAAAACCGTGATTGAGTTTTGGGATTTGGGAGTTTCGCAAGTTTCTGTCGTTGGCGGGGAGCCTCCAGGTACGCTGCTAAGGCGATGCCAGCCGGGGTCGTCGAAAAAGACAAGACATGTCGCCAGGATGGCGATACAGCCCGCTGAAAGCCTGCGCCAGCGCGGATTTACACTAGCGGCTCTGAGCTTCGTGGCGTGAGACGTTGGTTGTGCTGGCCGGGCTACTTCAGCAGGGCCAAACTCGAGCGGGTGCAGACCGCGATGGGTCCGCCACTACTTCGTTTCGCTTGCTCGCTGGTCTTGGCTCCTCATGTAGGCCGTGGAGATACTATTAGCCGCAAGGAAATACAGCAATAGAGTGCCCGCCAAAAGAATCAGACCTGGGGCGGGACCGGACTCGATGGTTAAGACGACCGAAAGCAACAGAAGTGAGTAGTGCAACGCTTTGAGCCCGCGCAAGGCCGGGTAGGCTGCCCGACCAAAGAAACGCTGTAGGAGGGGGCTTTCACTGGTGCCGATGCCCTCCGCGGGCCCACTACTGTCATGCTCGCCAGCTTCAGGTCGCGTGACTTGTTGACCGGCTGACATGACACATCTATAGCTGAGATGGACTCCTGACAGTATTTTCGTGGGTGAGGCCATCGGCTTCCCACCGCTCGGGAAGGCTGTCCCCGGCAGTTCGTTTCCGGGTTCTTCTGTCGAACTTTTCTAGCAAAAGTCCGGACCTTGCGGATGCAAAAAAGCCAAAGCCGGCAATCATCAGAACTACGCCCAATTTGCTCAGGCCATCAACTGAAATGGACTCCATCCAGCGTGTTAGCGGGCTGCTCAATAGAAACAGACTGGCCCCGGTGAAGCCACAGATCAACCAAGACCGTTGGCTTGGAGTCCATTTTCGCGTGGAATCGTTGCTGTCATATTCGTAGACGTTGACCATGCGTTTCAGGAGCTGTCAGTTGCTCGAACTGGCGCAGCCTTGCCCCAAAACTCTTATCGGCTGGTTCGGCTATTCCCTACAGCCCGATTCGCGAGAGCGCTAGGGCTCCAGCCGAACCGCAGGCTAGCCCTGGTGACAGGTGTTACAAGGTATGCCGGCAACGAAATGAAAGCCGGCCAGAAGATGTCGGGACGAACGGCGACACGGCGCGGCCTGGAGCCGTGCGCCACCTCGCGCCTCGCTGCCTAGAGAATAGGGTTATTCAGCAAATGCCGAGTCAAAGGCGCGTCCGGAAGACTTGAAGTCCACCCGCTTGGTGAACTCGCAGGCTTCCTTGGCGCCGTGCTCGCGCTCCATGCCGCTGTCTTCCCACTCGATCGAGAGCGGGCCGTCGTAGCCGTTGTGGTTCAACTGGCGGATGATCTCTTCGAAGTTGACACCGCCATGGCCGAGCGAGCGGAAGTCCCAGCCGCGGCCCTCGATTCCGAAGTTGAGGTGGGACCCAAGAATGCTGTTA
This sequence comes from Bryobacterales bacterium, assembly GCA_965224215.1. Lineage (GTDB taxonomy): Bacteria > Acidobacteriota > Terriglobia > Bryobacterales > UBA6623 > CBDCYS01. The sequence goes on along the minus strand of CBDCYS010000067.1, from coordinate 152,908 downwards.
CGTCCGTCCAACTGAACGGCTGAGTCCTTCATATGGACGTGGTAGATACGATCCCGGAACTCTTTCAGAAAGACGACCGGGTCGACGCTCTGCCAGTGGAAATGGCTGGGGTCGAAGTTGAACCCGAATGCCTCGCGGTGACCGATGGCTTCGAGCGCCCGCTGCGCTGTGACTACGTCATAGGCGATTTCAGTTGGATGCACTTCCAAGCCGAAACGAATGCCGCACTCGTCGAAGACATCAAGAATCGGGTTCCACATCTCGGCGAAATATTCGTAACCCTGGTCAATCGTTTCGTCGGCAACGGGCGGGAAGCTGTAGAGCAGGTGCCAGATCGACGATCCAGTAAAACCATTCACGACCTTGAGTCCGAGATTCTTGGCCGCGCGGGCGGAGTTCTTCATTGCTTGAATGGCCCAGGCCCGCTTCTTCTCCGCGTCACCCGCGCAGTCAGCCGGCGCGAAACCGTCCGACCGGCTGTCGTCGTTCGGGTCGCAGACCAACTGTCCAGCCAGGTGGTTAGAAATAGCGAAAAGCTGCAAGTTGTGCTTTGCGAGAATCGCCTTTTGGGCGTCGCAATAAGCGGGGTCGGTGGCGGCACGCTCGACATCCATGTGGTCGCCCCAGCAGGCGAGCTCAAGGCCATCGTAGCCCCAACCGACGGCCTTTTCCGCGAGTACTTCTAGGGGTAGATCGGCCCACTGGCCCGTGAATAAGGTAACTGGTCGACTCATTTATTTCTCCTGGAGGAACACTGGAATCCGCGCGCGCCGCGGCGGGATGTGCAAAGTCAGCGCACTATTGATTCCGCGGAATATAGTGTTGTTTTCAGACACAGCGAATGCGCTACCAGAGCGGACGCAGCACGCCGCGCCCCTACACTGTATTTCGCGAACATCAGTAAGCGGGCGACGATGCAAACTCGGAGTTTAACAAAAAGCCCGTGCACTCGAAGGCCTAACGAAGCCTGAAAGGCCCGATCCGGACCGGAATCACAGAACGAATCATGCGCCTTGTCGCGGTGTCAGCCGCCGGCGCCCATGCGCTTCAAGTCGATAAACGGTGTCGCGCCACTGGTGACTTGCGGCAGGTTTCCATTCCACTTCTCAATCGCCCGAAGCTGCAGGATGTTCGGCGTGATGGTCTGGCTCTGCAGGCGCTGGGATTCGGCTTCAGCCTTGGCCGATGCGATCGTTTGCTCGGCTTCGACCTTGATGCGCGTCAGATCGTTCGTCGCTTTCTGAGCGGACTGCTCGGCCACCTGTTTCGCTTCGATCGACTGGATGAAGATGTCGGAAAAGGTCAGCTCGGTAATGCTGAACTCATCCACGACAATGTTGCGGCCGATCAGTTTGGCGGCAAGGTCACTCTTAATTTGCGACGAGACTTCAGGCCGGCGGGTGATCAGCTCTTCGGCGGTGAAATTTGCTGTTGCCGCCTTGACCGATTCTTGCACGGCTGGATCGATGATCCGTTGCTTATACCCGAGGCCCACGTCTTGATAAATCTTGTTCGCCGCGTCGGGGCTCACGTGGTAGTTCAGCGCGATCGTTGACGAGACCATCTGCAGGTCTCTGGACGAGGCATCGGCCCTCGTCTCTGACTTCTGAATCTTCACGTCCATTGGGATGATGTCCTGGATAAACGGAATCTTGAATCGCAGGCCCTCACCTAAAACCACTGGTTCGACTCCGCCGAATTTGTTGAAGACGACGCCGCGTTCTCCGGCGCCGATCGTTTCAAACGAATTGATGAGCACGATGAGCACGACAACTGCCGCTACCACCAGGCGAATGGTGCCCGCTCCCTGCGCCATTGAGAATGTTCGAATATTGTCATATCTGTCGTTCATTTTTTTGCCTCCAAGTAGTTTCTAGCCGGCGAGTTGGAATCGCCGACCTGCCGGGCTCCAATCGCCGGGCAGTTCTTATAGTAGGTGGACAGAGCGAGGAGGCGGATCATCTCTCGACCTAGTCGGGGATCGAGACGCCCCTGCGCCGACCTTCCAGAACATGCGTATGGTTCCTACGATGGACTGATAAACTCCGTGTGATGCTCACGAGGCGATATCGAAACTTCTTGCTTGCGGTGGTGGCGGCACTGGTTCCAACGTGGGGCGAAGCTCAATCTCCCGACTGGAACGCTGTCAACCGTGAAGCCGAAGCTACGCTTGCCGATTTGATTCGGCTCGACACGTCGCAGCCGGCTGGCAATGAGATCCTGGCCGCCCGCTACCTGCAAAACAAGCTGGAGGCGGAAGGCATTGCTTCGCGAATTTTCGAATCGGCTCCGGGCCGCGCCAGCATCGTGGCCCGCGTCAAGGGCAACGGTTCGAAGAAGCCGCTACTGCTTCTGGGACACCTCGACGTGGTTGCCGTCGAAGCGGAACAGTGGTCGTTTGATCCCTTTGCGGGAGTTGTCAAGGACGGCAAAATTTTCGGCCGGGGCGCTGCCGACGACAAGGGAGTCGTGGCCGGAGCGTTTCAAGTTCTGCTGGAACTGCATCGGCTGCGAATCCCGGTCGATCGGGACGTCATTTTTCTCGGAGTCGCGGACGAAGAAGGTGGAGGCGCCCTCGGAATCACCTACATGGTTGACGAGCACTTTTCAGCAATCGATGCCGAGTTCGCGATCAACGAAGGCGGCGGCGGACAGATCAACCCGGATACTGGCAAATATACAACGTTCAACATCGGGACGGCCGAAAAGACGCCTCGACGCGCCAGACTGATTGCGCATGGCCGCGCCGGTCACGGCTCGGTACCGACCAAAGATAATCCGGTGGGTGTTCTGGCGAGGGCCGTGGCCAAGCTTTTCGATCACGCGCTTCCGGTCAGGCTGAACGACACAACACGGCTGTATTTCAAGCGGCTGGCCGAAGTGGCGCCCGAGGATGAAGCGGAAGTCTATCGCTCGATTCTCGAGCCGGATCCAAGTGAAGAAGTCCAGGATAAACTCCGTTCGCTGAATCGCCGCTACTACTCGATGATCCGCACCTCGGTGGTCCCGACGATCTTTCAGGGCGGCTATCAGCGCAATGTGATTCCGACCGAAGCCGAGGCCACGCTGGATATTCGCGCGCTCCCCGACGAAGATCCCGAAAAGCTCTTTTCAACGCTCAAGCAGGTGATGGCGGAGCCGGGCGTCGACTTGATCCCGCTGGAGGTGACGCGCCCCTCTCACCCGCCGTCTCCAGTCGATGGAGAGCTTTTTAAGATTTTCGACAAGGTGCTGGGAGAGTTGCACCCTGATGCGCTTGTCCTTCCTTCGATGAGCACGGGTGCGTCGGATTCGGCACAACTGCGGGCGGCGGGGATACACACCTATGGTTTTGGTCCGGGGCGTGAAGCGGGGCGAGCAAGCGGGGTGCACGGTAACGATGAGTATCTGCTGCTGGAGGCTTACCACGACTACCTCCGGTTGCTCTGGCGGGTCGTGCTGGAGGTTGCCGCGGAGCGGCAGACGGCACCGTAGGCCGTGGTTCTATAAGCGGCGGCTAGCGGGCGAAGAGGTTGCGGAAGTTTTGCTGGTGTCGCCAGCCGAGAAACACCGTCATCAGCGCGGCGTTGCGCATGTCGGGAAATTCGCCGTAAAGAAACATCAATCCGGTGAAGAACAACCAAGTTGCCAGGGAGCCGATCATTCCCGCTTCTGGCCATTTCAAGCGACTGGCCAGCACCCGAATCACGACGAAAAATCCTAGTGCGAGAGCCGCCCATTGGGGGAAGAGAACCAGCATGACCCCGGCGGACGTCGCAATTCCTTTGCCTCCGTTGAACTTCAGCCAAGGGGAATAGCAGTGTCCGAAGACAGCGGCGAATCCGTAGAGCCAGGCATACTCTTGCGACCCTCCAGCGTGCAGCAGCCACCACACCGGCAAGAAGCCCTTTCCCATGTCACCGATCAAAGCAATCGCGGCGCGGGGCTTGCTAACGCGAAGGACATTATTGAAACCGGGATTGCCGGAGCCGACCTGGCGGATGTTGATTCCCGATCCCCACATCGCTACCACGGCGAAGGGAATCGATCCGACCAGGAAGCAGCCGAGCGCGTTTAGGTAGATGGATTCAAACATTTCAAAAAGGGGGCAGCGATTCCAAGGACAGCATTGTACCAGGAGACAGGCGCCGGGTCAGCGGGTCGCGCGATCACAGCTCCGCGATGGCTTGACGGATCTGGTCTCGTAACTCGGTGATCCCGTTGAGATCAGTCGGTGTGGTGCGGATAGGGGCTCCCAGGTTGATTGATGTTGGCGGTGATTTCCCGTTTGAATCGGCCCCGTCCGGACGTCGTCCAGCCAGGCTGCGAAACGCCCCTTGAATCCGCACCGGAACGATTCCGGCCGCCGCCTCCGAAGCCGCGCGGATGGGCTCGAGTCGATAGCGATTGCGCTCCGCCGCGGTTCCGGGCGCACTTTCCGCCAGCACGAGCACCGATTCTCGATCGCGCAGGGCTTGTGCAACCCTCTGTTCGAAAGTACCTCCGGGCATCGCAGCTCCGCCCTCTAGGGGAGGGATGACCAGGGGCTCGAGCAGAAAAGAGGCGCCCAGCGGGAGATTCGAGAATCCTCCTTCGTCGGCGAGCAGAACTTCCGGCGGCAGAGCGGCGACCAACATGAGGACGTCCACCGGGCTTAAGCGGTTCGCGATCATGACGAACGGCCGCGCGCCGTCGAGTTGACCGTTCGAGCTGACCAGGAACTTGCGGCGGTTCACGGCTAAGATCCAACGGGCGCCATAGCGGACAATCCGAGCGGCCACCTGCCGCGTTGGCATCAGCCTAGCCACTAAACCAAAGGCAATACCGGTTTTCAGAGTCGCGCTCACTCGATAGGCTTGCCGAAGTTTCGAGCTGGCCTGGCTTGCGCCGAGCCGGACCCAACCGCCGGCGTTTTCCGTCCAGAGGCGGGCAATCTGCATCCACGGAGGGCTCACGCCGGCCACGAGTTCACCGGCTTGGTAGAGCTTGCGGGTTTCGTTGCGGCGGATTTTCCCGCTCGAAGTTTTTGGGATCGTTTGCGGCGGGACGAGTTTCACTTGGTCGGGCGGGGTGCCGGCCTCTTCGCCGACAACCTTGATGACTTCCGCCTCGATACGATTCAGATCAGCGGGGTTCGGCGCGCGGGTTTCAGCGACGACGATTAAGCGTTCGGTGCCGCTGTCGGGGTCGGTGATTCCGAATGCAGCGACGCAGCCGCGGCGCACTCCGGGAACCTCGGCAGCGGCGCCTTCGATCTCCTGCGGGCTGATGTTGTGACCGCCCTTGATGATGATGTCCTTCTCGCGGCCCGTGATGTAGACCTCGGTGTTCGCTTGGTAGCCTAGGTCGCCGCTATCCATCCAGCCGTCGGCCGTGGTGACGGCGGCGGTGGCTTCTGGATTGCGGAAATAGCCGGCAGTTTTCGATGGGCCGCGAAAGAGAATCCGGCCGCGCACGCGTTCGGCGGCGTCGTTGTCGCTGCCGTCGACGACGCGAATCTCATGGGCGGGTAAGGGGTGGCCATTCGCGACGAATCGAAGTGCGGTCTCGTCTGAGGGGTCGGCGGGAACGGCGCGTCCTTCCTTCTCAAAGATGTCCCGGCGAATGGAGTCAATCACAGGCCGGCGATTGATGGGGGGAAAGGTCAATGCCACCGATGATTCGGCCAGGCCGTAGCAGGGGATGTAGCTTTCCGGACGAAAGCCAAACGGTTCGAACCGTTTGGCGAAGCGTTCGAGCGTTGAGGGAAGCACTGCCTCGCCCGCATTAATCGCGACTCGCCAACGGCTCAGGTCAACTCCCTCCAAGGCGTCGTCGGTGATTTTACGGGCACACAGCTCATAGGAGAAATTCGGCGCCGGGCAAAGCGTCCCGCGAGAATCGCTGAGCGCCCAGAGCCAGCGCTCGGGCCTCGACAGAAAAGCCAGCGGCGACATGACCGTGATGGGAAAGGCGTGATACAGGCTGAACAACCAGGAGCCGATCAAGCCCATGTCGTGGTAGAGCGGCAGCCAGGTCACAACGACATCGTCGGGGCGCGCCTGCACCGCCCAACCGATTCCCTTCGCGTTCGCCAAGACGTTGGAGTGCGTAAGAACGACTCCCTTAGGATTGCCGGTGCTTCCTGAGGTGTACTGAATAAAGAATGTGTCGGAAGGCTGGACGCTTGGGGCTGGTGCGCCCATGCCACGTTCGCGCAAAGCCGATACCGTGGTGACTTCGCGCAGTGTGGGCAGGCTCAGGCGCATGACCTGGGAAACCGCTTTGACGCGCTCGAACGATACAAGAAAACGCACCTCGGCGTTGCCCAGGATTTGGACCTGGCGGCGGACGTATTCTTCAATCTTGTCGGGACGAGCGGGGGGGTAGATCGGCACGGCGATGCCGCCGGCCAGCATGGTCCCCAAGAAGGAGTAGAAAAAGTCCTCGCAGGTCGGCAACATGATTGCTACCGTTTCGTTCGGTTGCAGGCCGGCTTCGATCAGTCCGGCGGCGACTTGCTGGGAACGATCGAGAAGCTGCGCGTGGGTGATCGTCTGGCCCGAGTCGCCTTCCAGTAGATGGATTTGGATGCGGTCGGGCTCAGCCTCGACTTGAGTCCGCAGGACGTCAGCGAAGGATTTGGCCTCGGTGGGTGGCGGCGGCGCTTCGCGTGATGGCTCGATCGGGAAGCGGGCCTGCTTGGTTTGCACCTGCCCCCCGTTTGCGAGGGCTTCGATCCATTGCGCCGGAGTCTCGGCTCGTTGTGCGATTTCGTCGGGCAGGCGGCAGCCGTACCGTTTCTCGGTGCGCACCAGCAGTTCGACTCGCTCGAGGCTTCCGAGGCCAAGGTCGCGGTCGAACGAGGAATCGACGGTCACGTTTTTCGCGGCCTGGTGGGAGCCGAGCTCGGTCAGCAGCTCACGAACGATGGTGAGCATTTCCGGCGATTGCGGGTTGTCCGGCGAGCGACGGCTGGGCTTTGTGGCGGGGGTTGCCATGATCGGCTGACTTCGCTACTTCACCCCGAAATGGCGCCACGGCTGGTGAATTCTGCCAAGAGGCGAACAACAGGCAGAGAAGCCTCCTGTACTGCCTCCTTCTATTCTAGGACGCGATACTCAAACATGATTTGTCCCGAACGAGCGCTACAAAACAAATAGGCGTTGCCGGCCAGTGTCCTCCATTGGCGGAAATCGGATGTCGGCTCCGGGGGCCGAACAAACCGACGAATCGGTTTGCGGGAAGCGTGGACACTCACGCCGCGTCCGCTGCCCTCGCTGCCCTGGTTGGTTGTGGCTGGTCCGCGTTATCAGGAGGATTTCACCCGGTCACGGAGAACCGCTTCTTCGGGACGAGGGTTGATGTAGACCTGTTCTTCGAGGTAGTGAATGCTGAATCGCTGTGCGATGATTCGAATCGCCGCCAGCGGTGTACTGAGAGGTTCGAGGCCCTGGCGATAGTCTTCGATGATCCGGCCCAACTGTTCTGTCTGGGCCGCGTCGAGCTGCCCTGCTAAAGAATCGGCGATGTGCCGCAGTACTTTGGCGTGCCGGCCCCGATTGGCCGCCGACTTCATCGCCTGCATGAATAGCGATTCATAACGTTGACGGAATTCCTTCCTTGGATAGTTCGCTATCTGATCCACAACGCGCCCGATCTCACGAGAGAGGCGGGTTGAATGGGCCATGAGTAAGAGTTCGTGTCGGGCGTGAAACTGCGCGACATCCGGATTCTTCCACCTCCCACTGAAAAGCTGTCGGAGCCGCCGGTAGGCGAAAACACGTTCGATGAAATTCTCTCGCTGCATTGGATTGGCGAGGTGAGTCTCCTCTTCGACCGGAAGGTTTTCGAAATGCGCGAGTAGTCCTTTTGCGAAGAGACCCCGCCCTGTGCCTTCGAGGGCACCGTTTTCCTGATGGATCGGAACTCGCCCTATTCCGCAGCTAGGGGAGCGACTCTTGAGGATGTAGCCGGAAAGATTCTCGCGATAGAGTTCGTCGAGGCGTCGCTTCGCCCAGCGCTGCATCGTTTTGCTGTGATCGGTTTTGGTGTGATCGGAACGGGTCTCGATCGACACAAGACGGATTTCGCCGCTCTTGCGCTCGAGTTGAATGGGTTCGCGGGGAACACCAAACCCGATTTCGAATTCAGGACAAACCGCAACCCATTCGACATGCCGGCCAATGACGTCCGTCAGGAAATGGTCCTGCTTGTGGCCGCCGTCATAGCGAACTCGCTCGCCCAGCAGGCAGGACGAAATACCGATGCGAATGGGGTCGTCAGCGGTCACGGCTAGAGGCAACGCTAATTTTGCGGCTCAACAAGGCTCGGTGTGGACTAGGGTGCGCGATACAGATTTGGGTGACCAGCTGGGTTCCTTTTTTGGGAATTCCGGCTTTGTAGTGGGTGAGCACGGATTTGGTCCGGCGCCGCTGCTCGACAGTGTTGACGCTGCGATCCCTGAAGCCCAGCGCTTTCGGGCGAGGATGGGACCTCGGCGCGCCTCTGTACACGGCGGCGCTGAAGGCAGAGCCGGAGATGCTCCCTTGCTGCCAAAGTGGTTGATAACTATGGACCTACGCCAGAAGAATCGTTTCAATGAATGTAAAGAATGCGGCTGTGAATCCGCGAGCAACCACACAGGTACAGATTTGGTTTTCAGCTGCCGATTCGGATAGCGGTCGCCGGGCCCCACGAAAGGGCCAGAAGCGCTCGGAAGGGCCGGAAGAAGCATGTTTCGGCACTCTCGCGGCCCACTCGATCACCTTGGATTGTTGTCGAGCAGAATCACAATGGCATTGGGAAGCTGATGGTGCCTGCCTTTCAGGTTCACGCTAACATTCAATGGAATCAATGACTTATGAGATAGCGGAGCCCCTATCCGCGGCTAAGCTAGAGAGCGCAATGGTCGATACCGGTCCCACAGAAACTGCATGACGGCGCAGGGGTCGGCCGGACATCCACTAAAAACCCGGAAGAGCCCCTTTTTTGTGGAGCTTTTCCCTACGTCTCGACTTTCCCTGCGTCTCGAATACGTTGCGCGGGAGGGGCCCGTGGCCTGCGCGTCTTGCGCCGGTCTTTCCAGAGAATAACAGTCGATCAATTATAATCTCCCCATGCCAATTCAAACCACCGTCGTCGGCAGCTATCCGATTCCTCGCTGGCTTTACGGAGACAGTTCCCGCACGACTCTTGCCGACGCGATCGGCGTGGTCCTCAAGACTCAGGAACTGGCCGGAATCGACCAGGTGGCCGATGGAGAGCTGAATCGTTTCGACCCAAGTCATCCGGAAACCAACGGGATGATCGACTATTTCATCAGCCGCATGTCGGGGGTAAAGACGCGCTATTCGGTCAGCGACATCGAGCGCTTCCGGGCTGATGAGGGAATGAGTTTTCGCTCAGCGCCGGCAGGCATCGTCACAGGTGAAATCGGCGAGGGCGTGTTGAATTTGCCGGCAGACTACGAACTGACTCGGCGTTTGACCGCCAAGCCCCTCAAGTTCACCTGCACCGGTCCTCATATGCTGGCGAAAACGGTAACCGACCGGCACTATGGGAGCTACGAGAAGGTCGCCTATGCGATCGCCGAGGTGCTGCGGGAGCAACTCGCCCGCATTCCCGCCGATGTCGTGCAACTCGACGAGGCTAACATCTCGGGCCATCCCGAAGACGCCGAGTGGGCCGCGGCTACGCTCAACCACGTGCTGGACGGCATCAAGGTCACGCGCGGTGTCCACATTTGCTTTGGAAACTATGGGGGGCAAAGCATTCAGACTGGGTTCTGGAAGAGCCTGATGGGTTTTCTGAATGCCCTCCATGTCGACCACTACGTTCTCGAATTCGCCCGTCGCGGATACGACGAACTTCCGGCACTCAAGGACCTGGACCCGAAAATCGGTCTGGGGCTGAGCGTGGTCGACATCAAGGATAACGAAGTCGAGTCAGCGGATTTGGTCGCTGCCCGCATCGAGAGTGCATGCGCGATTCTGGGCGAGGAGCGTATCCATTACCTCAATCCAGACTGCGGTTTCTGGATGCTGCAGCGGAATGTGGCCGACCGCAAGATGCGGGCGCTGGTGGAGGGGAAAGAACTCTTCTACGGGCGAAAGCGGTAATTTCGATTTTGCGAAGGGCGTGTTAACCTTGAAACGGATGGCAACCAAGATTCAAGTCCCGGTCGAGGAATATCTGCGGTCGAGTTTTGCGGGGCCTGACTGCGAATATCTTGATGGAGAAATCGTCAAAAGAAACGTCGGAAGCAACCCTCACTCGAAGGCCCAAGGTCGCCTGACTGGGTACTTCTACAATCTGGGAAGCCAGTTTCCGCTCCACGTACGTCCCGAAATCAGAATGCGGGTCGCTGATCAGCGATACCGGATCGCGGACTTGGCCGTGTATGAAGGAGAGGAACCCAAAGGGGCCGTTCCCGCCGAAACGCCCCTTGTTGTGATCGAGATTCTCTCCCCCGACGATCGCATGAGCGAGACGCTCAACAAATTGTCCGAGTATCGGGCGTGGGGAGTGCGCCACGTTTGGCTGGTGGATCCCGACACTCGAAGTCTCTACACCTATGGAGATTCAGGTCTGAGTGAGACAGACGCGTTTCAGCTTCCCGTGTACGAGGTTCGAATCGCCGTTACGGACATCTGTTGACCGGAGGGTAGGCTCACACCCGTCGCCAGGCACGGGTTTTCACCGCGTTCAGCGCCCCGCCCCGCCCATGTTCTCGTACCACTTGATGTTGTGGGTGGCGACGCCGATCTGCACGATGTCCAGGCGGTCGTCGGAGTTCATGTCGGCTACCGCGCATCCCGACGCTGACATCCCGAGATGGTCGAGCACTTCGTGATGCCACTCGGTCCCGCCGTCGTCCTGGGCGTAGAAGACGTGAGAGCTGGCAACCTCGCCACGTGCGCGATCGCCGGCGACGATATCGTCGCGGCCGTCGCCGTTGAAGTCGCCGACGCAAACCTCGTGTCCTTCCGTTAATTGGTCGAAGATGACCCGCCGCTGCCAGCCGCCAGAGCTGTCTTGCGTGTAGACGACGACTTCATTTCCATGCCATGGTTCAACTGACGCAAGCATGCGCGTCTTATTCAAAGTGCCGACGGCGACATCGCTCGCACCGGCCGTGGTGGGCAACTCTTCGTGTCCGCTCGATAGCTGCGTATTCTCCCAGCTCACCTTGGCGCCCTCGCCGATAGGGTCGTGCAGGAAGATGCCGTCGAACCCGGCCGTCAGCAGTTCTTCGCGCTTGTCTTGGTCCCACTGAACCACACGGACGCGGTGCAAGACGCCGGTGAGCTGGTCGTCGACCAGCAGGCGCTCCCACTTGCCCTGAAGCATCTTCGGCACGAGATAGTAAACCACCGGCACGTGGTCCTCGTACTTGGGCTTGAGCGCCTTGGCTCCGATCAGCGGCGCGTTGATCAGCTCTTTCGAGCCATCGCCGTCGACGTCGGCCCAGGCGACGTGGTGAGAGGTAGTGAGTTCATCGACGGGTATGGTCTTCCAAGGTTTGCGTGGATCACCTTGATGCTGAAGAATCCGGGCTAGGAGTCTGTCCCACAGAAAAAGCCAGCAAGGAGTGGAATGTTTTGCATGGAAGGGCGAAACTAGAGGCATGGGGACCAACTACCGGCCTTATGAGCCTGATCAGCCGTTTTTATTTCCGCCGTCGCCGCGGGACTGGCTGCCGCGGGACCACCTGGCCTATTTCATCTCCGATACACTCGATCAACTCGATCTGAGCGCCTTGCACCAGCCCTACGAGGGCGACGGCCGGCGCAATCAGCCCTATCACCCGACGATGCTCGTCAAGGTGCTCGTCTACGCCTACGCGACGGGCGTGTTTTCGTCGCGCAGAATCGCCAGCAAGCTGATCGACGACGTTGCACTACGCCTGCTTGCGGCGGGCAATCAGCCCGACTTTCGCACCATCAATCGCTTCCGTCAGCAACACTTGGAAACGTTTGGCAAGCTGTTCGTCGAGCTCGTGCAGCTGGCCCAAAAGATGGGTTTGGTGAAACTGGGGACGGTGGCGCTGGACGGCACGAAAATCAAAGCCAACGCCTCCAAACACAAGGCGATGAGCTACCAGCGCATGAAGGAAGAAGAGCAACAGCTCGAAAAAGAAATTCAACAGTTGCTCGAGAAAGCGCACCAAACCGACGCCGCCGAAGACGAACTCTACGGCCCCGGCAAAAGCGGCGACGAGCTGCCGCCCGAGCTGCACAAACGCGAGCAGCGGCTCGAAAAGATCAGGGAAGCCAAGCAGGCGCTGGAAGACGAACAGGCCGAAAAAGACAAGCAGCAAGGGCGCCATCCCGGCGACGGCTAAGTGGCTTCGGAGACGAGACCGCAAGGCGGCTGTTCGAAATTCAAGCGGGAGTTCGGTGAGCCAAAGCCGCAAGCGCAACGCAATTTCAGCGATCCCGAGAGCCGCGTCATGAAGTCGAAGCAGAGTTTCCAACAGTGCTACAACGCGCAGGCGGTGGTGGAAGAAGGCCGTCAGTTGATCGTGGCGCGGCAGGTGGGACAGAACGCGGCCGACAACGGGTCGCTCATCGAAATGGTGGATCAAGTGGAGCAAAACACGGGGAGCAAACCGGAGTGTTTGCTGGCGGACGCGGGGTATCGGAGCGAGAAGAACTTTCTGGCAATGGAGGAACGCGAGATCGAGGGCATCGTGGCGCTGCGGCGGGAAAGCAAGGCGGCCCAGGAAGAAAAGAAGCAAAACAACAAGGCCACCGAAGCGGCGAGCGAGCGCATGGCGAAGCGCCTCGAGCAGCAGCGCGGCAAGCAACAATACGCGCGCCGCAAAGGGATGGTGGAGCCAGCGTTCGGATGGGTGAAAGAGGTGTTAGGATTCCGGCGATTTTCGCTGCGGGGTCTCAAGAAAGTACAAGGAGAATGGAGCTTGGTAACGATGGCGTTGAACCTGCGGCGGATGGCGAGGATGGAGGCGCTCCCGACGGCGGCCTAAGCGGAGCGAAGCGTGAAAAAAGCCGCCCACGGAAGCCGCTATCGAGTCACAGAGGCGATGCTGTTGCCGCAACGAAGGATCGCATCCGGATCGCAGCCGGACACTCGCGTTGCCGACCTCAAAAATCCAATCTCGCCCCCGTATTACCTTCGTGCCGGATTTCTGTGGGACAGACTCCTAACCCGCGGCTGTTGGCTGCGCCCATGCTGAATTCGTTCTCAATCGAAAGTTCCGAGATTCCGTCACCGTCAATGTCATGAGCCGCCATGTTGATCAGCCCGTTCATGTCCTGGATCATGACGTGGCGTTCCCATGAAGGGTTCTCATACCAAGCCAGCTCTTTGATTCGAGAAGTCATCCCGATGACGTCCGGACGGCCGTCCTTGTTCATGTCGATCGCCAGGACCGCATAGCCGCCGGGAATTTCCGCTTCGACGACATGCGTTTGAAACTTGACTGCGCCGGAAGGGTTGCCGGCGGCTTGGAGAAGGCAACTGCTCAGCAGAAGCGTTATCGAGAGGCGCATGCGGAAATCATAGCACTGTAGACCTACCAGGCGAAGAAGAATCCACAGGGTCTGTCGGGCCCCTTTTTTTGGCAAGGATGGTGCGGGACCTTCCGTGGACGGTGGCGAACTGACCGCTGAAAGCAGGCTCCGGTCCCTGATTGCCGATCGATTGGAGAACAAGGAGGAAACCAGGTTAGTCCAATACGGCCCAAATTTCGTCGACAGGTACGACCACGCCGGGGAAGGACTCCGGACGTAGCGAACCCTGACGCGGGGTTTCTTTGAGCTGGTATTCCGGGCCGGTTAACACGTAGATTTCGATGCTTCGGTCAAACGGGTTCACGATCCAGTATTCGCCGATTCCGCCGCGTGCGTAGTCGTCGAGTTTCTCGGTGCGCTCCACGTTTCCGCGCGGAGTGGAAAGAATCTCGATCACAAGTTCCGGCGGGTGATCCGGGCGGTAGCGCTTCTTCGGGACATGACTCGTCACGACCAGATCTGGGACGCGATTCTGGATCTCTCCGATCGATCCCTCCGGGGGTGGCAGAAAGACGTTGACGGTAGTCATGACCAAGCCGGTTTGTCGTCGGCCTAACTCACGATCGAATATTCGAAACAGAGCGCCACTCACGAGCTGATGGGGTATATCTGGCCCAGGCGACAAAACGGCCCTCCCGTCTACCACTTCCCAAATGCCCTCGTCGGGCAGACGATCGAAATCCTGTTCGGTCAGAACCATCAAATCTTGTATGGTTGTGATCACGTTTCTATTGTAATGGCCAACTCGGGGAGTAGCTACGGTTGGACTGCCTGGTTCATCTGTTAATGTTTCTACCGGCCCGGCTGGATTCCCGCTCGCCGGGCTGCTAACTTATCAGTTCTACGTTGGTTTCGTCGGCAACACACCCAGCCGAAGCTACGCGCAGATCAATCAGACGCCGCGTTCGCGTCCGGCCCAACGAATTCGGCGGAGCCGTTAACTTCGCACACCAAAGGAAAACCATGCCCAAAGTTGTCACATTTGGAGAGATCATGTTGCGGCTGGCGCCGCCGAATCTGGAGCGGCCCCTGCAGTCGGGCATGTTCTTCGCGACGTTCGGGGGAGGAGAGGCGAATGTGGCCGTTTCGACCGCGAATTACGGTCTGCCCACCTCTTTCGTGACCGTTCTGCCGCCGAATCATCCCGTCGCCGACGGCTGTCTCGCTCAACTGCGAGGCTTCGGGATCGATACCAGCATGGTCGTCCGCCAGGCCGGCCGCATGGGCATCTACATCATCGAGCACGGCGCGAACCAGCGGCCTTCCAAGGTCACCTATGATCGCGACGATACTTCGATCGCGCTCGCCAAACCGGGTGACATCGATTGGGACGCCGTTTTCGACGGAGCGACTTGGTTCCACATTACGGGATCACGCCCGCCATCAGCCAAAGCGCGGCCGATCTTTCGATGGAGGCAGTCCAAAAAGCTCGCGAAAAGGGCGTGACTGTCTCGTGCGATTTTAACTACCGCAAGCGGCTATGGAATTATGGCAAATCGTCGCAAGAAGTGATGCGCGAGCTGGTGAAATTCGTCGACGTCGGAATCGCCAATGAGGAGGACTGTCAAAAATCGCTTGGGGTGTCGACCGATGTGGATGTGGAATCGGGCGAACTGGATGTGGACAAGTACCGGGCGCTTTCCGACAAGGTTCTGGAGGAGTTCCCGAACCTCAAGGTTCAGGCCATCACATTGCGGGAGTCGGTCAGCGCTTCGCACAACGGCTGGTCGGCGTGTTTGAATGATCGCGAGAACTTCTATCTCAGCAGCAAGTATCAGATCACCCACATTGTCGACAGGGTTGGCGGCGGGGACTCGTTCTCGGGTGGGCTCATCTACGGTCTCCATGAATACAGGGATGATCCCCAGAGCGCGATTGAGTTTGCTGTCGCTGCGTCCTGTTTGAAGCACTCGATTCCCGGCGACTATAACCGCTTCTCAGCGGATGAGGTCAAGGCGCTCATTAAAGGCGGGGGCTCGGGGCGGGTGCAGCGGTAGGCCGCCGGTTTCATCGGAATAATCTAGCCCGCATTTCTCACCGGGTGACGAGGCAAAGTGCATGAGAGGCCTGTCAGTACGAGGCGCGCGCCGCTTGACGACCCCCACTTGATCAACGAGGCGTACGCTCACAGTCCGTTGAGCACGGCGAGCAAGCGCAACGGAGTAATGGCGGGCCTCTCATGTGCTTGGTCCGTCAGCCGGTGAGAAATGCGGGCTAGGAGTCTGTCCCACAGAAATCCGGCACGAAGGTAATACGGGGGCGAGATTGGATTTTTGAGGTCGGCAACGCGAGTGTCCGGCTGCGATCCGGATGCGATCCTTCGTTGCGGCAACAGCATCGCCTCTGTGACTCGATAGCGGCTTCCGTGGGCGGCTTTTTTCACGCTTCGCTCCGCTTAGGCCGCCGTCGGGAGCGCCTCCATCCTCGCCATCCGCCGCAGGTTCAACGCCATCGTTACCAAGCTCCATTCTCCTTGTACTTTCTTGAGACCCCGCAGCGAAAATCGCCGGAATCCTAACACCTCTTTCACCCATCCGAACGCTGGCTCCACCATCCCTTTGCGGCGCGCGTATTGTTGCTTGCCGCGCTGCTGCTCGAGGCGCTTCGCCATGCGCTCGCTCGCCGCTTCGGTGGCCTTGTTGTTTTGCTTCTTTTCTTCCTGGGCCGCCTTGCTTTCCCGCCGCAGCGCCACGATGCCCTCGATCTCGCGTTCCTCCATTGCCAGAAAGTTCTTCTCGCTCCGATACCCCGCGTCCGCCAGCAAACACTCCGGTTTGCTCCCCGTGTTTTGCTCCACTTGATCCACCATTTCGATGAGCGACCCGTTGTCGGCCGCGTTCTGTCCCACCTGCCGCGCCACGATCAACTGACGGCCTTCTTCCACCACCGCCTGCGCGTTGTAGCACTGTTGGAAACTCTGCTTCGACTTCATGATGCGGCTCTCGGGATCGCTGAAATTGCGTTGCGCTTGCGGCTTTGGCTCACCGAACTCCCGCTTGAATTTCGAACAGCCGCCTTGCGGTCTCGTCTCCGAAGCCACTTTGCCGTCGCCGGGATGGCGCCCTTGCTGCTTGTCTTTTTCGGCCTGTTCGTCTTCCAGCGCCTGCTTGGCTTCCCTGATCTTTTCGAGCCGCTGCTCGCGTTTGTGCAGCTCGGGCGGCAGCTCGTCGCCGCTTTTGCCGGGGCCGTAGAGTTCGTCTTCGGCGGCGTCGGTTTGGTGCGCTTTCTCGAGCAACTGTTGAATTTCTTTTTCGAGCTGTTGCTCTTCTTCCTTCATGCGCTGGTAGCTCATCGCCTTGTGTTTGGAGGCGTTGGCTTTGATTTTCGTGCCGTCCAGCGCCACCGTCCCCAGTTTCACCAAACCCATCTTTTGGGCCAGCTGCACGAGCGCGACGAACAGCTTGCCAAACGTTTCCAAGTGTTGCTGACGGAAGCGATTGATGGTGCGAAAGTCGGGCTGATTGCCCGCCGCAAGCAGGCGTAGTGCAACGTCGTCGATCAGCTTGCTGGCGATTCTGCGCGACGAAAACACGCCCGTCGCGTAGGCGTAGACGAGCACCTTGACGAGCATCGTCGGGTGATAGGGCTGATTGCGCCGGCCGTCGCCCTCGTAGGGCTGGTGCAAGGCGCTCAGATCGAGTTGATCGAGTGTATCGGAGATGAAATAGGCCAGGTGGTCCTGCGGCAGCCAGTCCCGCGGCGACGGCGGAAATAAAAACGGCTGATCAGGCTCATAAGGCCGGTAGTTGGTCCCCATGCCTCTAGTTTCGCCCTTCCATGCAAAACATTCCACTCCTTGCTGGCTTTTTCTGTGGGACAGACTCCTAGTTCTCTGGGAGAGGTTCCTCGCGTTCTGTACCGTTGGGGCCTCGGCGGCTCGCGTTCATCACCGTGATGCCGACGACTTCGCCTTGTTCATAGCGGACAACGACGTCGTTGTCGAGCAGCTCGCTGTCGTCGGCGTGGCTGGGTTTCTTAAAGTTGATGTAGAGGACATCGGCTTGGCGGTCGTAGCTTGTCCACGCGCCGCCCGAGGGCAGGCGCAGTAGCTCAGGCGTCAACGCGACGATTCTTTTTAGTTCGGCTGGGGCCATAACTTCTTCCTCCGGTCGACCTGTCGAATTCGCTTCGTCAGAAAAGCGGTAATGACGAATCCGTCTGTCGGATCCAACTCCCTGTAAACGACAACCATGTGCTTGGTGTCATCAATAAACCGAATTGCTAGGAGTTCACCATTGTTGCCTTCGTGAACCGAGTCCGGCTGCCCGATTGTTTCAAGCACATCAAACAAGTGCCCGGCCAACTCCGAGTGTTGTTCGCTGATGTGAACCCAGCGCTCGTCGGGAAGCCGAATCGAAACACCGTTCTTTGAAGGTACACTTCGCACATCACCTAGTTTGATTCTACCCTGTCAACCAACGTCTACAGCACGGAAATCGCTCTCTTTGGTAGTCAATACCCGCGGCGCTTGTCGACGACCTTGAGCAGCGGCTCGCCATCAAGATATCGCCGAAGGTTGTCGGCCAGCAAACGGGCTGACTTTTCCGGGTAGCTGGGCGTCATGTCGGCGCAGTGGGGCGAGACGATGACGTTCGGTAAATCGTAAAACTCGCTGTCAGCCGGCAGCGGCTCCGTTTTAAATACGTCGAGTCCGGCTGCTGCGATCCAGCCTTCCCTCAAAGCCCGCAACAAGGCATTCTCGTCGACCGTGTCTCCGCGGCCTACGTTGATGAAATGGGCGCTCGGTTTCATTGCGCGGAAGGCTTCCTCATTGAACATGTCCATGGTTTGCGGCGTGACCGGCAGAGCGTTGACAACGAAATCGGATTGCCCGAGCAGCTCGTGCCATCGCTCCACAGGCAGGACTGCGTCGACGACGCTGTCATCGGAGCCCGTGGCAGCATTTCGTTTCGTGGCAATAACCCGCATGCCGAGCGCCTTTGCCATGTGGGCGACGACGCGTCCGGTTCCGCCGAGTCCGACAATGCCGATGGTTTGTCCGCGCGCATCGGCGACGTTGTAGCGCTGCCAGCGGCGGGCGCGGCGATTGTCTTCCATCGCCCGGTAGTCCTTCGTAAACGAAAGAACACAGAACATCACGAACTCGCCCAACGGTTCAGCGTAAAGCCCTTGGCCGTTGGTCAGCACAACGGAGCTTTCAACCATCTCGGAGAACAGCAGCAGCTCGACGCCCGCCGAGCTGCTTTGGACCCACTTCAGGTTTGTCGCCTGATCCCAGCGCTCCCGCAGCCATTTGCCCGATTTCTCCCATGTGAAGACAATCACCGCTTCGGGAAGCTCCGAATCGAGGTCTTCCGGACGGGGTATCGAGCGCATCTCGACTTCCTCGCGGACCGGGCCAAGCTGAGCGAACCAGCGATCAGGGGGCGTGCCTAACACGAGAAGGATTGGTTTTTGTTGCGGCATCGGGTTGGATTCTTGCAAAGTTCGATTCTGACAGATTCGATCTTGGGCTTAACAAGTGTGACGGCTGATTGAGGCGAGGAGCGCCTGAGGTGGCGCAATCTCTCCCTCGCTGCGTCGGCAATTCGTCGGCACCTACATCACTCCAGCTAGGTCAAAGGGATAAATCCACCAGCTCAGCGTTCCGCGAGGGGATCCAGCATTGGCGGCCGTCGGGCAGTTCGATCTGATGCCAGTCGCCGCGGTTTTCGAGAACCCGGAATTCCGTCCCGGCGTGAAGAGGGTCCTTGAAACTCGGCTCATAGCTTTCGCCGTCGCCCTTTCGGGCAACGACTTGTTGGGAGACGACAACCCCGGTCACCTCACCGGATTTCTCGTATGTTTCGACCAAGAGAGATCCCAGAAACAGCGCACCGACGATGCTGCTTACCGTCAGCAGCCACCGCGGGGCCCATTCAGACCGGAACAATCTGACCGAAATAGCCGCCCAAAATACTAGCGAGAAAACGGCGAACACGATCGAGCGCAGGCGTGTCGAGAAGTCATAGTGCCAGAAAAGCAGCGTCCGGAGAACTTTGGCCTCTTGCGTTTCCTCAAAGCTATCAAGGCGAGTTTGCCGGGCGTGATTTAGGTTCTGCAGCAGGTTGAAGTCGTTGGGGATGTATTGCTCGGCTTTGCGGTAGTTGAGTATGGCGCGCCCTATGTCGTTGGTGCGGTAGTAGGCGTTGGCGATGTTGTAGAAAAGTTTTCCGTTCTGGATGCCGCCTTCATTGACCAGGCGCTCGAAGCGCAGAGCGGAACGCCGGTAGAGGTCTTCGGCGGCAACGGGGTTTTGCGTCGATAGTTCCTTTGCTTCGCGGAATAGTTGGTTGCCTTCGGCGAAAACGCTGCGGATTTCGCTGTCGGACATGGCGGCCCGGAGGGTGGGTGGGTTTAGCGCGGTTAGTATGACTAAAACCCAGGCTAGCCGCAGGGTCATATTTACCGCGGTTGCTGTTGGACGGCTTGACCCCAGGCTTCCGACTGGGGCTCTGAGTTTCCCTTCGCTCATTTCAGGGACTGCTCCAGTTTTTCGGCGGCGTCGCGGATTTGGCGGGCCGTTTCCGTCCCGGTCTGGCCGCCCAGGGTGCCGCCCGCGTATCTCCCGGCTTCGCAGCGCTCAAACAGGTTGTTCAGTATTTGGATCAGTCCTCGATCAACGCCGCGCTCGGTCAGACGCTGCTCGACATCCGCAAACGTCAGAGCCCCGGGGGCGAGCCCAACCCGGTTACCAAGATATTGCCGAAGAGCTTGAAGCAACGCCGCATCTTGCTCGGCGGCATCGACTGAGGGGACCGTGTCCATGCCCTTCACGTCGATGGCCTTCAAGTCCTTGGATAGGGCGCGAAACGCCTGCCGTGCAAGCCGCTGGGCCGGGTCTGAATCGCGGCGCCTTGAGAAAACAACAAAGGCAAGCAATCCGGCATAGGTCAGGGGCGGCAGGAAAATCAGGCTAGCCCAAGCCGCCGAGTGCAGCCACGCAACCGGGCCCCAGGCTTGCACTTGCAGCGCGTCGAAGTCCTCGTAGTTGGCGGCGATGCCTCCCTCTAGCGATTCGAGCTCCGTCTGGACGCTTCCGCTGATTGCGATACCCTCGGCGTCACGGGCCGTCACGATCTTGGCGCTGGCAACCGTTATCGGAATGGCTTCGGTACCCGCGCGCTGGTACTGTCCGCTCGCGGGATCGAAATAAGTTAGCTCAATCGGGGGAATTCGGTCGATCTCGGAGTGGCGCGCCCGTATCGTCTGGGTGAACACCATGCCGCCACTCTTCAGGGTCCCCGGAGCTCTCTCCTGAGGAATCTTGAAATCCCGGTTGAGATTGCTCTGTGTCGCCAGGGGCGGCAACCTCACGTTGCCGAGGTACGGCGGCCCCGAGATTTTCACCGTAAGGGTGATGGGATCGCCCACGTTCATCTCCGAGGGCGTTGCCTCTGCCGCGATCTTGTATTTGCCCACAAGGCCGCTGAAACCCGCCGGGCGGCCGGTGGTTGGCAACTCGAGAACTTGAAGTGCCGGGCTATTAGACGGAACGACCGCCGTTTCGTAAACAGCACGGCGGCCCATACCGAAGAAGTCGCTGCCAAAGAAATCGTTCGACCGGCGCCCCCGATTCTGGCTGTATCCCTTCAGCGTCTGGCAAGTCACGGTCGCCGTGGGTAGCGCAATGTTTCCGGCCCGCTTCGGTATCAGGGTCCTGCTGAACCTGACCGTCACGTATTCCTTGCCCTCGAGACTTCCCTTCCCCTTTTCGCCGATGATTTGGCTATCTCCCAACGGAATGGCAACGTAGCGGTCACGGCGATTCTGATCTACAACCGGATCCGAACCGGCGACATCAAAGCGGTCGTCGTCGAGCGCCGGAACATTGAACGAGAACTCTCGAACGTCCTTGCCGACATACCAGGTTGTGGTCAGCGTCACGGGCTGGCCCACGTAGGCTTTCCTTTCGGAAAGCGACATTCTCAGCTTGAAGTCGCTTGTTTCGCTGGGTGGAGTGGCTTGGATCGCGATCGGTCGCGTGGCCATCGACTTGCCGTCCGCCGAAACGCTGATCGAGGGGATACTGAGCCGCCCTTCACGCTTGGGCGTCAAGCGGTAAGAGAAGATATAGCCGCGCTTGACGACCTGGTTGACTTGGCCGTTGATGATCGTCATCGACTGGCTGCTGTTCTGCTGCCCGCCCAACTCCTGGATCGTGAAATCGGAAATCGCCGAGACATCAGGCTTCTCGGGCGAGTCGCTGCCTTCGATTTGGATCTGGAAAACGAAAGACTCCCCGACAAACACCTGGTTCTTTTCGATCGCCGCCTGGACACTGAATTGTTGCGCCCGCGCGGTCAGGCCAAGCGATGCCGGCGTGACACATAGCAGCCCCGCTAGCAGAGGGAACAATAGCGCCGATCTGGTCATTGTTTTCGCGAACATAGCTGCGAGTGTTTTCGCGAACATAGCTACCAGTCTTTCTCTACGGGCACGATACGAATCGCAATTCCGGTTTGGCGCTGCTGACGATCGGACTTTTCTTTATCGAGGATGTCCTCGGCGTCCTGCTGCATTTGTTGCTGCTGCTCGTCGCTGGGAGGCTGGTTCTGAGCCGATTGCTGGGGCTGGTCTTGCTGCTCGTCCTGCTCTTGGTCGCTCGGCTCTCCGTTCATCGCTTGTAGAGCTTTTTCCAGGTCATTCTTGGCCTCTTCCTGAGACGCTTGGGCCTGATCGAACTTCTGGTCTTTGAGCTGTTGCTGGGCCTCGGATTGTTTCTTGGCGGCTTGTTCGAGATTCTCTTGCGCTTCTTCGGAGGACTCCTGTTGCTGTTGCTGTTGCTGTGACTTCATCTTCTCGGCCAGCTTTTCGGTTTCGTCCTGGAGTTGCTTTTGCTGTTTGGCCAGATCCTCGGACTTGCGCTCCATCTGTTGAGAGTTCGGGTCGCTCTTTTGTTGCTGGGCGGCGGACTCGCTCTGCTCGGCAGCGTCCTTTTGCTTTTCGATCAGGTCCTTCAGTTGTTCTGAGGCGTCCTGTTGTTGATTTTGATCCTGTTGGTCCTGATTCTGGTCCTGCTGCTCTTGATTCTTTCCTTTCCCTTTTGAAGGACTCGGCGGTTGATTCTTGAGCAATTCCATCAGCTGCTGCATCGTTCGCCGGGCAACTTCGATATTGTGCCGCGCGTCATTGAGGCCTGGGTTGACTTTCAGGGCGTCCTGGTAAAGCTGCACGCCGCGTTCGACCGAAGCCAGCGCCTGTTGCGGGTTTGCTTCCCGCTGGGTAATGCCCTTTCGAAAGGAGGTGTTGCCTTGACTGAACTTGCTGAGAGCCTCAATTGCCGGATCGTTGCCGCTGAGTCCGGCTTGTTCGAAGGCGTCCATCGCCTTGTCGTATTGGCCTTCTTTGTAGAGAGCGGTTCCGCGATTGAACCAGATGTGAGGGGAGTCGGGCGCTTGCTCGGCGGCCTTCTCATAAGACTCCAAGGCGTTGCTGTAATCTTCCTTTTGGTAGGCTTGGTTTCCTTGCTGGACCAGGCTTCTGGCGGATTGGGCGTAGACTGCTGGGGCGGCCAGAAGCGCAAAAATGGCGGCGACGGCCATCGGGGCACAGGGGTGCCGCTTGCCGCGGCTGTGGCCGCTCTTGCTCGCAAGGCTCGATAGCCGCTCGGTCGAGAATCCGCTCGATTTGACCCGATAGGGTGAACAGCTAGCGGCTGACCGCTCCCTTACGGTTGCGGCTCTGAGTCTCAGGTCAGCCACGAGGGCCTCCCGGTTTTCTTTCTCGGACTGCCATTTCCCCGCAAAGAAGCAAGAACGCCAAGCCTAAAAAGACCTGAAACTTCTCCTCATAGCGCTCGATTTGTGTCGCCCCCAGGTCTGTCTTCTCAGCGCTTGCTATTAGTTTGACGTATACGTCACCCAGGTCGATAGCTCCGGTGGCAACGTTCAGATAGCGCCCACCGGGCGTCGCATTGACCATCTCTCGGAGCGTCGCGCCATCCAGTTTCGACCAGATTTCCTGACCGTTGTACTGCAAGAAAGTCTTCCGCCCGCCGCTGGTGATCGGGATTCTCCTTCCCTGGTTCTCGTCTCCCAGTCCAATGGCAATTAAGCGGATGCCCCGTTCGCCCATCAGCTTGGCAGCCTCGACCGGAAAGCTCTCGTGATCCTCACCGTCTGTAATCAAGATGAGATCGCGAAACTCCTTCTGCCCCTCGTCGAAAACCTCGTCGATCGCTTTCCGAATGGCGTCGCCGATGAGCGTCCCTCCGCGCGAGACGCTGCCCGGAGAAATGTCCGTCAGCGCCAGATGGAAAAACCCGTAGTCGAGCGTCAGCGGACACTTGATCACCGCGGTGCCGGCAAAAGCGACGAGCGCAACACGATCCCCTTGCAACCTTTCAATCGTGTCGATAATGGCGATCTTTGCGCGCTCGAGCCGGTTCGGCGCCAGGTCTTCAGCCAGCATGCTCTTCGATACATCGAGGAGAAAAACGACATCCCGGCCGCTGCGCCGGACCTCGCGCGCCACCGGATTCCAGGCCGGCCTGGCCAGCGCAACCACCGCGCAGGCGAACCCCGCCAAAAGCAACGCCGCCTTCCATCGTCTGCGGCCGCTGCTGACGGTCGTATTGATCTGTGGCAGCAGCCCTGCTTCGGCGAATTGTTCCAGAGCGCGGCGGCGCTTGGTGGCGGCGTAGAAATAGATCGCTCCCAGCAGCGGAATCACCCACCACAGATAAAGCATGTCGATCGCAAGTAAGCGCGTTTCGCTCATGGGATTCTCCGAAACACGGTGTTGCCCAAGCCCACTTCCAGGATCAGTAATCCCAAACCGAAGAGGGCGAAGGGGGGAAAGACTTCGCGGTAGTCCAGGAAGCGGGTTGTCTCGATTTCGGTGGTCTCGAGCTTGTCGATCTCCTCGTAGACAGCGCGAAGATCCGAAGGATCATCGGTCACGCGGTGAAGGCCTCCAGTTGTCTCGGCCAGCATCTTGAGGGCCTCTTCGTTGATTCCCTGGCCGGGCAGGCGAAACGTCCCAAAGACGGTCTGATGACTCGAAGTGGCTCCTTCTCCGATGCCGATGGCGTAGATCTTGATGCCCCATTGCTTGGCGAGCTCGGCCGCTTGCTCAACACTACGCTCACCGGCATTGTTGACACCGTCGGTCAGCAGAATAATGACCTTGCTCTTGATCTCGTAGTCGTTCTTCACGCCGCTTTGCAGCGCCAGCGTCTCCTCGGCCTTCTGAAGCCGGGCCGCCGCCAGCGCCACAGCATCGCCGATTGCCGTACCGTCCTCATTCTGCTGATCAACCAGTTTGACGGTAGGTAAGAATTGGAGTAGCGCGTCGTGCGCCAGCGTCAGCGGACACACGGTATCGGCGTAGCGCGCGAAAGTCACCATCCCGATCAGATCCGTCGCGCGCCCCCCCAGTTCTTTGCCGTCACCCTCGACGAACTGCTCAAATACCTTCTTGGACATCTCGAGGAAGTTTGTCCGGCGGCCCTCGTAGCGCAGCTCGGCTCCCATGCTGCTCGAACGGTCCAGCACCATCTCGATGGCCACTCCGCGGCTGATGTCGCGAACCTGTTCGGTGCCCATCTGAGGCCGCGCCAAAGCGATGACCAGGGCGAGGAGCGCCAGCACGCGAATGACGAGCGGCAGAACAAGCAAATTCTGCCGCAGAGAAGTCCCCGCCCGTTTCGCGTAGGCCGTTGCCGAAAAGCGCAAGGCTCCCGCGGAGCCACGTCGCGCGTGCAGATAGACCACGAGCGGCAGCAGCAGCAAAGCGAGGAACATCCACGGGGATTCGAAACGAAACATTCTTGCTGGTTAGTCCTCTTCCCTCATTCGGCCTGCTCGCCGCTAGGGTTTCTGTGACGGGGCAGTTGAGGCCTCGGCGGGAGACCGTTTGCGCCGCTGGGAGGCGCCCGGGACGGCTCACAGGACAGCCCCTTCCATGGCCGATAGACTACTTCTCCATTTTACCGTCTCCCGGCCGCGGTTTCAGGAGTGATTCCCTGCGAAGGTTCCGTTTCCTTGATGAACTCCCTACAGGTCGAGACAGCCCCGTCGATCTCATCCGGCGAAGGCTTGTGCTTGGCGAACTTCACGAGATCGCAGTGTTCGAGAAACTGCCGCAGCAAATCCTTCTGCCGCCGTTCGAGAGCCTCGCTGCCGCGCAGGGTGATCAGGAATTCCTCCGTCGTACTCTCGGGAGCGCGCAGTCCGAAACGGTTCTCGATATAGTGCCTGAGGATGTTCGAGAGCCGCAGGTAGAAGAGCTTGGCCAAACCTCTGCCGATGAGATCGTCCGCTAATAACGCCTCCAACTCCGCATAGGCAGTTTCGTGGGGTGGCGGGGTCGCTTCTTCCACCTGAGCTTTCGCGCGTCGTCGCCTCCACAGGAAATACCCTCCCGCCGCGGCGAGCAACAAAGTCGCTCCAACAAGCCAGTAGACCCAGGCGTCCAGGCCGGGCATTTCCACCGGGCCGCTGGCTTCCTTGATGTCCGGCTCTTCTTCGGAGTCGGGAAGTAGCGACCGCACCTCGATGTCGATCGGGTCGGTCTGGATGCTCTGCTGGGAGTCATCGTCCGCCCCCTTGTCGCTGAAGCCGATCGTTAGCCCGGGGATTTCGTAGTCCCCAGGCAGGAACGGTTCGAGCAGATAGGTCCGTCGGCGCACGACCCGCCCGCCTTCAAGGAGCTTCGGATCGGCGATCCGTGTGTCGGCGACTCGAAACTCGCCGAGCTTGTCTTCTATATCCGGGAAGACAATCCGCTGGTCCTCATTGGCGATCACCTCGACCGCAAGCTCCAACTGGTCAGCCACCGTGATACTGTCGGCACTCAGCTCGATTGTGGCGGCAACGGTTCCGCTCTCGAAACTTTGCAAGACAGGGGTTGGAGGAGGCGGACCGTCTTCTCCCACTTGGGGGCCGCAACTCAAAGCAACCGCCAGCAGGAGCCACAAACCGATCCGATGCGAAGCACGAACGTGCCCCGTTTTACCCAGTTGTCTCCCTACGCGATCCAACTTCTTACTCTACTGTTTCGGCGGCGAGAATCGTCCGTGGAGGCGCTGCGCGGGCATGAAGTCACGCAGGCTGGGCCTCATCGAGTCTTTAGAGTCGACAGGTCGTGAATTCGCACCGTCCCGCCTGAGCTTCGAAACACGACGGGAAAACGTCCTTCCCAGTCAGCAAAGTATTTCTTGCCAATGTCGGTCCCGACCGCCATGTCATCATCGGAGGCAACCCAATAGCGCGCCCCCACGTGGCTGCCGACATCCATGTAGTGGCCAAACTGTCGCTCCAGCGAGTCGTCGCCTTCAAAAAGAATGTCGGTCGTAAAGACGATTGGCCAAACCCCCTGCCGGCCGGTTTCAAGATGCAGGCGTGAATCACTGTAGGCAAGAAATATGTCGTCCTCGGCGGCGTTACTCTTCAGCCATTGCGCCGCCTCCTCCTTCTCGCCGAACTGAACCGCCAGTTGCTGCATCGTGGGGCCAAACCGCAGACGGGCAACGAAATGGCTGCGCGCGGCATAGAGAAAAACAAAGAGCAACCCCGACGCGAAAACTAAAGCGAACGCTTTCTCGATCTTTGGCTTTTGCGAGCGCACTACGTCCAGAGTTGCCGCGCCAATATAGCGCCCCTCGACCCAGACACCTACATAGAACCATGGCAGGAAAACCGCCAGAAGCCGCGCCATGATGGGGAAATTCCACAACAAACCAATGATTCCGCTGAATACGAGCGCCACGTGAACGGGAGCAAAACCAGCCGACTTCGAATGACGAAGAAGTCCGCTGAAGATGCCGAAGCTCAGCGCGACTGCGAGCAGCTTGGCGACCATGGAACCTTCCCCGCCAGCGGGTGGGAATAGCGCCATGCTGGCGGGTACGGTCAGTAGCGAGGTGATGTTGACGCTCAACAGGTTGAGAAATACGTCCCAGCTCGGGACACTGAGCTTCCAAAACTCCGCATAGTTCGTGTGGTAGGTCCAGATCTGACGCCAGCCGAGGCTAGCCGTGTCGGCGAGGGCAAGTGCCTGGGAATTCATCGCGACCCACAGAGAGTGGCCAATCAAGAATGGCGCGCAGCCGCCGGCAAACAAGGCCGAGCGGCCGTATTGTTTCCGCGCGAGGGCCCAGACGATCACGCCGGCGATAAAAGCTACTCCCGATGTTCGGGTCAGAAACGTCAGCCCCGCGAACAAACCGGCAAGGACCACCAGCCCAGCCGGTTTCTTGTCGGCGAATCCCATCTCGACTAACAGCAGAGTCGTCACCGCGAACGCCATGAAAGGCATATCGCTCATCAGCGAACTGCTCATGTCCAAGATATGCGGGCGGATACTGGTGAGAGCCACGCAACCAAGCGCTACCCATGGGCCAATTCCGGGTTGGCGGCTCAGGCAAAGGAACGAGACGAGAAGGAACCAGCAACCGAAGAAGGCGCTGAGCCACGCCGCCGTGTCGACGTTGGCTGGAAAGGCAGAATGAATGCTCCACACACAAGACAGCATCCAGGGATAGAAAACCGGGTATTTCGTCTGTGGCGGCAAACCGGGCATGCTCGCGACGACGTAACGCCCTTCTTCGCTGAGCGTCTTGGCCGAGTCGAAGTAGATGCCGTCGTCAAAGTGGATGCGCCCGAATAAATCAGCAGTTGGCGCGCTGGACACAAACGTCAGCAAACCTGCCAGAATGGCCGCTAAGACGATCCAATGTAGGGTCCGTTGTGACATCAAATGGGAGGACCGCGCGAACCGCCCACTCCCCAACCGTGCAATCGCGCCGGCATCCTGAGTTCCTCGGCAAACGGGGCGCCGATCAATTGCCCTGCCGCCGAATTGGTACCTATTGGAACAGCTTGACCCAATGTTACGAACGATTGAGTAGAGTTTCAACCTGAATTATGCACTGCCGGTGCACCTGGTGAGGGCTGAGCCGCCAGGAACCATTTGGGGACCCCCGAAAACATGGGGTAAAAAGGTAGGCTGGCAAAGATTTCAGCTTCGCCAGTCAACCCCAAGGAGGTCACCCAAATGGTTACCAAACGAAAACAGCATAGCTCCCGAAGGCCCGTCAAACAAGGCCCCGGCGCGAGGGCCCCGCGGCCCAATAAAATCGGGGCTGCCACGCCCTATCACTTCCGTGGCAAGAATCTGACTCCCTACGGCGGCTTGCTGCCCGTCGCCACCCTGCTCGAAAAACTCGGCTTCCAAGCGCTGCTGGAAGAAACCCTCACGACCAAACGGATCACCCGAGCCATGAGCCCCTACCAGTTCGTGCTGGCCCTCGTGCTCGGCCTCTATGTCGGCTTTGCGCGGCTCAACCAACTCCGCTTCATCGCTCGCGACCCCATCCTGACCGGCATCTTGCAAGTGACGCGTCTGCCGCCGCAGTCCACGCTGTGGCGCTTTCTGGCCTCGCTGCACCTCAACGTGGCGAAGCAGATCCTTTCCATTCAGCGCCAGCTGCGGGAACGAGTCTGGGCCGCGGCCCACGTGAAGTTGGAGACGGTGACGCTGGACACCGACACCACCGTGCATACCCTCTACGGCCGCCAGATGGGCGGGCGCAAGAGCTACAACCCCAAGAACAAGGGCAAGCGCAGCTACCAGCCGATACTGACCTTCCTGGCCGAGACGCGCCAATACCTGATGGGCGGGTTGCGCAACGGCGACCGGCCCACGGGCCGACAGATCGCCGCCCACCTCGAGAGCGCTTTCCGGACTTTGCCGGGCGGCGTGAAGAAAATCCTGGCGCGGGCCGATTCCGGCTTTTATTGCTGGGAGGCGGTGGAGGCCTATGAAAAGGCGGCTTGTCAGTTCGTCATCGTGGCGCGCAAAACGCGGCGCCTGGTCGAGCGCTTGCAGCAAGCAGAATGGAAACCCTCCCCCCGCTCCGACGCGGACGCGGAATGCGAATTCCTCTACCAACCGCAAGACTGGGCGCGGACCTGCCGTTTCCTGGCGCTGCGTTACGAAAACGAGCCCAAGGCCGGCGCGGCCGAGCAATACCAGTTGTTCGCCACCAGCGCTTACACCTACCGCGTGTTTGTCACCAATCTGGCCGAGCCGCTTGCGGCGGTGGTGTGGTTTTACAATCAGCGCGCCGGAGCCGAGAACCTGATCAAGGAGGCCAACAACGACGCCGGGCTGGCGGCCCATCCCTCGCGCCGCTTTGACATGAACCGCAATCACTTTCAGTTGGCCATGCTGGCCTACAATCTCAACTGCTGGCTGCTGCTGTTCAACCGCGAAGCCCAGGCCAGCGTGGAGACGCTGCGGCACACCACCCTGGCGACGGCGCGGCTGCGTTTTCTGTTCGTGGCGGCCAAGATCTGGCGGCACGCCGGCAGAACGGGTGTCAGCTACAGCGATCATTATCAGGAAAAGGGCCTGTTTGAACGGCTGATGCGACGGCTGCGGGCGATGGGGCCGCCGGGATCGAGCTTGGCGCCGGTGGTGGAGGGTGCGCTGAGCTGAGGGGCACTCCATGCATAAAATTTCATGCACTCGCCGCAACGTACTGGGAACACGCCGCTTGCCAGCCCGCTTTTGCCCTGCCGGGATCAGGAGGCGGCTCAAACGGGGAGGGAAACAGCAGAAAAGACGACTTGCGAAATCACTGAGTTGACACGAGTGCCGCTATCGCCACAACTCCATCGACGATGGCTACGCCGAATCTGTGCATAATTCAGGTAACAATCAGTCTAGCCACTTATCTGTAGTAGAGTTTCCGGCCGAAACATTTTATCTCTTGGCTGAAAACTAGTTATAGTTAGCAATCGTTCAACTAAGGAAAACATCATGGCAGTCCGCAAACAAGACGCACTCGATTACCACGCGCGCCCTATCCCCGGAAAGATCTCCATCTCCCCGACGAAACCCAGCCACACACAGCTCGACCTGAGCCTGGCATACTCGCCGGGTGTTGCCGACGCTTGCCTGGAAATCGCCCGGGACCCTTCGCTGGTTTCACTGTACACTTCGCGTGCCAACCTAGTCGCGGTTGTCAGCAACGGGTCGGCCGTTCTGGGACTGGGCGACATCGGGCCTGCGGCGGGAAAACCGGTTATGGAAGGAAAAGCCGTTCTGTTCAAACGGTTCGCCGACATCGACGTTTTTGATTTGGAAGTCGACACGAAGGATCCCGACGAACTAATTCGCCTTGTCGAACTGCTGGAGCCAACCTTCGGAGGCATCAACCTCGAGGACATTAAAGCGCCGGAATGTTTCTATATCGAAGAAAAGTTGCGGAAGTCGATGAAGATACCCGTCTTCCACGACGACCAGCACGGCACCGCAATCATCAGCGCGGCAGCCCTGACCAACGCCTTGCTGCTGGCCAAAAAGAAGGCGCAGGACGTACGAATCGTGATCAATGGCGCTGGCGCCGCCGCCGTGGCGTGCGCGAATCTTTATCTCCGTCTCGGTATTCAGTCGGCGAACATTACAATGTGTGACTCGAAGGGCGTCATCTACCAAGGACGCGCTGAGGGAATGAATCCCTATAAGGAACGCTTCGCGCGTGAGACGGAACTGAGAACTCTTGCCGACGCCATGCGGGGAGCGGATGCCTTCGTCGGTTTGTCGGCCGCAAACGTCGTGAGTCGCGAGATGCTGCTATCGATGGCGGAAAACCCGATTGTCTTTGCTCTCGCAAATCCTGACCCTGAAATCACCTACGAAGAGGCCTGCGCCAGCCGCAAGGACGTGATCATGGCGACAGGTCGCTCAGACTATCCCAACCAGGTCAATAATGTTCTCGGCTTCCCGTTCATCTTTCGCGGGGCGCTCGACGTCGAAGCCACGTCAATCAATGAAGAAATGAAGATGGCGGCGGCCATGGCCCTTGCCGAATTGGGACGGAAAGAAGTTCCCGATTCGGTGCGCTACATCTACAAGAACGAGCACCTCGAATTCGGCCCGCGCTACATCATTCCGAAGCCTTTCGACCCGCGAGTGCTTGAAACCGTCGCCTCAGCGGTTGCCAAGGCGGCTATGTTCACCGGTGTCGCGCGCAAGAAGGTTGATCTGGATGAGTACCGCGTCAAGCTTGCAACAAGGCTAGATAGCTCACAGGAGGTGCTCCAGCTCATCATCCGAAAGGCCCAAGCTGATCCCCGGCGGATTGTCCTTCCCGAAGGTGACGAGGAGAAGATACTGCGGGCCGCCCAGTTCTTACGCGAAGAAGAGATCGCTGAGCCGGTGCTTCTCGGAACGCGTGACAAGATTATCGAAACAGCGGAGCGGATTCGGGTTTCGCATCAGGGCCTTGAGATCATCGATCCGGCGTGCTTCGATGGACTGGATGTCTACGCCGAAGAACTCTACAACCTGCGGCAGCGCAAAGGGGTGACCCGGAAAGAGGCATTTCGGATGTTGCGCGATCGAGTCTATTTCGGCGCGATGATGGTGCGGCTCGGCGAGGTCGCGGGAATGGTGTCCGGCGTGACCAGGCACTATCCCGACACTCTGCGACCGGCGTTGCAGATCATCAATTTGAGGCCCGGCATTCGAAGAGTTTCCGGTCTTTATATGCTGATCATCAAACGCAAGCCCTACTTCCT
The DNA here is from genome assembly GCA_965224215.1 of Bryobacterales bacterium. Lineage (GTDB taxonomy): Bacteria > Acidobacteriota > Terriglobia > Bryobacterales > UBA6623 > CBDCYS01. Next base: position 120,879 of record CBDCYS010000067.1, on the reverse strand, counting down.
CGCCGACACCACCGTGAATATCGAGACGACGGCAGAAGATTTAGCCGAGATTGCGTTGCTGGCGGCCCAACGAGTACGCCGCTTGGACATCGAGCCACGAGTCGCGATGCTCTCTTTTTCGAACTTTGGTTCTGCTCCTCACCCGTTTTCAGACAAGGTGCGCCGCGCCGTTGGTCTGGTGCAACAAGCCGATCCTGATCTGATGGTCGACGGCGAGATGCAGGCGGATACGGCGCTGAATCCGGAGATGATGGAAACGTTCTTCCCCTTCTCGAAACTGAAAGGGCAGGCGAACGTGTTGATTTTCCCAAGCTTAGAGGCGGCCAACGTTTCCTATAAACTGCTTTCGAGCCTTGCGGGCGCCCGGGCCATCGGACCAATTCTGATGGGTATGGATCAGCCGGTGGCCGTGCTACAGAAAGGCTTCGACGTACAGGACATCGTAACGATGGCGGCAATCGCCGTCGTGGACTCCCAAGAAGAATCTGGGGCGATTGCTGAGAGTTCGGCCGCGAGTTGATAAAAGCCACGGCGAGTCGTGGCCCAGGGCCGCTCATCCCGGACTCGGCGCCCTAAAGCGGTTGCTGGACGTCTTTCATCCAGATATTGCCGGTTAGCTCACCAAGCGCGAAGACAAGTTGGTCACGCGCTACCGACATTTGAATCGCTGACGCCCGACTGCCCACGCCCCTCAGGGACCGCCGCGCACCATGAAAGTGGTGAACGGATTTTGCCTCGCCGTTTGGCCGCTTCGTAGCAGCATCCAACGGCTGAGCCCAGATGCAGCGGAAGCCGTCCCGGTCTGAGAGGAAATAGAGCAGGTTACCGTCCGGTGACCAGTAGCTTTGCCGGTCCATCTCCTTGCCGTCTGTGATCGGAATCCAGTCGGCGCGGCTCGGCGCTGACTCGCCCGGCCACCCGCGGAAAGGAGCCACGAAGATCTGCCTGGCCTCAGCCGGCCTCTCCGTAGTCGCATGGAAAGCGATCCAACGGCCATCTGGAGAAAAACGGCCTGCGAAGGGAATCTGATTCGGTTTCGTCGATTCCAACAGATTGGCGATTCGGTTCGTCGCCAACTCAATGATGGCGAAGGCGGGCGGCCCTCCGAGAGGTTCCAGGAGCAGGTAGCCTTCGAATACATCCGTCGGGGTCCCGCATCCGTCGCACAGCTTGGTCGGCACTCCTCCACTAAAGTTTGCCTGATAAACGGGCCGTTGCTGGTCCTCGTTGACCCAGTAGAAAATCTTTGACCCGTCAGCACTCAAGATGGGCTGTAACTCTTGAAACGGAGTGGCTGTCGCGGACACCTCTTTGCCGGTCTTAAGATCGCGAGTCCAGACATCCCGATTTCCGGACCGGGCGGAAATAAATGCCAGTTTTTCGCCATCCGCTGAAATGGCGGGATAGCCGTCGAAGGAGATGTTTTCGGTAACCGGTTGCATAGGGCCGGTGACCGCTCCCTGATTCGCATCGACCGGCACGGTCCATACATCGACGTTAGGTCTCAGATCGGAATACACCATGCGGAATCCTCCGTCGGGACCGCTCGCGAGGGAAGCCTGTACTTCGACTCCGGTGCCGAAAGTGAGCCGGGCGGCCGGTCCAGTCACTTTTCGGGTCTGCCGCGACAGTTTCAACTCCCAAAGGTTTGTCGTGTCCCCTAACCTCGCGGCGAAAGCTACGCTTTGGCTGGCTGCGGGCCAAGAAGCCGGGACGATCCTGAGCTCTCCGGGGGGCGGAGACAACCCCTGCCTCTCTAGCACCTCCAGCGCACCCGTCTTGATCGAGGTCCCGCCGTCGACCGGTACAAGCCACCAGTCCAGAGCATCATTAGGTTCGCCGCTCGCAAGACGCCCCAGCAGCAACAAATGCTTGCCGTCCGGGGACCAAATCGGGTGACGAGTCGCCGAAAACGCAAGATCCACCTGTATCGGCTCTCCACCCATCGACGGCACAATGTGAGTATTCGTCGATCCCGAGTTCAAGGCGTTGCCGATCGGCCCGGCCCAGTAGGCAAGCCAGTTGCCATCGGGGGAGAATCGGGGCCGGTGGCCTTGCTTCGCGATGAGACGCGGCTCGCCTCCGAGAGCGGGGACTAGGTAAATGCCGCTGTCGCCGCGCTCAGACCGAAAGGCCACTTTTGTGCCGTCGGGAGAGAATGCGGGCTCTGAGTCGTCGCCTTCGTGGCGAGTCAGTTGTATCGGTTGACCGCCGCCGATCTGCTCCAGCCAAATATCGAGGTTGCCGTCCTCACCTCGATCCGAGGCGTAGGCCAGTAATTTCCCGTCCGGTGAGATAGTAGGTTGGAATGTTAGGCCCGAATCAGACGTCAGCCGAGTCAGAACCGGCGCTACAGCTGGGCCGGACGACCGAGTGATCCACAAAGTAGCTCCGACGCTGGCGGCAATCAGGACAGCGACCGCAGCCACCCCAACGAGAATTCTGCGGGACATTTGTCGCTTGCGCTTTGTCGGCAACTGATACTGAGTCGTATACTTGCGGGTCCTGTGCTTCGTCTCGGTGCCGGGCACCCCCACCAATCTGCCGATCGCTCGTAAGTCGATGAGCAACTCGTCTACGTGCTGATAGCGATCGTCTGCATCCTTTGCCAAGGCTTTCGCCATGACTTGTTCGAGCTCAATGGGCACACCCGAACGAAGTGCCGTGAGCGGATCTGGGTCCTCGTTGAGAATCGAGCAAACGACAACCTGGTCGTGATCCCCTTTAAACGGCCGCTGCCCGGTGATCATCTCGTAGATGACGACACCGAGAGACCAGATGTCGGAACGATGATCCGCGCGTTCACCTTGCGCCTGCTCCGGCGACATGTAGCCGGCCGTTCCCATCAAGGTTCCTTCCCGAGTCAACTGTGACTGACCGGCGAATTGCGCTAGGCCAAAGTCCATGATCTTGACCAGGCGCTCGTGAGCTCTCTTCTGCATCAACAGCAGATTGGAAGGCTTGATATCCCTGTGATGAACGCCCTTTTCGTGGGCTTCGAGAAGGCCCCTGGCCACCTGTATGGCGACATCAAAAGCTTCCTCAAAAGCGAGCGGGGCTTGCGCAATCTGTTGGTCGAGCGTCAAACCTTCCAGGTAAGCCATCGCGATGAACCACTTACCATCGACTTGGTCTACTTCATAAACCGTGCATATATTGGGATGATCGAGCGCGGCCGCTGCTTTCGCTTCGCGCAAAAAACGCTTTTCCGCTTCTTCGTCGTTCGGGGCGTGCCAGGCCAGGAACTTCAACGCCACCGTGCGGTCAAGTCTCGTGTCTTTGGCCTTATACACCACTCCCATCCCACCTTGGCCGATCTTCTCCAAGATCTCGTAGTGGGAAATGGTGCGGCCGATCATGTCGTTCGTTCTCACGGCAACGGACTAATCTTAGCGCGAATCGAACTGATCGTGTAACATATTGAAACTTCGTTCCTGTGCGCCCAAGAGCCTACTTCTCAGGCAGATCAAGCGCCACGGGATTAACGTAAAAGGGCAGCGGACAACAGTCGGTAAATTGCGCCCATTCCCGAAAAGGACGACAACAAACCCATGAAAATTACTGATGTGGAAGCGATTTACTTGCGCCTGCCCGACGTAAAGGAACAGTGCGACAGCGGCCAAGATGCCTTGATCGTCAAGGTCTCAACTGACGCGGGTATCACCGGCATCGGAGAAGTCGACTCCGCTCCGCTGGCTGTGAAGGGCGCCATCGAGGGCCCCTACTCTCACAACGTCACCTGCGGATTGCGCGAACTGATGATCGGGGAAGATCCGTTTGAAACCGAATATCTGTGGTACAAAATGTACCGTCAGAATAGCTACGGCGGACGCCGCGGCGTCGGTCTGCACGCGATGAGCGGCATCGACATCGCGCTCTGGGACATCAAGGGCAAGGCACTGGGGCAACCGATCTGGAAGCTACTGGGCGGCGGTTTCCATAAGAAGATTCGCCCTTACGCAAGTTCTTTGTTTGGAGCGACACCAGAGGCAACCGGTGAGCGCGCCCGACGCTTTCGCGATCGCGGGTTTAGTGCCGTCAAGTTCGGATGGGACCCAATGGGCCAGGACGAAAAGACGGACATCGCTCTGGTTCGCGAGGCTCGCCAGGGATTGGGCGACGACATCGACCTCATGATTGATGCCGGACTGGTGTGGGACGCCAAAACAGCTATCCAGCGGGCCCGGTCGTTCGCCGATTACAACATTTTTTGGCTGGAAGAACCGTTGCAGGGGGACGACTACACAGGCTACCGCAAACTGGCGGAAGCAACGCATATCCGGATTGCGGCCGGCGAACAAGAAAGCAACCGCCTGTCTTTCATAGACCTAATGGATCGCGGCAAAATCGACATCGTGCAAGTTGACATGACGCGGGTCGGCGGCTTTACCGAGGCGATGAAGGTGGCCAGCCTGGCAGTCGACCGGGGCCTGCCGGTGGTCAATCATGGCTTCACGACCTACGTCAACGTCGCGGCGGCACTTCACTTTTTGAACTCGATCCCCAACTCATTCATCCTCGAGTTTGTCGTGGAAGAGGAGACGACACTCCGTGACTTTGTGACGAAACAGAAGATCGTCGCCCGAGATGGATTCTTGGACATTCCGGATGCGCCCGGACTGGGTGTTGAATTGGACGAGGAGGCGATCGCGCCCTATCGCGTGGGGTGAGGTTGCGCGTTTTGGTGGACGGATTTGGCTCGCAGGTTCGGGGCGCCGCAGTCCTGCGTGCTGTCAGTTCTTGATTGCGATCACCGCTCGGGTACCGACGGTTCCTTGATGGTGAGGACTTGGTCAGCCCTAACGTTCCCCAGTGTTTGGACAGCACCGCTGGGCCACCTTAGCTCGACTTCTGAGGCAACCTCGTCAGATCCAAGACCGAAGTGGACACGCTTGTCCCCGGCAGAGAGGTAGCTGCCGCCACGCCTCACGAAGCTGAATTGCTCTTGCCCGGATTCCGAGACAAGGCGGATTCGCGTGCCAATGCCATCGCGATTGCTGAGGGTTCCAATCACATCGACTGTCAGCCAGTGATTGCTGGCTCCACCCTGGCTGGTCCCGCCCTGCTTGTCACCGACTTGGTTGTCTTCAACTTTGCTGCCGCCACCTTGGTTGTTTCTACCTTGGTTGCGCAGAACCGCCGCCGGCTGACCATTCGCACTAACCACAATGTCAACGAATCCGTCGTTGTCGAGGTCCGCGGCTACGGCTCCACGGCCAGCACGAGGAATGGAAAACGCCGGGCCGCTCATCGCTGAAACATCGAAGAACTTCCCGAACACGTTTCGCAGCATCAGCAGCGGTTCGAGATAGCGCAAATCAGGGTCGGAGAGTTCGATGTTGTCCATGACATGCCCTTGTGCAACGAACAGGTCCTTCCAGCCATCATTGTCGTAGTCGAAAAACTCCGTACCCCACCCCGAGTACATTTCCGTCGCCGAGCCCGCTCGGCCCGCTCACGTAGTCGAATTCGCCTAGGCGGTTTCGGTAGATGGCGTAGGTTTGGCGCGCTAGCGCATTGGCAAACAGATCGGGCCAGCCGTCATTGGTGTAGTCGCTGAAGTCGGCGCCCATGCCGGCGAAAGCACGCCCGTCGTCGTCGTAGGCGACGCCTTTGCTCACGGCCACATCCTCGAACGTGCCGTCGCCCCGGTTGCGCAACAGTTGCTGGGCGACCTCGTCATTCGCTACAAACAAGTCAACCCAGCCATCGCGATCAAAATCACTGATGGCCACGCCGAGACCCTTTCCCTTGAAGCGTGCGATGCCGGACTCCTCGGAAACATCGGCAAAGCTGCCATCTCCGTTGTTTCGATAGAGCAGGTGCGACAGGGGCTTGAACCGCCGGGGATGACAGTAAACCCGCTTCCCAGCTTCCGGATCACCGCAGAGAATGCTGTTTTCGAAACTCCAATCGAGGTACCTGGCCACAAAGAGATCGAGCTGGCCGTCCCTGTCGTAGTCGAAGAAAACTGCCCCGGTTGACCATCCCCCGCCGCTGACCCCGGCTTGCTTAGTAACGTCGGTGAAGGTGCCGTCCCCCTCGTTCCGGTAGAGGATGTTCGCCCCGAAGTTCGTCACGTAGCGATCGGGATATCCGTCATTGTTGTAATCGCCGACGGCGGCTCCCATGCCGTAAGAGTGACTGGCGACCCCGGCCTCTTTCGTCGTGTCGGTGAATCCTCCCTGGCCGTCGTTGCGATACAGGCGGTTCCAGAAACGCTTGTCGGACTTGCGGGGTGCGTCGCCCGGCTTCATGGGGTCGTTGAGGTCGGCGCCGTTGACGAAACAGAGGTCCATCCAGCCGTCCTGGTCGTAGTCCAGTACGGCCACTCCCGCGCCCATTGTCTCGATCAGATACTTTCGTGACGTCTTCGAAGCTTGGTGCTGAAAGCTAATACCCGAGCTCTTGGTGACGTCACTGAATGTCGGGAGGACAGGCCCTCGATGATCTGAATGCGCGCCCGTCTGCTCGGGCATGTGCTGCAGGCTGAATAGCGCCAGGCCAAAAGTGACGGACAGAAAGCCTCGCGGAGAACACTTCGCGAACGGCTCGTTATCAGTAGACGACCAATGTGGGCGGATTCGCGGAATAGCGCAGTCTCCGTCCCTAGTTTAGTTTCAATCGCAGGTTCAAACCCACCGCGTCTCAGGCTCAGGTGGTCAGCTTCGAGCGAGGATCCTGGACAGAGTCGCGCCCGCAAGGGTGCGGTCTAGTCTTGGTCTAGTCTGCCAATGGCCGCATTCACACTGTCGGACTTCAGCGTGCGGAGCTTGGAAGCGCTCGCCGGCGGTACAGCCTTGAACGGTGGGGCCACGGCCAAGCCGAGCCCGTCGAAGTCATGGCAGGAGCCGCAGGGCGTTATGCGATTCGCGTCGAAGAAGAGCGCCCTGCCCGCGTGCTTGAGCCAGGGTCGATCGGGGTCTAACGCTTCACGCGTTGATGCGGCTGATCTCTGCAGGCCCCAAACGTAGTCGATCACTGCGGCGAGGTCTGAGGTGGAGAGAGTGTCTTTCCATCCGGCCATGCTCGTGCAACCTGAATTATGCACTGCCGGTGCACCTGGTGAGGGCTGAGCCGCCAGGAACCATTTGGGGACCCCCGAAAACATGGGGTAAAAAGGTAGGCTGGCAAAGATTTCAGCTTCGCCAGTCAACCCCAAGGAGGTCACCCAAATGGTTACCAAACGAAAACAGCATAGCTCCCGAAGGCCCGTCAAACAAGGCCCCGGCGCGAGGGCCCCGCGGCCCAATAAAATCGGGGCTGCCACGCCCTATCACTTCCGTGGCAAGAATCTGACTCCCTACGGCGGCTTGCTGCCCGTCGCCACCCTGCTCGAAAAACTCGGCTTCCAAGCGCTGCTGGAAGAAACCCTCACGACCAAACGGATCACCCGAGCCATGAGCCCCTACCAGTTCGTGCTGGCCCTCGTGCTCGGCCTCTATGTCGGCTTTGCGCGGCTCAACCAACTCCGCTTCATCGCTCGCGACCCCATCCTGACCGGCATCTTGCAAGTGACGCGTCTGCCGCCGCAGTCCACGCTGTGGCGCTTTCTGGCCTCGCTGCACCTCAACGTGGCGAAGCAGATCCTTTCCATTCAGCGCCAGCTGCGGGAACGAGTCTGGGCCGCGGCCCACGTGAAGTTGGAGACGGTGACGCTGGACACCGACACCACCGTGCATACCCTCTACGGCCGCCAGATGGGCGGGCGCAAGAGCTACAACCCCAAGAACAAGGGCAAGCGCAGCTACCAGCCGATACTGACCTTCCTGGCCGAGACGCGCGAATACCTGATGGGCGGGTTGCGCAACGGCGACCGGCCCACGGGCCGACAGATCGCCGCCCACCTCGAAAGCGCTTTCCGGACTTTGCCGGGCGGCGTGAAGAAAATCCTGGCGCGGGCCGATTCCGGCTTTTATTGCTGGGAGGCGGTGGAGGCCTATGAAAAGGCGGTTTGTCAGTTCGTCATCGTGGCGCGCAAAACGCGGCGCCTGGTCGAGCGCTTGCAGCAAGCAGAATGGAAACCCTCCCCCCGCTCCGACGCGGACGCGGAATGCGAATTCCTCTACCAACCGCAAGGCTGGGCGCGGGCCTGCCGTTTCCTGGCGCTGCGTTACGAAAACGAGCCCAAGGCCGGCGCGGCCGAGCAATACCAGTTGTTCGCCACCAGCGCTTACACCTACCGCGTGTTTGTCACCAATCTGGCCGAGCCGATCGCGGCGGTGGTGTGGTTTTACAATCAGCGCGCCGGAGCCGAGAACCTGATCAAGGAGGCCAACAACGACGCCGGGCTGGCGGCCCATCCCTCGCGCCGCTTTGACATGAACCGCAATCACTTTCAGTTGGCCATGCTGGCCTACAATCTCAACTGCTGGCTGCTGCTGTTCAACCGCGAAGCCCAGGCCAGCGTGGAGACGCTGCGGCACACCACACTGGCGACGGCGCGGCTGCGTTTTCTGTTCGTGGCGGCCAAGATCTGGCGGCACGCCGGCAGAACGGGTGTCAGCTACAGCGATCATTATCAGGAAAAGGGCCTGTTTGAACGGCTGATGCGACGGCTGCGGGCGATGGGGCCGCCGGGATCGAGCTTGGCGCCGGTGGTGGAGGGTGCGCTGAGCTGAGGGGCACTCCATGCATAAAATTTCATGCACTCGCCGCAAGGTACTGGGAACACGCCGCTTGCCAGCCCGCTTTTGCCCTGCCGGGATCAGGAGGCGGCTCAAACGGGGAGGGAAACAGCAGAAAAGACGACTTGCGAAATCACTGAGTTGACACGGGTGCCGCTATCGCCACAACTCCATCGACGATGGCTACGCCGAATCTGTGCATAATTCAGGTGTTAGGAATGCCTTCTCGAACGACCTGGTTGACTTGCTCCTGTGAGAGTGCCTTTCCGGCGACGGCCGGAGCGGCTCCGGTGGCGCCTCGCGCGCCATGGCAGTAATGGTTGGCGCAATTCTTGGCGTAGACTTGGGCGCCGACCCTTCGGATTCCCTGAGCCGGCAGCGGCGTCTGGGACAGCATGATCAGCAGGCTTGCTAGCAGCAATCGAGAGGGCTGGCTCAGAGGACAGTTCATTGCCTTTCCCCCTCGGGAAGAGCGAAAACGAACAGGGCGCCCCCGGTCCGCGCCAACTCAGGGAAGAAAGACCGGGCTCCGCCGCCCATCGATCCCCAACCGCTGGGCGTCGCGACGTATTGGCGCCCGTCGACTTCGTAGGAAACCGACGAGCCGCGATGGCCCGAGCCCGTCTTGAAGGCCCAAAGCTTTTCGCCGGTTTCCGCATCCAAAGCAAAGAACTCGCCCTCGCCGTCACCGGCGAAAACCAAACCGCCCTCGGTCGCCAAGATCGACGAACGAATAATGTATTTGTAGCTGTACTCCCATTTCTTTTCGCCGCTGATGGGGTCGAAGGCTGCGACGCCGGAGGGGTGCTCTAGACCCGCCGGCGCGCGGACGATTTGCCAGAATCCTCCCGAGTAGGGCCTCCCCTCTCGAGGCTCCTGCGGGCGAACGTACATTTTGCGGCAAAACCGTAACAGGGGCATGTAGACAAGGCCCGTTTGCGGAGAGAAGGCCGCCTGGTTCCAGCTTTTCGCCCCGCTGATGCCTGGACAAACGGTGTTCTCCTGGCCTACGACGAGCTCCTTGCGGCCGACGAGCTTGCCGTCTTCGGTGATGCCACTTACCCAATTGATGTCTTCGACCATGCGCCATACGCCTATGAACTCTCCATTCGTGCGGTCGAGCACCCAGACATAGCCTGTTTTGTTTGGATGCAGCAGCAGCTTGCGCATCTTCCCTCGAACAGGCAAGTCCGCCAGAATGACCTCGTACGCCGAGTCGTAGTCCCAAGTCTCATGGGGCACCTCTTGGTAGTACTAGCGAAGCTTTCCGGTGTCCGGCTCAAGGGCTATGATGCTAGCCGTGTCTTGCTTATACGGTTGTTTCAGCAAGCCCCAAGATGTAGGGTAGGGCGTGGCCCGGCCGCCGTTTGCGAAGAGTCTGCGTCAGTTTCAGGTGGAGTTCGCGACCGAGGAGGCTTGCCAGAAGTACCTGGCTGCTTGTCGTTGGCCCGACGGGTTCCTTTGTCCTCAGTGTGGGCATCGGCAGGCCTACATTCTCGAGCAGAAACTACGGTGGCAGTGCGCGGCGTGTCGACACCAGGTCTCGTTGACGTCGGGAACGGTGCTCCACAATACGAAGACCCCGCTGACGGTTTGGTTTTGGGCTGCGTACCTGATGACAACTGATAAACGAGGTGTGTCGGCGCTGCTACTGCAGCGTCAGCTCGGCCTGTCGCGCTACGAAACCGCCTGGATGATGTTGCACAAACTGCGACGGGCCATGGTGAACGCAGCTCGCGAGCCCTTGCACGGAGAAGTAGAGGTCGATGACACCTGGATTGGCGGCCCGCAAGCAGGTTTGCGAGGCAGCCGGCAACTGAAGGGGCGCCGTGCGGCCCTTGTGATGGTCGCTGTTGAGAAACGCGGGAAGCGCTCCGGGCGCGTTCGCATGTCCGTTATTCCAGACTTCAAGAAGGTGACGATCGACAGGTTTCTTGCCCAGAACGTTGTTCCCGGCTCGACCATCTACACAGACGGTCTGAAGACCTTTACCGCCCTCGAAGAGGCCGGCTACAAACACGTCTCTCGTCCGCAACCTCACCAGACTGACTTGCGGAAAGGCGCCAAGTCGGTGGTGCCGCTGGCGGATCGTGCCATTGGCAACCTGCAGCAATGGCTGACCGGAACGTACCACGGCGTGAGCCGCGCTCAGCTTCAGGTTTACCTCGATGAGTTCGTGTTTCGACACAACCGCCGCAAGACCCCAATAGCAGCCTTCCAAACCCTCCTCGGTCTCGGAACTCAACACGCTCCTACGCCTTACGCCCACATCCGCCGCGCGCGTGACCTGGACAAGACGCGATGACCTCCACCCCAACATCTTGGGGCTTGCTGAAACAACCGTATAAGCAGGAGCCGTGTAGAGGTTGTCTCCTTCTCGTGCCGCCCCGTCGAGGTCCGGCGCCGCGTTGCCTGTTCCCCAGAAGATCAGGTCGAGATCGGGATCGTAGGAACCCGTCATCCAGGGGGAGCCCCCGCCGAATCTCCATGAATCTCCGGCCCAGGTTTCATTGCCGGGCTCTCCCGGAGCGGGAGTGATGTAGAAGCGCCAGGCGAAGCGTCCGGTCTTGGCATGGAACGCGGTCAGGCTGCCGCGGTGCGCGAAGTCCCCGCCGGTGCCGCCGACAACGACGAGATCCTTAACCAGCAGCGGGGCCGCGCTGATATTACAACCGCACTGCGCCGGATCCTGCACCCTAACGCGCCAAACCTCACGGCCGGTCTTCTGATCGACCGCGAGAACGCTGTTGTCCACGGTCCCGATGAAAACCAGCCCGTGACCGACCGCGACGCCTCGGTTTTGTCTGAAGTAGGCGGCCGAGATCGGGTGTTGCTTGTCATATTCGTACTGCCAAATGATTTCTCCCGACGCCGCGTCGAGCGCGTAGATGAGGTTCGTTCCCGTGGAAACGTACATCACCCCGTCAACAACGATTGGGGTGGACTGCAGCCCGCTCTCATAGTCGCCGGTCTGAAAAGCCCATACCGGGACCATTTGCTTGACGTTGTCGGCGTTGATTTGCTCCAGGCGGCTGTAACGCCACGCACTGTAGTCTCCGCCGTAGGTCGGCCAGTTCGCTCCGGCCCCTTGTGCGGCGATCTCCGCCGGCTGGCCGAGCGTGAGTAGTGCTAAGCCGAGGCAAAAGGTGAATCTCAACGCTGCTCCCTCGCATCCGGTGATCCGGAGGGCGAACCAACCTATTCTAGGCAGAAAGGCCAGGTCCAATGGGACCACTTGGAGAACGCATCGCTAACTGAGGATGTAAACCCGCGGTGGGCACGGAGGAGCCGCGCCATTGATCCAACTGCTACCGCAGAAACTGCAGCCGGCGGGCCCACGTGTGTACACGCCTCTAGTTGGGCCGTTCAGATCGCTACTTGCCGGACCTGACGCTGGCTACGATGGTCTTGTTGGCGAAGATCAGAACTACCAGCACCACCGCGAACTGAAATAGCACCGTACCCACGTTGAAAACGTTTTCCGGATCAAACGGCATGAACCAGTCCGCCGGGCTGTCGCGCCATGACTGGTAGAGGAACCAGCCCAGCAGGATCACAGCTTGGGCCGGTACGAGGAGTCCGATCACCCAGTCCCACCAACGGCCGATCGTGATGTCGGAGTCAGCGTGATTCAGGTGCTTCTCGCGAAACTTCGTGATGCCGTGGACCATGACCGAGATAGCGAAAAACAGACCGGAGAGTACAAGCGCCACTCCCCATACCCAATCCTGGTTGTCGAGAACGTTCATCCAAAGCGCGGACGGCACCCCCAGCAAGAAACCGGCGACACCCACAATCTTGATGGCGCGGGCTCGCCCGATGCCGGCGTCCACCAGCGCCCGCGTGGCGACCTCGACCATGGCGATCAGGCTCGTGAAGGCGGCGAAGCTCAGCGCGGTGAAAAAAAGCACCATGAAGAAAGAGCCGAACGCCATGGTCTGGAACAATTGGGGCATCCAGATGAAAGTGATGCCGGTATTGCCTTCAGCGAATATCGTCTCCTGGAGCAGGTCCGCCGAGAAGGGCCGATTCGAGGCGACGGCCTCCTGCAAGCCGCCGAGGCCTTGCAGCACGGCGGGGTTTTCGGCGGCTGTCTCCATCAACTGCGGAACAACCGAGAATACGGTGCAAAATACCATGATGCCGGCCAGCAGCGAAATGCAGTTGTTCGCCGCCGGCAGGAGGAAGGCATTGAGAGCGGTGTCCTCGCGCTCTCGCAGGTAAGCGGCGTAGCAGAGGACCAATCCCCAGCCGGCACCGGTGTCCCAGGCATTCTGCACCAGCGCTTCGATCCAGATTCTGGCATCGGCGAGGCGGGAGACATCGACCGTGAATAGATAGGAAAGTCCATCCGACGCACCGGGAAGCATCAGCGCGCGGCCCGTGAGGATCAGCACCAGAACGATGAGGCTCGGCATCAAAACCATGCCGACCTTCTCGATCGCCTTGACGCCTCGGGCGACCACAAGCACAGCGAACCCAATCATCACGCCATGGGTGACCACCGGCCAAGCAGACCCTGTAAACTCCAGCCAAAAGGCGCCCGGTGACTCTCCGCGCAGCTCCCCTGTCAATGAGGCGAACATATAGCGCAGCGTCCAGCCGGCCACGACGGAGTAGTAGAACATGATGGCGGTCGCAATCCAGACAATGAACGCGCCCATCCAGGCCCAGCGAGGCCCCATCATCTCCATGAACGCCTTGATAGGACCCGAGCGCGTTTTCCGCCCCAGCCCGAACTCGAGCAAGATCAAGGGGATTGACCAAAGAAGAAGAAAGACGACCCAGGCGACCAAGAACTCGCCTCCGCCGTTCTTGGCGGCTATCCGGGGGAATCGCCAAATATTGCCGGTGCCGACCGCCATGCCTAGCATGGCCAGCATCATGCCCATCCGCGACCCGAAGCGCTCTGGTTGACTCATGGGGATGGGTAATAGTGTAACCCGGCGGCTCTAGCCCGCTTTGCTTGCAACGTGACGGCCGAAGAACACGCTGAGAAAGGCGGGCTGGAGCAATCATCCCCTGCTAGGCTGAATTCAGTGGCGACTCAGACTCTCATCTCAATCGAAGAATACTTGAGAAAGGCCTATGAACCGGACGCGGAATATGTCGACGGTCATATCGTCGAACGAAGCATGCCAGAGACCCCTCACAGTGCGGTGCAAGTCCGCCTAGTGCAAGTCTTCACGCCGTTGAGCCGTGACCGCAACCTTCAACTGATGACCGAACTTCGGATGCGCATATCGCCGGCATGTGTTCGAATCCCCGACTTCGCCGTGTTTCGAGAAAAACCAGTCGAACTTGTGCCTTCCCGCCCGCCGCTGATTGTGGTTGATATCGTTTCGCGGGAGGATCGCCACACGGAGATTGTTCAGAAGTTCGAAGATTATCGGTCCTGGAACGTCGCCCACATCTGGCTCGCCGACCCGTGGCAGCGGCAGCTCTCGGTTTACAGTGAAAACGGCTTGACGGCTGTTCGCTGTTTTGAACTCGCCGATTTGGGTTTGAAATTCACCGCGGCGGACATCTTCGACTGATCCGGGGCACGAACGGAGACACAAGGCTTGGCCAGCCGAAGACCTCTGGTCTCTTCAAGCCCCGCGGTAAGGAGATCCCGCCGGAGACCAATTCGCTTTTCCCTCCCCGTGATAGAATGGTGGCCGTTCATGTTAGGTCGCTTAGAAGCGGTCGACCTCGTCAAAGAATTCCGCACGTTCAAGCGCAAAGAAGGATTTTGGGGCGCGGTCCGCGACCTTTTCTCCCGCGAATACATTACGCTGCGGGCAGTCGATTCTGTTTCCTTCAAGCTCGAGCCTGGTGAAATGGTGGGCTACATCGGGCCCAACGGTGCGGGTAAGTCGACGTCGGTTAAAATGTTGAGCGGAATTCTCGTCCCCTCGGGCGGTTCCGTGGTCTCCAATGGTTTCGTCCCCTACCGCGATCGCATGGCCTATGCGCGCTCGATTGGAGCCGTCTTCGGACAACGCACGCAGCTTTGGTGGGATATAGCTGTCGTCGAGTCCTTCCGCCTGCTGAAGCAGATCTACGAAGTCAGCGACGCCGACTACAAGGCTCGCATGGCCCGCTTTGACGAAATACTCGAGATCAACCGCTACCTGCACAAGCCCGTTCGAAAGTTGAGCCTTGGCGAGCGCATGCGCTGCGATATGGCCGCCGCGCTGCTCCACAACCCGCCTCTACTGTTTCTCGATGAGCCCACGATCGGACTGGATTTATTGGCGAAGGAGAGCATCCGGGCGTTTCTCAAAGAAGTGAATCACGATTTCGGTACGACTGTCTTGCTGACGACGCACGACCTCTCCGACATTCAGGAGCTCTGCGGGCGACTGATGATCATCGATCAGGGACGCATTCTCTTCGACGGGCCGCTCGAGGAGCTCAAGAGAATGCTCTGGCGGCAGAACCAGATCCGCTTCGAGCTCAAAGACCGCCAACAAGCGGGCGCCATCGAGGCTTTTTCTCTATCCAATGTCGAAATTGAACGAATCGACGACTTGACGTATCGGATGCTTTTCGACCGGGAGGAGCACACCGTGGGAGAGATCATACGCCGAGTTGTCGCCGCCGTGGATGTGCGCGATATCGTCATTGAAGAAGAGTCGATCGAAACGATCGTCAAGCGTGTCTATACGGGCCGAACGGTTCCTGAGTACGAAAGGCCGCGAGCTTGACAAGGACCGCGACCCCGCGGAAAGCAGCAACAAGCCCGAACTGCCAGAAAGAATGACCACCGCCGCTCTTCCCCGCCTGATGAAGAACTACCTGGAGTATTCCAGGCTGGGCTTCGTCAACATTCTCGCCTTCCGGCTGCGCTACTACACCGGGATCGTGACTTATCTCATCAACGTCACCGTCTACTACTTCATTTGGAAAGCGCTCTACGCGACTGACGCGGACTTTGCTCGAGGCTTCACCTTCGAAGAGATGGTCACCTACGTCGCGGTAGGTTGGGTGATCCGGTCCGTCTATTTCAACAAGATGGGTATCCGGTTGACTCAGGTAGCCCCAATATCTTGTGGTTTGGGGATTTTCTTGGGTTCTGTAACCGGGTGAACAATCATCTTGTAAGTCGCGGGATCCACGGCTACCGCCTGCTGGACGAGCCGATAGAAGAGTTTGCCGCGGCTTTTGGAGTTGCGGCGGTTGAAACGGAAGGTGAACTCGTCCAGGTAGTAGTCCAGATGTTTGTGGCTCACGGCGCCCTGATGGGTGCCCAGCAGCCAGCGCTTGAGCAGTGACATCACGCGGTGGACGCGGGGCATCAATTCCGACTTGGACTGCTCCTGCCTGCTGACAACTGTGACCTGATGGACGTAGCCTTCCTTTTTCAACCCGGAGTAACCGGGCCAGCCGTCGGTATGCACCACGCTGCCCGGCTCGATGCACTCCTCCACGAAAGGCAACAGGCTCTCGCCCGAGGCATCCTCGATTCTCTTCATGCGAATCCGGCCGATACCCCGCCCATCCTCTTGAGCGGCTACTGCGATCAATGCTTTGTTTTGCAGGTTTCGGCCCCGCAGGCCCTCTTCGAGCCCGCCCCAGTAGCTTTCATCGACTTCCACCGTCCCGGCCAGCAAATCCCGTCCCGGCCGCACCATCGCGCGCCGCATTTTGTGCAGCCAGGTCCAAGCCGTTTCGTACCTGTTGAGCCCCAACACTCTTTGAAGTCCCAAAGCGCTGGCTCCGGTTTTTTGGGTGGTGACCCACCACATCGCACGAAACCACAACGGCAAAGGGCTGCGCGTGTCCTGAAAGATGGTCCCGGCGGTCACCGAGGTTTGGCGCCCACACGCAGCGCACTGCAGCAGCACTTTTCGCAAAGGCCACGACTTTCCACAACCGCAACCCGGACAGCGGAAACCGTCCGGCCAGCGCAGCCGGAACAGATACTCCCGGCAGGCCTCCTCACTGCTAAAACGGGCCTCGAACTCTGTCAGGTTCTGAGGGTAATCTTCCATCTGCAGGCATACTACATCTTGGGGCTACCTGAGTCAACCGGATACCCACCTTCAACAATATCGACCACAACATGGCCGCCGATGTACTGGAAGGCAAGATCGCGCTTTCGATGCTGAAGCCGGTGAGTATCCAGACGATGTACCTGGGCCGTGCCTTGGGCGAGGCGGGCTTTCGGCTCGTCCTGCTAACAGTTCCGGCGGCCATCGTTGTTTCGCTCGTTTTCCCGATACAGCCCGCCGCCAGCTCGGCGCACTTTTTGCTGTTCCTTGTGTCACTGGCCGGCAGCGTTTTCTTGACAGGAGCAATGAACTTCATCATCGGCAGTTGCGCCGTGCGGATGAAGTCGATACTGGGATTGCTGCGAGCGAAATTCTTTGTGCAGGAGCTGCTGTCGGGACTGCTGGTGCCGATGACAATGTTTCCCCCCGCGGCACAGACGGTTCTGTCCTACCTGCCGTTTCAGCACATGGCCTATACGCCGCTACGAATCTATCTGGGAAAGCTGGAGGGCATGGAGATCGCCGAAGTGATCGCGATTCAAGCCTTGTGGGTCTGCGTCTTGATGACTAGCGGTGCGAAGTTCTGGACCTTTATGGCCCGAAAGGTCACGATTCACGGGGGGTAAGCCGTTGAGCGGTCGATCCGTTGAGCAGTTGATCTGCTGATAAGGTGACCGGCCGTTGGCCCGTGGGAACGCTTTCAAGGCTAAGTCGCCGTCCGTGAATCGCATATCTACGAACCGTTGACCAGACGCCGACGCTGCTCAACGTTTCAGGACTGAAGGTGGGCTGAGCGGATCAACGGATCAACGGAAACCTAGTTAAAGAAGAGAATCTTCGGACGCGTGTCTTCGTGGTTGACGTCCAACTCCTTGGCGTGGACGCTGTAGTCCGGCTGAATGTTCAAAGCCACTTCCGGCACCGCGACCGGGTCGTCTTCCATGTGGTAGGTGCAGATAGCCATCCGCGGGCGGAAGCGTGCAATGGTCCGGCGGGCACCCTCTAGAGCTTGCCTTTCCGCGCCTTCGATATCCATCTTGATGAAATCCACCCGGTCGAGTTTCAAGTCGTCCACCATATCGTCGAGCGGCCTCACCGGGACGGTGATAGAGTGATCAATCCCTTCCATCGAGAAAAGCGTCGCGCGGGTGCTGATGTGGTCGTGGATTTGCAGTTGCAAATCCGACTCTTCATTCCAAACTCCGGCCTTGATGAGGATGACCTTTCCGGAAGCGATCTCGTCGGCAAAGTTTCGTTCGAAGGCGACGATATTCGTGGGGTCTGGCTCGATCGAAATCACCCGAGCCGCTCCGCGTTTCAGGGCATAGCGCGTGTAAACTCCGACGTGTGCACCCGCGTCCACAACTGTATCTCCCGGCAACACTGTGTCTTCGTGACCCTGGTAAGACTCATAGACGTTCACCTCAAACAGTAGCCACGCCAAGGATCCCTGTCCTTCTGCACCTGCTTCCTCTGGTTTCTCGCCTTTGTCTTCACTCTTCTCTCCGCCTTCCGCGATCCAAAAGTTGCCGAGGTCCGTTGCGAATTGCTCGTACTTGTGGCCGTTGATCATTTTTGTATCGAGCAGCTTGATCGAGTCGACAACCCAGCGGTGTTCCTCTTCCGGATAGAAGCAGTGCCCGTCGCTAAACGCCGCGTAGCGAACGTCATCCCAGGAGACATAGGGCAAACGTCCAAGGGTCTTATCAACTACGTATCGCGAGCGCCACCAAAAAGAGCAGCCTTTTTGCTCAGCGCTGGACCAGTAGAGGGCGATGCCAACGAATGCCGCCGCCACGACCCATCCTTTCCAGTTTCGACCCAGGATGACCGCTCCGACCGCGGCCAGCACGAACGGAATTCCGTATACATCGTGGAAGGACAAATACTCACCGGCCACGAATACCAGGCCCATCAGTACCAGAAGAGCTTGGCTGATTCTCGTTCGGTTCATGGATCGATATACCTTTGCGGTTTCCACCGTCCAACATTGCCCGGCCTGCCTGCGGGGCGGACGTTACGGTTGTAAAGTGACTGGGTCGTTCCTATATTTTGTGGATTTGCGAGTGGGCCTGAGTTCACGGACTTGTGTGAAAGAAGGCTACTAGGAGTGTAACCTGAATTATGCACTGCGGCGTGGACCTGAGGAGGGCTGAGCCGCAAGAGACCATTGGGGACCCCCTAAAACATGGGGTAAAAAGGTAGGCTGGCAAAGATCCCAGCTTCGCCAGCCAACCCCAAGGAGGTCACCCACATGGTTACCAGACGAAAACAGCATAGCTCCCAAAGGCCCGTCCAACAAGGCCCAGCCGTGACGGCCTCGCGGCCCAATAAAATCGGGGCTTCGACGCCTTACCACTTCCGCGGCAGGAAGCCGACTCCCTACGGCGGCTTGCTGCCGGTGGTCGGGAGGGCGCTGATCTGAGAGCCTGGCTATGCGCTATGCATAAACTTTTATGCACTAGCCGTAACGCACTGGAAACACGTCACTTCCGAGCGAGGTTTTGACGACGCGGATTCTGGGTGGGAAGGGAAACCGGACACGGAGAAGCCAAAAGGCCAGTTGCCGAGCTACCCCCTCACGACGACCGCCAACCCGCTACGAACGCAGCCACACTCGCAAAGTGAATCTGTGCATTCTGGTTATCCACTTTACTCTAGTGATGAATCAAGCTATCCTTGGACTCGCGCTGTTGGCGGCGAAGACCGAGTCTGTTGAGCGACGATTTTCCAAAACATCTGGTGGAGTTCACTGAACGGTTTGCCAGCGAGCAAGCTTGCTGCGAGTATCTGCTCGGTGTCCGCTGGCCAGCGGGGTTCGTTTGTCCGAACTGCTCGGCCACGAAGGGTTGGACGACCCGACGAGGCACGATGTTCTGTAGCGGGTGCCGACGCCAGACCTCTCCCACGGCGGGAACCATCCTGCACAACTCGCGGGTGCCGCTGCGGAGTTGGTTTCTGGCCATGTGGCTGGCCTGCACTCAGAAAACAGGGCTGAGCGCCAAGGGTTTGCAGCGTGAACTCGGTCTGGGCAGCTATCAGACCGCCTGGCTGATGTTGCAGAAGTAGCGGCAGGCGGATGGTTCGGCTGGGTCGGGAACGGCTGGACGGAAGTGTCGAAGTCGACGAGACTTACTTGGGCGGCAAGGAGAAGCACGTTCGCGGGCGAGAGCTGGTGGGCAAAGCCTTGGTTGTGGTTGCGGTGGAACTGCAGGGCCGCAAAATGGGGCGAATTCGTCTGCGTCATGTCCCCGACGCATCGGGACCGAGTCTGGTGGGTTTTGTGACCGACTGTGTGGCGTCAGGCAGTCTGGTCCATAGCGACGGCTGGAGGGGTTACCGGGGCTTGAAGAAAGCCGGCTATCGCTATCGGGTCACCCACACAGCGGGAGACTCGCAGATAGCCGCCGAGGAATTCGCGCATGTCCACCTGGTTGCCTCGCTGCTCAAGCGCTGGTTGGTAGCGACGCACCAAGGGAAGGTGAGTAAAGTGCATCTGCAAGGCTACCTCGATGAATTCACCTTTCGCTTCAACCGTCGAAAGTCCCGCCACGTAGGCAAGATCTTCCACCGACTCGTCGAACAGTTGGTTCTCCGTAAGGCCTTGACCTATCGAGACATTATCACCAAGCCCCAGCCCACCAACTAGAGTAAAGTGGATAACCAGATCTGTGCATAATTCAGGTGTAACGAAACGGATTTCGCGCGCGAATGGGCGGTTCATACTACCTCCGGCTTGGATTCTGCCTCAGATGCGTGGAAAACCGCACCGCGGAGCGGGCGCGCGACCCTTGGGGGCCTGCCTTGATACTGCCAACTTATCAGTTCTTCGGATGGATTTTGTCGCAGGACTAGCGTCTTGTTTGGGGTATCTTTAAAGGTGTGCCGATCATGTGAACCGCACGGTGAGAGGAGTCCGACGCGGCCCGCTGGTGTTTTGTGCCGGTAATGGCGTCACACGTAAGGATATCGGTTGGAAAGACAGAGCCCCATGAAGCGGGCTGGGCTGACGAGCTTTCGCCGTGTCGATGGCAAAGCCTGACAAAACATGTGTTACCTGAATCGGAGGTTCGAAATGCTCGGGAGTTTGTTTGCGAAAGCTATTATTCGAGCGTTATCGGGTCTCGCTGTTTTCGTGGCGCTCGCCGCCGCTGAGCCACTTTTCACGAGCGTCGATGTCTTTACCGCAGGGACCGAGGGCTACCACACGTTCCGCATTCCCGCGATTTTGACATCGCCGGACGGTTCCCTAATTGCGTTCGCCGAAGGGCGCAAGGACAATCGGCATGACCCCGGCGGCGGCGACATCGACCTGGTCTACAAGCTGAGCGCTGATCAGGGCCAGACTTGGTCGGAGCTGGGAGTGCTGGACGATCCCGGCGAAGGCTGGTCGGCGTCGAATCCGACTCCGGTAACCGATCGCACGAACGGGCGGGTTTGGATCCTATTCAACCGCTGGGAACCGGGTCACGGGACGGATTCCTCCGAGCCGGGAACGGCGAACAATCAATCCTGGGCCCGATCGAGCGACGACAATGGGCGGAGCTGGTCCGATGGGGTTGATTTGACTCGGGCTGTTCGCGATTACGAGAACTGGGGCGCGATGTTTTTCGGCCCAGGCGGCGCAATTCAAGCTCGTGACGGCCGGCTCATCGCTCCGGCGGCGCGCAAGCTGGATACGACTACAATCTGGGGCGCCGCGGGCGACTATAGCGGACCCCTCCATTTCATGCGGGCCTATGCCGTGTTCAGCGTTGACCATGGGGTCAGCTGGAAGCGTGGCAAGCTGCTGCACGCGCTAACCGACGAGAATCAGCTTGTCGAACTCGCCGACGGGGCGATTATGATGGACGCGCGGCAAAATGACGGCGGGCGCCGCTGGGTTGCGATCAGCGGCGACGGGGGTGAGACCTGGTCGAGGCCACGGACAGGCCAGATGCTCACTCCGGTTTGCACTTCGATCGAGCGCTATACCTCTCAAGCGACGGGCGATGACCGAAGCCGGATTCTTTGGACGGGTCCGGCCGGACCGGGTCGCAGAAATCTTGTCGTTCGCGTCAGTTATGACGAGGGCCAGACCTTTCGCAACGAGAAAGTGATTTATGGTGGGCTGGCCGCTTATTCGGACTTGGCCGTACTGCCGGACAAGACGGCGGGGGTGCTCTGGGAGCGCGGGGTAAGCGACGGGTATCAGTTTATTACGTTTACTCGTTTTGATCTTGAGTTCTTGGAATGACTAAGCCGTTTCAGAGCCCGATTCAAAGCCCGATTCAGAGCCCCGAACGCAAGTGACGGGTCAACCACCGCGCACAATTTCGTTGAAGTCCTCCGCGCCCGCTGGTTCGGATCACGCTCCTTGTGTCTAACTAAACCCTCAGCCGGCGGATTGGGCATTCTTCAAAGGCTGTTGGGCTGGGCGGACTTGACCCCAAGTTCCCGCCAGGGGCTCTGATCTGCTTTCCGAACTTTCCACCGCGTTGGGTAAGGATTGAACTGTCGAGAGGCGGCCCAATGGGCCAATGAATACGCGATAAATCCAGAAGAATCTGAGGTTCGCCTCAAGATCGAACCCAAGACGGTCGAAACGTTTCATGTCAGCAGCGGACGTAACAAAACCGGCTGCCAGGAAGCACCGCGGCTCATGGGGCAAATCTTCTCTCGATCGACCGACCGGATCTTGCGCGTCAGCGTCATCACCATCGCTGCCTGCGTAGTCGGCACGGTCAGCCTGCTCGCTTATCTGGGGCGGCCCGAGATCACCGACGCCGGATATCAGCCCAGACAGCCCGTCCCCTTTAGTCACAAACTTCATGCGGGCAATCTTGGAATGGACTGCCGCTACTGCCACTCGACCGTGGAGTTTTCGGCTCATGCGGCAATTCCGACGACCGAAACCTGCATGAACTGCCATAAGCGTGTGCGAGCGGAGAGTCCGCTGCTCGGGGCGGTGCGTGCGAGCGCGGCGAATGACACGCCAGTTCCTTGGATACGTGTTCACAAGCTGCCCGAATACGCCTACTTCAACCACCAGGCGCACCTCTCGGCCGGCGTTAGCTGCGTGAGCTGCCACGGACGTGTTGATCAGATGGCAGAGGTGAAGCAAGTGGCGCCGCTCAGCATGGGCTGGTGTCTTGACTGCCACCGTGATCCGGCGGCGAACATTCGTCCGGCGGAGTTCATCACGAAGCTCGACTGGCAGGCTCCGCGCGATGCGGCGGAGATTGGACGCGAGATCATTGCGGCCAAGGGAATCTCGCCGCCCGAGCACTGTTCGGGGTGTCATCGATGAGTGAACCCAAGACCGACGCGATGACCGACGCGATGACCGACGCGATGACCGACCCGATGACCAAACCGATGACCAAACCGATGACCGGCCCGATCCGCGGCCACGGTATGGAGAGTCCCGCGGCGGGGAACGGCTCAGCCACAAAACAGCGCTTGCCGTTGACCGGACGCGAGCATTGGCGCAGCCTCGACCAGCTTGCAGGCACCAAGGAATTTCGGGGCTGGGTCGAGCGCGAGTTTCCCGAGAACGCAACCGAGCTGAGCGATCCTTCTCGGCGGGGTGTTCTGAAATTGATGGCGGCATCGCTGGGGCTTGCCGGTTTGACGGCTTGCCACCGGCCGGTCGAGCAGATTCTGCCGTTTAGCCGAGGGGTCGAGGATTTGATTCCCGGCAAGGCCGTCTACTACGCGACGTCGATGCCCCTCGGCGGAGTTTCGACCGGGTTGCTGGTGGAGTCCAACGACGGGCGTCCGACGAAGATTGAAGGGAACCCGAAACATCCGTCGAGTTTAGGGGCCTGCTCGGCCTATGGGCAGGCGTCGGTGTTGGGATTGTACGATCCGGACCGGTCTCAGGCCGTTTACCGTGAAAGGAAGCGATCGAATTGGGAAGACTTTCAGGCCTTCGCTGGGCCTCATTTTGTAAGTGTCGGGGACGGCGCGGGACTGCGGTTTCTAAGCGAGTCGATTTCGTCGCCTTCGCTCGAAGCCGTTCGGTCTCATGTGTTGCGGAAGTTCCCAAAAGCGAAATGGACAGAGTATGCGCCGCTTGATTCGGACGCGGCTAAGGCCGCTGGCGGGATCGCCTTCGGCAAACAGGCAGGGACGCGATTCGCTCCGCGGTTTGCCTACGACAAAGCCGACGTGATTCTGTCGCTTGACCATGACTTTCTCGGCCTCGACGAGCCTACGACAATCCCGACTCGCGAGTTTTCGCGGCGGCGGCGCGTGAGCTCCGAGAAGGATTCGATGAATCGCCTATACATGGTCGAGGCACAGTACTCTGTGACCGGCGCGATGGCGGATCACCGGCTGCGCATGAGACTCGGAGACGTGCGCGGGTTTGCCGAAGCCCTCGCGGCGGAGCTGGGACTTCTGCCGCCGACGCTGCGGGTCTTGAACAACGGGCAGAGCAAAGAAGATCGCTGGGTTGCAGTATTGGCTCGGGACCTGAAAGCGGACACCGGCCGTTGCCTGGTAGTGGCGGGTCCGAGGCAGCCTGCCGCGGTTCACGCCCTCACCTATTGGATCAATGAAGCTCTGGGGAATCTCGGCGAGACGGTCTCCTTTGTTCACAAAGGCAATACCGAAAAAGGAAATGGCGAGATCGGCAGCGGCGCGAACGCTCAGCCTCTTGAAGAACTCGCGGCCGAGATGGAAGCGGGGCAAGTCGATACGCTCGTGATCCTGGGCGGAAACCCAGTCTACAACGCGCCGGCGGACTTCGATTTCGCCGCGAATCTCAGGAAAGTCGCCAACACGATTCACCTAGGGCTCGAACGAGACGAAACGGCCGTCATGTGCCAGTGGCACCTGCCCGAGGCTCACTACCTTGAGTCCTGGGGAGACGGACGGGCGCACGACGGCACGGTATCGCTGCAACAACCTCTAATCCAGCCTCTCTATGCGGGAAAGTCGGCTGCCGAACTTCTGGCGATGGTCTCGGCCCACCAGGATTAGCGTGGATACGACATTGTTCGCAACTACTGGCTCGCGCAGTGGGGCGCGGCTAGCGGCGAGAAAACCTGGCGGCGGTGTCTCCACGACGGATTGGTGCCGGATACAGCCTATATATTCTCACAGCCCAATGTGGACCCACCGGCAATCCGAGCGGCGCTGAAGGTCGCGCCCCCTGTGAATTCAAACGGCATCGAAATCGGCTTCTACCCCGACAGCGGTGTCTATGACGGGCGCTTCGCCAACAACGGCTGGCTGCAAGAAGCTCCCGACCCCATGACGAAGCTCACGTGGGACAACGCAGCGTTGATGAGCGCGGCAACGGCAAACTCGCTGGGCGTCGAGCAGGGCGATCTGGTTTCGATCGACGCCGGCGGCCGCGAAACGACGATGCCGGTGTTTATCCAGCCCGGTCACGCTGACCGTTCGATTTCGCTGGCTCTTGGCTACGGACGGACGCATTGCGGGCCGGTGGCGCGGGGCGCCGGGCGAAATGCCTATCTGATCCGAACGGCGGCAGGGACCGGTTTCCTTCCGGGCGCACAGGTTCGAAAGACGGGGGGAAAGCATATCCTCGCATCGACTCAGGAGCATCAGAGCATGGAGGGGCGTCCGCTGGTTCGCGAGGCCACGCTGGAAGACTACACCGAGCATCCCAACTTCGCCAGCGAAGCGGTCGAGCATCCGCCTTTGCTGTCGCTTTATGACGAGCCTTCTTACGACCAAGGTCATCAGTGGGGAATGGCAATTGATCTAAATTCCTGCGTCGGCTGCAACGCCTGCCTGGTCGCCTGTCAGTCGGAGAACAATATTCCCGTTGTCGGCAAGGATGAGGTTTTGCGAGGGCGCGAGATGCACTGGATTCGTCTCGACCGCTACTACGCCGGCGATCCGGAAGATCCGCAAGCCGTCAGCCAGCCGGTGAACTGCCAGCAGTGCGAAAACGCGCCGTGCGAGAACGTTTGTCCTGTGGCGGCCACCACTCACAGTCCTGAAGGCCTCAACGACATGGCCTACAACCGCTGTGTCGGGACGCGTTATTGCGCCAACAACTGTCCTTACAAAGTGCGGCGGTTTAACTTCTTCGACTTCAGCGAAGGGCTTCCGGAAGTTCAGAAGATGGCCTTCAACCCGAACGTGACCGTGCGCGTGCGGGGCGTAATGGAGAAGTGTACTTACTGCGTGCAGCGTATTCAGGAAAAGAAGATCGCGGCGCGCGGTGAAGGGCGTTCCATCGCGGACGGGGAAATTAAGACGGCGTGCCAGCAGACTTGTCCGGCGGAAGCGATCGTTTTCGGAGACATCAACGACTCCGAGAGCCGCGTCTCGAAACTGAAAGCGCAAAACCGTGACTACGCCATGCTGGGCGAGCTGAATACGAAACCGCGCACGACCTATCTGGCGAAGCTGCGTAATCCGAACCCGGAGCTGACCTAGCCCATGTCCGACCTTGCTATCCATCCGTTGGCACCCGGCGGGCGTCCGGCACACGCCGACGCGCTGGCTGAGCTGAGCCCGCCTCTGGTCGAAGGCCAGCCGAGCCACTCCAAGGTGACCGATGACGTGGCCGGCGTGACGGAGCGGGCGGTTCCTCGGGCCTGGTATGTCGCCATCTCGATTTCCGGCGCTCTGACGCTGATGCTGGTGGGCATGCTGGCTCATCAAGTCAACACGGGCGTCGGCGTATGGGGCAACAACGCGCCGGTATTCTGGGGCTGGCCGATCACCAACTTCGTGTTCTGGGTCGGCATCGGACACGCGGGAACGCTGATCTCAGCCGTGCTGTTCCTGTTTCGGCAGCGCTGGCGCACATCCATCAACCGCTTCGCCGAGGCAATGACGCTGTTCGCCGTCGTGTGCGCTGGGATCTTCCCCGTATTTCACGTGGGACGGGTTTGGCGGGCCTATTGGCTGCTGCCGCTTCCCAACAGCATGGACATGTGGCCGAACTTCCGCAGCCCGCTTCTTTGGGACGTATTCGCCGTGAGCACTTACGCCACGGTGTCGGCCATATTCTGGTACGTCGGTCTGATTCCTGACCTGGCGACTATGCGTGACCGCGCCAACACGCCCCGGCGGCGGCGCATCTTCGGCCTTCTGAGCCTGGGGTGGCGCGGCTCCAATCGCCAGTGGCGCCATTACGAGAAGGCTTATTTGCTGGTGGCGGGGCTCTCGACGCCGCTGGTGCTTTCCGTCCACAGCATTGTGAGTTTCGATTTCGCGGTGGCCGTGATTCCGGGCTGGCATACGACGATCTTTCCGCCCTACTTCGTGGCGGGCGCGATCTTCTCCGGGTTCGCCATGGTTGTGACGCTGATGGTCATCCTGCGCTGGGTGTTTAGTCTGGAGCACCTGGTCACCATGGGCCATCTTGAAAAGATGACTAAGATCATCCTTGCGACCGGCACGATTGTCGGCTACGCCTACGGCATCGAATTCTTCACGGCATGGCACAGCGGCAATCCCTACGAAACATTTGTCTTTCTGAACCGCGCCATGGGGCCTTACGCCTGGGCTTACTGGACGATGGTTTCCTGCAACGTCATCTTCCCGCAATTGTTCTGGTTTAAAAGCGTCCGCACGAGCATTCCGGCGATGTTCGCGATTTCGATTTTTGTGAACGTCGGGATGTGGTTCGAGCGCTTCGTGATCGTGACGACGTCGCTGCACCGCGATTATCTGCCTTCGAGCTGGGGATATTTCTCACCCACGATCATTGACATTTTGACGTTCGTGGGAACGATCGGCCTATTCTTCACGCTGATTTTGCTGTTCGTGCGATTCTTGCCGATCATTGCGATTTCAGAAGTCAAGGGAGCCCTGGAAGCCGATCATCCCGCTCACTAGAGACCACGATGAACGCTGTCAAAGACAAGAGCGCGGAGAACCCCTTTGCCGAAAGTCCGTTTGTCGGGGATGCGGTTGAGCAGACCGAAACCACGACTGCGCCAGAGGCTGCCCCAGGCGAAGTCTACGCGGCGATTGCAGAGTTCGAAAGCAGCCACGAGTTGCTGGCGGCGGTCAAGGAAGTTCGACAGCGTGGCTACACCGCGCTGGACACCATGACGCCGTTTCCAGTACACGGCATGGATCAGGCGATCGGTCTAAAGCATTCGCGGTTGGGATGGCTGGTCCTGGCCCTGGGCGCAACCGGAGCGGGCTGCGCGCTGCTGCTGCAGTGGTGGACCGGGGCGGTTGACTATGCGCTGAATATCGGAGGCAAACCGCTGTTCGCGATTGAATTCGCGATGCCGATCACATTCGAGTTGCTGGTTCTTTTCGCGGCATTCGCTTGTGTCTTTGGAATGCTCGCTTGGAACGGGTTGCCGCGGCTCTTTCACCCGGCTTTCAACTACAGCCAGTTCCATCGTGCGTCGAACGACCGTTTTCTCCTTGTCATCGAGAAAGAAGATCCATTGTTTGACTCGGAAACCAGCGTGGATATGCTGCGCGAATTGGGTGGCACGAATGTCGAGTTTGTGGAGCCATAGGGTGCGAAACGTGAGGGGGAATTCAGGGACCAGATTCGGAGCCGCGACCGTCAGGGAGCGGTTAGCCACTCCAACGCGCCTCATCCCGCGACGGCTAGAAGCCGCCGCGTTACTACTCTTGACCGCGTCCCTCATCGCCTCAAGCGGCTGCGGCATCTCACCTGTACGAACGTCCCCCGTCGAAGTCTTCGCTGACATGGACCACCAGCCGAAATACCAGCCGCAAGCCGCCAGCGCCTTCTTCGCCGACGGACGCGCCAGCCGGGCTCCGGTTCCTGGCACGGTCGCGCTCGGTCATCTCAAAGAAGACGACGCTTTTTATCGAGGTGTCGTCGGAGAGCACTACGTCGGTGAGAACCCGCTGCCTCTCGATATGGAAGCACTGCGGCGCGGGCAAGAACGCTTCAACATTTACTGCTCTCCGTGTCATGACCGGGCCGGAACCGGCCGTGGGATCGTGGCCATGAAGTCTGCCTGGATTGCCACGGATCTAACCAGCGAGCCCGTAGGGCAGATGGCCGACGGCGAGCTGTTCAGCATCATCACGGCCGGGCGGCGCTCGATGCTAGGCTATCGCTTCCAGGTCCGCGAGCAGGACCGCTGGGCCGTCGTTGGCTACGTGCGGGCGCTGCAACGCGCGGCGCTTGGAAGAGTTGAGGATGTCCCGCCGGAGTTGCGAGACGGCATTCGGCCGCCTGAGCCGGAGGTCCAGATGGAAGTCACCGCTCCGTCCGCTGACGCGTCGGCAGAGGCCGCCGAGGAACAGCCGGTTGGCGCCGCCGGTGCGAAAGCGCAATCCGGGGCCGAAGCCCCAAGGGCAGCGGGCGATTCAAGCAATTAGTGAAAACACGATGACCGAACAAATCACAGAGGGCGCCCCAAAACAGTTCTACCTCGACGACGCCCTTTGGAGCCGAGTACGAACCATGATCGTTGCCGTGGGCGCGCTGGCCTGGCTTGCCAGTGCCGCCGGCTACGCCTCCGATCCGCAACGGTTTCATTTCTCGTATTTGGTCGGCTTCATGTTCTTCATGTCGATCGCTCTGGGGGCCGCTTTTTTCGTGATGGTTCAGCACATCACCGGCTCAACCTGGAGCGTCACCATGCGCCGCCTCATGGAAGGCCTCATGGCAGGGGTTGCGCCGGCGGCTCTGCTGTTCTTGCCGGTAGCTTTTGGGTTGCATGACCTTTACCACTGGTCGCATGCCGAGGCAGTAGCCGCCGACCACTTGCTCCAAGGCAAACAACCCTACCTGAACGAACCTTTCTTCCTGGCTCGCGCCGGTTTGTATTTCCTGATCTGGGTTGTGCTCAGCCGCAAGCTTTGCGGCCACTCATCGGCGCAAGACGTAACCGGAGATGTCAAGCACACTTGGTCGGCCCGGCGCTGGAGCGTCCCGGGCATTCTGCTGATGTTCATCACCGTGACCTTTGCCTCCTTCGACTGGCTGATGTCACTGGACCCGCATTGGTATTCGACGATCTTCGGAATCTATTTCTATTCCGGCGGAGCGCTTGGCTTCATGGCCGCGATGGTTCTGATCGCACTCGCCTTACGCCGGGCGGGCGTGCTGGCCGAAGCGATTCAAATCGAGCACTACCACGACCTCGGCAAGTGGCTCTTCGCGCTGACCGTCTTTTGGACTTACATCGCGTTTTCGCAATACATGCTGATCTGGTACGCCAATATTCCGGAGGAAACAATTTGGTTCCGGCACCGCATGGAAGGCAGTTGGATGGGTGTTACGCAATTGCGGGTATTCGGACATTTCTTGTTCCCGTTTCTGCTCTTGTTGCCTCGCGCCGCAAAACGAAACTACGCATCGCTGGCGGTGATGGCGTCCTGGCTGCTGCTGATGCACTACATGGATCTCTATTGGATCGTGATGCCGACCCTGGATAAGCACGGTGCGCATTTTCACTGGCTTGACGTGACAACATTCGTCGCCGTCGGTAGCGCGTTCGCATTTGCTTTCTGGTCCAGATTGCGCCGCAGGCAGCTGACCCCTGTTGGGGATCCACGCTTCGAGCAGTCGCTGAAATTCCAGAACGCCTAGCAGCGCTATGACGAAATTCAACCAAAACGCGGCAAAAAGTTCGCGAGCCCGATTTGGAGCCGCGGGCCAGAGCCGCGACCGTCAGGAAGCAGTAAGCCGCTCCGGCTCGCTCCACTCGCGAGGGTTCACGCCGTTTTCAGTTGCGGCTGGCCCTCGCATGGGAGGACGACCAGCATGCCTCACGCAATAGCGAACCAGCCAGCAGCGGACCAAAAAATAGAGGAGACGGAAGTGCCCCAATCGCAGTCCTCGGTTGCCGGCCAATCTGCCGCCGAGCAAGGCGGGTACGACCGCACCGAGCCCGAGATGGGGCCCATTGCCCTGTGGGGACTCCTCATTATCGTGTCGCTGATCGCCGTTATTTTGGGCGTCCAAGCGTATTTCGATGGGGTGACCCAAAGCCGGATCTTTACGCGAGTCGTGCAGCCCCTCGCGGAAGACTTGCAGGAAATCCAGGCAAAAGAAAACGCCCGGCTGCATTCCTATCAGTGGGTTGACGCGGAGGCGGGCGTCGTGCGCTTGCCGATCGACCGCGGAATGGAGCTGTTGGCAGCGGAGTTCGCGGCCGGGAAGCTGTCGTATTCACCGAGCCCGTGCTGGTGCAGAAACCGGATTTGGAGCCGCGACCGTGAGGGAGCGGTTATTTCTGGCGGCTGATCCGCTGCTAGGTGGGCCGGACGTTGATGGAAGCGGATCAGCCGGTAGAAGCAACCGCTCCCTTACGGTCGCGGCTCCGTCAGGGGCAGTTCCATTGGTTGTGGTCCTTGTGGCGGTGGCTCTGATGGCCATGCCGGTGTCTGCGGCGTTGCCGATTCCCGCTGAATTGGAAAACGTTGGCGTGTCGGAAAAGATCAATGAACAGGTCGATCTCGACTTGACGTTCCTCGACGAATCGGCTCAGCCCGTCGCGCTTGAAGAATTCTTTCACTCCAACCGCCCGGTCATTCTCAACCTCGTTTATTACACCTGTCCCATGCTCTGCAATCTGGCGCTCAAGGGCCTGACAAAGAGCTTGGACGGCCTGCCCTGGACGCCCGGCGAGGAGTTCGAAGTTGTCACGATCACGATCAACCCGGCCGAGACTCCGCAACTCGCGCGTGAGAAAAAGCAGGCTTATCTGGCCACCTATGGGCGTCCGGCTCCGGGGTGGCATTTTCTCAGCGACCACCAGGGAAACGTAAAACGACTGGCCAAGCAGCTCGGCTTCAACTACGTCTATAACGAAGCGCGAGGCGAGTTCGCGCACACGGCCGCGCTGTTCATCATGACCCCGCAAGGTAAGATCTCGCGCTACCTCTACGGCATCGAGCACCAACCGGGCGACTTGCGCTTGGCGCTGACCGAAGCCGCCGAATCGAAGTTCGCATTCAGCCCGATCGACCGGCTGCTGCTCTTCTGCTATCACTACGACCCCGACGCCCGGGCTTACGTTCCGTTCGCCATGAATTTCATGCGTGCCTCGGGCGTAGTGGTCCTATTGGGAATGGGGTTCGCGCTGCGGCGATTGTGGCGTGGTGAGGCCACACTGCGCGCTTCCGCAAGCCCGGCAGGTGCGAAATGAACTGGATTCGATCCATCATGCTGCCGCCGCGGGGCTCGGAATACGCCGGGCAGGTGGACGACACCTATTTTCTGATTTTCTGGATCAGCACGGCCTTCTTTTTTCTCGTCGCGGGTCTCACCGCTTACTTCGCCATCAAGTACCGCCGCCGTCCCGGCAACGACGGTCCCACGCCCAACATCACGCACCACGGCGGTCTCGAAGCCGCCTGGACTTTGCTGCCCGTCATTCCCTTGATGCTGATCTTCGTATGGGGCTTTCACGACTTCGTCGACGCGCGCGTGGCGCCCGGGAATGCGCTCGAGATCAAGGTCGTCGCCAAGAAGTGGCTATGGACGTTCGAGTATCCCAGCGGTGTCCGCGCCATCAACGAGATTCACGTTCCCGCGGGACGCCCGATCCGTATGGTGATGACTTCCGAAGACGTCATTCATAGCTTTTTCGTCCCCACCTTTCGCATCAAGCAAGACGTTCTGCCGAACCGCTACACCGACCTCTGGTTCGAGGCGAACGAGCTGGGTGAGCACATCTTGTTTTGCACCGAATACTGCGGCAAAGGGCACTCCGACATGATCGGCAAGATCACGGTCGACACTCCCGCCGACTTTGATGAATGGCTCGAAACCGGAGGCGACTTGGGAAAGGACCTGCCGCCGGCCGAGTTCGGCAAGATCCTCTTCCGGATTCGCGGCTGTTATACCTGCCATTCGCTTGACGGCAGCGTCGTGGAAGGGCCGTCTTTCAAAGGCTCGTTCGGAACCGAAAGAAAACTGAAAGGCGGCGGCACGGCCGTGATGGATGAGAACTACATTCTCGAGTCGCTTATGAAACCCCAGGCCAAAGTTGTGAGCGGTTATCCCTCGACAATGTCCACCTTCCAAGGGTTGCTGAAGGAACGCGAGATCAATGCGCTCATCGCAATGATCAAAGAGTTGAAGTGATGGGGAACACGACTCTAGAAACGCCGGATCTGCGCTTGATGGCCGAAGCCTTGCGCCGCGAGCCGCCCGATTCCGAGCTGAACTATCTGAATGCCGAGCGCGGCCTGTGGTCCTGGCTGACGACGGTCGACCACAAGCGCATCGGGGTGCTTTACATCATCTCGATCCTGTTCATGTTCTTCCTGGGGGGGATGGCCGCGATTGTCCTTCGGATCGAGTTGCTCACTCCCGAACGAACCATCATGAGCGCCGACACTTACAACAAGGCGTTCACGCTGCACGGCGCGATCATGACGTTTCTGGTCTTGGTGCCGTCGATCCCGGCGACCCTGGGGAATTTCGTCTTACCCCTGATGCTGGGCGCCAAGGACGTTGCCTTTCCGCGCATGAACCTGGCTAGTTGGTACTGCTACATCGTCGGCGCGCTCGTCATGATGGCGTCGCTGATTTTCGGTGGCATCGACACCGGCTGGACGCTTTACACGCCCTACAGCACCGAGACCAGCGACGGTGTGGGGCTGGTTCTCATAGGAGCCTTCATCGTCGGCTTCTCGTCGATCTTCACCGGTTTGAATTTCATTGCGACGATTCACAAACTGCGCGCCCCGGGACTGAGCTGGTTCAAGATGCCGCTCTTTGTTTGGGGCATGTATGCGACCAGCCTGATCCAGGTGCTGGCGACGCCGGTGTTGGGAATCACGCTGTTGCTTCTGCTGATGGAGAAGGTCTTGAACGTCGGAGTTTTCGACCCGGCCCTGGGCGGAGACCCGGTGCTCTTCCAGCACTTTTTCTGGTTCTACTCGCACCCGGTTGTCTACATCATGATTTTGCCGGCGATGGCGATCATGAGCGAGGTCATACCGGTCTTTTCGAGAAAGACGATTTTTGGATACAAGGCGATTGCTTTCTCGAGCATGGCGATTGCCGGGGTGGGCTTCATCGTTTGGGGGCACCACATGTTCGTCAGCGGGCAGTCGTCGCTGGCGGCGACCGTCTTCTCGTTCATCACTTTCTTGGTGGCGATTCCGTCGGGCATCAAGGTCTTCAATTGGCTGGCGACGATGTACCGGGGGTCGATTTCGTTTGAAGCGCCAATGCTTTACGCCATTTCGTTTCTGCTGCTGTTTGCCATTGGCGGCCTGACCGGGTTGTTCTTGGGATCGCTCGCGGTGGACGTTCATCTGCACGACACCTACTTCGTCGTGGCGCATTTTCACTACGTGATGATGGGCGGATCACTGATGGCGTTTATCGCCGGCTTGCACTACTGGTGGCCCAAGATGTTCGGCCGCATGTATTCGGAAAAATGGGCGGCGATTGCCTGCGGGCTGATCTTCGTGGGATTCAACGCGACCTTCTTGACGCAGTTTCTGATGGGCGCCCGGGGAATGCCGCGGCGCTACTACAACTACCTCGAGGAGTTCCAGCCGATGCATGTGTTTTCGACGGTCGGGTCGTGGTTCGTGCTGGCGGGCTTTTTGGTGATGCTGACGTACTTGATTGCTTCGCTGCGGAAGATGAAAGCTGATGCACCGGGCAATCCCTGGGGAGCGCGGACGCTCGATTGGGAGGAGACTTCATCGCCGCCGATCGCGCACAACTTCCATCACACACCGGCCGTGACCCATGGCCCCTATGACTTCTACCCACGGGAGCGCCGCATATGAGCGAATCGAGTCCGCTTTTCTCACCAGGTGACGAGGCGAAGTACGTGAGAAGCCCGTCAGTACGAGGCGCGCACCGCTCAACGCGCGCAGGCGTACTCAGACAGTACGGTGAGCACGGTGAGCAAGCGCGACGAAGCAATGGCGGGCTTATCGCGTGCTTCGGCCGTCAGGTGGTGAGAAATGCGGGCTAGCGCGAATACTCTTCACTTAAGCATCCTGACGCAGGATGCGAAGTCAGTCCGCTCACGGGACAGCGCGCCAGGTGGTCGCAGTTTGTAGCTGCTCATCTTGCGCTTGACGCTGCGCGGACGTCGCATCCCCCGGCTCGAGTGCACGCGCTCGTCCAGGAGTTCCCTCAAGACCGCCTCATCAAACGCTTCCTTGTCCCGAGGGGGGGATCGCGACCGCGCGGGACAGCTTGCGTCGTACGACCCGCACCGCATGCAGGTACGATAATCGATCCGGATCTTCGTCGGCGCGCAGCGCCGCCTCGTGCATCAACCTGCGGATCGCGAAATGCGCCATCAGTAATCCGTAGAACTCTTGCCGCACCAACTCCGGCGTCTTGCTGCGCAGCACGATCCGCGCGCCGCGCAGATGCGTCTTGAGTTCGTCGAGCGCCCCCTCAATCTCCCAGCGTTCCGAGTACAGCGCCGCCAACTCCACCGCCGGCGCTTGCGCGGGATCGAGAATCGTCGTCAGCAGTCGATAGAACTCCTCGGCGTCGTCAATGCCCTCGAACTGATACTCGATGACGCGCACAGCGAGCGGCCGCCGGCGCTTGCGCCGGTCGGCTTCCGAGGCGTAGATCGCGCTGCGGTAGGAGCCATCGGCGAAGCGCTCGAGCACGTCCAAGCGCAGATGTTTCTTGGCTCGCCACAGCAGGTGCGCGCCCGTCTCGCGTGCGTGCCGTTCTCCAGCAACGAGACGAAGCGCAGTTGCGGGAACGCGCTGGCTCCCCGCGAGGCGCCCGGATAGCCGAACGCCGTGCGGTTGGCGGCCTGATCGGCGACATCGAGCGTCGAACCGTCGAGCGAAACCAAACGCCATTCCCGATAAAACAATCCGCACGTCTTTTTCGTCGCCAACGGTCGCACCAACTCGTCGTGCAACTGCTCGACCGGCTCGACCCCCAATCGCGAACGGCCTTGCGAGATCCCCGAATCGCCCGCCACTTTGAGCGGCGCAGCGGGATCCTGCAGCCACTGCAATCCTTCCAGCAGGCAACGCAGCCCCTCGCGGTAGGACGACTGCATATACCGCGCCAGGGCGATGACGTAGTAGACCATGACAGGTGCCGGCAAGTCGCGTTGTCGCCGCGAGGCCCGGCCGCAGTCTCGCAAGACGCGATCGACCGCGTGACGCGGGAACCAGTGCGCGATCACGCCCAAGCTGATGTAGTCGGTAATGCGACTGCCGGGCGGCAGTGCTGCTCTCGTTCGTGCCATCTGAGACCTCCTGTTCTCCGAAACAGTATGCCACAGAAATGTTCTGAAGTGAAGAGTATTGGGGCTAGAGCCGCTCTGAATCATGCACCGGCTCACGAGCCGTTCTTGCAGCATCACTTCACTAACGCCGAACAGCAGTTCGACGCCTCGAAGATCGGTATGTGGCTGTTCCTAGTGACGGAGCTGCTGCTATTTGGCGGGCTGTTCGTGGCCTACGGCATCTTGCAGTCGATGCACCCGGAAGCTTTCGTTGAGGCTCATCATCACCTGGACCGCACGCTCGGCGCATTCAACACGCGCGTGCTGCTGTTGAGCAGCTTTACGATGGTGATGGCGGTTTGGGCCGCTCAGGTCGGCAAGAGAAAGGCTCTGATCGTTTATCTTTCGGTCACTTTGGTTCTGGCCGGGGGCTTTCTTGTGGTCAAGTATTTCGAGTACGCCCACAAGTTTCACGACGGTTTGCTGCCGGGTTCCTTTTACGCGTTTGAAGGCGGGACAGCCGCCAACCAGCACATCTTTTTCAGTTTCTATTTCATGATGACCGGCCTCCACGGTATCCACATCGTACTCGGCATGATCGCCATGGGTTGGCTGCGGCGGCGAACCTTCCGGGGAGATTTTTCGGCCAGGTATTTCACTCCCGTCGATCTGGTCGGCCTCTACTGGCACCTGGTCGACTTGATCTGGATTTATCTGTTCCCCTTGCTCTACCTGGTGGGTTAGACGAAAGCGGGCTAGAAAAATAGAAATCGCATAACGAGCAAAACTCATGACACCGGATACCCAAGCCCACCACCCCCACACCGGCCCCAAGCTCTACTTGGTCATCCTAGGAGCCTTGCTCGTCCTCACGGCCGTTACGGTAGCCACTGCTGGAGTCGATTTCGGCTCATCCTCAACCAATCTCGTCATCGCCATGATCATCGCCTCGGCGAAGGCTTCGCTCATCGCGCTGTATTTCATGCACCTGCGCTGGGACAAACCCTTGAACGCGACCATTTTCGTGGTAGGCCTCTGCTTTCTGGGCATCATGCTGACCTTCACCTTCATGGACAACACCACCCGCGTCGAAGTGGACACCCGCACGGCCTTCACCCCAGCGATTGTCCCCGCGGAAGAAGGCACCCCAGTAGACGGCGCCGCGGAAGAAGAGCCTGTCTCGGCAGTGCCTGCGGCTGAGTCCGCCACGATTCACTAACCGGCCCTCTTAGCCTGCTTTTTCGCCGGGTGCATTCGCTTATCCAGCGGTGTGCGCGACCGGTGTGCGCGACAATGATGCGGCCTAGCCACGATACCGTTCGCTGGAAGCTTTCGAGGTTACAGCGGTTGGCCGGTTGGCCGGTTGAGCCGTCAAGCCGCGAAGCGGCGTAGGATCGCAGCCCCCCGCAAGGCCAAGCCCCAACAAGGGGCGTAAGAGCTGAAGGGACCCACTCGTCCCCGGCGGAGAGCGACTGACCGCAGGCGTTCAACGAAGTCGGAAACAAGACCACACGGCATGCAATAAAGACTGTCCGCGCGGAAATGCTAATGAGACGGTATTGGGACCAGCAACCGCAGTCCCCACACCGGCTCCCCCAGTCAGAGCCACGCCTGCGGACCTCCCTATCTCCCCAAATTTCCAACACCCTAAACTTCCAGTCACGGATATGTGATAGCCCTAATCCCTGTGTTATCAACAAATACGCCCGCTCGAGACTTGACAAACGCGAATGCTCCGCTATGCTGAGAGTGGTGAAGTGATCGACCGTCAAGCGACCATTCACTGCGCCGTCACAAATGCCCGTTCAAGGAAGGCCGTTCACGAAAGAAATGAAAAGCTGAGTTGGTTCAGGAAGAAGCAAAAAACGCTTTTTCATGACAATATCTGCCAAATTCAGCAATCGAGATTGCGGGTTCACTGAAATAAAAGAACTTACGAACTTCTTCGAAGCCTCCAGCAAGGCGCCAGGGGTCGACAGTTAGCGTATATAGTAGTCGCAAAAGACACGAAACTCGCCGAGAAAGAGGTCAACAGCCTCCGTTTTCGCCCGGGCAGCAACTCTAGGGCAATTACTCCAGGACGTCCCCACATCGATGTCGCTCAGCCCACCCAGCGCGGCGGTCTCCTCCAAGCACGTACAATTTCAAGAATAGGAACAGGGTCACCAGTCCGCTGGGTGGCCGCGAGATTCCGAAGAGACCCACCAACAGGACTGACGAACAGGACTTGAACTTCATGCCGATCATCCAATCAACCGAACTCCGAAAATTCATCGCCGATACCTTCACCGCGGCCGGGGCGCTTCCCGAAGAGGGGCGAATCGTCTCTGACGCCCTGGTGGACGCCAACCTCGCGGGACACGATTCTCACGGCGTCATGCGAGCTCCCTACTACATCCGCTGGATGGAGCAGGGGCTGATGACCCCTGGTGCAAAGCTGCAGGTCGTCACCGAAACCGAATCGCTGGCCGTATTCGACGGGGGCTGGGGCTTCGGTCAGGTCATGGGGCAGGAAGCCACGCGCATCGCCATTGGCAAGGCGCGCAAAACAGGGTCGGTCACTGTTTCTGGACGCAATTTTTGTCACATGGGCCGCTTGGGTGACTACCCGGCCATGGCGGCCCGCGAAGGCATGGTGGGCATCATGTTCATCAACACTCATGGCGGCGGCAAACTGGTGGCCCCGTTCGGAGGCATCGAGCGCCGGTTGTCGGCCAATCCTATCGCTATCGCTGTCCCGAGACGGGGCGCGGGCCCGATCATTGTCGATGTTTCCACTTGCAAAATCGCCGAGGGTAAGATTCACAACATGCAAACGGCGGATCAGCCCGTGCCGGAAGGCAGCATCATCGACGCCGACGGAAACCCTACGACGGACGCCAATGCATTCTATGGCCCGCCGCAGGGCGCTTTGTTGCCCATCGCGGAGCACAAGGGGTATGGGCTCGGCCTAATCGGCGACATTCTCGCGGGAGCGCTCTCGGGGGGCGGATGCAGCCGTCCAGGTGACAACCGGGTCGGCAACAGCTTTTTGCTGATACTGGTCGATATCGAGCGCGTGCGGGGAGCCGAGGCTTTCGGGCAAGACGTGGACAATTTGGTCGAATACGTAAAGAGCAGCCGCCTTGCGCCCGGGTTTTCCGAGATTCTCGCGCCCGGCGAGCCCGAAGAGCGGACACAGCTGCACCGCGAGAAGGAAGGCATCCCGATTCATGAGGCGACGTGGGAAGACATCGTCGGGACAGCCAAGAAGTACGGCGTGACCGATGCACCGTCGGGCTGAAGTAGCGGCGGTGTGGGGCACGGTCGGGCTAGATTGCCGGCGGCCTGAATTACCGGCGTGTGCCGCTGGTTGTCGCGCCGACAAGACATGTCGCCAAGATGGCGACACGGCACGTGTGGAGACGTGCGCCACGCCGACATGGGCCATCTCCCCGAGAGGCCATCTCCCAGGAGAGCGGCCGGGGAGAACGCCGGCTACTGCTTCTGTTCGGGATCTATTCTGGATCTTTCAAGAAGCGGTAGAGCAGAGCGGCCAGGATTCCGCCCAATGGGCAGGCCGTGAAGTAGACCCACAAACTGGACATGGCGCCGGGAGCGTTGGAGAACAGCGCCGGACCTAACGAGCGTGCCGGGTTAAGAGACGCTCCCGTCAGCGGTCCGCCCATGAGGATGCAGAACACCAGAGTCATCCCAATGGCGACCGGAGCCATGTTGCCGGCTTTACCGCCGACCGCTGTGTGGTAGATCGTGTTCACTAGCAGGAACGTCAGGAAGGTTTCGATAAAGAACAGTTGCCCGGTCCCGATTCCGTCGGCCGGCATGGTCGCGCCAAGTGCCCCCGCCTTGTCGCCCAATGCAAACGCCAGTGCCGCGGCACCCGCAACCCCCCCGGCTAACTGCGCGACGATGTAGCCGATGGCTGCTCCGATTTTCGATCTGCCCGCCAACGAGCAGTCCAATCGTGACCGCCGGATTGATGTGGGTGCCGGATATGTGTCCGTAGGCGTAAGCCAGCCCGAGCACGACCAAGCCGTGCGCGAATGCGACGGCCACAAGGCTGCCGCTAATGGTCCCCGCGCCGGCCCCGATGAAGATGAGTGTAAAGGTTCCAACGAATTCCGCTGTCAGTGCTCTGCCGTTCATGCTAGGTCACT
Source organism: Bryobacterales bacterium (assembly GCA_965224215.1). Taxonomy (GTDB): domain Bacteria; phylum Acidobacteriota; class Terriglobia; order Bryobacterales; family UBA6623; genus CBDCYS01. Next base: position 81,007 of record CBDCYS010000067.1, on the reverse strand, counting down.
CTCCCTTATTTTTCCAGAGGTGGGTATCCGGTTGACTCAGGTAGCCCCAAGATGTAGTATGCCGGCAGATGGAAGATTACCCTCAGAACCTGCCAGAGTTCGAGGCCCGTTTTAGCAGTGAGGAGGCCTGCCGGGAGTATCTGTTCCGGCTGCGCTGGCCGGACGGTTTCCGCTGTCCGGGTTGCGGTTGTGGAAAGTCGTGGCCTTTGCGAAAAGTGCTGCTGCAGTGCGCTGCGTGTGGGCGCCAAACCTCGGTGACCGCCGGGACCATCTTTCAGGACACGCGCAGCCCTTTGCCGTTGTGGTTTCGTGCGATGTGGTGGGTCACCACCCAAAAGACCGGAGCCAGCGCTTTGGGACTTCAAAGAGTGTTGGGGCTCAACAGGTACGAAACGGCTTGGACCTGGCTGCACAAAATGCGGCGCGCGATGGTGCGGCCGGGACGGGATTTGCTGGCCGGGACGGTGGAAGTCGATGAAAGCTACTGGGGCGGGCTCGAAGAGGGCCTGCGGGGCCGAAACCTGAAAAACAAAGCATTGATCGCAGTGGCCGCTCAAGAGGATGGGCGGGGTATCGGCCGGATTCGCATGAAGAGAATCGAGGATGCCTCGGGCGAGAGCCTGTTGCCTTTCGTGGAGGAGTGCATCGAGCCGGGCAGCGTGGTGCATACCGACGGCTGGCCCGGTTACTCCGGGTTGAAAAAGGAAGACTACGTCCATCAGGTCACAGTTGTCAGCAGGCAGGAGCAGTCCGCGTCGGAATTGATGCCCCGCGTCCACCGCGTGATGTCACTGCTCAAGCGCTGGCTGCTGGGCACCCATCAGGGCGCCGTGAGCCACAAACATCTGGACTACTACCTGGACGAGTTCACCTTCCGTTTCAACCGCCGCAAATCCAAAAGCCGCGGCAAACTCTTCTATCGGCTCGTCCAGCAGGCGGTAGCCGTGGATCCCGCGACTTACAAGATGATTGTTCACCCGGTTACAGAACCCAAGAAAATCCCCAAACCACAAGATATTGGGGCTACCTGAGTCAACCGTATACCCATCTTTCCAGATATCGCCGTGAGACATCGCTGTGAAACATCGTTGCAAGACATCGATCCTCCCGCCGTTCTGATCACGACAGAGGAAACGAGCACAATAGCATCCAACGGTTCCAATTTCAACCCCGGTAGGGTCTGCTCGTCCGATGCGATTCGGGAAACGAGCTGATGGCTGGGAATCGGCGCACCGTTGCGGCGCATGGAAACGGGCTAATGGGCTTAGGGGATCTCGCCAATCTGCGGTTGGCTAACTCAGGACTTCACCGGCTCGGGCCGGCGGTAATCGACGGCCGAGGCGGAGAGCTTGCTCAACAGCGCTCCATTTGACATCGGCTTGTGCCGGACCTGGGGGAGAGGCGCTTTGGGTTCGGGCCGGGATGGCCGCGAACTGGCCGCCTGGCCGGTGGTAAGTTCTTCGGCGGCGGTCAGAAGGCGATCTTCCATTGGCTGGGAAACGTCCGACTCATTGCATTTGTCAACGCCCAGCGCTGTGATCCAAAATAGCCCATTGTCGCCGGCCTGGATGAGGCCTTTTTCTCGGAGGTACCACATGCTGAACTCGAGGTGCTCGCGGGCGCAGGCAAGCAGATTCTCCATCTCACGGAGGTTCATTCCCGGTTTGTGAGTCTCCTGCAACCGTTTGGCGTAAAGCAACGGCAGCACTCCATCGCGCTGCCTCTGCTCGGTCTCCCGAGCTGTCAGGGCCCCACCCTGGTCGAAAATCTTCCACCTCAGCTTCTGGCGTTGATAGTACTCGGAGTCGTAAGACGCCCGCGTCTCCGGATCGCTGAGGATGCGATAGGACTTCAGAACAAGCTCGAACTCTTTCGAGTTGCCAGTTTCCCTGTTGTCCGGATGGTAGCGAAGAGCAAGCAGGCGATAGACGCGCTGAATCGTCTCTAAATCAGCAGATGGGCTGATTTGGAGCACTTCATACAGATCGACGAACACCTCGGAGGCGGGCATACAGGAGATGCGAAAAGCCTTCCTGTATCATGGGCTGCCGAAATCGAATTGCCAATGGTACTGCAGTACCCAACCACCATCGGGTGTTTCATCTAGGTGTTACTCCTACCACGACCTCAGGCGCGAAGCCGAACGCTGAGCACGAGGTCTAGCGTCGCAACGCGGTGGAGAAAGCGCGTTCAGCCGAGTCAGGAGAGATCCCCCCTCGGTCAAGCTTACTAGGAATCATTTTCGGGCGCTTTCAGTGCCTGACTCTACAGCATGAAAAGTTCGAGTGCTGATAGAGTGACATTTAGGTTGGCGAGGCGTTCTCGCGTTTTGACAACCAATTGAGTTTTGAAACAATGACTTACAGTCTTTCAGCGCTGGGTGGACAAGTTCTGGGAATGATCTTAATCATTTCGGGCACGGTTCTGGGGCTACACGGCTCGGGAGGCGGCAAACCGCTACTGGGAACGGTTCTGGGCATCGGCGAAACCCCGGCTGGAGTCGTGCTGTTCCTGGTGGGCATTGCCGCTCTGGTTCTCGCGACGCTGAGGGGCTCGGCGCCATCTAGAAGAAGCTCCAACTCACGGCGTCGGACCCAACTGCCCGCTATCCGTAAGCCATCCGCTTCCGAGCCACGCGTCGCGGGAAAAGAAACATCCGCCGATTTGGACACCGCGACTGGCCTCGAAGCGCTGATTCGCTGGGATGAGCAGGCGCGAAAAAAACCCTCTACACCTCCCCCTCTCCAGGCAGACATGCTGTCCGCTGGCGTCGATCGGAGCACTCAAGTGCTGACGTAAGCGCTTGGGATGCCTGAGATTCATCCGGCCCTCCGTTTCACCCCGTACTTGCATGCCAATCAACGCGTCCGTCGCGTGCTACCGGTCGCATGCGCCAAACCAAAACTTCGAGGCCGGGGCGAGTCGTTGGGAGTGTTTTATACTTAGCTCGTACGTTATAGTTGAGGTACGCGAATGACAATGAATTTTGCCGCAAGGCTCTTCTTATCTTCTATCCTTCTCATGGCATTTGCGGTCGGGCCGGCCTACTCAGAGTCCGCCAGCGGACTGAGCTGGACCGCACCGGGAACATGGGAATCACAGGGCGCGCGACCGATGCGGGCCGCCACCTACGTGGTTCCTCCAAGCGGTGGCGACAAAGAACCGGGCGAGTGCGCCGTCTATTTTTTCGGCGGGGGGCAGGGCGGCAGCGTTGGAGCGAACATCAAACGCTGGCTGGGCCAGTTTCAAACGCCGGACGGGGGTCCTGTGGACAAGACCGCTCAGATCGAGGACAAGACGATCTCGGGCATCAAGGTCACAACGGTGGACGTCAGCGGGACTTATCTTTTCAAACCAGCCCCGATGTCTCCGCGGGCAATCCCAAAGCCGGGCTACCGCATGCTGGCCGCAATCGCCCAGGGGGCGGACGGGCCGGTCTTTTTTAAATTGACCGCGCCCGAAAAAACCGCCCATGCGGCGCAGGCAGACTTTGAGAAAATGTTGGAGTCTCTGCGGAAGTAATCCCGGCTTCCCGAGCCGAGCTTATTCCGGGCTGAAACTGACCGCCGGAGGCGCCTGGCGGGCTTCCTCGGTGGTCCGGAAGTAGGCCTCTTCCCGCTCGAAACCGCTGAAAGAAGCCACCAGGTTGTTCGGGAAAAGCTGGATATAGGTGTTGTACTGCTGCACGATCTGGTTGTACTTGCGCCGTTCAACCGCAATTCGGTTCTCGGTGCCGGCCAGCTCGTCCTGAAGCCGCATGAAGTTTTGGGCCGACTTTAAGTCTGGGTAGTTTTCCACCACCACCAGCAGCCTGGAAAGTGCGCCCCCGAGCTGCTCGTTGGCGGCGATTCGTTCCCCGGGGCTTCTCGCTCCCGACATCGCAGCGCGGGCATTGGCAATGTTGGAGAAAACTTCTTGATGGGTATACGGTTGACTCAGGTAGCCCCAATATCTTGTGGTTTGGGGATTTTCTTGGGTTCTGTAACCGGGTGAACAATCATCTTGTAAGTCGCCGGATCCACGGCTACCGCCTGCTGGACGAGCCGATAGAAGAGTTTGCCGCGGCTTTTGGATTTGCGGCGGTTGAAACGGAAGGTGAACTCGTCCAGGTGTAGGCCAGATGTTTGTGGCTTACGGCGCCCTGATGGGTGCCCAGCAGCCAGCGCTTGAGCAGTGACATCATGCGGTGGACGCGGGGCATCAATTCCGACGCGGACTGCTCCTGCCTGCTGACAACTGTGACCTGATGGACGTAGCCTTCCTTTTTCAACCCGGAGTAACCGGGCCAGCCGTCGGTATGCACCACGCTGCCCGGCTCGATGCACTCCTCCACGAAAGGCAACAGGCTCTCGCCCGAGGCATCCTCGATTCTCTTCATGCGAATCCGGCCGATACCCCGCCCATCCTCTTGAGCGGCCACTGCGATCAATGCTTTGTTTTTCAGGTTTCGGCCCCGCAGGCCCTCTTCGAGCCCGCCCCAGTAGCTTTCATCGACTTCCACTCTCCCGGCGAGCAAATCCCGTTCCGGCCGCACCATCGCGCGCCGCATTTTGTGCAGCCAGGTCCAAGCCGTTTCGTACCTGTTGAGCCCCAACACTCTTTGAAGTCCCAAAGCGCTGGCTCCGGTTTTTTGGGTGGTGACCCACCACATCGCACGAAACCACAACGGCAAAGGGCTGCGCGTGTCCTGAAAGATGGTCCCGGCGGTCACCGAGGTTTGGCGCCCACACGCAGCGCACTGCAGCAGCACTTTTCGCAAAGGCCACGACTTTCCACAACCGCAACCCGGACAGCGGAAACCGTCCGGCCAGCGCAGCCGGAACAGATACTCCCGGCAGGCCTCCTCACTGCTAAAACGGGACTCGAATTCTGGCAGGTTCTGAGGGTAATCTTCCATCTGCCGGCATACTACATCTTGGGGCTACCTGAGTCAACCGGATACCCATCAACTTCTTTTTCCTGAGCCGCGATCCCCTTCACGGTCTCGACCAGATTCGGAATCAGGTCCAAGCGTCTTTGAATCACAGTGTCAACCTGCGCCCAGGCTCCTTGGATGCCCTCTTTTTGCTGAACCATGGTATTGCGGTGAGCCACGAACGCACCGCCGACCGAGACAGCGACAACCAACAGGAGCGCAACAAGGACGCCGACGATGATAAGTGCCTTTTTCAACGGTTTTCTCCTTCTCTACGATGGATACAGAGCGGGAAGCCGGTTGGGAGGACAAACGCGCCATGCCGCCCCGCCGATGCAAGCAAATTATAACTTGTCGACATGCTCAGCGGCCTTGGTGATCTGTTTCAAATAGTCCTCAAAGATTGACTGTACCTCCCGATCATCGATCCTTTGCGTGCCTTCCCGGAAATCCAGTAGGGCGTCGAACGGCTTCGCGGACAGCTCGAAACGCTCCGCCGCGGCTCGGAAGATCTCGCGCTTTCGTATCGGCGGACTGCCTCCGCTCAAGATCAGGGCGTGACGAAACAGGGTCGCAAACGTGGACACCGAATCGACCATCAGGCGCGTGAGTTGGCGGCGGTCCTTCTGCAAAGCCAAATAGCGCTCGCGCAAACGCAGCAGGCGGGACCGCAGCTCGTGCTCGACTTGATGGCGATGGTGTGACGGCTCAACCTCGATTCCGGCCACAACATCCTCTCCGTGGAGCATCTTGTAGGCCGATCGAATGTCGAGGAACTCGATCGCAAATGCGTCATGGGCGTTTTCGATCTCTTCGGTGGAAAGAAAGATGGGAGTCGGCTGCTTTTTCTTCAGCCACCAATCGGTTGGTTTGTAGGCTTTCTCAAGCTCCGGCACGTCGATTCTGGTCAGCACGCAGAGGACATTCAGATCGGACACCTTCTCCTGGTAATCTCCCGTGACCGCGGATCCGTAGAGAACGACGCTAACCGGATCCTCACCGAGGGCTTCCTTGAGACGCTCGACAAGTCCTTCGAGTAGTTGCTCTTTCATCGCTTTCCCGCGGGCACGCCGTCTAAGGCCTTGCGACCTACCAAGACCCTGACGCGCCACCGCCTCCAAATCCGCCACCGCCGAATCCGCCGAACCCGCCACTGCCGCCTCCAAATCCGCCACCGCCGAATCTGCGGCCCCCGCCGAGACTTCCGAGCATCCAGGCGGTTGTCATTGCTCCGCCGTGCCAGCCGCCGTTGCGTCTCCGGCGCATGAAGAGAAACGGCAGGAAGAACAACAACGACCATATGCCGAAGCCTCTCGATCGCCTGCGACGCCCGCGCCCAGCTTGAGCCGGTTGGGCGCCGCCCAGCGATGCGAGCGTCACGCCCGCGTCCTGGGCGATGATCCTGCCGAGCTCAACGACTCCCGTTGCGATCGCCATGTCGTAGGCGCCTGCCTGAAGATGGGGCCGCATGTTTTCGCGGATTTCACCAGCCCGCCCATCGGGAATGATAGGTTCAAGTCCGTAGCCCACTTCGATACGCATCTTGCGGTCTTCGATCGCCAACAAGATCAAAGCCCCGCGATCCTCTTTGTCGCCGACTCCCCAACGTTCCGCCAGTATGTTCGCGAAGTTTTCGACAGTGTCGCCGTCGAGAGATTTCACGATCGCGACGGCGATCTCGGCACCGGCCTTTTGTTTGACCTCGGCGGCAACCATCTCGAGTTGCGATTTCGCCTGGCCGCTCAGGACCCCGGCAAAGTCGTTGATGTGCCCGGTCGGCTGAAGCTCAGGGCCTTGTGCTGGTAGGGGGAGACAGAGAGCGAGCAGAAACGCCAGCCAGGCACACGCAAGGTACTTGGATGGAGTGGGGTGCTGAATAGGCATCAATATGTGACGTGAAACCCGTCGAACTTTGAGAATAACAGCTCAATGTTAGACTTCCGTGATCCGCGTTCGAAACCGGCCATTAACTGCCGATCAGTGTGAGATCACCGTTGCCATGCGGATCTCACCTTGCCTAAGCCCGGAGCGACAAAGCGCCATCTACAGCTAGGACTTGGCCAGTGAGAAATGACGAAGCAGTCAGGAATCCGACGACGGCTTCCGCGATCTCTTCGCCAGTGCCGGGACGACGCATCGGCGTTACGGAAACCAGATGCTGGATCAGCGGAGGCGGTTCGTCGTCAAAGTTGATTACGCCCGGAGCTACGCTATTGACGGATATCGCAGGGGCAAGCGCTTTGGCCAGCACCTTCGTGAGCATGATCACGCCGGCCTTCGAGGCGCAATACGGCGCGTGGCGGGTCCATGGGCGTAGGCCACCTAGGGAGCTGATGTTGACAATCTTGCCGCCGCCGCTATCCAGCATCAACTTGGTGGCGGTCTGGCTGCAAAAGAACACGGACTTCAGATTGATGCTGTGAATTAAGTCCCAGTCATCTTCGGTAACGTCGAGAATCTTCATTTCCCGATGAACCGCCGCGTTGTTCACCAGGCCGTCCAGCTGGCCATAGACGGAATGCACATCGCCAAAGAGCTGTTGGATCTCGGAAACACGGGCCAGGTCGGCCTGGAATGCCCGGCCGCCACATTCAGCGGCAGTTTGTTCGGCATCCGCCTTGGAGCGGCGGTAATGGATGGCTACCCGCGCGCCTTGCTCGGCCAAGCGCAAGGCAATCGATCGGCCGATGCGGCCGGCCGCCCCCGTTACGAGAATAACTTTTCCATCCAGTCTGTTCAGGGGTGCTGCGTCACTCGCATGAGCCATAGAGACAAACCGATTCCCTTACCAAACATATCAGGAGCGGTAACAGCAGAGTTTGCATGGATTCCGCGTTTTGGTTGCCCGCTCGTCGCGAACGGCGGGTCCGTCTCCGGCCTTTAGCTAAATCTTGAACGACCACTGGCGCACGGCTTCGGGTTCGACCCAGCGTTTGATTCCTTGGATTTGATTTTGGCGCCAATAGGTGTTCCAGTCGATTCGGTCGGGATTCCAGGGGAGGCGGGCGCGGTCTTCGCCGGATATCTGATTCATGGCTTCGCGGATGTTTTGGGATTCGAAAACATAGCGGTGATGCAGGATGAAGGGCAGGTATTGGTCCAGCGTTTGTTGGCGGAAGCCGAGTTGCAGCCCGAGAGTTCTCAGGGAAGTTCTGGCAGCCCGCAACTTCTGTTTTCCTGGGAGCCCGGTTCGATCCACGAGTCCCTCTAGTTTTTCCGCGATGGCAAGCGCCCGCGCGACGCGCCGCTGGAGCTTCGAGCGGCGTCGCCGCGCGCCCTCCTCTGAATGAAAACGCACCCGGCCGAGGGGATCGAGCCACCAAGGAGAGCGCTGGTTGCCGTTCTTTGAGGCACGACGGGCCTCGTCATCGAGCAGTTCGACCAGCCATCCCAGACCGAGCGGATTCGTGTCAGCCGTAGCAAGCTGATAGACCCGCCGCTGTTCACCGTTCAATAGCAGCGCTCCCGCGACTAGGATCGCTCCAGCGACAAGATCGACCGGCACGACTTCAAGCGGTATCTCCCGGCGGACCGGCCAGTCTTTCAACCCGCCCATCGCCATCAGTACGAGGGGTGCGGCGGTGCGGCCCCCCTCTACCCATCCAGGGAAGGGGAACTCTAGCGCGCTCTCAACAATCGCCGGGCGAACAATAGCGTAGTCGAGCCCCTGCTGCGACGCAAGCACCTGCTCTCCGAGACTCTTGGTGTAGGTATAGGTGTTGACCCATCCCCAGCGCTGGGCGCGTTGCTTTCCCAACTCAGTGAGTCGATCCGCGACACCCTTTGGACCCGCGTTGCCGGCGTTCTGCGAGGCTTTCCGGATCTGCTGAAGCCTTTCTCGACAGTTTGTTAACTCTGCCTTGTGGTCGAAGGCTTGATCGGAGGATCCCTTGCGTTGCGGATAGAAGCCTATGATCGGTTCCGTTTCTTCTACTAGGCCATCGGTCGCGCCTGCCACGTAGCAGGTCGAGACATGCAGCAATTTTGCGCCAAGACGTTTTGCGAGAGCGGCGAGCTGCTCGACACTGTCCACGTTGGCACGTAGTGAATCGTCGAGCGGCGGAAAGAATTCGACGAGCCCGGCGCAATTGAGGATAAGGCCGACTCGTCCAGTGAGAGACTCGGCCTCGGACTCGCTGAGCCCAGCATTGGAGCGGCTGGCGTCGCCGCTCCAGACGGTGAGCTTAGAGCTCAGAACTTGCCCTGGATACCGGGCAACCACCTGCTCGAGTGCCGGTGAGGCGAGTACCTCCTTCTCGAAACGCCCCTGCGCGCTGAGATTCGGCCGGGGCCGGATTAGAATGTGCAGGTGTTTGAAGTCAGGGTAGCGGTCCAGCAGCAGACCTAGGATGATCTTTCCAACGAAGCCGTTGGCTCCAGTGAGAAAGATCTCGGTTTGGCGGAATGTCTGGGCGACGTCGATCACGGATTGCATTCACCAAATGACTTCGATCGGATATTTTCGTAACATCGAGTCCGGACTGACGATTGAAAAACCTTCGTAGCGACACTGCGCAACTAGCAGCCTGTCGAAAGGATCTCGGTGATGGTCAGGCAGACTGAACATCGCGAAAACATGGCTCGCATAGACAGGAAGCACCTTCTCCACGCCCAGCCTATTCATGTGGTCGCGAAAAAACTCCGCTCTCTCGGGCAGGCGCAGTTTCCCGGCCCTGGTCTTGAGCGCGATCTCCCAAAGGCTGACCGCACTGAGAACGAGCTCTTTTCGTCGTCTTCAAGCACGCGCTTTGCTTCAGACGAGATCCTTGACTCAACCCCGCCAATCGACCATAAGAAACACGCTCGTGTCGAGCAGAATCGTCATGCGCCAATAAATTCCGCCAGATGGGTATCCGGTTGACTCAGGTAGCCCCAATATCTTGTGGTTTGGGGATTTTCTTGGGTTCTGTAACCGGGTGAACAATCATCTTGTAAGTCGCCGGATCCACGGCTACCGCCTGCTGGACGAGCCGATAGAAGAGTTTGCCGCGGCTTTTGGAGTTGCGGCGGTTGAAACGGAAGGTGAACTCGTCCAGGTAGTAGTCCAGATGTTTGTGGCTCACGGCGCCCTGATGGGTGCCCAGCAGCCAGCGCTTGAGCAGTGACATCACGCGGTGGACGCGGGGCATCAATTCCGACTTGGACTGCTCCTGCCTGCTGACAACTGTGACCTGATGGACGTAGCCTTCCTTTTTCAACCCGGAGTAACCGGGCCAGCCGTCGGTATGCACCACGCTGCCCGGCTCGATGCACTCCTCCACGAAAGGCAACAGGCTCTCGCCCGAGGCATCCTCGATTCTCTTCATGCGAATCCGGCCGATACCCCGCCCATCCTCTTGAGCGGCTACTGCGATCAATGCTTTGTTTTTCAGGTTTCGGCCCCGCAGGCCCTCTTCGAGCCCGCCCCAGTAGCTTTCATCGACTTCCACCGTCCCGGCCAGCAAATCCCGTCCCGGCCGCACCATCGCGCGCCGCATTTTGTGCAGCCAGGTCCAAGCCGTTTCGTACCTGTTGAGCCCCAACACTCTTTGAAGTCCCAAAGCGTTGGCTCCGGTTTTTTGGGTGGTGACCCACCACATCGCACGAAACCACAACGGCAAAGGGCTGCGCGTGTCCTGAAAGATGGTCCCGGCGGTCACCGAGGTTTGGCGCCCACACGCAGCGCACTGCAGCAGCACTTTTCGCAAAGGCCACGACTTTCCACAACCGCAACCCGGACAGCGGAAACCGTCCGGCCAGCGCAGCCGGAACAGATACTCCCGGCAGGCCTCCTCACTGCTAAAACGGGCCTCGAACTCTGTCAGGTTCTGAGGGTAATCTTCCATCTGCCGGCATACTACATCTTGGGGCTACCTGAGTCAACCGGATACCCACCTTCCGCCATTTCTTTTGCGGTTAGGGGAGCATCCCATCCCTCTTGAAAGGTGATTTGCCCGGCCGCACTGCCGAACTCTCGCCGTGAGCGGCGCTCGACTGGTACCAGCTTCACGATCGGTTTGCCGGCTTTTGCGATGATCACCTCGTCACCGTTGCGGGCCCGTTCGATTAACTTGGAAAGTTGGCTTTTTGCCTGATGGATGTTGACTTCCATGAGATTCATCATAACAAATCTACGGCTAAGTCCATCTAGCTAAGGCTGATAGTCGGTAGCCTCGTAAGTGAGCTACGAAGGCAGACATGGGCTCTACTACGCAGCCGGACCGGAAATGCCCATCCGAGGAAAAGACGGAATTTCGTCTGACAAGTGATGACCGCCTTCGCCAAAAACTCTAAAACCGGCGGAAGGCAAAACGCCTCGCTGCAGACGATGGGAAACGCCGGAAGCGGTGCTGTCGAGTGAACACTTTCCTAGTAGACTGTTCACCGCTCTGGAGGCCGATCTCTAGAGGGCACTTCCGCGATCGGAAACGTAGGAAGCCATTACCGTGTCCGAGCTTCCTCGACTACACGCCGCACCGCGTCCACGACGATCTGAGGCTGATCATGGTGGATGAAGTGACCGGCGTTTTCCACAACCTGTTGTCGGCCTGTCGTGGATAAGAGGACAAGTTTCTTCTGCATGTCGTGCCAGAATTCTGCGCGACGACGACCTTCCGTCAGCACGACAAGCGGTTTGTCGCCTAGATCCGGTGGCTCCAGCGCCTCCGCCAGGGTCTGACGCATCGACCTCATTTCTGAAGCCATCGCCTGGAGAGAACGGGTCGTGGTTAGCATCTCCTTCTCTTTGAGCTGTACTGACTCCTCCCGAGATGTAGGGCTGCCCGCCGGCAAGGGCAAAAAGAGTCTCGGGAGCCCGGTTGGCGCGAGCCGCAATACGGAGCTGACGGTGTCCAGTTCGGCTAGAGCGCCACTACGCTGAGCAAGATCAGGATGAGAAGAATCAACGAAGACGACTCCGGCAACATCGTCCGGAAATCGACTCGCGTAGATCTGAACGACAAGGCCTCCGAACGAGTGTCCCACCAGAACGTACGGGGGCTCGATATCGGCGTTTTCGAGAAGGACTTTCAGCTCCTCAGCGATACGTCCGCCAGTGCGTGGAGTAGGACCTGCTTCGCTCCACCCATATCCGGCTCTGTCGTGGGCGCAGACCCTCGTGAACGTTGCGATCTCACTTGTAATTGACGCCCAGGTCAGAGAAAACGCCGGTAGGCCCGCCTCCAGAACAACGGTCGGATTGCCCGAACCCTCACATAAAAGATGTACTCGCCGACCATCAACATCTACCAGTTCGCCGGGACTACTGCTCCTTGTCGACCGGTAGGACAGGACCCACTGCAGAATCAAGCCGGTGATAAGAGCTACGAGAACCGTTGCTCCGCCCCAGAGGCAAGCCCGCTTGAGAAATCTCTTCACTTAACTAACCCTAGACACCGGAGCTGCGCAGATTGCTCCCTCCAATCGGCCTGTTTCTACCCCAAGCCCTGAGAGCCGCCTGGACCGCGATCAGCTCGCGGCTAAACATCGTAATACAGCGCAAACTCGTAGGGGTGGGGACGCTGGCCCACCTCATTCACTTCGCGCTTCATCTTGTAGTCAATCCAGGTCTCAATCACTTCTTCGGTGAAGACGTCCCGGCGGGTCAAAAACTCATGATCACGTTCCAAGGCCTGCAGCGCCCCCTCGAGCGAGGAGGGCAAAGACGGCACTTGTTGAAGTTCATCGGGCGATAGGTCGTAGATATCTTTGTCGAACGGCTCACCCGGGTCGATCTTGTTTTGAATGCCGTCGATGCCCGCCATCAGCATTGCTGCGAACGCCAGATAGGGGTTGGCAGCCGGGTCGGGCGGCCGGAATTCCACACGCTTTGACTTGGGATCGTTCGAATACATCGGGATGCGGCAGGCAGCCGAGCGGTTGCGGCGCGAATAGGCCAAGTTCACCGGAGCTTCGAATCCGGGCACCAGGCGCTTGTAGCTGTTCGTGGTCGGCGCGGCGAAGGCAACGATCGCCGCCGCGTGCTTCAGCAGGCCACCGATGTAGTAGAGCGCTGTTTCACTCAAGCCCGCGTACTGATCGCCTCCAAACAGCGCCTCGCCCTCGTTCCACAGACTTTGATGAACGTGCATGCCGCTGCCGTTATCGTCCCACAAGGGCTTGGGCATGAAGGTGACGGTTCGCCCATGACGAAAGGCCACATTGCGGACGACATATTTGTAGGTCATCATGTTGTCGGCGGCATTGACGAGCGAATCGTATTTTTGATCGATCTCCCCTTGTCCGCCGCTGGCGACCTCGTGGTGGTGGCACTCGATCTCGAGTCCGCACTTCTGCATGGTGGTGACCATTTCGGTGCGGAGGTTTTGGTGGTGGTCGGTCGGCGGAACGGGGAAATAGCCTTCCTTGTAACGCGGCCGGTAGCCGAGGTTGTCCTTCTCGCGGCTGGAGTTCCAGCGGCCTTCCTCGGCGTCGATGTAGTAGAAGCCGTAGTTGTGCGACTGGTCGAAGCGGATGTTGTCGAAGATGAAGAACTCTGCTTCGGCCCCGAAGTAAGCAATGTCGCCGATCCCGGAATATTTGAGGTACTGCTCGGCTTTGGTGGCAATCCAACGAGGGTCGCGTTCGTAGTGCTGTTTGGTGATCGGATCGGCGATATCGGTGATCATCACCAGCGTCGGCACGTCGGTGAACGGATCCATCATCGCTGTGTTAGGGTCAGGGACAATCAGCATGTCGCTTTCGCTGATCGCCTGCCAGCCGCGAATACTGGAACCGTCGAATCCGAAGCCGTCTTGAAACTTGTCCTCGGTTAGCTGGGCGATGGGGAAGGTAACGTGCTGCCACAGGCCAGGCAGGTCCGCAAAACGCAGATCGAGCATCTGCGCTCCGTTCTCTTTGGCAAACCGCAGAACTTCTTCGGGGCTTCGTTGAGTAGCCATAGTCAACCTCAGGCGTCGCGACGCGCAACGGCCCACGCTTCATTGTAGAAAGATCGATGTAGAAGGATCGTTAGTAGAAACGATCGTTAGTAGAAACGATCGATAGTAGCACGGCGAGGGCGGGTCTCCTCGCTGGTATTTTAGCTTTCAAAACTTTTGATCGCGGGAGATGAAGAGCAGGGCAGATTCGACACGCTCGAAAGATTTCTAGGTTCGGCGGACTTGACCGCAGGTTTCCACCCGCGGCTCTGTTGCTGCTTTCCGAACTTCCGTCACGGTTGGCAAGGATTCGCCAATCGGAGCCCTAAGTTGGTTCAGATGCAGCGTCGATTGAGTGGATAGAGCGAACTCGGTGATCTGCCTAGGTGTGACGCGGCGTATCTGTCACCGCGGCCGGGGAGCTTGCGTCTAAAGTAATGTATGAAAGGGAACGAACTCCTCGGGTGACGGGGGTTAGCTCAGAACAGACCGGGCCGGCGGCGCAACTATCGACTGCCTCGGAGCCCGGTGGCCGCAAGGATTACCCGGCAGCTCCAGAAATGAGGCCGCCGAAACGACGGTTTCGAGATCTTATGGCCAAGTACGGTAGCTTATCTTCGCTGTTGGGACTGGGCCGAGGTGCGACGACGGGCAAACCGGCGCCGGAGACACCGAAAATACTGCTTCCCGAGTATCTGGACATTGAAGCGCTCGCCCGCGATCTCGAGCACGAACTTGTTTTCGCGCAGGGGTCGTGGACCGAATCGGCCATTGCTCCCGTGCGCCGTAAGATCGCGCTGGCAATCAGCGGTGGCGGCGCGGCTGGAGCCTACAGTGCGGGAGTGTTGGAGGCGCTGCTGGTGCGTCTCAAGGAAAGGGGCATCGAGATCGACCTGCTGGTGGGGACCTCGGCCGGAGCACTCAATGCCTACGGGGTTTTCCTGGAACGGCTGGGCAAAGCCAATCCCCAGATGAGCCAGGATCCAGGGCTGCGCCAGCCCTACTCAACCTTCATCGCTTCGATTTGGTCTTATCTTGACCGGGATAAACGCACCTCAGCATGGGTCGCGGGCCGCCGGGGCTGGATCGTGGATCTCGCCAGCCGCGGGGTTCGCGATGGCTGGGTGAAGTGGGCCCTAGGTGTGTTGACAGTCGGGTTGATCCTGGTGCTTAACCCATTTCTGCTGGTCTGGTTGTCGCTGGCGCTCGGCGCGGACCGCTGGCTGCCCGCCGGGGTGCGTGAATGGGGGTTCACAACCGATCATCCGTTTCACTTCGCGGTGCTGGGCTTCTGTTCATTGCTGGGAATGATTGCGATTGGCGCACTGCTGATTCGAAGTTTTCGTCATAGCTTATTTCGCGATGTGCCCTTGTTGAGGCTGCTGGCAAATACGGGTCCGGATGGCGACCTTCGCCGGCCGCGCTTCGAGTCCCGCGCTAAGACCGTTGATCAAGCGCGCGTGTTGAGCCGGGAGTTGGTGCAATCTTGGTACGAGCGCCAGAACGAGATGCCGGAGCTGATGTTCACGGCTACCAACGTCTCGCTCGGCAGCGACTGTCTGTTTACGCTCGTTCGTCCCGATACCTATCAGCAGTTGGTCAAGCTGGACTGGCTGACCATTCAACTGGATGGTGGCGGAAAGCTGGCAGGCCGCTACCGCCAGGACAAACGTGCTCTCTTCACGTTGCCCGAAAATTTCTTGCGGTGCATACTAGGATCCACCGCGGTCCCGGGGGCGTTCCCGGCTCAGAAGCTGGGCATTTATGGCCCGGACGGCAGACATGAAGTCCGCCACTTTTTCGTCGATGGCGGCGTCCTCAACAATAGCCCCGTCCACATTGCGATTGACGCTGGGGCTACGCATATTATCTCGTTAGAGCTGGAACCGCTCGACCCGGTCGAGCCATTGGAAGTCGACGACCGGGACGGGGGGTACAACCTGCTCGAGACCGCCGTCACAACGTTCTCCACTTTGCTCAAGCTTTCGACACGCGGAGACATTCGCCGCGCCACGACCTGGAACCGCTTTCTTTTGGAGAATCCGGAGGCCGCTGGAGCCAAGACAGATCCGGCGGGGCAGGACTCGGACGCACGCCCGAGGACAAGTAAGAGGATTATTCCTCTCTATCGAATCGCTCCAGAGCAACGCGAAATTGGGACGGTCGAATTCGACGGGCACTACGAAAAAGGGGAGCCGGCCGTGACGTTGCGTGACTGGCTGCGGCGCGGCTACGTGGACATGCAGGGAAAGCACATTTGGCGAGCCACGCTGCAGCCGTATCCGGGTTCGAGCAAAGAGGCTGAACCGATCCGTTGAACAGTTGAGCCCTTGTTCGGTTAAGCTGCAGTATGTGTGGAGTCGTGGTACCGTTGGCCGGCTTCCCGGTTGCGTTGCGACTTTGCGCGGCCGAGTCGTTTAGGTTGGAGCTAGCAGCTACACCGCTAGCGGCGTTGTTGCGTCTAAAGGCCGGTCGGCGGAGCGGAGAAAGCAACTCGACTGCCGGACGAATGCCGGATCAACCGCTGATTGGCTAGACGAACAGCCGCTCAAGACAACGGCGGCGCCCCGGCTCAGCCAATAGGACGATTAAGCGGAGCGGTTAGTGTGAAAATCGGATTACCGCTGCCGCGGTGACTCGCTTACATTTAGAAGGGGCCGTGCAGATTGATGCTCTAAAACTCGGGTTCCGCGCCGTACCTCCTTGGTAGCGGACGATAAGGGTAGATTGATAGAGCAGGTACCGTGGATGATCGGCTAAAGGTGGCTTAAGTCTCGGGAAGGCCTGAGCTGCGCGACCTTGGGGTGGCGATGAACAAGAAACTAGTGATAATTATCGGCATCGCCTTCCTGGCCGCGACCGGTTCGACGTATTTTTTCTACCAGATGATCTCCACGTCCGACGCCGTGGCCTCGTTGCCCAACGTAGTCGTCTCGACACGTGAGCTGAGGCGGGGACAAGAGATAGGCCCTGACGATATCGCCGAAGAGTCGTGGTCGGGGCCCGTTGTGCCCGCCGGAGTGCTCACCGATCCCAAAGCGGCACTGGGAAACATAGTTAAACGCGATATCCGGCAGGGGGTGCCGCTGACCGAGTCGCTGGTCCTGCTCGACAGTCAGGCCTTTCTTTCGGCGCGAATCCGGCCGGGAATGCGTGCAGTGTCGGTTCATGTCAGCGAGTTCGCGGGCGTGACGCGGGTCTTCGAACCGGGAGACCGGGTCGACGTTCTGGTGACCACCGCTCGGCCGAGTGCTGGTGACGGCAAAGTGACGCTGAAAACGATATTGCAAAACGTAGAGGTGCTCACTACCGGCTACGAGGAGATACCCGGCGCCAAACTCGGCCTGACGCCAGTGGCGACGTTGCTGGTTGACGTTCGGGATTCCGAGATGCTCAACACGGCCGATCACGCCGGTTTCATTCGCCTCGCTCTTAGAAACCCGCTTGACGACGGTGTCGAGGAGAGTGGCAAAAGCCAGCTCAGCGACGTGCTGCAGAGAACGGGTCCGGGAGCGGCTGCCACTCGTCGTATCTCCGATCCGCGGACGGCCCCCCCCTGAGAGTCCCCGGGGAAAACAATCGGAAGAAATCTCCTCTGCCGGCGGTTCGAAAGATGATGTCGCACAATTGTCACCGAGCCAATAGAGCGGATATCAGCCCATATGGCAACTTCTATCTCCAGTCCCGCCGGTCAAGAGTCGCCTCCCGCTGAGAGCGCCGTGCCCGCGGATAGACAGCCACACCTGATGGAGCTCAAGCACACGCTCCACCGCCGGCTGCTCGAGCGGATCAATCTCGAGCGGCTTGTTGAGATCGACGCGCCGAGAGTTCGCAACGAGGTACGTTCGGCGGTGTCGGCCCTGGTGGCCGAGGAAGATCCGCAGCTTGCTGAGGATCAGAAAGAACGAGTCATCGACGAAGTTCTCAACGAGGTTTTCGGTCTCGGCCCGCTGGAACCATTGATGGCGGATCCAACCGTCTCCGACATCCTGGTGACAACGCCGGATCTAGTCCATGTCGAACGCCGCGGCAAGCTTGAAAAGACGCCTGCTCGATTCAAAGATAACGCCCACTTGCAGCGGATCATTCAGAAGATCGTCGGCCAGGCAGGACGCCGTATCGACGAATCTTCCCCCATGGTCGACTGCCGCTTACCGGACGGCTCCCGTGTCAATGCGGTTATTCCTCCGGTTGCGGTCCGTGGACCGTTGCTGTCGATACGCAGGTTTTCTCAGGTAAAAATCGCCTCCGACGATTTGGTCCGCATGGGTTCTGCAAACCAGCAAATGATGGACTTTCTGGCCGCCTGTGTCCGTTCCCGGCTAAACATTCTGGTCGCCGGAGGAACAGGAAGCGGCAAGACCACACTATTGAACGTCCTCTCGTCGTTTGCCGGAGCGGATGAGCGCATCGTCACCATTGAGGACACAGCGGAATTGCAGTTGCAACAAGAGCACGTCGCCGCCATGGAAACCAGGCCACCGAACCTCGAAGGCGAAGGTGCGATTCGACAGCGGCAGCTTCTCATCAACAGCCTCCGCATGCTGCCGGACCGGATCATCGTCGGTGAGGTGCGAGGAGACGAAGTACTCGATATGCTCCAGGCAATGAATACCGGCCATGACGGCTCGCTGGCGACGATTCACGCCAACAGCTGCGATGACGCCGTCAGCCGTCTGGAGTTGATGGTCAATCTGGCTAACTCCAATCTTTCGGTCGCCTCAGTACGGAAGCAAATTGCGGCGGCCATTCATCTGTATGTCCAGATGTCGAGGCTGAGCGACGGGACCCGGCGCATCACTCAGATTGCCGAGTCGGCCGGAATGGTCGGCGGCGAGATCGACTTGCGCGACGTGTTTGTCTTCGAGAATCTCGGTGTTTCTCCTGAGGACGTCGTTAGCGGGCAGTTCAAAGCGACCGGTGGGAAACCCCTGGTGTGGGAGCGGCTTCAGAGGAGTCAATCATCACTCTCTGAATCAATTTTTGAAGCGGAGCCGGACTCATGATTCGGATCTTTCTCTACATGGCCGCCTTTCTGCCAAGCTTTGTCATCGTTGGCGGTATCGCTGCGGCGGTCTGGTCCTTCGTCGAAAGCTGGATGCGCAAAAAGCGCGAAGGTGAGCAAGCACAGCCCGGACTGCTTCGCAGCGAAGTGCTCAGCACTCTCTCGCTTTTCGCGGCGCTGCTCAAGCGGCTCCGGCATGTCAAAAGACTCCAAAAGTCTCTTGCCGAAGCGGATCTGGAATGGTCTGTAGGCCGTGTCATTCTGATGATGCTTGTCACGGGGACCGTGACTCTGAACGTACTGCTGAGGCTCGATTTCATTCCGGATTTCGGGGTCTGGGTGTGCTCCTTTGCAGCGGCTGCAACGCCCATCTTCTATGTGAGACGCAGACGCCGGCTTCGTCTGCGGGCGGTGGAAGAGATCCTTCCCGAAGCATTGGATTTTCTGTCTCGCGCGCTCGTGGCCGGTCACTCGCTACCGATGTCGCTGGAGTTATTGGCGGAGGAAGTAGATCCACCGCTCTCCAACGAGCTCCGGAAGACCGTTGACGAGTATAACCTTGGCCTGCCGATCAGCGACTCCCTCAACAATCTCGGGGATCGCTTGCCAATCGTCGATGTCCAGTTCTTTGTCTCTGCCGTGACGACGCAGGCTCGCACCGGCGGCAATCTCCACGAGCTACTCGACACCCTCTCCGAAACGATTCGAGAGCGCTCCACGCTAAAGGGGCAGGTCCACGCAATGACAGCGAACGGGCGGCTCACAGCCGTGATTCTCAGTCTCTTGCCGATCTTGGTCGGCGGTGTGATGATGTTCGTGAATGATCAGTACTTCTCGATCCTATTGGAGCACCCCCTTGGAAAGACGCTGCTTTTTCTGGCGATGTGCGGCCAAGCTGCCGCCTATCTCGTGATCAACAAGATCGTGGACACCTGAATTATGCACTGCGGCGTGGACCTGAGGAGGGCTGAGCCGCAAGAGACCATTTGGGACCCCCGAAAACATGGGGTAAAAAGGTAGGCTGGCAAAGATCCCAGCTTCGCCAGCCAACCCCAAGGAGGTCACCCACATGGTTACCAGACGAAAACAGCATAGCTCCCAAAGGCCCGTCCAACAAGGCCCAGCCGTGACGGCCTCGCGGCCCAATAAAATCGGGGCTTCGACGCCTTACCACTTCCGCGGCAGGAAGCCGACTCCCTACGGCGGCTTGCTGCCGGTGGTCGGGAGGGCGCTGATCTGAGAGCCTGGCTATGCGCTATGCATAAACTTTTATGCACTAGCCGTAACGCACTGGAAACACGTCACTTCCGAGCGAGGTTTTGACGACGCGGATTCTGGGCGGGAAGGGAAACCGGACACGGAGAAGCCAAAAGGCCAGTTGCCGAGCTACCACCTCACGACGACCGCCAACCCGCTACGAACGCAGCCACACTCGCAAAGTGAATCTGTGCATAATTCAGGTGACATCAAAGTTTAGGGCGGAGATAGTTTAGGCGGAGATAGTTCAGGCTTATATGGTCCTCGCAGCTACAGCAACGTTTTTCATCGCGATGATATCGCTTGCGGCAGGGATCTGCTACTGGGCTTGGAATCGCGGTCTCTCAGCGGACGCGGTTGTCCCAGCTGGCGGCACGGCGGCATCGGGGAATGCCGACCCGACCGCAGACATGCCGGAGTGGGCTCGCCTCTCCTACGCGGTCGGGCAAGCGGTCGCCGTACCGGGTGAGCAGCGCGATTTGCGTCGAGACTTGATTACCGCCGGCATCCGGGGCGAAGCGGCGCGATCGTATTCTACGGAGCGAAAGCAATTAGTTTCGCCCTGTTCCCCCTGCTGTTCGTCAGCGTTGTTTATTCGATCAATCCAGACTTTTTCACCCTGATTCCGCTGGTCGCGATCACTTGTGTGGTGGCGTATCGCTTTCCGGACTGGTATCTGCAAAGGCGAATCACCAAGCGGCGCTTGCGCCTCAACGAGGGCCTGCCCGACATGCTCGATCTACTCGTGATCTCGGTTGAAAGCGGACTCACGCTGGAACAAGCGCTTACCGACACGGCACGAGACCTACGCCGCGCTCACCCGGACATCTACGATGAGATCGCTGTCTTTCGATTGGAGATTCAGGCGGGCACGAACCGCTCCGAGGCTCTGCGCAACTTGGCTACCCGCACCCGCGAACCCGAGATGCGCAAACTGACCTCGTTGCTGATTCAGGCTGACCGCTTCGGTACGAGCATTTCGAAGGTGCTGCGGACACAGGCGCGCTACATGCGTACCAGGCGCCGTCACCGGGCCGAAGAGTTGGCCCACAAGGTTGGCGTCAAGATGGTGTTCCCCATCTTTTTCCTGATCATGCCGTCGATGTTTCTGGTCACGGCCGGACCTGCTTTGATCTCCTTATTCAACGGCCTCAATTCAAACCTTTTTGGGCCGTAAGGGACGACCGCGACCGTGTCGCAGCCGCGGAATGCAGGATGCAGACATCGACGCGAAGCAGCGATGGATCGGCGACTCAAGCCGGTCCCTACGGCGAGTTGAGTGGACGAAGGCTACAGGGTCTTGAACCAGGCCGCAAGCTCCGCGCCAATCTGATGCGGACTGTCTTCTTGAACGAAATGAATGCCGGTCCCGATGTCCGCCGTCTTCAGGTTGGGCAGTTTGGCTTTTGCCCATTCGACTGCCGACTCGCGGATCAAGACGCCTGGGCTGGCGTGCAGCAAAAGCTTCGGTAGCTCCGTTTGTTGAAGCCACTGATGATATGCGCGTACAGCCTCGTGAACATCAGCCGGCTTGCCTTCGATCGGGATTTCATTGGGCCAGCGCCAAAGCGGCTTGCGAGTTGACACTTCCAGATACGGTTCACGGTAAACATTCATCTCCTCTTCAGTCAGCTTGCGAGAGACCGCCCCTGGCAGCGCTTGTTCCACGAAGAAATTCTGGTTGACAATCATGTCCCAGCCGACGTCCGGTGTGCGGAATGCTTGGAACATCTTCTGGAATTTGGGGTGCATCTGGTCCCAATTCCGGACCGGGCCGAGAATCGCCTCCATGAAGGCTAGTCCCTTCGTGTTGTCCTCGTGACGCCGGGCGTAATGGAATCCGAGCGCCGATCCCCAGTCGTGGACGACGAACGTGATGTTCTCGAGCCCCAACGCTTTGATAAATCCCTCGATATGTCTCGAATGGTCGAAGAAGCTGTAGTCGATGTCCGGTTTGTCCGACTTGCCCATCCCGATCAGATCGGGCGCGATGCAGCGGCCAAGCGATGTTAGATGCGGGATGATATTCCGCCAGAGATAGGACGAGGTCGGATTCCCGTGCAGGAATAAGATCGGGTCCCCGGAGCCCTCCTCGACATAGTGCAGCCGCGAGCCGTGCACCTCGACGAAATGCGGTTTGAAAGGGAAGTCGGCGGAGATAGATTGAGAGTCCGGCATGTGGGTATTCGGCTCCTGATGATGGTCCAGTTACGGATTCCGTTATCGACGCCAAGCGATTGTACCGAAGATTCGGGCAGCTACAACTCTAGGAGCTCGAGGCTGATCCGAAGGGCGTGGTCTATCTGATCCAGCGTGTGCTTTTTGACATCTCCGAGTTTCTTGATAAGGCGTCTTCTGTCGACCGAGCGGATCTGGTTCAGCGCGGCTACAGATTCGATTTCAAGGCCCCCCTCGGGAGACCTGATCAGCACTTCCACCGGATACAGCGGGTGCTCAAATCTTGACGTGATGGCGGCCACCACTGTGATCGGGCTAAAGCGATTCCCGACATCATTTTGGATGATGATCGCCGGACGAGTTTTTCGGATTTTCGCTCCAACCGTGGGGTCGAAGTTGACTAGGTACCTGAATTATGCACTGCCGGTGCACCTGGTGAGGGCTGAGCCGCCAGGAACCATTTGGGGACCCCCGAAAACATGGGGCAAAAAGGTAGGCTGGCAAAGATTTCAGCTTCGCCAGTCAACCCCAAGGAGGTCACCCAAATGGTTACCAAACGAAAACAGCATAGCTCGCGAAGGCCCGTCAAACAAGGCCCCGGCGCGAGGGCCCCGCGGCCCAATAAAATCGGGGCTGCCACGCCCTATCACTTCCGTGGCAAGAATCTGACTCCCTACGGCGGCTTGCTGCCCGTCGCCACCCTGCTCGAAAAACTCGGCTTCCAAGCGCTGCTGGAAGAAACCCTCACGACCAAACGGATCACCCGAGCCATGAGCCCCTACCAGTTCGTGCTGGCCCTCGTGCTCGGCCTCTATGTCGGCTTTGCGCGGCTCAACCAACTCCGCTTCATCGCTCGCGACCCCATCCTGACCGGCATCTTGCAAGTGACGCGTCTGCCGCCGCAGTCCACGCTGTGGCGCTTTCTGGCCTCGCTGCACCTCAACGTGGCGAAGCAGATCCTTTCCATTCAGCGCCAGCTGCGGGAACGAGTCTGGGCCGCGGCCCACGTGAAGTTGGAGACGGTGACGCTGGACACCGACACCACCGTGCATACCCTCTACGGCCGCCAGATGGGCGGGCGCAAGAGCTACAACCCCAAGAACAAGGGCAAGCGCAGCTACCAGCCGATACTGACCTTCCTGGCCGAGACGCGCCAATACCTGATGGGCGGGTTGCGCAACGGCGACCGGCCCACGGGCCGACAGATCGCCGCCCACCTCGAGAGCGCTTTCCGGACTTTGCCGGGCGGCGTGAAGAAAATCCTGGCGCGGGCCGATTCCGGCTTTTATTGCTGGGAGGCGGTGGAGGCCTATGAAAAGGCGGCTTGTCAGTTCGTCATCGTGGCGCGCAAAACGCGGCGCCTGGTCGAGCGCTTGCAGCAAGCAGAATGGAAACCCTCCCCCCGCTCCGACGCGGACGCGGAATGCGAATTCCTCTACCAACCGCAAGGCTGGGCGCGGGCCTGCCGTTTCCTGGCGCTGCGTTACGAAAACGAGCCCAAGGCCGGCGCGGCCGAGCAATACCAGTTGTTCGCCACCAGCGCTGACACCTACCGCGTGTTTGTCACCAATCTGGCCGAGCCGATCGCGGCGGTGGTGTGGTTTTACAATCAGCGCGCCGGAGCCGAGAACCTGATCAAGGAGGCCAACAACGACGCCGGGCTGGCGGCCCATCCCTCGCGCCGCTTTGACATGAACCGCAATCACTTTCAGTTGGCCATGCTGGCCTACAATCGCAACTGCTGGCTGCTGCTGTTCAACCGCGAAGCCCAGGCCAGCGTGGAGACGCTGCGGCACACCACCCTGGCGACGGCGCGGCTGCGTTTTCTGTTCGTGGCGGTCAAGATCTGGCGGCACGCCGGCAGAACGGGTGTCAGCTACAGCGATCATTATCAGGAAAAGGGCCTGTTTGAACGGCTGATGCGACGGCTGCGGGCGATGGGGCCGCCGGGATCGAGCTTGGCGCCGGTGGTGGAGGGTGCGCTGAGCTGAGGGGCACTCCATGCATAAAATTTCATGCACTCGCCGCAACGTACTGGGAACACGCCGCTTGCCAGCCCGCTTTTGCCCTGCCGGGATCAGGAGGCGGCTCAAACGGGGAGGGAAACAGCAGAAAAGACGACTTGCGAAATCACTGAGTTGACACGAGTGCCGCTATCGCCACAACTCCATCGACGATGGCTACGCCGAATCTGTGCATAATTCAGGTAGGTACACTTCGCCGCAGCGCGGGGGGGTGCTGCTATTCGCTTGCCCAAGCCTCGTCCCCAAACCACTCTGTAGCTATCTCCAAATCGCGCTCTGCACGGCGGACAGCCCCTTCCCGGAGCTGCTCTCGGAGATTAGCCCGTCCCTTGGCTTCCACGTAGTGCTGAACCGCCTCGTTAATTAGGCGGCTGCGCTGTCCCGGCTGGACCACCCGGTCGATAAGCTCCAAAGTCTCTTCCGGAAGCGTTACGTTGATCCTCTTGTGCATTCCACGCACCTCTCTGCTCAGTATACACACGAAGTATACATATCAGCACGTCATCGCGCGCGGCGCGCGGCTCACCCTGCTACGGCCTTTTCCATCAGCCGGCCGAGGTGCGGCGGCAACTCCAATTGAAGCGCTGCCTTCCGCCCCCGCTCAGACATCTTCTTCCACGTTCGCCGCAGAATGTTGGTGAGCTTCTCTTCCTCGTGCTTTTCGGCGAAGTCTCGCAAGTGAAACTCGAGAAAAACCAGGCAGGCTGCGTCCTCGAGCAACTGGCAATTTGCATCCGTCTTGAGGCTTTCCTTGCGGAGCAGCGACTGAACGTTGGCGACCGTTTCGTCGTCGTAGCCCGCTTCGATGAGCATCCGGCCGGCCGTCTCGGCGTGGAACTTGCCCAGCTCCACCCGCCACTTTCGGTAACCCTGACGGTCTATCGCATAGTCGCTTCGTGGAATCTTCCAGCGTTCGATATGCTGTGCCCTGACGGCCAACTGAACGATTTCGGGAGCTTCGGGAGCGATCTTATCAAGCCACGCCGTCATGCGTTTCGCGTAGAGAAGTTCTTTCGGGAAATCGTGCCCCTGGTAGACTTCGCGATTCGGGTCTTCGCGATTCGCTGCATCAAAGGCGTTGATGGCAGCGCGGAAGCGAGTGGGACCTTTGATTGGATTATTGGTCAACGTTCGCCAGCCGGCGGGGACACCCGCGTCTCTATTCATCCTACTTCGCGGCAGGGCCCGTTCACGGGCGTCCTTGGGAGCGGAAGTTTCTGGGGTTCGCATCAATCGCCCGGGAGCAGCGGGAAGTGGCGCGGCAAAGTTTCGAGCGATTCAAGCAGTAGGTACGAGAGATCTGGCCCAATCCGGCACTCGAACCGATCGTCCCCCACTTTGCCTTTTTCTCTTGCAGCGACGACAATAGTAAAGTTGGTGTTGGAGCGCACCAGCCGCCCGATCACCGACGCTGTTCAAACCTCCCTAGCTCACCGCAGCCGCTCGAACGGCCAAGTTGCCGTTATTGGACGGATTTTCTCTTGGCGCAGTGGGGTACACGGCCCTAGCAGCACTTGGTGGAAGTCCGAGGACGCGAAAAAAGGTACAGCCAGCCAATTCCCTTTCGGCAAAGTGGCGATTTTTGAATGGGTTGGAGGAGCAGAAATTGGTGGCAGCCCCCCATTTTCGTCCGCGCAAACTTTAGAAAATGACGAGCTACCCTCCCGACCTTGCCGAGCAGTTTCGCAATGAAATCGAGGGAGAAGTCCGTTTCGATCAGTACTCGAAGGTTCTCTACAGCACCGATGCCAGCGTTTGGCAGATGGAGCCGATCGGGGTTGTCATCCCCCATGATGCAGCCGACGTGGCCGCGATCGGCCGCGTTGCGGCACGGAATAAAGTACCGATCCTGCCGCGTGGTGGCGCGACCAGTCTCTCGGGACAAACCATCGGACACGCCGTCCAAGTCGACTTCGCGAAGTATATGCGCAATATCCTCGAGTGCAACCTCGAGGAGCAGTGGGTCCGTGTGCAACCCGGGGTGGTGCAGGACCAGCTGAACAACTACCTGCGGCCGATGGGCTTCGGTTTTGGCCCAGACACTTCCAGCAGCAGTCGCGCGACCATCGGCGGCATGATCGGTAACAACTCCGCCGGTTCGCATTCAATCATTCACGGCAAGACGATCGACCACATCCTCGAATTGAGGGTCGTGTTATCGGATGGTTCCGAGGCGGTTCTGAACCCGGCGGCAAATGCCTCCGAGATTGAATTCCGCTCCAAGGCCGACACTTTTGAAGACCGTCTCTACCGGGATTTGCTGAGTCTCGGCGAAATCCACCACGACGAGATTCTGGCTCGATTCCCAAAGTTGATGCGGCGCGTGAGTGGCTATAACTTGGACGAGCTGATCCGCAACGAGGATGGGAGTTTCGGAGCGGGCTATTCCAGCCCGTCCGGCCCGCTGAACCTGGCCAGGATGGTCGTCGGCAGCGAGGGCACTTTCGCGGTCGTCACCGAAGCCAAGGTGCGAATCGTTGCGCAGCCCAAGAAGAAGGGCATTCTGATCGTGCAGTTCCGCTCGCTGGTCGATTCCGTCGACCCCTCGCAAGAAATCGTCACCCGCGGGCCGGCGGCGGTGGAGTTGATGGACGACTTCATTCTTGACAGCGCCCGCAGCCGCCCCGACTTCGCGCGCCGCATGGATTTCGTCGATCCCGCTGCCAAGGTCGTGATGGTCGTCGAGTATTACGGGGACACCGAATCCGAGGTCAAGGCCAAGATTGATGAGCTTTACGGCTATTTGACGCGCAACAACATCGGGTTCGGGCATGTCAAGGTAACCGACCCCGTCCAGCAGCAGAACATTTGGAAAGTCCGCAAGGAAGCGCTCGGACTCTTGATGGGCGTCCTTGGCGACAAGAAGCCCATTGCGTTCGTCGAAGATCCGGCCGTCCCGGTCGAGAAGATGCCGGGATTCGTACGGGAGTTCGAGAAGATTCTCAGCGACCACGACGCCCGTGGCGGCTTTTACGGACACGCTTCGGTCGGCTGCCTTCACGTGAGGCCGGCGATCGACATGAAGCAGGCCTCTGAGGTCGAAAAAGTGCGCGTGATGGGCGAGGAAGTTTGCCAACTTGTCATGGAGTACGGCGGATCGATGAGCGGTGAGCACGGCGACGGCATCGCGCGCGGCAAGTTCAACAAAGTTCTATTCGGACCCGATATCTATCAGGCGTTCCTCGAAGCCAAGCGCATCTTTGACCCGCACAACATCATGAATCCGGGCAAAGTCGTCAACGCTCCGGAGGTCAACGAGAACCTGCGTTGGGGCGCGGACTACCAGACAATCCAGATCAAAACGCACCTCGACTTTTCCCGCGAAGGCGGATTCGCGCGCGCTGTCGAAATGTGTAACGGCATGGGTGTGTGCCGCAAGAGGGACATCGGAACGATGTGTCCCTCCTACCACGCCACGATGGACGAGGAGCACTCCACTCGCGGCAGGGCCAACGCTCTGCGGGCGGCGCTTTCCGGGACGCTTCCGCCCGAAGAGCTGACCTCGAAACGCATGTACGACGTGCTCGATCTGTGCCTCGAATGCAAGGGCTGCAAACGCGAGTGCCCGTCGAATGTCGACCTGGCGAAGATCAAGTACGAGTTCTTGGCGCACTACTACGAGAAACACGGCACGCCGTTGCGTGCCCGGATGTTCGCCGGTATCGAGGGGCTCAACAAGTGGGGCAGCCGCTTTGCGCCGATCGCGAACGCCGTCATGAACTCGGGGCCTGCCAAGTGGGTCCTCGACCACTTCGTAGGCATTGACCGCCGTCGCCAGATGCCCCCGTTCGCCAGCCAAAGCTTCGAGAGCTGGTTCCGCCGGCGGCCTCAGGCGAGTGCAAACGGGCGGTCCAAAGTCGTGCTCTTCCACGACTGCTTCATGAACTACAACTACCCGCGGGTCGGGCATGCGGCGACCGAGCTACTGGAGGCCGCGGGATTTGAAGTCATCCTGGCCAATAGGAAATGCTGCGGCCGTCCGATGATTTCCAAGGGGCTGATCGACGACGGAAAAGCGGTGGCGAATCACAATGTGCGAGAGCTAGAGCCGTATGCCAAGCAGGGCATCCCGGTGCTCGGGTGCGAGCCCAGTTGTCTGTTGACGCTGCGCGATGACTACCTCGATCTGGTCGACGGCGCGGGCGTCGAAGGCTCGGCGGTTGAAGCGGTGGCCGCGAACTCTTGGATGGTGGATGAGTTTCTGGTACAGCTCAAAGAGCAAGGGAAGTTGAATCTTACATTTAACGAAACACCAAAGGAAATCCTATTTCACGGACACTGCCACCAAAAGGCGCAAATTGGCAGCGCTCCGAGCATGGAGGCCCTGCGGCTTGTCCCGGGGCTCAGCGTATCGGAAGTCAACTCGGGTTGCTGTGGCATGGCCGGCTCGTTCGGATTCGAGAAAGAGCATTACGATCTTTCCGAAAAAATCGGCGGGCAGCGCCTCTTCCCGGCCGTCGAGGCAGTCACGAGCGAAACCGAAATCGCGGTGACCGGTGTTTCTTGCCGGCAGCAGATCAGTCATTTCACGGACCGCACTCCCCGGCACGTCGTCGAGATCTTGCGAGACGCGGCGGTTGAACCGCCCGGCTAGGAGTCTGTCCCACAGAAATCCGGCACGAAGGTAATACGGTGCCCGCTTCCTGGAGTTCTTGCCGTAGCGAGTTGCTGCCGGGGCGGAAAGACTCTCTTTCTCGGCGAGTTTCTTGTTTTTCGCGACTACTATATGCGTTAACTGTTGACTCCGCGCGCCTAGGTAGAGGCTTCGAAGGAACTCCTAAGTCTTTTTGTTTCAGTAAGCCGATAGTGTCAATTGCAGGATTTTACAGATCTTTTCATGATTTAGCGTTTGATGGGTATCCGGTTGACTCAGGTAGCCCCAATATCTTGTGGTTTGGGGATTTTCTTGGGTTCTGTAACCGGGTGAACAATCATCTTGTAAGTCGCGGGATCCACGGCTACCGCCTGCTGGACGAGCCGATAGAAGAGTTTGCCGCGGCTTTTGGAGTTGCGGCGGTTGAAACGGAAGGTGAACTCGTCCAGGTAGTAGTCCAGATGTTTGTGGCTCACGGCGCCCTGATGGGTGCCCAGCAGCCAGCGCTTGAGCAGTGACATCACGCGGTGGACGCGGGGCATCAATTCCGACGCGGACTGCTCCTGCCTGCTGAGAACTGTGACCTGATGGACGTAGCCTTCCTTTTTCAACCCGGAGTAACCGGGCCAGCCGTCGGTATGCACCACGCTGCCCGGCTCGATGCACTCCTCCACGAAAGGCAACAGGCTCTCGCCCGAGGCATCCTCGATTCTCTTCATGCGAATCCGGCCGATACCCCGCCCATCCTCTTGAGCGGCTACTGCGATCAATGCTTTGTTTTTCAGGTTTCGGCCCCGCAGGCCCTCTTCGAGCCCGCCCCAGTAGCTTTCATCGACTTCCACCGTCCCGGCGAGCAAATCCCGTCCCGGCCGCACCATCGCGCGCCGCATTTTGTGCAGCCAGGTCCAAGCCGTTTCGTACCTGTTGAGCCCCAACACTCTTTGCAGTCCCAAAGCGCTGGCTCCGGTCGTTTGGGTGGTGACCCACCACATCGCACGAAACCACAACGGCAAAGGGCTGCGCGTGTCCTGAAAGATGGTCCCGGCGGTCACCGAGGTTTGGCGCCCACACGCAGCGCACTGCAGCAGCACTTTTCGCAAAGGCCACGACTTTCCACAACCGCAACCCGGACAGCGGAAACCGTCCGGCCAGCGCAGCCGGAACAGATACTCCCGGCAGGCCTCCTCACTGCTAAACATCCACCGCCTGAAAGGCGGTGGGTTACGTTTCGACTGAAAGTCGGGGTTGCGGCTCAAGCCGCCTGAAGCTGTCCGGCTCACAGCCGGCTCAAGGCTTGGTGGGCGCTGTAATCTTGAATCCTTCCCCGTCCTCATCCCATTTCTGGCTCTCAATGTATCTCTTGATCGTTTCTTCATCTACCGCGCCCACCGTCGCACAAAAGTAGCCGCGTGCCCACAGATGTTGGCCCCAATACCGTTTCCGCAACTCTCCAAACTCGTCCTGTAATCGCCGCGACGACCGCCCCTTCAGGTACTGCACCAGCTTCGACGGCGCTAGTTGCGGCGGAGCCGTCACCAACATGTGCACATGATCCGGCGACACCGCGCCCCGGATCACCGCCACTCCCCTCGCTTCACAGCTCTGCCGGATCAGATCCCGCACCCGCTCTGCCACCCTGCCCCGTAACACCTTGTAGCGGTACTTCGTGATCCATATGAGGTGATATTTGATGTCGTAGACCGAATGCGCTCCTCGCCGATATTCTTCCATCCCCCCATTCTCATCCAGAACTGCTTGAAGCTGACCGCCTGCAAGGCGGTGGGTTTAGACCTGGTGATTGAACTAAAACGGGACTCGAATTCTGTCAGGTTCTGAGGGTAATCTTCCATCTGCCGGCATACTACATCTTGGGGCTACCTGAGTCAACCGGATACCCATCTAGCGTTTTTTGCCCTTCCGCCCCAACTCACCTTTTCGTCCTTTCATGAACTGGGCGTCTGTGAACGGCGCTATGAATGATCGCTTGCCGGCCGATCATCTCACCGCTCTCAGCATAACGGCACATTCGCAAATGTCAAGTCCCGAGCGGGCATATTTGTTGATAACAAAGGATTAATACTCTCACAAATCCGTGACCAAAGTTGGCTCGTTGGAATTTTGGAAAGATAGGGGGCCGCCTGCGCGGCTCTGAGCGGCGGATTCGGGTGCGGGGCGTCACGAAAAAAGAACCCAGCTTAGCCTTCAGCTAGCCCCGTTGAGCTGTCTCGGGCAGGGCATCATCGGGAACCCCGTGGCCAACCGCTGCGAACAGCCGGCTGTTCGCAATGCTGATGAGGTTCCGGGCGATCTGGGTCGCTGATCTGCTTAGCCGGTACTCGTCGGCGATCGCTAGGTTCGGGTGGATTTCGAGAGCCGCGGGTAGTGTTTCCGCAAACGAACCGGGGCGCACAACAAGAGCGTTCGGCATGTCGTGCAGGCCGCCGGCACGGAGAGCATCGGTCGCAAGTATCGGCTTGCCGGCAAGCAAATAGAGGTGGCAGAGATCTTGCATCTCCCCGATTCGGTCTTGGCCATCCTGAAGGGGCGCCAACAGCAACGTCGCCTGCGATAGATAGGCAAGCAGCTTGGATCGTGATTTGCCCTGCAGGTAAAGTATGTTCATGGCCTGGACAGGGTTGCTCGCCGCCGCTGACTTGACGCCGGCGTTTTCCATCACGACGAATTGAATCTCTGGATGTCGCTCCGCTGCGTCACGCAAAATATCGGCGTTTAAGAATGTTCTCTCCGTCGATCCCACATAAAGCGCCAACGGCTTTTCGAGTAGAGGGTTTTCGGAAACTGGATATGAATTGTCTCTCGCCTTGAGAAACAGGAGTGACTCGTGATGATAGGCGTCACGCGACGGAATCATCAACGATGCGCAGCGCCGCTGACTTTCCCGTAAACGGTTTAGGCACCCGGCGGACCCGCAGAGAAGCCACGACGATTCCGGGATATCTGGCCACTTGTCGAGATGTGCTTCCGGGGGCAACCACTGGAAGCGTAGCGCCGAGGATCTGGGGAAAGGCTGGCCTTTGGCTTCCAACAACCGAGAGTCAATAAACGAAAGAAGAATCCGCTTCCGCAAGGCATGGGGATGTTCTTCGTCACGATGTTCTTCGTCGCGCACCGCCGGAAGCCACGCCTGCGACAGAGGCAGGGTGTCGATAGACAGCCACTCTCGCGACCCTTCGACCGCAATGGGAGTCGAATAAGCCGCGACGCGGTGGCCCTCCCGTTGAAGCGCGGCGGCGATCGCAACGACGGTTTCAGCCGGGACCAGGGGCGCTCCATCGTAAAGAATGTCTACCTCAAAGGGCTGGTGCAGCCAGTCCTTCCTTTCCCTTTGGTGCCGCAGCAAGCCTGATACGTTTTCCGCGACAACAGTGCGGCCATACTTCGAAGTTAGCGACTTGCCGTGGACTCGGTAGCGGTACAAGCACTGTTTCGAATCCAGGTGGCGAATCGTAGCCGCCATGCTCATCCGAAGCCAAAAGTCGTAGTCTTCGGTTCCCAGCCGCGAGTCGTCATAGTCGCCGACAATTCCGGCGGCCGATCCGCGGTAAAGGAAGCACGCGCCGATAAAATTGTCTTCCGCTAGATCAAGGGTTTCGATTGACTCCGGGAGGTCGAGAAGATGAGAGGCGTGCGCGCGCTGATTGATGACCCGCACGTCGGAGCCAACGAGCGGTTTCCCGCCTTCGTCCATCAGCTCGATGTTCGCGTAGACCATGCCTGTTGCCGGATGGCGCAGCAAGAAATCGACGAGCGTCCCAATGGCCTCGCCGTGCATGACGTTGTCCGCGGAAGTCCAGGTGAAAAACTCGCCATTCGCCACGCGGAAGCCCGCGTTGAGTGCCGGGGCGATCCCGGCATGCTCTTTGCGAATCGTCCGCAGGCGGGTATCCGTCCGAAATTCTTCCAGTGCTGGAGAGAGATCAACCGTCGAACCGTCGTCAACCACAATCAGCTCGATTCGCTCATAGGACTGGCCCAACACACTCCGGATGGATTCCCCGAGAAACTCGGGCTGGTTCCATACAGGCAACACAATGCTGACGAGCGGCCGATAGGTGGGGTAGCATTCGAACGCGGCAACCGGCGCCTGCGCCGAGGGAGAATCCGTGCGCTCGGTACGATTCTCCGTCTTAGGCACCGGAGATGGGATGTTTTTTTCGCGGGACCTGACCAGATCGGCCGACCCGAATTCGCGCAGGCCGTGCGGGAACACGCGGCGATAAAAGCGCAGATACGCGGGTCGAAAAAAGTCGCGAACCGGTGCGGGCATCATCCGCTGGACGAAGCCCAAAGCCGAGTGCAGCTTCCGTTTGAGAATCTTTCGTGGGTGTTGGTTGTGGAGCTGAACGGTCAGATCGTCGCGCTGTGCGCGTTCAGCGCGAAGCTGCTCCTTGAGCTCCTGAGCTTCGCTGGAGAGGCGGCTGATCTCTGCCTGGTCGCGAGTCACCGGCGGGGTCCCATGCGAACCCATGCTAACCCGCATTTCTCAACACCTGACGGTCGAAACACGCGATAGGCCCCCACTTCTTTCGTTGCGCTCGCTCCAGGCCGGGGTGGGTCTTGGTTCGCCGATCAGGGCACGATCAGCGGATTGTCGAAGAAACCCAATCAAACAATTTAGGGTGTCAAATGTTTCAGCAGTTCCACCGCCCCAGAGCAGCGCGATTTACCCCGAGGGTTGCTCCCGGCGCGCCAACTTCAGCGTGAGACCCGCCAGAACCGCGACCGCCAAGTCCAGGGCGACCCAAAGAAGAGCCTGCTGGGCTCCGGCCTCGGTCCCCAATCGAGCCGCCGCGCTGAATGCCGCATTCGCGATCAAGGGCTCCGAGCTCGCATCGGAGCTCTTCACCGCCAGCACAATGCCGCGCACGCGTTCCAGCTCGTAGGTTGGAGCGGTCACTTCGGGATTGCCCACCAGGAGCGAATAGTCCCCCTCGGGGGCAACGAAGTAGGCCTCGGGAAGCGGGAAGCTGCCTTCGATTCTCTCGAATGTCAAAGGCGCGTCGTTGCCGTCCTCGATGATGAGTTCGAGGGAGTCGATTCTCCTTGGCTGGATCAGTATCTTCAGCAACCGCATCTCCCCCGCGCGCCGGACCAAACGGCCTTGCGCTACAGGAACCGATTCTTCCCCGCGCTCTGATTGCAACTTGGCCACGAGCCGGTAGCCGCGGTCAAAGAATGGAAGCGATGTCTCAAGCGCAAGTTCATCGATCTTCGCCGGCACCGTGGGCAGATCTAGCTGGTAGATCGACTCTCCGTCTTTGGACTCCGTGCCCGCCAGCTTCAATGGCATGCGGGGACTTCCCGCCCGGCGCTCCAGCAGATAGGCCCGTTGCCGCGATTGATCGTCGATGATCCGCAGGTCGGCCAGGTCTTCGCGAGCGTGAGCCAAATCTTCCAGCCCAAGCTGAACCCGAATCAGCCCTTCCTCCGACGGAGTGGCGTGAAGCTCACGGCGGTGCGTGTAGCCACGCGCCTCAATCTCGGCTCCCGGCCGCATCGCGAAGGCGAGAATCGGCGAGGCGTCGAAGCGCTCGTTCGCAGACACATCACCCAAGCGCGCCGCCACGTAGAACGGCTCGCCCTCACCGCTCGCAGTCTGTTGCCCGGCGGGAATCGAGCCCCCGAGCCGTTGGAGATCGTATCGAGGCCGGTAGGCGCGCCCGCCGCCAAAGAACAGCGTGCCCGAGGGCTCGGCTGCGCCCCGGCCTTCGAGCGTAAAGAGCAGCGCCGGACGCCGCACAACTGCGCGAAAAGTCAGCTCCTCAAGCGCCGGGCTGTCACCGTTGTCGATCTCGATTCGCAGCCGATCACCCCGCGCCGCGGAGACCGCCACTTCCAAATCCTCCACCGTTGCCAGGGCGGGAAACCGAAACACGATCCCGCTCCCAACGGCCGAGTTGCTGCCGCCGGGACCCTCGTCGCGAATCTCCACCGAGCGATTGAACGATAGCGTCGCGCTCGACACTTGAATTACGTCGGGCACCAGCCCGCGCGGCCGGGCCAGTTCGACGATGGTCTTGCGGTCAAGCTCCTGGCGGCTGATCTCGCTCAACTCAACGACTGCCCGCTCACGCAAGACCGTCTGCGAAGTTTCCAATCGAAATGCAGGCTCAAGAAAAAAGCCGTCCTCTCCTTCGAGAGTCACAACGAGACGCCCGGACGCCCGATCGGGCACGTTCAGCCTCGTCTTCTCCTGAGCAGAGTTGCTCAACCGGAACACCGACCCGTTTTCGACGAGCTTCACCGAAGCCCCATCCTGCGCAATGGCAGACACCTCCACGCGCCGAACAAATCTGGAACGTCTGCTCTCGATGACCAGGTCCCAGGTTCCGGTTTGAGAGCGTTCTTCAGGTGGCGACAGCTCGTAAGTTTCCCTGCGAAGCGGCGGGCCTGTCGGCCGCTCAATCGTCTGGCGCTTCACTTCCAACAGCTCCGGGGTCACTCGCTGTCGAACCTCAACTTCGACTTCGACGCCCTTCCTACTATCAATCAGGTAAGGCACTTCCTTCCCGGCTGCGTCAACGATACGCAAGTCGGAAAGATCCGGACGGCAGGCCGCGATGACATCCGGCGGCAGCTCCAACCTCGACATGCCGTTACCGTCGACAAAGACGTCAGCCCGAGACCGAAAAAGTGTTCGCAGGTCCGCGGGCTGCGAAAGCGCCAAGGGAGATAGCACCACTACAACCACTGCTACGACCAACGACCACGACAATGCCAAAGCCACTTTGCGCACAGTTAGTCTCCTTCCGGGGAGCTATCGCTCGGCGCGTCCTTGCGAAATACAAAGCGCTGGTAAGCGAGCGATACCAGGATCAGGCTGAAGGCGAGCCCCACTAAGGAAGCTACGCGGTAGAGATCCTCGAGTTCCCCGAGATCATGCAGAAACACCTTGCCGATTGTCAGCACAAGGAAGGCCAAACTAATCCAACGCAGGCCGACGTTGTGGCGGTTCACCCCGATCGTGAGAAGCAGCAGAGCGTAGAGCGCCCAGGCCAGCGACAAGGTCAAATCCCTTGCCGCCATGCGATCGAAGGATATTTCGATCTGCTGTCCAACCGAGAAGAAGTCAAAAATCGTCAGGTTGATCCAAACGAAGACCACCGTGATCGCGGCCACAACGCAGGAGATCGCGCCGACGGAGTACCCTCGCGAATAGATGAATTCCTCCCGGCCCATGTGACGCTCGACCTCAAGCCGGTAGAGATTCCACGCGCTGCCTAACAAAGCCGCCGCC
Organism: Bryobacterales bacterium; assembly: GCA_965224215.1. GTDB lineage: Bacteria > Acidobacteriota > Terriglobia > Bryobacterales > UBA6623 > CBDCYS01. Next base: position 44,918 of record CBDCYS010000067.1, on the reverse strand, counting down.
GGAACCAAATACGTATACATCAGCCAGTTCACGAAGGGGAGACTGGAACGCGGATGATAATCGACGATTTCCGGGTTCGCCACGAGCCGAATCGTGACGACGGCCAGCAGGGCCAGAGCGAAGTATTTCAGCCCCGCGTGATCGAGCCGCTTCCAAAGCGCGGTGAGAGCAAACCCCTGGATCGCCCAGCCCAGCGTGATCCACTCCTTGTCAAGCTGCAGTGGAATGGCGACGCTGATGAATCCCATCGCGACAGCGGTGAACCACACCAGCCCGCGTTTGTGCATCTCGGGGTCCAGCAGCCCTTGCTTCTGGATGCGAAAAGCCAAGCCCAGCGAGAGCGCCCCAAGCCCGACGGGCAGCAGCCCAATGGCAGCGTCGCCAAAGCGGATCTCATAGAGGCTCCGCAAGGCCAGGAACCAGGCCGGCCCCGCCAAGGCCGCCGCATACCAGGCCCAGCGTTCACAACCGAAACGCGTGCGTGTTAACAATGGCCACCAGGAGAACAACAGGACCGCGACCAGTTGGAGCAGAAACGTCGTAAGTGCGCTATCCGGGTTCGGTCTCAAGATAAGATATTCAGCCCCAGCGGTCCAGCACAAGTGCCCCACGGCCAGCAGTGCCATTGCCGCGAAATACCACATACCCGATGGAACCCGTGTGGCCGCAAGCACCATCAGCAGCGCGAGCAAGATCGTCGTTGTCAGGTAGAGGATCGGAGACAGCTTCGGCTGCAATCCCTCTAACATGAGAAACGCCAGCACGGTAGCCGGCAAGATTGCGGCAGCTCGGTTTGCCCAGACTTGTCTCCGCGCCGCCTTGAGAACAACGGCGACAACCTGGAAAGCAACCGCGCAGGCTCCGACGAGGCCGAAATAGAGTGCCATTGGCGGAAACTGCGGAGCGCCCCGGTGAGCCCCGTAAAAGAGCGAGAAGCCCAGCCCCAGCCCAAGCGCCGCCAACCCTTGCTTGTGCTGCCGCGAAGGTTCGACCGATTGCCGCATCAGCAGCGCCGCCAGCACAACCCATCCGCACAGCCATGGCCAAAGCGGCACTGCGGTCATCCGTACCCACAACGGCGTGAACACCAGCAAAGCCAGAAATCCGGCGGCAGTAATCAGCGGAGCGTGAGAGGAGGGCGCATAGTCTTCCCTACTGCCTCCGGCCATACCGCGCCGCCAATCCAGTTCGAAAAAGAAATGGAAGAGCAGCGCAAGCGCCGCGCAAACGCCAACCGCTTCCCAAGCCAGAGCGGCGCTCCAGTTGGCCTGCAAACACCAGACCCAAACGACCGCAACGCTACCCGACGCCGCACCAGTCGAGAGCAGCGGGAAATCCTGGACACGGCCCAGCCAGCCCGCCACCGCCGACAACAGCAGCAACAAAATCCCGATCGGATAGAGGTGGGGAGCGAGGACAGCACCACCCGCGAAGTAAAGAGCGAATGCGAAGGGCAGCAGAACCCCGGCGATTTGAGTCGACTGCCAGTTTTCTCGTTGTTTCGCGTCCTCGCTCGCGGCAATTCGAAAGCGCCCCGCGATGGCATAGAAGAGCCCGAAGACCGCAAGTATCCCAAGTCCCAGCATGGCCCGCTCCGGCCCCATGCGGAGCACGATCCAGGCCGCCTGATAGAACACAGTGCCGGCCAGACTGAGTACCGCCAGGACAGGCCAGCCGCGGACCCTCGCCAGCGCGAACAACCCCACGTCCAGCATCAAGATGTAGGCAAAGAGGCCGATCGGGTTGTCCTGGCCTGTCGAAAGTAAGAGCGGAGTAGCGAAGCCGCCGATCAATCCCAGCAGTGCCGTGTCGCGCGCGCGATGACGCCACGAGATCATTCCGCAAGCGAGCGTCACCAGAATCATCAGCCCGTAGCCGAGCCCGCTTCCGATCAGTTCGTAAAGGACCCGTGCGGCCCACACGGACGCGTAAAGAATGACGATGCCGGCCCCGGCCAGCGTGTTGGCCGTTGGGCCGTAGCCGCGGTCTCGGAGCGTCTCGGCGGCCAGGACGCAACCGATGCCAACCAGAAATCCCACCGCAACCCGAACCACTGGCGGAATCAGGTCGTGTTCGATCGAGTATTGCAGGAACAAGATGCCCGCGAGTGCCATCACAACCGCGCCGAGCACGGCGGCCCCGCGGACGCCGACCCAGCGCTCCCAGTTGATGCTGCCGAGTCCGTCAAAAGGTCCGCTCGGTTGTGCGTGACCTACGGAGCTGGGCGGAGGAGGAGGACGATATCCAGGAATGCCCGGCGCTGGCGTCGGCGTTGGATGGGGTGACTCCGCTCCCGTTCCGGCTGGATCGGCCGGCGTGACGGGTGGGGGCTGAGTGGCGGCTGGTGGAACAGGCGCTGCCGTCAACGGGGCAGGTTCCGGGGGCTGTTGAGTTGTGGGCTGAGCCGGAACGGCCCCGGCGGTCGGTACAGCCTCCCCAGGCCGCGATACAAGGTCCGCGCCGGCGACCTGTTCTTGCAAGTCTGCGAGCTCCTGCTCGACTTGCCAGACACGCCGAGGTAGTGTCGACCGCAGAGCGTCCAGGTCAAAACGCAGCTTATCGATAAGCACGCGACTCTGGCGAGAGCGTGCATTAGCTCGGCCAAGGGCAATCGAGAAGCCCACGACTCCGCCCAAAATCAAGAGGAAAATGTAGAAATCCACTGGGCAAGTCCATAGTAACACCGGGTTTCCGCCACAAGAGGCGCTACGAATGCCCTAGATCGTCCCGGAAAATCTGCGGATCGTCAGCAAGTATCTCGGAATACACAAAGGGCCGGACAGAGCCGCGGACCGGAGTCCGCGCTTGAGTGCTGAAATCGGGAAACCTCAGTCGGGCGCTTCGCAGTGCGGCGGTTTCGGACGGTTCGTAGTCCGGCATTCAATCGGGCAGTTCCTGCTCGCTAGGCTCCGGCAACTTAAAACTAGCGAGGAATCCCACCGCGTAGCATGTAAACCCGACCAACCCCGCCGCATAAGCCAACTGCTCGGGCGCACTGGCACCGGGCATATAGGACTGCAGAGTCGTCGTCACCAGGGCGGCAGAGGTCCCGATCATACGCCCCCCGATATTCGCCGCGAAACTCTCACCTGTCCCGCGCAGGTGCGTCGGGTAAACGCGCGGCAGGTAGTTCCCCCAGAAGCTGAACTGCGCCACCGTCAGCAGTCCCACTGCCAACATGCCCCATTTGAGCAGTTCTAAATCATGCGTCGAAGCGTAGAAGAACACAAGCGGCAGGATGACCAAACCAGGAATCTGAAAGATCCGCAGCAGCCGCCGCCGCCCAACAATACGCACCGCCAGCACCGCCAGCGCGATTCGTCCCAGCAAGCCGCCGACCTCCTGAAAGCCTTGAACAACGCTGACGGTCTGTTGCACCGCGGTCCGGGCCAACCCGGAAAGCTCCGCCAAGCCGGGAACGATGCGGGGAATATGCTGGATCGCCCCAAATGCCGCTCCGTAGCTGCACGCAAACATCAAGGCCGTGATAATCGTCGTCGTTCGATACGCGGGACGGAACAGCTCGGCCACGCTCGGCCTCTGCAACGTTCCCTCCGCCTTCATCTTCGCCCAGGCGGGCGACTCGGGCAGGAACGGCCGGATCAAGATCAGCGGAATAGCGGGAATCACCCCCGAGATCAGCGTGTAGCGCCAAGCCTCGTGAACTCCGTGAATCGCCGGCAACGAGTCCGCGTAGGTCACCGCAACGTAGTACGCCCCGGTGACCATCAATCCGCCAATCGAAGAGAAGGCTTGCGTATACCCCAACACGGCTTCGCGCTGCTTTGGGTTCGGAAACAGTTCCGCCAGCCACGCTACCGCCGCGACGAACTCCACGCTGACGCCGACAAACGTGGTGCAGCGAAACACAAGCAGCCATTCGGGGGAGGTCACAAAACCGGCCGCGCAGGCCGAAAAGCCGTAGATCAGAATGCTCCAGACCAGCACCCTCCGCCGGCCCAGGCGGTCGGTCAGGTACCCTCCTAAAAGTCCGAATACCCCACCGAAAACAGCGGGAAGGAAAAATAGCAGCCCGACCCACTGATTGAACTCGGGCGTCCCCGGCCGGACATCCGCCAACTCCAGCAGCGCCGGCCGCACGATCAGCGGCAGCATCAGCAATTCGTAGATGTCGAACGCGAACCCTAAAGCGGCAACCGCGCAGATCACCCACTGGATCGGTGTCAAACGTGGCCCTCGACCGGTTTCAGACATCGCTAATTCGTCGCCCCCACGTGGTTTCTCAACCCGAAAAGCACCCATCACAACCGAAAGGTCACCAATCGAACAGATAGTATAGCGCCCGAGTTCTCAAGTAGATATCTACTCTGCGCCGTAGTCGCGTTCGCAAGGGACTCGAAGGAGAAGGCAAACACGAGGACTAGTGCCGATTGGTTGCCGGACCACGAATGCCGTCTCGTTAGGCTTGAGGGTTCAGACCAAAGCGCCAATCTGGCGGAGTATGGTTGCATTGTCGAAGTACACTTTCTCGCAGATCAGATCGCTACCGTCGAAGATGAATATGCAGACGCCGTCCACGTTCACCTGTTTTCCCGTCGGCTCGACCCCCGCCCATTCGCCGCGCTGCGTGCCGCCGAACTTGACTTCCACGATGACAGCGCCCTCTGCGTGGTGTACGGCCTGCTGCTGGAGCCGCAGATCGGGAAAGGACGTCAGGATCTGTTGAACAAAGTCGTGAACACCGTCCGCCCCATCGACGATCGCTCCGGCAGCTGGGACTTCGTAGCGCGGCTTCGCGAAGGTTGCTACCGTTGCAGCGACGTCGTGGTCCACTGCTTCCGCTTGGAAGTGTGCTTTCACTACAGCTTCTCTTTGCGTTCTCAAATCTAAATTTGTCGCCATCGTACCTCCAGATCGTCGTCTGCCATTGCACCCCGCACCTGACGCGCCAGCACACGCTTGATCGCACCGGCGGTGACTTCTTCTTGGATACCTTCCTCGCGCAGCCAACTGTCAAACGAGCTGCCGATGTTCCTCTTGTCCACTAGCGGGCCTGGCCCTGATGCGCTTCGTAGTAGGCGCGCAGGATGGCGTTAATCCGGCTCTGGTAGCCCTTGCCCTGGCCTTGCATCCACTCCAGCACGTCGGCATCCAGGCGCAGGGACACAGGTTTTTTTCCAGGCGATACCTTCATCTCGACTTCGCGCAGGAACGCTTCATCGAACGCGGGGATCTCGCTGTGGTCGATCTCCTCATCCTTCATCGCGTCTAATCGCTTCAAGTCGCTCTTGGTAGGTTTTTTGCTCACGGTCGTTTCCACGCTACGGGCCGCCCTCCTGCCATGAAATTTGGATTCACCCGAGGGAGGTTGTTCTCTCAACAGCAGCTCAACGAACCATGAGTCGCCATGCGTCCGCACGCTCAGCTACCGCTATCGCTTGCCCGCCGCCTCCGCCGCCTCCTTACTCTTTCCCGCGCGCGCCGGCGATGATGTTGTAAAGTCCGTAATTCCCCTCGTGGCAGGCGTACTCAAACAGCGGCCCATCGGTCCTTCGCAAAGGCATCATCGCCGTCCACGGCCGAGTATAGGAATTCGGATCCTCGACCGTAAACTCATAGCGCACCGTGTCCGCGTCGACGCGCGTAAAGCGCTCGACCAGATGGGTGCTGGCGCTCGATCCGCTCAGGCTCGTCTCGCGCAGAAAGTTGATCGTGTCGACGACCAGCGTGTCGCCCTCCCAGCGGCCGCGCGAGTCCCCCGCCCATTGAGGCAGCTTTCCGTGCGGACGCCCGTCGGTGGGAATAATCCGAGCGTTATGCACCATTTCGTTGAGGATCACCACGTAACCGGGAACCTGCAGGATTTGAACGTTATTGTTGTAGGCCGAGGAAACCATCGGTGGTCCGGAGTTGAACCCCATGATGCAACGGTCGAACAGGCTGCGGTCCTCATGGGAATCGGCGAAGCCGGAATTCGACTTCGCTCTGCGCACCGCGAGCCTTTGTTTCGTCGCCTCGGTATAGGGAATTCTCCCCTCCGGGGGATCGATAATGAGCGACGTGCGTTTGTCCTCGGTCAGCTCGATTCCCCGCTCGTACCAAAAGTCGTTGTAGGACAAAACGCCGCCTTGCGAGTTGGGCGCATAGCCGGCCCAAGGAGCCCCTGTGACCGGATCGTACAGATCGCGATTCAGGCGCCGATTGCGATACTCCTCAAAAGCCGCCGCCTCTTCCGCGTTCAGTGTCGGCTTGCCCGCCATCTCTTTAGGACGCTGCAATGGCGTGATGGTACGGAACGTGAATATGCCCTGGATATCCGGTTTGCCGTCCGCCGTTCGGGGCGGCGTCCAAGCTTCCGCCTCGGCCTGGCCCGTTTCGGCCTGACAAAAAGCCGGCAGGGGTGCCAGCAAGAAAGCGGCCATCATCGTGAACAACGCTATGAGAATTCGATCCCTCATCGGAAACCTCCGCTACTTCCTAATACCATAGCCCGCTGACACCCCGGCAGGGGGATTGCCTGCCACAGATCCGCCCGTAAGGGCTCTGGTTGCCTGCGAAGGCGCCTTGAATACCCACAAAGCGTTTTGAATACCCGTAGGGCTCTGGTTGCCTGCTAAAGCGCCTTGAATACCCGTAGCGCCGGGCTCGTCAGAGACCTGCGGCTTTTCGTTGCGTTCACCCGCCGGGTGAGGCCCGACCCCGAGCCGGCACCGCCTTTCGAGTAACCTGGACGAGTGATCTCAAACTCCATCGACGCGTTCGTCAACCGCTGGCAAGCCGCCGACGGAAAAGAGATCGCCAACCCCCAGCCTTTTCTAGCGGAATTGTGCGACCTGCTCGGCGTCGAGCGCCCCCGCCCCGCCTCACACGACCCCGCCGAAAACATCTACGCCTTCGAGCGAACCGTCACTTTCCACAACGGAGACGGGACCGAAAGCACCGGCCGCATCGACCTCTACAAACAAGGCTGTTTCGTGCTCGAATCCAAGAGCCTGCGGCAGACGCCGGAGTCGCCGGGCTGGAAGGGCCGCATGCTTCGCGCCCACGGGCAAGCCTCGCAATACGTGCGGGCGCTGCCGCCCGACGAAGGCCGTCCGCCGTTTATTCTTCTGCTCGACGTCGGGCAAAGCGTCATCGAAATCCACTCCGAGTTCTCACGCACCGGCGGCGCCTACGTACCCTTCCCCGATCCCCGCTCGCACCGCCTCACGCTCGGTGATTTGCGCGACGAGGCAATCCGGGAACGGCTCAGCAAGGTTTGGACCGACCCGCTCAGCCTCGATCCCTCGCGCCGGTCAGCCAAGGTCACCAAAGAGATCGCCAGGCTGCTGGGGGAATTGGCTGAGCAACTTGAAGAGCACGGCAAAGATCCCGACGAGGTGGCCTCGTTCTTGAAGCGCTGCTTATTCACGATGTTCGCCGAGGATACAAAGCTGCTGCCCGAGCATAGTTTTACCGACTTGCTCGAGCAGGCAGCCGGGTACCCGCAACATTTCCCCCGTCTGCTCTCGGGGCTGTGGGGCGAGATGGATCGGGGCGGCTTCAGCGTCCTTTTGCGGGCGGACATCCTGCGCTTCAACGGCGGGCTCTTCGCCGAGCACGACGCCATTGCGCTCACCAAGGAGCAAATCCTGCTGCTGCAACTCGCCACCGAGCAAGACTGGCGCGAGGTCGAGCCGGCCATCTTCGGCACGTTGCTCCAACGCGCGCTCGATCCCGTGGAGCGGCATCAGCTTGGGGCGCACTACACGCCGCGGGCCTACGTCGAGCGATTGGTAATGCCGACGGTCATCGAGCCGTTGCGCGATGAGTGGAAATACGCCCATGCGGTGGCGATCGAGCTGGACCGCCAGGGTAAACACGACGAAGCGCTCACCGAGCTGCGGCACTTCCGGGACCGCCTGGTCCACGTGCGCGTGCTCGACCCGGCCTGTGGCTCGGGCAACTTTCTGTATGTGACTTTGGAGCACCTCAAGCGACTCGAAGGCGAAGTTCTCAACACCATCGCCGAGTTCGGATCCAGTCAGGAACACCTCGAGATGGCCGGGGTAACCGTCGACCCCAGGCAGATGCTCGGCATCGAGAAGAACCCGCGCGCGGCGCGCATCGCCGAGGCCGTGCTCTGGATCGGATATTTGCAATGGCACTTTCGCACTCGCGGTGACGTCAACCCGCCACAGCCGGTGCTCAAGAACTACAAAAACATCGAGCACCGCGACGCCCTGCTCGACTGTGACAAGGTCGAGTACGTGACCGACGAGCGCGGCATCCCGAAAACGCGCTGGGACGGCAAGACGATGAAGACGCACCCGGTGACCGGAGAGCGGGTGCCAGACGAGTCGGCGCAGGCCGTCGAAGAGCGCTATGTCAACCCGCGCAAGGCGGCCTGGCCGGAGGCGGATTTCGTCGTGGGCAACCCGCCGTTCATCGGCACGAGCAACTTGCGGCGCAGCCTAGGGGACGGCTATACCGACGCGGTCCGCCAGACGTACAAGCAGGTTCCCGAGTCAGCGGATTACGTGATGTATTGGTGGCACATCGCTGCCGGGCTGGCTTGCGAGGCCAAGATCAAACGCTTTGGACTGATCACGACGAACAGCTTGCGGCAAACGTTCAACCGGCGCGTCGTGCAGCATCACATGGGACAGAAAAAGCCGCTCTCGCTCGTGTTCGCCGTGCCGGATCACCCCTGGGTTGATACCGCCGATGGGGCCGATGTTCGGATTGCGATGACGGTTGGAGAGGGGGGCGAGCATGTCGGGGAGTTGGCGAACGTCATCGAAGAAACCGACGGACAGGGTGAGGGGGTCGATGTTGCCCTCAATACGCGCGAGGGAAAGTTGCATTCGGACCTAAGGGCTGGCGTCGACACAACTGCCTGCCACAAGCTCTCGGCACACGATCTGATTAGCTCCCCAGGGGTAAAACTCCACGGAGCCGGTTTCATCGTCACTCCGCAGGAAGCGGCCAAGCTTGGGCTTGGCCAAACGCGCGGCTTAGAACGTCACATCCGACATTACCGCAACGGACGGGATCTCACGCAGATACCTCGCGGAGTGATGGTAATCGACCTCCAGGGCTTGAGTGCGGACGAAGTTCGTGCGTTGTACCCTGACGTCTACCAACGGGTTCGCGAACGCGTGAAGCCAGAACGTGACAACAACCTAGAAGCGTACCGCCGCGACAACTGGTGGGTTTTTGGGCGCAAACATACAGAACTACGGTTGGCACTCGCCAAGCTTCATCGATACATCTCCACGGTTGAGACCAGCAAACACCGTTTCTTCATTTTCCTCGATGAATCGATCCTGCCGGACAATAAGCTCATCAATATTTGTCTCGAAGGAAGCTTTCACCTTGGCGTACTGTCCAGCCGCATACACGTCACTTGGTCGCTCGTTACAGGTAGCCGCTTGGGTGTGGGCAACGACCCCGTCTACGTGAAGACGCGCTGTTTCGAAACCTACCCCTTCCCAGACCCCACCGAAACCCAACGCCAGCAAATCCGCGACCTCGCCGAACAACTCGACACCCGGCGAAAACACCGCCAGCAACTCCACCCCAAGCTCACCCTCACCGGCATCTACAACGTCCTCGAAAAGCTGCGCTCGGGCGAAGAGCTGACCGACGCCGACAAGCTCATTCACGAGCAGGGCCTGGTCACCGTTATCGGCGAACTTCACGACGAGCTAGACACCGCCGCGCTCGACGCCTACGGCTGGGGAGACCTGGCTCCCGCGCTAGTGGGCAAACCGGGCGGCACAACCCCCTCGGCGCACAAGTCCCCCGCGCAGATCGCCGCCGAAGAAGACCTGCTGGGCCGCCTCGTCAAACTCAACGCCGAGCGCGCCGCCGAGGAAGAACAGGGATTGGTACGCTGGCTGCGTCCCGAGTTCCAAGCGCCAGAGCAGCCGGCGGCTACACAAAAGGACCTGATCCCCGGCCTTGTTCTCGACGAAACGGCCGCGGCCATGACCGCGAAAAAGAGCTGGCCAAAGAGTCTGACCGAGCAATTCAAAGCCCTAAAGACGGCTCTAGCCGAGCACCCAGCCCCCCTAGACGCCGAGCAGTTAGCTCGAACCTTCAAGCGCGCGCAAACGCGAAGGGTCAGCGAACTGCTGACGACGCTCGTAGCTTTGGGCCAGGCCCGCTCGGTTGAAGGCGGCCGCTTCACCTCGGTTAGAGGGCCGCCGGCGCGACCGATCTTCAGTCTTTTGCTAACCGCGCGCTGCGTTGACGTGGCGCACGTCTCCAGACATGCCGCGTCGCCAGAATGGCGACACAATCGTGGACGGAAGTCCATGCTCCACTCTCGGACCGACCTAACACCCCCGTTCACAAGCAAAACACTGCATGCCCTGCGAAATCACCACAACCGGTCCAGTCGGTGACGTATAATTCATATTTATAATTCTTTTAAAATCAATATCTTAACTACCACAACCCCCCGAAGCAGGTATCCCCAACCTGTACAATATAAGTAGAGTCCCTGTCAACGCCCCGAGCCCAAACACGGGGTCGAGCCAAGGCCCAAGGTCAAGCGAAAAGCAAAACGTCAACCCGAATCAAAATATCATCCAACCGGCCAAGCAAACCCAGCACGAAGGCAAGAACACGGAGCGAACAAGAATTGTGGCAACAGAGCCAGCGAATCAATCGGCACGAGAGCACCCGCGGCGCAAGCCCTCAGCTTGCCGCCTCGACACTCCTGTCGGCGCCAATCCACCCACAAGAAGCATCCCCAATCACCAGAAAACGGCTCGAACCACCCAAGCAGAGGCAACAAAGCAGCGCAAAAGCACCGGAAAACTGCAGGAAAAGTGCCGAAATTTCAGCAATGGGCATTACACAAAAAACGACAAGTCATACATTCTTATACATCTTACGGGAGGACGGGAAGGGTCCGAAAACTCCCCCAGCATGAAATTATCTGCAATTTCCTCAAACGGCACCCTAAGATTCCATTTGAAACTCGGGCCCCAGGCAGGGAATCTGTTGGTCGCCGAATTCTCCGACCAGGCGCCGGTTGTTCTGGCAAGTATTGCTGAATCCGAGGCTGAAAACCGCAAACCGAAAAGCAGAGACTGAAGACACCTGCTTCGGTAAGAGAAGCGCGTTGTCGGGCTCGTCCACGGTGCTCACGGTGGCGGCTACGATTCCGCGTTATAATTGGGCGGGAATTCGCAGACTCCCGGCCTAGGGGCCCGAATGCAAAGCGCCACCTGCAAGGCCCGCTAACTGCAAGGCCGCTCATGCAAGGCCGATGCATGCAAGGAACTACAAACATGAAAAAAACGATCCTGTTTCGCGTTGCTGTCCTCACGCTCTGTGTCGCCGCTCTCGCCGCAGCCTATAAAACGGCCAAGACCGAAGCTCTGATGTATGAATCCGCGACGCTGCTGGTGCAGTCGCTCAATCGCCTGCAGAAGGCGTCCACTTTGTTCAAATTCGATGCCAAGCACCGCATGGACTGGCACTACTTCCCGGAAACCGGGTTCACCGACGAATACGGCTATGTCCGCAACGGCATCACGTTTAAGGAAATGGACCCCAAACAGGCCCATTTCGCCAACGCGCTGCTGGGCTCGGGACTCAGCCAGGCTGGCTTCGTCAAGGCGGCCAAGGTCATGGCGCTGGAGCGAATCGTCGGCATCATCGAAGACGACTACACTGGATACCGCGATCCGCAGCGCTTTCACTTCTCGATCTTCGGCGAACCTTCGCTGACCGGCACTTGGGGATGGCGAGTCGAGGGCCACCACCTTTCCCTCCACTACACCATCAAGAACGGTGAGCTGGTCTCGAGCAGCCCGACTTTCTTCGGCGCGAATCCCCATCAAGTGGCCCAGGGGCCGCATAAGGGATTCCGCGTGCTGGCCCGCGAAGAGGATCTCGCCGTCGAGCTGATGAGCGCCTTCACCGAAGACCAGCGCAAGCAGGTCATCTTTACCGACATCGCGCCCTACGACATCGTGACGATGGCCGACAAGCGTGCCAATATCGAAGGCAAGCCGCAGGGCCTGCCCGCCTCCAAGATGGACGAAAAGCAGTACGAAATGCTGCTGGGCCTGATCGCCGAGTACGCCAATAATCTCCCCGCCCCGGTAGCGGCCACGCGCATGAAGGCCGCCGAGGGGACGCCGCGCGATCAGCTCTTTTTCGCCTGGGCCGGGCGCCCGGACCGTCCCGACCCCCAGCCGGTACCGATCGGCGGACGCACCACCGGCAACCGCGAAACGAACGGTAACTACTATCGCATCCAGTCGCCGGAGTTCTTGATCGAATACGACAACACGCAGAACCAGAGCAACCACAGTCATTCGGCCTGGCGCGAATACGACAATGACTATGGTCTCGACGTTCTAGCTCAGCACTACGACATCTACGACCACACGGGCGGCGCGCATGTCGAGCTGGCCGACTGACCCAGGCTGACTGACGGCCGCTTCCGCAAGCCGGACGGCCTTTTCGGGCTACACAAACGCATCGATCGAAATAGGAGCACACTATGGCAAATCCTCTCGGCGCGGCCATTCTCGGGACGGCTCATTCACATGCCCGCGGGCACCTCGCGTCTATCCGCAAGTCCAAGAACTGGGAGTTCATTGCCGCGGCTGAACCCGACCCCGATCTGCTGGCCAAGGCAAAAGCTCATCCCGATTGGAGCGGCGTTAAGTGGATGTCGGTCGACGAGCTTCTTGCAAACGACCAAATCGATATGGTTTGCATCGAGACCGATCCGCTCGACGCGCTGATCTATTCGCTGCGATCGGTCGAAGCGGGCAAGCACACCAAGATCGACAAACCGCCCGGGATCAACCTGCATCTGTTGCGAAAGATCTACGACGAGGCCGACCGCAAACACCTCAACGTCCAGATGGGCTACGTCTTCCGCTACAACCCGGCGTTCCGTCTGGCCCACCGCGCCATCACCGAGAACTGGCTGGGACCGGTGCGCTCGGTGATCTGCCAGATGAATGACGAGCAAACCGCTGAGAGCCGCAGGCGGCTGGACAGCTATCCAGGCGGCCAGTTCTATGAGATTTGCTGTCACCTGCTTGACCCCCTGATGTGGTTCCTCGGCGAACCAAAGAGGGTGAGCGCGACGCTGCGCCACACCGAAGACTTCGACGATAGGGCTGAAGATGACGTCCAGGCGACGTTTGAGTTTGACCCGGCGGTCGCCGTGATCAAGAGCCATACGCGCGACGGCAAGCGCTACTTCTACGTCTTTGGCGAGAACGGATCGATCCAGATCGACGACCCCGACCGCCCGAAAGTCCGCCTCGCTCTGACCGACCCACATGGCGAGTTCAAAGCCGGAGTTCACAACGTGGACGTCGGGCCCTCGGAGCGCTACACGCCCGACCTCGATGACCTGGCCGGCGCCATCCGCGAGCGCCGCGGAGTGGAGTTCTTCACGCCACAGCACGACCTGGCCGTGCAAAGGGTGCTATTAGAGGCTTGCGGGATGACGGTCTAGCGGCCGGACAGAGGCGCGGACGGAAGTCCGCGCTCTACCTAGCGGGCTCGGGAGGGTTTCATGACAACTACAATCAACCTCGCCGCACGTTTCTACTTGACCTGTGTCGTCACTGCCCTGGCCGGCCTTGTGATGTCGCCTGGCGCGCAAGCCAAGCCCAACATCCTCTTCATTGCCATCGACGACCTCAACGATTGGGTCGGCCCGCTCAAGGGACACCCCCAAGTCCAGACTCCCCACATGGACCGGCTAGCCGCCCGTGGCACCGTCTTCACTAACGCGCACTGCCAGGCGCCGATCTGCAATCCTTCGCGCACCAGCCTGATGACCGGCCTGCGCCCATCGACCACGGGCGTTTACGCTCTGTTCCCCTGGTTTCGCGACGTCGAGGAACTCAAGGATCTTGTAACCCTGCCGCAATACCTGGCCCAGCACGGCTACCGCACATACACCACTGGCAAAATCTATCACGCCCGGACTGGCAGGACCTACAACGAGTTCGACGTCATCGGACCACCAGCTAGCGTGGGCGTGTTACCGCCAGAGAAACTCGTTGCCGACACACCGCAGCCTCATCCGCTCGTCGATTGGGGCGTGTTTCCTCATCGCGACGAGGACAAGGGCGACTGGAAGGTAGCAAGCTGGGCATCAGATCAGCTCAAGAAAGGCATGCCGGAACCGTTCTTCCTCTCGGCCGGCTTCTTTCTGCCGCACGTGCCTCTCTACGCAACCCAGAAATGGTTTGACCTCTATCCCGAGGAGACGCTCAGGCTTCCGCCCATGCGGCGAGACGACCGGGACGACACGCCCCACTTCTCCTGGTTCCTGCATTGGAGGCTCCCCGAACCCCGTCTGAAGTACCTCGAAGAAAGCAATCAGTGGAAGAATATCGTGCGGTCCTACCTCGCCTCGGTGAGCTTTGTCGACAGCCAAGTGGGGCGCGTGCTTGATGCCCTCGAAGCGGGCGGTCACGCCGATAATACAATCGTCGTGCTGTGGTCCGACCACGGCTGGCACCTCGGCGAAAAGTTAATCACCGGCAAGAACACACTGTGGGACCGCTCGGCCCGTGTGCCGCTGATCTTCGCCGGTCCGGGGATTAGCGAGGGTGCGGTGAGCGGCCGTCCCGCCGAGCTGCTCGACATGTATCCCACATTGGTGGAAGCGGCTGGTTTGCCGGCAAAAGAGGGCCTCGACGGGCATAGCCTCATGCCGCAATTGAAAGACGCCAACGCAACACGCGAGTGGCCCGCGATCACGACACAGAACCACGATAACCACGGGATTCGCAGCGAGCGGTGGCGCTTTATTCAGTACGCCGACGGTTCGGAAGAACTCTACGACATGAAGGCCGATCCCAACGAATGGAAGAACCTCGCCGGTGACACCAGCTACAAACAAGTACTCAGCGAACACCGCCGCTGGATCCCCAAGGTCAACGCCAAGCCAGCCGCCGGAAGTGCGATACGCCTCCTGACCTACAAGGATGGCAAGGCCACTTGGGAAGGTGAGGAAATCGGGCCCACCGCCCCGATTCCAGAGATTTGAGTTGTGGAAGTTGCGTCCAATCGAAGGCGGGCAAGGTGGAAGCGAATCCAGTGGGGCGCAACGGAATTCGAGCGAAAACTTGCTGCGTAAGGCCTGTGAGAATCGAGTCGCGCAACAAAAAAGCGGGGCTGAGCCGCGTTGGCCCGCCCCGCTTTTTGAATGCCTAATCGCGCTCTAAGGAACGACCTTACCGTCGTTCAGCGTGAGCCGGAAAGGCTCTTTGGTCAGCCCTGCCGCGACACCTTCAAACTTAAGCTCGCTTCCGGCACGCAGTCCGGTCCGCAACTGGAACTCGAGGTTGAGGACAACTTCCGTGCTGCCCCCTTCCGTGCTCGTCAGGCGAACCGTTTTGGGACGCGCGGCGGGCTCGGCGCCAACGATGATGAGTCTCATGGGCGGGGTCAGCTTGCCATTGAGGTCGGCCCAGGTCGAATCACCATTGGGTCCCAGTAGCCCAGCTTTGATATCGATGAAAACGTAGCGTAGCGGATGATCCGCACGCATCTTCTTTTGTTGCTCGAACTTCCGGATCGCAGAGGACTTGATCTCCAGGCCGGCTGGCGGGAAGGGGCTACTCTTTGCCTGAGATTTTAGTTCGGCAAGCCCTTCTTCGGTTCCCGCGAACTTCGTATAAAGCTGGGTCAGGTATTCACCTACTTTCTGACGTCCTTCCGGGGCCAGAGCGCCCGGTCCATCGTAGGTCGCGGCCCGAGCAAAGGAGAAGATGGCGAGCACATTCTTATCGGGTTTGGCTTGCGCCAGCACGACCTGCGCCAGCCAGTAAGAAACCTGCGCCGAAGCCGGATTCAACTTGAGCACGGCGCTGAACTCTCTCTCCGCAGCCTCGTTCTCCTTGCGCTGCATGGCCACCCAACCGATCGTTTGGTGAGCCGATGTCTGGGCCTGCTTCTTGGCGTCATCCCATTGCGCCTGGGTGACCGGCGCGGGTTTCAGGGCGGGTGCAAACTGCTTGTCAATTCCACCGGCAAGCAACGCCTTCGCGGCATTCACGCCATCGTCATAGGTTGCGGCATCGGACTTGCCAAGAAAGGGAGTCAGTGATGCGATCGTGAAGTTCGCACTGAAGTCGCCGGGAAATTTCTTAAGGATTTCCTTGGCCGTTGCCACGGCTTTCGCGTTTTGGTTCGTACCCTGGTAGCTCGCCATGTAAAGCCGCATCCGTTCCTCGTCGAAGGCAGTGGTCGGATACTTCTCCGTCCATTGGTCAAGCAACTGCAGCTTCGTGGCGGGGTTCGTTTCCTCAAAGGTCTTGTTGATCAGCTCGTACTCCTGCTGGTCTTTCGGCACTTTCGCAGCTTTTTCTTGCGGAGACGGCAGCGCCGCCGCTGTAACCAGAAGCAACAAAGAGCCAGCTAGTGCGGCATGCGTAATCTTTCTAAGCATCATCGAAATCTCCCCAAACTATCTCCCGATCCCGTTATCGCAGTCCTGTCAATCGCTTCAGCCAGATGGGCCGGACTCATATGAACAGTGAGTCAATCGGCGAGTATATAGCAGTGCGAATCCATTCGCAAGTGATTATTCTCAGCAGTTTACCATGGTCGGGCTGCGATGAGCATGCCCAACTGCTACCGCAGCGACTAGACTCGCCGCAAGTTCGCAACGGTCTGTTACCATCCTTGATCTCTACGGGGTGTCTCCGTTGCTCCGCCGCCGCCTCTCCGAGCTATGAATCGCCAACCATCTTATCATCGTGGTCATGCCCAAGAACACCCCTCCCAGCGATGCAAACTTAGGCTCCCGGGAGCCAGCGAATCTTCCCGAATCCCTCACGGTACTTTCGACGTGGATCAGCTGGACGGCGGGTACGCAACGATACTTTGTCTCGGACATCCAGGTGATGCTGGATACAGGCGGTCCGGTTCTTTCGAAACTGAGTCATGTGGTGAGCCCAACCCCAACTGCCGCGCCATGGCTGCCCGCAGTCGTTGGGTTATCGGCAGCGTTACCGCCGGCAAATCCCGATCCAAGTCACTGAGGTGCCCGATTGAGCGGCGGCCATAGCTTCGGCGTCCTGGACTGGGTCGCCCTCGGCTCCTACGGTTTCGTCCTCTTGCTGAGCGGCCTCTGGCTGGGCCGCAAGAAACAACTCGGCACGGAGGACTATTTCCTAGGAGGCCGCTCGATGCCCGCTTGGGCTGTGGCCCTGTCAATCCTGGCTACTTCGCTCTCGGCAGCAACGTTTATCGGCGCGCCCGAACAGGCCTATCGCGGAGACTGGACCTATCTATCGGTCAACATCGGCGCCATCCTGGGCGCGATTTTCGTAGCTCTCGTACTGGTTCCAGCTTTCTACCGACATCGTGTAGCGACCGTTTACGAACTGCTCGAGCTTCGTTTCGGAGCCAATGCCAGAGTCGCTGCGAGCTGGACGTTTATGATCGGCCGCGTTTTCGCGAGCGGCGCCCGAATCTTCATTGCCGCCTTGCCGCTGTCGCTGATCCTGTTCGGGGACCTCGAACCGTCTCATCTGTCGTTGGCGATCGCGGCTCTTACCTTCGTCGCGGTCGTCTATACCTTGGCGGGCGGTGTTCGCAGTGTGATCTGGAGCGACGTGATTCAAACGATCGTCTTCGTCGGTGCGGCAGTGGTGGCGGCCATGCTGCTGCTGCACAAGATCCCTTTGTCGGTGGGCGAGATCATCGCCGAGCTAGGCAGCTCCGCGCCAGGTGCTGCCTCCAAACTTACCGTGATCGATCCTGGTTGGGACCTCTCGAAAGGCGGCCTGGGATTCGACCCCTCGTCCTACTACACGTTGCTGACCGCACTGACGGGTCTAACGCTGCTCAACATCGGGGCCTATGGCACCGATCAAGACCTCGTCCAGCGCGTGCTGACTTGCCGGAGCGCGGTCCAGGGCAGTCGCTCGGTGATCGCAGCCATTCTAGCCAGCATCCCTGTAATCGCCATTTTCTTGGCGATCGGATCACTGCTCTACATCTTCTACCAGCGCCCTGATTTGATGGGGACTTCGGCTCCTGGCTACACAGTGGACGACAGCCGCCAGATTTTTCTGTCGTTCATTCTCGAGGAGATGCCTGCTGGGATGCCCGGCTTGATGATCGCGGGACTGTTTGCCGCCGGCCTCTCGAGCTTGAATTCCGCTCTTAATGCCATGGCCTCCTCGTTTGTCAACGATTGGTATCGCGCCGCTGTTCCTGACCGGCAAGAGCGGCACTACCTCCAAGCCGGCCGCTTTGCCGTGGTGGGATGGGCTCTGATACTGGGCGGATTTGCGATGGCTTGTGTCCACTGGCAGCAGGCGGCGGAACAATCGCTGATCGATTTCGCCCTAAGCGTGATGGCCTTCGCCTACTCAGGTCTTGTGGCGGTTTTTCTGACCGCTGTCCTTACCACGCGCGGCAACGGAAGGAGCGCCATCCTTGCTCTAGCCGCCGGGTTCGGCACTGTGACGCTGCTCCAGCCGCAGATTTGGAGCATGTGGACACCCGCGGCCTGGCTCTCCTTGAAGATGTCTTTCCCCTGGCAGCTATTGATCGCGACTTCCCTCGCCATGACGGTGTGTTGTCTGGGGCGCAACGAGGGCCGCAAGCCAATCTGACGGGCATCCACCATGAGCGTTGGAGCCGGCGGACTCCGCTTCGGTTTGCCATCACCGCGTTCCGTCTGCGAATGTGTGATGAAGCGAATGTGTGATGAAGCGAATGTGTGATGATTAGTAGCCCTTGGCGCTCCAAGGGAATACATTCAGTGCCGACACCTCAAAAACACTCCCCAAAACAACTCCTTCGCGTCCTTGGCGGCTGGGATGCCGCGGCGATCGTCGTAGGAACGATCATCGGGAGCGGCATCTTCCTGGTTCCATCCATCATGGCATCCGAGGTCGGCTCGGCCCCCATGGTATTTCTGGTCTTCGTCGTCGGGGGCCTGCTCTCCCTTGGCGGAGCGCTGACCTACGCCGAGCTGGGCGCCGCCATGCCCCATGCCGGCGGAGAATATGTCTTCCTGCGAGAGGCCTACGGGCCACTGTGGAGCTTCCTTTACGGGTGGATGCTGTTCTGGGTAGGAAAGAGCGGCGCCATCGCCGCCCTCGCCACGGCGTTTTTTCTTTACCTCGCAAATTTCTGGCCTGGCCTTGAGGTCACTTTCTTCATCGTTCCTCTTCCGCTCGGAGCGGGCGGGGCGCCGCTGGAGGTGCGGTACGGTCAAATTTTGGCGATGGGCCTTATCCTTGGACTGGGTTGGCTGAATTACTTCGGCGTCAAGCTGGGTGCCAGGGTTCAAACCTCCGTTACCGCTCTCAAGATTGTGCTGATCCTGACGATCGTCATCCTGGCGGCCGTGCTCGGCGGCGGCAAGGCCGCCAATCTTGTCTCGACCGTAGAGCACACCGGCGGATTGTCAGGCTTCTTCGCAGCGCTTGTCGCCGCTCTCTGGGCCTACGATGGCTGGAACAACATGACGATGGTCTCCGGAGAGGTGCGTGAGCCGCACCGGAATATCCCCAGAGCACTCATCTTCGGCGTGCTCGCGGTCATGCTGATCTATCTGATCACCAATGTTGCCTACTTCTACGCTTTGCCCGCTGCCGCTGTAGCTTCCAGCAACCGCGTGGCCAGCGAGGCGGCCGCGCAATTCCTTGGCGACAGCGGACGTAACGCCGTAGCCGCCGCGGCAATGATCTCGATTTTCGCCGCGCTCAACGGATCGCTTCTTTCCGGCGCTCGCGTGCCCTACGCGATGGCCCGTGATAAGTTCTTTTTCGCCGCCCTGGGCCGCGTCCATGATCGCTATCTGACCCCGCACGTGGCCCTCTTGGCGCAAAGCACTTGGGCGGCCCTGCTAGTGCTCTCCGGACGCTACGAACAACTATTCACACTCGTCATTTTCGCGGCCTGGATTTTTTACGGCATGACCGCCGCGTCTGTTTTCGTGCTGCGCTCGAAGCGCCCTGATATGGAACGGCCGTATCGAACTCTGGGCTACCCGATCGTCCCAGCGTTGTTCGTTTTCATGGCTGGATCGTTGGTTGTGATGACGCTATTCAAATCCCCCCGCGAATCTCTCATGGGACTTCTGCTGATCGTGCTCGGGATTCCGTTTTACCAATTTTGGAAAAAGCGCGCCGAGGCCTTTTCTTCTGGGCCGTTTTGAGGCATAATAGTAAACATGAATTGCGTGAATGTCGCACATCCCGACCGTCGCATACACGCATTTGTTTACACGCCATTACAGTCCCCGACCCGCTTTGGCGCTCTGAGTCCGGTGCGCTACCGAAACCTTCAATCTTAAAAAATCATAAACCTTGTTCTGAATCCAGAACAAATCGGTTGACTCCGAGCCTCATGATTTGTTATAAAATTATTCATGGGTGTGCTCGTGGTGGCCTTCCGTTCCGTTTCCAGAACGGATCTAGCCACAAGCAGCATTTCCCTCGAATGGCGAAAGCGGTGATTAAATGCCGACAATTCGCCATGGTCTTGATTCGTAAAGGGAGTCCGATACAATGGATGTAAATAAGATTTTGGTTGAGCTAAGGCAGGAAAGAGAACAAATTGAAGACGCCATCGTCTCGCTTGAGCGGCTGGCGCGTGGTCGCGGAAAACGCCGAGGCCGTCCGCCTTCATGGATGCAGCAGGCTGGCGAAAGAAAGCGCGGACGGCCTCCGGGAAGCACCAACAAGGCTAAGGCGGCTAAGGCGGAAGCAGCTTAGCCGGAGACGACGCTTGAAGCAGTCGCATCGAGGTGACGGGTCGCGAACCCCCGCGGGGGGGATTGTCTCACGCGGCCCGACAGCCTTGGATGGTTCCAGAGATTCGGATGCGCGGCAGACGCCTGCTCATCAGCAATATGGGTCCGAATCAATAAAGCAGATAGCGGGTCCGAAGCTGTAAGAATGGGCGCTGTTGCGCTTGCCACATTGACCAAATGGACGACGCTGCTCGTCCTTCAGACAGCGCCTCGATCGTTGCTTGGTGCCCAATCAACGATCCTGTCCGCTTCAAGTTGATCCGATCAGAGTGGGATCTCAGTAGCCGCGCGGCGATTTCCAGCCCAATCCGCGTCGATCGCACGGAGTGTCGATCCAGTACCGAGATCTGAACTCCTTCGATGGGCGTGCCCGCGAAGCGGGATGATTCCGGGGTTCGGCGCACCGGATAGAAACTAACACCCTGCAGCCCCGCGCTATTAAGATCAGCGGCCAGTGCAGCGCCGTCGACCCAGTCGGCTCCGGCGAATAAAAACGGTGTATCGGTACCTCGGCCAACCGAGTAGTTGGGCAGGCCCTCCAGCAGCGCGATCCCTGGATAGAGCAGCGCTTGTTCGATACCGCGGATGTTAGGAGACGGATCCACCCAGGGCAGTTTCGTCTCGTCAAACCAAAGGCCGCGGCTCCAACCTTCCATCCGGACAACCTTCAGCTCAGCGCCAATCTTGCGCTCCTTGTTGAACATTCCGGCCAGCTCGCCAGCCGTCATTCCATGGCGAACCGGCATGGGGAAGTAGCCGGCAAACGACTGATAGGCCTCATCGAGCATAGGCCCTTCGACCACGAGGCCATTGATGGGATTGGGGCGATCCAAAACATAGAACGGAATCCCCACCTTCGCGGCCTCTTCCATTGCATAAGCCATTGTCGTGGTGTAGGTGTAGAAACGGGCGCCTACGTCCTGTATGTCAAATACAAGCAGGTCAACGCCGCTGAGCATAGAGGCGGTGGGGCGGCGACGGTCTCCTTGATACAAGCTGTGGACTACAACGCCTGTTTTCTTGTCCCTCCCGTCGGCGATACCCTGGTGATCTTCGAGTCCGGCAATGCCGTGTTCCGGGCTGAAAATGGCAGCCAAGGTGACCTCTGGGGCCTCGAAGAACAAGTCGATGTTCCGTTGGCGGCGGCGATCGATTCCGGTGTGATTCGTAATCAGTCCGACGCGTTTGCCTGAAAAGCGCGCGAATTTTTCACTCACGAGCACATCCAGACCGCTGAGCACGGTTGCCTCGCGGACGCCGGAAGATCGAGGCGCCTTCCCGGGAACATGGCTGCTTTGCCAGCTCGCTTGCCGCGCTTGGTCGACGTCGACGTCAGAAAGGGAAGCGGCAACGACGCTAGCCACCTTGCTGCGCAAATCGACGACGGAAGCTCTGACCACCGGGTGAACACGGCTCGTCATCAGAATGACGTAGGTCCGCGTCACGGGGTCAATCCAAACCGATGTCCCCGTGTAGCCGGTGTGGCCGTAGGAACCTACGGCAAATAGATCACCTCGCGTCGAGGAGTGGGGCGAATCGATGTCCCAGCCCAAGCCACGCAGCGTCGGATGGTTGCGTGGAGACTGCGGCGTAGTCATCTTCGCTACGGCCAGCGGACTCAAGATGCGTGCGTCGCCTACCTGTCCGCCCTTCAGCATCATTTGCGCGAAGCGTCCCAAATCGTCGGCCGTAGAAAACACACCGGCGTGACCGGCGACGCCCCCCATAAATCGCGCCGTGGGATCATGCACGACACCGTGCAATAAGGTACCGCCGGGCAGCCTCTCGGTTGGTGCGATTCTGGAGAGAAGCTTCGGCGCCGGCAGGAAGCTTGTCTCGGTCATCGCGAGCGGTTCAAATATTCTTTCCGCTGCGAATTCGTCTATCCGCTTCCCCGTAGTTTTTCGAACCACCTCGGCGAGCAGAACATAATTGATGTCGCTGTAGATAAACTGTGACTTCCCAAGCGCGACCGGCACCTCCGCGTAAGCCTTGTTGATCCCCGTTTCGTAGCCGCTCCAGGCAGGTTCCAGATCCACGTCAGGCCGCAAACCCGAAAAATGCGTCA
The DNA here is from genome assembly GCA_965224215.1 of Bryobacterales bacterium. Classification (GTDB taxonomy): domain Bacteria; phylum Acidobacteriota; class Terriglobia; order Bryobacterales; family UBA6623; genus CBDCYS01. The sequence goes on along the minus strand of CBDCYS010000067.1, from coordinate 22,125 downwards.
GCAGATCGAGCAGCCTGATCGGTGATTCACCCTCCGAGAAATCCGGCAAGTGCTTCGTGACCCTGTCGGCCAAACGAATCTTTCCTTCTTCGACCAGCATCATCACGGCGGGCGCCGTAGCGATTACTTTGGTCAGCGAAGCGCAGTCGAAGATAGTGTCGATTTGCATCGGCAAGCGAGCGGGCTCGATACTTCTCAGCCCATAAGTTTTACGGTGCAGAATCGCATCGCCCCGGCCGACGAGAACGACCGCGCCCGGCATCGTTCCTTTGTCAATGGCTTGCTGAACGACGGCGTCGAGCCGCTGGGACAACTCGTCACTGGAAGCGGCTTGCAGAGTCACGCCGGCGTAGACGCCCAACAGGATTACGCACAGCAGAATGGCCCAGCTGATTCGGGGCCAGCGCATGTTCAATCGTGTCATCACAGATCTTGCTCATTATCGCCGAACGCTGCGCATGAGGCGCGGGGACAAAGCACATGCACATTCACGTTCCGACCAACCGTCGGAAACTCCACTACAATCGGGCATGCGTTTGCTCGGAATCTTTCTGCTCTTCGCTCTGGCCGCCACGCTCCCCGGAGCCGTTCTGCACTGCGGCAAACTCATCGATGTCAAAGAGCTTAACGTCGCCGAGCAGGTCTCGATCGTTGTCAAAGACAGCCAGATCCTAAGCGTTACCAAGGGCTACATCACGCCCGAAGCAGGCGAGGAAACAATCGATCTGAAATCCCACACCTGCATGCCGGGACTTATGGACATGCATGTCCACCTGGCGACGGAGAGCAACCCCAAGGGCTACGAGGAGCGCTTTCGCCTCAATCCCGTTGACTACGCGTTTCGATCGGTCGTCTACGCGCGACGCACGCTGATGGCGGGCTTCACAACGGTGCGGGACCTGGGCACGACCAGCGGCGTTTCGATCTCACTGAAGCGGGCGATCGACCAGGGACTTGTCGACGGCCCGCGCGTCTTCAACGCCGGCAAGTCGCTCGCCACGACGGGCGGTCATGCCGATCCGACCAATGGTGTCCGTGCGGACATGATGGGCGACCCGGGACCGAAAGAAGGCGTGGTCAATGGCGTGGAGGATGCCAAGAAAGCCGTGCGGCAGCGCTACAAAGAAGGCTCCGACCTAATCAAGATCACCGCGACCGGAGGCGTGCTCAGCGTCGCGAAAAGTGGCCAAAACCCTCAGTTCACCGAAGAAGAAATTCGCGCGGTCGTCGAAGCAGCAAAGGATTACGACTTCCACGTCGCCGCGCACGCCCATGGCGCCGAGGGCATTAAGCGCGCCATCCGCGCCGGAATCCATTCCATCGAGCACGGCACGCTGATGGATGACGAAGCGATCGCCCTCTTCAAGAAGCACGGGACATGGTGGGTGCCCACCATCTCGGCGGGAAAATTCGTGGCCGAAAAAGCGGAGGTCCCGGGCTACTACCCCGCCATCATCCGGCCCAAAGCTCTCGCGATCGGTTCGAAGAGCCAGGAGACGTTCCGCCGGGCGTACAAAGAAGGCGTGAAGATCGCCTTCGGTACCGACTGCGGGGTGTGCCCCCACGGCAGCAACGGAAAAGAGTTCGTCTACATGAAAGAAGCCGGCATGCCCGCGCTCGAGACAATCCGCTCCGCCACGTTCTCGACCGCCCAATTGCTCGGAATCGAGGAATCGGCCGGAACCATCGAGGCGGGCAAAGCGGCCGACATCGTGGCGACGCCAAACGACCCGCGAGAGGATATCGAGACGATGTTGCATGTGTCGTTCGTCATGAAAAGCGGCAAAGTCTACAAGCGCCCATGAATACCGCACCATGAAAATCACCAACATCGAAGTCACTAACCTGCGATTCACCTACCTACCCGGCCAGCAGTTCCGATATGCCGGTGGCACTTGCACCGGACGCCTCTCCTCGCTCATCCGAGTCTCAACCGACGAAGGCATCGAAGGAATCGGCTCCGTCTACTCCCACCCCGACCTCGTCCGCATGATTGTCGAACAGCAATTGCGCAACCTGCTCATCGGCGAAGATCCTTTGGAAGTCGAAGCCATTTGGGACAAGAATTACCGCATCACCCGCTGGTACGGACGCAAGGGAGCCGCCATTTCCGCCCTCGGTGGAATCGCCGTTGCTCTCTGGGACATTCGCGGCAAAGCAGCAGGCAAGCCGATCTACCAACTGCTCGGCGCCGAGCGGCATAGCGTCCCGGCCTACGCCAGCGCGCTCTTGTGGGAAAACGATCCAGCCGAGCTGGCCGACGAAGCGGCTCGGCACGTTTCTAACGGTTTTCGCGCCATGAAAACCCGCCTCGGAAGGAATTACGAATACGACCTCGCCGGCTTGCAAGCCATCCGAGATCAAATCGGCCCAAGCAATCGCCTGATGGTCGAAGGGAACGCGCGCTACTCGCTCGAGCAAGCCAAACGTATGTTGCCCCACTTCCGGGAGGCAAATGCCTTTTGGCTGGAGGAGCCCTTCACTCCCGAGGACGTCGACAACTACTTGGCTTTGCAGCCCGATTGCAAAGGACTTCCGCTGGCCGCCGGCGAAAATGAATTTGGCGTTCAAGGATTTCGCGAGCTGATGGGCTGGAAGATGGACCAGCAACTCGTCGACATTGTTCAGCCGGACGCCTCCCGCGCCGGCGGCATCACCGAGTGTCACCGGATCGGCAAGCTAGCAGCGGACTGCGGCTTTCGAGTAGCGACCCACACCTGGAGCGATGCCGTTGCGCTCGTCGCCAACATGCACCTGATCGCCTCCTTGCCAACCGCCATCACGGTGGAAGTCGACCAAACAGGCAACCCATTCATCGAAGACCTGCTGGCCGAGCCGCTAAAAGTAGTCGACGGCGAGATCGCCGTGCCCCAAAAACCCGGCCTGGGAATCGAGCTGAACCAAGAAACCGTCGAGCGCTACGCACTGCCGGCCGATGCGTCGACGCCCGAAGGAAACTACTCCGACATGGTCTTTGGCCGCCAACATTACTCGCCCGCCGGCCCCTACGCTTGAAGCTCGCAAAACAGTCTCGGTGTCGCTCCCGGGCCCGCCGCAGGCAACTGGGCTGACCTACATCGTGGCAAGACTGTCGACGCCATCATCTTACTCCCCAATTACCCTGAACCACTTGACACGTGCCTTACAATGAAAGCAGTAGGACGGGTGAGGGGTTTGACGACCGGAACAACACGACATTTTTCCTGCGCAGGACAGTTCGAGTTCGCAAACCGCTGAGTTAAACCTGAATTATGCACAGATTCACTTTGCGAGTGTGGCTGCGTTCGTAGCGGGTTGGCGGTCGTCGTGAGGTGGTAGCTCGGCAACTGGCCTTTTGGCTTCTCCGTGTCCGGTTTCCCTTCCCGCCCAGAATCCGCGTCGTCAAAACCTCGCTCGGAAGTGACGTGGTTCCAGTGCGTTACGGCTAGTGCATAAAATTTTATGCATAGCGCATAGCCAGGCTCTCAGATCAGCGCCCTCCCGACCACCGGCAGCAAGCCGCCGTAGGGAGTCGGCTTCCTGCCGCGGAAGTGGTAAGGCGTCGAAGCCCCGATTTTATTGGGCCGCGAGGCCGTCACGGCTGGGCCTTGTTGGACGGGCCTTTGGGAGCTATGCTGTTTTCGTCTGGTAACCATGTGGGTGACTTCCTTGGGGTTGGCTGGCGAAGCTGGAATCTTTGCCAGCCGACCTTTTTACCCCATGTTTTAGGGGGTCCCCAATGGTCCCTTGCGGCTCAGCCCTCCTCAGGTCCACGCCGCAGTGCATAATTCAGGTTAAATACAGGTCATACCCGCGGACGGGTTCGCCGCCCCAGTTACCAGGGGGACGCGAAGCCTGTCTCAGCGCTCTGTTTGCACGTTCCCGTCGGGGCGGAGCGTTGCGGTCATCAGAACGGGAAGAGAGGCGCGCCTCACCATAACTTATGACAATGGAGCGAACTTGTGACGATCGTGCTGGGGTGATCGAGCCACGACGATCGAGCTGCGGCGATCGAAAGGCTACACAATGCAAAGGCAGACCAAAAACCGCGCCAAGCACCAGGTTATCCGAACCACGGAGCCGGCAGCCAGCGCGAAAAAGCGAATAAAACGCGAACAACTTTTCTGAAATCCGCTCAAATCCGCTCAAACCAGCTCAAATCCATTCATCGCCGTCCACCCAGAGATGAGAATTTTCTGAAACCTGCTGCTCATCCTCCGCTAACGCGCTAGATGTCTCCTGCTTATACGGTTGTTTCAGCAAGCCCCAAGATGTTGGGGTGGAGGTCATCGCGTCTTGTCCAGGTCACGCGCGCGGCGGATGTGGGCGTAAGGCGTAGGAGCGTGTTGAGTTCCGAGACCGAGGAGGGTTTGGAAGGCTGCCATTGGGGTCTTGCGGTGGTTGTGTCGAAACACGAACTCATCGAGGTAAACCTGAAGCTGAGCGCGGCTCACGCCGTGGTACGTTCCGGTCAGCCATTGCTGCAGGTTGCCAATGGCACGATCCGCCAGCGGCACCACCGACTTGGCGCCTTTCCGCAAGTCAGTCCGGTGAGGTTGCGGACGAGAGACGTGTTTGTAGCCGGCCTCTTCGAGGGCGGTAAAGGTCTTCAGACCGTCTGTGTAGATGGTCGAGCCGGGAACAACGTTCTGGGCAAGAAACCTGTCGATCGTCACCTTCTTGAAGTCTGGAATAACGGACATGCGAACGCGCCCGGAGCGCTTCCCGCGTTTCTCAACAGCGACCATCACAAGGGCCGCACGGCGCCCCTTCAGTTGCCGGCTGCCTCGCAAACCTGCTTGCGGGCCGCCAATCCAGGTGTCATCGACCTCTACTTCTCCGTGCAAGGGCTCGCGAGCTGCGTTCACCATGGCCCGTCGCAGTTTGTGCAACATCATCCAGGCGGTTTCGTAGCGCGACAGGCCGAGCTGACGCTGCAGTAGCAGCGCCGACACACCTCGTTTATCAGTTGTCATCAGGTACGCAGCCCAAAACCAAACCGTCAGCGGGGTCTTCGTATTGTGGAGCACCGTTCCCGACGTCAACGAGACCTGGTGTCGACACGCCGCGCACTGCCACCGTAGTTTCTGCTCGAGAATGTAGGCCTGCCGATGCCCACACTGAGGACAAAGGAACCCGTCGGGCCAACGACAAGCAGCCAGGTACTTCTGGCAAGCCTCCTCGGTCGCGAACTCCACCTGAAACTGACGCAGACTCTTCGCAAACGGCGGCCGGGCCACGCCCTACCCTACATCTTGGGGCTTGCTGAAACAACCGTATAAGCAAGAGATGTCTAAGCGCCAGGTCGAGGTCCTGGCGGAACGGTCCGCCTGCAGGCCGGACGCCTCTCAGTTCCCCCGGGGAGGAATCCTCCAGCGATACCACGCTCGCTCTTGTAGGCCTCCGTAAAGCTGCCCCCCCAAGTTCCCCGTTGCTATACTGGCGTCGGTTTGGAGAATTTGGTCATGCACCCAAGACGACTGCTAGGCCTGCTTTTTTTGCTGGCAACACTGTTCGCCACCGGCGCCGCCGCTCAGCGCACGCCCTACCCCAATGCCAAAACCGGCGGCAACTACATGCACAACTTCTATCTGCCGCCCGCGGCCAGTACGCCCTGGCGTCCTAGCTTTTCGCCGGACGGGCAACAGATCGCCTTCAGCATGGCGGGTTCGATCTGGAAGATCGAGATCGGCGCGGACACGGCCTACGAGCTGACCGCCAACTCGACCTACGATTCCTCGCCCATCTGGTCGCCCGATGGCCGCTGGATCGTCTACACCGCCGACGACGACTACAGCAGCATCAATCTGCGGTTGCTGAACGTCACCACCGGCGAGAGCAGCTCGCTGACCGAAGGCAAGCACGTCCACCTCGACCCTGTGTGGACACCCGATGGCAGCCGCGTGGTCTACGTCTCGACCAATCCCGATGGCTGGTACAACCTGTATGCGATGCCGCTCGACAACGGCGAGGGGGGCACGCCAGTGCTGCTTACCCCGGAACATGCGTTCCGCAATGAGCGTCTCTATTTCGGGGCCACCGACCTTCACATTCAGCCGACGATTTCGCCCGACGGCAAGGAAATGATCCTGATCTCGAACCGCGACATTTCACTCGGTTCGGGAGCGATTTGGCGAGCGCCGATCGAGCCTGGCGCCATGTCGGGGGCCAAGCAGATCTTGCGCGAAGAGACCCTTTTTCGCACTCGACCTCAATGGTCGCCCGACGGCACCCGGATCATCTACAGCTCGCATCGCGGAAGCCAATACAACAACCTCTACGTACTGCCCGTGATCGGCGGTGAGCCCTACCAGTTGACGTTCGGCGACTGGGATCACTTCGAGCCGCGCTGGTCTCCAGATGGCGAGTGGATCGTCTACGTGGCCAACGAGCATGGGCTCTCGGAACTTCGGCTGCTCAAAACCTTCGGCGGCGAGGAGCGCAAGATCGAAATTCGGCGGCGCGTCCACCGGCGCCCGATGGGAACTCTGTCGGTACGCGTATTCGACGCATCTACCAGCCGGCCAACCGAGGCCCGTATCTATCTCAAGGCGTCCGATGGCAAAGCCTACACTCCGGCGAACGCCTATCATCGCGTGGCCGCGCGAGCGATCAATTACGACTTCTTCCACACCGACGGCCACTTCGTGGTGGAGGTACCTGAGGGAGAAGTTTCGCTCGACATCATGAAGGGCCTCGAGCGGTTCCCGGTCCAAAAGAAAGTCCAGGTCGGCGCCGGCCAGGTCACCGAAGTCCGCATCGATCTCAAGCGGATGACGAATCTAAAGGCGAAAGGCTGGTATAGCGGCAGCGATCACGTCCACATGAACTACGCGGGCAACTTCCACAACACGCCGGAAAACATGCTGTTCATGGCCGCCGCCGAAGACCTCGATGTCATTGGTGAAAAGATCGCCAACAAAGACAACCGCATTTTCGACCACCAGTACTTCACCGGAGCCTACGACGTGGAGCGATCCACTCCCGAACGAATCATTTCGTTCGGCGAAGAGTACCGGCCCCCGTGGTACGGCCACGTCAACTTCATCAACCTAACGAAACATCTGATTTCGCCCTTTACGACGGGGTACGAGGGTACCGCAATCGAGAGCCTCTACCCAAGCAACACGGACATGTTCCGCATCGGGAAAAAGCAGGGTGCGCTAACGGGTTACGTTCACCCCTACACGAGCGATCCCGAGACGAGCGGCTACGCCAATGCTCGGGGATTCCCGGTCGACGTCGCCCTGGGAACGGTGGACTATATCGAGGTGATGACCAGCGCTACCTACGCCAAATACACCTCGAAGGTGCTGCATCGCATCCTCAACTGCGGTTTCAAAATTACCTTCTCGGGCGGCGAGGATTCGATCACGAACTTGCATCGAACACCTGTGATAGGCTCCGCCCGCGTCTACTCCTACCTCGGTGACAAGCTGGAATGGAGCCGCTGGGTGGACGCCATCGGCGCCGGGCGAACTTTCGTTACCAACGGCCCGCTGGTGCAACTTGAAGTGGACGGTGAGATGCCCGGAGGAGAAATCCACCTGCCTCGCGAGGGCGGATCGGTCGAAGTCACAGCGAGCTTAGTGAGCGCCTTTCCGGTTGAAAAGCTGGAGCTAATTTTCAACGGGAAGGTGATCGAGTCATTTCCGGTTTCAGCCAACGGCCGCGAGGGAAAGGTACGTAAACGAGTGCAAGTCAGCAAAAGCGGCTGGTTTACGCTGCGTGCCACGACCGATAAGCCGGTGCACCCGGTCGACGATACCCATCTGCACGCCGAAACCAGCGCCGTCTACCTCTACTGTGGGGACCGGCCAATTCGCTCGATGCAAGACGCCAAGTACTTCATCCGCTGGATCGACGAGATCACTCGCCAGGCCGAGCAGCACCCAGGCTGGCGCTCCGAACGGGAGCGCAAACACGTGCTCGGCCAGTTCGCCGAAGCGCGCAAAGTTTATGAACAACGCGCCGGTGAAGCGGAGTAGCAGCCGGCCGACGAGCAATGCGACAGTGACCCCCATTGAGGCTAGCGCGAATAGAACCCTTAGGCCCGGCAGGCAGATGGGGTCTCACGATGGCTAGTTCCTCTCAAACGATTCGACGTCGAGGCTGCTTACGCGCTTTGGCCGGCCTCGTCCTGACCGCGTTTCTCCCGGTCAGCCTCAGCGCCCAAAACGCCGGAGGGCCTGATCCACAGATCATGAAACTGCTGGAAGACCTTCTACCCGCGGCCGACGCGACCCAGGACATCTCCGCGATCCGGCGTGCTGGGATGTCCGCAGACAAGCGCCTCATCGCGCCGTTGATCGACCGGGCCAAGTTCGCGAAGAACCGCGCGGAGCTGCTCGCGCTCGTAAACGCTTTGAGGAAGCTGACTGGCGAGAAACTTGCCGCTCCCGAGGAAGCCTGGACAAATGCAATGGTCTGGTACGGCGAGCAAACCGGCCTCCAGCCACCACCAGGGTATACGGGCTGGAAGGGCGAACTCTACGGGCAGGAAATCGACCCGCGCTTTCGATTTCTTTTGTACAAGGATGCTCCCGCAGCCGTTCGGGTCGAGGAAGTGACGTGGGGCGGCGTGAAGCCGGCGGGCATTCCGGCCCTGGTGAACTCAAAAACCCTGGAGGCGGCGGCAGCAGACTACCTGGCCCCTACCGACGCGGTCTTTGGTGTCAGCATAGCCGGCAACCATCGCGCTTATCCCCTTCGGATTCTCGACTGGCACGAGATGGCCAACGACGTGGTCGGCGGCAAGCCGGTGTCGCTGGCTTACTGCACTCTATGTGGCGCGGGAATTTTGTTCGACGCGACGGCGGACAAGGTCAGCTATAAGTTTGGGTCTTCCGGTTTGTTGTTTCGGTCGAACAAACTGATGTTCGATGATTCCACCTACACGCTTTGGAACCAAATCACCGGCGAGCCGGTCCTAGGCAGGCTGGTCGGGAAAGGGATCAAGCTCAAGATCCTGCCGCTGGTCCTGACCTCCTGGGCCGAGTGGAAGCGGCAGCATCCGGATACGAAAGTTCTCGATCCGAATACAGGCCACAAACGTCCGTACCGGCCCGGCGCGGCCTACGGTCCATATTTCGGATCGCCCGACACCATGTTCCCTGTGTGGCAGCAGAGCCGCCGGTTTCCTAAGAAAGCCCGCATCTTCGCATTGCGAGTTGATGGCGCGCCCAAGGCCTATCCGCTGGACGAGTTGAATCAGGCAGGGGGGATTGTCAACGATACGCTGGGTGGCGAGAACGTTGTCGTGGTTTACCGTGACGCTGTGGGACGGGTCCTGCTGCCCCCGGGTTGGAAGCGGGAGATCGCCAAGTTTAACAAGGGAAGCGACAAGGTCGAGTTTGCCAACGACTTGACGCTAGAGACCGCGAGAGCCGTTCTGAAAAAGAGGCCGGCTTTGGTTGCGGTAATGTCCGCTGAGTTTCTGCTGGCGATGCCTACCGAAGCTCGTCTCGCGCTGTTGAAAGAACGTGCACCGGATCAGAAGGGAGGGGCTAAAGAAGGCAAGGGAAAGTTTTCCGCTGACCTTAGAAACGAGGTCGCGGTCCGAGGACTGATTGGAGAAACGCGCGCATACGAACGCGGAGGCTACACGTTCTCCGCTAATTCGGGCTCTACTTCTGATTCGGCTGATACGGTCAAAGACGAAAAAGATCGGCAGTGGCGGATCACCGAGGAAGCGCTCGTCGCGCCCGATGGAGAGAGCCTACCCCGGCTCGGCGGCCACCTGGCGTACTGGTTTGGATGGTTCGCGTTCTTTCCGCAGACGGAGGTATTTGAAGCACCGTGACTCATGCCGGATAGCCGTGGCGTGAGCGTCCACGCTTGCCGCGAACCGATTCTTCGGTTTGTTCGGCCTCGAAGTGTGGTGTCCGATCGCAGGTAATGGATCGCTCCCGAGCCGACAACGCCTCGACGAATCGAGGCGCGGCAAACCTGGAGGTTCACGCCACGTCGTCGCCCTGGCTCTCACCCACCCACCGAAACTTTCCGCCACTATTTGCACCTACATGAACATCTAGGTACTAAACCGCCTCGGCGCGTTTTAACTCGGCGACCTCCTCGGGCGAGAAACCCAACTCACTGAGAATCTCGTCGGTATGCTCGCCCACCTGCGGAGGACTATTCCTGATGCCACCCGGGCTCTTCGAGAGCCGAACGGGCGTGTTGGCAAGTAGAGGATCGTCGCTCATCCCGGCGAACGGCACCCGCTTCAACAATTCGCGTGCTTGCACGTGCGGGTCCTCGAGAACCTCGGATAGTTCCAAGACCGGCCCCGCTGGAATCCGCGCCGCCCTCAGCTCCTCGACAGCTTGTGCGTTGGTCCTCTCCGCGCACCACGGGACCATGACTTCGTCGATCATATTGCTGTTGTCGGCGCGGGCGATGTCGGTCTTCAAATTAGGATCGTTGATCAAATCTTCCCTGCCGACCAGTCGCGCCCAGCGACGAAACATGGGGCCGCCGGCCACGGCCACGACGAGCCAGCCGTCCTTGGTGCGGTAGCAGTCACTCGGTGCGGACCAAAACGCGCGGTTTCCCCATTGGGTTCGGATGCGGCCGGCCGAGGCCAGCTCAGCCAAAAAGGGCTGCATGAACGTCACGGCCGTCGACAGCAACGAGACGTCGACAAACTGGCCCTCGCCGGTATTGCGGCGATGATAGAGAGCTGCCATCGCACCGAAGGCTCCGTGAAGCGCCGTCCCGTAATCCTCGAAGGGCACCAGGGCGCGCGTCGGCGTACCAGGGAATCCCGTGAGACTCATGGCTCCCGACATGGCCTGGGCGATGGTGTCAAACCCGTGCCGCTGTGAGTAGGGCCCATCCGGCCCAAAGGTTGACGGCATCACGAGTATAGTGTCGGGCTTAATCAAGCAAAGCGATTCGTAGTCGACCTTCATCTTGCGCAGCACTTGCAAAGGCAGGTTCGCCACAACGATGTCAGCGCCGCTCACCAATCGCCTGATCACCTCGTCCGCGCCCGGCTTGCCCGGATCAAGCGTAAGGCCCCGCTTGTTTCGATTGATCGACAAGAACATGCCGCCTTCGCCGCTCTCGCAGATCGGGCCTATATAGCGGTCTTCGCTGCCGCCGCGGCGATCGACACGGATCACTTCCGCGCCCATATCACCTAGCAGCATCGCGCAGTAGGGTCCGCCGATGAAGCGGCCGAAATCAATGACGCGGATACCCTCGAGTGGTCCTGGCATGAGAACCATTTTTTCACACTGGGTAGTTGATTCAGCCGGGCAGCCAGGCACATCGTTGTTTTTGGGGTCTCGATCGAGAAACCTAGGGTAAGATTAGGTGGTGGAGTTCGAATGGGATGTCGGCAAGGCATCTTCGAACTTGGCCAAGCATGACGTCAGCTTCTTGGAGGCGATGACGGTATTCGGCGACCCGCTCGAACTGACAGTTTCGGATCCGGTGCATTCTGCTTCCGAGCCGCGATTCGTGAGTGTCGGTCTTTCCGAGGCTGGTCGCTGCTTGCTGGTGACGCACACCGAGCGCAGACAATATGAATCAAAACCCCAACACTGAACACGAGGAGGACATGCTGCCGGAGTACGATTTCACCGGCGGTGTGCGCGGGAAGCATTACGAAGATTACAAGGCTGGAACCAACGTGATTTTCCTAGAGCCCGATTTAGCAAAGGTCTTTCCGGATTCGGCCTCAGTGAACCGGGTGCTGCGGCTACTTTTGAATCTGGCCAGCGAAAACGTCCCACCGAAAAAGCCAGCCTAAGCAGCAATCTCAGTTCGGACGCAACCTTACAGCGCATCCCCATAAAACTTCCGCAGCCGCGCTATATACTCCGGGCCAGCGGTGTAAACGATGTCGCTATGGTGCGCCCCCTCCACGGTCCAGAACTGTTTTGGCTCGCTAGCCGCCTCAAAAACTTGGCGGCCCAGCTTGTAGTCAATGACCTGATCTCGGGTGCCGTGAATGATCAAGACCGGCGCCTCAACTTGGCCGATCTTCTTAGCGGTATCAAGCCCCGAAACGACCAGCGGACCCAGCACCGGCAACACCGTGGCCGCAACCGCCTTTGCCGACGGAAAGGGGGCCTCCAAGATCACTCCGCCGCAAGGCCGCCGGGATGCTAGCTCGGTGGCCATTGCTGTCCCCAGGGACTCACCGTAGAGAATGATCCGGGCTGCAGAATACCCGTGCTGTAGCAAGTATTCGTAGGCGGCTTCTGCATCGCGGTAGCATCCGTCTTCGGTAGGTTTGCCTTCACTCTTGCCGTAGCCGCGATAGTCGATGATCAGCAGCGCTGTCCCGATTTCGCGTAGTGCCTGAATATGATCCACGCGATGGGTTAAGTTGCCCGCGTTGCCATGCAGGTAGAGAGTGACGTGCTGGCCGGGCTGCCGAGAAGGAATCATCCAGCCATGAATGCGGACCCCGTCGGACGCGTCGAGCCACACATCCTCTGCCCCCCACTGGTCTTTCATCTCCCAAAGCCCTTCGGGGTATTTCGATGGATGAAAGACCGCCTGTCGACCGAAAAAAGCTAGCACGATGTAAGCCCACACCCCCAGCAGCGACCAGCCGATCCACTTCGGCACGCGGGGCAACGCCATGGAAATACCCTATCATCTTGAATCGGCGCGATTGGTTGAGCCGGCCAGCGCCAGCAGCCAGCTCGTTGCACAGGCGCCGGGCGCCAGCTCGTCAAGCGCGCCCCATGGCGCAAGCTCTCCGGCTTGACGAGCAGGCCGTCATACCGGCTCTTTACTATTTGGGCCTCGATATCGCCATTCCGCAGGCAGGCTTCGCACACCGATTTCGGCAGCCTATCCGACCACTTTCCAGTGATCTTTGACGCGGTAGGCTTCTTCTTCCCCGGGCCAAGGGGGCATCGTCGTCAGCACGAACTGCAAAGGCTCGGCTCCGGCATTACGGAACTGAAAATGAGCGCCGGTCGGGATGGTGACGCTTACGCCCCGGGAGACGTCGACAACTTTTTCTTGCTGTCCCAGTTTGGGCCAAAGCTGACCCCGGCCTTGGAGAAAATACCAAATCTCCTCAACGCTGTGATGAGCCACCGCCAGCGACACCATCCCCGGCGGAAGCGTGCAGTGCACCGAACTCCCGCGTTCGGTCGCGGCCAGCAACCGAATCTCGGAGCCGTCGGGAGCGAGGCAGTCGTGAGCGGCTGGAAGCATTTTTGTCTGCATCGCTAGATTCTTGCAAATTCGTACCTTGACAGCGCTGTCCAAGCACTCGACTACGGAGGGGAGTCAAGTGGTCGCAAGGTCGTCGCGGGGAGACCATCATTGGTAAGATAACGGGTAGAGGAACCAGAAAACTATGGCCTATCCCGAACAATTCACCGCGCCGATGAGAGCGGAGCTTTCGCAAAACGGCGTCATTGAAACGCGCACGCCCGAAGAGGTGGATCAGCTTTTGAGTCCTGGCAGCGGGACCGTCCTGATGGTCGTCAATTCAGTTTGCGGGTGCGCGGCTGGATCCGCCCGGCCCGGGGTGTTGAAATCGCTCGAGTCGGAGCCGCGTCCCAGCAAGGTTGCCACGGTCTTCGCCGGCGGGGACATCGCGGCCGTGGAGCACCTTCGCAACATTCTCTCCGAATATCCGCCATCCTCTCCATCTGTGGCGCTTTTCCAGGACGGGAAACCGGTTTACATGCTACATCGGCACCAGATCGAAGGCCGTGATCCAAACCAGATTTCGCTGGCGCTCAAACAGGCCTACGAGACGCATTGCGCGAAGCAACCCCAGGCTTGATCGCCGCGTTCTCCAAAATGAGCCGCGGGTCGGGTCCGCGGAACGCATGCGAGTTTTCGTCAGATTGAATTTCCCGAGTTTAGGCTTCCCTGCGACACGTCGCCACAAATGAGGGCGTCGTACGCGGAATAGGGTGTGCCGCTGAGAGGTATTGGTGCTACATTTTGTGCTGGATAACGTTCTGAATGGTTTGACTCGGTTTGTACTGGCGGGCGCGATGACGGCGTCGGCACTGGCTCAGGTCGCGGATGAAATCCCGTTTCGGGAGCACACGATCGCCTTGGGCCGTAACGAAACGTGCGCGGTTGCGGATGTGAACGGCGACGGCGATGCGGACATCATCGCCGGGGAAAACTGGTACGAGGGACCGAAGTGGACCAAGCATCGGTTCCGATCGTTTCACTTTTTTAACAACTACATTGACAACTTCAGTGATTTGCCGATTGATGTTAATGGCAACGGCTCGATCGACATCGTTGGAGTTTCATGGGGTTCGAAACGGATCGCTTGGTTTGAGAACCCCGGTAAGGGTGTCGGCGCTTGGGAAGAGCATCTCATCGACGAGGGCGCCAATATTGAGTTCGCTTTCCTCGTGGATATCGACAACGATGGCGAGGCTCGAGAGTTACTGCCTCAGATGGCGGGACCTAGCGCGACGACGGCATGGTTCGAGATCCAGGGAAAAGGGGCCGCGGCGAAGTGGGTGAAGCACGAGGTCAGCGGTAGTAGTTACGGTCACGGAATTGGTGCGGGTGATGTCAACGGAGATGGCCGCAACGACATCCTGACGCCGAAAGGCTGGCTGCAGGCTCCCAAGAATCCTCGCAAAGTGCCGTGGGAACATCACGATGACTTTGACGCCGGGGCCACCGGGTTCATCTACGTCCAAGATGTCGACCGGGACGGCGTCAATGACATCGTCACGAGTATGGCCCACGACTATGGTGTTTTTTGGATGAAGCAGACCCAAAAGGGAGATGGTTCACGCGCCTGGGAAAAGAAAATGATCGACGACGCCTGGTCTCAGGCGCACGCAATGACGATAACAGACCTGACGGGCAATGGCCGACTCGAGCTACCGGCAAGCGCTTCTTCGCCCATAACGGCCACGACCCAGGCGGGCGTGAGCCTCTAGGATTGTACTGGTATGAAAACGTAGTCGTAGGGACAAAATCTGAATGGGGGCGCCACGTGATTCAGTACGGCGGCCGCGCCGGGACCGGGATGCAGATTCCTGTGACCGATATCGACAAAGATGGGGACCTTGATTTCGTGGTGGCAGGAAAAGGGGGCGTTTTCCTGTTCGAGAATCTCACCGCGAAGGCCCGACAGCGGTAAACTGGGCCGATATGATTGCAGGTAAAGACAAAGTGCCTTCGGACCAAGGCTTCTATATCCTAAGTTCGGCTCAATTTTGTTGACACCCAACATCCCCCAAGGAAGGTCGTTCCTGAGAGCCTTCGATGCAAGAATTATTCGCCATCGCCTGGACCGAAAAACTCAAAATAGGTACGATGGCGTCCCTATCTATCCAGGAGGTACTCTCACTAAAGTACTGGTACGGCCTACGGGTAATCACTGATTGATCGGGGTTAGCGACTAATACTATGATCGCTTAGGACGCTGGTGTAGGCTCTCCCTAAAATCGGAAATCGGGGATTAGTTCGGGTCCGCGAATCGCAACCAAGCGCACAATGGAAGGTCAAGAGTACAAGGCGTTCAGCGGCCAGGGCCCAGGTGGTGTACCTGGGGCTATCCTCAACTCCGCGCCGAAGATCGGCCCTAACAATTCTGGCAAAGTTGCGGTGAACGGTGGACGCCGCCGCCGCCGCTATCGCTTCCAAGAAATTCAAACTCTGGTCAGCATGGAGCCGGTTGGTTCTGTCGGCGCGCCTAAGCCGATCTCTGTATTTCAGCTTGACCTGATTCAATCGAAGCCTTCGGTCGTTTTGGCCACTCAGCTTAAGGCGCGGCAGCTCTTGCGCGCCGATCTGCTAAAGCATGCCGACCTGGCGAGCGTAGATTTCGAGGGTGTTCGGTCTGAGGCGCTGAGTCCGCTGGCCCATCAGCCCATCGAGGCTCTCGCGAACGGCATCGGAGTGATCCAGCCAACAGCTCATCCAGGCCCTCTGAACAAGACCGGGTTGGAGACTGATTCCGCTGCCACATTGTGGCCCTTGGCCGGGGACGTATCGAACCTTGGGCCGACGGTGGAGTCCGATCTGCAGGTTTCGGCCAGGCCGGAACTGGAAGACGATCCGTTCTACGATTCGCCGATCGTGCTTCGCGACTACGCAGGGAACAGTTCCCACCCCAGCTGGCGAGCTATCCAAGCCTTCTTCCGAAGCCGGCGTTTTTCTCAGGCGATGGCTGTTGCGATGGTATTGATATTTGTCAGCACGCTGGATGTTCCGTGGCGGGATTGGTTCAGCGACCACATTGCGCAGGCGAGAGACAGAATCGCAGTTGCGATCAATACGGCGACAAGGCCAATCAGGGAACGAGCGGCCTTCTTTATTGTTGACGACTTCGAACAGGGAGCCGACGCCTGGGTCAGCGAAGGCTCGATGACTTTTGACCCCGGCGGGTTGCTTCGAGTGAGCGGGATGGCGCTGCATAAGGACACGCTGAACCTGGCAAGCTATCGGATGGATTTCGACGCGAAAATCGAAAAAGGCGCCGTCGGCTGGGTGGTCCGTGCCAAGGACATGCAAAATTACTACGCCTTCAAGCTGGTCGAAACCGTGGGCCGCCGGTCCGCGACCCTATATGAACTGCAGCGATACGCAGTCATTGACGGCATCGAGACCGCCGCCGCAGCCAAGGTGACCATCCCTGTCCCGGGTCACCTCCCCAACGCGGAAGACTTTAACCGCATTTCGGTCCGGGTTGCGTGAATCGCAGATGACCACCCTGGTCAACGGTTGGGGCGTCGACTACTGGAGAGACTCTAGGCTGGAGCGCGGCGGCATAGGCTTCCTCGGAGAAAATGGTGAGTCTTCTTTGATCAGCCGTGTTACCGTCTCGGGCAACGACGACACGTGGGGCTTGATCCTCTATGGAACGATCGAGACGATTCGTTCGGTCCGAGAGACGGTGTCTCCGCGGGTTGCGATGATTACGCTGTCGCCTATCCCCATGGGAATGCTTCGCCGGCAGTAGGCGGCGGTCACAGCAACATTTATTTCCTAGCTCTCCGTGTCCTTTGTGCTGCACCCTCCCTTTTGGTAAGTCTTATCTTGAAATCGCCGACGCCGTACAATTCGTTTCAGCATGATGCTCGTGTGCCTGCGACCGCGCGAAACGAGTCTTCCCGTGCCGACAGCCCGCCCCAAGTCTTAGTCTCGGCGCGGGTCGCTTAGCTGCAAACTCGTTCCCCTTGCCTCAAGCTTGAAAAAGAGCTTGAACATGATGAGCGGCAGTAGTTGACCAACAACCAGAGCGGGGGCGATGATGCCGCCTTCCCCAATCAAAGGCTTGGGCAATACTGCCCCCGGCACGATGACGAACAGGGGAATCACGATCGCCGCCGCAATCGTAGACTTAGCAATCTCCAACTCGGTCTGGCATCCATCGCATGTGATCAGCCCAGTCAAGGCGAAGGGGTGGTACTGCTCGCACACAGTGCAGTGGGCCATGATCGCCTCCTCTCGAACTGTTCTCTGCCGGAATTAGCTAAAGAATAGCTTTTCTTGCAGGGCGTAGGTCGATCC
Source organism: Bryobacterales bacterium (assembly GCA_965224215.1). Lineage (GTDB taxonomy): Bacteria > Acidobacteriota > Terriglobia > Bryobacterales > UBA6623 > CBDCYS01. The sequence goes on along the minus strand of CBDCYS010000067.1, from coordinate 4,668 downwards.
CTTCTCAGGCTCATCTTGCCGGCTGGCTGAGAGCCGGGACCGAAACGCCCGGGTCACGAGCAGACGGGCGTCCGCGCCGTAGTTCTTGAGTTCGGAGTTGATCCAGGTTTGGACGCCGTCCGGGTCGAGCTGTCCGTCCGGGGCTTTTCGATGTAGACCTTGTTCTTTGGCTCCGTGCCGAAGGGACGGAGCACCGCCCGCAGCTGCTGTCGCGAATCGCGCGGATGACATCGCCCTCCATGATTTGCATGGGGTAGATGTCACCTGAATTATGCACAGATTCGGCGTAGCCATCGTCGATGGAGTTGTGGCGATAGCGGCACTCGTGTCAACTCAGTGATTTCGCAAGTCGTCTTTTCTGCTGTTTCCCTCCCCGTTTGAGCCGCCTCCTGATCCCGGCAGGGCAAAAGCGGGCTGGCAAGCGGCGTGTTCCCAGTACGTTGCGGCGAGTGCATGAAATTTTATGCATGGAGTGCCCCTCAGCTCAGCGCACCCTCCACCACCGGCGCCAAGCTCGATCCCGGCGGCCCCATCGCCCGCAGCCGTCGCATCAGCCGTTCAAACAGGCCCTTTTCCTGATAATGATCGCTGTAGCTGACACCCGTTCTGCCGGCGTGCCGCCAGATCTTGGCCGCCACGAACAGAAAACGCAGCCGCGCCGTCGCCAGGGTGGTGTGCCGCAGCGTCTCCACGCTGGCCTGGGCTTCGCGGTTGAACAGCAGCAGCCAGCAGTTGAGATTGTAGGCCAGCATGGCCAACTGAAAGTGATTGCGGTTCATGTCAAAGCGGCGCGAGGGATGGGCCGCCAGCCCGGCGTCGTTGTTGGCCTCCTTGATCAGGTTCTCGGCTCCGGCGCGCTGATTGTAAAACCACACCACCGCCGCGATCGGCTCGGCCAGATTGGTGACAAACACGCGGTAGGTGTAAGCGCTGGTGGCGAACAACTGGTATTGCTCGGCCGCGCCGGCCTTGGGCTCGTTTTCGTAACGCAGCGCCAGGAAACGGCAGGCCCGCGCCCAGCCTTGCGGTTGGTAGAGGAATTCGCATTCCGCGTCCGCGTCGGAGCGGGGGGAGGGTTTCCATTCTGCTTGCGGCAAGCGCTCGACCAGGCGCCGCGTTTTGCGCGCCACGATGACGAACTGACAAGCTGCCTTTTCATAGGCCTCCACCGCCTCCCAGCAATAAAAGCCGGAATCGGCCCGCGCCAGGATTTTCTTCACGCCGCCCGGCAAAGTCCGGAAAGCGCTCTCGAGGTGGGCGGCGATCTGTCGGCCCGTGGGCCGGTCGCCGTTGCGCAACCCGCCCATCAGGTATTCGCGCGTCTCGGCCAGGAAGGTCAGTATCGGCTGGTAGCTGCGCCTGCCCTTGTTCTTGGGGTTGTAGCTCTTGCGCCCGCCCATCTGGCGGCCGTAGAGGGTATGCACGGTGGTGTCGGTGTCCAGCGTCACCGTCTCCAACTTCACGTGGGCCGCGGCCCAGACTCGTTCCCGCAGCTGGCGCTGAATGGAAAGGATCTGCTTCGCCACGTTGAGGTGCAGCGAGGCCAGAAAGCGCCACAGCGTGGACTGCGGCGGCAGACGCGTCACTTGCAAGATGCCGGTCAGGATGGGGTCGCGAGCGATGAAGCGGAGTTGGTTGAGCCGCGCAAAGCCGACATAGAGGCCGAGCACGAGGGCCAGCACGAACTGGTAGGGGCTCATGGCTCGGGTGATCCGTTTGGTCGTGAGGGTTTCTTCCAGCAGCGCTTGGAAGCCGAGTTTTTCGAGCAGGGTGGCGACGGGCAGCAAGCCGCCGTAGGGAGTCAGATTCTTGCCACGGAAGTGATAGGGCGTGGCAGCCCCGATTTTATTGGGCCGCGGGGCCCTCGCGCCGGGGCCTTGTTTGACGGGCCTTCGGGAGCTATGCTGTTTTCGTTTGGTAACCATTTGGGTGACCTCCTTGGGGTTGACTGGCGAAGCTGAAATCTTTGCCAGCCTACCTTTTTACCCCATGTTTTCGGGGGTCCCCAAATGGTTCCTGGCGGCTCAGTCCTCACCAGGTGCACCGGCAGTGCATAATTCAGGTGTCATAGAGCGGCTTCTGGAAGCAATCTTCTCCTTGCATCGATTGAAGGTTTACTATGCGAGGCTCAATAACTTCCTGAATAGAGTCTGGTACGTTTAGCTCTGCCCAGTACTAATCATGCTTTCCAAGTCACTACGCAGTGATCTGACAGAATCAGAGTTTCTGGCCTCGATATTCAGTCTCAGTAGAGGCTCGGTATTTGACGGGCGAATGTTGAACCTCCAGGCCTCACATTCCACAGAATAGCCGTCTGTGAAGTCCTCCTCCCCGGCCGAGTGATATCGCTTCCGAATGTCTCCAAGAATTTGCTCTATTCTTCCAGGGACTTCGTAGTTCATTTCGCCAGACATGAAGTGCCCTGCCCGAAAAGGCGCAAAAAGATCACTCATTGCTGATCCAGTAGTGGATAGTCGTTCTAGAACCAGGAGGAAAGGAATTATGCCGTTGTCGGAATAGTAGTTGTCCCGAAAGTAGTAATGGCCACTTAGCTCCCCTCCATAGAGCGCGTGTTCTTTTCTCATTCGGTCCTTGATGAATGCGTGACCGCTCTTGTTTAATGCCGCGTGTGCGCCTGCCTCACTGATCACACGACGGATCGGCCAAGTGACCCTAGGGTCAAAAATGACGGTGTTGTTCGGCCCATGCTTTTCCAGCATGATGTGGGCTAGCAAGGCGTTGAGGTAAACCCCGTATACCACGTCTGCGTGTTCATCAAGGAACATGACCCGATCGGCGTCTGCGTCCCACATGACAGCGAATTCGGCTGAAGAGTTACGCAATGTTTCCGCAGTCTCGATACGATTCTCAGCCAGCATTGGATTAGGTGGGCCTTTCGGGAAAGTGCCGTCAGGCTCGAAGTTTAGCGGGATGATCTCAACACCAATCTTGGAAACGATCTCTTGTACTGGACGAGCCACGAAACCGAAGTTGCCGTTTGCAACGACGGTGGTGCTGCGAATCACTGCGGGATCGACGAATTTCAATATATGGTCGACGTAGATGGATTGCAACTTTTTCTCGCTGTAGCTGCCTGCCTTCCGCGAGGACCCAGGCTCCGGGACCCCTGCCTTGAGTGCGTCGCGAAGACGAAAGAGCCCGCTGTCGGAAGATATGGCGGCCGCGCTTTCACCAACGAGCTTCAGGCCGTTGTAACCGGCGGGGTTGTGGGACGCCGAGACGACAAGGCCACCTGAGTAGCCAAAGTGCCCCACGGCGAAGTACAGCATGTCAGTAGTGATTTCCCCAAAGTCAACCACATTGACACCGGATTTCAGGAGCCCCCTTACGATCGCTCCTTTAAGTGACGGGGACGATTCTCGTGGGTCCATGCCGACAGCAACCGTATCAGGTTTGAAAACGTGTGCGTACCCGCGGGCGATGTGGTAAAAGAAATCTTCATTCACCTGGGATGGATAGAGTCCTCGTATATCGTACGCCCGAAAGATTTCCCAATCCAGATCTAAGTTACTTTTGGTGGTCATGGTCGACGTATCCGGCTCGCGAGCTCAGGGAGTTGGCCCACACCCGTGAGGATGCTAGCAGTGATCGGAGTCTTGGAGCCTTTCTCTTACAAGTTGCGGATCAAAAGGGATTGCGACCAGCAAGAAGTGACCCGCAAAGTCTCCTTTATCTAGCTGGAATGAGAACTGCTTTGAATCATGACGCCAAATATCAAGTCTTTGGCCATATGTGTTCAAGTAACACTGTCCATCACGAGCCAATGTTTCAAGAGCCTATGTGAACGCATCTGTGGAGAAAGGCCTCGAATGCCAGGTTTGGCCTTCTCCGGTGCTACGATCAAAAAGGGATCGGCAGGAGATCGTCACACCCTGCCGCCCGCATTCTAGCTCGAAATGAACTGAGCCTTTCCAGTCGCTGAACTCGAAGATGCGCGTTTGACGCATCACCACTGGGATTGGCAACTGTTTCACCTGAATTATGCACAGATTCACTTTGCGAGTGTGGCTGCGTTCGTAGCGGGTTGGCGGTCGTCGTGAGGTGGTAGCTCGGCAACTGATCTTTTGGCTTCTCCGTGGCCGGTTTCCCTTCCCGCCCAGAATCCGCGTCGTCAAAACCTCGCTCGGAAGTGACGTGTTTCCAGTGCGTTACGGCTAGTGCATAAAATTTTATGCATAGCGCATAGCCAGGCTCTCAGATCAGCGCCCTCCCGACCACCGGCAGCAAGCCGCCGTAGGGAGTCGGCTTCCTGCCGCGGAAGTGGTAAGGCGTCGAAGCCCCGATTTTATTGGGCCGCGAGGCCGTCACGGCTGGGCCTTGTTGGACGGGCCTTTGGGAGCTATGCTGTTTTCGTCTGGTAACCATGTGGGTGACTTCCTTGGGGTTGGCTGGCGAAGCTGGAATCTTTGCCAGCCGACCTTTTTACCCCATGTTTTAGGGGGTCCCCAATGGTCCCTTGCGGCTCAGCCCTCCTCAGGTCCACGCCGCAGTGCATAATTCAGGTTTCACAGCGCCCCTCAGAGCAAGTGTTCAGTTTAGCACTGTCGAAGGGAGAAAGAGCTATCGTCGTCCTTGTGTCGTTCTCAGAACTGCGGCGCGCTGAGCTGCGGGCTAGCTGGACTGCTCTCGAACTTCCTGTCGTTCACA